>NZ_LT992502.1:2400000-3600000 GCF_900324475.1 Enterobacter bugandensis
CGTCTGAAGCCTTCCCGAAAGATCTGAAAATTGATGCCGTCGATGACCACACGGTGAAATTCACCCTCAGCCAGCCGTTCGCGCCTTTCCTCTACACGCTGGCAAACGACGGGGCGTCCATCATTAACCCGGCGGTGCTGAAGGCCAATGCCTCGGACGACGCGCGCGGTTTTCTGGCGCAAAATACCGCCGGTTCCGGGCCGTTTATGCTGAAGAGCTGGCAGAAAGGCCAGCAGCTGATCCTGGTGCCGAACCCTCACTGGCCGGGCGACAAGCCGCACTTTAAGCGCGTCTCGGTGAAAATTATCGGTGAAAGCGCCTCGCGCCGACTGCAGCTTTCCCGCGGCGATCTGGACATTGCCGACTCCCTGCCGGTCGATCAGCTTGCGGCCCTGAAGCAGGAAGGCAAAGTCGCCGTCGCGGAATACCCCTCCCTGCGCGTGACCTATCTCTATCTCAACAACAGCAAACCGCCGCTCAATCAGGTGGATTTACGCCGGGCCATCTCCTGGGCGACAGACTATCAGGGAATGGTAAAAGGCATTCTGAGCGGCAACGGCAAGCAGATGCGCGGCCCGATCCCGGAAGGCATGTGGGGCTTTGACGCCGCGGCAATGCAGTACAGCTTCGACGAGGCCAAAGCCAAAGCGGCGCTGGAGAAGGTCAAAGACAAGCCCGCCAGCCTGACCTTCCTATACTCGGACAACGATCCGAACTGGGAGCCTATCGCCCTCTCCACTCAGGCGAGCCTTGGCAAGATCGGCATTAACGTCAAGCTGGAAAAACTGGCCAATGCCACCATGCGCGACCGCGTCGGCAAAGGCGATTACGACATTGCCATCGGCAACTGGAGCCCGGACTTTGCCGACCCGTACATGTTCATGAACTACTGGTTCGAATCGGACAAAAAAGGGCTGCCGGGCAACCGCTCGTTCTATGAGAACAAAGAGGTGGATTCGCTGCTGCAGGCCGCGCTGAAAACCACCGACCAGGCGGAACGCACCAAAGATTACCAGCAGGCGCAAAAGGTGGTGATTGACGAAGCGGCCTACGTCTATCTGTTCCAGAAGAACTACCAGCTGGCGATGAACAAAGAGGTCAAAGGCTTCACTTTTAATCCGATGCTCGAGCAGGTGTTCAACATCGCCACCATGAGTAAATAACGGTTCTCGTCGGGGGAAAGCGTATGACGTTCTGGAGCATCGTGCGCCAGCGCTGCTGGGGGTTACTCCTGGTGGTGGCCGGTGTCTGTATTATTACCTTTATTATTTCACACATGATCCCCGGCGACCCGGCGCGTTTGCTGGCGGGCGATCGCGCCAGCGACGAAATCGTGCAGAACATTCGCCAGCAGCTGGGGCTGGATCGGCCGCTGTATGTGCAGTTTGGCCGCTACGTGGACGCCCTGGCCCACGGTGATTTAGGCACATCCATCCGTACCGGACGCCCGGTTGCGGAAGACCTGAAGGCCTTTTTCCCCGCCACGCTGGAGCTGGCCTTTTGTTCTTTGCTGCTGGCGCTGGTTATCGGCGTGCCGCTGGGGATTTTGTCGGCGGTGTACCGCAACCGCTGGCTGGATCACCTGGTGCGTTTAATGGCGATGACCGGGATTTCCACGCCTGCATTCTGGCTTGGGCTGGGCGTGATTGTCCTGTTCTACGGGCATCTGCAGATTCTGCCGGGCGGCGGCAGGCTGGACGACTGGCTCGATCCGCCGACGCACGTCACCGGGTTTTATCTGCTGGACGCCCTGCTGGAAGGCAACGGTGAAGTCTTTTTCAACGCGCTGCAGCACCTGATTTTACCCTCGCTGACGCTGGCGTTTGTTCACCTGGGCATCGTGGCGCGCCAGGTGCGCTCGGCGATGCTGGAGCAGCTTAGCGAGGACTACATCCGCACCGCACGCGCCAGCGGGCTGCCCGGCTGGTACATCGTCCTGCGCTACGCCCTGCCAAATGCGATGATCCCGTCCATTACCGTGCTCGGGCTGGCGCTGGGTGACCTGCTTTACGGCGCCGTCCTGACAGAAACCGTCTTTGCCTGGCCGGGTATGGGCGCCTGGGTGGTGACGTCCATTCAGGCGCTGGACTTCCCGGCGGTGATGGGCTTTGCCGTCGTCGTTTCGCTGGCCTACGTGCTGGTTAATCTGGTGGTCGATCTGCTTTACCTGTGGATTGACCCGCGAATCGGGCGCGGAGGTGCCGAATGATGTTAACGCAGGAAACACCCGTCCCGGTGAAAACCACCAGACAACGCATCAACTGGGCAAAGCTGTTCTGGATGCTGCGCCAAAGCCCGCTCACGATCGTCGGCGGCGTCATTATGATCGCGATGCTTTTGCTGATGGTGACCTCGCCGTGGATAGTGCCGCATGACCCGAACGCGCTGGATCTCACCGCCCGCCTGCAGGCACCCTCTGCGCAACACTGGTTTGGCACCGATGAGGTGGGACGCGACCTGTTCAGCCGCGTGCTGACGGGCAGCCAGCAGTCGATTACCGCCGGGCTGGCGGTGGTGGTGATTGCGGGCGGCATTGGCTCGCTGCTGGGCTGTTTGTCCGGCGTCCTGGGCGGGCGCGGCGACGCCGTCATCATGCGGGTGATGGACATTATGCTCTCCATTCCTTCTCTGGTGCTGACCATGGCGCTGGCCGCCGCGCTCGGTCCGAGCCTGTTTAACGCCATGCTGGCGATTGCGATTGTCCGCATACCGTTCTACGTGCGGCTGGCGCGCGGGCAAACCCTGGTGGTGCGACAGTTCACCTACGTTCAGGCCGCCCGCACCTTTGGCGCCTCCCGCTGGCATTTGATCCGCTGGCATATCCTGCGCAACGCCCTGCCGCCGCTGATCGTGCAGGCGTCGCTGGATATCGGCAGCGCCATTCTGATGGCCGCCACGCTGGGGTTTATTGGCCTGGGGGCGCAGCAGCCCACCGCCGAATGGGGCGCGATGGTGGCCGTGGGCCGTAACTACGTCCTGGACCAGTGGTGGTACTGCGCCTTTCCCGGTGCGGCGAT
Organism: Enterobacter bugandensis; assembly: GCF_900324475.1. Classification (NCBI taxonomy): domain Bacteria; kingdom Pseudomonadati; phylum Pseudomonadota; class Gammaproteobacteria; order Enterobacterales; family Enterobacteriaceae; genus Enterobacter; species Enterobacter bugandensis. The sequence continues at coordinate 2,403,018 of NZ_LT992502.1, forward strand.
TTTGATTACCGCCGTGGGCTTTAATCTGTTTGGCGACGGTATCCGCGATCTGCTGGATCCGAAGTCAGGAGGCAAACAGTAATGACCGAACCGGTACTCAATATTGAAGACCTGCATCTGAGCTTCCCGGTTTTTCGCGGGGAGGTTCATGCGCTGAACCACGTTTCGCTTGAGATCGGCAGGGGCGAAATTGTCGGCGTGGTGGGCGAATCAGGGTCGGGCAAATCCGTTACCGCCATGCTCGCCATGCGCCTGCTGCCGGAGGGCAGCTACCGTATTCATCACGGTCAGGTGAGATTACTCGGTGAAAACGTCCTGACGGCGTCCGAGAAACAGCTTCGCCAGTGGCGCGGTGCTAAAGTGGCGATGATTTTTCAGGAGCCCATGACCGCCCTCAACCCGACGCGGCGGATTGGCAAACAGATGGTGGAGGTGATCCGCCAGCATCAGCCGCTTTCCCGGCGCGAGGCGCAGCAGAAGGCGATCGCCCTGCTGGAAGAGATGCAAATTCCGGACGCGAAGCAGGTCATGGCGCGTTATCCGTTTGAACTCTCCGGCGGCATGCGCCAGCGGGTGATGATCGCCCTTGCCTTTTCCTGCGAGCCGGAGCTGATCATCGCCGACGAGCCAACCACCGCGCTGGACGTTACCGTCCAGCTCCAGGTGCTGCGTTTACTGAAGCATAAGGCGAAGGCCAGCGGCACCTCGGTGCTGTTTATCAGCCATGATATGGCCGTGGTATCCCAGCTCTGCGACAGAATGTACGTAATGTATGCGGGCAGCGTGATAGAGAGCGGTGCCACGCAAACGCTGATCCACCACCCTGTGCATCCCTATTCTATCGGCCTGCTGCGGTGCGCGCCGGAAAACGGCCAGCCGCGCGACCTGCTTCCCGCCATCCCCGGCACTGTGCCCAACCTCAGCCAGCTTCCGCAGGGGTGCGCGTTCCGCGAGCGCTGCTTTGCCGCGGGGGCGAAATGCAGCGAAACGCCGCGCCTGCAGCCCCAAGGCGCAGAGGGCCAACAGGCTGCCTGCTGGTATCCACAACGGGAGAAACACCATGTCTGATGTACTGCTGGAACTGGATAGCGTGCACGTGAACTTTGCGTCGCGCAAAAACTGGCTGGGCCGCGTGACTGAACGGGTCCATGCGCTCAACGGGCTGGATCTCCAGATCCGTCGGGGCGAAACGCTGGGCGTTGTCGGGGAATCCGGCTGTGGGAAAAGCACGCTGGCGCAGCTGCTGATGGGGATGCTTAAACCCAGCACCGGCGCATGCCAGCGTGCCCACCACGCCGGTGGCATGCAGATGGTGTTTCAGGATCCGCTCTCCTCGCTCGACCCGCGATTGCCGGTCTGGCGCATCATTACCGAGCCGGTGTGGGTGCAAAAACGCAGCAGCGAGCGCGAGCGCCGCCAGCTGGCGGCGGATCTGGCGCTGCAGGTGGGCATTCGCCCGGAATATCTCGACCGCCTTCCACACGCCTTCTCCGGCGGGCAGCGCCAGCGCATTGCCATCGCCCGGGCGCTTTCGTCCGACCCGGATATCATCGTGCTCGATGAACCCACCAGCGCGCTGGATATCTCCGTGCAGGCGCAAATCCTCAACCTGCTGGTGACGCTACAGCAGCAGCGTAATCTGACCTACGTACTGATCTCGCATAACGTCTCGGTGGTCAGACACATGAGCGACCGCGTGGCGGTGATGTATCTCGGACAGATTGTGGAGCTGGGCAGCGCCGCGCAGGTACTTGGCGAGCCGCGCCACCCCTATACCCGCCTGCTGCTCGATTCGGTTCCCCGCACCGGAGAGCCGCTGGATGAAACGCTGGCGTTACGCAAAACGGAGCTGCCCGGCAACCGTCATCTGCCCGAAGGCTGTTTTTTCCGCGACCGCTGCCCGATGGCCGCGCAGGGGTGCGAACGTCCTCAGCCGCTACAGCCCTCTCGCGAGGGCCGTCACGTTCGCTGCTGGCGCAGCCTGGATTAAATTTGCGCCATCCCGCCGTCCACAAACAGCTCGGTGGCGTTGATAAAGCTGGCCGCGTCGGAGGCCAGAAACGCCACCGCTTTACCCACCTCGCCCGGCGCGCCTAAACGTCCGAGCGGCACCTGCGCGGCCAGCGCGTCGTACAGCCCCTGGCGATGTTCTTCCGGCACCAGATCCCCTAAACCTGGCGTTTTGATCGGGCCCGGGCTTACGACATTGACGCGGATCCCACGGCCCTGCAAATCCAGCGCCCAGGAGCGGGCAAAGTTACGCACCGCGGCCTTACTGGCGCTGTAGACGCTGAAATTGGCCGTCCCCTTAATCGACACCGTCGAGCCGGTCAGAATGATCGACGAGCCGGTTGATAACAGCGGCAGCGCCTTCTGCACCGTGAACAGCACCCCGCGAACGTTGGTGCCAAAAATCCGGTCAAACTGTTCTTCGGTGATCGCGCCCAGCGGCAGCATATCGCCGCCACCCGCATTGGCGAACAGAATATCAAGACGGCCTTCTTCTTTTGCTATCCGGGCATAAACCGCATCCAGATCGGCAAGCTTAGAGACGTCCGCGCGAATGCCCACTGCGTCAGAAGCAATCTCTGCTACCGCGGCGTCAAGTTCGGCCTGACGACGCCCGGTGATGTACACCTTCGCGCCCTGTGCCGCCAGCTCCTGCGCCGTGGCAAGACCAATACCGGTGCTGCCGCCGGTGACCAGTGCAATTTTTCCTGAGAGAGTCGTATTCATGTCATTTACCTTTTTGTGTTTGCGTTGGACAGACTTTATCCCTTGCGGCATTTATGAAAAATGGGCAAAAATGAAAATGACTATTCACCTATGGAAATAATCAGAGGTCATCATGGATCAGCTAATGGCGATGCGCGCCTTCACGCGGGTGGTGGAATCCGGCAGTTTTACCCGCGCGGCGGACTCGCTGAATATGCCGATCGCCACGCTGAGCAAACTGGTTAAATCCCTTGAGGCGCACCTGGCGATACGTCTCCTTCACCGGACGACTCGTCGGGTGGTCACGACGCCTGAAGGGCTGGAATACTATGAAAAAGCGCGCCGGGTGCTGATTGATATCGAAGATATCGACACCTCGTTTCGCGTTTCCCGCGCGACGCCCAAGGGACATTTGCGGGTTGACGTGGGCGGTTCCACCGCACGGGACGTGCTCATCCCCCTGCTGCCGGATTTTATGCAGCGCTACCCGGATATCCGTATCGATCTTGGCGTGGCCGATCGTCCGGTCGATCTTATCAGCGGTAACGTAGACTGCGTGATCCGCGGCGGCCCGCTGAACGATTCAACGCTTATCGCCCGTCATCTCGGTGACGCTCAGATGGTCACCTGCGCGACGCCGGGTTACCTTAAAAACCACGGCGTTCCGGCTTATCCGCAGGAGCTGCGCAACGGCCACAAGCTTGTTAGTTATCTCTCTCCCGTCACCGGGCGGCCGTTTCCGTTTCGCTTCCGGCAGAACGGCGAGGCGCTGGAAATCACTCTTCCGCACTATCTCGGCGTCAATGAAAGTAACGCTCATCTGGCGGCTGCCGCGGCGGGTCTGGGGATCGTTCAAACCTTTGAGTATTCAGCAAAGACCTATTTGCAGACGGGAGCGCTGGTGGCGATTCTGGGTGACTGGCAGCCTGCCGCGTACCCGTTTCACGTGGTCTACCCGCAGAACCGGCATTTAACGCACAGACTGAAGGTGTTTATCGCCTGGCTGGCGGAGGTGTTCCCCGCCGCGCTGAAGGGATAGCCGGGCACAAACCCGGCTGTGATTTAGTTAAGCTTATAGTCCAGGGTAATTTCGGCCTTGAGCAACTGCGACACCGGGCAGCCCGCTTTGGCTTTCTGAATAATGCCGTCAAACTGCTGTGGCGCAATGCCCGGTACGGTGACCTTACTTTGCAGCGCAACCTTAGTGATGGCAAAGCCGCCGTCGGTTTTATCCAGAGAGACGTCCGCGGTCGTATCAATCGAATCAGCGGTATAGCCCGCTTCACCCAGCATCAGCGACAGCGCCATGGAAAAACAAGCCGCATGTGCCGCGCCGATCAGCTCTTCCGGGTTGGTCCCCTTTTCACCCTCAAAGCGGGTGTTAAAGCCGTAAGGCTGTTGGTTGAGAACGCCGCTCTCGGTGGAAACCGTTCCTTTCCCGCGCTTAATGTCGCCAGACCAGTGTGCCGAACCGTGCTTATGAATCGTCATTCTTGCTCTCCTTTTGGCTTACAAAGGGTTAAGTATAGACTACGCATCTGACACGCCCTGGAACACAGACGATTCCGTGTCTTTCACCTGCTGTACCGACAACAAGGATAATGATATGACGCTAAAAATCAGGATGGCCGTCGCGGTAGCCACGCTGGCTCTCTCTCTTTCTTCACTGGCCAAAACGCCGGAAAACTTTATCTATACCAGCTCAGGCGATCTCGACGCGGCGCTCCCGCTGGTTGCGCGTGGCGACATCGGCGGCGTGCAGATCGTGTACAACTGGCGCCAGCTTGAACCCGAGAAGGACAGCTATGACTTCTCGCGGATTGAGCAGGATCTGGCGCGTCTTAAGGCCGCCCGGAAAAAACTCTTTATTCAGATCCAGGATCGTTTCTTTGAGCGGGACGCCCGCTACGTTCCGGACTATCTGATGCACGATAAGCAATACAGCGGCGGGATTGCGCCGCAGTTTGATAACCCCGGCGAGGGCAAGCCTGTCGGCGCGGGATGGGTAGCGCGTCAGTGGGACCCCACGGTGCGCCAGCGCTACCAGGCACTGCTGGCAGCGCTCGCAAAACGCTTTGATGGCGAGGTGTATGGCGTAAACCTGCCTGAAACCGCGATTGATATTGACGAGAAAAATCCGCCAGCGGGCTTCACCTGCGACAGCTATTTCGCGGGTGAGATGGAAAATCTGGCCTTTGCGCGCAAGGTTTTTCAGAAATCACATGTGGTGCAGTACGTGAACTTCTGGCCGTGCGAGTGGGATAACGACCACAACTATATGGGGCGTCTTTTTGCGTATGCCAGCGCCAACAATATCGGCCTGGGCGGGCCGGACATTGTGCCCAACCGCAAGGCGCACATGAAGAATGCCTATCCCTTCTTCCATAAAAATAAACAGGCGCTGCCGCTCATTGCCATGGCGGTTCAGGAGCCGACTCTGACCTATAAGGATCCTCAGACCGGAAAACCGTTCACCAAAGCCGAGTTTGTCCGCTTCGGCGAAAATTATCTCGGGGCCGATATTATTTTCTGGAGCACGGCCTCTCCCTGGCTAAAGGCAAAATAATCGCCCCTCAGGCAAGGTGGCGGGACAGTTCGTCAAGAAACACGCGCAGCGCGGCAGGCTGGTATTCCCGTGACTGATAAATGCCGTGGATGGCAAGCGGTTTCGGCTCCAGCGACGCCAGTACCGGCACCAGTAATCCCTGCTCCAGCGCGGCGCGCGCTTCGCGCTCCGGCAGCATGGCGATGCCGCAGTGCTCGATCGCCGCGTTCATGAGCAGTGAAGAGATACTGGCGCTCAGGTTGCCGCTGACGGCCACGCTCAGGCTTTCGCCTTCCGGCGTCAGGAAGTGCCAGGACTGCCCGGCGAAAAAGCTGTAGTGCAGGCAGTTATGCTGCGCCAGTTCTTCGGGGCTGACGGGCGTGCCATGCTGTGCCAGATACGCTGGCGAGGCGCAGAGCACCGATCGACACTCCCCCAGCCTGCGGGCGATCATGCCGGGCTCCGGGTTATCGGTAATGCGCACCGCGACATCAATGCGCTCTCCCACCAGGCTGACCGGATGGTTGTTCACGTCCAGCTCAATGCGCAGCTGCGGATAGCGCGAGAGCAGGCCGGGCAGGACCGGCGCAATCAGGTGCATGGCGGTAAAGTGCGCGCAGGCTACCCGCAGCGTGCCGGACGGCAGATCTTTTTCCGACTGACCTTCGATTTCCTGCGAGATCTGCGAGAGCGTCCGCGTTTTTTGCAGCACCTTTTCCCCTGCCGCCGTCAGCGTCAACTTGCGCGTGGAGCGGTTTACCAGCCGCGTCCCCGCCCACTTCTCCATTTGTTCAAGGTAACGGCTCACCATCGGCCGGGAAATGCCCAGCGCGCGGGCCGCCGCGCTCAGGCTTCCCAGCTCGCATATCCGGTTATAGACCTGAGCGGCAATAACGCGATCCATATAAGCTCCATCTGCTCGATTTATGAAACTAAGCATGTCTTGTTTCAGGAATTCTGGCAAATGAGAATATCCGTACAATAGAGGCATTCCTGAACAACAGAGACAACAGCATGAAACTCACTCATATTGCCCTGCTTTCCACCCTTTTCGCTCCGGCCGTTTTTGCCGCGCCGTTGACGATTGATACCTATAACCCGCAGGAAAAAGGCATTTTCGCGGTCTCCTCCACGCTCGTTTCCGGCCCGAAAGAGGCGGTGCTGTTTGACGCCCAGTTCAGCGTGAAGGATGGCGAAGCGCTGGTAGAGAAAATTCGCCGCAGCGGTAAAACGCTGAATAAGATTGTGATCACCTCCGGCGATCCGGATTTCTATTTTGGCCTGCAGCCGCTGGTGAAAGCCTTCCCGAATGCCAAAGTGGTGGCCACGCAGCAGGTGGTTGACCATATTAAGGCCACCAAAGACGCCAAGCTCGCCTTCTGGGGCCCGCAGATGAAAGACGGCGCGCCAACGGAACTGGTGGTGCCGCAGGTGCTCGCCTCCACCACCTTTATGATTGACGGGGAAAAGGTCGATATCGAGCAGCCGGACAGCTACGCGGCCTACGTGTGGATCCCGTCCGTGAAAACCATCCTCGGCGGCACCGGGGTCTCCTGGGGGATTCACGTCTGGACGGCTGATACCCAGACGCCGGCTCGGCGTCAACAGTGGCAGCAGACCCTGGACAACATGGCCGCGCACAAGCCGGAACGCGTGATCCCAGGCCACTATCTGGGCACACCACCGTCCGGAACCGGGGCTATTGATTTTACCCGTGGCTATCTGCAGCATTTTGAACAGGCGTTGTCGGCACATAAAAACTCTGCGGGCGTCATCGGTGCACTGAAAAAACAGTATCCGGATCTGGCAGAAGAGAGTTCTCTGGAATTAAGCGCCAAAGTGAATACCGGCGAAATGAAGTGGTAATTTAAAAACGGCTCCTGCTATATTCCCGCGATAGCAGGAGCACCGCCATAATATCCGCACTGCCTCACGCCAATATATCCCTCCGTTTTAAAAGCACATAAAAGCATGTACTTATGTCATTTTTATTTCTAAGATGAATCTGAGACACAACCGGGGAAATATTTGCCATTCTGTTTGTGAATTAAATTTTTGCGAGCCGTACCATTAAACAGACAACGACACGGAGGCAGCATGTTTACTTATTACCCGGCTAATACCGCAGCAGCACAACCTGAACTCGTTAACGCGATTGCACAGGGACTTCACGCCGAGCACGGTGCTGTGACTGAAGATGACATTTTGATGGAACTGACCAAGTGGGTGGAATCCACGGATAATGACATCCTCAGTGACATCTACCAGCAGACCATTAACTACGTCGTCAGCGGACAAAACGCACCCTTGTAAAAACCTGCTAAGCTGGATCTGCAACCTAAGGGGTTACATTTCGTTTGCGTAAGCAAACTGGTCCTTAAAACTATCAACAGGATTGAGGAGTTAATATGAAATCGAACCGTCAGGCACGCCATATTCTGGGACTGAACTACAAGCTTTCAAATCAGCGCAAAGTGGTGATTGAAGGCGACCATGAAACACAAGTCACTCACGCCACCGGCAGAAAACGCCACGCAGGCAAGTAAGTTCCAGACTGAGATCCAGAACACCATCGGTAATCCCGATGGTGTTTTTATTTATGTGTTGCGGTAATTCATATTTAGCTCCTTTATAATACCGCCGGACCGCACCCCATCGCACAGGCCAGAAAGATGACAAACAGCAGTGTCAGGGACGGATCTTCATAAAAAGAGTGAGTGACATGGACAACAAACTGAAAAAACATCGTTCCTTATACATCCCATACGCCGGACCGGTTTTACTCGAATTCCCCCTGCTCAACAAAGGCAGCGCCTTCAGCATGGAAGAGCGCAGCAGCTTTAACCTGCTTGGCCTGCTGCCGGAAGTGGTTGAAACCATTGAAGAGCAGGCAGAGCGCGCGTGGATCCAGTATCAGGGCTTCAAAACCGAGATCGACAAACACATCTACCTGCGCAACATCCAGGACACCAACGAAACCCTCTTCTATCGCCTGGTGCAAAACCATCTCGAAGAGATGATGCCGGTGATCTACACCCCAACGGTGGGTGCGGCGTGCGAACGCTTCTCTGAGATCTACCGTCGCTCACGCGGCGTCTTTATCTCTTATCAGAATCGTCACAACATGGACGACATTCTGCAGAACGTGCCGAACCACAATATTAAAGTGATTGTGGTGACAGACGGGGAACGTATTCTTGGCCTCGGCGACCAGGGCATTGGCGGGATGGGGATCCCAATCGGTAAACTCTCTCTCTACACCGCCTGCGGCGGCATCAGCCCGGCGTACACCCTGCCGGTGGTGCTGGATGTCGGCACCAACAACCAGCAACTGTTGAACGATCCGCTGTACATGGGCTGGCGTCATCCGCGCATTACCGACGACGAGTACTATCAGTTTGTCGACGATTTCATTCAGGCCGTGAAGCACCGCTGGCCGGACGTTCTGCTGCAGTTTGAAGACTTTGCGCAGAAAAACGCGATGCCGCTGCTGAACCGCTATCGTGATGAGATCTGCTCCTTTAACGACGACATCCAGGGCACCGCAGCGGTGACCGTGGGCACGCTTATCGCCGCCAGCCGCGCAGCCGGCAGCCAGCTGAGCTACCAGAAAATCGTCTTCCTGGGCGCAGGCTCTGCGGGCTGCGGCATCGCCGAGCAGATTATTGCCCAGACGCAGCGCGAAGGCTTAAGCGAAGAGCTGGCCCGCTCCCGCGTCTTTATGGTTGACCGTTTCGGCCTGCTGACCGACGGTATGCCGAACCTGCTGCCGTTCCAGACCAAGCTGGTGCAGAAGCGCGAGAACCTGAAGAACTGGGACACCGACAACGAAGTGCTCTCCCTGCTGGACGTGGTGCGCAACGTGAAGCCGGATATTCTGATCGGCGTTTCCGGGCAAACCGGTCTCTTCACCGAAGAGATTATTCGCGAGATGCACAAGCACTGCGAGCGCCCTATCGTGATGCCGCTGTCTAACCCAACCTCCCGCGTGGAAGCGACGCCGCAGGACATCATCGCCTGGACCGAAGGTAACGCGCTGGTTGCCACCGGCAGCCCGTTCGATCCGGTGGTGTGGAAGGATAAAACCTATCCGATCGCCCAGTGCAACAACTCCTATATCTTCCCGGGCATTGGTCTGGGCGTGATCGCCTCCGGCGCATCCCGCATTACCGATGAAATGCTGATGTCGGCGAGCGAAACCCTTGCGGGCTATTCGCCGCTGGTCAACAACGGCGAAGGGCTGGTGCTGCCGGAACTGAAGGACATTCACAAGGTGTCGCGCGCTATCGCGTTTGCGGTGGGTAAAATGGCGCAGCAGCAGGGCGTGGCGGTGAAAACCTCTGCCGACGCGCTGCAGCAGGCTATTGATGATAACTTCTGGATGCCTGAATACCGCAGCTATCGCCGTACCTCGATTTAATTCTGCGCCCGAACCGTTCCCTCTCCTCATTGGGGAGAGGGTTACGATGAGGGGCAACAGACCGCACCATCGAATACCCACTAGCCAAACCCCCTTTCCCCCGCTACACTCCTTTCATCCATTAACCCACTGAATATATAAGGAGGCCAATTATGCTGTATCGTGAAATTTTCAATGTTTCACATACATTTGGTGATCGCACCAGCTCAAGCGTTATCGGTATCGTGCTGCGATAACTTCTGCTTGAGCGAAGACACCAACCCCTGAAATCCCTTCTCTCGGGCTTACTGAGTTATCGTCAGCGATGTTTGACGAGGCATAAACATGCCTTTAACTCTTGGGTAAGCAACAATGAGCACTTTACTCACTGCACAATCTTTACGCGTTGATACGGCGTTTGGCACGCTCTTCGACTCACTCTCCTTTACGCTGAAAAAAGGCGACCGCATCGGCCTGCTGGGCGACAACGGCTGCGGCAAAAGTACGCTTTTAAAGGTGCTGGACGGAACAGATATCCCAGCCGCCGGAACGGTAGCGCTGGCCGGGCACTGCCTGATGGCGCGCGTGGAGCAACATCTCCCGGACGCCATTTTCCCGCTGACCATGCTGGATGCCGTACTCGCGCAACTGCCTTTAGCTGAGCACGACAGTCTGCGCTGGAAAGCTGAAACGCTGCTGGCGAGCATGGGCTTCACGCCGCAGGATATGACGCTGCAATCCGCCACCCTGAGTGGCGGACAGCACACCCGCCTGCTGCTGGCGCGGGCGTTGATTCACGAGCCGGATCTGCTCCTGCTGGATGAACCCAGCAACCACCTGGATCTGCCGACCATGCTCTGGCTGGAACACTTTTTACAGAACTGGTCAGGCAGCTTCGTGCTGGTTTCGCACGACAGACAGCTGCTGGATGCCGTCACAAACGGCAGCTGGATCCTGCGTGATAAGACGCTGCACTACTTTGCCCTTCCCTGCACGGCCGCCCGTAAAGCGCTTGCAGCAAAAGACGAAAGCGATGCGCAGCGCCACAAGGCGGAGCAAAAGGAGATCGACCGCGTGACCGCCAGCGCAAAGCGGCTGGCGACCTGGGGTAAGGTTTACGACAACGAAGACCTGGCCCGCAAAGCCAAGCAGATGGAAAAACAGGTCGAACGACTCAAAGAGAGCCAGACTGCGCTCACGGCGGGCAGTCCATGGACGCTAACCCTGCGCGGCGACGCGCTGCGGGCGGACCGTCTGCTGGAGATGGAAAACCTCAGCGTCCCGCCTGCGCCCGGGCTACCGCCGCTGTTTAACATCGAAACGGCGCGGCTGAAAAGCGGCGATCGCGTGGCAATTGTCGGTCGTAACGGCTGCGGTAAATCGTCGCTGATGAAGCTTATCTGGCGACATTTTGTGGATGAACCGACGGACAGCGGGCTGAAAATCCATCCGCGCGTCTCGCCGGGCTACTACGACCAGACGCTGCATCAGCTGCCGGATGAGGCCACGCTGCTCGACGCGCTGGAACCTTTCGCCCCCGATCCGCAGCACAGGAAGATGGCGCTCATCAGCGCCGGGTTCCCGTGGGCGAGACACGGGCAAAAAGTCAGCACGCTCAGCGGCGGCGAGCGCTCTCGCCTGCTGTTCGTCGGGCTGACGCTTGCCCGCTACAGCCTGCTGATGCTGGATGAGCCCACCAACCATCTCGACATGGAAGGCAAAGAGGCACTGGCGGAAACGCTGCAACAGTTCGAAGGCGGCGTGCTGCTGGTCAGCCACGATCGCCAGTTAATTAGCCAAAGCTGTAACCGCTTCTGGCTGATTGAGGACGGCTGGCTGAGCGAGTGGCACGATGCTGAAGCCGTGTTTGAGCGGCTGCGTGAAAGCGTGGGGCTCGGGACATCCGGCGCGCCCGTTGTCAGTGCTGGGGAAGTTCACCCCTCGCCGTACGATGATCTGCTTGAGCGGCTGATCGCGCTGGAAACGCTGCTGGAAGACGATCTGGCGCGTAAGCCGAAACATCAGAAGCCGCAGCTGCAGGCGCAATGGCGTAGAGAAATTGAGGAGATTGAAGCCCAGCTGTAAATCTGCGCCCGGCGAGCACCTCGCCGGGCCAGCATTTTCCCCCTTAATTATTAGAGGATCGCCGTATTCTTAATCCGAAATCGAATCAAATGATGACATTATGTTGCCGCAGCCTTGCATTACCAGGCTAATGTATTAATCCTTAAGGGGTACTACACCTGCTATGCAGATTCTTATTATGAACAAGGAGATACACATGAAGGCTGCTGTTGTTACTCAGGATCATCAGGTCAATGTCACTGAAAAAACCTTACGCCCGCTTAAGCATGGGGAAGCCCTGCTGAAAATGGAGTGCTGTGGTGTATGCCATACCGACCTCCACGTGAAGAACGGTGATTTTGGCGATAAAACCGGGGTAATCCTGGGCCATGAAGGTATTGGTATCGTGAAAGAAGTCGGCCCTGGCGTGACGTCGCTGAAAGTCGGCGACCGCGCAAGCGTGGCCTGGTTCTTTGAAGGATGCGGTCACTGCGAATACTGTAATACCGGTAACGAAACCCTGTGCCGTGACGTGAAAAACGCCGGTTACTCCGTTGACGGCGGCATGGCGGAAGAGTGCATCGTCACCGCGGATTACGCGGTAAAAGTGCCGGATGGTCTGGATTCGGCGGCGGCCAGCAGCATCACTTGCGCCGGTGTCACCACCTACAAAGCGGTGAAAATCTCCGGTATAAAACCGGGCCAGTGGATCGCGATTTACGGTCTGGGCGGGCTGGGCAACCTCGCGCTGCAGTACGCCAAAAACGTGTTTAATGCCAAAGTCATCGCTCTGGACGTTAACGATGAACAACTGAAGCTGGCGGCAAGCATGGGTGCGGATTTAACCATCAACTCACGCAGCGAAGATGCCGCTAAGATTGTTCAGGAAAAAACCGGCGGCGCGCATGCCGCAGTCGTCACCGCCGTCGCAAAAGCGGCCTTCAACTCGGCGGTGGATGCCGTGCGTGCCGGTGGCCGCGTGGTCGCCGTTGGCCTGCCGCCGGAAGCGATGAGCCTGGACATTCCGCGCCTGGTGCTGGACGGTATTCAGGTGGTAGGTTCGCTGGTTGGCACCCGTCAGGATCTGCAGGAAGCCTTCCAGTTTGCGGCCGAGGGCAAAGTGGTGCCGAAAGTAACAATGCGTCCTATCGAGGACATCAACGCCATTTTTAAAGAGATGGAACAGGGCCAGATCCGTGGCCGTATGGTGATCGACTTACGCTCGTAAACACCTTTTGCCGGGTAGTGGCTACGCCTTACCCGGCTCATTGCTACGACGAACGACGAACTGAAATCCACTCCTGAACCTCAATCTGGAAGGTGTCCGGCGCTTTTCGGTACATTTTACGCGCCAGGTCGAGAATAGTATGACGCGCGAGCTCCTCTTCCATCCGCTGCTGGGCGCTATCCATGACTGAACGTACTCCGCACGGGCCGTCGCAGACCCAGGCAGGCGGAGCTTCATCAAACACGGCCAGCCGCTGGCGCACTTCACGACATTCGAACATGTTTTTCTCGCCGTCAATGGCATGCGCCACATCCAGCACGCTGATCAGCTCCGCCGGACGCGCCAGCTTAAAGCCCCCGCCCTTACCTTCCGTACTGATGACCAGCCCGGCACGTGACAGGCGTGTGAAGATTTTGCCGAGGTAGTCATACGGCACGCCCTGCAAGGCAGCCATCTCCCGGACGCTCATCTCACGCTCGTTGCCCTTCGCATCCACCATACACATCAGGCTGTGAATGCCGTATTCCACACCGGAACTGTAAAACGCCATGGTTAACTCCGAATTAGTGTTCGGAGCATTATAACGATTTTTAACTCAGAAAGAAGTTGTCGGAGTTAACTCCGACAAGTATAGTGGCAGTTATGTCAGGCATGAAGCCTGGCGGGAGAAAGGATCGAATATGAAAAAGCAGATTTTAATCGTAGGCAGTGGTTTTGCGGGTATGTGGGCAGCCGTGAGCGCGGCACGTCTCTCTGAGCAGCAGGGTAATAACAGTCTGGAAATTGCGGTTCTGGCCCCCTTACCCGAACTGCGCGTTCGGCCACGCTTCTATGAGGAGAAGGTGTCAACGCTGGTTGCCCCGTTGACTGACCTGTTTGCCGAGCTTGATATCACATTCATTGCCGGACACGCGGAACAAATTGATACCACGGCGAAAACCGTTTTATACCGGATGTCCAATGGCGCGCATGCTACGGCTTCCTACGATAGGCTGATCCTCGCTACGGGCAGCCAGACCAAACGCCCAGCGATTGCTGGCCTGGCTGACTGCGCCTTTGATATCGACCAGCTGGAATCCGCACAGGTATTTGAGCGTCACCTTGATTCACTGGCGTTACGTCCCTCCACGCCCGAGCGCAACACCGTGGTAGTCTGCGGAGGCGGCTTTACCGGCATCGAGCTGGCAACGGAGCTACCTGCCCGACTGCGTGCCCGTTTTGGTGACAATACGGAGATTAAAATAGTCGTAGTTGAGAGAGGGCCAGTCATTGGCGGCCGTTATAGCGACGCATTGCGTAAAACAATTGCAGAGGCGAGTGAGGCGCTGGGCGTTGAATGGCGGCTGAAGAGTGAAGTTGAAGCCATTGATGCTCACGGCGTCACGCTGAAAAACGGTGAACGTATTGCTGCTGCGACCGTCGTCTGGACCGCAGGCGTCGAGGCAAATCCCCTCAGCCTGCAGATAGACGGTGAACGCGATAGCCAGGGCCGCCTGGTTGTGACAGAGACGTTGCAGGTCCCCGCACATCCTGACGTCTATGCCACCGGCGATATGGCTCACGCCAAAACAGACGATGCGGGCAACACGGCGCTGATGACCTGCCAGCATGCGATCCAGCTAGGGAAATTTGCCGGTCATAACGCTGCCGCCAGCCTGCTGAACGTTGCTCCTTACCCTTATCGTCAGGTGAACTATGTTACCTGCCTGGATTTAGGCGCGTGGGGCGCGGTCTATACCGAGGGCTGGGAACAGGCCGTCAAATCCGTCCGCGACGAGGCGAAGAAGATCAAAATCGCCATCACGAATGAGCTGATCTATCCGCCATTAGCAGACAAAACGGTCGCCTTTGCCGCCGCCGACCCGCTGGCGAAATTCGTTTAGGTCCCCGCCATCGCCCCGCTAACGGGGCGTTTTTATTTTCAGTTTCCGGCAATCCTTATCTTAATTCCTTTGTTCCCTTGTTTTCCCCCGCGCCCGATGATGAATCCGACTCTAACAAGAAGATAACAAAGGAATTCACCATGCAAACCCCATTTCGTCTGCCGCTGCTGACGGCGCTGATTCTGACGACAACTGCAGCCTGGTCCGCCGATGCGCCGGTCAAAGGCGGCACGCTGATTTATCTTGAACAACAGGCGCACACCAACCTCTATCCGCCTGCCGGCGGCTTCTACCCGAACGGCGGCATCCTGAACCAGATCACCGACAAACTGACGTGGCAAAATCCAAAGACGCTGCAGGTCGAACCGTGGGTGGCCGAAAGCTGGACCACCAACGCTGATAAAACTGAATACACCTTTAAACTGCGTCCCGGTATTACCTTCTCCGACGGCACGCCGCTGGACGCCAACGCCGTAGCAAAAAACTTTGATACCTACGGTTTGGGCAATAAGGCGCAGCGCCTGCCGGTGTCAGAAGTGATCAATAACTACGATCGCAGCGAAGTGATCGACCCGCTGACCGTGAAGTTTTACTTCAAAAAACCGTCGCCGGGGTTCCTGCAGGGCACCGCCACGATTGGCTCGGGTCTGGTCTCGCTCAGCACGCTGAAGCGCAACTTTGAAGAGCTGGGGGATGCCCGGCATATCATTGGCTCCGGCCCGTTTGTGGTGAAGGACGAGAAGCTGGGCCGCGAAGTGACGCTCGAAGCCCGTAAGGACTACCAGTGGGGGCCCAAAAGCCTGACGCAACAGGGTCCAGCCAATCTGGATGGCATCAAGTTTATCGTCACCCAGGAAGACAGCGTGCGCGTCGGTGCCCTTCTGGCCGGTCAGGCTGACTTTATTCGCCAGGTGCAGGCGTATGACGAAAAGCAGGCGACAGACCAGGGCTATAAAATCTACGCTGCCCCAACGCGCGGGGTGAACGACAGCATTAGCTTCCGCCCGGATAACCCGCTGGTCTCCGATATTCGCGTGCGCCAGGCGCTGCTGCATGCCACGAATGCAAAGCAGGTGGTCGAGACCCTCTTCTCGGCCAACTATCCGCAGGCGAAGTCGGTGATTGCCGATTCCGCCGCAGGCTTTGTCGATCTCAGCGACAAATTGACCTTTGATCCGGCAAAAGCCAACC
Source organism: Enterobacter bugandensis (assembly GCF_900324475.1). Taxonomy (NCBI): domain Bacteria; kingdom Pseudomonadati; phylum Pseudomonadota; class Gammaproteobacteria; order Enterobacterales; family Enterobacteriaceae; genus Enterobacter; species Enterobacter bugandensis. The sequence continues at coordinate 2,419,043 of NZ_LT992502.1, forward strand.
AGCTGCTGGACGAGGCGGGCTGGAAAGCGGGCAGCGACGGGATCCGCGCCAAAGACGGCCAGCGGCTGGCGCTGACGGTATATGAATCCCTGCCGCAGCCGCAAAATAAAGAGGTGCTGCAGCTGGTTGCCCAGCAGTGGCGTCAGGTGGGCGTAGTGCTGAACGTAAAAGCCGGTGACGCTGGCAGCCGCACGCTGGATAACCTTGATCCACAGAAAACCCCGTTAACCGTCTCCGAAGTGGGCCGCGCCGATCCGGACGTGGTGAAAAGCATGTTCTACCCGGCTAACCGCGACGCGCTGCTGCAAAAAGGCGGCTCCAGCGACAAGGTCAAAAACTTCCGTGACGACAAGCTGAATGCGCTGCTGGTAAATATCTCCTCAGAGGTCGATCCGCAAAAACGCCTGCAGCTGACCGGCGATGCCCAGCGCTACCTGCTGGATAACGCCTACGTCATTCCGATTTTCGAGGAGCCGCAGGTCTTTGCTGGTGCGCCGTGGCTGAAAGGCGTCAATTTTGAAGCGGTCGGCCGCCCGTCGTTCTACGGCGCGTGGATTGAGAAACACTAAGGAGCTGACGATGCGCCACGCACTTCTTCAACGTCTTGGGCACGGGCTGCTGGTGCTGTGGGCCGCCTTTACCCTCTCGTTCGTGTTGCTCCAGGTGCTGCCTGGCGACGCGGTGCTGATTAAATTTCAGAACCCGGACCTGGGCCTAAGCCCGGCGCAAATCGAGGAGATGCGCGTGGCCTACGGCGCGGACAGCCCGCTGTGGCAGCAATACGGCCACACGCTGCTGGCGATGCTGCGCGGAGATTTCGGCTATTCATTACAGGCAGGGGTGCCGGTCAGCGAGCTGATTGCCAGCAATCTGCCGGATACCCTGAGCCTCGCCCTGCCCGCTTTTTTACTCGCGGTCCTGCTGGCGTTTGCGCTGGCCTTTGCGTCGCGTCTGCCGGGTCTGCGCTGGCTGAGTAATACCCTCCAGTCTCTGCCGGTTCTGTTTATCTCCTTACCCACGTTCTGGCTGGGGATTGCCCTCATTCAGCTTTTTTCTTTTCAGTTGCGGCTGATCCCGGTGATTAATCCGACGCCGCTGCAGGGGCTGATCCTGCCGATCGTGACCGTCGCGATCCCGATCTCCGCCCCGCTGGCGCAAATTCTGATGCGCAGCCTGGACCAGGTGGCGACGCAGCCGTTTGTCGCCGTCGCCCGCGCCAAAGGGCTGAGTGAAACCGCCGTCCTGTGGCGTCACGTCACCGGCAACGCGCTGCTGCCGGTACTCAATATTGCCGGGCTACTTCTGGGCGAACTGATTGCCGGAGCGCTGATCACCGAAACCGTATTTGGCCGCAGCGGGCTCGGGCAGCTGACCCAGCAGGCGGTGAACAACCAGGACATCGCCGTGCTTCAGGCGGTGGTCATGATTTCCGCTCTCGGCTTTGTCCTGATCAATCTGCTGGTGGACCTGCTGATGCCGCTGCTGGATCCCCGTCTGCAAACCGTTACCGGAGGTGCATCATGAGCCTGGTCGATTACGCTGCCGCCGCGCGAAAACGCGTTCCCGGCTGGCAGGGCGTCGCGTGGCAGCCGGGACTGTGGCTGGCGTGGGCGGTGATTATTCTCGCGATTTTTGCTGCCGTAGCCCCCGGCCTGTTAACCCACTACAGCCCGATTGAGGGCATCGCCGGAGCGCAACGTCTGGCACCGCAGGCGGGCCACTGGCTCGGCACCGATCAGCTTGGCCGCGATGTTTACGCGCGTATTGTGTATGGTGCGTCCCACTCCCTGAGCGCAGCGCTCGCTGCCGTCACGATGGGACTGGTGGTGGGCACCGGTCTGGGGGTTGTCGCCGGGGCGTTCGCGGGACGCGTCGAGTCTTTCCTGATGCGTTTTGTCGACGTGCTGCTGTCCATTCCGTCTCTGCTGCTCTCGCTGACGGTCATTATTCTGCTCGGGTTTGGCACCGTTAACGCCGCCATTGCCGTCGGCGTGGCCTCCATCGCCAGCTTCGCCCGCCTCGCGCGCGGTGAAGTGGTGCGCATCCGCCATACGGATTATGTCGAGGCGGCGTTTGGCAGCGGTGGGACGTTCCTGGCGGTCCTGTGGCGACACATCCTGCCCAACGCCTTAACCGCCGTCCTCGCCTTTGCCACGCTGCAGTTTGGTCAGGCCATTCTGGCGCTTTCCACGCTGAGCTTTCTCGGCTACGGCACCCCGCCGCCCGTTCCGGAATGGGGCTTATTGATTGCCGAAGGCCGTAACTATCTCTCTACCGCCTGGTGGTTAACTACCTTCCCCGGCGTGGTCGTCATCGCCGTCGTGCTTGCCACCAACCGTATCAGCCAACAGTTCAGCGGAGGCCTGAAATGACCGTACTCTCGGTAGAAAACCTGACCATCAGCTACCGTACCGCGCGCCAGTGGCGCGAGGTGGTGCATAACGTCAGCTTCACCCTCCGTCGGGGGGAAATGCTGGCCTTTGTCGGCGAATCCGGCTCAGGCAAAACCACCACGGCACAGGCGATTATCGGTCTGCTGGCGGATAACGCCCGACGCGATGCCGGGAAAATCGTGCTCAACGGCGAGGAGATTAGCCGGTGGTCAGCGAAGCGTCTCGATACCCTTCGCGGCGCGCGAATCAGCCTGGTTCCGCAGGATCCGGGTAATTCACTCAACCCGGTTAAGACGATCGGCGTACAGGTCGGGGAAATTATTCAGCAGCACCAAAAGGTAACGGCACTCCAGCGCGACGCGCAGGTGCTCGCCCTGCTGAAAAAGGTCGGCCTGAGCCATCCCGAACAGCGCATGAAGCAGTATCCGCATCAGCTCTCCGGCGGGATGAAACAGCGCGTGCTGATTGCCATCGCCATTGCCCTGCGCCCGGACGTGATCGTCGCCGATGAGCCCACCAGCGCGCTGGACGTGACGGTGCAAAAACGCATTCTCGATCTGCTGGATATCCTGCGCCGGGAATCGGGTACTGCGGTTCTGTTTGTCACTCACGATCTGGCGCTGGCCGCGCAGCGCGCGGACAGGCTGCTGGTGTTTCGCAACGGTGAGGTTCAGGAGCACGGCGACACCGCCGACATTGTCCGCACCCCGCAGCACGCCTACACCCGCCAGCTGTTGAGCGATCTCCTGGGCCAGCGCCTGACCATCGCCCCGGTAGCTGGCCTTCCGCTGGCGTCACCGGCCATTCGCGCCCGCGCCATCAGCAAACGGTTCTCGCTGGGCAAAGGTCATCACCTTCAGGCGCTGGATCGGGTGACGTTTGACGTCAGGCGCGGCAGCACGCATGCGCTGGTCGGGGAATCCGGCTCCGGGAAAACCACCCTCGCCCGTATTTTGCTGGGTTTTGAACAGGCGGACAGCGGACAGGTCATTATTGATGATATTGATGCCACCGACCTCAGCCGCGAGGCCCGCCGCCAGCTGCGCCAGAAGATCCAGTTTGTCTACCAGAACCCGTTCGCCTCTCTCGACCCGCGTCAAACCCTGTTTGACATCATCGAAGAGCCGCTGAAGAACTTTGCTCGCCTCAGCAAGGCGGAGCGCAAGGTCCGGGTGGAGACCGTGGCGCAGCGGGTTGCCCTGCCCGTCGAACTCCTGACCCGCACCGCAAGGGAGCTTTCAGGCGGGCAGCGCCAGCGCGTAGCCATCACCCGGGCGCTGATCCTGGAGCCGACTATTCTGGTGCTGGACGAGGCCACCTCCGCGCTGGACGTCACCGTACAGGCGCAGATTCTGGCTCTGCTTCAGCAGCTGCAGCAGCAACTGGGATTAACCTACCTGTTCATCACGCACGATCTCTCTACCGTTCGCTGTATCGCCCACAGCGTCACGGTGCTGCGCAGCGGTCAGGTAGTCGAACATGGTGACGTCGAGACCTTATTCACGTCGCCGCAGAACGACTATACCCGCGAGCTGATTGCCGCCATTCCCCATTTTTCACCCGCTACGGAGGAGTTCGCATGACGCGAAAACGCCTGGGATTTTTCACCCGCCTGCTTGACGACGCCACGCCGAAGGAACGCTATCGTCTGGCAACCGAACAGATCCGCCACGCCGAACGCCACGGTTTTGACAGCGCCTGGATCGCGCAGCACCACTTCCACGAAAGTGAAGGCGGCCTGCCGTCGCCGCTGCTGTTTCTGGCCCACGTTGCGGCGCATACCGAAACCATCCGCCTGGGGACGGCCATCATTACCCTGCCGATGGAAAACCCGCTGCGCGTGGCGGAAGATGCGGCGGTGCTGGATTTACTCGCCGATGGACGTCTCGAAGTCGGTTTTGGTTCGGGCGGCACGCCGACCTCTTTCCTGCCGTTCGGACTGACGTTTGAACAGCGCGGCGCGGCCTTTGCTGACCATTTGCATGTGATTCAGAGCGCCTGGCGCGGGGATTCGCTCACCCATCCGGATAATCACCTTTACCCGCCAGCGCCACAGCTGGCTGAACGGATCTGGATTGCCACCTTTTCCGTCGACGGTGCCGTTCGCGCCGCGCGGGCCGGACACGGTTTGATGCTCTCCCGCACGCAGCCGCGCCCGGCAGACCAGTTGGATTTGACGCTCGACGCGATCCAGAACCCGATTGTGGATGCCTACCTTGAGGCACTGCCTGCGGGCATTGCGCCGCGTATTCTGGCCTCCCGCACGGCGTTCGTCGCCGACAGCGATGACTACGCGCTGAAGGTCGCCACGCCGGGTCTTACCAGGCAGGCCCAGCAGCATCGCGCTACCGGACACGCGGTTAAAGGTGACACCGTCACAGATTTTCGTCGCCAGTTCGACGCCCATATCGGTTCGCCAGATACGGTGCTGCGTTCACTGCATGCGGACTCCGTTCTCAGGCGCGCCACGGATATCTCGTTCCAGGTTCATTCGGTCGAGCCCACCCATCGCGACACGCTGCGATCCATCGAACTGATCGCCGAACATATTGCCCCCTATATACGTTGAGGAGATACCTATGTCATTAAGTAAGGACATTCTCGCCGAGCTGGCGGAAATTAAACCCGGTTCCCCTCTGGCAGAGGCGCGCGCCACGCGGGACGCCGCCACGCGCCACGCACAGGGCAGCTACGAAATCTTATTTACCCAGCAGGATAGCGATTTTGCGCTCGACGAGCGCTTCGCCGTCGCGGCAAAAGTCGCCAGGTGGCACAACGCGGAGGCGCTGGCCGCGCACTATGCGGGGTTTGGCCTGGCCGACCCAACATCCGAACGCCTGACCCCTGCGCTGCACTTCGCGCGCCTGCTGACGTTCTCTCCCGTCGAAGCCACGCCGTCCGCGTTGACGGCGCTGACCCGGGCGGGCTGGAGCAAGGAAGGCATTGTTACCCTGGCGCAGCTTGTTGCGTTTGTCAGCTTTCAGAGCCGACTCGTCGCCGGGCTGCGGCTGCTAAATGACAAGCCGGTGGTGGCAAGCGATGCGCCGGTGGCGGCAGGCATCTGGCATACAACCGCAACCACGGTCTCCGGGAAGACGGCTCCCGTCGCGTTCACCCAGCAGGAGCTGGGCTGGGAGCCGTGGATCGACGCCAAACCGCTGGCTGATTTTCGTGATGACGAGATTGCGATCCTGGCGAAGTTTGGCCACACCGATTCCGACTATTTCCGCCTGCTGGGGCGCAACCTGCCGGTGCTTGAACAGCGCACGCTAACGGATAAAGGAATTTTTTATACACCGGGGGGATTACCGCGCGCCGAGCGCGAGCTGGCCGCAACGGTAGCCAGTAAAATCAACGGCTGCATCTACTGCGCCTCTGTCCATGCGCGTAAAGCCAGCCAGCTGTCAAAGGATGATGCTGCGGTAGAGGCTCTGCTGGCCGTGCGTCCGGGACGATCCCTGAGTGAGGGGCAATCTGCGCGCTGGCAGGCGGAAATTAATTTTGCGGCGGCGCTGTCGGTTACCCCGCCTGCCGCCACGCCGCTGAACCTTGCCGCTCTGGAAAAAGAGGGGCTGGACACCTTAGCCCAGCTGGACCTGGTGCAGTCCGCCGCGTTCTTCGCCTGGGCCAACCGCCTGATGCTGACGCTGGGTGAGCCCTGGCTTGCCTGAATGCAATCAGGCTAGCGCGCGAGCGTTAGCCTGAGCCTGTCTGGCCCGCAGGTAACCGTAGATCAACAATGCACTCATGGCCGAGAACGAGAGGAACGCCGCAGGCAGTGTGACGTAGCGCCAGCTAAAGCCGAGGGTAATCATCATCCCACCAAAGTACGCCCCGATCGCGCTGCCGAGATTAAACGCCATCTGCCCTCCGGCCGCCCCCAGCATCTCACCGCCCTTCGCATTTTGCAGAAGCAAAATTTGCAGCGGTGCAGAGAGCGCAAACAGCCCGGCACAGCAGATAAAGCCCATCACCAGCGAGGCCGTTTTCAGTTCGCCCAGGGCGAAAAGCAGCAGCAGCGAGGCGACAATCACCATATCGGTGATGGCCGCAATGCGCAGCGGGCTAAAGCGCCCCGAGAGTTTGCCGCTCAGCAGATTGCCCAAGACCATGCCAAGGCCCATCAGCATCATGATGGCCGTCATCATCCCTTCGGAAAAGCCAGAAACGTTGACCATAAACGGCTTAACGAAGCTGAACCACGCGAACACGCCAGCATTGCCAAACATGGTGGCGGCAAAAATCAGCCAGGGTTCCGGTTTCTTCAGGAAGTGGAACTGCTCGGACAATTTGATTTCTGATTTGTCATGGATATCCGGCACCCAGAGCAGAACCGAGAGGATAACCAGCGCGTCGAACGCAGCAATCAGGAAAAAGGTATAGCGCCAGCTGAACTGGTGCCCCAGCCAGGTGCCGAGCGGGACGCCCACCAGGTTGGCCACGGTCATCCCGGCGATCATCCCGGCCACCGCGACCGTCACCTTCCCGGGTGGCGCAATTTTAGAGAGGATAATCGCCCCGACGCCAAAAATGGCCCCGTGCGGAAAACCGGAGATCAAACGCCCCAGCGCTAGCCAGAAATACGACGTAGAAAACGTAAACAGGGCATTTCCGACTGCGCACATGGCAACCAGAAACAGCAGCGTCGTTTTTAACGAGAACTTGCCGGAGAACAGCGCCACAATCGGCGCGCCAATCACCACGCCGAACGCATAAAACGAGATCATATTCCCGGCGGAGGGAATCGAAATACCGGTGTCATGCGCCAGCTCGGTTAACACCCCCATAATGCCAAATTCAGCCATACCCAGGCCAAATGTGCCAAGCGCCAACGAAAATATTGTCTTTTTCATGCCTCAACCACCGGTTAATCAATCGCGAGGGCATTATTAAATAATCTTGTATGGTGAGCCAGTTCAAATCAGCTGGCTGACACATTAATCCATTAATTCAGGAGTTTTCTCCAACCGCGACACGGGGGAATGGAAAACAAAAAGCCCTGGCAGGTGTCAGAGCTTTAAAGGGTTTAAGGTCTGGCTTTTACGGTGTGCTTTCTTCCGCTGCTTTAGCGCGTGTAATAGCGCCAGCATTGAATATTGGGTGCTCGTAATTGTTCGTTACGTCACGAACGCGATAGATTTTCCATGCATCATCTTCACGACGAAGAAATACCTCAAGGTGGATGCTTCTCCCGTTACCCACCCCTTCAATAACCTGGACAACTTCACCGTTTAAAAATGGCCTGGCGTTTTCCACTCGTAACGCCGGTATCCATTCACGAGAGTAATCTTGGGTATACGTAAAATAGTCAGACTCTATTAACTCTTGTTCAAAGATTTCCTGAATAGCATTGATGCGAGCAATAGTATCAGCAGAAACATATTTGCGCAGTTCATCGGCAGGATAAGGCCTGGCTTCATCGCTGCCGAATGCAGAAAGATAGGATTTATAAAATGATACAGTAGCGTCTTGTGCGCTACGTCCTTGATTGGCAGCCGAACTACAGCTCACCAGCAACATAACGAATGATAAAAATATCCTTTTCATCTATGCATCCATAGCACGTTCATTACGAGAGCGCCCCAGAGCATGTGAGCGGAGATACGAAACCGCAGCGTCTTTATTCCAACTCATTCTTAGTTCCTTTTAGTAAATAAGAATGAATCATTACATTAACCACACACAAACAGTGGTATTAAAAATGCTTTTATTACATCCGCGGCGTTCTAATAGTGGAACGGGTGCTAAGCACCTGCGTAAATACCTCAGTAACTTCTTAAAAAAGCATTGTGATAAAAACAATACGCATAATAACAAGTGGATTACACTTCATAGTGCGGCCTCGCTTTTTCCACGCCGGACAACCTGAGGATGACAATCATGGGAAGCAAAAAGAAAACCCCTGTCGCTGTTGATGTCGCATCGAATGCCCCCCTTAAGACCAAAGAGTATGAAAAAGAGCTCCGCCGCCTGCACGTCGAACTGGTTAAGCTCCAGCAGTGGGTCGTCGCCAAAGGGTTAAAAGTGTGTATTGTTTTTGAAGGACGCGATGGTGCCGGCAAAGGCGGCACCATTAAAGCGATCACCGAGCGCGTCAGCCCCCGCGTGTTTCGCGTTGTTGCGCTTCCTGCCCCAACGGATAAAGAGAAAAGCCAGCTCTACTTCCAGCGCTATGTGCCTCACCTGCCCTCGGCGGGCGAAATCGTGATCTTCGATCGCAGCTGGTACAACCGCGCGGGCGTGGAGCGGGTGATGGGGTTCTGCACGGAGGAACAGGCGGAGAAATTTTTGGACGGCGCGCCGGTTATGGAAAAAGCGATGGTTGATGCCGGGATTATCTTGCTGAAGTACTGGCTGGAGGTGACGCCGAAAGAGCAGGAGCGGCGCCTGCGCGACCGCATTAACGATGGGCGTAAGATCTGGAAGCTGTCGCCGATGGATATTAAATCCTTTAACCTCTGGGACGAGTACACCCGCGCGCGCGACGCCATGTTTGAAGCCACTGACACCGCCTGGGCACCGTGGTTTGTCGCGCGTTCTGAAGATAAAAAACGCGTGCGTCTGAATATTATTTCGCATCTGCTTTCGCAGATCCCGTATAAAGAAATTCACGTCGACAAGGTGGATTTACCGAAGCGCAAAATCGGCAAAGTTAAACCCACAAAATACCCGTTCCGGTATGTAGAGGAGCGATTCTGATATAATTGGAAGGCGGCTCGCAGAATATAGATTACCAGGGGATACAGTATTGTTTTTTGTTGGCGGCGGTTGAAAATGACCGCACCAACAAAGGAGATAACGATGAAACATACCACAGAAGCAGAGCTGGGCCAGAACATCACATCGCGTAAGCCCTTGTGTCATGCAGAACAAAACTCAACCAGGCGGCGGCAGCCATCAGAAGAGGATCGTGCATTTATACGGGCAATGAATGATTTTGTGGAGAAACACGGAACCATCACTGATGATGAGTTTTTCAGGGTGCTTTAATGCTGAGACAATTTAATGTTTACCGTAATACATCTGCGGCTACACGGGACAAACTTCCCTATTATATGCTCATTCAGGATGATTGTTATGATGATCTTGCCACACGCGTAATTGTACCGCTCGCGAGAAATAATAAGTTGCCGTTATGGCAAAGCCATCTGGCTCCGGGGATAAATATCGACTTTGAAACGTTTCTGATTTATTCACCGATGATAACAAACATTAACAACAATAAAATCAACCCTAAAGACTTTGTTTGTAATTTACGCAACGCACGTCATGACGTTATAGCGGCAATTGATCGTTTATTGACTAACACATGAAGGCCCGCGCAAGCGCAGCGCCGCCGGGCAGAGCCGACGGCGCAGGTCTTACTTCATCCCTTCCGTACTTTCCTGTTTCGCCTCCAGCCGTTCCACATCACGATACCAGCGCGGGTGATGTTTCTGCGCCCAGCGGCGGCTCACCTTCCCTTCAATCATCCCTTTGATCGACCCTTTTACCCAGAACGCCATATACATATGGATCAGGATGGCATGAATCAGGATGATGGCAGACGTCGCGTGAATTAGCAGCGCGTAACGCACCACCTGGATCGGGAAGTACTGTGCAAAATACGGACGCCAGATCATCACCCCGGTCACCAGCAGCACAAAAATCATGCTCATGATGGTCCAGAACATCATCTTCTGTCCGGCATTGTATTTCCCCACCTTCGCGACTTTATGCTCGTTACCCTTCAGGACTTCGACAATCCCTTTCACCCACGGAATGTCCTGCTTGTCTGGGATGTTGTGGTGCACGAAACGCACGAACATAAACATCAGCACCACGAAAATCAGCACGCCGAAGAACGGGTGCAGAATGCGCCCCATTTGTGGCGTCCCGAAGGTTTCCGTAAGCCACTGTAGCGTCGGGAAAAAGAACGAAATGCCGGATACCGCCACCAGGAAGAAGCAAATGACCACCGTCCAGTGACAGGCGCGATCGACAAATTTGGTGCGCACTATCATTTTCGACTTACTCATGATGCTCCTCCTCGTCGTCATCCGCCTCTTTATTCGGGCCGATACCGATGTAGTGATAAATCAGCCCCGCAAAGGTCGCGATAAAGCCCGCCGCTGAGAGCGGTTTAAGCGCCCCTTTCCACAGGTTGATGGAGGTATCGATCGCCGGATCTTTCGGCAGGTTGTGATACAGCTCCGGCTGGTCGTTGTGATGCAGCACATACATCACGTGCGTGCCACCCACGCCCTGCGGGTTGTAAATGCCCGCCTTGTCGTAGCCGCGCGCTTTCAGCTTATCCACGCGCTCTTGCGCCACGTCGAGCATCTCTTTTTTGCTGCCGAAGTGGATAGCCCCGGTCGGACAGGTTTTCACACAGGCAGGCTCCTGCCCGACGCTGACGCGGTCCACGCACAGGGTGCATTTGTATACCCGGTTATCCTCTTTATTGAGGCGCGGGATATTAAACGGACAGCCCGCGATGCAGTAGCCGCAGCCGATACAGTTGTCCTGCTGGAAGTCGACGATGCCGTTGGCGTACTGAATTATCGCACCGGCAGACGGACACGCCTTCAGGCAGCCCGGATCTTCACAGTGCATACAGCCGTCCTTGCGGATCAGCCACTCCAGCCTGCCGTTCTGGTCGGTTTCGCTAAAGCGCATCACCGTCCAGGATTTGGCGCTCAGATCCGCCGGGTTATCGTAAACCCCGACGCAGTGCCCCACCTCGTCGCGGATATCGTTCCACTCCGAACAGGCCACCTGGCAGGCCTTACAGCCCACGCAGGAGGAGACGTCGATAAGCTTGGCGACTTCAGCCTTGTAGTCCCGCGCGCGAGGCGCGGGAGTGATCGGGTTAGTCGCGGAGCGTTTAATAATGTCTTGTGTTTCCATCGCCATTTAATCGCTCCTTACGCTTTCTCGATGTTGACCAGAAACGCTTTGTACTCCGGCGTTTGCGAGTTGGAATCGCCGACGTTTGGCGTCAGGGTATTGGCGATATAACCTTTCTGCGCCACCCCTTCAAAGCCCCAGTGCAGCGGAATACCGACGGTTTCCACCTGCTGGCCGTGCACGTTCAGACTTTGCAAACGACGGGTCACCACCGCCACGGCGCGAATAAAGCCGCGCTTGCTGCTCACCTTGACGCGATCGCCGTTGGCAATGCCTTTCGCCTTCGCCAGCGTTTCGCTTATCTCCACAAACTGTTCCGGCTGCGCGATGGCGTTAAGCCGCGCGTGCTTGGTCCAGGTATGGAAATGCTCGGTCAGGCGGTAGGTCGTCCCCACGTACGGGAATTTGTCCTTTTTGCCTAAGCGCAGCACGTCCTCTTCGTAGATGCGCACCACCGGGCTTGAGACCACGTTCGGGTGCAGCGGGTTGGTCCCCAGCGGCGTTTCCATCGGCTCGTAGTGTTCCGGGAACGGCCCTTCTGCCAGCTTGTTGAGGGCGAACAGGCGCCCCAGCCCTTCCGGCTGCATGATGAATGGCCCGGTGTTGCTGCCCGGCGCGGCGGTGTTGTAGTCCGGAATGTCGTTCCCCGTCCACTTCGCCCCGTTCCACTGGATCAGCATCCGTTTCGGATCCCACGGCTTACCGTTCACGTCGGCGGACGCGCGGTTGTACAGCACGCGACGGTTCAGCGGCCACGCCCATGCCCAGCCCAGCGTGTTGCCCAGGCCTGACGGGTCAGCGTTATCGCGGTTCGCCATCTGGTTACCCTGCTCCGTCCAGCTGCCGGTGTAGATCCAGCAGGACGATGCCGTGGTACCGTCGTCACGCAGCAGCGCAAAGCTGTTCAGCAGCTGGCCTTTCTTCGCCACCAGGCTACCGTTGGCGTCGTAGAGATCCGCCAGCGCCACGCCGTTGTTCTCTTTCGCGACTTCCTCAGACTCAGGACGATCCGGCTGCTTGTAGTGCCAGCTCATCTTCAGCAGCGGCTCAGCGCCTTTGCCGCCTTCGGTGCGGTACATTTCGCGCAGACGATGATAAATGCCGGCCAGGATTTCGCCGTCGTTACGCGCTTCGCCCGGTGCGTCCTGCCCTTTCCAGTGCCACTGCAGCCAGCGGCCGGAGTTGGCAATAGAGCCGTCTTCTTCTGCAAAGCAGGTGGACGGCAGGCGGAACACTTCGGTCTGAATCGACGCCGGATCGACATCGTTAGATTCCCCGTGGTTCTGCCAGAAGGTGGAGGTCTCGGTCACCAGCGGATCGATAACCACCATGTACTTCAGCTTGCTCAGGCTGCGCACGACTTTGTTTTTATCCGGGAATGACGCCACCGGGTTAAAGCCCTGGCAGATATAACCGGTGACGTCGCCCTTATCCATCATGTTGAAATACTTAATGACGTCGTAAGCCTGGTCCCACTTGGGCAGCCACTCAAAGCCCCAGTCGTTCTCCTTCTGCGCCGCGTCGCCGTAGAAGGATTTCATCAGGCTGACGTAGAACTTCGGATAGTTGCTCCAGTAGTTCACCTGGTCCGGCAGCGTTGCTTTTGGCGTATTAGCTTCAAGATACGCTTGCAGACTGGCCTGCTTTTCCGACGGCAGCGTCAGGTAGCCCGGCAGGCTGGTGGAGAGCAGACCGAGATCGGTTAAGCCCTGAATGTTAGAGTGGCCTCGAAGAGCGTTCACGCCGCCGCCGGCCATGCCCATGTTGCCGAGCAGCAGCTGGATCATTGCCATGGTGCGGATGTTCTGCGCCCCAACGGTGTGCTGTGTCCAGCCCAGCGCATACAGGAACGTGGTGGTTCTGTCAGCGGCGCTGGTGGAAGCCAGCACTTCACACACCTTCAGGAAATCGGCTTTTGGCGTTCCGCAGATGTTTTCAACAACGTCCGGCGTGTAGCGGGAAACGTGCTGCTTCAGCAAATTCCACACGCAGCGCGGATCGGTCAGGGTGTCGTCGCGTTTCGCGTAGCCGTTTTCGTCGAACTGGTAGTTCCAGGACGATTTATCGTACTGACGTTTTTCCGCGTCATAGCCGCTGAACAGGCCATCTTCAAAGGCGAAATCATCCCGCACCAACAGGCTGGCGTTGGTGTAGTGCTTAACGTATTCCGCGTTGATTTTGTTGTTTTCAATCAGGTACAGCAGCACGCCGGAAAGGAACGTAATGTCCGTACCGGAGCGGATCGGCGCATAGATATCGGCCACCGATGCCGTACGCGTAAAGCGCGGATCGACGACGATAAGCGTCGCATCGTTGTTGTTTTTCGCTTCCATCGCCCAGCGGAATCCCACCGGATGGGCTTCAGCGGCGTTACCGCCCATCACCACCACGACGTTTGCGTTTTTAATATCAACCCAGTGGTTGGTCATCGCACCGCGACCAAATGTTGGAGCAAGACTTGCTACCGTTGGTCCGTGTCAGACGCGCGCCTGGTTGTCTACCGCCAGCATGCCGAGAGAGCGCACAAATTTTTGCGTCAGCATGCCGGTTTCATTGCTTGCCGCAGATGCACACAGCATCCCGGTAGAGAGCCAGCGGTTGACCGTCACGCCCTGCTCGTTCTTTTCAATAAAGTTGGCGTCACGGTCAGCTTTCATCAGTTTTGCAATACGGGAGAACGCCTCATCCCAGGAGATACGCTGCCATTTGTCGGAGCCCGGCGCGCGGTATTCCGGGTAGCGGAGGCGGTTTTCGCTGTGGACATAGTCCAGCAGTCCCGCCCCTTTCGGGCACAGCGCCCCACGGCTCACCGGATGATCCGGATCCCCTTCAATATGGTAAATCGCTTCTCTGGCGTTCTTCGCGCCATCGCCCAGGCTATACATCAATAGCCCACAACCCACGGAGCAGTATGTGCAGGTGTTACGGATCTCTTTCGCACGCAGCAGCTTATAGTTGCGTGCCTGAGCCAGCGCCATTTTGGGAGCAAATCCCAGCATTGCGGCTGTGGTTCCGGCCATACCGCCCGCGCAGATTTTGAAAAATTGTCTGCGGCTGACGTCCATTGTTGTCCTCGTTATCTGATAAGACTTCGCGCCGCAAACTAACATTAAAGCCCCTGTTTTTTTTGCGTCAAATCAAGGTCGCCTGACGTCGCCCCCTTAATAGTCACCGCTGCCGCGTTTGAATACCCCTTAAGGGTTAAACACGTAAGAGAATAATTCGCGACAGGGTCAGAATTAATGCTATACATTTTCCCTTTGATTTTATTAGCGATGAAAACGTAATGGACAGAAAGAGAGCAACGCTCACGGGACTGGCGGCGATACTGCTATGGAGCACAATGGTGGGCCTGATTCGCAGCGTAAGCGAGGGGCTGGGGCCCGTCGGCGGCGCGGCGATGATTTACACCCTCAGTGGGTTATTGTGCCTGGTAACGGTAGGATTTCCTGATATTAAACGTTTTTCACCCGGGTATCTTATTGCAGGCAGCGTACTGTTTGTCAGTTATGAAATTTGTCTGGCGCTGTCGTTAGGCTATGCCGCCACGCGAGCGCAGGCCATAGAAGTCGGTATGGTTAATTATCTCTGGCCGAGCCTGACGATCGTCTTTGCTATTTTATTCAACGGACAGAAATCAACGCTGTGGGTCGTCCCCGGTTTAGCTATCGCTCTGCTCGGCGTGTGTTGGGTATTAGGAGGTGAGCAAGGATTACACATTGATGAAATAATCCGCAATGTCGTCTCTAATCCCCTTAGCTATACGCTTGCTTTTGCCGGAGCATTTATCTGGGCCGCCTACTGCACCGTAACCGCCAAATTTGCCAAAGGGCAAAACGGTATTACCCTCTTTGTTTTGCTCACTGCGCTGAGCCTGTGGGTGAAATATACCATTAGCGATCAGCCAGAAATGGTGTTCAGCTTTCCGGTTATCGTGAAGCTCGTTATGTGCGGCATTGCGCTTGGGTTTGGCTATGCGGCATGGAATATTGGCATTCTGCACGGTAACGTCACGGTGCTGGCTGCCGTATCCTATTTTACTCCCGTGCTCTCCGCCGCGCTTGCAGCCGTGCTGCTAAGCTCGCCCCTCTCTTTTTCGTTCTGGCAGGGCGCGCTGATGGTCTGCGCCGGGTCATTGCTCTGCTGGTACGCTACACGAAAATAGGGTTCAGATTTATGCCGGGTTCGATTAAATCCGGCAGAAAAATTAACATAAATTTAATATGTGATCACATCGTAATATATTAATCAGAACATTAGTGCATTTGTTGATGTTCTGTTTATATTAGCTTCCTTCGTCAATTCCCCCGACATCAAATTGACATAACCTGACACCGCTGCGTAACTACTTCCCTGCGAATATTACCGCTGTTAATAACACGAAATGCAATAATATTCGCCATCATGGTTGCCAAAAAAATAAACTCACCCTGATTAAATAATCGCCACAACATTTTATTCAGCCGTCATTAACCCGATCTCGATCACACTAAATGAAATTATTACTCATATTTTGAAACTTATTATTGAAAGACAACTACAAGATTTTTAAAAATAGCACGCCGTTGACGAACAGCCTCGTTTAGAAATCGTTCGCGATGGTTCAGGAAATACTGAAAAAAATTATAAGGAATATTTAAGATGAAACTTAAATTAGTTGCAGTGGCAGTCACTTCCATGTTGGCAGCAGGCGTTGTAAACGCAGCTGAGATTTATAACAAAGACGGTAACAAGCTGGATCTGTACGGTAAAGTGACAGGTCTGCACTATTTCTCTGATGACGCAGGCGCAGACGGCGATAAAACCTACATGCGTATCGGCTTCAAGGGTGAAACCCAGGTTAACGACCAGCTGTCCGGTTACGGCCAGTGGGAATACCAGATTCAGGGTAACAAGGACGAAGGCGACAACCAGTCCTGGACCCGTGTGGCCTTCGCAGGTCTGAAGTTCGCTGAAGCCGGTTCATTCGATTACGGTCGTAACTACGGCGTGATTTACGACGTGACCTCCTGGACCGACGTTCTGCCAGAATTCGGCGGTGACACCTACGGTGCCGACAACTTCCTGCAGTCTCGTGCAAACGGCGTGGCAACTTACCGTAACCAGGACTTCTTCGGTCTGGTTGACGGCCTGAACTTTGCCCTGCAGTACCAGGGTAAAAACGGCAGCGTAAGCGGTGAAAACACCAGCGGCCGCAGCCTGCTGAACCAGAACGGCGACGGCTACGGCGCGTCCCTGACTTACGATCTGGGTGAAGGCTTCAGCGTCGGTGGTGCAATGTCTTCCTCTCGCCGTACCGCTGACCAGAATGCGGCTGGCGTATACGGTGAAGGCGACCGCGCTGAAGTGTACAGCGGCGGCGTGAAGTACGACGCGAACAACGTTTACCTCGCGGCGCAGTACTCTCAGACCTATAACGCAACCCGTTTCGGCACCTCTAACGGTAACCGCAGCGACATCTACGGCTTTGCAAACAAGGCGCAAAACTTCGAAGTTGTGGCTCAGTATCAGTTCGACTTTGGCCTGCGTCCATCCATCGCCTACCTGCAGTCTAAAGGTAAAGACATCGAGAACTTCGGCGACCAGGATCTGGTTAAATACATTGATGTCGGCACCACCTACTATTTTAACAAAAACATGTCCACCTACGTGGATTACAAAATCAACCTGCTGGACGACAACCAGTTCACTCGCCAGGCAGGTATCGGTACCGACAACATCGTTGCGCTGGGTCTGACCTACCAGTTCTAAGATTTGTCAGTACAAAAGCCAGCGTAACACGCTGGCTTTTTTTATCTTCCGCTTTTACCCGACAGACAACTCCCCGCCTGCCGCCCGACGCAGCCAGGTTTGCAGCAGCTTGCCGTCTTCGGTCATTTCTGAATCTGAGCGCACGCAGAGGTAATAATCGCGCCCGTCATCAATCGGTAAGTCAAATATCTTGACCAGCTCGCCGCTCTCAAGATATGGCGCAATCAGCGGCTCACGCATGAGCGCACATCCCAGCCCTGCCTGAACGCCCGCCAGCGTCAACAGCCCGTCTTCAAACAGCGGGCCGCTGCGCCGGAGTGGACGTTTTACCCCCTGCAACAAAAACCACTGCGTCCAGCTCGTACGCTCTTCATCGTGCAGCAGCGGCATTTGCAGCAGCTGTTCAGGCGTGTCGATATGGCCATGTACGCGCAAAAACGCGCGGCTGCACACCGGCACCATCTGGCCGGAAATCAGCTTTTCACTCTGATACCCCGCCCACTGCCCGTTACCAAAACGAATCGACATATCCGACGCGTCGCTCAGATAGTTACGGTGATTGGCATACACCACATTGATCTCGGTTTGCGGATTGGCGCGCATGAACGCAGGCAAGCGCGGGATAAACCACCCCATACCAAAAAGCGGAATCAGGCTGATGGTGACCTGACGCGTTTGCGCCTGCTCCGCCAGGTGCTCCGTCGCCTGGCGCAACACGTTAAAGGCCGCTCGGATCGAGCGGTAATATTCCCGCCCGTGCTGGCTCAGCACCAGCCTGCGTCCCTGACGTTCCGTGAGCGGCATTTGCAGGTATCCTTCGAGTACCTTGAGCTGATGGCTGACGGCCGACGGAGAGATATCCAGCTCCTGCGCGGCCAGCGTGACGCTCCCCAGCCTGGCGATGGCCTCGAATGCACGTACGGCCCGAAGCGGCGGATCGTTTGCCAGGCGGCTCTCTGCAAACGCCGTCAGGCTCACCAATTGTTCTGTTTTATTCATATGTTGATTTCTTTAGGCTTTTTACCCAAAAGCAGGCATTAACTATTTTCATTTAAATCATAAACATAAAACAATATTTATTTATCATAAGAAATAATAGATGCGTATTTTACAATTTTATTCATTTATTGGATGGTAGCCGCAGAACGAGCACTTTGCGGGAACAGACGTTGGATACACTCATACAACAACTGATCAACGGTGTGATGCTGGGAAGCATCTACGCGCTGATCGCGCTGGGCTATACCATGGTGTATGGCATTTTGCGCATTATTAACTTTGCCCACGGCGATATTCTGATGGTCGGCGCGCTCACCACGCTCTCCGCCATTAACGCCCTGAATACCACCTTCCTGCATATGCCGCTGCTGTTGCAGCTCGGCGTTGCCCTGATGATTGCCATGGCCGTGTGCGCCCTACTGGCCATGGCCGTGGAGCGCTTTGCCTACCGTCGACTGCGCAACGCTCCGCGCCTGGCGCCGCTGATCTCGGGTATCGGCGTCTCCGTCCTGCTGCAAACCGTGGCGATGATTATCTGGACGCGCAACCCGCTGATGTTTCCGCAGATCTTGCCCATGGATCCGATTACCGTGACGTCAGGAAGTGAAATGCACCCTCCCGCCATCGTGACCGTTACCGGTATTGTCACCGTGGCGCTGGCGCTGGCGGTGATGACCGGGCTCTGGCTGCTGGTGGAATACACCCGCCTGGGGCGCGGCATGCGCGCCGTGGCGGAAAACCCGCGCGTGGCCACGCTGATGGGGGTTAACCCAAACGCCATTATCACCCTGACGTTTGCCATTGGCGGGGCGTTTGCCGCGCTGGCAGGCGTAATGATGGCCAGCAACTACGGTAACGCCAGCTTCTCGATGGGCTTTTTACCCGGGATCAAGGCCTTTACCGCCGCCGTGCTGGGGGGCATTGGCAACATTCGGGGTGCCATGATTGGCGGCATCCTGCTCGGCATTATCGAAGCGTTGGGCGCAGGCTACCTGGGTGAACTGACCCACGGTGTATTTGGCAGCAACTATCAGGATGTCTTTGCCTTTATGGTGCTGATCCTGGTGCTGGTCTTCCGTCCGGCTGGCCTGCTGGGCGAGCGCGTAGCGCACAGGGCGTAAGGAATACCATGACAACACTTCAAATTCAGGCCCCGGCGACGACGCGCAAATTCTGGTCAGGTATGAGCCTGTTCTGCCTCGCGCTGCTGATTGCACCCGTGGTGGCCACGCAGCTCGGCGGCAACTACTGGGTGCGCGTTATCGACTTCGCCCTGCTCTACATCATGCTGGCGCTCGGGCTCAATATTGTGGTCGGCTATACCGGCCTGCTGGACATGGGCTTTATCGCCTTTTACGCCGTCGGCGCCTACCTCGCGGCACTGATGGCCTCCCCACACCTGCTGGAGGTGTTTCCGATCCTCAGCGTCTGGTTCCCGGACGGGCTGCACACCTCGTATCTGCTTATTATTCCGCTGGCGGCCCTCGTGGCGGCAGTCTGCGGGATTTTACTCGGTGCGCCCACGCTGAAGCTGCGCGGGGACTACCTGGCGATAGTGACCCTCGGCTTTGGCGAAATTATCCGCATCCTGATGCGCAACCTCGACCGTCCGGTAAACATCACCAACGGCGCAAAGGGCATTACCGGGGTGGATACGCTGAACCTGTTCGGCCTGAAGTTTAGCGGCGTCTACCACTGGTTTGGTTTCAAAGTGCCCGCCCTGTGGCTGTGGTACTACCTGCTGATGCTGGTGATTGTAGCGATTATTTTTGTCTGCCTGCGCCTGCAGCATTCCCGTATTGGCCGCGCCTGGCACGCCATCCGCGAGGATGAAGACGTGGCCCGCGCGATGGGCATCAACGTGCGTAACTATAAGCTGCTCGCCTTTGCGATGGGTGCCTCCTTTGGCGGCATAGCAGGTGCGCTTTTCGGCGCGTTTCAGGGCTTTGTCTCCCCGGAATCCTTCACGCTGCAGGAGTCCATTGCCGTACTGGCGATGGTGGTGCTGGGCGGTATGGGGCACATACCGGGCGTGATCCTGGGCGCGGTACTGCTTACCGCCCTGCCGGAACTGCTGCGCAGCCAGGCAGCGCCGGTTCAGCAGGCGCTGTTCGGTACGGTACTGATTGACCCGGAAGTGCTGCGCCAGCTGTTTTACGGTCTGGCACTGGTGCTGGTCATGCTGCTGCGCCCGTCAGGCCTCTGGCCGGTACGCCACAAGGGGATGAAGGCATGAGCCTGTTAACCGTACGCAACATGTCAAAACGCTTCGGCGGGCTGACTGCCGTAGATGACGTTTCGATTACCGTGAACAGAGGGGAAATCTACGGGCTGATTGGCCCCAACGGCGCGGGAAAAACCACCTGCTTTAACCTGATCACCGGGCTTTATCCGGCGGACAGCGGTGAGTTTTCGATTGCCGATAAGCCCTACTTCCCAAAGCACATAGAGAAAGTCACCGCCGCCGGGATTGCCCGCACCTTTCAGAACGTGCGCCTCTTCAACGAGATGTCGGTGCTGGAAAACGTGATGGTGGGCCGCCACGTGCGCACCCGTAACGGCCTGTGGGCCGCGCTGAGCCGCCATAAACGCGCCCGCGACGAAGAGAAGCAGACCCGCGAGCTGGCCTGGCACTGGCTGGACTATACCGGCATTGCGCAGTTCGCCCACTATCGCGCCTGCGATCTGGCCTATGGTCATCAGCGTCGCCTTGAAATCGCCCGCGCGCTGGCGACGGATCCGCTGCTGCTGGCGCTGGACGAGCCCGCCGCAGGAATGAACGCGGCGGAAAAAGTGGCGCTCGGCGAGCTGCTCATCCGCATCCGCGATGACGGCAAAACCCTGCTGATGATTGAACATGACGTCAAGCTGGTGATGGGCATCTGCGATCGCCTGACGGTGCTTGATTACGGTAAAACGCTCGCCAGCGGTACGCCGGAAAGCGTGCGGCGCGACCCGGCAGTGATCGCCGCCTGGCTTGGAGGTAACGCCCATGACTGAATTACTGAAGGTAGAACGTCTGGACGTGCATTACGGCGGCATTCAGGCCGTACGCGATGTCTCCTTTACCCTGCACGAGGGCGAACAGGCTACGCTGATCGGCGCTAACGGCGCGGGGAAAAGCTCCACCGTGCGCGCCATTACCGGGCTGGAAAGCTTTAGCGGCAGTATTGAATTCAACGGTAAGCCGGTCCGTAAACAGAGCCCGGAGACCCTGCTTCGTGACGGGCTGGTCATGGTCCCGGAGGGCCGCGGGATCTTCTCCCGCATGACGGTACTGGAAAACCTGCAGATGGGCGCCTGGCTAAGACGTGACACTGTCACCATTAAGCGCGAGATGAACGAGATTTTCGAACGTTTCCCGCGTCTGGGCGAGCGCCAGCATCAGCTTGCCGGGCTGCTGTCCGGCGGCGAGCAACAGCTGCTGGCCCTTAACCGCGCCCTCCTCAGCCGCCCGCGCCTGCTGATCCTCGACGAGCCGTCGATGGGCCTTGCCCCGAAGATGGTCGAGAACATATTTGCCGTTATCGCCGGGCTGCGCGAGCGCGGCGTCGCCCTGCTGCTGATCGAACAAAACGCCCGGCTCGCGCTGGAAGTGACCGACAGCGCATGGGTGATGGACAGCGGCAGCATTGTTCATCATGGCGAATCGACAGCACTGCTTCACGACGACCAGATTGCACACATTTATTTGGGCGAAATGCCCGTTTAACCACATCAGCCAACATCAGGGAAATACAATGAAAACAGTAAAAATCAGTGCGCTCAGCGCCGCTATTCTGCTCGGCGGTCTTGCCTCAACGTCCTCGTGGGCCGCCGACGGCGAAACCGTGGTTATCGGTCTGGCAGGCCCGCTCACCGGCCCGTCCGCCCGTATCGGGAAAGATCTGCAGAACGGCGCGCAGCTGGCCATCGACGACATTAACAAGCAGCAGCCGACCATCGGCGGCAAAGCGGTCACCTTCAAACTGCAGTCCGAAGACGATCAGTCTGACCCGCGCACTGCCGTAGCCGTCGCGCAGCGTCTGGTGGACAGCGATGTGGCGGGCGTGGTCGGCCACTGGAACACCGGCACCAGCATTCCAGCGGCCCGCGTTTATCACGATGCCGGCATCGCCCAGGTGGCACCGGTCGCGACCGGTCACGCCTATACGCAACAAGGTTTTGATACCAGCTTCCGCGTGATGGGACACGACGATGACGGCGGCCAGCTCGCCGGTCAGTACGCGGTTAACACCCTGAAAGCCAAACGCATTGCGGTAATCGACGACCGTACCGCCTTCGGTCAGGGGCTTGCAGACCAGTTTATTAAATCGCTGGAAGCCCAGGGCGTGAAAATTGTCGACCGTCAGTACGTGGATGACAAAACGGTCGATTTCAGCGCCGTGCTGACCGCCATCCGCAGTAAAAACGCCGATCTGATCTTCTTCGGCGGCGTCGACAGCCAGGCCGCACCGCTGGCTCGCCGCATTAAACAGCTGGGCATGAATGCCACGCTGATGGGCGCAGGCGGATTCGTCAGCCAGACGTTCCTGAAGCTGGCGCAGAAAGAAGGCGAAGGCGTTGTGGCGCTGGAGCCGGGCCTGCCCGTTGACCAGATGCCGGGTGGAAAGGCATTCGAACAGGCCTACCAGGCCCGCTACCACACCCATATCGAACTGCACGCCCCGTTCGCCTATGACGCCACCCGCGTGCTGGTTGCGGCGATGGAAAAAGCAGACTCCGTTGAGCCATCAGACTATCTGCCCGCCCTGCGCGCCATCAGCTATTCCGGCGTTACCGGACAGATCGCGTTTGATAAAGAGGGCAACCTGAAATCGCCGTCGTTCACGGTCTATAAGGTTGTCGACGGCAAATGGCAGCCGCAGACCGTGCTGGGCGGCGCAAAAGCGAAGTAACGCAGCGAGGCAATGTGATGAGTGATAATAATGAGCTGGGCATTCTCGCCCGCCGCAAAATTGAAGCTGAAATTATTAAGCCAATTTATGAAATCCTGGTGCGCGAGATAGGGAAAGCCCGCGCCCAGGCGGTGATTGGCGAAGCCATTGAGCAGGCCGCGATTGATGCTGGTAAAGGGTTTGCCAGCAAAGAACCCAACGGCGCGAACATCAAGAGCTTTATCGCCCTGCAGTATCTGTGGGAGAAAGATAACGCCCTGGACGTGAAGGTGATCGACGCTGACGACCAGCAGTACAACTACAACGTAACCCGCTGTCGCTACGCGGAGATGTACCACGAGATGGGGCTGGGCGAGATTGGTCATCTGCTCTCCTGCGCGCGCGATGAGAAATTCATCGTTGGCTATGCGCCGGACGTAGAGCTAACCCGCACCACGACCATTATGCAGGGCGGTGCGTGCTGTGATTTCCGCTACCGCAGCGGTAAGGACAAGCCATGATCCGCGTCAACGCCGAACGGCTGTGGTCAACGCTTGAGATGATGGCGCAGATCGGCGGCACGCCCGCCGGTGGCGTCACCCGTCTGGCACTGAGCGAGGAAGATCGTATTGCGCGTAACCTGCTGCGCGACTGGGCGCTGGACGCCGGTTTTACCTGTGACGTCGACAGCATGGGCAATATGTTTATCCGCCGCGCGGGGAAAAACCCGCAACTCGCGCCGGTCATGACCGGTTCGCACGTGGATACCCAGCCGCTGGGAGGGAACTACGACGGGGTTTACGGCGTGCTGGCCGGGCTGGAGCTGCTGCGCACCCTCAATGACCATCACCTTGAGACGGAGCGTGACATCGTGCTGGTCAACTGGACCAACGAAGAAGGCGCGCGCTTTGCGCCAGCCATGCTCGCTTCAGGGGTCTGGACGGGGCAATTTAGCGAAGCATACGCCCACGCCCGCGCGGATAGCGACGGTATCAGCGTGGGTGAAGCGCTGGAAAGCATCGGCTACCGGGGTGAAGCCCCTGCCCGCGCGTTTCCGGTTCACGCCTGCTACGAGCTGCACATCGAACAGGGCCCGATTCTGGAAGACGAAGCCCTGGATATCGGGTTAGTCCGCGCGGCAATGGGCCAGCGCTGGTTTACCCTGACGCTGGACGGGTTTGCCGCCCACGCGGGCACTACGCCGATGCACAGCCGACGCGATGCGCTGACCGCGTTCTCGGAGCTGGCGCTGAAGGTGGAGGAGATTGGCTATCGGCACGCGCCGGACGGACGTGCGACCATCGGTATGGCGCAGGTTACGCCAAACTCGCGCAACGTCGTGCCGTCTCGGGTGGTCTGCAGCGTGGAGTTTCGTCATCCGGCGCTGACGGCACTGGAAGCCATGGAGGCGGCGCTGCATAAGGTGGCTGAAAGCCTGAGCCTGCGCGGGGTGGCGGCTGTCGTTGAACGCATTTTTGACTACGCCCCCATCGCTTTTGATGCCGAATGTCTGGCCCGCACGGAGAAGGCCGTGGCGGAACTGGGCTACTCGGCGAAACCGATGGTCTCCGGCGCGGGACATGACGCCTGCTATGTCAGTAAAATTGCCCCTGCCAGCATGATTTTTATCCCCTGCGTGAAGGGCATCAGCCATAACGAAGCGGAAAGGATCCTGCCAGAGTGGTCGGAGAAAGGGGCGAACGTGCTGTTGCACAGCGTCCTGTCCGCGGCCCAGGAAAAATAAACCGGGTGGCGCGGCTCGGACAACCGCGCCCGTAGGCCCGGTAAGCGCAGCGCCACCGGGCGTGTTTTAAGGCTTCGGCACCTTCGCCAGGCTAAACCAGATCCCCACTGCCAGCAACAGCAGCATTCCGCCCGCACTCCCCAGCGCCACGCTGTGGGAGGTAATAAACGCACTTTTCGCCGCCTCAATCACCGGCTCCGCGAGGGACGGCGTCAGCTCCTGCGCCACCTTCATCGCTTCACCAATGGATGACGAGGCTTTATCGACGAGCGAGGCATTCAGCCCCTGCGGCAGGTCAATGGACGCCGAGAAGCTGCGGGTCAACAGCAGACCGAAAATGGCGATCCCCAGCCCGGCGCCCAGTTCATAGGACATGGTTTCAATCGCTCCTGCGGCAGCGGCTTTCTCCTTCGGCGCGGCAGCCATAATGGCGGAGGTCGAGGCCAGCAGCGCGCTTGCGGCGCTAAAGCCAAGCAGCACCATCAGCCCCCACGCCTGCCACTGCTGCGTACTGAAGTCGAGCATCGACAGGCCGATGAAGCTGACGGCGCTGAGCCCCATCCCCCCGGCAGCGACAATGCGCAGCCCCAGGCGGCCCACCAGCACACCGGCAATCGGCCCGCTGAATCCGCTTGCCACCATCACCGGGAGCATAAACATGCCCGCCTCGAACGGCGTAAAGCCGTGGACAAACTGTAGCTCCTGCGCCATCAGCAGCTCAAACCCGA
Organism: Enterobacter bugandensis; assembly: GCF_900324475.1. Lineage (NCBI taxonomy): Bacteria > Pseudomonadati > Pseudomonadota > Gammaproteobacteria > Enterobacterales > Enterobacteriaceae > Enterobacter > Enterobacter bugandensis. The sequence goes on from NZ_LT992502.1 coordinate 2,444,424, forward strand.
CCAGGGCAATCATGGCGGTCATCGCCATTACCACGCCGCTCAGAATGATGCGATGGCAGAACAGGCGCATATCGATCATCGGCACGCGGGCGCGCAGCTGGATGCGCACAAAAATAAACAGCATTACGGCACCCGTGAGCAAGGTACACGCCACCAGCCACGGCGACATAACGCCTTTTAGCGCGGTTTTGGCACTGTAGACCAGCAGCAAAATCGCCACAATCAGCATGATGGCATGACTGATATTCAGCGGCTGCTCCGGTCGGCCCTGCTGACGGGGCACAAAACGCGCGGCCAGCGACACCACTACCAGCACAATCGGCACGTTGATTAAAAACACCGATCCCCAGTAAAAATGCTCGAGCAACATACCGCCAATCAGCGGACCAAACGCCGCCCCGCCGGAACCCACTGCCGCCCAGACGCCGAGCGCGATGTTGCGATCTTTCGCGTCGGTAAACAGCGTGCGGATCCCCGCAAGCGTAGCCGGAATGATCATTGCCGCACCGATCGCCAGCGAGGCGCGCGCCGCTATCAGCCACCCTGCCGACGGTGCAAACGCGGCCGCCAGGGACGACAGGCCAAACAGCGTGCTGCCGATCATCAGCAAGCGTTTAAAGCCAATGCGGTCACCCAGGGCACCCATCGGCAGCACCATCCCCGCCATCACCAGCGAGTAAATATCAATGATCCACAACAATTCGTTACCGCTGGCACCCAGCGTCATGCTCAATGTCGGCGCCGCCACGTGCAGCACCGTCGCGTCAATCGCCACCGGGATGTACACCAGCACGATAATTACTAACGCTAACCACTGACGAAACATAAATTTCCTTTTCATTTTAAACATGGACACATGTCCAGAATCCGATCCTACGTAAAGTTGAACGACTGTCCAGCTTTTTGTTACACTCGTTTCGGTCTTATTGAGAGTAGAGAAAAAATGCGCTATTTGAGCAAGGAAGAGCGGCGGGAAGCGATCTTACAGGCCGCGATGCGCGTGGCGCTGGCCGAGGGGCTGGCAGCCATGACGGTACGGCGCATTGCCGCAGAAGCGGGCGTCGCGACCGGGCAGGTCCACCACCACTTTGCCTCCGGCGGCGAGTTAAAATCGCTGGCGTTTGTGCGCGTGATCCGCGAGCTGCTGGATGCCGACGTGGTGGGTGAAAACGCGGGCTGGCGGGAACGGTTGCACAGCATGCTCGGCAGTGACGACGGTGGGCTTGAACCTTACATTCGCCTTTGGCGGGAAGCCCAAATTCTCGCCAGCCGTGATCCCGAGATCAAAGCGGCTTATGTCCTGACCATGGAGATGTGGCATCAGGAAACCGTGGCGATTATCCGCGCCGGGGCTGATGCCAACGCGTTCACGCTTACCGATCGAGCGGAAAATATCGCATGGCGTTTAATAGGGCTGGTTTGTGGCCTGGATGGGATCACCGTATTAAATATGCCTGAAATGGACGATGCGGCATTTAATAAACATCTCGACAAACTTATCACGCTGGAATTGTTTTAATACTCCTTCAGGAGTATAAATTACGCAAAATGTTACAATTAGTAACACATTAAGCGAGCCCTTATTTTCATTCTAATCTCGGGGGTTCGCTTTTTTATCTATCCTTTCAGATGTATCCCAAAGCATCCCAAAAAACCAATAACACTTCTTTAATCATCTTTTTGTTTTTACTTCATTTTTCTCTCAAACATGGTAAGCAAGAGGGCGATATGTCGCAACAAAGTGATAAAAGTAATCCCCATCTGTTGAGTAACTGGAAACCTGAAAACGCGCAATTTTGGGAGAATAAAGGAAAACATATCGCACGAAGAAACCTATGGATTTCTGTAGCTTGCCTGCTATTAGCGTTTTGCGTGTGGATGTTATTTAGCGCCGTTGCGGTCAATCTGAATAAAGTCGGATTTAATTTCACCACCGATCAGCTTTTTATGCTAACGGCATTACCTTCACTCTCTGGCGCGATATTGCGCGTGCCCTACTCGTTTATGGTGCCAATATTTGGCGGACGCTACTGGACGGTATTGAGCACCGTTATCCTGATTATCCCCTGCGTCTGGCTGGGGATAGCCATTCAGGACACCGCGACACCTTACTGGGTCTTTATCGTGATTGCCCTGCTCTGCGGTTTTGCCGGGGCCAACTTTGCCTCCAGCATGGGTAACATCAGCTTCTTCTTCCCGAAGGCCAGACAGGGCAGCGCGCTGGGCATCAACGGCGGGCTGGGAAATCTGGGCGTCAGCGTGATGCAGCTGTTTGCTCCGCTGGTGATTTTCCTGCCAATGTTTACCTTCCTCGGCGTGCACGGCGTACCGCAGGAGGATGGCTCAACGATGTGGCTGGCCAATGCGGCCTGGGTCTGGGCGCCGCTGCTGCTGCTGGCAACCCTTGCGGCGTTTTTTGGCATGAACGATATCGCCAGCTCTAAAGCCTCTATCGCCAGCCAGCTGCCGGTACTGAAGCGCTTTCACCTCTGGCTGCTGAGCCTGCTTTATCTTGCTACCTTCGGCTCGTTTATCGGCTTCTCGGCGGGCTTTGCCATGCTGTCGAAAACCCAGTTCCCGGACGTGAACATCCTTCACCTCGCTTTCTTTGGCCCCCTGATCGGCGCACTGGCGCGTTCGGCGGGCGGGATGGTCTCTGACAGGCTGGGCGGCGTGCGCGTCACGCTGATTAACTTCGTCTTTATGGCTATCTTCAGCGCCCTGATCTTCCTGACGCTCCCCGGCTCTGGCTCCGGCAGCTTTATCGCCTTCTACCTGGTCTTTATGGGCCTGTTCCTCACCGCCGGGCTGGGCAGCGGTTCGACCTTCCAGATGATCGCGATTATCTTTCGCCAAATCACCCTCGACCGCGTCAAAAAGCAGGGCGGCACGGAGGAGCAGGCGCAGCATGAAGCGGTGACGGAGACCGCCGCCGCGCTGGGCTTTATCTCCGCCATCGGTGCCGTTGGCGGGTTCTTTATCCCTAAGGCGTTCGGCACATCGCTGGCAATGACCGGTTCGCCGGTTGGGGCCATGAAGGTCTTCCTCGTGTTTTACATCGTCTGCGTGTTCGTCACCTGGCTGGTGTATGGCCGTAAATCCTCAAAAAAATAAAAACTACATCTTCGCCGGAGCGTGATGCATCGCACTCCGGCCATGCTATCGAAGCAGGAGAAATGTCATGAGCAAACTGCTGGACCGCTTCCGTTACTTCAAAACAAAAGGCGACAGTTTCGCCGATGGGCACGGGCAGGTGTATCACACCAACCGCGACTGGGAGGACAGCTACCGCCAGCGCTGGCAGTTCGACAAGATTGTGCGATCCACCCACGGGGTAAACTGTACCGGCTCCTGTAGCTGGAAGATTTATGTCAAAAACGGCCTGGTGACCTGGGAAACCCAGCAGACCGACTACCCCCGCACCCGCCCTGACCTGCCCAATCACGAGCCGCGCGGCTGCCCGCGAGGCGCAAGCTACTCCTGGTACCTCTACAGCGCCAACCGCCTTAAGTACCCGCTGGTGCGCCGCAGGCTGATTGAGCTCTGGCGCGAGGCGCTGGCGCAGCATACCGATCCGGTTCTGGCCTGGGATGCCATCCAGAACGATCCGCAAAAGGCGCAAAGCTACAGGAAGGCGCGGGGTAAAGGCGGGTTTATCCGCTCAAACTGGAAAGAGCTGAACCAGCTGATCGCCGCCGCTAACGTCTGGACCATCAAAAACTACGGCCCGGACCGCGTGGCCGGTTTTTCGCCTATTCCGGCGATGTCGATGGTCTCCTACGCTGCCGGAACGCGCTATCTTTCCCTGCTGGGCGGCACCTGCCTGAGCTTCTACGACTGGTACTGCGACCTGCCGCCGGCGTCGCCGATGACCTGGGGCGAGCAGACCGACGTGCCGGAGTCCGCCGACTGGTACAACTCCAGCTATATCATTGCCTGGGGCTCGAACGTGCCGCAGACGCGTACTCCGGACGCCCACTTCTTTACCGAGGTGCGCTACAAAGGCACCAAGACCGTTGCGATTACGCCGGACTTCTCGGAGGTCGCCAAGCTCAGCGACCAGTGGCTGTCCCCCAAACAAGGCACCGACAGCGCCCTCGCCATGGCGATGGGCCACGTCATCCTCAAAGAGTTCCACCTCGATAACCCGAGCGATTACTTCCTTAACTACTGCCGCCGCTACACCGACATGCCGATGCTCGTGCTGCTGGACGAGCAGGCTGACGGCCGCGTGGTGCCTGGGCGTATGCTGCGCGCCTCGGACCTTGTCGACGGGCTGGGGGAAGCCAATAACCCAGAGTGGAAGACCGTCGCCTTCGATATCGCCGGTAACCTGGTGGTGCCAAATGGCTCGATCGGCTTCCGCTGGGGGGAAAAAGGCAAATGGAACCTGGAGCCTCAGGCTGCGGGCCATGAAACAGAACTCACACTCTCCCTGCTGATTACCCACGACAGCGTGGCGGACGTCGCCTTCCCCTACTTTGGCGGCAACGAAAACCCGCATTTTCGCAGCGTGAAGCAGGAGCCGGTGCTGACGCGCCGCGTGCCGAGCAAAACCCTGACGCTCGCCGACGGCAGCCAGAAACGAGTGGTCAGCGTTTACGATCTGGTGCTGGCGAACTACGGTCTCGATCGCGGCCTGGAAGACAGTAACGCCGCAGACAGCTATGACCAGATCAAAGCCTACACGCCCGCCTGGGGCGAGCAGATCACCGGCGTGCCCGCGTACCTGATCGAAAAAATTGCCCGCGAGTTCGCCGACACGGCGCACAAAACGCACGGTCGCTCGATGATCATTCTGGGTGCCGGGGTAAACCACTGGTACCACATGGACATGAACTACCGTGGGATGATCAATATGCTGGTCTTCTGCGGTTGCGTCGGGCAGAGCGGCGGCGGCTGGTCCCACTATGTCGGCCAGGAGAAGCTGCGCCCGCAAACCGGCTGGCTGCCGCTGGCCTTCGCGCTGGACTGGAACCGCCCGCCGCGCCAGATGAACAGCACCTCGTTCTTCTACAACCACGCCAGCCAGTGGCGCTACGAGAAGCTCACCGCGCAGGAGCTGCTCTCCCCGCTGGCGGACGCGTCGAAGTTCACCGGACATCTGATCGACTTTAACGTTCGCGCCGAGCGCATGGGCTGGCTGCCGTCGGCCCCGCAGCTCAACCTCAACCCGCTGCACGTCAAGGCGCGTGCGGACGCGGCGGGCATGACGCCGCAGGAGTACACCGTTCAGGCGTTGAAATCGGGCGATATCCGCTTCGCCTGCGAACAGCCGGACAACGGCAAGAACCACCCGCGCAACCTGTTCGTCTGGCGCTCTAACCTGCTCGGCTCGTCCGGGAAAGGCCACGAGTACATGCTGAAATACCTGCTCGGCACCGAGAGCGGCATTCAGGGTGAAGATTTAGGCTCAACGGATGACGTGAAGCCTGAAGAGGTGGAGTGGCAAACCGCCGCCATCGAGGGCAAACTCGACCTGCTGGTGACGCTCGATTTTCGCATGTCCAGCACCTGCCTGTTCTCCGATATCGTCCTGCCGACCGCCACCTGGTATGAAAAGGACGACATGAATACCTCGGACATGCACCCGTTTATTCATCCGCTTTCCGCCGCCGTTGACCCGGCGTGGGAATCGCGCAGCGACTGGGAGATCTACAAAGGCATCGCCAAAGTCTTCTCCGAGGTGTGCGTTGGCCATCTGGGCACAGAAACCGACGTGGTGCTCCAGCCGCTGCAGCATGACTCCCCGGCGGAGCTGTCGCAGCCGTTTGATATTCAGGACTGGCACAAAGGGGAATGTGACCTGATCCCTGGCAAAACGGCGCCGAACATCGCGGTGGTGGAGCGTAACTACCCGGAAACTTACGAACGCTTCACCGCCCTCGGCCCGCTGATGGACAAGCTCGGCAACGGCGGGAAAGGCATTTCGTGGAATACGCAGAACGAGGTCGATTTCCTCGGCAAGCTGAACTACGTCAAGCTCGACGGCCCGGCGAAAGGCCGCCCGCGCATTGAAACCGCCATTGACGCCTCGGAGGTGATCCTCGCCCTCGCCCCGGAAACTAATGGACAGGTGGCGGTGAAGGCCTGGGAAGCGCTCGGGGAACTGACCGGGCGCGACCACACCCATCTGGCGCTGAACAAGGAAGATGAGAAAATCCGCTTCCGCGACATTCAGGCGCAGCCGCGCAAAATCATCTCCAGCCCGACGTGGTCCGGCCTTGAGAGCGAGCACGTCTCCTATAACGCGGGCTATACCAACGTCCACGAGCTGATCCCGTGGCGCACGCTGTCTGGTCGCCAGCAGCTGTATCAGGATCATCCGTGGATGCGCGCCTCGGGGAGAGCCTGGTGGCTATCGCCCACCGATTGATACCCGCAGCGTGACCCACATGCGCGAGATCCCGCCGAACGGCTTCCCGGAAAAAGCGCTGAACTTCCTGACGCCGCACCAGAAATGGGGCATCCACTCCACCTACAGCGAAAACCTGCTGATGCAGACCCTGTCGCGCGGGGGGCCCATCGTCTGGATCAGCGAAACCGACGCCCGCGAGCTAGGCATAGAGGACAACGACTGGATCGAAGCCTTCAACGCCAACGGCGCCCTCACCGCCCGCGCGGTGGTCAGCCAGCGCGTGCCGCCAGGCATGACCATGATGTACCACGCCCAGGAGCGCATCCTGAACATTCCGGGGTCAGAAGTGACCGGACGGCGCGGCGGGATCCACAACTCGGTCACCCGCGTCTGCCCAAAACCGACGCACATGATCGGCGGCTATGCCCAGCTGGCGTACAGCTTCAACTATTACGGCACGGTCGGCTCGAACCGCGACGAGTTCATCATGATCCGCAAAATGAAAAACATTAACTGGCTGGATGGCGAAGGTCGGGATCAGGTACAGGAGGCGAAAAAATGAAAATACGCTCACAGGTTGGCATGGTTCTGAATCTCGATAAATGCATCGGCTGCCATACCTGCTCGGTCACCTGCAAGAACGTCTGGACCGGGCGCGAAGGGATGGAGTATGCGTGGTTTAACAACGTGGAGACCAAACCGGGGATTGGCTACCCGAAAAACTGGGAGGATCAGGAGGAGTGGCAAGGCGGATGGATCCGCGGCATACACGGCAAGCTGACGCCGCGCCTCGGCGGCAAAATGGGCGTGCTGTCGAAGATTTTCGCCAACCCCGTCCTGCCGCAGATTGACGATTATTACGAACCCTTCACCTTTGACTATCAGGATCTGCACCGCGCGCCGGAGGGGGATCACCTCCCTACCGCGCGCCCCCGCTCGCTGATCGACGGTAAGCGGATGGACAAAATCGTCTGGGGGCCAAACTGGGAGGAACTGCTGGGCGGCGAGTTCGAAAAGCGCGCCCGCGACCGCAACTTCCAGAAGATCCAGAAGGAGATGTACGGCCAGTTTGAAAACACCTTCATGATGTATCTGCCGCGCCTGTGCGAGCACTGCCTGAACCCGAGCTGCGTGGCCACCTGCCCGAGCGGCGCGATCTACAAGCGCGAAGAGGACGGCATTGTGCTGATCGACCAGGATAAATGTCGCGGCTGGCGCCTGTGCATCAGCGGATGCCCGTACAAGAAAATTTACTTCAACTGGAAAAGCGGCAAGTCAGAAAAATGCATCTTCTGCTACCCGCGCATTGAGTCCGGCCAGCCGACTGTCTGCTCGGAAACCTGCGTCGGACGCATCCGTTATCTCGGCGTGCTGCTCTACGACGCGGACCGTATTGAAGAGGCCGCCAGCACCGAGCATGAAACCGATCTGTACGAGCGCCAGTGCGACGTGTTCCTCAACCCAAACGATCCGGCGGTGATTGAGGAAGCGCTGAAACAGGGCATTCCACAGAACGTGATTGATGCCGCCCAGCGTTCGCCAGTCTACAAGATGGCGATGGACTGGAAGCTGGCCCTGCCGCTGCATCCGGAATACCGCACCCTGCCGATGGTCTGGTACGTGCCGCCGCTGTCGCCGATTCAGTCCTACGCGGATGCGGGCGGCCTGCCGCAGAGTGACGGCGTCCTGCCTGCCGTGGAAAGCCTGCGCATTCCGGTGCAGTACCTGGCAAACATGCTCAGCGCGGGCGATACCGGCCCGGTGCTGCGTGCCCTGAAGCGCATGATGGCGATGCGTCACTATAAACGCTCCCAGACCGTGGAAGGCGTGACCGATACCCGCGCCATTGAGGAAGTGGGCCTGACCGAAGCGCAGGTTGAGGAGATGTACCGCTATCTCGCCATCGCTAACTACGAAGACCGCTTCGTGATCCCGACCAGCCACCGCGAAATGGCGCGCGACGCCTTCCCGGAGAAAAACGGCTGCGGCTTCACCTTTGGCGACGGCTGCCACGGCTCCGACACCAAATTCAACCTCTTCAACAGCAGCCGCATCGACGCGATTAACATCACCGAGGTGCGCGAACACGGGGAGGGAGAATAATGCAGATCCTTAAAATCATCGCGCTGCTGATTGAGTATCCCGATGAGCTGCTGTGGGAAAACCGCGATGAGGCGCTTTCCCTGGTTGAGCAGGACGCGCCCATGCTGCTGCCGTTTGCCCGGCAGCACCTGAGCGCCCCGCTGCTGGATAAACAGGCCGAATGGTGCGAAGTGTTTGAACGCGGGCGCGCAACGTCGCTGCTGCTGTTCGAGCACGTTCACGCCGAGTCCCGCGATCGTGGTCAGGCGATGGTCGATCTGATGAGCCAGTATGAGAAAGCCGGGCTGGAGCTGGACTGCCGCGAGCTGCCCGACTATCTGCCGCTCTACCTGGAATACCTAAGCCTCGTCACCGACGACGAGGCGCGTGAAGGATTGCAAAATGTCGCGCCGATCCTTGCGCTGATTGGTGGTCGCCTCAAGCAGCGCGGCGTGGCGCATTACCAGCTGTTTGACGCCCTGCTGACGATGGCCGGTACACGGCTTTCCAGCGACAGCGTGGCGAAGCAGGTGTCCGGTGAAAAACGGGATGATACCCGTCAGGCCCTGGACGCCGTATGGGAAGAGGAACAGGTGAAGTTTATCGAAGACAACGCCACATCGTGCGACAGTTCGCCGATGCAGCAATATCAACGACGCTTTAGCCAGGACGTTGCGCCGCAGTACGTAGACGTCAGCGCCGGAGGCCCAAAATGACGTATTACCTGAACGTGTTTTTCTATGATATTTACCCGTATATCTGTGCTACCGTTTTTTTCCTCGGCAGCTGGCTGCGCTACGACTACGGGCAGTACACCTGGCGGGCCTCATCGAGCCAGATGCTCAGCAAGCGCGGGATGAACTGGGCCTCTAACCTGTTTCATATCGGGATTCTGGGGATCTTCTTCGGGCACCTGTTCGGCATGTTAACCCCGCACTGGATGTACGCCTGGTTTTTACCCGTCGCGGTTAAACAGCAGTTGGCCATGATTGCGGGAGGCATTTGCGGCGTACTGACGCTGATTGGTGGGTCAATGCTGCTGATCCGCCGCCTCTTCAACCAGCGGGTACGCGCCACGTCCACCACGCCGGATATTATCATCATGAGTATCCTGCTGCTTCAGTGCATCCTGGGGCTGTCGACCATTCCTTTCTCCGCGCAATATCCTGACGGAAGCGAGATGATGAAGCTGGTCGGCTGGGCGCAGGGGATCGTAACGTTTAAGGGGGGCTCGTCGGAGATGTTGAGCGGCGTCGCGCCGATCTTCCGCGTGCATCTGGTGCTGGGGATGACGATCTTCCTCATCTTCCCGTTCACCCGTCTGGTACACGTGTGGAGCGCGCCGTTTGAGTACTTTACCCGTCGGTATCAGGTGGTGAGATCGCGCCGTTGATTTTGTCGGGTGGCGGCTTCGCCTTACCCGACCTACGTTCACACTCCCGTAGGCCCGGTAAGGCGTAGCCGTCACCGGGCTATTTCCCTGCCTGCGGATGCGTATCAAACCCCGCCATCACTGCCGTCAGCTCGGCCAGTGTAAAGCCGTGCTTCGGATCATCAACGCCAAGGCCAAACCGCTCCTGCATCAGCTTATACAGCGCCTCCGCATCCGGCAAATGGATCTGCTCCTCCACGTGACCGTTCTGCCAGTGGGTAAAGTTGAAGTTAGTCAGCGTCAGCTTGCCGCCGTCCGGCAGGTGGCGACACATCAGCAGATGATGACGAAAATGGGACTGCGGCCAGTGCGCCGACCAGAAGTTCCCCATCACGTAATCGCTGAAATACTGCGTCGTCAGGTCAAAGTGGTACATCGACTGCCAGTGCTCGTGGTGACGGAACTGTAATACCCAGTCGTTACCCTCGCTCAGAAGACGGTACATGCCGTGCGGGGTTTCCTGTTCCTCGTTGGCGAGCAGGCGAATCGGCGCCGTCAGCGTCTGTCCACCAAACCCCACGTCGGCAATCCAGCGCTCGCCGTTCAGCTCAACCAGCAGCAGGCGGTGCGTGCGCGGCGGCATCTGCGATGGATTTGCCAGTACGACCCGCCCCAGCACGCTGCGCACGTTAAACCCGACTTCACGCAACACGCGCTCGAAAAGGCCGTTTTGCTCAAAGCAATATCCTCCGCGTCGCGCCGTCACCAGCTTGTCGACCAGACATTGATCGTCAAGATGGATTTCGCGCGGCAGGACGACATCAATATTTTCGAACGGGATCGCACAGTTGTGGTGTAAATGCAGCGCGCGCAGGGTTTCGATATCAACCCGTGTCGGTTGCGCCCACCCAATGCGGGCAAAATAGTCAGTCAGAAAGGGGGACATACATCATTTTCCTTTGATTGTGATGTTCTGTTTATAAACTAATTTTACGCACTCACTTTGATTTACGTGCTTTTTCGTCATACTCATCGTTACAGATGAGGAGATCCTATGAGCCACTTTCGCCCTGTTGAATTACGTCATGCCAGCCGTCTGCTGAACCACGGCCCTACCGTGCTGATCACCAGCCGCGATGAAACCCTGGACAGACGTAACGTTATGGCCGCCGCATGGTCAATGCCCGTTGAGTTTGAACCGCCGCGCATCGCGATTGTGGTGGATAAAAGTACCTGGTCACGTGAGCTGATTGAGCACAGCGGGAAGTTTGGCATCGTCATCCCCGGCGTGGCGGCAGCTAACTGGACATACGCTGTCGGCAGCGTCAGCGGGCGCGACGAGGACAAATTCAACTGCTACGGGATCCCGGTCGTGAACGGCCCTGAGCTCGGGCTGCCGGTGATTGAAGAAAAATGTCTGGCGTGGATGGAGTGCCGATTACTTCCCGTCACCTCTGCGGCAGAGAAATACGACACGCTGTTTGGAGAAGTGGTTTCAGCGGCAGCCGATGAGCGCGCGTTTGTCGCCGGGCGCTGGCAGTTTGACGGGGATAAGTTGAATACCCTGCATCATTTAGGGGCTGGGACGTTTGTGGCGAGCGGAAAGATGGTGAAGGCGCTGGATTGATTTCCTAAATTATATCCTACTGAATTATAGCGAATTTCTATGGCATTTTATGTTTACTATTGCGTTCTAAAACGGAGGATATTTCCTGAGTTGCAGCATTAGCACTCTCGCGTTAAGGAAATATCAATGACATGGAATAAAGATGGCGCAATCTCATATGCTAAATCACACGCCCAACCGAAGAGCACGGGGTATTGTGCTCACTACGTCTTTTTCCTTCTTGCCCTGTCTCCGCTCGCGGTCGCTGAAAGCGCCAATGCCCCAGGGCTGGCAGCGCTAAAATTCAATCAGTGGTATATGGCTCAGCTAAATGAGGACAAACCGCCCGTTCTGAATCCAGACATCATGAATGAATACGTTGCGTCAGGGACAATTAATGCAATTAAAGAAATGTACTCAGGAGAAAGTAACGAAAAAGACATGCCCGATACGGATATGTTCATCAAATCACAGGATTGGGATGAGGACTGGAATCAGATAACCATCCTGCACTCTGATTTTGACGCCGTTTGCACAACCGTTTATATCGCGTTTGGTAAGAAGCAAGATCACGTTGTTGCAGATTGTCTTATTGAAGAACAAGGGAAATGGAAAGTCCGCTCGGCAACGCTAATTAAATAACATGGGTAATCTCCGTGTCGTAAAAAAAGCACATGGTAGCCCACCGACTACCATGTGCAATTAATTAACTACTTCGCACGCCGCGCAATAATCTCATCCGCCACATTTCGCGGTGCCTCTGCAAAATGATGGAACTCCATCGTGTACGTCGCGCGTCCCTGGGACATCGAGCGCAGCGTGGTGGCGTAGCCAAACATCTCGGCCAGCGGCACATCGGCGCGGATAATCTGGCTTCCGTACTGCTCCGCCATTCCCTGCACCATGCCGCGGCGGGAAGAGAGATCGCCCATGATGTTCCCGGCGTACTCTTCCGGCGTTTCCACTTCCACGTGCATGATCGGCTCAAGGATCACCGGATCCGCCCTGCGAGCGCCCTCCTTGAAGCCGAGGATCGCCGCCATGCGGAACGCCATCTCCGAGGAGTCGACGTCGTGATACGAGCCAAACGTCAGCGTCGCCTTAACATCGACGACCGGATAGCCCGCCAGCACGCCGCTGTTCATCGCTTCCCGCAGCCCTTTCTCCACGGACGGGATATACTCGCGCGGCACCACACCGCCCTTGGTGGCATCTTCAAATACAAAGCCACTTCCGGGCTCCAGCGGCTCCAGGCTCAGGACCACATGACCGTACTGCCCTTTCCCGCCGGACTGTCGGACAAATTTCCCTTCAATATCCTTCACCGCCTTGCGCAGGGTTTCCCGGTAGGTTACCTGCGGACGACCAATGTTCGCCTCGACGCCAAACTCACGCTTCATGCGGTCGACGATAATCTCGAGGTGTAGCTCACCCATCCCGGAGATAATGGTCTGACCGGACTCCTCGTCAGTGTGCAGGCGGAAAGACGGGTCTTCCGCCGCCAGACGCTGCAGCGCAATGCCCATTTTCTCCTGATCGCCTTTGGTTTTCGGCTCAATCGCCAGCGAGATCACCGGATCCGGGAACTCCATGCGCTCAAGCGTAATGACGGCGTTCGGATCGGTGAGCGTGTCACCGGTGGTCACGTCCTTCAGCCCCACGCAGGCCGCGATATCGCCCGCGCGCAGTTCGTCCACCTCATGGCGATCGTTGGCATGCATCAGCACGATGCGCCCGATGCGCTCTTTCTTCTCTTTCACCGGGTTATAGACCGCGTCGCCTTTGCGCAGCACGCCAGAGTAGACCCGGATAAAGGTCAGCTGCCCGACGTACGGGTCGCTCATCAGCTTGAACGCCAGCGCCGAGAACGGCTCATCATCACTCGGATGACGCTCCGCGTGCTGCCCTTTTTCATCCACGCCGTCAATGGCTGGCACGTCAAGCGGCGACGGCATCAGCTCAATCACCGCATCCAGCATGCGCTGCACGCCTTTGTTTTTAAAGGCGCTGCCGCACAGCATCGGCTGGATTTCGCCCGAGATAGTGCGAATGCGCAGCCCCTGGATAATTTCCGCCTCCGTCAGGTCGCCCGTTTCCAGGTATTTGTCCATCAGTTCATCGCTGGCTTCCGCCGCCGCGGAGACCATTTTTTCCCGCCACTCCTGGGCGGTACTGACTAAATCGTCCGGCACGGGGGCATAGGTAAACACCATACCCTGCGTCGCATCGTCCCACAGAATGGTGCGCATCTTGATGAGATCCACCACGCCGGTGAAATGATCTTCGGCACCCACCGGGATGACAATCGGCACCGGATTGGCCTTCAGGCGCTCCTGCATCATCCGCACGACGCGGAAGAAATCGGCACCCGGACGGTCCATTTTGTTGACGAAGGCCAGACGCGGTACGTGATATTTATTGGCCTGACGCCAGACGGTTTCCGACTGCGGCTGCACGCCACCCACGGAGTCATACACCATCACCGCGCCGTCGAGCACGCGCATGGAACGCTCCACCTCGATGGTGAAGTCCACGTGCCCCGGGGTGTCGATGATGTTGATCCGGTGCGGCTCAAAGCCTCTGTCCATGCCTGGCCAGAAGCAGCTGACCGCCGCGGACGTAATGGTGATCCCGCGCTCTTGCTCCTGCGCCATCCAGTCGGTGGTTGCCGCGCCATCGTGTACTTCACCTAACTTGTGGCTCATCCCGGTATAAAACAGGATGCGCTCAGTGGTGGTGGTTTTACCGGCATCGATATGCGCGGAGATACCGATGTTGCGATAACGTTCGAGAGGAATGGGTCGGGGCATGATATTTCCTTAGTCACTATGACGTGTTTGTGACGACCGGGATGGTCGTGCATTGGTTCGTTTGCTATAATAGTCCTATTGTACGAGTATTATCGAACTATTTTTTAAGGGTTGACCTATTGTTGATATAGCTCAATCTGACATCACGCGCAGGAAAACGATGATCCCTAACCACCCTGAAACTGAACAAATACTGCTGGAAAATGTGCTGTTTGCCCTCGGCAACCCGCTCCGGCTATCGATTATTCGCCGGCTCGCCGACGGCAGCGAACTCAGCTGTAACGCGCTGCGCCCGGAAGATGTGGTGAAGTCCACGATGACCCACCACTGGCGCGTGTTGCGCGACAGTGGGGTCATCTGGCAGCGTCCGCAGGGACGAGAAAATATGATTTCACTGCGTCGGGAGGATCTGGATGCCCGTTTTCCCGGGCTGATGGAAATACTGCTAAAGGTCAAAAGCGCTGCCGGAAACTAGCTCCAGCAGCCTTTTGCGTGGCGTTTTAGTGCTGCATGCCCGACTGCTGCGAGAATTCATCGTCGGTTAAGCCAGCCCGAGGGGGCGCGGAGATTTTTTTACGGGCATATCTGTCCGGCACGCCCTCAGGACGCGTCTTGAAACGACGGTGCAGCCACATATACTGCTCCGGCGCCATCAGCACCGCGCGCTCGATCGCCCGGTTCATCTGGGTTGCAACAGACTCTTTATCCGCACCCTGCAATGACGCGCTGATATCTTCAAGAATAATCAGCTCGTACCCTGTACCGTCCTCTCTGCGGCGTGGCACAAACGGAATAACCGCAGGCTTAGCGCTTTTGACCAGCATATAGCTGCCCGCCGTCGTGGCGGCATCCGGGACGGCGAAGAATGGCGCAAACACGCTGTTGGCTTTGCCATAGTCATGATCCGGCGCGTACCAGAGAATTTCATTCTGCTTCAGGGCACGGATCATGCCTTTTAAATCATGACGATCCAGCATGGTTTTATTCGAACGCAGACGACCGCGCGTTTGTAGCCAGTCCAGGAGCGCATTATTGTTGGGACGATAAACCCCAATACCGGGGTTAAGCATGCCAAATATCCGCGCGCCCAGCTCAAGCGTCAGAAAATGCATGCCAACCAGCACCACGCCCTTTCCCTGCGCCCTGGCCTGCTCCATATGTTCGTAACCGCGCACGGTAAAGCATTTACGCACCCGCCATTCAGGCCAGAACCACGCCATGCCGGTTTCGATAACCCCCATTCCCACGGATTCAAAATTTCGCTGCAGCAAAGATTCACGCGCTTGTGCTTCCATCTGCGGGAAGCACAGTTCCAGATTACGGCGGGCAATCTCGACACGGCGCGGTAGAAGGCGCATGGCTAAACGGCCCAGAGCGTGTCCGAGTCTGAACAACAGCGGGTAAGGCAGCAGCATGATAAGCCACAGGGCGGCGATGCCTGTCCAGCTTAGCCAGTATCGCGGGTGGAAAAAAGCAGGTGAAAACCGGGGTAATTTTGTCATGAGAAAATTATCCTTTAATGTGACTGTCCTTAATTGATTCTGTTGTCGATCTTTCCTAAGGATTGATTAAATGTCGGTCATGAACGTTAAGTGTAACGGATCAGATAAAACTTAGTTTTATCGTTTTTTGCGAAAAGAAGGCGTAAGCGGCAGGAGAAACCGGGTAAGACGATGACCTCACCCGGCGAAAGATTACATTGAATACCCGGGCTTTTTAATCAACTCGTCCAGCTTCGGTCCGATTTCGGTATCCCAGACCTGTGCCTTCCAGTCTTCCGGGTTTACCTGGTTCAACGCCACCGATACTGAACCGTCTTTGCTGTTGAAATGGCGAATTATCACCTCGGCGATATCTGCCGCCAGCGCGTTTTTTTGCTCGTCGTTAAGATCGCGGGGAAAACATTTGATATCTACGTGTGGCATATGCAGGCTTCCTGTTATGTGTGAGCAATCCACGTTATCAGATAATGTTGTTTGCCTTTAACACCTTGTGCAGTTCCGGCAGCTGACACACGGTATCCGCAATCGCCGTAAGCTTCGGCGTATTTGTCGCAAACCACTCATGGCGAGGCCCCCAGGTGCGCGCCACCGCAATATACACATCCAGCAGCGTCAGCCGTTCACCCAGCGCAAACGGCGCGGCCTTAAGCTGATTTTCAAACCACAGATAGAGGGATTTCCGGTACTCAATGCAGTTTTTCTGCAGCTGTTCCGGCGCATCAGGCACCCAGCGTTCGGGATAATCGGCATAGGTAAAGGTGGGATAGACGTTCGCCACAAACCAGATAAGCAGACGCTGAAACTGCTGACGCTCGGCCTGCCCCACGGGCGGGGCGAGATCGGGACAACGGTCGAGCACCATCAGAGCAATCGCCGCCGTTTCGGTCATGATGGCGCCATTTTCCAGCTCCAGCGTGGGCACCTGGCACAGCGGGTTGAGTTTTTGCAGCAGTTCACGCTGCGGGCCGGGCTGGTCAAACCCGTCAACGTTCACAAATTGATAAGGGATATCAGCCAGGGTCAGCATCACTTCACTGATTGCCGAGCCCCAGCCGGGTACGCCATAGAGTTTCATCATGTTGCCCCCTCAGGAGTGAAAATCCTAAGTGTAGAGCACCATTAGTAGGTTATCCCAGGCGGGTTGACCTCCGATTGCGCCACCGCTTCGCCCTGTTCGCCCCAGCGCGCCAGCACTTTCTGGTACTCTCCGCGCTCAATCGCCCCGTTCAGCGCGGCCTGCAGCGCGTACACCAGCCCATTGCCTTTTTTGGTCGTGGTGGCGACATAAGCTTTTTTCGGACCTAAACCGACCACGCGGGTTTTGCCGGTGAGCGCCGCTTTGTAAGCTGAAACCGACTGAGGGCCAAAGAACACGTCCGCCCTGCCGGACTGGATATAGAGATTGCCCGAGGCATCGTCGTGGAGATAGACCGGCAGCGCAGGCGCTCGCCCCGCCTTTTTATTCTCTTCGTTCCAGCCCAGCAGGATGCGCTCCTGATTGGTGCCCGAGCCGACAATCACCTTTTTTCCGGCCAGATCTTCCGCGCTTTTGATTGATTGAATCTCGCTGGTGGACTTCACTGAAAACGCCAACGAATCGACGCGGTAGGTCGCAAAATCAAACTTCTCTTTACGCTGTTCGGTCACCGCAATGTTCACCAGCGCCACGTCGTAGCGCCCGGAAGCGATGCCCAGCGGCCAGTCTTCCCACGCCGTTGGCACCAGCTTTAGCTTCAGCCCCAGGCTGCCCGCCAGCAGGCGGGCGATATCCGGGTCGCTGCCAATCCGCGTGCGGTTATCGCTGGCCAGCAGCGCCAGCGGCGGGGAGTTCAGCATCGAGACGGCGACCGTCAGCGTACCCGGCTCAACGAATTTATAACCGGCGGGGATCTTCGCCACGGCCTGCCGATCCACCGTCACCGGCAGCGGCTGCTCGTTGGCTTTCAGATCGATGCTGGCGTGGCTTGCCGTTGTGAAGACCAGCCCCGCCAGAAGTCCGTATTTCATCTGCGCTCCTTACAGCACTTTTGACAGGAACTGGCGCGTTCGCGCATGCGACGGACGGTTCAATACCGCGTCGCTGCTGCCCTGCTCCACGATTTTCCCGTCGACCATAAACACCACCTGATCCGCCACCTCGCGGGCAAAGCCGATCTCGTGGGTGACCACCACCAGCGTAGTGCCGGACCGGGCCAGTTTTTTGATCACGTCCAGCACCTCTCCCACCAGCTCCGGATCCAGCGCCGAGGTAGGTTCATCAAACAGCATCACGCGGGGGCGTAACGCCAGCGCGCGGGCAATCGCAATGCGCTGCTGCTGCCCGCCGGAGAGATGGCGAGACCAGGCATCGGCTTTATCCCGTAGCCCAACCACGTCCAGCAGGCTGTACGCTCTTTCCACCGCCTCTTTTTTGCTGAGCTTCTTATGCGCGATGGGCGCCTCAATCAGGTTTTCCAGCACCGTAAGGTGAGGAAAGAGATTGAAGTTCTGAAACACATAGCCCACGTTGACGCGCTGCTTGAGGATCTCTTTCTCCTTCAGCTCATAGAGCTTGTCGCCCTGACGACGGTAGCCAATGTAGTCCCCGTCGATCTGAATAAAGCCTTCGTCGACGCGCTCCAGATGGTTAATGGTGCGCAGCAGCGTCGATTTGCCCGAGCCTGAGGGCCCGAGAATGACCGTCACGGAACCGGGCGGGATCTCAAGCGAAACGTTGTCGAGCGCCTTATGGCGACCAAAATACTTGCTGACGCCGGTAATCGAGATATGTCCTTCAGGAGAGGCTTGCATGGATAGGCTCCTGTGATGGCGTGGTGGTGACGGAACGGGTGCGACGGGCGGCGCGGTTCTGATTAACCGCAGAGCGGCGTTCGCTGCGGGCGAGTGCGCGTTCAACACCGTACTGAATAGCGGACAAGACGGTGGTAATCACCAGGTACCACGCGGCACCGACCATCAGCAACGGGATCACCTCCTGCGTGCGGTTGTAGATCATCTGGATGGTATAGAACAGCTCCGGCATTGCCAGGACATAGACCATCGCCGTCCCCTTGGCGAGGCTGATAATTTCATTGAACCCGGACGGCAGAATGGTACGCAGCGCCTGAGGCAAAATGATGCGCACCGTACGTCGCCAGGCCGGCAGGCCAAGCGCGGCGGCCGCTTCATACTGGCCGTGATCCACCCCGAGGAAACCCCCGCGAATAATCTCTGCGGTGTAGGCGCTCTGCACCAGCGTCAGCCCCACCACGGCGGTGGAGAACTGCCCGAGCACGTTAATGGTCTCAAAACTGCCCCAGCTAATGCTGGTGAACGGCACGCCGAGGGAGAGCGTGTCGTAGAGATAGGAAAAGTTGTAGAGAATGATCAGCACCACGATCAGCGGCAGCGAGCGAAACAGCCAGATATAGCCCCACGCCAGGCTGCTCAGCAGCCATGACGAGGAGAGTCTCGCCAGCGCCAGCATGCCGCCCAACACCACGCTCAGCGCGGTACCGATCAGGGTAAGCAGCAGAGTCTGCCCTACGCCTTCGAGAATAACCGGGTCGAAGAACCAGCGGGCAAACACCGCCCACTCCCAGCGCGGGTTGAAAGCGACGGACTGGATCACGATCGCCAGGACAAACAGCGCCACCGCGGCGCCGACGGTCCGCAGCGGATAACGCGCCGGGACCACCTTAATGGTTTCAACGTTGCTCATCGTCATTCCTCATGCGGTTTTACTGAACGCTTCGCGTACCAGCGTTTTAGTGAAGCGCAGCCGACCATCAAACGGCGGCTGGCTGTACTCTTCCGGATCCCGGTTCAGATCAAACTGTGGCTGGTAGCCCTGGCTGAGATAGAGCCTGACCGCTTCCGGCTGGCGAAAACCGGTTGTCAGGTAGATCTGGCTGTAACCTGCCAGCACCGCCCTGCGCTCCAGCTCCTGCACTACGCGTCCGGCAAGCCCCTGCTGACGCAGGGTTTTGTCCGTCCAGATGCGCTTGATTTCCGCGGTGCGTTCGTCGAAGGGTTTGTACGCACCGGTGGCGATGATTTTTCCGTCACGCTCCAGGACGATAAACAGCCCCTGCGGCGCTAAATACCACTCGGTGAGTTCCACTTCCGCGTCTTTAGAGAAGTAGTCACCGTAGCGGGCGGCATATTCACCGAACAGCCCCTCGATAATGGGCTGAAGTTCGGCATCTTCCGGTGAAACGTCACGAAATTGTTCACGCATAGCGCCTCCTTAATCACCCAGGCCATCAGGATTCACTTCTGACTGCGGAATACGCTCAACGCCTTCCCCCCAGCGGTTCAGCACTTTGTCGTAATCGCCGTTTTTGATGACGCCGTTCAGCGCGGTTTGCACCGGCTCAACCAGCCCGCTGCCTTTCTTCAGCGTCACCGCAATGTGCGCCGCCTTCGGCCAGCCGCCGTCGACGCTACCCACCAGTTTGGTTTTCCCGTTCAGCGCCGCCTTCCATGCGCCAATCACGTTCGGGCCAAAGTAGGCATCCGCGCGCCCGGACTGGAGCGCCAGCGTTTGCGCCGCATCGTCTTTAGTGTAGATCGGCGTAAACGGTTTCAGCCCCTTCTTCAGGTTTTCAGCATTCCATGCCAGCAGGATGGCCTCCTGGTTGGTGCCGGAGCCGACGATAATCCGCAGCCCGGCGATGTCCTCAGCCTTCTGAAGCGATTCGATCGGGCTGGTCGATTTCACGTAGAAGCCGAGGGAGTCCTTACGGTAGGTAGCGAAATCAAACTTCTCTTTGCGCGCTTTGGTAACGGTAATGTTGCTGATGGCGGCATCGTATTTTCCGGACGCCACACCCAGCGGCCAGTCTTCCCACGACGTTGGCACCACGTTCAATTCAAGCCCGAGGCTGTCGGCCACCAGACGGGCGACGTCAACTTCACTCCCGAGCAGCGTTTTGTTGTCGTCGGAAAATACCGTCAGCGGCGGTTGATTGAGGCCCGCCACCGCCACGGTAAATTTCCCCGGCACGGCGAAGCGATAATCTTTCGGCAGCTGCGCCACTGCATCGCTGTTTTTGGCGGTATTGATCGGCGTTTTATTGGCCTCGATGCTCACGCCGGTGCCGTTAATGTTCACATTCTCTGCCCAGACGGCAGGGGTAAAGGCCAGCGCGAGCGCCAGAATAAGCGATGTTTTTTGCATAGCGGAGTTCTCTTTTATTGTTGTGTGAACTGGTTTTTCGGTTGGTCTAAGCCAAGGCTTTCGCGCAGCGTGGTTCCCGGGTAGTCGGTGCGGAACAGGCCGCGGGCCTGTAAAACGGGCACCACCTGGTCAACAAAGCGCGGAAAGGTATCCGGCGTACCGCCCTGGATGATGAAGCCGTCTGCGGCATAGCCTTCAAACCAGGCCTGCAGACCGTCGGCGACCTCCTCCGGCGTGCCGGAAAAGCGCGGGCGCGGCGATGCGGCCTCAAGCGCCACCTGGCGCAGGGTTAAGTTGCGCTCGCGGGCATTTCGCTTAATTTCATCGGTGGTGCTGCGGAAGCTGTTTTTGCCTAAGTCACCGATATCCGGGAACGGCTCGTCGAGCGGATACTGGCTGAAATCGTGATGTTCAAAATAACGCCCGAGGTAATTGAGGGCATCGGTAACCGACACCAGCGCCGCCGTGGTTTGATACTGGTTTTCTACGTCATCGGCGTCTTTACCGACAATCACGCTGACGCCCTGGAAGATATGTAAATCTGACGCGCGGCGGCCGTTTGTTTCCAGCTGCTGCTTCACGTCGCGGTAAAACGCTTTTGCCTCGTCGAGCGTTTCGTGATGAGTGAAAATGGCGTCGGCATGTTTTGCCGCCAGCTTTTTCCCGTCGTCCGACGCGCCCGCCTGAAAAACAATCGGACGCCCTTGCGGGGTGCGACCAATATTCAGCGGACCGGCGACCTGGAAGAAGTCACCGTGGTGATCGAGCGTATGCAGCCTGGCCGGGTCAAAAAACTGACCGTTCTCTTTGTTGCGGATAAACGCGTCGCCTTCCCAGGAGTCCCACAGCCCTTTCACCACGTCGAGATACTCATCCGCAATGCGATAGCGCAGCGCATGCTCGGGGTGTTTTTCGCGCGAGAAGTTCTTTGCCGACCCTTCCAGCGGCGAAGTCACCACGTTCCAGCCCGCACGTCCGTTGCTCAGATGATCGAGGCTGGCGAACTGGCGCGCTGTGGTAAAGGGTTCGCTGTAGGAGGTGGATAATGTTCCCACCAGCCCCAGCCGCGTGGTGATGCTTGCCAGCGCGGATAATACCGTTAACGGCTCAAAGCGGTTTAAAAAATGCGGAATGGATTTCTCATTTATATAAAGACCGTCGGCAACGAATAAAAAATCGAGTTTGCCCTCCTCCGCTTTTAACGCCGTCTCTTTTACAAATTCAAAATTAATGCTGGCATCCGCGACCGCCGCCGGATGACGCCAGGCGGACATATTGCCCGATGCACCATGCAAAATGGTCCCAAGCCGCAGTTGACGATTTGCAGACATATTTACCTCTCCAGAATTAAACGTGTTGCAGGGCTTTTTCCGCCAGCTGTGCAAAATAGCGGGCTGCGGGCTCAATCAGGGCTTCGTCAGGATTAAACGCCGGGTGATGTAAACCATACGGGCTGTTGCTGCCGATGCTGACAAACGCGCCGGGAACAGACTGCAGGTAGACCGCAAAATCTTCCCCGCCCATATGCAGTTCCGCGTGCCGGGTTTCATAACCGGCCTCACGCGCGACCGAGGTGGCGAAGTCGGCCCAGCGCTCGTCGTTCACCAGCGCGGTGGGCCCGGCATACCAGGTGATGTCGATCTGCGCGCTGAAGGCGCTGGCAAACCCGGCGGCGATTTCGCCCACGCGGGCCTTCACGTTCTGCTGCACCTCCGTGCGGTGGGTGCGAAGCGTGCCCTCCAGCTCGACGCTTTCGGGCAGCACGTTCCAGGTGTTACCCCCTGCGATGCGCGTCACGCTCAGCACCACCGAATCCAGCGTGTTGACGTTGCGGCTGGCGACGCTTTGCAGCGCCGTCACCAGCTGGCTCGCCAGCACAATGGCGTCGTTGCCTTCGTGCGGGCGGGCCGCATGTGCGCCCTTGCCGGTGATGCGGATCACGAAGCGATCGACGTTGGCATAAAACGGTCCGCCGCGGGTGGCGAACTCACCGACCGGCAGGCCGGGCTCGTTGTGCATGCCGAAAATGGCGCTGACGTCACGCAGGGCACCGGCACGCACCATGCTCTTCGCACCGCCAAAGTTCTCTTCGGCAGGTTGAAACAGGATACGCACCCGGCCGTTAAGTGAGGCTTCCCGCTCTTTGAGCTTTAACGCGGCGCCGAGGATCACGCTGGTGTGGATATCGTGTCCGCAGGCGTGCATCACGCCTGCATGCTGCGAGCTAAACGGCACGCCGCTGCGCTCTTCAATTGGCAGGGCATCAATGTCTGCCCGCAGCGCAATCAGCTTGCTACCGGTTCCAATTTCCGCCACCAGCCCGGTCGGCAGATCGTAAGGCTGTGGGGGAATACCGGCATTCGTCAGCCACTGGCGCAGGCGCGCGGTGGTCTCCACTTCCTGGCCGGACAGCTCCGGGTTCCGGTGCAGCTCACGACGCCAGGCAATCAGTTGTTCGCCGAAGCTCATACGGTGACCTCCCTGTTAAGACGCGCCTCAGCCAGCAGACGCAGAGACGCGACGCGCGTTGCCCCCTCCGCGACCGGCGTGTCGATGATAAATTCGTCAATGCCCCACTGTTCGTGCAGCGCGTTAAGCTGTTCCAGCACCGACTCAGCCGTGCCCGCCAGCAGCGACTGGGCCCGACGGGCAATGCGCACCGGCTCGCTCCCCGCCTGACGGGCAAAGGCGTAGGCCTGCTCCTCGCTGGCGACGGTTACGCGCTGGCCGTTTGCCAGCTCAACGCCCCACACTTCGACCTTCTGCGCCAGCGCGTCCGCTTCGGCCTGGGTCGGCGCGACAATCGCCTGCACCGCCACAATCACCTCCCGCGCGCTGTTCTTCCGCCAGATCGATACCACCTCGCGCAGCAGCTCCGGATCGCCGTTCAGGTGCGCGGCAAAGACGAAGTGCCAGTCGAGCGATGCGGCGAGCAGCGCGCTTTCGGTGCTGGCCCCCAGCAGGAAACCTTGTGCAGGGACCGGCGGCAACGGCGTGGCGCGAACGGCCTCTTCCGCCGACTGGTTTTCAGGGCGGATCCAGCGATCGAGCTGGGTCAGCTGTTCGGCAAAGCTGCCTTTTTCCTGTGGATGCAAGCCAGGCTGCAGCGCGCGGGTCGAGAGCGGTAGCCCACCGGGGGCTTTCCCGACGCCCAGATCCACGCGACCCGGCGCCAGCGCGGCCAGCACGTTGAAGTTCTCGGCGACTTTATAAGGGCTGTAGTGTTGAAGCATTACGCCGCCGGATCCGACGCGAATGCGCTTGGTTTGCCCGAGGATCCAGGCAATCAGCAGCTCCGGCGAAGGGCTAGCAAGATGGGGAGTGTTGTGGTGTTCGGCAATCCAGAAGCGGTGATAGCCCAGATTTTCTGCCTGTTGCGCCAGCGCTAACGTCCGCGCCAGCGCATCGGCAGCCGTTTCATTTTCAGCGATGGGGCTTTTATCCAGAATGCTGATTCGCCATGACATGTTGCGTTCTCGTTTGACTTAACATGTCGACATTATTAAAGGCGTATTTCACCACTGAGAAACAATTAATTTACATTTGGTTTGCCGGAAATCAGATATATAAAACCCTACTAAGAATAAGATTTTAAGGCGGCAATCAGCGTTTCCGCCTGCCCGCGGCGGGTAATATGGACGAAGCGGATATGCCCATATTGCGGGTTTTGCAGATCGGCTTCATAACGCGTGCGGTTGTTACGCCACGTTTTCATCGTCCAGATGAGAATCGACTCTTTACTGAAGAACGCGCGCCGGAAACTCTCTTTGTTCCCGGTTCCGGGCCAAAGCTCGTGTTTATGCCAGGCCCGTTTGATTGCCCTGTTGACGGCCTGCCAGAGGGTGCGGACAAACCCATAATCCACCCACACGACAACGTCTACATTACGCCATTTAACGGGCCGCGTGCGGTTATAGTTGCCGTCGAGTACCCAGTCTGGCGACGCCTGTAGCACCTGCTCAAGCTTTTCCTGAAACTCATCGTCCGGCGTTCCCTGCCATTCGGGTCGCCAGTAGAGTCTGTCCATCTCGATATAGGGAATAGCCAGTTCGGTCGCAATCTGCTTCGCCAGCGTGCTTTTTCCACTTCCGCTGGTTCCGATCACGTTAATTTTCACCTCAGCCTCCCTGTATTTACGAAAATGAGACCGAATCATAACGTTTTCATTCTGTTAACGAAATGCTTCCTGGTATTACCGCGGCGGTGTTATTCTCCTGTCTGGCAGTCTATTTATTCCCTGAGAAACGTCTGCAGCTGGCCAGTCTGGTGCTGCTGTTTGATCAACCGCGCCTGCAGCAGGCGATTGCCGTTTTTGGCGGTTAGCCGTTCGGGTACTGTTCGTCGGTCACTTTTTCCAGCCACGTTACCGGGCTGCCGTTTACCGCTTCGGCGATGGCGATATGCGTCATCGCCGTTTGCGCACTTGCGCCGTGCCAGTGCTTCACGCCGGGTGGGATCCAGGCGATATCGCCCTGATTCAGGATTTCCGCCTCTTCGCCCCACGCCTGTAACCAGCCGCGCCCCTGCGTCACAATCAGCGTTTGTCCCAGGGGATGCGTATGCCAGGCCGTGCGCGCCCCCGGCTCAAAGGTCACGGTTGCCCCGCCGACGCTGGCAGGTTCGCTCGCCTGAAAGGGCGCGTCAATGCGAACAGCGCCGGTAAACCAGGCCTCCGGGCCCGTTGCTGAAGGTAATGAACCGCTGCGGATAATTTTCATCTTTTGCTCCTTGTTGACTGTTGCGTTAACAGTAGCGCAAAGCATTCTGGAGCATTAGGGTACATAATGAGATAGAACACATGACTGAAATTCATAAATAGAACCGCAATGCTAAAAGATAATTTCAACGACCTGCTCTCCTTTATGGTAGTGGCCCGCGAGCGCAGCTTTACGCGCGCAGCGGCGCAGCTGGGCGTCTCGCAATCGGCACTGAGTCATGCGATGCGCAAGCTTGAAGCGCGATTAGACGTTCGCCTGTTAACCCGCACAACCCGCAGCGTGGTTCCGACACCCGCGGGTGAGCAGCTCTTTTCGCGCCTCAGCCCGCATCTGCAGGAGATCGAACAGGAACTCACGGCGCTTTGCAGCACCCGCGACAAACCCGCAGGCGCTATCCGCATCGTCGCCGGCGAGCACGCGATGGACGCCGTGCTCTGGCCGGCACTGAAGGCTTTTATGCTGCAGTATCCTGAAATCAACGTCGAAGTGATGGTCGACAACGGCCTGACAGATATCGTCGATGGCCGCTTCGACGCGGGGGTACGCCTGGGTGAACAGGTGGCAAAAGATATGATTGCGGTGCGGATAGCGCCGGACATGCGCATGGCGGTCGTCGGCTCCCCGGATTACCTGGCTCGTTTTGGCGTGCCGCTCGTGCCGGAGCAGCTGGGTGAACACCGCTGTATCAATCTCCGCCTGCCCACCCGAGGGGCAGTGTATGACTGGGAGTTTGAGCGCGACGGGCGCGAGCTTCGGGTGCGGGTTGAAGGACAGCTTACACTGAGTAATCTGTCGCAGCGCATCGACGCGGCGGAGAGTGGCCTCGGATTAGCCTACGTGCCCGAGTCCTCGGTCCTGGACGCCCTTCAGTACGGACGGCTCGTCAGGGTCCTTGAGTCCTGGTGCCCCACGTTTGAAGGATATCACCTGTATTATCCAAGCCGTCGACAGCACACAACCGCGTTCAGGTTGCTTCTCGATGCCCTGCGGCAGTAAAAATTTATACCATCTGGTAATAATTAAGGGAATCTGATGATTAAATAAACAACGTCGCGATTGTTTTGACTAAAAACTCATCACGATTCAGCGCGTTGTAAACCTTGTCTGCTCTGACCACACGATTTCCTTCGACGTGCATCACTTTCGGCACGGTTATATTTTGCGTCGCTTATCAATTGCAGGTAGGATGCCTCGCCATGTTTCGCCTTATCCATACGCAGAATGACTGGGAAGGCGGCATGTGTTTGCGCAGAAGCAATCGTTTGTATTGCGCTCTGCCAGGCAGGACTATCACGATAATGGTTCAGACAGGCAAACAGGTAACTCAATGAAAACAAGCAATAAAAGCGCAGCCGATCATCACGCTGCGAAACGTCGCTGGTTGAACTCCCACGAAGAGGGCTACCACAAAGCGATGGGCAACCGTCAGGTTCAAATGATCGCCATCGGCGGCGCTATCGGAACGGGTCTATTTTTAGGTGCTGGCGCGCGTCTGCAGATGGCGGGCCCGGCTCTCGCCCTGGTCTATCTGGTGTGCGGGATCTTCTCTTTCTTCATTCTTCGCGCGCTGGGTGAACTGGTACTGCATCGCCCTTCCAGCGGAAGCTTCGTCTCTTACGCCCGAGAATTCCTCGGTGAAAAAGCCGCCTACGTGGCAGGCTGGATGTACTTCGTCAACTGGGCGATGACCGGTATCGTCGATATCACCGCCGTTGCGCTGTATATGCACTACTGGGGCGCGTTCGGTGATGTGCCGCAGTGGGTCTTTGCCCTTGGCGCGCTGGCGATCGTCGGCACCATGAACATGATCGGCGTGAAGTGGTTCGCCGAGATGGAGTTTTGGTTTGCGCTGGTCAAAGTGCTCGCTATTGTGATTTTCCTTGTGGTCGGTACCGTCTTCCTCGGCAGCGGCAAGCCGCTGGATGGCAATGCTACCGGCTTCCACCTGATAACCGATAACGGCGGTTTCTTCCCGCACGGTCTGCTGCCTGCGCTGGTTCTGGTGCAGGGCGTGGTCTTTGCCTTTGCCTCTATTGAGCTGGTCGGTACCGCTGCGGGCGAATGTAAAGACCCACAAACGATGGTGCCAAAAGCGATTAACAGCGTGATCTGGCGTATCGGTCTGTTCTACGTCGGCTCCGTGGTGCTGCTGGTTCTGTTGCTGCCGTGGAACGCCTATCAGGCCGGCCAGAGCCCGTTCGTCACCTTCTTCTCGAAGCTCGGCGTGCCTTACGTGGGCAGTATCATGAACATCGTGGTGCTGACGGCGGCGCTCTCCAGCCTGAACTCCGGTCTTTACTCTACCGGGCGTATCCTGCGCTCCATGTCGATGGGCGGTTCAGCGCCGAAGTTCATGTCGAAGATGAGCAAGCAGCACGTGCCTTACGCGGGCATTCTGGCCACGCTGGTGGTGTACGTCTTCGGCGTATTCCTGAACTATCTGGTGCCGTCTCAGGTCTTTGAGATCGTTCTGAACGTGGCCGCACTCGGCATTATCGCTTCCTGGGCCTTTATCGTGGTCTGCCAGATGCGTCTGCGTAAAGCCATTAAAGAAGGCAAAGCCGCAGATATCAGCTTCAAGCTGCCGGGCGCACCTGTGACCTCCTGGCTCACCCTGCTCTTCCTGTTCAGCGTGCTGGTGCTGATGGCGTTCGACTACCCGAACGGCACCTATACCATCGCCACCATCCCGCTGCTGGCCGTGCTGCTGATCGCTGGCTGGTTCGGCGTGCGTAAGCGCGTTCACGAAATTCACAGCACCGCACCGGTTCATCCAGACGATGAAAAACACGACGCGCCGCTGGTGGAAGAGACCTCGCGTTAAGCATCACACAGGCATTAAAAAGGGAAGGCATATGCCTTCCCTTTTTTTTTATTACAGCGCGATACGAATCACATCGTCAGGCTGGGTCGCTTCCTGCTGGCGGGTAGATTTTTGCTTCACCGTCACGTAAAGCGTTTTGCCATCCGCAGAGAGCGCCAGGCTGTTCGGGTAGACCGGCGTATCGAACGTTTTCGTCACTTTGTAGGTCTTCGCGTCAATCACGCTCACCTTGCCGGCCTCACGGTGCGTCACGTAGGCTTCATTGCGAGCCGGATTAAACAGAACGGCCAGGGATTCAGGCGCGGCGATTTTCTCGATCACGCTGCCGTCTTTCAGGCTCACCGCCAGCACTTCCGGCTGTTTTGAATCGGTCAGGAACGCGCGCTGACCGGCGGTGTCCAGGCTCAGGTTCAGATAGAAGTGCTCTTTTCCGTCGTCCTGCACTTTTTTGCGGCTCAGGATTTTGTTGGTGGCGGTATCAATGGTGACCAGCTCACCGTCTGCATTGGTGGTGTACAGGCGTTTCGCCTTTGCATCCAGCGCCAGACCGGTACTGTATGTGCCGGTATTGGCAATGGTCTCTTTCAGCTTCAGCGTTGCGCCATCCACGACCCAAATCACGCTCTCTTTGCCGACACCGGTGATGTAAATCGTGTTGCTCGCGTCATCCGCCACCAGCTGGCGCGGCTGCAGCGGCTTGACGGTTTCACTGCGCTGGCGGCTATCAAGCACCAGTCGGCCTTTCACGTCGCCCGTTTTCGCATCAATGGCCGTCACCGCGCCGTTGATCGTATTACCCAGCCACAGGGTTTGCGTCGCGCCGTCAAGGGTGGCGCCAAACGGTTTGAGATCGCTATGAATGGCCTGCGTCACCTCCAGCGTAGCAGGATCGAGGCGATAGATAACGCCACCCTTGTCGAGTTTACGGCTTTGCGACGTCGCAACCCACAGCGCGTTCTCCTGCTGGCTGACCGCCATTTCATAGGCACCTTTACCCACCGCTTTACGCAGCATCTCTTCGGCGGCATGCGCCTGGAAGGTTCCGGCAAACAGTAAAGCGGCAGACAGCAGAGACGTACTCAGGCGTGGCGAGCACAGATGGCGTAAAGACATAACAATTCCTTTTTTGAAAATTGGGGGTACTGCAGACATCGCTTCCGGCTGGCAACGTCATGGCATTGCCGTTTTGATAATGAGAATAGTAATCATTAATAAGTTAAAAGTGGAGTTTTTCTTTTCCCTATTGCCTTTCATTAACGCAATGTGCGGTTATAGTTTTCAAAACATTTACAAAACCTTTAACATGTATGGACATGTTCCATTTGGTTCGTTTATACATCACAACCGGTTTTACTCATGAAAATCATATCTGCCCGTAAGGCATCTCTCCCGCTGCTGCTGGTTCCCGTTGTTTTTGCGCCTCTAAGCGCGATGAGCGCAGAGGAACAGACCATGATCGTCAGCGCCACGCCGCAAACCGTATCAGAGCTTGATACTCCGGCGGCGGTCAGCGTCGTGAATGGCGAGGATATGCGCCACGCTGCGCCGCGCATTAATCTCTCCGAATCGCTTGGCAGCGTTCCGGGACTACAGATTCAGAACCGTCAGAACTATGCTCAGGATCTCCAGCTTTCGATGCGCGGGTTTGGTGCCCGCTCAACGTTTGGCGTGCGCGGCATTCGCATGTACGTCGACGGTATTCCAGCCACCATGCCGGACGGACAGGGCCAGACCTCCAACATCGATCTCTCCAGCATTGACAGCGTTGAGGTGCTGCGCGGTCCCTTCTCCGCCCTGTATGGCAACGCCTCTGGCGGCGTGATTAACATCAATACGCAAACCGGGCAGCAGCCGCCGACCATCGAGGCAAGCAGCTATTACGGCAGTTACGGGACTTGGCGCTACGGCATGAAAGCCACCGGCGCAATGGGCGATGGTACCCATGCCGGCGACGTGGATTACACCGTATCCACCACTCGCTTCACCACTAAAGGCTACCGCGACCACAGCGGCGCGCGGAAGAATCTCGCTAATGCCAAACTGGGCGTACGCATTGACGATGCCAGCAAGCTAACGCTGATTTTTAACAGCGTGGACATGAAAGCCAACGATCCGGGCGGGCTGAGCTATCAGGAGTGGCAGGATAACCCGCGTCAGTCCCCGCGCGGCGATCAGTACAACACGCGCAAGACCATCAAGCAGACTCAGGCGGGGCTGCGTTACGACCGCCAGCTTAGCGCTCAGGACGATCTCAGCGTGATGATGTACGCCGGCGAGCGTGAAATGACCCAGTACCAGTCGATTCCCTACCAGCCGCAGCTGAGGCCTTCTCACTCCGGCGGCGTGATCGATATGCAGCGTCATTATCAGGGGGTTGATACCCGCTGGACGCACCGCGGCGAGCTGCTGGTGCCGGTCACCTTCACCACCGGTCTGAACTATGAAAACATGAGTGAAGATCGTCGCGGGTACGAGAACTTCGTGATGAACAACGGCGTGCCGGACTACGGCGTGAAGGGTGATAAACGCCGGAACGAACGTAACCTGATGTGGAACGTCGACCCTTACCTGCAGACCAGCTGGCAGCTGACGCAGAAACTGTCCGTGGATGCGGGCGTGCGTTATAGCTCGGTCTGGTTTGATTCTAACGACCATTACGTTACGCCGGGCAACGGCGACGACAGCGGTGACGCGAGCTATCACAAGTGGCTCCCGGCGGGCTCCGTGAAGTATGCGGTGACGGACGCGTGGAACCTCTACGCTGCCGCAGGGCGTGGGTTCGAAACGCCAACCATCAACGAGCTTTCGTATCGCGCCGATAACCAGGGCGGCCTGAATATCGGCCTGCAGCCTTCCACGAACAACACGTATGAGGTGGGCAGCAAAACCCGCATTGGCAATGGCCTGCTGACGGCAGCGCTGTTCCGCACCGATACGGATGACGAGATCGTGGTGGATGCCAGCTCTGGTGGCCGCACAAGCTATAAAAATGCCGGAAAGACCCGCCGTCAGGGAGTCGAAGTGTCTCTCGATCAGCAGTTTGCTGAGAACTGGAAGCTGAAAATGGCGTGGACCTACCTTGATGCCACCTACCGGACCAACGTCTGCGGCGACGCGGACTGTAACGGTAACCGTATGCCGGGCATTGCCCGCAATATGGGCTATGCGTCCTTTGGCTGGCAGCCTGAAGAGGGCTGGTACGCGGGCTCGGACGTGCGCTACATGAGCGATATCATGGCCGACGACGAGAACACGGCGAAAGCGCCATCGTACACGGTGGTCGGGCTGAATACCGGGTATAAATTCAACTACGGCAACTGGGGGATGGACGTCTTTGGCCGCGTAGATAACCTGTTCGACAAAGAGTACGTTGGCTCGGTTATTGTCAACGAATCCAACGGGCGTTATTACGAGCCAGCGCCTGGCCGTAACTACGGTGTGGGTCTGTCGGTGTCTTATCGATTCGAGTAACAAATAAGTAAAGTTTATTTTATACCGAAAATAACGATCCTGATGGCAAAATGCCATCAGGAGTTATTCACCAGATAAATAAATAGACGCGGTATATAGTCGCTCTGTTAAATTATCTCTCAGTTAAAATATTGTCGCTGTAAAAGCGTATTCGCTTCATCAATCGATTTTTCAATCGCCTTCTGGCTGGC
This sequence comes from Enterobacter bugandensis, assembly GCF_900324475.1. Lineage (NCBI taxonomy): Bacteria > Pseudomonadati > Pseudomonadota > Gammaproteobacteria > Enterobacterales > Enterobacteriaceae > Enterobacter > Enterobacter bugandensis. The sequence goes on from NZ_LT992502.1 coordinate 2,476,519, forward strand.
GTCGACATCCCGGCGTTCCAGGGCTGAAAGCAGTTCGTCATAGTGATACGTCGCTTCCTTAATGTCATTAAGCTCCTGGTGCAGATAGTTAATGCAAGGCCCGATGCGCACCCATAGCTGTTCAATTAATGCATTCAGCGTGGGCATTTCCGCGTACTGATAAAGCGTAAAGCGGAAGATGCGATTTGCCTGCAATGCCTGCTGAACGTTCCCGTTGCGCATGGCCTCATGAAACGCTTCCGACAATTTGCGCAACGTCTCGATCTTTTGGTCAGACATATTCTGACAGGCTGCGGCAACCGCCATGGGTTCAAGCTGCTTGCGAATAGCGTTGATTTCGTTATAACGGTCCAGCGTCACCTCCGGCACCAGAAATGCCTGTGCCGGCGTGGCATGTAATGCCCCTGCTGACACCAGACGCAGTAGCGCCTCGCGCACTGGGGTAATGCTGGTTCCTAATTTATCGGCGATCTCTTTCGTAATCAGTCGTGCACCCGGTTTAAGGGAGCCTGTAATTAACGCTCCTTTCAAACTGAGTTCAACTTGCATGGTAAGACTGATCCTTTGGGCTTTTTCTAAGTGATCCAAATCAAGCATGTTCAATTCCTGTAGCTAAAACTTAATGCTATTTTTAAACGCCAGTTTTAATAAAACGACGCTGGTCCGATATATCCTGTATCGTCATGCCTGGTGGTGGGAAGTACATAAAACAGCAAAAAATGCAAAATGTGTTTTTTTTATCGGTTTCGGGCTCATCCGGGATGATGGCGCGAAAAGCCATGTCCGTTAATTAAAGACAATATATCGTATCTTCACAAATAAATATGGCGGGAAACCCCGCCATAGTGCCTTTTATTTATTGTCACCCGCGACGCGAATCACGACTTTACCGAAGTTTTTTCCTTCCAGCAGGCCAATCAGCGCTTCAGGCGCGTTTTCCAGCCCGTCCGTCACCTGTTCACGATAGTGAATTTTACCCTCCTGCACCCAGCGCCCCATCTCTTCCTGAAACTCATGAATGCGATGGCCGTAGTCCTGGGCAATGATAAAGCCCTGCATCCGGATGCGTTTCTTCAGAATAGTGCCCATCAGAAGCGGCAAACGGTCCGGTCCGTCAGGCAGCCCCGTTGCATTGTAGCCGCTCACCAGGCCACACACCGGCACGCGCGCGGAGGTATTCAGCAGCGGCAGCACGGCGTCAAACACTTTCCCGCCGACGTTTTCAAAGTAGACATCAATGCCTTTCGGGCAGGCGCGTTTCAGCTGCTCAGCGAAATCCGCCGCGTGGTGATCGAGACACACGTCAAACCCAAGAACCTCAACGGCGTGGCGGCATTTTTCTGCCCCACCGGCTACCCCGACCACGCGACAGCCTTTAATTTTACCGATCTGCCCGACGGTCGCCCCAACCGGGCCCGTCGCGGCGGCGACCACCAGCGTTTCACCCGCTTTCGGTTGTCCGATATCCAGCAACCCCATATAGGCGGTAAAGCCCGGCATCCCAAGAATGCCCAGCGCCCAGGAGGGATGGGTGGGATTATCGCCCAGTTTGACCAGGCCGCTGCCGTCCGAAAGCGCGTACTCCTGCCAGCCGCTGTAGCTCAGCACCCATTCACCCGCTTTAAAGTCGGGGTGGTTTGACTGCTCAACGCGGCTAACTGTTCCCCCTACCATCACCGCACCAATCTCAACCGGCGGAGAATAGGATGGCGCATCGCTCATGCGGCCCCGCATGTAAGGGTCCAGCGACAGCCAGACGGTGCGAAGCAGCAGCTGCCCCGCCTGAGGGGCAGGAACGGGCTGCTCTTCCAGACGAAAATTCTCCGCCACCGGCGCGCCCTGTGGGCGAGAGGCCAGCACCCAGCGGCGGTTTTGCGAAACAGATTGATTCATCGGATTCTCCTTCTGGTACAAATGTCATTACAGCCTGGCTCACGATCGGCATTATCGCCTTAACATTACGAGGCAGACTGGTTAAGCCGGACCACAAGATAGATGCAGGTTTCGTTCGTCTCGTTGATAAAACGGCAGTCGTTTGGCGGCCCCAGCTCCAGACAGTCTCCGGCCTTCATCTCGTGGCGAGTATCGCCCTCCTGAAATACCAGCTCGCCGGACTGCAGCCAGATCAGCTGCCGCGCGAGCGCGTAGGAGGACGCCGGCATCGGGACGTCGCTCCCCGCGGGTAACTCAATCTGAACGAGGTCGATAGGCAGATCGGTACGGGGAGAAACGTGGCGACGAAGGTAGTGGGTTTGCGGATCGCGCCAGACGGGCTGGTTCGCCAGGCGCAGGAGTTTTCCCTCCTGCATCTCGGCTCTGGCAATCAGGGTCGACATGCTGATCCCAAACGCGCCTGACAGGCGGGCAAGCAAGGTTGCCGTCGGGCTGCTGTCGCCGCGCTCTATCTTGTGGATCATGGCGCGAGATACGCCTGCCCGCTCGGCCAGCTCGCTAAGAGACCAGCCGCGTGATTCACGTTCGAGGCGAATTCTGGCGCTAATACGCTGATTCATTGTGTCTGTTATTGTGTTCATAACGTCATACTAAAGCGTATGAAGGCCGTTTCAATGGGGCTCATAATCATTCTCACGTAGCGCTCTGACGATACAGTTGTGTAATATCATATCTATAGCGTAATACTATAGTAAACAACATACAGAGGTTTAATCATGATCGTTCGTCACGCCTGTAAAGAAGACTGCGCTGCGATAGGAGAGATCTATAACCATGCGGTGCTGCATACTGCCGCGATCTGGAACGATAAAACCGTTGATACCGATAACCGAATCGCCTGGTTCGAGGCCCGCACGCTCGCGGGTTACCCGGTTCTGGTGGCTGAGGAAAATGGTGTGGTTACCGGGTACGCCTCTTTCGGCGACTGGCGCGCCTTCGACGGCTTTCGTCACACGGTTGAGCATTCGGTGTATGTCCATCCGGAGCATCAGGGTAAAGGCATTGGCCGCACGTTAATGAAAGCGCTGATCAACGAGGCCCGCGCCATCGGCAAACACGTGATGGTGGCCGGCATTGAAGCGCAAAATAAGGCCTCGATTCACCTTCACGAAACGCTCGGTTTTGTGACCACGGGGCAGATGCCGCAGGTGGGAACCAAGTTTGGCCGCTGGCTGGACTTAACTTTTATGCAGCTGCAGCTGGACGAGCGCAGCGACCCGGACGCAATCCCATGAATCAGTCGCTGACGCTGGCGTTCCTGGTGGCGGCGGGGATCGGTCTGGTGGTGCAAAACACCTTAATGGTGCGTATCACCCAGTCCTCCTCCACCATTCTTATCGCAATGCTGCTCAACTCCCTGGTCGGCATTGTGCTGTTTGTCAGCATTCTGCTGCTGAAGCAGGGCTTCGCCGGGTTCAGTGAGCTGGCCGCAACGGTGCGCTGGTGGACGCTGATCCCGGGGCTGCTGGGGTCGTTTTTTGTGTTTGCCAGCATCAGCGGCTACCAGAACGTGGGCGCGGCAACGACCATCGCGGTGCTGGTCGCAAGCCAGCTGATTGGCGGGCTGGTCCTTGACGTGCTGAGAAGCCATGGCATTCCCCTGCGCGCGCTGATCGGCCCGGTATGCGGCGCGGTGATGCTGGTCGTCGGGGCCTGGCTGGTAGCGCGACGCCAGTTTTGATTACAGTATGGTGCCGCCCTTGGTCAGCTGTTCCTGGCGTGCGTCCATCTCCTCTTTGTGCTGCTTACCGTGGTGCGAAATCGCGGTACGCAGACGCTGCTGTTGGGCGTAACGGTCTTCACGGCTGAGATCGGCATCATCGCTCAATGCAATCAGCAGTTCGTTCATATGGGCGATGACGCTCTCTTCGATGGCGGCATCCACGCGGGCGATAACTTCGTTTAAATGTGACATTGTCACTCCTTGTTTTTGCCGGGTGGTGGCTTACGCCTCACCCGGCAATAAATGCTTAGTTCAGCTTCGCTTTAGAGAAATCGCTGCCCATCAGGCTCACGCTGTATCCGGTCACGTTGCTGCGGCTTGCAAAGAACGTTTTGCCGTTTGCCAGCGCGATCCACGGTGCCTGCTGGTAGAAAATCTCCTGCGCCTGGCCGTACAGTTTCGCACGCTCGGCCGGATCGCTGGTCAGCTTCGCTTTTTGCACCAGGGCATCATAACCCTTATCGCACCAGCGCGCGGCGTTTGACCCGGTTTTAATGCTGTTGCAGCCCAGCAGCACATCGGCAAAGTTGTCCGGGTCACCGTTATCGGACATCCAGCCGAACAGCGCGGAGTCGTGCTCGCCTTTGCGCATCCCGGAGAGGTATTCGCCCCACTCATAGGAGACAATTTTGGCCTTCACGCCGACTTTCGCCCAGTCGCTCTGGATCATCTCCGCGATACGACGCGAGTTAGGGTTATACGGACGCTGAACCGGCATTGACCACAGCGTGACCTCTGCGCCCTTCTCCAGCCCGGCCTGCTTCAGCAGCGCTTTTGCTTTATCAGGATCGTAGCTGTAGTCCTGCAGATCTTTATTAAAGCCCAGCATATTTGGCGGGATCGGCGATTTTGCCACCGTACCGGAGCCCATAAAGACCGCATTAACGATAGCCTTCTTGTCGGTCGCGTAGTTCAGGGCCTGACGCACCAGCACGTTATCGAACGGCTTTTTCTCGGTGTTAAACGCCAGATAGCCGACGTTCAGCGCATCGACAGAGTGCAGCGTCAGGTCTTTGTTCTTTTTAATCACGTCAAACTGAACCGGAGACGGCGCAGGAATAATCTGACACTCGTTGGTCTGCAATTTCGCCAGGCGGGTTTCCACGTTTGGCGTGATGGAGAAGATAAGATGTTTGGTCGGCACCTCGCCATCCCAGTAGTTCGGATTAGCGACGTAGCGGATCAGCGAGTCCACCTTGTACTGCTGGAGCACATAGGGCCCGGTACCGATCGGCCAGGTATCTACGTTCTCAGGCGTGCCTTTTTTCAGCATCTCATCGGCGTATTCGGCGGAGAGGATCGACGCGAAATCCATTCCCCAGTCGGCCAGGAACGCGGCGTTGGGTTCACTCAGGGTGAACTGGACGTGATAATCGTCGACCTTTTTAACGTCCTGAATCAGCTTATCGAGCCCGACATCGTTGAAGTATTCGTAGTTGCCCTGGGACACATTATGGTATGGGTGTTTAGGGTCTTTCTGACGCATCACCGAGAAAATAACGTCATCGGCGTTAAAGTCGCGCGTCGGCTTGAAGTATTTGTTGCTGTTGAACTTCACCCCTTTGCGCAGGGTAAAGGTATAGGTCTTGCCGTCCGGTGAAATCGTCCAGGATTCCGCCAGTGACGGGACCGGGGTATTTTTCACCGGGTCGAAATTGATCAGGCGGTTGTACAGAACCTGAGAGCTGGCCACGAACGACGGGCCGGAGCTGGCGATTTGCGGGTTGAACGACTCTGGCGATGCCTCGGAGCAGTAAATAAGGGTGTCGTTGTTTGCCGCCCATGCGGCACCGGCTGGTAAAAGAGCGCTCAGCGCAAGGGCGAGAAGCGTTTTCCCTGTAGACATAGTTATAACCCTGACAGTTTTATTATATAGGTCAGTAATAACAGCACAGCCCTTATCACCTGGCAAATAACGAAACACTATCAGGTTATTCTAAAGCCGCGTTTTTTGCCGGTTTTGCCGCCAGTGCAAAAAAAGGTGATTTGCCTTAAGTGACGTTATTCGTCAAGCACAACCGTCACGATCTATGCCGCAAGAAATCGGCGCTTTTAGCGTCTCTTCCTCCGTTTGTTTGCTTCCTCGTTTCGTTAAAGTAACGGTGTGAAGAAGTATATGGGATCAAATCGTGGCAAAAACTCTTTTACGCAGCGGTAATCTGGATGATTTTCAGGCCGTTGGCGGCGGCGGACAGGCCGTTTTTGAATCAGCGTTACAAATCCGGGAAGCGCTTCGATTGCGCAAACAGCAGGCCATAGTGGACTGTCTGGCTATTCCTCAGGTCAACGACAGTGGCGACCGCGTGGACTGGTATTCCCCCGTTGAGGGAAGCGTCACCAGCTGGAAGGCGGCCAGTGAAGACGACCGCTACCGCGCCCTGCGCTATCTGGAAAACACGCTTGCCAGCGTTGAGTCGTTAAGCAAGAAATGCCTCCAGTCGCCCAAAACCGCGCAGCAGCTTTTCGGCTCGCTGCTGTCGAAAGCGTTTCAGTTTCCCGGCGAGAATTTTGTTTTCCTGGTCGCAGGAAAGCCGATTATTTGCTTCTGGGGTTTTGTAAACCTGAACGAAAATGCGCGCGACGATGTCCTCGACTGCCTGCGTGAAGCGTTGATACCCGAGCCTGCCCCCGTTGTGATTGAAGAGCCCGAGCCAGAACCCGCGCCCGAACCGTCCATCACCTTTGAAAAAGCAGACGAGCCGCTGATTGCGCCCGTCGCCGCCGTGCGTATTACGCCGGAAGAACTGTATGAGCCGGAACCCGCGCAGGTTGTTGCGCAACCCGTTCAGGAACCTGCGCCTGTTGCCGTCACGAAAAAACGTCGCGTTCCCCTGTGGACCCTGCCGGTTGCCGCCGTGATTGTGGCAGCCATTGCCGCGCCGCTGCTGTGGCCAAAACAGGCCCCTTCGGCAGAGCCCGCTCCGGCACCGGCTCCGGAGCCCGTGGCTATTGCACCGCAGCCGATCAAAGCGGTAGAGCCGCTGGCTATGAATCTCCCCCTGCATCAGGCTGAGGTCGTCGCCAGTAAAGAAAAAGAACCCGCTCCTGCACCTGAAGCCGCACCGGTGGTAATTGTTCCGATCCCGAAAGATGCCATGGTGATGGAAGCCGGTCAGGTGAAAGCCGGGTCGACGCGCTTCCTGAACGGTACCTGGCGCGCGGTTCTCGACGTGAAAGATCCGGTCACCGGCAAGCCGCCGTCAATGCGCTATCAAATCCAGAACAATAAAGGTTTCGCCCGCGTCGTGCACGGCGACAACATTGTCTGCCGCGCGGAGATTTTCTCCGGGCTGCACAGCAATGGCGAGCTGATGATTAAAAGTCGCGGCAATGCCCGCTGCACCGACGGTTCCCGCTATCCGATGCCGGAAGTCGCCTGTAAAGCCGGGGCCAGCGATATCGCAGAATGTCGCGCTCGCTACGATGCCAACACCGTCGTCCCACTGACGTTCAAGAAAGCAGGTGCCTGATTCTATGCTGGTAAATCTTTGCGACTATAAACAAAGCGTCACGCTTATTGCCAACAGCGGCGTGCAGTTCCTGGATTTCGGCCTGACGCCGCAGGACACCGCCAGCAACGGGCGCTTCGTTCGTAAAACCGCGAACGGCCCCCTTTTGCGACTCGATTTCGACCTGGTGAACGGGCGCTATACCCTGCCGGGGACGAACGGCGGTCAGCCTGAAGTGGTTAAACCGGAAACCACCATTCCGCTGCATCAGTCCCTTGCCGTGCTGGACGGCGTCTGGCTTCCCGTGCCGTTCCTGCGCTTCAATCCGCCGCGGACCTTTGTGGAAGGACCGGATAACTGGGCGCGCGTTCAGGTGCGCAAGCTCGAGAAGCCCGACACGGCAGGCAACTCGCACCGCGTCACCCTCGCGCTCGACAGCCAGATCGCGGAGCATGCCACCTCCGCCCTGTCGCCGGTTGAAAACGATATTCTGAATGGAACCCGCTTTGCGCTGGCGTGGCGCGATAGTGAGGTAGAAAGTTTCCTCGACCAGACCTGGATTGACGGCTGGCTGCGTGAGGCATTTACCCAGTATGCCGACGGCGTGGAAAACCGCTCTGAACGCGACCTGCAGCAGGCGATGCGCAGCTTCGAATACCAGGCCCACTGGCTCAACCTGCTGACCATGCTCGGTGAACAGATCACCATTCCGGAAGTGAAATTTGTCACCCATACGCTCAGCACGCCTGCCATTCCTGTCGACCTGATCCTAGACGTGGGCAACACCCATACCTGCGGCGTCATTATCGAAGACCACGGTGATGCAAACGACGGGCTTCGGCAGACCGCCGAGTTGCAGGTTCGTTCGTTAAGCGAGCCGCAGTTCCTGAACGAGCCTCTCTTTACCAGCCGTCTTGAATTTTCCGAAGCGCGCTTTGGCAAACAGCACTTCTCGGTAGAAAGCGGTCGCGAAGATGCGTTTGTCTGGCCGTCGATTGTTCGCGTGGGCGATGAAGCCCGCAAGCTGGCGATGCAGCGCCTGGGAACCGAAGGTAACAGCGGCATCTCCAGCCCGCGCCGCTATCTGTGGGATGAAACGCCTGTCGTGCAGGACTGGCGCTTTAGCCAGATGAACGGCAAAACCCAGCGTGAACCGCTCGCCACGGCGTTTCCGCTGATGAACCTGATGAACGATGACGGTGAGCCGCTGTTTACGCTGCCGCAGGACGAGCGGCTGCCGGTCTTTTCGCCGCAGTACAGCCGCAGCACGCTGATGACGCACATGCTGTGCGAGCTGCTGGCGCAGGCGCTGGGCCAGATCAACAGCGTCGCCACCCGCCTGCGCCTGGGCTTCCCGGCCTCGCCGCGCCAGCTGCGCACCCTGATCCTGACCCTGCCCTCGGCCATGCCGAAGCAGGAGCGCGAGATTTTCCGTCGCCGCATGTTTGAAGCCATTGCCATCGTCTGGAAAGCGATGGGCTGGCACCCGCAGGATGAAGATTTTGCCACCCGCAAGCAGCAGGAAAAAAGCGTGGTGCCGGTCCCTGAGATTCAGATGGAGTGGGATGAAGCCAGCTGCGGTCAGTTGGTCTGGCTGTATAACGAAGCGATTTCCCGTTTTGGCGGCCAGACGGAAGCCTTTTTCGCCTCCCTCGCCCGCACGGATCGTGAACCTGAGCCAGGCGTGCAGCCGGGCCGCGCATTACGCGTCGCGTCTATCGACATCGGCGGTGGCACCACGGATATGGCAATAACCCACTACCAGCTTGATGACGGCTCCGGTAATAACGTCAAAATCACCCCGCAACTGCTGTTCCGCGAAGGGTTCAAGGTGGCGGGCGACGATACCCTGCTGGACGTGATTCAGCGCTATGTCCTGCCCGCCCTGCAAACGCAGCTGCAGAAATCCGGCATTGCGGACGCCTCACTGCTGATGGCGTCGCTGTTCGGCGACTCCGGGCGTATTGATACCCAGGCGGTACTGCGCCAGCAAACGGCGCTTCAGCTCTTTATGCCGATTGGCCACGCCATTCTTTCCGCGTGGGAAGCCAGCGACATTGACGATCCGCTGGCGGGCCTGCATGCCACCTTTGGCGAGCTCCTTGCGCAGAAACCAACCCGCAACGTGATGAACTATCTTCAGCAGGCAATCGATCATGCCCTGCCGGCGGGCTCAGAGGCGTTCGACCTGTTCGCCGTGCCGCTGCACGTGAACTTCCGCGAAATGCAGGATGCAATGCTGGCCGGTCAGTTTACGCTGACCTCGCCGCTCCACGCGGTGTGTGAAGCGATTTCCCATTACAGCTGCGATATTCTGCTCATCACCGGGCGCCCGGGCTGCCTGCCGGGCGTTCAGGCGCTGATTCGGCATCTGCAGCCGGTGCCGGTCAACCGCATCGTCTGGCTGGATAAATATCAGGTTCACGAGTGGTATCCCTTCAGCCAGCAGGGGCGCATAGGCAATCCGAAATCGACCGCCGCGGTGGGGGCCATGCTCTGCAGCCTGGCGCTCGATCTGCGTCTGCCGCGCTTTAACTTTAAGGCCGCGGACATTGGCGCGTATTCAACCGTGCGTTATCTCGGCGTGCTGGATAACACCGTCAATACGCTGCGCGAGGAGAACGTCTGGTATCAGGATATAGACCTGGATAAGCCGGGAGCGAAGCTCGACGCCCGTCTGCACTTCCCGCTGCGCGGTAACGTTACCCTCGGCTTCCGCCAGCTGGCGAACGCGCGCTGGCCCGCCACGCCGCTTTATACGCTCAGCATCAATTCGGCTGAACTGGCAAAAGCGATTGCCGGCGACGGCGTGCTTAACGTGAGGCTTAAGCTCTGCGGCGGCAGCAAATTAGAGGGCCCTGAGTCCTTCGAGCTCAGCGATGCCTGGCTGCAGGACGGCACGCCGGTTGCGCCTGACGCGTTAACCTTCAAACTGAATACCCTGGCCGATCGCCGACACAGCGGTAGCCACTACTGGATCGACAGCGGGAGCGTATACCTGAAATGACAGCGACCACGACCACCACCCAGGCCTTGATCGGGTGGATTAATGAGACGCGCCTGAACGCCCCTGTGCTGGATAACGATGCTGATGCCCTGCTTGCTCGTATCAACGCGGCGCAGGCGCGGGAGCAGGCCATTGAACGCGCCCTGACCCGCCGGAGCAGCATTGGGCTTTACGGCCATTCTCAGAGCGCCAAAGCGCACCTGCTGCTGTCGCTATGCGGCAGCGGTAACGGGCGCCTGAACGTGATGCCGGGCCAGCGCACCTTTGACTATTTTTCGCATATTAACCCAGGGCATGCCCTGACCAACATGGCCGTGCGCTTCACCCGAGACACCCCGGAGGTAGCGGATGAGGCGTTTCCGCTGCGTCTGAGCCTGGTCACCGAGGCCGAACTGGTACAACTGTTTATTGCCCGCACGACGCTGCACCCGCAGATGCGCGCGGTGGATAAGGCGGTCATTGAGACGCGTCTGGAGAAATGGCGCGGCCTTCGCCAGCCGCAGAGCGTGCCCGGCATCACGGCGCAGGATGTGGGTGCGATTTCGCGTTTCTGGCAAAGCACGGTACCCGCCGCGAGACAGCAAATTGATGACGCCCTGTGGCATGAGTTTGCCCAGCTGGTGCCATCGCTCGATCTCAGCACCCGCGCCAGCGTCTGGTCGCTGCTGTGGGGCGAGCAACAGGAGTTAACCCAGCAGTGGCTGAAGCTTGCCCACGTGCTGCATCAGACCAGCCATGCGAGCGAGCTGGCTGCGCCGCTGAGCCTGCTGGTGGACAGCTTTGGTCTGCCTGGTGAAGGGTTCCTGACGCACGGCACCTTAACCCAGCAGGAAACTCAGGAGACGCTGCTTCATCCGCTGAACAACGGTGAAATGCTCAACGCCATCAGCATCCCGGTCGACGTGCTTGCTTTCCTTACCCGCGAGCTGGTCTTGCCGGTTGAGAATGGCGCGCTGGATAACGTTGATATCATTGATATTCCGGTCTTTGAAGACGGCAGCGCCGATCCTTTAGTACAGGCTAAATGCCAGTGGCTGCTTGAACATTACCGCCAGCAGCTCCAGCCGGATGTGCTGGTTATCTGCAACGCGACAGCGCGGCACGAGCAGACGGCCCAAAAAGCAAAAGTGTTAATTAACTGGATTAAAGAGACCCAGCCTGCCGAGGAGTCTGCCCTGCCGGGGCTGGTGTGGGCGATCACACCGCATGACGCTCGTTTCACTACCCGACAGAATCTCGATGAAGCCGTACAGCATCTGCTGGGCAAGCCAGGCCTGCGCTGGGGAACTCTGCAGGCGCTGGACAGCCACAGCATGCAGCGCGTCATTGAGTGGTTGTCTCAGGCGACGCTCCCGGCACAGCGGCAGAAGCGCCTTGGCACGCTGAAAAACCTGCTGCGGCAGGAGATCGCGTCGCTGATGCAAAGCTATCTGGCGCCGCTGGTTGAGGAACCGGGTACACGACGTGCTCAGGCCGAAAACATGGTGCGCACGCTGCAAAGCAGCGCCGCCCGTCACGGCGAGCTGCTTGAGGGCCTGCTGCCGCCGCTAAAAGCCTTTGAAACGCTGCTCGCCGTTCAGCAACCGCGCGAGGAGCAGGTGAACGGGCTGTTCACGGACACCATCGATCTGTTCGCCGATAACGCCCAGGAAAGCGCAGGACGATTCCAGACAAAAGACAAAGCGCGCCTGGCGCACAGAGTATGGATAAATCATCTGCGCCAGTGGAGCCGCAATGAAGCTACCGCCGCCCGTCTTGGTCTGGAGCCCGCGGTGCTGCAGCAAATCGCGGATGTGCTGGTGGTAACCAGCTACCGGCTTAATCTCCCGCAACAGCTTCAGCGAATTGTCGACGCGGATAAAAGCAGCGCGGCGCAGCTGCATGCGGTGATAGGGAATTTCGTTGGCTGGCTGGGTTACGACCAGACCCCGTCAGCAGAACGCCCCGCAAGCCGCATTCGCAAAGGTCAGGCAATCTTTGTTACGCCCGTCGTCAGCAGTGCCGCACCGCGCCTGACGCGTCTGGGGGAGCAGCCTGTTCATGCGGCCACCGCGTACGTTTACGACTGGCTGGTTGCCCTCTATAGCCGGGCAATCGAAAACATTAATTATCAGCACCCGCATGATGTTCAGCCTGACGCACGTCGGGCACTGCGGGCTTTAATCCTGTAGCGGCCTTTCTTGCCGGGTAGCGCTGCGCTTACCCGGCCTGTATTCCGCGACGATAATTACGCCGCCATACACTCCGCTAACGCCTGCGCCAGTGCCGACGGGTTTTCCCACGACATGGAGTGCCCCGCCGCAGGGATGATTTTGACCTCAACGCCCTTCAGCTTCAGATTATCCACATCGTCATCCGGCAGTGAGAGCTCACCAAAAATCAACGTCACCGGGCAAGGCAGCGACAGAAATTGCGCTTCCCAGTCCGGCTCAACACCGGCGACCAGGCTTGATGCGCCGCGCCAGACGGCATAGGGTGCATTGCTTTGCAGGCACCCGGCCCAGGCGGTGGTCTCTTTACGGAGCATGGCATTATAGCCCTGCGCCACAAACTGGTGTTCGGTTTGCGCCGCAATAGCGCGGCTAAACATCCCCCCACCGGCGTGAAAATTGGGCTCCGACACTATCAGTCCCTTCACGCGCGGTGCCAGCAGCCCCGCCGTTTCTATAGCAATGCTGCCGCCCATGCTGTGACCGTATAACCAGAAAGCATCCAGCTGAAGATGGTCAATCAACTCCGCCACGACGCGCGCCTGTTCAGTCGTTTTATAGCTGTAATGTTCAGGCTTATCGCTGTAACCGCTGCCGGGTAAATCGATGAGAATAGCTCTGCGCCCGCCAAACTGAGGGTCTCGGACGACGCGAGGATATTCATAGGAAGAGGCGCAGCCCAATCCGTGGATAAAGACTACGGGATCGCCAGAGCCGGGCAAATCATGCCAGCGCACGGTGCAACCCGCATGCTGCGAGTAAAAACTGTTCATAAGCACTCCTTTTACGATGCACTGTGTATTTATACAGCCATCGTAACTGGAATGCTATGTTCATCTTTCGAACTTGGAAGGATGCTTCAGAAAAGAGAAATCAGCAGCGCAACGGGGAAACTCATCGGCCAGGTCGACCCGACCAGAAACGCGCTAAGCAGGCGGATGCGCTTGCGGTCTTTAGAAAGGAACCAGGTAATTAATGCACAGATGGAAGCCATCACTGCGTAAAAAACCAACATCTTTTGATACAACGTCATTCTGTATACCAGAGCCGAAAAAATAACCGCACGCAATATGCGTCATATGTTGATACAGATCAAGTTTTTTCATTACATAATAACCACTTAAATATTAAGGCTAATAACAACTGAGTATTTTGTATTACAAACAGGGGGAGCCACCCATTATCTTTATTGATAACATGCAACTTAAATGCACTTTTTGATAAATCCTCTCTTCCGCAAAGGCGTCTAATAAATGCAGACATACATGGGAGGCAATATGCTACGCATTCCGCAAAGCTGTATTCATACCCGCTCTACCCCTTTCTGGAATAAAGAAACCGCCCCCGCCGGGATCTTTCAGCGTCATCTCGATACGGGTACCCGTCCGGGCGTTTATCCACGCCTGTCCGTTATGCAGGGTGCCGTCCGCTACCTGGGTTATGCTGATGAACATGCCCCTGAGCCTGACAGCACACTGATTATCAGGGCCGGCCACTTCGGTGTTTTTCCCCCTGAGAAATGGCATCACATCGAGGTGATGAGCGACGACACGCTGTTTAATATTGAATTTTTCGTCGAACCAGAGGTGTTGAAGTCGCTTTAAGCGGCTTTTATTTACGAGGTAACCTTTATGCTACGTATCCCTGAGAATTTTGTTCATACCCGCTCCACGCCATTCTGGAACAAAGACACCGCGCCAAAAGCCCTTTTCACCCACCATAATACGAAAGCCAGCGTATATGGCCGTTTGTCGGTGATGCAGGGTGCGGTGCGCTATTTTGGTTTCCCGAACGCTGACGCGACCGAACCGGATCTGGAACTGGTGATTGAAGCCGGATCGTTTGGCATCTCGCCGCCAGAGAAATGGCACCGCATCGAGCTATTGACCGACGATACCTATTTCAATATCGACTTTTTTGCCGATCCTGACGTTACGCTTCAGGGCGCGGGCATCGGCAAAGTGGTCAATACACATAAGGAGTAACCGCGTGGGTAAAGCAACGTACACAGTGACCGTGACCAACAACAGCAACGGCGTCTCGGTGGATTACGAAACAGAGGCCCCCATGGAGTTGCTCATCCCCGACGTCGCCGCAGACGTAGTAAAAGATCTGGTGAATACCGTCCGCGCTTACGACACGGAAAATGAGCACGAGGTGTGTGGCTGGTAAAGCAAACGCCCGGCGATGCAGACCGCCGGGCATGATTTTCTAGTGTTTAATCATAACGTGCCGGACAACCGTATAATCCTCAAGCCCGTACACCGACATATCCTTTCCATAGCCAGACAATTTCATGCCGCCGTGCGGCATTTCGCTCACCAGCATAAAGTGGGTATTGACCCAGGTGCAGCCGTACTGCAGGCGCGCGCTCAGGCGATGGGCGCGTCCCACGTCTTTCGTCCAGACCGACGACGCCAGGCCGTATTGCGAATCGTTCGCCCAGGCCAGGACCTGCGCTTCATCGTCGAATTCGGTGACGCTCACCACAGGTCCAAACACTTCTCGCTGAACGATGGCATCCTCCTGTTTCGCCCCGGCCAGCAACGTTGGCTGGAAGTAGTAGCCCGCCCCCTCTTTTTTGCTCCCGCCCGTCACCACGCGGATATGGCCGAGGGCTTTCGCCTCGTCAACCGCCTGACAGACGCGTGAAAGATGGGCAGCCGAGCTGAGCGGACCGAGTTCAGTAGACTCATCCTCCGGGGCACCCATTTTGAGGCTGGCCACCGCGGCACCGAGCTTTTCCACCAGCCGGGTGTAGATCCCCTTCTGGGCATAGATACGGCAGGCCGCCGTACAGTCCTGCCCGGCATTGTAGAAACCAAACGTCCGCACGCCTTCTACAACCGCATCCAGGTCGGCGTCATCGAACACGATAACCGGCGCTTTACCGCCCAGCTCCATGTGGGTGCGCTTAATGGAGGACGCCGTGTGGCCGATGATATGCTCCCCGGTGGCAATCGAACCGGTCAGCGACACCATGCGCACTTTTTCATGTCCGGTGAGCGGGTCGCCCACCGTTTTTCCACGGCCAAACAGCACGTTGAGAACGCCAGCCGGGAAGATATCTTTCGCCAGCTCCGCCAGCTTTAACGCCGTTAGCGGCGTGATTTCAGACGGCTTGATGACCACACAGTTACCGGCCGCCAGCGCAGGCGCCAGCTTCCATGCCGCCATCATTAGCGGGTAGTTCCACGGCGCGATAGAGGCAACCACGCCCACCGGGTCGCGGCGGATCATCGACGTGTGGCCGTCAAGATACTCACCCGCGGCCAGCCCGTTCAGGCAGCGGGCCGCCCCGGCGAAGAAACGGAAAACGTCGACCACTGCGGGAATTTCATCGCCCAGCGCACAGTGCAGCGGCTTGCCGCAGTTGAGGGATTCGAGCCGGGCAAACTCTTCGCCATGCGCTTCAATCGCATCCGCGAGCTTCAGCAGGCACTCGGCGCGGGTTTTCGGCGTCGTTTGTCCCCACGCCTCAAAAGCACGGTCGGCGGCCTGAACCGCCGCGTCGACCTGTGCCGCTGACGCTTCAGCAATCTCCAGCAGCACCTCTCCGGTGGCCGGGTTATAGACAGGCTGTTTCTCTCCCTCTCCGGCAACCAGTTCACCCTTTATCAGCAGATGTGTTTGCATAGCATTGTCCTGTTCAAATCAATGTTATTTCCCGCCGCCGGCGATGTTTTCGCCGTCGCGGGTTAGCCACCAGGCTCCCAGAATGGGGATGGTTGTTACCAGCATCACCAGCAGTGCAACGACGTTGGTGACCGGCACGTCGCGCGGACGGCCTAGCTGATTGAGCAACCACAGCGGTAACGTGCGTTCGTGTCCCGCCGTAAAGGTTGTGACGATAATTTCGTCAAACGACAGGGCAAACGCCAGCATTCCCCCGGCCAGCAGCGCGGAGCCCAGGTTGGGCAGCACCACATAGCGGAAGGTTTGCCATCCGTCGGCCCCGAGATCCATCGACGCTTCCACCAGACTCCAGGAGGTGCGTCTGAACCGGGCAATCACGTTATTGAAGACCACCACCACGCAAAACGTGGCGTGCCCAACCACAATGGTGAAAAACCCCGGCTCAAGGTTGATTGTTTTGAACGCTGTCAGCAGCGCCAGGCCGGTGATGATCCCCGGCAACGCAATCGGCAGCAGCAGCAATAGCGAGATCGCGTTCTTGCCAAAAAACTCGCTTCGCCAGAGCGCCGCTGCAGCAAGCGTGCCAAGCACAAGGGCTATCGCGGTGGATAGCGCGGCAACCTGAAGTGACAACGTCACCGATTCGATGATATCCCCGCGCCCCGCCGCCGCAGTAAACCACTTCAGCGTCAGCCCCTGAGGCGGAAAGCTGTAGGCAGCATCTTCGGTATTAAAGGCATAGACTGCGATAATCAGCAGCGGGAAGTGCAGGAAGATGACGCCTCCCCACGCTGCCACTTTCAGGAACAGCGGTGCGCGTTCAGAGTGCATCGAATGCTCCCAGACGCTTCACGAACGCCAGATAGAGTGAAATCAGCACGATGGGAACCAGCGTGAACGCGGCGGCCATGGGCATATTGCCGATCGCCCCCTGCTGGGAGTAGACCATGTTACCGATGAAAAACCCCGGCGGCCCGACCAGCTGCGGTACGATGAAATCCCCCAGCGTCAGGGAAAAGGTGAAGATTGAGCCCGCGGCAATGCCCGGGATAGCCAGCGGCAGAACGACATAGCGGAAGGTCTGGCGCGGGCGGGCGCCGAGATCGGCAGAGGCCTGCAGCAGCGAAGCCGGCAGCCGTTCCAGCGCCGCCTGAACGGGCAGGATCATAAACGGCAGCCAGATATAAACGAAGACCAGAAACCGTCCCAGCCCGGAGGTGGATAAGGTGTTGCCACCTACCGCGGGGAGCGTAAGGATCGAGGTCAGGAGCGGCTCCAGCCCCAGGTGGTTGAGGAACCATTGTGCCACGCCGTCCTTCGCCAGCAGCAGCGTCCAGGCGTAGGCTTTGACGATGTAGCTCGCCCACATTGGCAGCATCACGGCGATATAGAAAAACGCTTTCCACTTGCCGCGGGTGTATCTCGCCATGTACCAGGCCATCGGGAACGCCAGAATTGCGCTGGCAATCGTCACCGCAATCGCCATCGTTAACGTGCGCAGGATGATGTCGTAGTTTGCCGGGTTGAAGAGCGCCAGAATGTTCGCCAGGGTCAGATCCGGCGTGACCGCCATGGTGAAATCGTCAAAAGTGTAAAAACCCTGCCACAAAAGGGTCAGCAGCGATCCTAAATAGACAATGCCAAACCACATCAGCGGTGCAAGCAGAAGCAGGAACAGTCCGAGCGACGGTTTACGCCAGAACAGTGCGGTCATGCGGCTTATGCGGCCGCGCGGGGCGGGAGGGTGCGCGACACTCATAGCCATTTCACCTCTCCTCCTGCAGGCGAATCATCGCCTCGCGCGACCACGACGCCGTGACGGCCTGCCCCGGCGCAATGCCGCTTAGCGGCGAGAAATCGCTGAGATTGGCCTGGCTCACCAGCAGTTTGGCACCGTCGGCGAGCCTGATCTCAAGGCGCGTGGCAGCCCCCTGATACTGAACGGCCTGGACGACGCCCTGCACCTGAACCTCACCGCCCTCATTCAGGCGGATATGTTCCGGACGCAGGGAATAGCTGCCCTCCATGCCGCAGACTTTATGCGCAAGGCCTGCATCGAAGACGTTCGAGGTGCCGACAAAACCGGCGACAAACGGCGTGCGCGGGCGCATGTAGAGATCGCGCGGGGTATCGACCTGCTCGATGCGCCCATTATTGAACACCGCCACCCGGTCCGACATGGAGAGGGCTTCACCCTGATCGTGGGTGACGAAAATAAAGGTGATGCCGAGTTCCTGCTGAAGTTTCTTCAGCTCGAACTGCATCTGCTCCCGCAGCTTGAGATCGAGCGCGCCTAACGGCTCGTCGAGCAGCAGGACGCGCGGTTCATTCACCAGCGCCCGCGCGATGGCCACACGCTGGCGCTGGCCTCCGGAAAGCTGCGAAGGCTTGCGGGCGACGGCAAAGCTTAAGCCCACTTTTTCCAGCGCGTCGCGAGCCTGCGCGTGGCGTTTTTTCTTGTCGACGCCTTTCACCATCAGCCCGTAGGCGACGTTATCGAGGATCGACATATGCGGGAACAGCGCGTAATCCTGGAATACGGTGTTCACGTCCCGCTCCCACGGCGGCAGCGCGCTCGCCTCTTTGCCAAAGATAGATATCGTGCCGCCAGACAGCTGCTCAAAGCCGGCAATCAGACGCAGGCAGGTGGTTTTGCCGGAGCCCGAAGGCCCCAGCATGGAGAAGAATTCTCCGTCACGAACGGCAATGGTGACCCCATCCACCGCCCGCACGTCGCCGTACAGACGGGAAACGTCATTAAACTCTACCGCGTACGTCATGTTCTGCTCCCGGATGATTAACGGCCACCCATGATGGCGATGTAATCCTGCGTCCAGCGGCTGTAAGGCACATATTTTCCGCCTTCTGCGATGGGGGTTTTCCAGAACATGATTTTGTCAAAATAGTTATAGCCGTTGGTTTCACAGCCCTTGTCACCCAGCAGCGTGCTGGCCTTACACCCTTCAGGCACGACGGGCAGCGAGCCAAACCATGCCGCCAGATCGCCCTGCACTTTCGGCGTGAGCGACCAGTTCATCCACTTGTAAGCGCACATCGGGTGTTTTGCCTGTGCATGCAGCATGGTGGTATCCGCCCAGCCGGTCACCCCCTCTTTCGGGAAGACGGTGGCAACGGGCTGGTTCTCGCCCTTCAGGGCATTCGCCTGATACGGCCAGGCGCTGGAGGCCACGACGCCTTCATTTTTGAAGTCGCTCATCTGGACGGTGGTGTCATGCCAGTAGCGGTGGATCAGGGCATGCTGGTCGCGAAGTACCTTGAGCACGGCGGCATACTGTTCTTCAGTGAGCTGATACGGGTCGCTAATACCCAGCTGCGGCTGCGTGGCTTTGACGAACAGCGCCGCATCGGCGATATAAATCGGGCCGTCGTATGCCTGCACGCGTCCCTGATTGGTTTTGCCGTCCGGCAGATCCTGCTTCGTAAAGACCACGCTCCAGCTGTCCGGCGGCGTCGGGAAGGTTTTGGTGTTGTACATCAGCAGGTTTGGCCCCCACTGGTACGGCGTGCCGTAGACCTTGCCGCCCACGTTAAACCACTCGCCCTTGACGATGCGCGGGTCAAGGGTTTTCCAGTTGGGGATCAGTTCCGGGTTAATCGGCTGAACGCGTTTTCCCATAATCAGGCGGAGCGAGGCATCACCTGACGCGGTGACAAGGTCGTAACCTCCCTTCGCCATCAGGCTGACCATTTCATCGGACGTGGCCGCCGTTTTAACGTTGACCGCGCAGCCGGTCTCTTTTTCAAACTGGGTAACCCAGTCATAATTTTTATCCGTCTGTCCGCGTTCGATGTACCCCGGCCAGGCGATAATATCCAGTCGGCCTTCCCCGTCGCCAATGGCCTTTGGTGGTTCTGCGGCTTGCGCGGTCATGATAGTCATGCCGAGCGCGCACAGGCTGCTGCGGGCAAATTTTTTGCTCATAAGAGTTACTCCTGTCGCAATGAAATTTAGCGGCAGCCGTGCCGTAAAAATATCTCCCTTATTAAACGTAGACCGCGCAAATGCGCCGCACCGTTCGGCTTAAGGAAATTTCATCAAGGTGTGACCGAGGACGCATTCCCCGTTAACTGGATTATAGACAAGGAGTTAGCCGCGAAAGCCGGTATGCAGATTTCATATGATACGGCACCGCAAAATATTTGCCGTGCCGTCGTCAGGATAAGAAATGATTATTTAAATAAAGGGGAAAAGTTATTCCATCATTGTGCTAATTAATTTACCTAACTGAATGACCGCCTGCTCTTCCCGCTCGCCCCACGCCCAGGACGTATTAAACCGGAAGAACGGCGTCCACGCGTCAGAGGTGGAAAACATCTTTCCGGGCGCAATGCTGATGTGGTGCGTTAAGGCCTTTTCGCTCAGCAGCCCCGCGTCCAGGCGCGCAGGTAGCTCCAGCCATAAAAAGTAGCCGCTGTCGCTGTGATGAATTTTGACGCCAGCGGGCATATGGCGCAGAAGCGACTGCCACGCCTGCTGTTTTCGCTCTGCGAGGGTTCGTCGCAGGCGGCGCAGATGGGCGTCGTAGCGTTTTGTCGCCAGATAGTCCACCAGCGCCAGCTGCATGGGGGAACTGGTTGAAAGCGTGCTCATCAGCTGCAGCTGCTGAATGCGGCGCGCGTGTTTTCCTGCCGCCACCCAGCCGATGCGAAACCCCGCCACCAGGCATTTTGAAAAGGAAGAGCAGTGAAGCGTCATATCTACCCGGTCCCAGGCTTTGGCCGGAAGAGGTTTTTCTCGACCAAAATAGAGCTCGCTGTAGACATCGTCCTCGATCAAGGTGACGTTGTGCTCCGTCAGGAGCGCGACCAGACGCGCTTTTTTTTCCGCACTCAGCGTGAAGCCAAGCGGGTTTTGGCCGTTGGTCATGAGCCAGCAGGCTTTTACGGGGTAGTCGTTCAGCGCCTGCTCCAGCGCATTCAGATCGATCCCCTCCCGAACGTCTGTGGCGACCGACAGCGCTTTTAGCTTCAGACGCTCCAGCGCCTGCAGCGCGCCGTAAAAACACGGGTTTTCAACAATCACCCAGTCTCCTGGCTCCGTCACCGCCTGCAAACTCAGGTTGAGGGCCTCAAGGGCGCCTGCGGTAATGACGATCTCGTCCGGCGAGATGTTCATCCCCTGCTGCGCATAACGGCGCGCAATGGCGTGACGGAGTTCAGCGTTACCGGGCGGCAGGTTCTCAATCACGCTCATTGCGGTAGCGGTTTTACTGACGTTTGCCAGCGAGCGGTTGAGCTGCTGAAGCGGGAAAAGCCGGGGGTCGGGAAACGCGGAGGCGAAAGGAACAACGGACGGATCGCGGCTGGCCTGTAAGACCTCGAAGATATAGGTGTTGATATCTACCGCTTCATCACGCATTACCTGGGCAGGCGGCGCAGGCTGTTGTGCGGTCGGGCGCGAGGCAACGTAATAGCCCGACTGCGGCCTGGCGACAATGCGCCCCTGACTTTCCAGCATCTGATACGCGTGGCCAACGGTCATAAAGCTCATGCCGCTGCT
This sequence comes from Enterobacter bugandensis, assembly GCF_900324475.1. Lineage (NCBI taxonomy): Bacteria > Pseudomonadati > Pseudomonadota > Gammaproteobacteria > Enterobacterales > Enterobacteriaceae > Enterobacter > Enterobacter bugandensis. The sequence goes on from NZ_LT992502.1 coordinate 2,498,018, forward strand.
TGCCACCTGCTCTCGGAGGGAAGGCAGCTTATCGCCCGGCAGCCAAACGCCAAGCTCAATCTGCGAGATAATTTGTTGCGCCAGACGCTGGTATTTTTTCATCAGATTCTCCTTATTGCCGACAGTGTATATCAGCAGGAGAAAAAGAGAAGATTTTGCTAACTGTTATAGTTTAAGTAAAAATTACTTACGGTACTCGGTAACGTGGCTTTGCGCCTGACGCGCAGCGGCCAGGTGATCGAGCGTAATCATTGACGATTTGCAAAAGATGCATTTCGCACCGAGCGGGTTTTTCTCAGATACATCAAAGACTGAGGTACGGTACTGCGAGCCATGACAGCATGGGCAGCGGAAATGGATATAAGAAGTCATAGGATTCTCCTGTGAACGTAAAAACGTAAATTACTCATGAGCCGATCAGGCAATAATGGTTTTAAACAAAACTAATCGGAATGTAGATAAAGACCCAAGGGAGGCTGCGGAGAGGCACAACGTGATGAGAACTGCTTTATGAAACTACGTCAGATATTTTTTTGGACTCAAAACCAGAAGACCATTAACGCACGGCGATGACGACAAAGCAAGCGGTTTAATGCGGAAAATTCATAAAAAGAATATTTTTATTCCTCGTTGGCGAGGTATATCTGATAGCTAAAGCATACGTTTTATGCCAACTGTTATGGTTAAAAATCACTTTTCTGCGTCTGAAAGTCCGAACGTTGCCCCTATAGCATAACAGTACACCGTTTGACATTGAGGCTGTGCATGTTTGGTTTAGATGCTTTTCACCTTGCGCGGATACAGTTTGCCTTTACCGTATCCTTTCACATTATTTTCCCGGCCATCACCATCGGCCTGGCCAGCTATCTTGCCGTGCTCGAAGGGCTGTGGCTGAAAACGAAAAATCCAGTCTGGCGCTCGCTGTACCATTTCTGGTCGAAAATTTTCGCCGTCAACTTTGGTATGGGCGTGGTCTCCGGGCTGGTGATGGCCTACCAGTTTGGCACCAACTGGAGCGGCTTTTCGCAGTTTGCAGGCAGCATTACCGGCCCGCTGCTGACCTATGAAGTGCTTACCGCCTTCTTCCTCGAAGCCGGGTTCCTTGGCGTGATGCTGTTCGGCTGGAATAAAGTGGGGCCAGGGCTGCACTTCTTCTCCACCTGCATGGTGGCGCTGGGCACCATTATCTCAACCTTCTGGATCCTCTCCTCGAACAGCTGGATGCAGACCCCGCAAGGCTACGAGATCGTCAACGGGCAGGTGGTACCGGTGGACTGGTTCGCCGTGGTATTTAACCCCTCCTTCCCCTACCGCCTGCTGCATATGTCGATTGCGGCATTCCTGAGTAGCGCCCTGTTTGTCGGTGCATCCGCGGCATGGCATCTGCTGCGCGGGAATAATACCCCTGCCATTCGGGCGATGTTTTCGATGGCGCTGTGGATGACGCTGATTGTTGCCCCCATCCAGGCCCTGGTTGGCGATATGCACGGGTTGAACACCTTAAAGCATCAGCCCGCCAAGATTGCCGCTATTGAAGGCCATTGGGAAAATCCGCCGGGCGAGCCTACCCCACTGCTGCTGTTTGGCTGGCCTGACATGGAGCAGGAACGCACCCGCTTTGGAGTGGCGATCCCGGCGCTGGGTAGCCTCATCCTGACGCACAGCCTGGATAAACAGGTTCCTGCGCTAAAAGAGTTTCCAAAGGAAGACCGTCCTAATTCCACCATCGTCTTCTGGTCGTTCCGCATTATGGCGGGTTTAGGGATGCTGATGCTGCTGCTTGGGGTAGTGGCGCTTTGGCTGCGTTATAAAAAGCGGGTTTATTCTTCGCGTCCGTTCCTGTGGTTTGCCCTGCTGATGGGGCCATCCGGGCTGATTGCCATTCTGGCCGGATGGGTCACCACCGAAGTCGGCCGCCAGCCGTGGGTGGTCTACGGACTCCAGCGAACGAAGGATGCAGTTTCAGCCCATGGTGACCTTCATATGAGCGTGAGCCTGCTGGCCTTCTTCGTCGTCTATAGCTCGGTATTTGGCGTGGGCTACAGCTATATGGTGCGCCTCATCCGAAAAGGCCCGCAGCCGCATGAATCGTTCGCCACCGAGTCCGATGGTCGCCCGGCGCGACCGCTTTCTGCCGTCACAGCTGAACATAAGGAGCAGCCATAATGGGTATCGATCTTTCCATTATCTGGTTTGTCATCATCGTCTTTGCCACGCTGATGTATATCGTCATGGACGGGTTTGATCTGGGAATCGGTATTCTGTTCCCGGCAACACAAAACGCTGACGATCGCGACGTGATGGTCAACAGCGTCGCACCGGTCTGGGACGGCAATGAGACCTGGTTGGTGCTGGGTGGTGCCGCCCTGTTCGGTGCATTCCCACTGGCCTATGCGGTGATTATCGATGCTCTGACCATTCCGCTGACATTAATGCTGATCGGACTTATATTCCGCGGCGTGGCGTTTGAATTTCGCTTTAAAGCCACGCCGGCCCACCGTCCTTTCTGGGATAAGGCGTTTATTGGCGGTTCCGTTCTGGCGACCTTTACCCAGGGCGTGACGGTAGGTGCCGTCATTAACGGCTTTAGCGTCACTGGCAGAACGTATACCGGCGGACCGTTTGACTGGTTTACCGCGTTTAACCTGTTCTGCGGCGCGGGTCTGGTGGTGGCCTACGCGCTGTTAGGCTCAACCTGGCTGGTGATGAAAAGCGAAAATGCGCTGCAGCAGCGGATGCGTGAGGTGTCGAAAACGCTGTTAATCGTGCTGCTGGCATTTATCGCAGCGATCAGCCTCTGGACGCCGCTGGCGCACCCGGCCATCGCGGCGCGCTGGTTTACGCTGCCGAATCTGTTTTATCTGCTGCCAGTCCCTGCCCTGGTCGTCATGTTTAGCTTCTACCAGTGGCGCTGCCTGAGTAATCCTGAGAGCCATGCTCGGCCGTTTATTCTGACGCTGGGGCTAATATTTCTCGGCTTTAGCGGGCTTGGGATCAGCATCTGGCCGCATATCATACCGCCGTCGATCACCCTGTGGCAGGCCGCCGCGCCGACGCAAAGCCAGGGCTTTATGCTGGTGGGCGCGCTGTTGATCATTCCCGTTATTCTGGTCTACACCTTCTGGAGCTACTACGTATTTCGCGGCAAAGTTCAGCCTGGGGAGGGTTATCACTGATGCAACAACCTGTCTGGAAAAGATTGCTGTGGCTGGCCATTATCTGGGGCGGCAGCGTACTTGCGCTGGCAGCAGTCAGCATGCTCTTTCGCATGCTGATGACGGCTGCCGGGTTTAAATCGCATTAAACTTCATTCCGGGCAGCCCTGCGCTGCCCGGCACCACCCCGCACTTTCAGATAAACCCCATTAACGCACCGCAGAGTATCGTTACACTGGTAAAAGATTCACAGAATTTATTATTTGAGAAGAAAAATGAAAAAGCTCATCGCGTTAAGTGTTATCAGCCTTGTCCTCAGCGGCTGCGTTAATCCGGGCAAAGCATCCGTTCAGCCGGATCAGCTGAAGAGCCACCGTTTTGTTCTGGAAAACGTGGACGGCAAATCCGTGAAGGGCATGACAACGCAGCCTGAGATCGCTTTTAACGCGCTTCCCGACATTAGCCTCATTGATAACATTAGCGTTTCGGGCCAGATGTGTAACCGCTTCAACGGGCAGGGAAAGCTGTCCGAAGGTGAGCTGAAAGTGAAAACGCTGGCGATGACCCGCAAACTTTGTACCGAACCACAGCTTAACGAGCTGGATCAGGCCATCGGCGACATGCTGCGCAAAGGGGCGCAGGTCGACCTGACTGAAGACCAGCTGACGCTGGCGACGGCCGATAAGACGCTGATGTTTAAGCGAGCAGAATAATCAGTAGCTACCGCAGCTTCCAACGGCAAGCGACTGTTCACTGCAGCGTTTGCCGTTTGGCAAGGCGCACATCCCAATAGCCGAACCATCAAGCTGGCGGGCAACAGACAGCGAGCCGCCAATCATGGCGCAGTTGGCCTGGCCTGAACTGGACATTGCCGCTTTCATTCCCGGCGCCACGTGGGCCGCCGTGGCCTGCTGCACAGGTTCACTGCTACATGCCGACAACAATAACGCGGCACACCCTACCCAAAATGCTGAACGCATGCTCTCTTCCCCGTAATTAGTGCGAAACCTAAGCATAATAGGCATCACATCCCGTGTCGTCGAGAGCGGAAGTGCGTATTTATGCGCCGCTGAAACAATTTCTCGCAATTTTTTCGCCCTAAGTTTGATCTAACCATTGATGGTGGGAATACCGAGGACACAAAAGCGAAAATCGTAAAACCCCCTGTTTGCTAGACTACACAGATAATATTCAGGGTTTGTCGCCTTATGACAGCCCCCTATTTTTTGCGCAATGTAAGGGTGTCGTCCTATGCAAACTATTGACGGTAATGGTGCAGTTGCCTCAGTCGCGTTTCGCACCAGTGAAGTTATCGCCATCTATCCGATCACGCCAAGTTCAACTATGGCCGAGCAGGCGGATGCCTGGGCGGGAAACGGGTTAAAAAACGTCTGGGGCGATGTCCCGAGAGTGGTTGAAATGCAGTCTGAAGCGGGTGCGATTGCTACGGTCCACGGTGCGCTGCAGACTGGCGCGCTTTCCACGTCGTTCACCTCCTCTCAGGGATTGCTGTTGATGATCCCAACGCTGTACAAACTCGCGGGACAACTGACCCCCTTCGTCCTGCACGTCGCGGCGCGTACCGTGGCCACCCACGCACTCTCAATTTTTGGCGATCACTCAGACGTGATGGCCGTGCGCCAGACCGGGTGCGCGATGCTGTGCGCCAGTAGCGTTCAGGAAGCGCAGGACTTTGCCTTAATTTCGCATATCGCCACGCTTAAAAGTCGCGTGCCGTTTATTCACTTCTTTGATGGTTTCCGCACCTCTCACGAAATCAACAAAATCGTCCCGCTGGCGGACGAGACTATCCTTGAGCTTCTGCCGCAGGCGGAAATCGACGCGCATCGCGCCCGCGCCCTTAACCCGGAACATCCGGTAATTCGAGGGACATCGGCAAACCCGGATACTTATTTCCAGTCACGCGAGGCCACAAACCCGTGGTACAACGCGGTTTATGACCACGTCGAGCAGGCAATGAATGACTTTGCCGCCGCAACCGGACGCGAGTACAAGCCGTTCGAATACTACGGCCATCCGCAGGCCGAGCGCGTGATTGTGCTGATGGGATCTGCTATCGGCACCTGTGAAGAGGTGGTCGACGAGCTGCTGACCCGCGGCGAAAAGGTCGGCGTGCTTAAAGTGCGTCTTTACCGCCCGTTCTCGGCTAAACATCTGCTCTCTGCCCTGCCGGAAAGCGCGCGTACCGTGGCGGTGCTCGATCGAACCAAAGAGCCTGGCGCACACGCGGAACCGCTGTATCTTGACGTGATGACCGCCCTCGCTGAAGCCTTTAATAACGGCGAACGTGAAACGCTACCGCGCGTTATCGGCGGTCGCTATGGCCTGTCTTCCAAAGAGTTTGGCCCGGACTGCGTGCTGGCCGTGTTTAACGAGCTAAGGGAAGCGAAACCTAAGCCGCGTTTCACGGTCGGCATTTATGATGACGTAACGAATCTTTCCCTGCCTTTACCGGAAAATACCCTGCCTGCGACAGCCAAACTTGAAGCGCTGTTCTACGGCCTGGGCAGCGACGGCAGCGTCTCGGCCACCAAAAACAACATCAAGATCATCGGCAATTCAACCCCGTGGTACGCGCAGGGTTACTTCGTCTACGACTCCAAGAAAGCCGGCGGTCTGACCGTTTCTCACCTGCGCGTCAGCGAGCAGCCCATCCGCTCGGCCTACCTTATTTCTCAGGCCGACTTTGTTGGCTGCCATCAGCTGCAGTTTATCGACAAGTACCAGATGGCTGAGCGCCTGAAGCCCGGCGGTATTTTCCTCCTTAATACGCCATACAATGCGGATGAGGTCTGGGCACGCCTGCCGCAGGAAGTACAGACGGTGCTGAATCAGAAAAAAGCCCGATTCTATGTGGTTAACGCGGCGAAAATTGCCCGCGAATGTGGCCTGGCCGCGCGTATTAATACCGTCATGCAAATGGCCTTCTTCCATCTGACCAATATCCTGCCGGGCGACAGCGCGCTGGTGGAACTTCAGGGCGCCATCGCCAAAAGCTACAGCAGCAAGGGGCAGGAGCTGGTAGAGCGAAACTGGCAGGCGCTGGCGCTGGCGCGCGAGTCCCTGTTCGAGGTGCCGCTGCAGCCGGTCAATGACGCCAGCCCGAATCGCCCTCCGGTGGTCTCGGATTCCGCACCTGATTTCGTGAAGACCGTCACGGCCGCCATGCTGGCCGGGCTGGGTGACGCCCTGCCCGTCTCTGCGCTGCCGCCGGACGGAACCTGGCCGATGGGCACCACCCGCTGGGAAAAACGCAACATCGCCGAAGCGATCCCCATCTGGAAAGAAGAACTCTGTACCCAGTGTAACCACTGCGTCGCGGCCTGCCCGCACTCAGCCATTCGCGCCAAAGTGGTGTCACCGGAAGCAATGGAAGAGGCCCCGGCCAGCCTGCACTCTCTGGATGTAAAATCCCGCGACATGCGCGGCCAGAAATACGTTCTGCAGGTCGCACCGGAAGACTGCACCGGGTGTAACCTGTGCGTTGAGGTCTGCCCGGCAAAAGATCGCCAGAACCCGGACATCAAAGCCATCAATATGATGTCGCGCCTTGAACACGTTGAAGAAGAAAAATTGAATTATGACTTCTTCCTGAACCTGCCGGAAATCGATCGCAGCAAGCTGGAACGCATTGATATTCGTACCTCGCAGCTGATCACGCCGCTGTTCGAGTACTCCGGCGCCTGCTCCGGCTGCGGTGAAACGCCGTACATCAAACTGCTTACCCAGCTGTATGGTGACAGGATGCTGATTGCCAACGCCACCGGCTGCTCGTCTATCTATGGCGGTAACCTGCCCTCCACGCCGTACACCACCGATGCGAATGGGCGCGGTCCGGCATGGGCAAACTCCCTGTTCGAGGATAATGCCGAGTTTGGCCTGGGCTTCCGACTCACCGTTGACCAGCACCGCGCGCGTGTGATGCGCCTGCTTGAACAATTTGCCGATAAGATCCCGGCTGAACTTAACGCGGCGCTACACGCAGAAGCCACGCCAGAGGTTCGTCGCGAGCAAGTAGCTGCACTTCGCAGCGCACTCAAGGGAACTGACGGCGCTGAACAGCTTCTGACCGACGCTGACGCCCTGGTCGAAAAATCGATCTGGCTGATTGGCGGTGACGGCTGGGCTTACGACATCGGCTTTGGCGGGCTGGATCATGTGTTAAGCCTGACCGAAAACGTCAACATTCTGGTTCTGGATACGCAATGTTATTCCAATACCGGTGGGCAGGCATCGAAAGCCACGCCGCTGGGCGCCGTCACGAAATTTGGTGAACACGGTAAACGCAAGGCACGTAAGGATCTCGGCGTGAGCATGATGATGTACGGCCACGTTTACGTCGCGCAAATCTCGCTGGGGGCGCAGCTTAACCAGACGGTGAAAGCCATTCAGGAGGCTGAAGCGTATCCGGGGCCGTCGCTGATCATTGCCTACAGCCCGTGCGAAGAGCATGGCTACGACCTGGCCCTCAGCCACGATCAGATGCGTCAGCTGACGGCCACCGGCTTCTGGCCGCTCTACCGGTTCGATCCGCGCCGTGCGGACGAGGGCAAATTACCGCTGGCGCTGGATTCACGTCCGCCGTCAGATGCCCTGGCAGAGACGCTGATGCAGGAACAGCGCTTCCGCCGTCTGAATGCGCAACAGCCTGAGGTGGCAGAACAGCTCTGGAAAGACGCCGCCGAAGATCTGCAAAAACGGTATGACTTCCTGGCACAAATGGCGGGTAAAGCCGAAAAATCAACCAGCGACTAACTCCACTGCCCGGCTTGTCCGGGCATTTTTTTGCCATAAAAAAAGCCCGATGTCTTCACATCGGGCTAATCCAGATAATTAATGAATCTCTCTTTAGTTTCCCAAATGACATTCACGATAATTATGGATAAATAATCTTAAAGGCATATAACGGGGCAGAGATTACCTGATTCAACCGCTGATTAATAATTTTTATTTAATATGAATCATTTTCAATCATTCACCACAACAATGATCATTTCCGCGGATTTATTCATTTGAGATTTTACTCAATTAGTAACAATTATATTTTATTACTCTTTCGCAGGAGTGATTTAGCATGAGACAACTTTCTTATCCGGGAAGTTCAACAGGTAATCAAATAAAAACAACTGCAAAGGAATATCACGATGCAAAGAAAAGTACTGGCTCTGATGATTCCAGCTCTGTTAATGGCTGGTGCCGCGCATGCGGCAGAAATTTATAATAAAGACGGCAACAAATTAGATCTGTACGGAAAGGTAGATGGTCTGCACTATTTCTCCGACGATGCCTCTAAAGACGGCGATCAGACCTACATGCGTCTGGGTTTCAAAGGTGAAACGCAGATTAACGACATGATGACCGGCTACGCGCAGTGGGAATATAACATTCAGGCGAATAACACCGAAGGGTCTGATAATCAGTCCTGGACGCGTCTGGCCTTCGCGGGTGTCAAAGTGGGTGACTACGGTTCCTTCGATTATGGTCGTAACTATGGCGTGCTGTACGACGTGGAAGGCTGGACCGATATGCTGCCTGAGTTCGGCGGCGACTCTTACACCTATGCGGATAACTTTATGACCGGCCGCGCCAACGGCGTGGCAACCTACCGCAACACTGACTTCTATGGTCTGGTGCAGGGTCTGAACTTCGCGCTGCAGTATCAGGGCAACAATGAAGATGCCAGCAACAATCAGGAAGGCACCAACAACGGCCGCGACATGCGTTATGAGAATGGCGACGGCTTCGGTATTTCAACCACCTATGATTTCGGCATGGGGTTCAGTGCCGGTGCCGCCTACGCCTCATCTGACCGTACAAATGACCAGGTAAGCGCAGGTACTGGCGCTGCGTCTCAATATGCGGGTGGTGATAAAGCGGATGCCTGGACTGCAGGCCTCAAATATGACGCAAATAATATCTACCTGGCGGCGATGTATTCTGAAACCCGTAATATGACGCCGTACGGTTCAGGTGATAGCAAATCAGGCGGTGGTATTGCCAACAAAACTCAGAACTTCGAAGTGACCGCACAGTACCAGTTCGATTTCGGTCTGCGTCCGGCCATTTCTTACCTGCAGTCTAAAGGGAAAGACCTGGGCAACGGTCAGGGCGATCAGGACCTGGTTAAATATGCGGACGTAGGCGCGACCTACTATTTCAACAAGAACATGTCCACCTATGTTGATTATAAAATCAACCTGCTGGATGAAGATGACAGCTTCTACAAAAACAACGGTATCAGCACCGACGATGTCGTTGCATTAGGCCTGGTTTACCAGTTCTGATGGTCAGAGCCCGCAGCGTCATGCGGGCTCTCCTTTTTTTGATGTTTGTCTCACAACAGCGCTTTATCGCGATATTGTTGAGGATAAGTTGAAAGAAAGCGGGTTAGACTGCGCCGATATCCCCCTCTTCATTAAGGATACCTGCGTTGTTTGGTCGTATATCCGTTACCATTCTGACACTTTTAGCATGCTTGTGGATGGCGTTAATCTTTGATTTTCGAGATATTGTCGGGCATCTCGGCACGCTGCTAAACCATCTGGATCACCATTAACAGTGATTCCCAGAAAAAAGCCACCAGCAGTGCCGGTGGCGGTCATACGCATTTCGAGCGTTATTTTTTCACGGGTTGAGGTTTTTTATCCCCTGATTCCGGGGCCTCACGCGGATCGTCTTTTTCTACACAGAGCATAATTTCTCCTGTTTTAGAAACCCACTTCCCACTATAGCCAGGCTGTTAAAAAAAAGGCCAGGCGGTAATTAATCTTGATTGGTCTCTTTTTTGCGAAACGAGAGATAGCCAAAAACGCCGCTTTCGCCGTCGCTCGGATGGTTTACGCCATCCATCACCGTCACTTCAGGGAAATCAAACGGCGACACATTTTTAAAACAGGCCACATTGACACCGTATTCATTTGGGTTAGAGCGACGCTGATGGAACGTGTAAATCCCGCAGACCGAGCAGAAGAAATGGCGCGCCGTCCCCGTGTTGAACCGGTACTCCGTCAGCTTATCCTCACCTCTGGTCACGGTGATACCCGACAGCGGTGCAGAGACCACAACCGCGCCCCGCATACGGCAAAAAGAGCAGCTGCAGCGCCGCGCGGTATTCAAGCCGTCAGTCAGTTCGACGGTAAAAGCCACCGCACCACAGTGGCACTGTGCATGACGAATGTCAGCCATTGGCTATACCCCTTTTCTTACCAGTTCGGCAGCTTTGAGAAAAACCTCATCTTCTACACCATCGCCTTTCTGCCTGCCCAGCCTGACAAGTTCGTTGACAATGCTGTCACGATCGATCGTTTTTTGCGATGAAACCAGCCCTATAACGGCGGCCCCAATCGCCAACCCCACTAATCCTGTTTGTTCGTCTTTGTTCTTCATACTCATGCTCCTGATACAACAAACAAGCGTAGCAGGATTTTTCAGACCGTTTTCAGGCGTTTTACTATTTCGCCTGGATCGCTGTTATTCCGACACGCTGGCCGTATGAGAGCTCTAAGGTATTACCATCAGGATCGGCAAAAAAGACATAATAGCCGACGGGATCACCCAGATCTTCCGGCGCTTTCCTCAACACCCCTTCTTTAGCGGCCATCGCAGTTTTTCTGTCAATTTCTTCGCGCGTGGCGCAGGCAATCCCAAGGTGGCCAAAATGCCCCAGCGGCGTATCGGTCACGGTGTCCGCCTGCACCAGAACCAGCGCAAAAGGACGCGTATGGTCAGTTAGCCACGCCACTTTACGGGCAGTTGGAAGATCGGGCTCACGCGAATGGATGACGTCCATCCCGGCATATCGGCGATAGAAAGCAAGGCTCTTCTCCAGATCCCTGACCATAAACGCAACATGAGTGAATCCTACATCAATGTCTTTCATTTTAAGATGTTACTCCTGTATCAACATGTCGTAGCCATCTTAAAAGCTCAAGTTAACTTGAGGTCAACGGTGAATTTGTGCGGTCCTGATGATGTTCATAAAAGAATAAAGGGACAGAAATGATAAAGCGCCGCCGTGGCTGAAATATTCACAACGATGCTCAGCAAAAACCAGGTTTTGAAGGGTTGCTTCTGCGTTTTATGGCGAAAGAGCTGTTGGCCCAATATGGCGCCTGGCCACCCTCCCACAGTACCAAACGTCAGTAAAGTGACCTCCGGTATCCTGCGCATCGCTTTTCGTGCCGCCGTTTTGTCGACACCATAAATCGCTATCGTCAGCATATTAATCAGCAGAAACCACATGGCAAAAGGATACGAGGAAAAAAAGCTGCCGATCGCAGCGAAGATCAGCAGAACAAAACAAAAGCGATTTAATGTCATAGGGTCAGTCACGGAATATGTAAGCGTATGTCGGGAAAGCATTATACGCTATCTTACGCATTATCCGGTCAGGTGCTATCAGCCCGCTTTTGCATGCGGCCTCAAAATGAATGACCTCTTCGACGCACCGAATTGCATTTTGTGAAGCTTCGCATACGCGCCATCATGAGCAAGCAGTACCTTATGGCTTCCGCGTTCAACGATAACGCCAGTTTGTTTTGGTCCCCCCCTCCCGGATGGCGAACAGAAAGCCGACTACGCTTTATTAGCTATTGCGCAGAGTGTAAAACGTGCTGGCATTCGCCGCCGGAATCCGTACCATACGCGGCATACTTTTGCCTGCTGGCTATTATCTGCCGGCGCTAACCCGTCTTTCGCCGCTACTGGCTCCGAAGGTAGTAATAAATGCAAGAAAATCAATCAAATACAAAGAAAGAACAATACAACCTGAATAAGCTACGCTGATTTTTCCAACCCATTGATATCATTTATTTTATCATTTAATTCAATTAGTTATAGCATAATAGCTTCTCCCTAAAGCTACCCAGAACTACATTTTTAGTGCCCTTTTTTTGCCCCTATTTCGCATTTTTGCCCCTAAATTTGCCCCCAAATAACCTTCTTTTGCGTAGCTCCTTCCAGTTTCGCAACACCCCCCTTTACGCTTACCAAGCTGATCAGCATAATCGCCACGAATCCGTTTGTAAGACTTAACCAGCGCGCTACTTTCTCTCCCTGCCCTATACTTCAGTCAAGGTCATGACTGGAGGTTTCTATGTGTGGACGTTTTGCACAAGCCCAAACCCGTGAAGAATATCTGGCATACTTGGCCGATGAAGCCGATCGTGACATTGCGTTTGATCCGGAACCGATTGGTCGTTACAACGTGGCGCCAGGAACCAAAGTGCTGCTATTGAGCGAACGCGACGAACAACTGCACCTCGATCCGGTATTCTGGGGCTACGCGCCCGGGTGGTGGGATAAGCCGCCATTGATTAACGCGCGCGTCGAAACTGCGGCCACCAGTCGAATGTTTAAACCTTTGTGGCAGCATGGCCGGGCGATCTGCTTTGCGGATGGATGGTTCGAATGGAAGAAGGAAGGCGACAAGAAACAGCCGTATTTCATCCACCGTGCCGACGGCCAGCCAATATTCATGGCGGCGATCGGCAGCACGCCATTCGAGCGCGGCGATGAAGCGGAAGGCTTTCTGATAGTGACGTCTGCAGCCGACAAAGGCCTGGTCGACATTCACGACCGCAGGCCGCTGGTCCTGTCACCTGAAGCGGCGAGGGAGTGGATGCGGCAGGATGTAAGCGGCAAAGAAGCTGAGGAGATAGCGGCCGACGGAGCTGTGCCAGCCGACAAGTTTATCTGGCACGCCGTGACACGCGCCGTGGGCAATGTAAAAAACCAGGGTCCGGAGCTAACTGAGGCATCACAATAGTAAGGTCAAAAGAGACCTGTCACGTCCGAAATGAGCGAGGTGCGGACGTCTCATCCCAGGAAGAAAGTAAAAAAAACCGCCTCACGGCGGCTTAAGTGTCCAGTCAGGAAGTTGCGCTTGCGAGTCTTGCGGCAAATCCAATGAAGAACATCCCTACCAGCGCGTTTCCGATTGCAGAAAGACGTCGGTTGCCTTTAAGACGGCTAAGCAGATAAGAGCCGCAGAAAACGAGAAAGCCGAAATAAACGAGAGTAATTGCGAACATTACTGCTGCCAGAATGATAAAAGCCATCCAGGAGTGTTCAGCCTGAACATTAATGAACTGGGCGAAGAAGGATATATAGAACAGCAGCGTCTTTGGATTCAATAGCGTAACCAGCATTCCGCGTCCGATGATCCCCCCGGTATCAGATGAAGATTTCTTTTCCTCACTCGTTTCGACAGCCGGCTTAAAGATAGCGCGTATTGTCTGGACACCGAGATAGAAAAGATAAGCAGCGCCTGCGTACTTGATGGCGTTAAATAAGGCAGGGGTTGAGCTTATGACCGCCGCCAGCCCACACCATGCCAGAAGAACCAGAATAACGTCGCTAAGCAGAATGGAAAATATTGCAGCAAAGCCCCGCTTGATGCCGCTGGTAATGCTCGTTTTAATCACGAACATGGTTTCAGGGCCTGGCACAAGGACTATCAGCGTCGCACCAAGCAGGTACGTCCAGAAATTCACGACACCAAAATCAGCAAACATTTTCACTCCAGTTCTCTCGTTTTCAACGAGGCTATTCTAATGGAACCAGCGAAGATGAAAACACATCACGGCTACTTTCTTGTTAAGCCAATGTCTGCTGTTGGCACAGAGCGGACCAAGACATCAGGAAAATTTATCGGACTCTAAGCAGATCTGAGTATCTCGTCGTATACCGCGGCGAAAGCATTTCTCGCTTCATCTGCCACTGCTGTTGTATGCCCTGCCCGGCAAAGTAGAGCGTGCCTTTTCCATCTTTAGCGTTCAGGTGATCGAGCACTTCCATCAACCTTTCGCTACCTGCCCGCGGTGCGTTTTCGTCGAACAAGTTTAGCTGTGCCACGCCCTGGCTGAAGAAATCACCCAGCATAATGCCGGCTTTCTGGTACCGGTGACCATCCTTCCAGATTTTGTCGAGACATTTTACGGCCGCATTGATGATGTCGCGGCTGTCTTGAGTTGGTGTCAGTAATTTTATCGACGAACTGTTGCCGTAATATGGCTCGTTCAGTGCAAACGGCGACGTCTTAACGAAAGCAGAAATAAAACGGCAATACTGGTGCTCGCCGCGTAGTTTTTCAGCCCCACGCGCTGCGTAGCTGCAGATAGCCTGCCTCATTTCTTCATAGTCAGTGATACGGCTACCGAAAGATCGTGAACAGACGATTTCCTGTTTTGCGGGCGCGAACTCCTCCAGATCGAGACATGGCTCGCCGCGCAACTCCCGGACCGTTCGCTCGAGTACCACGTTAAAATGTTTACGGATAATCCATGTGCTTTGTTCTGAGAGATCCAGAGCCGTTTTGATGCCCATGGCGTTCAGCTTCTTACTGATGCGCCTGCCGACGCCCCAGACGTCCTCCACCGGAACCAGAGCAAGCAGTCGGCGCTGGCGATCGAGATTGGATATGTCCACTACCCCACCCGTTTGCCGCTGCCATTTTTTGGCGGCATGGTTTGCGAGCTTAGCGAGGGTTTTGGTCTGCGCGATGCCGACCCCAACTGTCAGGTGCGTACGCTTTAGAACCGTAGAACGGATTTCTTTGCCGAAGTCAGTCAGGTCCCGGCAGTTGCGAACACCAGTCAGATCGCAAAAGGCCTCGTCAATGCTGTAAATTTCTACTCTGGGGCTCATTTCTTCGAGCGTCGTCATTACACGGTTCGACATGTCCGCATAAAGCTCGTAGTTACTGCTGAAGCAAACAACGCCAGCACGCCGGAAAAGCTCTCTTTGTTTGAAGAAAGGCTCTCCCATGGTAATTCCAGCGGCCTTGGCCTCGGCGCTGCGCGCGATTACGCAGCCGTCATTATTCGAGAGAACAACTACTGGCCGCCCTCTCAAATCGGGCCGAAACACCGTCTCGCATGATGCGTAGAACGAATTCACATCACAGAGCGCAAACATACTCAGCTCGCCGATTTAACAATGAAAGTCACGACGCCGAATACGTCGAGCGTGTCCTCACTCCCGACAATAATTGGCGAGTATGCGCTGTTCATCGGTATGAGTTGGACGGTTGGACGAAGCTGCAGACGTTTAACAGTGAACTCCCCTTCTACTGCGGCAATGACAATGTCACCATGCTCAGCAGTCCTGGAGCTGTCCACCACCAGCAGATCACCGTCGCTTATCCCGGCTTCGATCATTGAATCACCCGCGGCTTTGACGAAATATGTAGAGCTCGGATGAGCGACAAGTAACTCATTGAGATCGATACGCTGTTCAACATAATCAGCTGCGGGGCTTGGGAAACCACATTGTACTAAGTCACTGAAAAGCGGAAGAGCGATAATTTCTCGCAGTTCTGTTGGCCTGATGAATTCCATTGCACACACCTCAAATACTGTTTTTATATACAGTAGTTTTATTTGTAAGTGTCCGCAAGATACAGGCACTATCGTCACTGCTTAAAGCTTCGCCGTTTCGTTTCTAAGTTTCTATGTCGCTTCGAATTATGAGTTTTGTAAATTTTATGGCAGTAACTCTTAATGAGCAGATTTAAGCCGCCGCAAATTCTTGCATGCGATGTCCGGCGTTTTACTTATTAGATGCCTGAGTAATGTTTACAAACCTGACTGGCTAGGCTTAGTGGCTTCTTTGACCACGTTGATTACATCACGTGCTTTTTCCGGATCGATAAGTACCAGTTCCACCAGGGTAAAAAGTTCTTTGATTGCTTCGGTGTGGTATGCTGCAGACACGCCTGATGTGTCGAGAAATTTGAAATTCTCAATCACAGTGCCATCACTGAATTCACGATCTCCATATGTCTTAACGGCATCCGGACACCAATTTTCTACATCCTGGGCAATAAGTCCTACACCCCGACCACCATCCTGAACGTCATACGTGACACCCCGCATGGATAGTACGGCGGCGAGTGGGGTCGACACCGGCTTTATATTGGACTTGTGGCGCTCGTCAGAACCATTAACCCAGGCCCCCTGAGAAGTGGCGGAACCATCATAATTGAAGCTCCATCGTTTATCCCCTGTACCATAAGATGCACCGTTATAGTAAATCGAATACGTCAGCGTGTTAGTTCCTGAACCACGGGTAATCCCTGTAATCCAGCCATCGGTATACCAGTTATACTGGAATGCACCTACATATCCCGTCGCGCCTGTATCACCATCTCCAGATACCACCAGTATATTATTGTTTTTGCCCGCCCCCTGCTGCACTCTTCCTCTTAACGCTAGTCCTTTTGCTAAATCAACATCAAGACCACCATTTGCAACAATAACCGAGTTACCGTCTGCCACAAGCGGTGCACTTACCAAATCCAGTTGTCCTGTAAGTTTCCCGCCAGTTTTTTGAAGGGCACCAGTGATGCGAGAATCATCGCCAGCAGCTACGGTACCAGTTACCGTCCCAACACTCCTGGTGGCGCTGTTTCCCAAACCGAGGTTTGTGCGAGCGTCTGCATCATTCGTTGCGCCGGTTCCGCCGTCTGCGACAGCAAGCGCACCGTTGCTCCCTTTCTGTGCCAGTTTACCGATGCCAGGGATGGTTACGGAGGTGCCGTTGATGGTTACAGTGATGCTCTGATTGGCTGAGGTTGTGGCGAACGTCTCCCACGCGCCAATATTCTCGTCATACTCTTTGATGAGCTGCGACATTGCCTGTGCCAGTCCGTCGACAGAGATATTGTCGGACACCAGGATTCCATACTTCTGGCCACTAAGTGCCGGAGCGGCGGCAGGTGTAACCGTCATCGAGGTGGAACTGTCCACGGATGAAATCTGGAACATCTGAACCGGGTTAGACATGACGATAATCGTCTGGCCAGCGCGAACCTGGCTGGCCGGTGCCGTCCAGTTCGTGCCCGTGCCGGTGGCGGTGTTTCCGTTAATGGCGATGGTGCCAGTGTTATAAAGCATATTTTCTCCAGGCAATAAAAAACCCCGCCGAGGCGAGGTTTGCATTCAAAGTCGTGAGTTATTTACATGTCGTGCTTGTGAATGTGTTCGCACTTACCCAACGCCAGTTGAAGGGATATCCGGCCCGGTATTGAGTCTGGTTGTTTTGTTTTCGAACGCCGTAAATCATAACGGTATTCTCATGGTCACCCATATATGCCGTGCCGCTGCAAATAGGTTCCTGTTTCTCAAGTACACCAGCACAACCAGACAGCATTAAAGCGATCGCCATGCTGATAATTAGCCTTTTCATTTTGAAAGTATCCAGAGGAATTCAGTAGGTTCGAAGATATCAATACAAAATCGATGGGTATAATTGATTATGTAGATCAATTATTTGTTATTGATCGCTCAAAACGATCAATCAGTCATAGGCTGCGGTGTTGATGGCCGTCAATGCTATTCCTGTGGTTGTCCCTCCCGCTGCAGAACCAGTAGCTGTTGTCGAAGGCGCGGCATTTATCCTGGTCGACGAACCGTTAAAGCGGCAGCCTGCATAGGCTGTTATATTCACGATTGTTGGAGGCCTGGTATTGTTGTTCTGTACGATTTGTGAGCCCAGAATTGCAGGTGCTACCGCATAACTACCCTGCAACGTAACATCAATGTTAATCCCTCCCGTTGAGGCTCCTGGTGTTCCGACAGTAACGAGGTCAGTAAGCACGCGGCTTTCGTTTGTCAGTACCAGCTTTCCAGCTTCATCCCAGACAGCAAATCCCCAGTCGGGCAACGTTTGTGGAAAGATGGCAAAGATGTACGCCGTCAGAGTGTGTGACTGACCATAAGCGTTGCTTGAACCAACAAGAATGTTTCCTCCTGACCGGGTTGCCCCGACTGTAGTGGGCTGGGCTGTATTACTCGTTTTGCAAAAAACCATCGCCGGATAAGAAGCATCCAGAGCTACCGTCGCAGAAGCACCGTGGTATGCCCCATTTGCCACTGAGTTAACCACTACCTTTCTGTACAGACAAAACGGCGTTGACTGAGGAGTAATAAACGGATTTCCGCTTTCCAGCGCAATCAGTGCACCATAATCTGCCATCATGCATTCTCCACGAAGACCACCAGTTCACATTCCGAGGCCGGATAATTACCAATACCAACTTCGCTGGCAGTGCTGAGAGTGATGGTGTTCCCGTTAGCGATAATGCGTCGACCCACCGAGACCGCGCCTTTATCAAGGGACACCGCAAATCCGACCTTCATCCCCGCCGGAATGGTAAAGGACCAGTTGCCCGAGGTTTGCCCCTCGGAAAGCTGAATACGCCCTACCACTGATACGGGTTTGATACCGTAGTTGTTCGGGATGCCGTTGGCGTCCCAGGTCTGAATACCCCAGGCCATTAAAACACTCCTGTAAGTTTGCCTATCTGAACACGGAGCCTGTTAGCATCCCGAATGCTGATGGTGACGTTAGTCTGCTTCATGCCTCCGGAACTGTCGCTCCCGTAGTTCTGCATCGTTCCGTCTTTACCCCAGCGCCAGCCAGCGCTTCCGGCAACATAATTATTAGACTGCAGAGAATCCGTAATTTTGCCGAACTGGATACTCGCATCACGGAAGAACGCATCATTGATGAATGTCTGCCCGTTCTGGATAACAAATGGCAAAGAAACAGTGCTGCCAGCTTGGGAGGTAACAGCAAAACGGTCGGCCAGGAAGATAACCTGTGACTGCATCCCTGATGGCGTATTCTCCACCCCGATCCCCATGCCTGCGGCGTAATACTGGCCATTACTCGTTACCCCAACTTTGATGTTGTACATCGCGCTGAGTTGGCCGTTTACGTTCGCAATGGCCTGGGCATTCGTTGTTATCGAGGCCGTATGCCCATTGACGGTCGCAGTGATGGCATTTATCTGCGTCGCCGTGGCCTGCTGATAATTCGAAACCGTCTGGCTCAGACTATTGATCGATGCCGTATTACCGTTGACGTTCGTTTGCAGGCTCAGCAATGCGCGTGCCGTTGCCTCCCTGTCAGTGACAATCACCTCATCAATACGGTCCAGATTCGCGCTGTTGCCGGCGACCGATGCAGACAGGGTTTTACGCGCTGCCACCTGCGCCAGCCCGTTCTGGATAATGGCAATGGCTGAGTTCTTCACCCCGCCCGTCATGCCGTCCATAGACACAGAAATCTCGTCGATCTTCATTTCAGCCTGCGCCAGCCCGTCAGCGTTCTCCTGGATGTCTTTCGCCTGCCGCTCGAGTTCGTCGGCATGCTTTTTGATGTCATCTGCCATGCCTGCAACTTTTTCGTTGCTGTCCACCACGTTCTCGATCAGGTCTTTGAACGTATCGGAGCCTTTCATGTCCTCCAGGATTGCATCGGTGATATCGGAAACATCGATGCTGGCCTGACCGCGCACCCATTCTGTGTAACCTGATTCGTTGCCGCTGCGGTCCACCAGCTGCGCGCGGTACCAGAAAATCTGCCCAGCCTTAAGGCCCATCTGCTGATATTTGCGCTGCGGGTAAGGCACATCGGCCAGCAGCATCGCATCGTCTTCGGTACCGGTCAGGCTGTACTGAATTTCCGTCTTCAGCGTGTCGTCGGTATTCGCGGGGAATCCCCAGTTCAGTTCGATACCGAATACCACGTTTTCAGAAGCGATGAAGCCAACCGGCTTCGGTGGGTTGCCCACTTTACCCGTCAGCGTTTTCTCTTCTGAATAGCCCCATCCGGACGAGATTTCTGCAGCATTGATTGCGCGTACGCGCACCAGGTAGCGCCCGGCATAAATCCCGGGGACGTCGAATGACGTGGTGGAGCTGCGCGGCACGTTAACCCAGTTACCGTAGTTGCGGCGCCATTGCGCTTCATAGGCGATGGCATTTTGTGCCTGGCCCCAGCTTACGCGCATGGTTTCGACGCTGATATTTTGCTGAATCACCGAAAACGAGCTGATCGCGATGTTGACTGGCGGCGACTGATTACCTGGAGGGATGACACTTACCGGCCGCTGATCTATAACGGCACCTGTATCGATACGGGCATATTTATCCGGATCGTGATTTGCCCCCGTGATGGTATATGTCCCGTCATTGTTATCGGTGACACTAATTACCCTGTACTGCTGCGCATAAAGTTCATCAGATTCAATAACCCATACAGCCTCAGTCTGCGGAAATTCGCTAAAGGCGGTTGTCACGGTAACCATTCCACCTGACAGGGACTGAATCGTCCGGGATTGGGTAATACCCGACGGCAGGTTTACCATTATCCTGTCACCGGCCTTAGCACTTGGCACCCGGTCAAGTTTGAGTACACGACCATTAACCGCGGATAATCGACCGCCTAAATCTCGACCAGAGAGATTGCGATCAGAAACAGCAATTATGTAGCCCGGCTGAGGAATATTACCGTCCAGACCAACGTCAAACGTTACAATCCTATCTTTATTGTTGGTCAGGATTCCCCAGCGCCCTTTTCTGTTAGCCTCAGACTGCCGGGTGCAACCGATGGCGGTGATCTCAAGCTGGTTGAAACCATAGCGCGCCACCAAAGCCTGCTCGAAGACGGGCTCCATTGCATCAGCATAGCCATTTGCCGGATCTGACCAGGAAACAAGAGCATTTGTGTAGCGACTTTTGGTTGTGCTGCTGGAATAAACAAATTTGCCGTCGACTACGTTAGCGTGCGTGTAGGTAAAATCGACATCTCTGGGCATGTCTGCAAGGGCAACAATCTGCTCGTCTCCCCAGTAGGTCATGCCTCGAAAAATGGCAGCAAAGTCACGCAGGACAGTGTAAGCGTCATTTCGATCCTGAATGTAAACGTTGCAGGTGTAACGCGGTTCAGTTCCGCTACCACCCTTACCGTCCGGTACCGATTGATCACAATATTGAGCGACCTGATAAAGAGTCCATTTGTCGATGTTGGCTGCCGTTAGCCGATTACCAAGGCCGAAGCGGTCAGTGACCACCAGATCGTAAAATATCCACGCAGGGTTATCCGTCCATGCCCACTTAAATGCGCCCGTCCAGGTGCCGCTGTACGTTCGTGTTTCCGGGTCATAGGTATCGGGCACACGAATAACACGTCCGCGAGGCTCGCAGGAAATTTGCGGAATTGAGCCATTGAACTGGCTCGAGTCAAATTCAATGTACAAAAGCGCAGTGTTCGGATATCGAAGTTTGGCGTCGATTACTTCTGTGAAGCTTTGCAGCGTCATCGTGTCGCCAATCTTCGCGCTATTGGCATCGGCTGTAATTTTGCGCAGCCTGATGGTCCAGGTGCTGCCCGCCTGAGGTAAATCAATACGGTGGCTGCGCTCATAACCTGACGTCGTTTTCCCGGTCACGCTGGTATTCAGCACTGTCTGCCAGGAGCCGCCATCTGTCTGCAGGTCAATTGCATAGTTGACCGAATAGCCAACCAGATCGCCATCATCCTCCTGTTTGAAGAGAGAAGGCCATTTTAGACGCAGGCGAACAGCTGAAAGTTGCGTATTAGTGAACGTGCGCGTCCACGCTGTAGAGCTGGAAACTTCGGAGCCTACATTGATTTCATTTTCGGTACCCGGGATCCCTTGAATGTATTTTTGCGCCTGAGTTCCAGAACGAAACTCCCACGCCACACCGCTGAAGTTCTGTGAACCATCTGCGTTCTCAAGTGCGGTGCCATCGAGATAAATATCGCGCGCAGTAAGGCCACCAGCAAACTCCCCCTCTCCCAGCGCGAGAAGGATTTTTGCCTTGGCTACTGACTGCAGATCGTCTGGCTGTTCTGTAGGAGTTCTTGAGCTTGAACTGCCGCCCTTGCGGCCTTTAATAGCGGTTGCTATAGCCATATTGCGCCCATAAAAAAAGCCACCCGGAGGTGGCCATAATTAGAACAATGTTGAATTAAATATTATTTGATAAGCAAACCAAAATAATAGTGCTCATCGAAAATACGGAGAAAGCGAATTGCACAATTACGAACGTACTCTAATTGTTCCGAACGAGGAATGTCACCGTGTCGCGGATAGTTCAGGTAATAATACCCAACCTCATATTCATAATTATTTGTAAAATCATCATGCAATGCGCTCCAGTACGTCATTACTCTATATAAAAGGCCATTTGGCAAGTCATACCATTTAGCAAAAGTTCTAGTTAATTCACTCCAGACATCATCCTCAAGTTCAGAATAGGCGAGCTTTTTGAATGTTAGTCGCATTGCCAATATGAACGCGACTCGTTCAGTAGGCAACACTTCCCCAATCTCATCAACGTAGCCATCAAAGTAGCGAAATACCTCATCTTTCGAGATTTCCTTATCTAATCCCAAAGATGCCAAAATCAAAAGATTTGAAGACTCATTGCCAGCAGAAATCTGGTTTTCAGCCCAGTCTGTGAACGCCCTTCTGTCCAAACCAGGCTCGTTTAATTTTCTTAATCCAAGTAAATCTTGAAAGTCTATAGCATAACCATCCATAAGCATTTCCAGTCTTATAATGCGTTCTTTCAAGAAGATACTCTTAGCTTGGCACTATAGCTACTGCTGATCGTCAACATAAATGCCAGCAGAAATGATCGCACCACCGATTCGTCGCTTGCCGTAAAGAAGCGGTACCGGATTTCCCTGGGCTGTCGTATTGGTTACTCCACCAAATGCGTAGCTGGCCTTGTTGTCTGCCGATTGCTTGTTGGCAAGTCCGGTTGTCTGTGGAGAAAGCATTTGTACGACACCGCCAAGGGCCATCGCAGCGCCAAATTGGATTAGAGGAACGCCGACAGCACCACCGCCAAAGTATGACGCCACAGCACCAACTGCGACCAAAGCCACGCCTAAGATGGTCTGGAATACTCCACCACGTTTACTCCCGAGGATAACCGGCGCAATACGGATATCAGCACTACTCTGATCCATAGAGAGTTCGTCATCGTTCAGGTTACGCTTACCGCTGAAAACAGCGTAGGTTAGGCCGCGCTGCTTGCTGGTATTCAAAAAACGCTCGAAGCCTGGCACGATAACGCACAATGCGCGGATGGCTTCTTTTGGTGAGGCTACCGAAAGTTGGAATTCGCGGCCAAACGTAGTACCCAAAACACCATATAGACGAACAGTACGGACGGATTCGCACATTATCCCTCCTGCATGATTAGGCTTTTATGCCTGACAATTTTCATGGTTCTCTCCATCCAGTAACCTCCATATGGGACACGTTGACTGAGGTGACCATAAAGATGATGGAGAAGCATGTTCCCCTCCAGCAAGATCCCTGAATGGTTCCACTTATTCGATTCCACCTGCATGATGATCAAATCGCCCGGCATTGGTGATCCACTGAATTCTCGGAACCCACATTCGTACCAGCAATCCTGATAGAAATTATCCGGATAGGAGTCCTCCCACCACGGATAATCAACACGGTAATCCTGAAGTTCGACATCATGCTCCTGCCGGAAATAGCTCATCACCAGCCCCCAACAGTCGTAGTGTCCGAGCACAAACGGGCGCCCGAGCAACGGCAATTCACCTCGGGGAGTAATGGTACGAAAGTCTCCTTCAGGCCAACTGACAATATGCCAGGGCAGCAACGTTGCATCGCATTGAGCCTTGTCCAGTTCGCTTGGTTGGGTCGTCGCGTCAGGGTGACTATGTACGATTCCCGTTATCGTCCCCCAGTCTTCAGCAGCGGCGTAATCCTCTGGTGAAAGGTGAAACTGTTCCGTTGGTTCAGCAGCCAGATTACGGCATGGGAAATAGCGTTCCACCCGGCTTTTCTGCGCTATCACACCACAGCATTCGCGGGGATATTCTTTCGCAGCATGCGCCAGGATGGCCTGAATCGTTTTCTGACGCATATTAGCTCCTGATCAAAGATGTTCCCGGAAAACCACCGAAAGGAAGTTCATTGTGTTCACCAAACCGAAGCTTGCAGGCGGTGAGCGTGCCGTTGCATTGATCCAATGAGGGATCGCTTACCGGATTGTTGTTTTTGTCGAAGTAAAGCGTGCCGGCATAATCGCACCCATCGCCGGTGCGGTACCTATTCCGGATGCACCATGTGCAAAGGGAATGCAGCTGCCTGGTCGGGATCATTAACCCCTGCAGATCCATCGGGCTGGTAAGAACAAACTCGATACTTTCATCGGGAAGCTCGCTATTTTTACCGTCGATATAGAAAACCCGCTTTCTCACCTGCAAGGGATCTGCTGTTGGATTTCCATCCGGGAAATTGCGCGCATCCAGGTAATGCGCAAAAGTGTCATGAATCGTAACTTTGGCCTGCAGCATATCGTCATAGGCCAGACAGAGCGCAGTGATCGAGCTGTCAATGTTGGCAACGGTGAGCGTCGGCTGGGCGCTACTGCCATCGGTTGAAGCTTCAAGTCCCTCGAGCTTATATGGCCAGGCACCATACTCTTCGCCCTGCCACCAGATACTCTTCGCCTTTAACTTTGATTCGTCGCCACCAGCAGCAGCAATATCTTCTTCAGTATGCGGGAGGTTATAAGCGTGAAAACGCAGAACGTCGTCCAGACCGAACGCAGAACCGTCTACCTCAAGAAGACGTATTTTTTCACCCGGTTCGAGGCGTTGATAATCTTCAGTAATCATGGTGCGTATGCCTGTTTGAAGGTTGCTTTTATGGTCATCACTTTGCTGGATAGCGGCTGGGCTTTAATGGAATCAGCTTCAATCCGGTATAAACCGGTTTCGCCAACAGGAGACGTCCAGATAAAGGATTTTGTGATGTGCTTGCGGCAAAAACTCAGCGCATCGAGCATCTCAGCCTTTTTTCCCGTTAAGGTCATCGGCCATGACTGTTTTTCAGGGTTGATGCCTTCACCGGCGATCTGTTCAAATCCGTCTCCGAAGGATGCAGAGCGTGTTGCGTAAGTGAGCTCCCCTTCCATTCCCGCCTGAATCTGGGTTCGCCAGGTGAACGTTTCTAAGGCCATGTTTGCTCCATAAAAAAAGCCACCCGAGGGTGGCTTGTGACAGTATGAGAAGGAAATTAGCGGGTTTCACAACCAAGCTGAGATTTGTCGATAATCTGCGTGCCTTCAACACGGTAACCATATGTGCCGAACAGAAATGCGTGGTTTAATTGATAAATAACAACGTCGCTTAAGCCCACGGAACACTTATCTTTTTCAATAGCCCGATCCATTGCAGTTTTAACGCTTGGAATGCCCAGCGGGAAAATAACAATTGGAGCTTTGTCTTCACCAGTCACACGTTGACCTTTTTCAAACTTAGCTGCGTTCAGGTTGTAATTTTTGGTACTACCAACGGTCATATCAGCAACACGAACAGTACAGCCAGACAACATTAAAGCCCCAACAGCTAAAGCCACTACCTTCTTCATTTTACGTTTCCTTTGATTGCAATCGGAAACATCTTAACATGATGAATAATATGATCAAAAAAAACACCGATTAGTCTTATCTTGATTTTGTTGCATTCCAGATGAGACCACCAGGCTGGAGCTGTTTGGCAATACCTGCGCGCACTGACTGATCAATGGTCTGCTTGTAAGCCCGCGAAATAGCGTCGTTGTCACCAGAAGTCTGCTGCTGAGTGTTCTGGTTATGAACGATCACGGAAGTTTGAACGGTTACGCCACCAGCTGCATTCGATTGCAGCCCATACATTGGGGCTGTGCCAACATAACCGCCGTTTGCATACCCCTGAGCTCCACGCATAAGCGCATAGAGATTGCCGACACCTAATGCACTTGTCGCTTCCTTCGTAAACACAAACTCACCGCCGTGTACCACGCCTTTCGGTTGGTACTTACCCCCATCTCCCGTGTAGCCGCCTCCATCAAAACCGGGGACCAAACCACCACCTGAGAAACCAAAGAACGCACCGATACCGGTTCCACCAAACGCTGACTTCATTCCATTAACCAGAGCCAGTTGGGTCAGCATCTGGGCAATGCCCTTGAGGAAAGTGGAAAGGAAATCTGAGAAGTTAGATTTACCTGTTGTGAAGAAATCAGTCAGGGTGCTGGCCATGCCGGTGAACGCGTTACTGGTAACCGTTTGCACCTGGGAGTACACATTGGTCGCGCTGTCTTCAAACTCCGCCCAGCCCTTTTTCGCACCTGTCAGCCAGTCACCGCGCAGCTGGTCCTCGGCATCGTAATAATCATTAGCTGCCTTAAGCTGTTTCTGATAACCCTCGTCGTCAAGCGTGCCGCCTGAGTTGATCCAGCCAGAAGAAAGCTGGCTCTTTGCCAGTTCACGTTGTGACAGGCGGTCACTCATCCCGCCACCACTCACTAATGCAGCCTGCTTCTCTGCCATCTGAGTGACGTATTTCTGCGAGGTATCCATTCGCTTGTTCAGCTGTTCCTGTGCGGTAATCTGATCACCTAACAGGGCTTTCTGCCGTGCCAACTGAAGCACTTGGTCTTTACTCGCCAGCAGGGATTGCTCCTGCTTTGTCAGAGAGCGAGATCGGGAGGCCTCTTCCAGCACCTGAAATTTCGCTTCCGTAGTCCAGAGGTCTTTGCGCTGTTGGCTAATACTATCGTTCAGCCCTTTATGCTGCTGCAGGGCCCGAAACTGTGCCTGAAGCGCTAACAACTCGGCCTGGGCACCATACATGCTGCGATCGCCAACCGATACAGTGCCCTGTTTTCCGGGTTTCGTCTTTTTGCCAAAAGCAGCGACCTCTTCTCGATCCTTATGAGTGGTCGCGGTTTTTATCTTGCGGGTGGTATCAAGGTATTTACTTGCACTAATGTCTGCGGCATCCCAGTCTTTTTTCAGTTGAGATACGCTGTCGCCATAAGCACCGGCCATTTGTTCGTTATAGTCCTGCCATCCCTGCAAAGTATCCGTTTTCGCCCAGTCGGGAACGAGATTAATCGCAGCAGCGATAGAGGAAGAAATGATCTGGTTCAGCTTCTGGAAAACGATCGCTACGCTGTAATAAATTGCGTTGAATTCCTTCAGTGTGTTTGATGCCAGCTCTGCTACCCACTGACCGATATTTTGCATGGCCTCAGATGCCCAGTCTTTGATATCCAGCCACAGGCGACCAAACGGTGTCAGCGAGTCATAAGCCTGCTCTCCGCGCTCAGCCATTGTATCGCCAAACAAATCCATGGCCTGTGTAACTGCAGCAGTCTGGTCCTTCTGCTTCACCAGCTCATCAATATGCTTAAGCTGCGAAACAGTCAGGAAGTTGTATTCTTCGTTTAGGCTCTGAAGGGCTCTAACCGGATCCTTTTCAATATCCTGATAGGCCTTGGTGATGTCCTGCGCCGAAACAATACCGGTTTGAACTGCAAGTGCCGTAGAGCCTGCCGCTTTTTCAAGCTGCTGCTGTGTGAGCGAACCCATGCTAATCAGTTCAGTCATCAGACTTTGAACGGTTTCTACAGTAGCGCCAGTAGAAGCAGCAATCGACTGGGTGGAAGCCATTACCTGGAGCGCTGACGTGCCTGCAATGTTGCCAGTCCTGATAATGGCCTTGTTAATTTCGTCGTAGGCTGTGAAGTAGTCCGCTCCCGCTTTTGCAGCAATCAGAACAGCACCGGCCAGGCCACCAATGGCCACTCGGGCAGGAGTCACCATCGACAACATCGCTTTGAGAGCATTGCCTACACCGCCAAACGAATCGCGCAGCTGGCCGCCCTGCTGAATGGCTACCATATAAACCGGCATGCCGGACGCCAATGAAGTTACGATGTCGGTCATTTGCATTGGTAGATAACGCATCGCGTTGCGGTATTGCCCCGCGCTGATCGCTCCTGACTTCCACGCTTCCTCCTGCTCTTTCAGTCGGGCGATCATCGGTGCAGCACGATCGGACACGCCAAGTTGGGCTGCTTTTAGCTCTAACAGTTCTGCGCGCGTTTTTCCGATTGCTGTGACCTGCTCTTCCAGCGAATCGATAAAGGTTTTGCCCGCCGCAGCTGCACGCTGTGCTGCCTGTGCCTGTTCAATGCGAGCCCGCCCCTCTGCGGTCTCAGACTCCATGACCTGCGCCAGTTTAGCTCGGGTCGTCTCAAGCACGCTGTTGTAGCGAGTAAAGTCTTCATCCCCTACCAGCCCTTTACCTCGAAACTTCGCCAGGCTCTCCTGGATCGTGTCCAGTTCATCCAGCGCCTTGTTTACCGGGCTAATTTTATTCAGCAGGTTCTGCAGCTCCTGGCGCTGTTGCTTCAGGCTTTCGCTGTTCTTCTTCTGGTTGTCGATACCGGTGCGGAACGTACTGTTCAGGTCATCCGCTTTACCTGCCGCGGCGGACGCGGTCTCCTGAAAGCGATCCAGTACCTGGTTACCGCGCTCCAGCTCAGTGGTATTTACGCGCAGGGAAATCGTGGCGATATCGTTACTCATTCCGCCCTCTCTTTATGCATAACTTTTAGTGCGGCGCTCTCCATGATTCGGATGTCCGAAAGTGCGGTTGCCTCGTCCTCGACGTGGTGCAGGCGCATTACCCAGGGCAGCACGTTGTAATCAAGCCCTGATGCACCACCCATGCCCGTGCGCCACTGCGTACTGACAGCCTGAAACACCAGGAATGAAGGCCATACATCTGGCCAGACGTCGATGTATTGATCGTCGTAGTCATCCGGCGTAAGCCCATAGGGCGCCAGGTCTGCCGCTGTGGGTTCAGGCGTATAGAATGCAGAGGCAACCGCTATCAGTTTTTTTCGCGCTGCCCCATCAGTTCGCGATAGTAGGTTTCAGGGATAGCCTTCATCGCCGCCGGATAGTTTTCCAGAAGCACCGACAGGTTTTCTGCGTTGAAAGCATCGGGAAGTGCCCAGCCAGAAATGATTTCCATCAGAAAATCAGTGGCGGTTTTGCCTTCCAGTTTTTCCAGATCAGCCAGCTCTTTAAGTGGCTTATGATTGAACGTGAAGGTGAGCACGCCATCCTCATCGCCGGCGCGCGGGATCGAGACGTTGGCCTTAAATGTTGGTTTGGGCTGGAGGGTGAATTTGGTAGCCATTGATACCTCTTACGAAAAAAAGCCTCCGCAAAGGGAGGCATAGGATATTGAAAGCTCTGACGGGTCAGGCGGCAGCGTCAGTCACCTTGTAGAACGTCATCGCCGGTGACTGCAGGTTCAGCACCACACTCACTGTCTCTACCTCGTTAACCGCAGTAGTCGGCGTGTCGTCAAAAGATGCCGTGGCCGCCCAGTAACGGTTTTCTTTCGCCTTCGGCACGTACATGTACGCCGCCACAGTCTCTTCGTCTTCGTCCAGTTGGCGCAGCAGCGGATATACCGGGAGAGTTGAGTCGTGAGCAATCGAGTAAGTCTGAGAGACAGCGGATTTATAGGTATTCAGGTTGCGCTGGCGATCATCGCTGAGGAACTGAATCTGCGTGGTGTTCTGATCACCACCAGATTTCGATACCTCAGTGATTTGTGGCAGCTCGGTCCATTCTTCAATTTTGCGAATAGAGCCGGAACCGCCACCAGCAGCATATTTGTTTTTGTTGGTGGTGTTGATGTTGCGAAGAGTGACAGCATTCTCCGCAATCGCGTCGATTTTCGCGATAACGTTATCAATACCCGACCAGTTGCAGTTCACGTGAACGATATCGCCGACCGCTATATCGTCTGCGGCGCTAACTGTGATCACCGCGTGCTCAGCATTCGTCGCGCCGGTGAAAGTAATGGCCGGGCCGTAGCCCGATGCCAGATAGACATGAGCGCCGTTAGGCAATGCAAAGCCCATAATGGTTACTCCTTTAGAAACGGGAAAACCGGCTCAAGGCCGGTCACTTGTGGGACATCACGGAGGGAATCAGTTGATAATGTCTGCCCGATAATTCAGGCTGACAGGAACGGAGTAGGACACAGGTGTAGGGACGCCGCGGAATATGCCAGGCGCGCTGCTAATCCAGCAGGTAAAGTCTTTGCCTGCAATTTCCAGCCCCTCGGGGAACAATTCCGCTACTCTGCCAGCCAGGGCAACGACGGAGGTACGGCCGGAGCCGGCTGGCGCCACGACATTAATCTGGTACACGCCTGAATAAGTCCGGCAGCGCAATCCGAGATCGATTGTTCGCGGCGTAACGGGCATATCGTGAACGGCCAGGTACATCTCGTTAGCAGAAGGTGTGAACGGCACGTTCTCCCATGCAACCGAAATGCCCTCGGCATCGGCCCAGGCACCCAATCTGGCGGCCAGTGCAGATGCAATATCAGGAATCACTTAGTCACCTCCCTGACCAGCTTCCTCAAAGAAGCGTTGAAACTCAGCTGCAGTTATGCGGACCATACCGCCCGGCGCCTGTGTGGAATGCCCCATTTCAAGCGGGTAGGCATAGGGCACGTTGTTGCAGAAATAAATGGCCTTCATCCCGACTTTGAAGAGCGACAGCGTGTAGTTCCCGGCCGCTTTTGTCAGATCACCTGTCTTATCAACCCGGCCTGTCTCGTCAGTCGTTGGCGCATCAAAGGACACCTGCCAGTTACCGCGAAAGCGTCCGCCCGTATACCCCGGCGGTGCTTTGATATCCATCCCATCCACCAGCCGTGCCTTTTTCTTAAGCCGTCCTGTTTTGGTCAGGTTGGCAGGGTCCGATTTTTGCGCTTCGTTATGGTCGTATACCGCCTGATTGTAAGAAGCTGCCGTCTGGTTGATGCCCCAGAGTTCGGGATTGCCGACAGGTGACATCATCACCAGTTGATTAAGTATCCGAATGCCGACGGCACGTACGACCGCTTCCTGATTCGCTTTGGCTTTGTCCACGAACGCGGTGATGGCAACCGTAAACGCCTTATTATCGCTCATGCTATGTCCTCAACTGAGATTTGTAGCAGAGCACCACCGCACCCGGTTTCACGGGGTTAGGTTTAACTACGCGGTGGCTTACGCCGTCCACGACGATCAGATCGCCGGTTTTAATTTCCTTCTCAGCGGTGAAGACAATCCGAATATCACCGTTTTCAATGACGGTTCCGTCAATTTCGCCTGGCGCGTAATCCGTCTTAACTCCTGTGGCGGTGAACTGGATATCATCGGAACGATGCTCCACACCACCGATGACGATTAACGTGCCCTTACGCGTGACGTTGTATGCAATGCCGTTCTGCTTGAGCATACGAGTCGTTGTCGCCTGCATTCGCTGATAGTTGATGGCCATTACGCGCGCTCCGCGAAAGCATTAATTGCATATCCACGCCCACCAGCCAGGTCGCCGAGAATAGCCATTACCGCCGGGTAGGATGGTGTGAACACCTCACCATCAGCAACCGCATAGGTCATGGTTACGGCGCCTTCAACACGTTCGGTTTTTACAGCGGCTTCGCGCACGCTGGAGAGTAAATCGCCGTCGATTGCCTCTACCGCCAGCATGCACTGCGCGGTGATAACCTGCCGTGGCACCTGGTCGGGTGGGAAGTCGTGTCCATCCAGAATCACATTTGCGCGTGGCCAGGCCAGAGGCTGTCGAGGGTCTGCTTTGGAACCTACCCAATCAAGCCCTTCCAGGTAGTCCATCGCCTTAATCAGTAACGGTGCGAGCTTTTCAGGCAGCTCAATCCCTCTCAGCGCGGCAAATGACGCCAGTTCATCTTCGCTGGCGTAACTGTTAACGTCAGCGGCGGTGATATCAGTATTAATCATCTGAGCATCCGGTGAATGGGGCTTACGCCCCATCGATTAGCCAGCTGCAGGTGCGGTGAAGGTGATTTCCTCACTCGATTTAGCAATACCATCAACAGTACCAGTGACTGTGAAAGTACCTGCCATATCAGAGGTAAGTTTGACCGTTGCCCCACCAGCAGAGCCGGTTTGAGAACTGGCAGTGCTGAGCGTGCCGCCGGTTGAATTCCAGGCAACGGTTTTGCCGGAAACACCTGCGCCGTTTAGCGTGTACTTAAGGGAAATGGTGACCGCATCGGTGCTGTCAGCGGTTGCGGAGGTTTTATCCGCTGACAGCGTTACTCCCCCGCTGCGGATCCCAGCTTAATCAGCACGCCAGCCGTAGATTTGTTACTGGTGAAGTGCTTCTTCCAGTTACCAGCGGTGCCGATTTTGGTCAGGTCCGGGTTGTCACCTTTGGAGGTATCCCAGCTGTAACCCAGCAAGTCGACATTCACCACGCCTTCAGCACGGTACCCGATGGCCAAGTTTTCCTGATCGTTGATGTCGTACGAACGGAACCCCGGCGCCTGAGATTCGGTGACGGTAACCGCTCCGGCTACGAGCCCAAGGATCGCATCAGCGTCCATGGTGTCGGTAACCAGCACAGGCTTACCCAGCGTTCCCGGCTGCCCGCCGTAAACCACCACGCCCGCTTCTTCGTAGATTTTGTTGGCGATCGCTTCATCCACGATGTCGAAGTAAGTGGCGGAGTGCATAACGAAGAGCACAACGCGGTTGAACTTGTCGCCGTACTTACGCAGGCCGCGCGTTAGGGTCTTCTTACCGTCTGTTTCGATATCGGCGGTAACCACCATATCCGCGTTGGCGCCGATAGCTGCCGTAAGCGCCTTCAGGCCGTATTTCACGTAGCCTTCCAGCGTCGCGTCAGCCACATCAGTGCCGATCACTTCGGAGAACTCGTCAACTGAGCGGCCGCGCCGTTTAAACGCTTCTTCGGTAGTTTCGTATGGACCGTATTTCCACGGTGCTTTGACGGATACCGCTTCACCGGCGCCAATCTTCTTACCCGTCACTTTTTCGGTGGAGTTAACGTCACGCGATTCGATTGAGCCGCCAACCTTGTAGAAGGCACGCTTGCGGAAGTCGCCTTCAATCAGCTCGTTATCCAGGAGGATCGCTCCGTTGGAGGACGCGTTGAAAATTGCCAGGTTGTCCTGGCGGCGCTCGAGGAAAGCGGTCTGCGCCAGATCGTCATAAATGATCAGGTCACTATTAACAGTGGTAGGCATGGGTTAATCCCTTATTTCGGAAGTTTGAGGAAGGCCTGCTGGCCATGCTTGCGGATGTAGTCCGCTTTGTCGCTGGCGCTCATTTCGGAACGTTTCAGGCTGCCACCGCCGTTTGGTTTGTGTCCGCCCGCGCCGGTGCCTTCTGCGCGTGGGAAAAGATGCGGAGCCGTCTCCTTAAGAGACTCCGCCCACTCAAGCGGGCTTAGTGGAGTTTTGCCGTCTTTACCGAACAGAACGTCGCCATTTGCATCAACTGCTACAGCCTCGCCTTCGTCGTTGAGCTGGAATGTGCCTTTGGCACGCAGAATCAGATCGTCAGATGCTTCCGGTAGCGCGCCAGCTTTGGACGCTGCTGCACGGATTGCATCCCCCAGAACTCGATCCCGGAATTTGTTGGAGAACGCTTCGGCTTTGTCCGCGCGTTCATTTGCGGCTTTAATCTGCTTATCGACGTCAGCACGCAGACGCTCGGTGCGCTTATCGAGCACCTCATCAATTTTCCCGGCGGCAATCAGCTTTGCCTCTTCGTCGTCGGAAAAACGCTGGAGGATCCCACGTACAGCATCAGGATCGATACCATCGAACCGCGACAGGGTTTCTTTTTGCTGCTTGATGGTGCCCAGCAGCTCAGAGTTTTTCGATTTCAGGCCTGTAACTTCGCTGGTCACGCGCTCATCAATCAGCTTCTGGATTTCTGGCGTGATTTCGATACCACCGCCCCCGCTGCCCTCTCCGCCGCTTTCTGGTGCGTAAAATTTCAAGAGCATGTTTCGAATTAACATAATTTCCCCTTGGGATTTTGCCGGGCCTCGCCCATAAAAAAGCCCCAGCGGATGCCAGGGCGTGAAGTATGAAATGGTTGTTAGATGTCAGTGCCTGAGAGCTGCTTCAGACGTTCCAGGCTGATCCATTCGCCTTTGTCTGTGAACATATCAGCCAGGTCGATTTCACCCGTGCGGAAAAGACGGCCACGCTCGGCACCCAGAACTTGATCCTGCCTTTGAGCTGACTGACGCGCGAGCCATTCCAGATACGAGGTTTTCCCCGGTACCTGTCCATCCATGCTGGCACGAGTGCCCTCGTCCATCTCGTCGATATCAATGCCGAGTTCGCGCCAGGACTTGAGAATTAGGGTTTCAGTAGAACGACAGCAGAAATGAATTTTCCCGGGTCCCTGCAGGTAAGGCACCTTATGCCCGACCGGTTTGTTATCCAGGGTGTAGCGCAGCAGGTCACGAATAATGCAGTCGTGGCTGGTTTTATTGTCCAGTGTGGACAGCCACTGCTTACCTTTCACGATATCGCTGTTGGCACTTGTGAAGCTGTTGCGTGCTGTTGCAGCCAGATGATTCACAGCTGTTTTAGCGATGCTGGCGGCGTTTGCCCTGCTCATCTGCAGCGCGCCATCGCGATAGTCTTTGTTGGCGTGACCACGAACATTTCGCGCGATAGTTTCTACCGTGTCGCCGGCAAGATAACCCCTGCGGACGGCGTTCACGATACGCGCCAGCCTGTCCGATTCCAAATTATCCGCCCACTCACTCAGCAGCCGCCCCTGAAAGGGCTGCGCCATCGCCGCGGCATACACCATATCGGCGGTGATGCCCTGCAGCGGATAGTGAGACAGGACATGTGAAGGAAGAAGGGAGTCGAACAGGCTCATCTGATAACTGACCTCGTTCTTTGCCAGCGCCACCAGCTCACTCTCAAGCCCTGCCTGCATGGTAGCTATGGCCTGATGGTTAAGATCGCGTACGCTGCCCAGTAAACTCTGTAGGCGATTAACGGTGAAGCTCTCCGGCGGCAATCTGTCCAGCGCATCCAGTAACCGCGCCGAAAGATCAGAGTCCGTCTCATTAAGCAACTTCACCATCCGGTTTGCCACGCCGGTGGCGTAGCGGCTTAACCAGACGGAATGTGCGATCGATTCATCACGCAGGCTTTCGTTGATGGTGGGCATATCAGCCCCCCGTCAACGTTGGTGCCTGATTGCGAAGCGCATCAATAACCTCGTCCGGGCTATCCGCTGGGTCGATAAGATCAAGCTTCTGCAGTGCGCGAATCATATCGCTATCTCGCAGCGCACCGGACTGCCAGGCGTTGACGATTGCCGTCACCATACCCGACTCGGCAACCTTAGCAATGAATTCCTGGTTAATCGTGTAGCTCGTCGATTCGCCCTTGATACCCAGGTATTTCGCACACCATCCCAGCGCCAGCGTATAGGCCTCAGAAACGTTTGAGACGCAGATACCGAGCACCGATGTTGATGATGTTTGCTCACCGCTCGCCTGCGTCGCAGTCTTCGCCGTGGCGTTCTGCTCAATCAGTCGGGCGCCCAGCTGCACCATGTAATCGCGTTTACTGTCCATGGCCTCTTTAGCCAGCATGTTGGGCTGCGCCTGGGCGTAACCAAACGAGCCTTCTTTGGGAAGCAAAAGCGGTGATCGGGAACCAATTTTTACGCCTTTCTTCTCGAGGTGGTCGCGCCAGTTGGTATCGAGCCCTGTCATATACGGCTGCACCTGGCCACAGAACCACACGCTGTCTTCATAGTCAGCACTGTTACGGTAATGACCGTGGTTTATTTCCACCAGCGCAGCCAGCGGAGAGTCATCGATAGTGGGATCGTTGTTCTGGGCGCCGACAAAGGTAAACGGAATTTCATCCCAGTAGTCCTTTCCTTTGGGCTTAGGATGATATTCGCTGTCGACGGTGTAGGTTCCGCTTGCTGTGCCACCTGCCCGGCGCCATACGCGGCATATGAACCTCCCTTCTTCCAGCGCCAGCTCGCGGTACTGGATTTCATCCTTGTAAGAGTAACCATCCGGCTCTTCTACGCATTCGCGCAGCACCACCAGCACCAGTTGATCGCGCCCGTTAATTCGCTTTGTTCGCCAGTTGATAATGTTCTCTGCCGGATAGCGGAGAATGATCGCCTCATCGGAGGCTTCAGCGTAATCGACGTAAATGCCCTCTCGCGCAACCTCCAGCACGTTCTCTGCCACCAGTTGCGACTGCTGATAGATGCTGGTACCGGCTCCGTCAGCATTGTCCAACAGGTACTTAAGCTTCTCCGGACCGTTAAACGTGGGGTCCTTGCGATACGCCATCCCAAGCATGCCGATCTTCGTATTGCCGGCAATGGCGTAGAACACCGCTCGGCTCAGATAATCTTCGTTGCGTTTGCGGTTACGCGTGGATTTATCGGTTGGGTCGAGATAAGGCAGATATTTATTACCCGCCGCCTTTACGGCCTCAGCTCCTTTGCAGAAGTCCCTGTATTTCCGCCAGGCAGCAGAAGCCGCCCGGTGTTCTGGTCGAACCCAGGTGATATCGTCGTTTGCCATATCAGAAAGTTGTGTCCATTGTGATTGAGTATGCCGGCTTCACGATCGGATAATCCTTCACGATGAAGTACCCACCAGCATCATTGGGGTGATCGTTATCTGCTGATTTATCCGGTTCTCCATTGGCCGCCCAGATTTGCTGTTCGAGGCTTTCGGTATAAACCGGGCAGTTCTGGACGTTCACCAGATAGCGGCGTTCGCCGTTGGCGTTACAGAACATGGCGTTCATCGAGTTGATACGGTCCTTAACCGGCGGGTTGGCATCATCAACAATGACGCTGAATCCGGCATCGTTGAGCTGAGCAATATCGGTCTTGCTGGCGTTCTGCGATTTGCGTGAGTCACCAGAGGCATCCGGATAGATGTAAATCTCCCGGCTTTTAACGTATCGGCCATCCTCGTAGCGCCAGAACTCTTCCTGGATACGCTTAATCATCGCTGGCGTATCGTAGACCTTCACCAGCTCACGGACCGCGCGCGGCAGGCCATTACGCTTAACGTGAACAATCGCGGCCATTTTTCCCACGTTGAAGTCCATACCAATGAACAGCGGATCCCCGTCCTGAATCTCGTCAGAACAGTTATTCAGCTTACGGTTAAAGGTGTGGTAAATGGTTCCGCTATTGAGGTTTGTGAACTTCCCGCGCAGATAGGCCTGAATCAGTTCATCAGGGTAAGAACTCAGCAGCGATGGGATGTAATCAGGCGGCAGATTCTTCGCATTGTCAAACGTGCTGGCCTGAATCAGGCCATACAATGCGGCAAGCTCTGGCTTTTCACGTACCGCCTTCACGAACTGCTGGTAGACGAACTTGAACCCTTCTGGCGTGGTCGTGACGTCAATACCGTTACGCAGACCATCAACCTTGTAACGCATACGAGCAATGATTTTTCGCCACGCCTGCTGCGCTTTGGCAGCCGCCATGACGTCCAGCTCATCCACCATCGCGTTACCGATTTTGAAACCAACTATCGAGCCGGGCTTCTCCATCGAGCGGCAGATTGTCGTCCCGCGATAACGCCGTCCCTCGTAGAAGTGAACCTCTTTGTTCCCCTCATTGATTTTCACGCTCAGCCCCCAGTCGAAGGCCACCTCTTCAATCGTCGGGTAGAAGATGTCACGAATCTGCGGGTATGTCGGCGCGAAGTAACCTTGGTTAATCTTCGGATGCTCCCACATCCCTTTGCAGATGCCGCCACAACCCACCCATGTCTTACCGGAACCGAACCCGGCAACGTAGGCTTTGAATTTGTGCTGCATCGCGAGGAACCGCGCCTGAGGAATGTTAAGTGTCGGGCTGATCCCCATCGTCTGCCCTCGCATCCACTACGTTGATATTGATCTGCACTGGGGTTGGTTCATCGTCCTCACTATCACCCGCCAGCTCTTTACGGAGTTTCTCGACCTCAAGCTGCCGGCGCTCGATTTCAATCCGCTGCAGGCGCTGCGCGAACTCGCTATCGGCCAGGCCGAGTCGTTTCATTACCGCTTCGAACATTCTTTCGCGGCTGATTGCGGTTATCTCGACGCCATTCTTGCCGACCTTCACGCCGGAGTATGCGAGCCGTGAGACTTGAGGGAGTTTCCGGGTGTCCGGGAAGTAAGGATGGCCAATACCATCGCCGTTGCAGCGCGGGCATTCAGGGTTAGGCTCTCTGTTGTGGTCGTAACCATAGCCGCCAGTATCCTGCGGCAGCTTGGCACCTTCCCGCCCCTCGACTTTTGCCGTTTCCTCATCAAACTCAACTGCATCGCGCCACTGGTAGTGATGGCCAAAGCCCCAGCAGTAACGGCATGCACCGCGTCGATATTGTGAAAGCTGGTTTGCATCGAAGGTGGCGAGCTGCCACATCTGCGCAAGGACTTCATCGGCACTGCCAAGCGTGCGCGCAATGGAGGCTTTCTGCTGCTGCGCAATGGCTTGCGCAACTGAAGTTTTCTGAAGGAGTTGATAGCCGATTTGTTCAGCAGATTTTTTACTGTAGCCAGCCCGGATACCTGCCTGTGTGGCATTGCCATCCTTCAGGTACTCCGCGACAAATAAGCGCTGCTGAGCAGTAAGTCCATCATCATCCACCAGCTCTTTTGCGCTTTGTTCTTTCTGCGCAGTGCGCACTTTTTTTAGCGCAGGTTTTTGCGCAGTAGGCTTTTTAATGTATCGGCGCGCAGTCGCGTAATTCAGTCCCTGCGCTTCACACCATTCTTTCGGTGATACGCCTGTTTTGGCATGTTCGGACAGGAACCGTTGCTGAAGCTCGCCCCAGTCCGGTTTTGCCATATTTTTTCCTTGCGTCACTCACTGTCAAATAGCAATAAAAAAGGCCGCATTAGCGACCTTGTTTTGTGAAGTTACGATTAAAGGAGTTTGATTTTGACCTCGTACCCTTCAAGACCTGTCATCGCTTCACGAGCGATAAACTCAATTTCGGAAACTTCATGGCCTGTTTTTTTTCGTAACTCTGAAATTTTTTTTGATATTAGGGCAGAAATTTCTTCTTCTGCCTTGTGCGTCAGTTCTTCAATTTTCATTATTACCTCTTTTGGCCGTTTACTATTTCCATTATCAAGTAAGGCGACAGCCATAGATGAGCTGCCTTTAACCTAACTGTATGTAAATAGTAGACTACCTGTGTTACAGATGCTGAATGGGCTAACGTTCAGCTTGTCCCCTATGGGGTCCCCAGCGTCAGTGATGCCCCAAATAATGATAAAAAAAGCTCCTTCATCATTACAAGAGCTTTTGCCATATGGTGCAGGATGCCTCCTGGTGAATCGTCTCTTAGCCCCCGTAACCCCGCAGCCTCATTTGGTCAAAATTGGCGCATGACAAGACGAACAATCAGACACATCCCTGCCACTATGAACAGGGCCAAGTCAAAACCTTCCGCTAAAGTGAAGCCAGCTATAAATGATTGCCGTTTCCGCCTGAGATTGATAGAGCAGGATGAGGGGCTTCACGTTATTGCATTTAAAAGTGCATTTAATTTGCAATATCTGGGTCAGATGTTATTTTGCCAAAGCCTTAGAGCAAGAAGCACATAAGCATAACAAAAGATTCGACTAATACTTGCCCCGTATCAGGGGCATTTTTTATGGCCGAACGCAGTTCAACCCATTCCTTTTAGTGTGTGTAATTTTGAGTGAAATCTAATCTCCTTATAGGGGATATTAGGTAGAACATATGCAACATGTAAGAACTATCAAAGATTGTCAGCCTGAGGAAATTCCTAATACTTTTCGCTTACGCTTGTTGATTATTGGTTAACTGCCAGGCTATCCAAGACTCAGATGCGGAGAATGCCAACTCCAGGGAATCATCGATAAAAAGAGCATGTGAAACTGAGACTCCTGTAGCCCTCCTTGTGGGGGCTTTTTTTGGAATTGATGCGCTTCGCTTGTGAAATATTGAGTCTTTTCTAGAATTTAAAGGTGCTTTGCTATGTCAGGTAAAAGCCGTCGTTAAGAAATACCCGTGTGCTCAAGGATGAGCCATCCCTAGTTTTTCCTTTCCAGCTCTATCTGCCGTATACCAGCCAGGTTATTGTTGCCCTTCTCAATCACGGCCAGCAGCGGCTTAATCCAGAGCACAGCCTGGCAGTACGTTATTGAGCCGGCGGTAGCGGTACTATCATCGGCTGCGTCAGGTCCGTCGGTATCGGCGTGCATTGCGCTGGAACGTAAACGGTACGTGTATTCGAGCAGCCCACCAGCAATGTCAGCAGGAACAGGCAGATTACAGGTTTTTTCACGACGGAGAATCTCATGGTATTCGATTACGGTTTCTTCGGTGCTGTTGTCGATGAGGGAGTTAAGCCTATTGGCATGTTCCGCAACCTGATTGAATCGATTGAAGTTGAATGCTTGAGTGGCGATCACCTGCCCCTGCAAAGTGTTGTCACTTCGCAGAACGTTATTATCGCTCTGAAGTTTACTGGCGACCGAGCAACTCTTAACGAGGGCGATCGAAAGGCTAGCAACAACGACAACGCTGATAAGACCCGGATTAATTTTCATTGGTCCAGTCCCCAGCACGCTAGCGCACTTTCTTGATCGCGACGCTCGACCTGCCCATAGCAGCCATTCTTCTGGCCTTTGGTTAGCCGACAATCACGGCCGCCGTCTTTAATCCACCAGCGAATTGCCTCGCATGCCCCGTGGCGGTCACCAGCATTAATGCGCTTATAGAACGTGGACGGGAAGCATTTATCCGGCCCGATGTTGTAAGGACAGAAAGATGCGATTCCAGCCTTCTGCGGTTCGGTTAGCGGTACCGAAATATTGCGGTCAACCCATGCCAGAGCCTTATTGCGTTCGATAGCATTCACCTGATTGCATTTGGCCTGTGACAATTTCATGCCCTGCACAACCGGTTTACCATCAACCATCGTGGCGCCGCGGCAAATAGTCCAGATACCACCGCCATCTTTGTACGCCGTAAGGCTGTTACCCTCTTTCTCATTTAGAAACTGATCGAGAATGACTGATGCTGGCGCTCCAGCCAGTACCAGCCCCAGAACCGCTGCACTCAGTTTTGCTCTGGATCCCATCACTCACCTTCCTTTTGTAATGCCTCAACTACCACGCTTGCAGCAGCAGGACGCTCGTGAAGGGGTTTATCACCAACGCCTTGAAGGTAGTCATTGACCATTTTTGTTCGCTTTTCGTCCTCTCTACGCCTGCGGTTTGCATCAACTCGCCCGTTAATGTAGGACGCAAGCGAGATAAGCAGACCAGCAGCGCCAAAGAACATGAACACCATATCCTGAGTGGTAAATCCAATGGCTGAAGCCAGAGCTGCTACCCACGCGAAGAACTGTGTGAAGATGTTCCCTGAATCATTCATTTTCATGGTCTCTCACCTCGCTTTGTGCGGGTGCTGTTTCTAGAAATAAAAAAGGCCGCCGAACGGCAGCCTTATGAGGGTTGAAACCTGCTGGAGCTTCCTTCTTCTGAGGAAAGCAAAAAATTAAATAATCCTTAAGAAGAACTATTTAAATCTTTAAAACAATTAACCGTTCACATAGTTTTCAGATGTTATCATTTGCGTTAAGTTAAAAGCTTATCCTCATAGGGATATAAGAGATACAAGCGGGTAGCAATGGCATTATTAATGCGGAGAAGATTGATGTCGTTCTCCGCACTTTTT
The DNA here is from genome assembly GCF_900324475.1 of Enterobacter bugandensis. Classification (NCBI taxonomy): domain Bacteria; kingdom Pseudomonadati; phylum Pseudomonadota; class Gammaproteobacteria; order Enterobacterales; family Enterobacteriaceae; genus Enterobacter; species Enterobacter bugandensis. The sequence continues at coordinate 2,539,442 of NZ_LT992502.1, forward strand.
AGTGCACTGAGCTAGCTATCAAATGTCCACCAGCCACTATATTAGTGCCAGAAACATGATCAGACATTTAGCCCCTCTTGCTCTGCCTCCCCATTCAGAAAATTTGAGTGGATAGATAAAAAAAGCCCGCTCTTTTGAAGCGGGCCAATCAGTTGACTATTTGTAAGGTAGGTGTGAGTGGGACCTATGCTCAGGAGTGAAACTGTATCGGCTGATTCACTATAGGCTCAGGAGAACCACCAGAGAGGTAGGCACATCTCACAACTCAAAGCGTAGCAGCAGATTACAAAACCATAAAAAAAGGCCTGCTTTTTATGGCAGGCTCTCAAGGAAATTGAAATTTGTATTGTTGTTGTCAGGGTGCCGGGTGCCTCCCGGTGACTCTACCCCAGTCAGCAAAGACGCGCGCATACCTGCAGATAGCAGTTGACTGGAACGCCCTTTCGCTTAGAAAAGATTCACCACAGAAATAATTTACGCGCCATCCATTCCTGTGGTCAATGCTTTATCTATGAACAAAAAAAAGCCTACTCAAAGAGTAGGCAATCTGAGACTAACAGCATGCACGCTGTTAGTGAAAAGCACTAAGTACAAGCACTTCCATATCCATTCCACCGGATACTTAGAAGAGTAGTTCGAAAAGGATGAAGTGCAATAAATACAGTGCAATAACGTGCGATTAATCTTTTTAGCTAATTGGTGGAGAAAGTGGGCCGGAGAGAACTTCCGCTTCTCCGTTATCGCAGAGGGGATCTCCCTGCGTCAGATGCCAGACACCAGTTATAGTCTGGCCAGTTTCAAGATCCTCGGTTACACCATTGGTGTAGTAGGCAACCTGAATCCTGCCGTTGTGCTGTATCCAGTAGAAACCTTCTTCCATTTTCCCTCCTGCGTGGTTGGGAAAATTATAAGTCAACGCGGGGGGGGGTGGTTTTAGAAATTCTTAAATCGCTATTAAGCAAAAAGCCCCACGGTGTTAACCGCAGGGCTTTAAACGAAGGCAATAACCCATCGTTAGAGCAAAATTACCACAGATTCGGGAAAAGTAAATAGCTCACGATAAATTCATGCCCTATTTTGTTATCTGCTTGAGCTGCGCATCAGCCCACGCCTCTTCGATATCAAACTTGGTAATGAGCTGATCGTAGAAAGGCTTAACAGACTTCTTCCAGGTATCGAGGCTGATTGCATCCGTTATCTGGCACATCGCGGCGTAAGCCTCAGTTGATGGAATTCGTTCATACCCGCGCCCGCTGCAGCGCTTGCAATCAGCCAGAACCGGAACACCCTGCTGTTCTGTAAGAGCCTGATTAACGGCTTTCCCGCGTCCATGACAGTCTCTACAGGCACAACTAACGACCCTCTTACCCTTACACTGCGGGCAGAGAACGCGTGCAACCTCCCTGACCTGCCTGTGTACCTCATAGTCGGAAGGGTGAATATCTTCGACGCCCATATGCATAGACATCTTCACGAACTTCTTCTCTTTTGCCGGAGTGTGAGACTTCATGCTGAAAACCTCAGAGTCAATAAACCCTTCCCCATTGCAGCCATCGCACTGCTTCACGCTGGCGGCGCTGCGGGAATAGTCCTCGAAAGCGAAGGTGGCCAACTGGTGCATCACTAATGGCTTAACCCTGGTATCCAGTTTGCGCAGCGCAGCCACCCGATCGCACTTGGTCAGCGCGTACTGGACCAGCAACTCAATCGCCCTTTCCCGGTCATTGTTGCTGATGCCCATTTTCCCGAGAAAAGCACTGTAGCCCATGGCGGCCCGCTCCTGGGTCATGCCCATAGCGGCCATGATATCCGTTCCGGTTAATGCATCTGATGCCGTAGTCCGGGGAGAGTCGCTAATCATTGTCGATTTGGCGAAGTGATATTTGAGTGTATTTTCGAGATTCATGCGGTCTCCAGCTCGGTAATGGTCAGTTCTAATTTCCCGCCCTTAACGACAGGCATTTTCACAACGCGATAATCCACAACCTGGCAGTCATCTAGCCAAAATCCCGCCTTGGTTAAAGCGTCGAATGCAGCCTTCTGCAGATTATCCAGATCACGGCGCCGGCGGTCGGGCATGTGGCATTCAATTCGAATTTTGAGTGGTGCTGTCGTCCGGATATTAAGCCGGGCGCTTCGAATGATACTGGCCACGGCATAGCGGTATGCGACACCATCAGCACTGATATGCGTGCGTCCGCGGTTGTGCCGGTAATATCGGTTATTGCTCGGCGGCCAGGGTAAAGTGATTTGATATGTCTTCACGTTCACCCCCATATCCGGTTTCGCCAGCGGCTATCCGGGCGCGCTGGTGTGTTAGATGTCGGAAGGAATGCACTGACAGTCCAGGTCACGTAATCCTGGTTTAGGCTGCGCTCTACTCGCACTCCGCGCGCTTTGTAACGCTTAACCAGTTCGTCGGCCTGTTCGGTGCTGCAATCGGTGTGGTGGAACCAGGTCTTCTTCATCCCCATCACCCCGCAAAGCCAAGCAGCTGCGCGGCGACATTTTCTGCCTCATCACGACTGCGGAATGAACGGGACAGGACCCAGCGCCAGAGAACATCGAGCGCAGCTTTATAGAGTTGCTGAAACTCGAGTTCGTCCATGTTGGCGAATGAGATGCTACGAGGATGCTTTTTGAGTGTTCCGTCTGGCAGCTGAATGGCATCAAAGTGCCCTGCCTCAACGATCACCCATGAGCGGTAAGCATCGAAGGATTTGCACAGGCTAATGCCATTCGTGACGCGCCGGTAAGCAACCTGCTCAAGATACTGCTCAGCAGCATCGATCAGCGCGCCCTCATTCCCGCCATAAGAAGCCAGGAATTTTGCGTAGCCGGTGATCAGCTTCCGCTCGTTGCTCGAGATAGCCCCGCCGGTTGGCTCCCAGTATTCAAAACCGAGATTAAGAAGCGCGAAAAAGCGCCGGTGAAATGCCGGGTTTCGTACCCGCCTGAACTCGGCAACAAGAACATCGCCGAGCCGGGTTTTGGATTGCAGAATATTGCTGGTCTCGGGCGTAGCCGGGATCAGTATTCCTGAGTGGTGTTTTATAAGTTGTAATTCTAGCGCCATGGTTCTCTCCGTGGCGCATCAGGTATAGGGTGTTCAGGCCTATGAAAGAATAATATCAGACGGTGGTGTTACTCGGTACCCCAGTCGTTTTGCAAATTGCATAAACCCGTTTAAAGTGAAGATCTCTTCCTCTTCGAGTAACGGTCGTAATGAAACTATTCCATTTACTCGATAAACCAGATATCTCCCTTCCGCCGGGAAGCTATAGATAACTGCTTTATCGGCCCTTCTGACCACGTCGTACCATTGATCATCTGCATTAAAGGCATCTGCACTACACACTATTTCCCCCAGAGCGACTTATTGACGCGGTAAACAGTAATCGGGAACAGCCAGGGGAACGCAAACAGCGATACTCTTTGAAACTGCTCCAGTGAAATTCACGCGATTAATAAAACCACTCGTCCGCGCTTTCCCAGGTCTCCTGTACGATATGTTCGACCTCTTTCTTGTCGTCCCCGAAAACAGTCAAACCATCATTACTGGCACGCTTAATCGTAAGCTGGCATTCATCGAACTGCTTGCTGAGTCTTTTGAGCAGTTCTGACTCGAGTGCAGGTATAGCTCCATCAGGAAGTTTCTTCATGCGATCAATGGCTAACTCGATTTTCATTTTTCCCTCCGCAATGAACACCTGTATGCATATACAGTATATTTATAAACGTATCTTACGGATTTTGCAACGATTAAAGAGTGTTAGAAGGATGAAGCGCTTCCAAGCTTGCAGGTATCGGTTTTAAGAACGATTTGGGACAGATCTCAGATTTGGTGGTCTACACAATAGTTATGTTGAATAGATTTCAGAGGAGTTTAGTGCAGTTTCACTACTAAATTGTGGTTTCGATATGAGATTTATAAAATGAAAATTCGTAAAGGCTATTATTGAGCTTGCTGTTACTAAGCAACAAATTTGTCAGCAAGCTCTAAAACGACATGAAACATTACCAGTGCGTAATGTAATCCAACCGGTTATCGAAATTTACTGAGATGCAGGCACTTTATCATCCTGACGGAAAGCCTCGATCCCGACTTTCTGACCATAAGAAAGTTCAAGTGTGTTACCATCAGGATCAGCGAAGAAGACATAATAACCTACCGGTTCGCCTGCCTGAACCGGTTCTTTTCGCAAGATGCCTTCCATTCTGGCCATCGCTACCTTATTGTCGATTTCTTCAATGCTTGAACAAGCTACTCCCAAGTGACCGAAATTACCTAGAGGGGTGTCAGTAACAGCATCAACCTGAACAAGGACAAGTGCAAAAGGGCGAGTTCGGTCACTTAACCACGCGACTTTACGTGCCTCCGGAAGGTCAGGCTCTCGCCTGTGTACGACTTCCATGCCAGCATAACGGCTGTAGAAATCAATACTTTTTTCCAAATTTCTAACAACAAACGCAACGTGCGTAAAACCTACATCAATATCTTTCATTAGGCTAATCCTTTGACTATCTTCAGAGTCGCCATCTTAAAAACTCAAGTTAACTTGAGGTCAAGAGCTTTTCAATCTATGCTTTTGCTGGATTTCTTGCACGTATTGTTCAATGCCGTTCAGGGTTGCGGCGTATGCTAACTCCAGCTAAATGAAGATTTAGACTGCTACGCAAAGAAAAAAGTACTCAGTTGAGATGCGGTAAACGGAGCAGGCTTAAATAGTTGGTCTCATTTTCGCTCACACATCCCCTTACCCTCCTACCAGCTTTCATCCAATCATATTTGGCTTTTAAAGCTCAGCTGGTATCGAGCAGTCAGCGATACTTGCGCAGCAAACGTGCCGCGCAATTTGGTTTTCCAGTAAGTCACACAAGCGCCTCGTCATTACCCGAAGCGGCTTATCACGTGAAGGTAGTTTTTACAGTCATACAAAGGCTGGAATGTCAGCTTTGTGCCAAAAGCGGACGTAGCTAACAGTACTTAGTGTTGATCAACGGGAAGCTGGTCAACTCCATTACCAACTGATCGTTGTATCTAATATTGGGGCAGGTCGGGCCGGGCTGTGCAAGCGGCCTAACAAATTTCGTTGAGAACACTTATTCCTGTTGTTAGTTATTCTCCTACCGAAATTATTCTTCCAATTTCATTAACTATCGCCTCCTTGCATTGCATGAGTTCTTTCCGATAAAAGGCTTCATGTTTATGGAAACGTGGCGCTGGAACTAATAATGAGATAGAAAAACGACCAAAAAGTGTGTCTAGCGCTACTGCTATCGTGCAGACGCCCTCAAGAGTTTCACCCAGATCTATAGCCAGCCCATTGGCACGAACATCGGCGATCAGCTCCAGAAGCTGTGGAAGAGTTTTAACTGTCATTCCGGTTAGATCTTCATAGGCATCGCCTACCAGTATGCGGACATCTTCATCCCTTTCCATAGCCAGTAACACACGACCGCCGGAAGTACTGTAGAGCGGCAAATTAAGTCCAATACGAGGTACAACACGTAATTCACGTGATGCTACAACGTAATGGACGATTGCCAGCTGGGTACCACTGGCACGTGCCAGGGTCACTGTTTCATTAATATTGGCCGAAAGCTGCTCCAGGAAGGGACGTACAAGATCCACTACATCGCTGTGCACACTGGAAATAAGTTTGAGTAGTGCTGGTCCCAGACGCAGACCACCTGCACCGCTGCTACGCACAAGTTGAGCACTGTCTAAGGCCGCGACAATACGCTGCACCGTTGAACGAGGGAGAGCAACCTCCTGCGCAATTTCCCCCAGACTCATGCCGCCTGGGTGTTTACCCAGCACATTCAAAATTGCAGCTGCACGGGCGATAACCTGAATCCCGCCGGGTTTTTCATCCTCAAAGCTTGAAGCATTAACGGCCATATAGAGCTCCTTATCGTCCGGTGACGGACAGCCTGTTATCTCAGTTCTTGTCTTAATTATCACATTGCAATGGACGCTACCACAATGTAAGATGCCACATTGTACCACAATACGGTACATTGTATCGATTTAATGCACGAGAACTTTGTATGAATGCACAGCGTTCTACCCAACCCTTGCCCCCCTTTACCTGGCGCCTTGCAATGGGGTTTGTGGGTGTACTGATTGCAGCCTTGACCTCCGGACTTAATGGTCGGGTTATAGATATAGCGCTTGCAGATGTGCGTGCCGGAATTGGCGTGACTTATGATCAAGCCAGCTGGTTCACATCTGCCTACCAGGCCGCGGAAGTAGTGGCGATGATGATCGCACCATGGTTTGCTGTGACTTTTTCGCTGCGTAAATTCGCGCTTGCTTGCGCTGGCGGTTTTATGGTTTGCGGCATACTTTTACCCTTACTGCCGAATGCGCCGTTGTTTATTCTCTTGCGAACGATACAGGGCCTGTTTAGCGGCGCACTTCCTCCCTTACTCATGACTGTGGCGCTACGTTTTCTGCCACCATCTATAAAACTTTATGGACTTGGAGCTTATGCTCTGACTGCGACTTTAGGTCCAAATGTGGCACCTTCACTGGCGGCATTCTGGACAGATGAAGTGAGCTGGATGTTCATGTTCTGGCAAGCGGTCCCCGCCATTTTGATTTCGATGATATTTATTGGCTGGGGTTTGCCGCAGGACCCGATTTATCTCGACCGATTTAAACAGATCGACCTGTTCGGTATGCTTACCGGCTGTTCTGGTATGGCGTTTTTAATAATCGCCATCACTCAGGGTGGACGTCTGGACTGGTTTGAATCGCCGTTATTTAATTGTCTGTTATCCAGCGCCATCGTGTGCCTGGCGATTTTTCTGATTAATGAATGGTTTCATCCCCTCCCTTTGTTCAAATTACAGATGCTGGAGAGAAGTAACTTTTCATATGGCCTGATGGCGCTCGCTGTAGTGTTGGTACTGGCGCTGGCTGGCTCGGCTTTGCCGTCCAATTTCTTTGGCAAAGTAGAGGGCTTTCGAACAGCGCAATTTGCGCCGCTGGCTTTGACCATTGGGCTCCCGCAGTTAATTATCACTCCACTTGTTGCCGCACTGCTTAGTCTGCGCTGGGTTGATTGTCGCTGGCTGATAGCTTTCGGAATTGCTCTGATGATTTTCGCCAGCCTGATGGGTATGCAGATAACCAGCGACTGGGCACGCCAGAATTTCTGGGCCATACAGGTTCTGCTGGCGATTGGATTACCGTCAATTATTTTACCGTTGCTTATGAGCGCAACCAGCGTTGTGGCTCCCCCGGAAGGACATTATGCCTCTGCTATGTTCAATACCGTACGGGGTTTTTCAAGCATCGCTGCTGGCGTATTAGTGGAATGGTTTATAAATCACAGAGAACAATTTCATTCTAATGTTCTGGTCAATAACGTAGCCAACCGCCCATGGTTGATATCGACACCGGTCAGTGAGCAGGCCAGCAGCAGCATCCCTTTATTACACGACGGCAGCATCAGCAACACCGAGAACATCGCGGGATTTATCACCTTATTAAAACATCAGGCAATTGTTCTGAGTCTGGGCGACAGCTATCTGCTGATGACTGGCTTTGCCGTCCTGCTGTTATTACTCACTGTCTGGTTGCCAAAACGTGTCTGGCCGCCCCAGACACGTTTTCAACCTGCCATGACTAAATAGAGGTGGTTAAATGAAATTTTCTGTATCCAGAAGGACGATTCTGCTCAGCGCATTATTAATTCTGATGATGACGATGATATTTTTCGTCTGGTCGACAATGCTGAATAATGATACACGTACCAATGATGCCTATGTGAATGCGGATTACACACTGGTAGCACCAAAAGTATCGGGTTATATCAAAAATATCTATGTCGCGGATAACCAACGGGTTAAAGCAGGGCAAACACTGGCCACGCTGGATGACCGAGACTACACAATAGCGCTTGAAATGGCGCAAGCTAATTTGCAGCTTAGTCAAGCAAAACACCTGAGCAGCCTTGCACAACTGGAGCAGCAACAATCCATTATTGCTCAGACTAAAGCGACCCTTTTAGCCAGTCAGGCATCGGCGCAGTACGCCAGTCAGAACGCTGAACGTTTTAACAAACTTTATCAAAGAGGTACCGTCGCTGCGGACGATCAACAAAAAGCCCATTCAACGCAGCGTTCTGCATCCGCAGTCGTTCGTCAGAACGAAGCTGCTCTGACCTCAGCAGAAAAACAGGTAGGCGTGTTGAGGGCTGCATTACGTCAGGCGGAAGCCGATGTTGCAGTCGCGCAGGCAAAGGTCAGTCAGGCGAGGCTTAACCTTTCTTATACGCGTATTGTTGCACCAGTCGATGGGATGGTAGGCCAGCGTTCGGTGCGCCTCGGTGCCTACGTTAACGCAGGGACACGTCTGCTGGCCGTGGTTCCGCTACATCAAACTTACATCACTGCCAATTATCTTGAAACACAGCTGGCAAATGTTCAGCAGGGGCAGAAGGTCTTAATTAAAATTGATGCCATGCCTGGCAAAAAGTTTACTGGACATGTCGATAGTATCGCTCCTGCAACCGGCGCAACGTTTTCAGCCATCCAGCCAGACAATGCAACGGGTAACTTTACTAAAGTCGTCCAGCGTTTACCGGTGAAAATAGTGCTGGATGGTAATCAACCCGATGCAAAATTATTGCGCGTCGGGATGTCAGCCGTTCCTGAAATTGAGATCCGCTAATATTCCAGATACACTCAAAAAACCGCTCTATTTTTGAACGTCTGGCTTAGAAACGGTGTTCCCGTTAGCGATACGTAATATCCTGTAGGAGATATATGGCACCGACACCAGACTAAATTCCTGTTAAAAAACACATGTAGTATCACGATCATATTTAGTCGACCCTCATTTACAGGGAGTGATCGACTAAATATTTTTATCAGGCAACGATACGGCTAAACAAGAGATTATTATTCACGCCTGGCTATCAAAAAACTTAATGCTGCATAAGCGCCAGTGTTTTTTCCTTAACCCGCTCCAAAATTTTCTGCGCCTCTTCGGTTGAGCGAATATTAGTGTATCCAATGACTAACCCATAACGTTTTTGTGTCTGCGCATACCAGCTCGAGAGTGGCCGGACGTAAAGCTCGTGCTGTGTCCATAATGCAGCTAATGCGGTATCTACAATGCCACGTTGCAGAAAGGCAACAATATGCATCCCGCCATCTGTAAGCTCAAATTCAAATAACCCTGGAAAGCTCGTTTCAATTGCTTCAAGCATCATGCGACGCCGCTGCTGATAGAGTAAGCGCATCTTTTTTATATGCCGGTAGAAGTGCCCTTCGCTAAGGAATTGCGCAAGTATTTTTTGCGGCAGTAATGGTAGACCCGTTTCAAGGATTTCGCCCAGTTCACTGAAACGGGCTACCGTCTCCTGTGGTATTACCATATAGCCGATACGCATAGCTGGCATTAGCGTTTTACTAAACGTACCGGTATAAATAACCCGGTCATGCATATCGAGGCTTTTCAACGCCGGGATTACTTTTCGTGTGTAATGAAACTCTCCGTCGTAATCATCTTCGATTATCCAGCTACTGTTTTGCTGTGCCCAGGCCAGCAGCTGATGCTTACGCGGTAATGAAAGGCTAACTGCGAGCGGACTTTGATGAGTGGGTGTAACGATAGCGAAGCGTGCATCATTGTGATAGCGCTGAAGAAAATCAACATCCATGCCCTGCCGATCAACAGGTATATAGTGCAGATTGGATGCCATTCGCTTCAATAATTGCTGACCATAAAAGTAGCCAGGATCTTCAAACAGCACTTTATCGTCAGGCTGTGCAAGTACCGACAGAATTAACCGTAAGTTGGCCCGATAGCCGCTGGTAACAAAGATTTGCTCTGGTCGGCAATTCATTCCTCTTGAAATATTGAGATAACTTGAAATGGCCTCACGTAGCGGCTGAAAGCCCATTACCGGGGGCATGAGCATTTCTTCTGGACGAAGACTTCGCGCAGCTTTTCCCGATATTAGTAACCATTTTTTATGGGGAAATTCATCCAGGGCAGGGATTCCGAGCCTCAGATCACCCTTCCTTTCAGTAATCTGTGTGTTAAGTGAACAAGACGATACAGCGTTGTCTGCGCTGACCGTTGAAGTTAGCCTGAGCTCCGGATTTATATAGGTCCCCTTTGCCCCCAGACTCACGAAATAGCCTTCTCCAATAAGAATTTCATACGCGGTTTCTACCGTTTTTCGCGCTACCTGCAACTCGCTTGCTAGCGAACGAATCGAGGGAACGCGCGCTCCCGGTTTCAGAAGACCGTCCTGAATCTGCTGACGATAGCGGGCATAAATCTCTTTGTACCCCATTAAATGCACCTTTAGATGTCCTATCAATTAAGTGCAATAATGGCCCTTTTTAACCAGACATACAAGATTAAGATATGGCTATTAACTAAGCCACTCAATATGAGGCGTCATGAAGATTGAACATTACGACACCGCTACTGACCTTGCCCGTTGCTTTGCGCTGATGCGGGAACTACGCAGCAAACTGACGAATGAGAAACAATTTATCGCCCAGGTACAGCGCCAGCAGGCGCAAGGCTATCGGCTTGCAGGACTGGAGCAGGATGGCAAACCAATAGCGCTGGCCGGTTATCGACTGCTCGAAAATTTTATTCACGGGCAATTCTGTTACGTCGACGATCTGGTAACAGTGAGCGAGGCTCGCGGTCAGGGGATGGGTGCAACGCTGTTGAATCACTTAGCGGTAATCGCACGTGAATACGGTTGTGGTCAGATGGTCCTTGATACCGCCATTAGTAATTCAGGAGCCCAGACATTTTATCAGCGTGTCGGATACACCGCCCTCGGCCTGCACTTTTATCGCGATCTCACCTGAGGAAAAAAATGATGAAACTGCTTCACATTAAAGTCAGTCCGGATTTATCAGGATCGGCATCCCGCGCGGCGTCTGAACGCCTTGTAGAAAAATTACGCGCGCATCATGCCGAGCTTGAAGAATCAGTTCTGGACCTGGCTCAACGGCCGCTACCACATCTTGATGCATTTACCATTGCTGGTTTTTTTACCCCACCAGACCTACGTAGTGAAGCTCAGCTCACCGCTATTAAGACTTCGGAACAACTGGTAGATCAGCTTTTTGATTGCGACACACTGGTTATCTCATCACCGATGTGGAACCTCGGCCTGCCTTCCGTGCTGAAGGCCTGGTTCGATCATATAACCCGCGCCGGACGAACTTTCGCCTTTACGCCAGAGGGCAAAAAAATAGGGCTAGTCAGCGGCAAAAAAGTGTATTGCGTTGTCGCCAGCGGCAGCGTATTTGCCCACGGTCCATTTGTAGCAGATGACCAGTTCACGCCCTACATTCGCGTAGCGCTTGAATATATTGGCATTACCGACGTGCAATTTATTCGGGTAGACGGCACGCATGACCCCGTAACTCGTACTACAGCATTACCCCATGCACTGCAAACCATTGATCGTTTATTTTAAAAAGAGGATTACAATATGTCGTCACGTGTGAATCATTTCAAAACCATCCCGGCACTGGCTAAAACACTTGCCGATGCTTCTATGGCATTAGGAAAAATCTCGCTGGATAAAAAACTTAAGCACTTAGTGGATATCCGTGCCTCACAGCTAAATCATTGTGCATTTTGTCTGGATATGCATGTTAAAGAAGCAAAAATGCATGGAGAGCGTGAACTGCGTCTTTATCACGTTGCAATCTGGCGGGAATCGCCATTGTTCAGCGCCAAAGAGAAAGCTGCTCTGGCACTGACTGAAGCTTTGACCCGCATTGGTAATAATGGTGTAAGCGAAGCGCTTTACAACGAATTGCGCGAACATTTCTCTGAAGTGGAAGTATCAGAGTTAACATTCACCGTTGCTGTAATTAATGCCTGGAACCGTCTGCAGATTTTATCGCAGATGGCACCAGGCTCGATGGATAGCGCTTACGGTCTGGATCGTGCTGAATTACATTAATAAATGTCCGCCAACAACACTTCTTGTTGGCGGCTTTATTTTTTAATTATAAGCTTACATATACTGTAATAACCGCACACGAATAGTATTCATAGTGTATTTTCAACCTAATATTATACATGCTTAAAAGAATATTAAGATCGATTATATTCATCGCTAGCTGTTAAAAAAGTAAAAACCGCCTTTCGGCGGTTTTTACTTTTGGGGAAATGAGTAACCAATCGCGAGAAGAAAATGAATGGTAATTTATGCCTTGGCCAGCGGCTTCATTCGAAAGCTGACGCCCATACGATTAAGTGCATTCATTGTTGCAATAACGATGGTCAAATCGACCAAATCTTTTTCACCAAATACTGAAAGCGCTGCAGAATACGCTTCATCCGAAGCATGTGTCTCACTTACTCTGGTAACTTCTTCAGCCCATGCCAGCGCCGCTTGCTCCAGATCCGAGAATAAATATGTAGCCTCCTCCCATACGGGAATCAGAACTATTTTCTCTACCGACATGCCACACTTCATAAGATCGCGGGTGTGAATATCAATACAATGCGCGCAGCCATTAATCTGAGATACTCTTAAAAAAACCAAATGTATTAACTCTTCCGGGAGATTTGTTCCTGTTGTGGCGAAATGATGCAGCGTTCCCAGTGCTTTTGAGCCTTCTGCAGATACCTGGAACCAATTTGGACGTTTCATTTGTTTTCCTTTAGAAAGTGTTACTTGATTGATTTATCTACGGAAATATGCCTCACCTTCTTCAGAAGGATTACTGATGGATACTTCAGTGTTAAGTCATCATAATCAAAATTGACATATAAAAAAGACACAAAGAAGAGGAAAACGCGTAGGACATGTTAGAAATGGAATGCCATGAAACTAATATGGGTTTAACTTTGATTCAACAATGATGATTGTTTGAATGGCCAATTTTAGTCTTTATGCAGAAATGGCACCTGAGGATGTGACTTGGTGAAGGCCTTCATCATTATGGTAAAAAAGGTGCAGGATACATTGTCGGATCACTCTTTCTTCTGGCTGAACTGCCGATTACCAGCAGGCTAAAGCCTGGCTATCCCAAACGACAATCGACGTTCCCAGGGAAGAAATGTTTAATTCATATGTAATGAAATTCGTTCTGTACGTACACCTCTCGCTCATAGCGGACCATTTCTTTCCTATGCCCTTCCTTCAGCCTTCATCCGCTCGTATTTGGCTTTGAGACGCTCTGCAGGTGTCGGTCCCTTCGACGATACTGGTGCTGCCAACGCTCTACGAACGGGCGGAATCGGCTTCCCGGCCAGCACCCGCTTTTCCCACACATCCAGAATGTCACTGGCTTCACGCTCGAGTTCTTTAAGACTCAACTGACCATTTGTTCCACGGCGCCGCAGTTCAAGGCAAATGTGGTAATAAACCGCCTTTGGCCACGGATATAGCTCGCTGCTCGGGTACCGATAAACCAGCTTCCTCCACTTCCAGTATTCAGCCATGACGTCAGCAGTGGTGATCCCCAGCACGCAGTGCCCTTCCCTGCACCACTTGATGAACTGGCCTGGCGACGGCAGAAATGGACGCTCCTGACGGCGTACCTGGCGCATACCGGCTTCAACCTGCTCCATGGTGTTTATCCCGTTTTCTTTGAAGGCCAGCACCCACTGTCGGCGGATCTCGTTCACGTCTTCCTGGCTGCGATTAACCAGGCTTGCCGGGAACGCGGCCGCCAGCTGTACAAATAGCCCGTTGATAATCTGCGCCACCTGCTGCGTTTGTTCGCGTTCAGTGTACTGCTCAGGTAGGTTGTGCGCCACACGGCGAGCCTGTTCCCGGTCAAAACTGCGAATGCTCTCTGCAAGATGTTTCATTCCAGCACCCCGTCAATCCAGTCGGTGTTATGCAGGTCGATACCGCCCCGGGAAGGTTTTACCGCTCCGGTTGCGCGCAGCCGTTTGGTGGTGAGTTGATCCCACTTCTTGCGCAGACTCGAAGGGCTCAGGATGTTGTCTTTCCAGAACTCGTCCCGGTTGGCCCACTGGAACAGGTCACAAATATCATAGTGTGTGCGCTTGTCCTGGATACGCATCAGCCTGATGGTGTTTGCCCATTCAGCCCAGTTGGGTTCGGAGAGCGATGCGTTGACGGTGAGGAGCCTGTCGTAAATCCAGCGGGCGGCCTTGAGGTCGTCAGCGGATCCCCATGATTTACCTGCTGGGGTGTATATCCCGTCGGCAGCTTCAGGATGGCGAGAGAGAAACTTTTGAGTTTTCTGGTTTCGGAATTCGTCAGAATTCCGAGACGAGGATATTTTATTATTGTTCTTGTTATAGTCTTGGGTGTCTACCGTTTCCGGGAAGGTTTTTCCCGTTTTCGGTAACACTTTTCCCGATTTCGGGAAGACTTTTCCCGTTTTCGGTTTGTCTAAAATCCAGGCGGAAAGGTCAGTATTTATACCGACCGTTTTCATTACGCCCTGCTTTTGACTGAAGATGATTTTGCGTTCTGCGAGTGATTTGAGCGCATCAGAAACATGCGAATCACTCAGCCCTGTAAGCTCGGCAATCACCGTGTTCGTCACGCGGTCCTGTTTCTTGTTCCAGCCGTAGGTAAGCCAGATCACCGCCTCAAAACATTGCCATTCCCGGCCTGACATTCTCAGACGAGGCTTGAGCTTTTGGATCTCGTTAGCGACCTTGGTATACCCGTTCGACAGGTCGGCCATACGACCTCCCGGTTGTTCGGTTCTGTGGGGGAAATTGATAATTTCAGCTGTGTTTGACATACTTAGCTCCGCAATTACACTCCGTTTTTGCACCTGAAAGTCGGTTCTGTTCGCGCAGACCGGCTTTCGCCTTTTCTGAAGTCTTCACATTGCCCCCAACATGGTTGTGACCATCGCCAGCAGCGGCGCTGTGAGATCCGGATCGACACGGAACATTTCGAAAATCCCCTCTCCTAACTCCTTCAGCTTTTCCTTCTTCGGTGCATCGAGCATCAGAGCTTGCTTCGCCTCACTTACCTCTTTTTCCAGCCGGGCCATTCGGTAAGCAAACGAGTCGTTCTTTACGACACGGTCGCGGTATCGAAGCGGCAATACAGACATAATCGCTGGCAACAGTTGCTCGACGTTTCTACGGTAGGATGAGGAATCGTCTTTATTGTCCAACCAACGGAACAGCTTCACGTTCCAGACATCTGCCTCGCCTGAGAAATCCACGCCATCAAGTTGAAGTTCTTCCGCCGCTTCTTGGATTTGAAGCGCAACAGCTACGCGCCCTTCTGCCGCTGCCCATGCCCGGACTGCAGAACAAATATCTCGATGATCAACATCCTGCGCTGCCGATTCGCTTTTATGACACGGGAATATCATTGGATTAGAGGAAGCTCTGCTACTCTGTTGAAATGAAAAAGTTTGCATTGTTAAGGCTCCTGTTTAGGTAAACCGTCTGTGGGGTTTGGGTAGAGATCTGGACGTAGTTCGTGGGGAGTTACGCCGGTCACACTATAAATTGGGAGTACTCGATCAGCTGGAACCACTCCCATATAGCGATTTCTCCAATGACTGATGGTCATTGCGCTTACTTCAAGCAGCCCCGCTAAACGGGTTGCTGTTCCGGCTTTGATGATGGCTTTATCAATTGCTTTCATAATTAGCTCCAGTGTCAATCGACCTAATTAAACAAAATGTTTATTTCAATGTCAACATTTTGAAAGTTGAGGTCTTAAACTTTTGGTTTAGAATCCGTACATGAAAGAAAAAATTCATCAGATAAATAACCCGCAAGTTCAGAGACTTAACGAGATCCTTGAACTTAAGAAGCTGACCAAGTCAGACATGGCACGCATTTGTGGCGTCAGTGCTCAGTCTGTCAATAATTGGTTCGTTCGTGGGACGATTGGGAAAAGCTCAGCTATAAAGCTTGCGGATGCGCTTGGGGTAAGCCTTGAGTGGATTCTTGGTCAGGATGTTGGTGAGAGAAACGGATTGAAGCCGGACGAACAACGGTTGCTGGAACTATATCGTCAGCTTCCAGAAGAAGAGCAACAGAATATGCTCCGCATTTTTGCGATTCGCCTGAAAGAGTTGGACGAGCTATACGAGAAGTACATAAAGGGGCGGATTCGTACGCAGGATGAATAGTAGTGATATTCAGCCAAATATTTTTAATATGGAACTTAAAATCATTTTTTGAGCACGTTTAATTTATCTAAGATCTTTTAATATTTAATCATATTTTGAGGGCTTTAAATGAACATTCTTGGTGTTAGAGCGGCTCCCAAAGTCGCTTCATTCATTGTTTATAACACGGAAAGCTGTCAAGTACATTGCTCAGATGTCATAAGAATCCCGGCGACACTGGATATACCCGAAAAACTAAAATATGTTAGAAATAATATTTTAGATATATTACGATTTTACAATGTTGAAGTTGCCTCCATTAGGGTGGCTGAGTCAAATTCACAGAACCTTAATATTGAACGATTATATATCGAAGCTGTTATTCAGGAAGCATTCTCAAGTAGCGAAGTAAAAAAATATATTACAATTCGCCAGAACGGTATTAAATCATCACTAAACCTCTCTCAAGAAAATTACAAAGCATTTTTAAAATCTGAACTAACGATTCACGGGATAGACAATTCTAATTTCAATTCTGAAACCAATGAGGCTTTGTTATCTGCATTAGCAGCAGGGGCTAGATTATGATTAATCCACATAAGCGCGCGGACGTTTCATTCACTAAAATCCGAGATTTAGATGAACAAGGCTGCTTTTCAACGGTATATTTAGCTCATGACCAGAATTTAGATCATGAATTGATTATAAAAGAGATACCTAAATCTGCCGGGGCAAGTAAGGATGAGTATTTTACTGAGGCACGACTTCTTTATAAGCATTCTCACTCCAACATTGTTCAAGTACAATATGCAGCAGAATGTAATGATAATGTTTACATTGCAATGCCGTTTTATCAAAATGGTTCGTTACAGAAAAAGATTGAGACATATAATTTAACAAGCCGCGAAATCATAAGATACTCTATACAATTTTTAAGCGGTTTATACCATATACATTCAAAGGGGCTTATGCACTTTGATATAAAACCAAATAATATACTTATATCTAATCGTGATGAAGCATTGCTTTCAGATTTTGGATTGTCAAAGCTAATAAACACTAATGGCAGAGCAACCCCTGATACCGGTTATTTTTTCCATATTCCACCTGAATACTTCACTCTTGCAGCAGCGGAATTTAATTTAACTTACGATATTTATCAGGCTGGGTTAACAATGTACAGAATGTGTGTTGGAAATATAGCATTTGAAAGTGAGCGTTCTCAATACCAAACAGAGGACCAACTCGAAAATGCGATTTGCAATGGAACCTTCCCTAGCAAAAACTATCCTCCGCATATTCCTAAAAAGCTTATATCAATTATTGATTGCTGCTTGGAAGTTGATCCTAATGACAGATATCAATCGACTTTAGATGTTTTAAATGACTTATCTGATATTAGTGATGGCGCGCTTGACTGGAGATATCAGCCTTCAACTACTGCCGGTCAGCATGAATGGCACAAAACAGATAAGGATGTTATAGTATCTATAGTTTTCGATGCATCAACAGCATCTACGACGGGTAAGCGGATCTATCCCGACAACTCAGTACGGAAAATTACAGCTTTGTCGATTTCATCAGGGTGCACCCCGGCCAAGCTGTATAAATTGTTGAAGGACAATTAGATATGAAAAAAAACGAGGGAGTAGTTAAGCTGCCTCGTCGCAGGCGAGAAGCAGCCCTAGCAAGCCCTTATACAAAAGAAGAATTTATTGATAGCTCTCAAGACGCTGATTGCAAAAATCATAAAAACTTCTCCAAAGGTTCACTTGCTTTAAAATACTTCAAAATGTAGCCCGGCCTTTGCGCCGGGTTTTTCATGTCGCCCCCCTCCATCTATCCATCTATCCATCTCCAAGTCGTGGTTCCTCACTCTCTCGTCCTGAACTTTGCCTTTGAATTTTGAGCCAGCAACTTACAAATCATACCCCTAGAATTTGTGGTTAAACTTTTTGTTTATCCGTACTTATTCATTTTGTTGACATTAGTTTAAACTTTGTGTTTAATTTATCTCACCAAGACGCACTACGAACCACCAAGGCAAGACGCCCACGCAGTAGCCGCCGACGGCATACGAATAGTCGGATGAGGTGGAGAGATTAACGCGCATCAGGTGTAAACGTTCCGCTGGCCGGCGATAAGGCAAACGAGGGTGAGAATGATTGATTTCGCACGCAAACCAGGACGGCAGCAAGCCGTAAAACTGAACTTCTTCGAGGTGATTCTTCGCCGCCTGTGCTACCTGCTGGCGCAAAAGGGGAATCCAGATGTGTAATTCAACAAAATGCGGGTATTGCGGCAAGCTGGTTACACCGGGGGAAGTAGTCAAAAGTACCCTTCTCTATCGCAACGGCTCACAGCTGGCGCGCAAAGAAAAAGAATACTGCTCTGAACGTTGTGCTTCGCACGACCAGATGGCCCACGAGGCATAACGTAAAAGCCGCGCAAGGCGGCCCGTACGTCCGGTGCTCCCGACCAAAGTTACACCGGAAAACTACTAAAAAAACCAAAGTTCACCCAATGGGCGCTATCTCTGGCCCGGGGATCTTACATCCAAAAAAGAGGATCTCACATGGAATTTTTCTATGTAGTTAAGGCTACGCAGAAATCTGGCAAAGAAGACGCAGTGATTTGGTTCACTGCTAAATCAGAAGCCCGTGCCAACCTGCAGCTCGATGTTGAGCTGGAAGATGCCGGTATTGAAACCGGCCGCGGTAAGGATTATGCCAAACCGGTTCGCACTGATTTCCCGGTATATAACGACCTCCCGGAAGAAAGCACCGTGGATTACACCTGGTGCAAACGCTACGAACTGCAGGACGATGGACGCACCTGGCTGCCAAAGGCTGGCGCTGAGTCGACTAGTGCCGTGGACAACACTGCCGCACCGGAGACGTCCGTTAATGTCGAAACCACCGTCGAGAGTGTCCCGGTTGAAAACCGCACTCCAGCGGTTCGTTATGCCGTCCACCTGACCAGCGACAAATACCAATCACATATCACTAAAGAGCAGCAGCTGACGGCCAGCGAAATGTCTCTGGATGAAGGCAACACTTATCTCCAGAACCTGCTACAGGCGAAGAACGGCATTCCTGAAGTTGCCGAACTCAGCCTGAACGCTGAGTGGAAACTGGTTCAGGCGATTAAGCAGGTATTCGCGCCAGATGAGGCGCACGAAACTGAAATTATTGCTGCATTCATGGCTGACTGGGCGAGAGCAGATGCCGGCGACCGCAATCAGTTAGTTGAAGAGTGGAGAAGCGGAAAGCTTGCTCTTCTCAAATCAGAAATCACCAGCGACGCCGATGTTACAACCGATCAGGTTCCAGAACCCGAAAACGGTATTCAGATTGACGAGAATGATGACGAAACCACACGTTATCCGGTCGTTCGTATGCCCTTCCGCAAGCAGCTACTCGCTCAGTTCACCGCCGACGAACTGCGCCACCACTTAACCCGAGAAGAGTACGAAGCTATCAGCGCGCTGGAGATGGACACTGACAACGGCTATGTCCAGAACCTGTTGCTGGCGGCAGAAAACTGCGAAGAGGTTAAGGGTTACGATACCAAAGACCTGTGGCGCTACACCGACGCCATTCGCAAGGTGTTCAGCCAGGAGAAGCGTCACGAACTCGCTTTGGTTCTCCGATTCACCCAAATCTGGGCGGCAACTGATTATATCGATCGCGGTATTCTCGTTCGCGAATGGGCAGCCGGTAATCGTATCAGTAATGTTCAGCGCACTGATTCTGGGACCAATGCAGACGGTGGCTACGTAACGGATCGCGGCGAAGGCGCGCATCACACTCTGGACACCCTCGATCTTGAGATCGCATGCGCCCTACTGCCTATGGACTTCCACCACTTCGAAATTCCTTCGAGCGTGTTACGACGTGCCAAAGAAATCGTGGCGAAGAAAGAAGAACCATGGAAATCATGGAGCGCCATCCTGCGTAATCAGCCCGGCATACTGGCGGTGAACCGTGCGGCAATCTTCAACTTGATCCGCATCGCGCCAGAAAACATTCACCACACGCCAGCGGCTCATCTTGAGTTTGTGAATAAAACCATGATGGCTGAATTTAACTCTGCTGTGGAATTACTGCCGTTGCCTACTCCTGTAGTTGAGACTGAAGCCCCAGCTGAACAACCGCAGGTTGAAAATCTCGGCAGCGGCGTGTTCTCCATCGATGGCCTGATGGGTGGAAATACCGAACCGGTCGTCAATACCTCCTCAAATGAAGTCGAAAAAACGGAAAACACAGCGGAGACCACCAGCGATGTGCAGATGGAAACGGCTAAGCCAGAAAAAGACAAAGATGTTGGTTCGGTACCACCGAGCGAAAGCACTGATGCAGCTAATTCGCAGACAGATTCCGTAGCGTTGGAAGAACAGCAAGCAGTACCGGTAATTGAATACCCGGCTTACTTCGAGCCTGGCCGCTACGAAGGCCTACCGAATGACGTTTATCACGCAGCAAACGGCATTAGCTCAACCCAGGTGAAAGATGCCAGGGTCAGCCTGATGTACTTTAACGCGCGCCATGTGGCTAAAACCATCCCGCGAACAGCATCCAAAGTGCTGGATATGGGAAATCTGGTGCACGCTCTTGCACTGCAGCCGGAAAACCTCGAAGCAGAGTTCAGCGTAGAACCTGAGATCCCCGAGGGTGCTTTCACCACCACCGCAACTTTGCGTGAGTTCATCGACGCGTACAACGCCAGCCTTCCGGCACTACTAAGCGCTGACGAGATTAAAGCGTTGCTAGAAGAACATAACGCATCCCTTCCCGCTCAAGTGCCGCTTGGCGTCAGCCTGGAAGAAACGGCTCAAAGCTATATGGCTCTCCCAGCTGAGTACCAGCGTATTGAAGAAAGCCAGAAGCAGACAGCAACAGCAATGAAGGCATGCATTAAAGAGTACAACGCCACCCTGCCCGTGCCGGTTAAAACCAGCGGCAGCCGTGATGCGTTACTTGAGCAATTAGCAATCATCAATCCAGACCTGGTGGCGCAAGAAGCGCAGAAACCGACACCGCTGAAAGTGTCCGGTACCAAAGCAGACATGATCCAGGCAGTTAAATCAGTTAAGCCCGATGCCATCTTCGCCGACGAACTGTTGGATGCCTGGCGCAACAACCCTGGCGAAAAGATATTGGTTACCCGCCAGCAGTTGGCCACAGCGCGGGCAATTCAGTCTGCACTCCTGGGGCACCCGACCGCCGGCATGCTGCTGACACATCCAAGCCGCGCCGTTGAAGTGAGCTATTTCGGTTTCGACGACGAAACCGGATTAGAAGTGCGTGTACGCCCTGACCTCGAGATTGAACTGGACGGCGTGCGCATCGGTGCTGACCTGAAAACCATCAGCATGTGGAACGTTAAGCAGGAAAGCCTGCGCGCTAGGCTGCATCGGGAAATCATTGACCGGGACTACCACCTCAGTGCGGCTATGTATTGCGAGACCGCGGCGCTGGACCAGTTCTTCTGGATTTTCGTCAACAAGGACGAGAACTACCACTGGATCGCCATCATCGAGGCGTCAACCGAACTGCTGGAACTGGGGATGCTCGAGTACCGCAAAACGATGCGCGCCATCGCAACCGGATTCGACACGGGCGAATGGCCAGCGCCGATCACTACCGATTACACCGATGAACTGAACGACTTCGACCTGCGCCGCCTCGAAGCGCTGCGCGCTCAGGCTTAAGGGGGATTTATGCATAACACTAACGTTACCGTTGCTGACCAGAACACCGTTATTAACTCCAACGTGGCTTTGTTCGATTCCCAGTATCTGAACGCCATCAGCACGTTCGCGCAGATTATGGCGCAAGGCACCGCGACTGTTCCTAAACACCTGCAGGGCAACCAGGCCGACTGCATGGCTGTAGCGATGCAAGCGGCACAGTGGCAGATGAATCCCTTTGCCGTGGCGCAGAAAACGCACCTGATTAACGGTGTGCTCGGGTATGAAGCGCAACTGGTTAATGCCGTCATCTCGCGCAGCGGCGTGCTGGCCAGCCGTTTTGAATATGAGTGGTACGGGCCATGGGAAAAGGTCGTTGGAAAATTCCATATCCGTAAAGGAGACAAAGGCGAGTACCGCGTCCCGGGCTGGACCCTGGCTGACGAAGCCGGGATCGGCATCATTATCCGCGCAACGCTTAAAGGCGAAGATCAGCCGAGAGAACTCGATTTGCTGCTGGCTCAGGCCCGTACCCGAAACTCTACCCTTTGGGCTGACGACCCTCGCCAGCAGCTGGCGTACCTGGCAGTCAAACGCTGGGCGAGGCTGTTCTGCCCGGATGTGATTCTGGGCGTCTACACCCCGGATGAACTCGATGATCGACGAGAAGAACGAGAGGTAAACCCGGCACCTGCGCAGCACGTTAGCCTTGCAGAAATTTCAGGTGACAACGTCACTACGACTCAAACGGCTCAGGAATCAGCTCAAAATATTGATGCACTTGCTGATGATTTCCGTGATCGCATCGAGGCGGCTCAGGATGTGGATAGCGCTAAAGCTCTGCGCGCAGATATTGAAACCGTCAAAGCAACGCTGGGTTCTGCCCTGTTCACTGAGCTGAAAAACAAGGCCGTGAAGCGTTATTACCTGGTTGATGCACGGAACAAAGTCGAAGCTGCCATCAATTCCTTGCCACCTTCAGATGAGCCCGATGCAGCTGCGCGGTTCGCAGAAGTAGAGCGCGTTCTTGCATCGTCGAAACGCCATCTGGGCGACGAACTGCATAGTCAGTTCAGCATCACCCTGGCGGATATGAAACCGGAATACGTGGACTAACGAGATCGGGAGGGGAAACCCTCCCTCAAGGAGAAGAAATGCGACTGATTAATCGAGGCAGTAAGCAATCCCCTTTGGCTCGCCAGGCATGTGAAATCGCACTCGCAGCCCACCAGCAAAGATATGGTGACTATGGGCGCAGCAAGATGAAAGAGACCTATACGGTGAGAGTGGAAGGCGTGAAGGTCTGGGTTGAAGTGGTCAACTGCAAGGCAAGCTACGTGGCCACAGCAATGACCGGAATGCGCCGACTGCGTTCCCTGCCCGGCCAGGCAAACTGAAACTGAAATATCAATGACTAAAGACCGGCATATCTATACTCATGCCGGTTACCTGAGGTGAACCATGTCGCAGGTAATTTTTAACGAAGAATGGGTTGTTGGCGCAAGACTCACAGAAAAAACAGGCCTGACCGAACGACAGATTAAGAAGTATCGCCAGGGCTGTTGGGTGGAAGGTGTCCATTTTAAACGGGTTTCTCCTTCCGGAGAAAAAACCTTGCGTGGCACAACCTGGTACAACTATCCGAGAATTAATCAGTTAATAAGGGATGCGTAAGATGGCAGCTTTGCCTACAGGTGTCGAAATCAGAAACAATAAGATATGTATCTGGTTTATGTACCGGGGAAAGCGTTGCCGCGAAATTCTCAAAGGTTGGATTAACACCCCGGCGAACATCAAAAAAGCCGGGAATCTTCGGGCTGTGATCGTTAGTGAGATCAACCTTGGAGAGTTTGATTACCACCAGCGCTTTCCTTCATCGTCCAGAGCAAAAAAAACAGTAACCACTGTTTCAGTTCAAACCTTTTCAGAGCTGTGTGAACTGTGGACGAGCATTAAAGAAACCGAAATTAGCGCGAATACCATGCGTAAGACGCGCTCACAACTCGGTACGTTAATGCACATCATTAACGGAGATACGCCTGTTTCAACTATACGCCACAGCGACATTCTGAAATACAGAAAGGAGCTGTTGAACGGTGAGACACTTTACCTGGCAAATCCCAGAAGCAACAAACAGGGACGCACTGTGCGTACCGTGAACAACTATATATCGCTACTGTGTTCCCTGCTTCGGTTTGCACACAAATCTGGCTTTATCAGTGGCAAGCCCTTTGAAGGGATCAAGAAACTACACAAAGGGAAAGTAAAACCGGATCCTTTAACGAAGCAGGAGTTTAGTTTGCTTGCGGAATCCGAGCGTGGCCAAAGCCTCAATATGTGGACGTTCGCAGTTTATACTGGTGTCCGTCATGGAGAGCTTGCAGCTCTTGCCTGGGAAGATATCGACTGGGAAAAAGGGACGGCTCATATACAGCGCAACCTTAATGCGCTAGGAATGTTCGTCCCACCAAAAACCGATGCAGGTGATCGAGTTATCACGCTATTAGAGCCAGCACTAGAGGCCTTGAAGGCACAGCGTACTCTGACTTCGTTACAGCCCAAAACCGAGATTGTTTTTCATCACCGTGAGTATGGTGCGATGGAATATCAAAACCTGCGATTTGTTTTCATGCCCAGGATGCGCAAGGGCATACAGAAGGCCTACTACTCTTTATCGAGCATAGGTGCGAGATTCAACGCAGCTGTAAAACGTGCTGGTATTCGCCGCCGGAATCCGTACCATACGCGGCATACTTTTGCCTGCTGGCTTTTATCTGCCGGCGCTAACCCGTCTTTCATAGCCAGCCAGATGGGGCATGAAAACGCGCAAATGGTTTATGAAGTCTACGGTGCGTGGATTGAAGAAATGAATGGCGAACAGGTGCTGATGCTTAACGATAAGCTGGCACGCTGAAAAATTTTTGCCCCTATTATGCCCCTATTGGCTCCGAAGGTAGTAATAAATGCAAGAAAATCAATCAAATACAAAGAAAGAGCAATACAACCTGAATAAACTGCAAAAGCGCCTGCGCCGTAACGTGGGCGAGGCCATTGCGGACTTCAACATGATTGAAGAAAGCGACCGCATCATGGTTTGCCTGTCAGGGGGTAAAGACAGCTACACCATGCTGGAGATCCTGCGTAATCTTCAGCAAAGCGCGCCGGTGAATTTTTCCCTGGTGGCGGTCAACCTTGACCAGAAACAGCCGGGTTTCCCGGAGCACATTCTGCCGGAATATCTGGAGCAGCTGGGCGTTGAGTATAAAATCGTCGAAGAAAACACCTACGGCATCGTGAAAGAGAAGATTCCGGAAGGGAAAACCACCTGCTCGCTTTGCTCCCGTCTGCGCCGCGGCATTCTCTATCGCACCGCAACGGAACTGGGCGCGACCAAAATTGCTCTGGGCCATCACCGCGACGATATCCTGCAAACGTTGTTCCTGAATATGTTCTATGGCGGCAAGATGAAAGGCATGCCGCCTAAGCTGATGAGCGATGACGGCAAGCATATTGTGATCCGCCCTCTTGCCTACTGCCGGGAAAAAGACATTGAGCGTTTTTCTCAGGCGAAAGGGTTCCCGATCATTCCATGCAATCTGTGCGGCTCACAGCCGAACCTGCAGCGTCAGGTGATTGGCGACATGTTGCGCGACTGGGACAAACGTTATCCGGGCCGTATTGAGACCATGTTCAGCGCGATGCAGAACGTGGTTCCTTCCCACCTCGCTGACGTAGAGCTGTTCGACTTCAAAGGTATCAACCACGGCTCGGAGGTGGTGAATGGTGGCGATTTGGCGTTTGACCGGGAAGAGATCCCAATGCAGCCTGCGGGCTGGCAGCCGGAAGACGAGGACAATCAGTTCGAAGAGTTGCGTCTGAACGTGCTTGAAGTGAAATAAGCGATGGGCGTCTCAGAAAGACCTTCTGAGACGCTTTATGCCTTATTTCAGCAGATGTACGCGGCAGGTTTTGCCTTTAATCTTGCCGTTTTGCAGCTGCTTCCACGCCTTATGCGCAACCGCCTGGCGAACCGCCACGTACACGTGTGCCGGATGAACCGCAATTTTCCCAATATCCGCCCCTTCCAGCCCCACATCTCCGGTCAGTGCGCCCAGCACATCCCCCGGCCGCATCTTGGCCTTTTTGCCGCCATCAATGCACAGCGTCGCCATTTCGGCCTCCAGCGGCACGAGCCTGACGTTGCCCGGCGCGTTCACCCAGTTCAGTTTGATCTGCAACATTTCTGAGAGAATATTGGCGCGCTGCGCCTCTTCCGGCGCGCAGAAGCTGATGGCCAGACCGCTGTTTCCGGCGCGAGCAGTGCGACCAATACGGTGGACGTGCACTTCAGGATCCCATGCCAGCTCATAGTTCACCACCAGTTCAAGGGATTTGATATCCAGGCCGCGTGCGGCCACGTCGGTCGCCACCAGCACGCGCGCGCTGCCGTTAGCAAAGCGCACCAGCGTCCGATCGCGATCGCGCTGTTCAAGGTCGCCGTGCAGCGACAGCGCGCTCTGCCCCGCCGCATTCAGGGCATCACAAACCGCCTGGCAGTCTTTTTTGGTATTACAGAACACCACGCATGACGCAGGCTGGTGCTGGCTCAGCAGTTTCTGCAGGAGCGGGATTTTTCCCTGCTGCGAGGTTTCAAAGAACTGCTGTTCGATGGCCGGCAGAGCATCGACGCTGTCGATCTCAATGGTGAGCGGATTATTCTGCACGCGACCGCTGATCGCGGCGATGGCTTCAGGCCAGGTCGCAGAGAACAGCAGCGTCTGCCTCCCGGCCGGCGCGAAGCGGATCACTTCATCAATGGCATCGCTGAAGCCCATATCCAGCATCCTGTCCGCCTCGTCCATCACCAGCGTGCTTAAGGCATCGAGCGAAACGGTGCCTTTTTGCAGGTGATCAAGCAGGCGGCCGGGCGTGGCGACAATAATGTGCGGCGCGTGCTGGAGCGAATCGCGCTGTGCGCCAAACGGCTGCCCACCGCAGAGGGTTAAGATCTTGGTATTGGGCAGGAAGCGCGCCAGGCGACGCAGTTCACCCGCGACCTGGTCTGCCAGCTCGCGGGTCGGGCACAGGACAAGTGACTGGGTCTGAAACAGCGACGCGTCAATATGCTGCAGCAGACCAAGACCGAAAGCGGCCGTTTTCCCACTGCCCGTTTTCGCCTGCACACGCACGTCCCGGCCTTCAAGGATAGCGGGCAGCGCGGCCGCC
The DNA here is from genome assembly GCF_900324475.1 of Enterobacter bugandensis. NCBI lineage: Bacteria > Pseudomonadati > Pseudomonadota > Gammaproteobacteria > Enterobacterales > Enterobacteriaceae > Enterobacter > Enterobacter bugandensis. Next base: position 2,566,443 of record NZ_LT992502.1, read on the forward strand.
TGAACAGGCGTCATCGTGAGGTATCCCAACTCGTTGAGGTTGTCGAGTTGGGCGGCAGGCAGAACATTCAGGGTAGAAAAAGCGGTCACAATAATCTCTCGTGGTCATCTTTACGGTCAGATGGCGCGTATCCTCGCAGATCTCGGGGTTCGATGCGACAATTTAATCGGTTCTTCGTCCGGCGGCGGGTCTGGCATCGGCTGCGGACGCGGAATGGGATCGGGCATCGGCACGGGATCGGTGGGGACAGGATCGGACTGACGCGCGTGTTGCATTAGCAGAGCGAGTAAAATGCTCATCTTTCCCTCCAGGATTTGCTGTCGTCCCTTTTAGGGTAGACGCTGAGAAACAGGAGGCAAAAAAAAGCCGACTATAAAGTCGGCGTCGTACGAATCAATTGTGCTATGCAGTAATTCAAAAAAGGAAGTAAGACAATATGGAGCGCAACGCCCATCGCTTGACGTTGCATTCACCTGCGGGAGTAATATTGCACCTTACGGGGGTGATGTTTATTGACTTCGCTCAATTAAAAGAGCGTTTTAATCCTCGAAAAAGGTGAAAAAATCGTAAATTTACAGCCATTTACTACGATGCAACCACCATGCAACACCACCAATCAAAACAACTAACATGACGCAAAACGCGGTGAAGCCGTACCGATATTCGCCGCCGGGTATACCGCCCAGATTGACGCCAAAAAGCCCTGTCAGAAATGTGCTGGGTAAAAAGACCATCGCCATCAGGGACATCGTGTAGGTTCTTCTCGCCAGCGACTCCTGCATCACCTGCGCGATTTCATCCGCCATCACCGCCGTTCGGGCAATACAAGAATCGATCTCATCCAGACCGCGGCCCAGCCTGTCAGCAATGTCCTGCATCCGGCGGCGCTGATCGTCATTCATCCAGTTGAGCCTTTCACTGGCCAGACGGGCATATACATCCCGTTGTGGTGTCATATACCGACGCATCACGATCAGCTGCTTGCGCAATAGCGCCAGAAAGCCGCGCGGCGGGATCTGCTGATCGAGCAGATTATCTTCCAGGTCGATGATTTTATCGTGCAGCTCTTCAATAAATTCGCTCGCATGATCGGTCAGGGCGTCACAGACGTCCACCAGCCAGCTGCCGCAGTCAACCGGTCCGGTCCCCTCTTTGAGGTCGTTCACGATGTCATCCAGCGCCAGAACCTTACGCTGACGTGTGGAAACAATCAGCCCATCGTCCATATAAACGCGCATCGCAACCAGCTGATCGGGACGTTCATCCGTGCTGCCGTTTATACAGCGCAGGGTGATAAGCGTCCCGTCACCCATCCTGCTTACGCGAGGCCGCAGGCTTTCCCCCGCCAGCGCATCGCGTACGTTGTTAGGCAGCAGCGGAGTCGAGGCCAGCCAGTCAGCGCTGTCCGGGTGGGTATAGTTCAGATGTAGCCAGCAGGGATGCTCTTTATCAATGACATCATCATCTTCCAGCGGTCGGGCGCCGCCGCGACCGTCCAGCACCCACGCAAAAACTGCGTCAGGAACGTTAAGTTCGGATCCTTTTATGCTCTCCACAGCGCCTCCCCTGTTTGGCTCTTTCGATGTCAGTCTAGCTTCCATCAGGGGTTAAGCAACAACTATGTTTCGCATCGCGCTGAAATCGCTCAGGAATTGTACACGCTATATTTTGAGAATAAAAAAGCCTGGCATGCCAGGCTTCAGGAAGCTGTCAATGAGAGTGCTCGGGGAGCTGATGGTACGAAACAGGGCTGGCTACTGGTGACGGGGGGTGCCCCTGGTCCAGCCTGAAATTTCGGGTCCGCGTCTGCAGTTCGATCACCTGATTACGCAGCACATCAGAGGAACCGTTGAGCTCCTCCGCCATCGCTACGTTGCTTTGCGTGACCCGCTCCAGTTCGGACAGCGCCAGCGTGATCTGGGAAATGCCCTTCTCCTGCTCTGCGGTTGAGGTAGAAATTTCGTCCATTAACCGGCTGACGTTGCCGGAGCCGGTCACGATGTCACGCATATTCTTCTCCGCTTCCGACACAACGCTGGCACCCTGGGTGACATTACTGCTGGTAACGTCAATCAGCGTTTTGATGTTTTTCGCCGCCTCAGCGCTGCGGTGAGCCAGGTTTCGGACTTCCTCTGCGACCACGGAGAACCCTTTCCCGTGATCGCCCGCCCGCGCGGCCTCGACGGCCGCGTTAAGCGCCAGAATATTCGTCTGGAATGCAATCCCGTCGATCAGGGAGATAATTTCCGTCATCTGCTGCGCGCACTCGGTAATGGATTGCATATTGCTGGCAACCTGTTCCATCAGATCTCCGCCCTTGCGCGCCTGCAACGTCGCGGCATTCGCCTGCTCGCTCGCCAGCCGGGTATTATCGGCATTGTTTCGGGTACTTGCCGCCATCTGCTCCATGCTTGCCGCAGTTTGCACCAGAGACGCAGACTGCTGCTCTGTTTTCACCGAGAGCTGGGCACTGCGGGAAGAGAGCTGATCCGACAAGGCCATGGCGTTTTGTGATGATGCCCTGATCTCACGCACCAGCGTAGCGATGTTGCTGGAAAGAGTATTAATCCCGGGAATTAATCGCCCCGCGCAGTTATTGCCAAACTCGGGGATAGAGACGCCTAAGTTGCCTGCGGTCACTTCTTCAATACTTTTTTTCACAGTATTGATCGGCGTCACAAGAAACTTCGTCATATAACTCCAGAGCAAAAATAATCCAACGAAATTGACCAGATTAATCGAAACGAAAAGAGGAAGATTGCTGGAAAATAGAGCAACGATACCTGCATTCACTAAAAACAGGCACAGCAGGAACCAGGCAATGAAGGTCCTGACACTAATATTTCTTAGCATGATTTTACCCACAACTTATATTTTGGTCGGCATTTAGATTTATAGCATTCACTTTTGCGTTTGTCCTCACATAATACGCTGGTTTCTCGTTTCGCCGTTACCCACCCTGTATTTAACTTAAGTCAGATAAAAAAGGGGTTTTAGTAGAAATGTCATGCCCTATATACTGTATTGCTGGTCCAAAGCCCCCTGAAGCGATACCATTATCTGCGGTGCATGCACACATATTTAAGACGCTTTGCTACAATCTATCGACTATGTTTAGCAGTACTTAATGCATTAACATAAAGAATATATTTTATATTTCGGGTAAGTTTGACCTTTTATATAAGTGGCTATTTTCCACGATAAATAACTAATATGGTTTGAATGCGCATGTTCGTTGCCAGATAAAGACGTGCCGGCCGGCAAAATCGGTAACCCTCTCAGGCGTGGGATTGCATAATGCTCAATATATCGTGGGACCCTGTGTTGATCGCTGTCTCTTATCTGGTGGCGTTTATCGCCTCCTTTGTGGCCCTGGACAGCGCCGGGAAAATTCCCCTTTCCAGCCGTAAAGCGGCTCTGTTCTGGCGCATTGCCGGCGGGAGCACGCTGGGCATCGGGATCTGGTCAATGCACTTCATCGGTATGCTGTCGATGCAAATGCCGATGATGATGAGCTATGACCTATGGCTAACCCTTGCGTCTCTCGGCGTGGCGATCGTTGCCTCCACGATAGCAATAAATATTGCCGTTACGGGCAAACACCTCTCTCCCTTTCGGCTGTTCTTCGCCACGGTTATCCTCAGCGCTGGCGTGGTCGCTATGCACTATATCGGCATGGCCGCGTTGATGCTGGAAGGAAGCATCCTCTGGGATCGGCGCATTGTGGGTGTGTCCGTGATGATTGCCGTGGTCGCCTCCGGCGTGGCGCTGTGGCTGGCTTTTCGCCTTAGAGATAAGCACAAAGGGGTCTTTGTGACTCGCATTCTCGCCGCGTTAGTCATGGGCGCCGCCATTTGCGCGATGCACTATACGGGCATGAGCGCCGCGCATTTCCATGAGATGGCGCATACGCTCCCCGGCGGGGTCAGCGAGCTGGGGTTATCCATCTGGGTTTCCGTCACCACGCTCGCCCTGCTCGGCATGATGTTAATTATTTCGCTTATCGATTCGCACTGGCGGACCAGCCGGCTGACGGACAATCTGCGCCAACTCAACCGTCAGCTTGAGCTACAGGTTCGCTTTGACGCTCTCACCGGCCTCGCAAACCGTCAGCAGATGGATATCCGAATGCAGGATTGTCTGCACAGCGCCTTGTTGAGTAACAAACAATTTGCCGTGATTTTTCTGAATGTCGATCGCTTCAGACGCGTGAATGATACCTGGGGTCACAGCGTCGGTGATGAGTTATTAATTACCATTGCCCAACGCATCACCTCCCTACTTACCCGTGAGATGACGCTGGCCAGGCTGGGTGGGGATGCCTTTATCCTGCTGGTTCCCGAATGCGACGAAGAAAAGCTCACTACCCTGCTCACGACGCTGCTCGCGGATATGCGCCGTCCGCTATCCCTTTGCGGACATACGCTGAGTACCACCCTCAGCGCGGGTGTAAGCCTTTATCCTCAGGATGGCGAAACGCTGCATGAACTGAAGTTTAAGGCGGATGCCGCCTTACACCACGTTAAGCAAGAAGGTCGTAACGGCTGGGCGTTTTACCGCCCTGAGATGTCAACGGCGGTTCCGGCGCAGCCGGGTTTTCTGCAGGAACTTTATCAGGCGCTGGAAAGCGATCGGTTTGAACTGTGGTATCAGCCAACCTGGCATGCTAAAGATAAGACGATCCACGGTTTTGAGGCTCTTCTGCGCTGGCGGCATCCGGAGCAAGGCGTTTTGCTGCCAGGTCTGTTTTTACCCACTCTGGAACAAACGGGTTTGATTATTCCGGTTGGCAACTGGGCTATTGAAGCCGCGTGTCGGCAGCTTCATTTCTGGACTGAACAAGGTTTCAGCCAGTGGACGTTATCGCTCAATTTATCCCCTATTCAGTTCGAACAGCCGGATATCTTTCACATCGTGTCGTCCATGCTGGATAAATATAATCTGTCGCCCTCAAGGCTGATCCTGGAGGTCACGGAGAGTACCGCGCTAAAAAATCTCGACCGCAGCATCGAACTGCTCAACGCCTTTAACCATGCGGGGATCACCGTCTCTATTGATGATTTTGGCACGGGCTATTCCAACCTGCTGATGCTGAGCGTTCTTCCGGCAAAAGAGCTTAAAATCGACAAGAGTTTTGTATCCTCTATGCTGGGAAATGAAAAAAGCCGCAAGCTGGTGGAAACCATTATTAATATTGCCCGCACCATGGAGATGACTGTCGTTGCCGAGGGGATTGAAACGGACGAACAGCAGGCAATACTGACCAGCCTCGGCTGTGACTATCTCCAAGGCTACCTTTTCTCCCGTCCCTTGCCCGCTGAACAGGTTCCGTGGCTGCTGCTACAAAAAAACTCAGACAAACAAATTATACCCATAAGTAAAATTCAAACGGACCCCGAATTTATTTCACAAAAAAATCATGCCTGACGGGATTGAGTAGAGTATGTTTCAAGGGAGTACATGCGGGTCAGTTCTGCCATGATTGCCAGGCGTATCGTGCCGATGAACAGGAAAATACTATGTCGCAAAATAGTTTTGATGCGCTTAATGCAATTAAAACGCCCGTGTGGCTCATTTCTCCTGTTTCGGAACAGATTATTTTTGCAAATGTGGCCGCAATACAGCTAACGGGTAATAAAACGCTGAATGACCTGCGTAAAGGGCCCTGTTCAGCAAGTGCGCAAACCGTACTGTCGATGTATGTTCCAGAACTGAAAAACGATCACGATATTGTCGAGATCTGGACAGTTAGCCGGAGCGGGCAGGACGTACCGATAAGCTGTCGCCTCTCCCTCACCCACGTCACACCGGATGGTGATGTTATCGTTTTCGAAGGGATCTCTTCGCACGCCCCCTCAGGCCTGAAAGCCAGCCGTTCCGCAACCTATCAACGCAAAAAACAGGGGTTTTACGCCCGCTTTTTCCTGACCAACAGCGCACCAATGTTGCTAATCGATCCTGCCCGTGACGGGCAAATTGTCGATGCAAACCTGGCCGCGCTCAGCTTTTACGGTTATTCACATGATGAGATGTGCCGGAAGCACACCTGGGAAATTAACACGCTTGGCAGAGGCGTCATGCCCATCATGACGGAGATCGCCGCGCTGCCCGGCGGACATAAGCCGCTTAATTTTATTCACCGCCTTGCCGATGGCACCACCCGCCACGTCCAGACCTACGCGGGGCCCATTGAGATCTACGGCGACAAACTGATGCTGTGCATAATCCATGATATTACTGAGCAAAAGAGGCTTGAGCAGGAGTTGGAAAATGCTGCATTACGTGACTCGATGACGGGGTTACTCAACCGACGTCAGTTTTATAACGTTATCGACCAAACCAACCTGAGCCACCTCTCAGCCCAGCAGCAATTTAGCCTGCTGCTGGTGGATACCGATCATTTTAAAAACATCAATGACCTCTTTGGTCACCTGAAGGGTGATGAGGTGCTCATCGCCCTCTCCCGAACGCTTGAAGCCTGCAGCAGACAAGATGACCTGGTGTTCCGCTGGGGCGGTGAAGAGTTTGTCATCCTGTTGCCGCGTACGTCTCTCGAAACGGCGCTGAAGATTGCCGAATCCGTCCGTGCGGCGGTCACCCATATTACCCTCCCAGGCTTACCACGCTTTACCGTCAGTATTGGCGTGGCTCGGCATGACCCGGAAGAGAGTATTGACGCGCTGTTTAAACGTGTCGACGATGCGCTCTATCGCGCCAAAAACGACGGGCGTAATAAAGTCCTTGCGGCATGAAACTGGAGTATCGTGAAAAGCCCCGCTACAATGCCCAGCTTAAGTAAATTAACGACGGGTGGGTTGTGGCAACAATGGGAAAGACAGAAATAATACTCACCTTAATTATTTTATTGCTTATTATATTTGGCTTATGGTTTATTTTCAGCGGTGAGATTTGGTTTTTCGTTGAATATCTGGAAAACAGTCTCTACCCCACTATTGACGCACTGTAGTGCACGTTTAATTTATTGTTTCACCTACCGAATTTGTCAGGTATCTGCATTGCCCTCAGCCACGTAAGATACGCGGCGTTATCCTCCAACAATGTTGATAACGAATCACTAAATCATTTGCTTATTTCGCCCGTTCTCTGACGGGCTTTTTTTATTTCCGGCTATTAAGCAAAATCAGGGTTTTCGCCCGTCAGTCACTATGTTGGTGTAGCACCGCTCTGCTCCAGTCATAAAAGGCGCGTACCGAAGGCGGGAGAAAGCGGTTTTGTGGATAGACAAGCGAAAGCGGTAAATCGAAAGAGACGTCCTCCATACAGCGAACCAACGCCCCGCTCTTCAGATACGGCTCAGCCAGATAGCTGGCCACGCGAATTAATCCGAGCCCTTGAATTCCGGCCTGGATATAGGCGTCGGTGTCATCGACGATCAGCGTCTCCTTCATGCGGATTGCACAATCGCCGTCATCACGCGTAAAAAACCAGTCAATGGTACGCCCGGTGCGGTGGTTCAGGTAGCCGACTGCGTAATGCTTTTCCAGTTGGTCGAGATTTTCCGGCTTACCACAGGCGGCTATATAGCCCGGAGAAGCCAAAACAACCCATCTGAAGTTCGCCAGAGGGCGCGCGACCAGCGTCGTTGAATCTTCGATCCTCCCGGTGCGGATCACGCAGTCATACCCTTCCTGAATAATGTCCTCCACGTTATCGCTGGAACAGAGTATCAGCTCCAGTTCGGGATACTGGCGGAGAAATTCAGGGAGACTGGGAAGAATGCAATGTCGGGCGAGAGACTGCGGCATCCCGACTTTAAAACGGCCTCTTGGCTGCGCGGATCTGCCGGGAAAGGAAGACTCCATTGTCGCAATATCCGTCAGCAGCCGTTTGCTCTCGTCATAGTAACGTCGGCCTTCTGCGGTCACGCTGAGTTTCCGGGTGGTGCGCTGTAAAAGCTGAATGCCCAGGTATGTCTCCAGCTCCTTAACGACCCGCGATACGGTTGAGCGCGGTAGCCCCAGCACTTCTGCCGCCCTGGCGAAGCTGTGGGTCTCGACCACACAAACGTATACCCGCATTGATTCCAGTTTATCCATATTCCCACCGCGCCTGAAAAGATCGATTATCCCATTTTTACGAACAGTCTAACTTATGCTTGTCGTCTTATCGAATGCAGCCATCTGACATAACCTTGCTCAAGTTGAAGTAATCAAGCGATTTAACAAAGAGAGGCTCAGTATGAAAGAACGTGGTATCACGACAGGCGAAAAAGTATTAGTGCTTGGTGCAGGACAATTGGGCGCTGCCGTGCTGGAGTATCTGGTTCCGGCAGTCACGCAGCGCGACGGCGCTGTCTCTGTTATCGTATCGCCCGGCTCCAGGGACAGACGGGGTAAGCTTCAGTCCGAAACGCATCAAAAACTGGCTGATGCAGGGGCCAAATTTATCTCTGTCGATGTCGCTGCCAGCACGATTGACGCGTTAAAAAACCACTTCGCGGATTTTGATACTGTTATCAACTGCATGGGGTTTGTCGCTGGCGCGGGAACACAGATAAAGATTACTCGCGCGGTACTGGAGGCTGGCGTTAAACGCTATTTTCCCTGGCAGTTTGGCGTGAATTACGATGTGGTAGGCAAAGGGAGCGGTCAGCCCGTCTGGGACGAGCAGTATGATGTCAGGACGCTACTGCGGGAACAGAACGCGACGGAATGGGTGATTGTTTCAACCGGCATGTTTACCAGTTTTCTCTTCGAACCGGCATTTGATGTGGTGAATTTATCCGAAAAAACCATTAATGCGCTCGGAGGATGGGACACACAGGTCACCGTGACATCACCTGCGGATATTGGCCGACTCACCACCGAAATTTATTTGCATCAGCCGCGGATCGTAAATGAAGTGATATTTGTCGCAGGTGAAACAACCTCATACGGAAAACTGGCAGAAACCGTTGAACGTGTGACCGGCCAAACGTTCACTAAAGACGTGTTACCCCTCTCTGCGTTACTGGGTGAGCTGCGTTTGAAACCGGATGATACGATGACAGGCTATCGCACGGCCTTCGCCAGGGGAGACGGTGTATGGTGGCCGATGAAAGATACCTGGAATGTACAGAATAACCTGCCGACCCAGGATATAGCGTCATGGCTAAAAACCGTCATTTGAGGACATCTCTTTTCAGGACGCTAATGAAAACTGGCGCTGTCAGCCGCGCCAGCTCTGGTTTAGCTGTGCTGACCTGACATTCTACCCGTTCATGCCTGGTTATGTACTCGTACTGTAGCACCATGTCTGATAATGGTTTTTTCTTATCTGCAAAATATCTTTTTCGCCTGGCTCAAAGCCGGGAGCGCCACCCGCTCGTTAACACTGAATGCAGCTCGTTCACTGGCGCATCTTGTGGATGGTAAGCTGTTTCTGGTGTCACCGGACATTTTTAAGCAGTACCACAAAGAAACCCGCGGCGATGCGGGCGAAAAAGGGCACAGACGCAAAAAGACTTTCAGAAACTCAAACTTCTCCTGCGCGGCGTGGACGGTTCAATATCTGGAACTGAACTATCAAAAGTTCGGGAAGCACGAGAATCCTCCAGGGCTACCTGTTGAGCAACGCCGCAACAGCTGAAATAACGGGATCTGCGCGGATCGCGGATAACCCCCATTCTTCATCTTGATCTTGAAAATGCTTCCACTCAGAAGACACCAGGGCTGTGACCTGGCAAAAACATCATATCTATCATCCCAAATTAATTCCTTACAGGCGTTTCCGTCCGGAATATTCAGGCCAAACTGTCAACTGCCCGAAAAAAATGATCTTCCGTCATGACGGCATTCTCTTTTGCACTCTGGTGCTCACGCCGGATAAACCATTCCTCTTCCGCTGCCATGCTCAGGTAAAACGCCTGGCTGATGCCGGGCGCAGCAACCCGCATTGTCACACAGCCCGTCTCCGCACCACGGCAGAGTTGCTCCGGCATGATACTAGCGCTGCGGTCTCCGTTCACCAGACGGATGGTGGTGATGTCATACCGGCATATGCCACTGCTGAGGCTGTAACCAATGGTGCTCAGGTCGTGGATGTGCTTTGTCGCGGTGATGATCTCAATCCCGCTACCCTCAAACCACGCATTTATCTGCTGCACCAGTGCGTCCATCCGCTGGCAAAAGGCCCGGATTTCCGCCTCCGCTGATTTGTGACTGGGCGGCGGGGTACTGTCGCTGTTCTGCTGCACTTTCCTGAAAAAACGTTCTCTGGCTGACACGCTGTCGTCCTTGTTAGTTTTCACTCTCTGTTAAAACCAGATTCAGTGCGACATGCGCTGACCTGCTATTTTCTTTTTTTTTCAACCGCTCCCGCGCTTTTTTTACTGACAACCGGCTCCGGTGCGGGAACAGTTTCAGCAGGTCCGGAAACAACAGATGGTCATTTCTGGCAAGGAGCACCCGCTCTTCCTCACTCCATATCCGCTGCCCGGCACTTTCGCCCCCCTGGTAACGGATACCCATATCGCAGGCCTTTAATTTCACCGCATCAGCAGTGCGCCCCGGCAGACGCTCTGCCACCGCAACCCCCTCCTCCGGATACCAGGTCGCCAGAATATGCTCTTCTTCCTGGCTCCAGGTCCGGGCGCTCACCACGCCCAGCCGGTTCGCCATCCACTGAACCGTCTGCCGGGTACGTCCGGGCAGGAGCGTCATGACATGGGCATAACCATTCACATAGTGCATACGGATAATGTCTTTCTCTTAATCGCTCCTTGGCGTGTAGGCGTTATTTCCGGACGAACGGCCCATCGAATGCGCTGCCGACCTGACGGATGCAGGCGAGCGCCCGAGCCGTTCCGCTATCGCCACGGTCGACATGCTGCCGTAATGTTTGTCCACAAAAGCCAGTTCACGCAGGCTCCATGGTGACCAGTGGTTGCGGTAGCGGGAATGATTCATCGGGTGCAGTTCCGTATGGCTGTTTTAACTCAGAGTATGATGGCCCGTCAGTATACAAGGATTATTCCGCCGTTTTTTGCTTCAGCAGGGCATAGCGGGCAACGGGGCGAGCGTGGCGGTAAACTGCACCTGCGTCGGGTCGGTTCATCACCTGCCATCCCCATACGGATGCACCTGCCAGCACCAGCATGGTCAGCATTCCGGCGACAAACGGCTTCCAGGGCTCCTGCCATCAGGTTTCTTTATTTTTCAATTCAATTAAGTCCGCGTATTTAATGGAATGCCGAAATAAACTGACTCCACCATCTTTTGTTATTAACTGGAATTGTATACCCTTCAACATAATCATTAACACCATTTATTGAAAAAGATTCTTCTCCAGGAATATCCCCCGGAAAAAAAACGGCATCAGCAAAAACACCATCAAGTTCTGAAAAGTGAAATGGTGAACTTTGCCCCAGGTACCGGCCATTTTTATCATATAAAACAACAAATATATCATTACATATAAAAGACTGATATGCTGCATATGGCGTTGCAGGTAATACATTGTAAGCCACCACTTTAAATTCGCCGTCTGGACTTATTTTTTCATAAGCACAATTAAATTTACCAAAAAAAGCCACGGGCGAAATAACAAGCCATATAAATAATATCGTCATGCAAATAATAACTTTCACAGCAGAGTACTTTTTCATAAATCAATCACTTTATCTTTATCCAATGGATAAACCCATAAAACATCAGAAAAAACAATATAATCCCCACCCTTCCCGTGTTTTTCTTGCCACTTCCTAAAATCGGAATTAAATACAGGTACAAAACCAGAATACTGCCGCACTAAAATACCAAATCCCCCAGAAGTATACGATGTCATATAGGAAGCCGTTTCAGTCTTATTTAGTACTCTGCTCTTCCCCCATACGCCAAGACACTCAGGTATATCAATACCAAATTTATCGTCATCAAGAAAATCATAAGTATCTTTAAGATAAAAACCTAAAGCATCAACATGTACCGATAACTTCTCATTTGCGCTTATGACACTCCCTCTTATACACACCTTCAAATTGGCGTTTCCCACAGCACCATACCAATCATTTATTGTATCTGTCTTATTACCAATTCGCTGGAAATTTACTTGGGCAGTTGAATCCAAAATTTTGACATCATTTGTCATACCTATTGTACTGAATGATTTAGTGTCGCAACCAAGCTCAACAAGACGCTTCCTCAACACATTTCTTGATTTAATGGTGTTCCAGTTTTTCTTAAGTAACTGAATACCTGCAGCAACCTGCTCAAATTGAATGGCCCAAGCCATTGTGATTACTTTATCATTTACTATGGAAGAACTCAGAATTCTTGCATCGCTGTCAAGAAATTCATTCTTTGAACTTTTATCAAACGAATAAGCTGGAGAAATACTAAACCAATGTTCCATTAGCTTAGGAGCCATCTCCCACCCCATATTTCTCATCGCATCAGGGATCATATCAATATGGAAGAATTCCACACTGACTTTCTTTTCCTGCTGTTCCGGTTCTTTTGTCGTGGTTTTCGATGAAACGGCCATTACCTTGTCCCCGCTCTAATCTGGAAAACATAGTCCAGGACCACATTTTCTTCTGTGTCCGAATTCACTGTATGCGTCAGGGCTGAACCAGTTCTTCCCTGCAACGAACCCGTGGGTGTGTTAACCTGATAAGCAAATTCCATATCTTCAGCCCCTGTTAATGCATCTGAAATCCTGAAACAGGCGGCGTTTGATCCACATGACAAATCCGGCAATGGCGCAGGCCTTTTAGTCTGGTCCTGGGCCAGTGAATCACTCGCGGCCGCCATCGTCCTTTTCGTTCGCCGCAGGTACGTCGCCATTGTACCGTACTCAATTTTCCCTGCCTCCAGCCGCAGGTAACTCCCCCCGCCAATGAGCGTAATGCGCTTCTTCCCCGAAAACGTGATGTCACTTTCCGAGGTCAGGGTCAGTTTCTTCTCTGCGAACAGCTGCATCCTGCCGTTCTGCGCCTGCATCTCCACCGGGCCTTCGCTGTCTTTCAGGCTCAGTTGCCCTGTTCTTGCAAACAGCCCGATTTTTTCTCCCGCCAGCGCCGTCATGTTGCCCATGACGCCGGTGCTGATATCGCCCCCGGCGTTAATGGCAACATTCTTCGCAGCCGTCATCTGCATATGCTCACCGCTGGTGAACGCCATCCCTTCCGGCGCGGAAAACAGCAGGGTTTCGTTCAGCGGCTTCAGCCGCTGTTCAAACATCACTATCTGGCTGTCGACGTCGGCTTTCAGGGCCTGCGCCTGCTCTGCCGCCACCCCCAGCTGCTGAAGCTGCTGCAGGCAGATGTCGATTTCCCGCAGCGCGGTCTCCATATCCAGCACCTCGCCCTGTGCCTTCTGCTGCCCGTCAGCGGTGATAAACAATCCCTTCGCCACGCGAATCACGCCCTGTTCATCGGTTCTGAGCTCAAATCCTTTGCCACGGGGTTTCTCCTGCGCGTCCACCAGGTGCCCGGTGTTCAGCTGGGTCTTGCCGTACTCCGTGGCGAGCTTGATATGCTCTTCGCCGCGCTTATCCTCCATCCGCAGCTTGTTGTTCGAGGGCGTGCGCAGTACGTTGCGGGTGTGGTTGTCGCGGGTGACGTGGTCCGGGTGTTCAGAGTCATGCAGGGCATGGGAGATATACGGCAGGTCAATGTCGCCGTTGCTGTAGGCTATCGCCACTTCAGTGCCGTCAAGAAGCGGCGTGTGCCAGCCGTAAGTATCACCGGTGTACGGCTTCGCCATCCTCAGCCACAGATATGCAAATCCCTGTTCAGCATCGTCCCGGTCAAAGTCCAGCCGGACGCGGTAGCGGCCCTGCTCATCCAGGTGTGCGTAGATATCGCCTTTCTCCCGGCTCTCAATACGGGCGGGCAGGGTGCCATGCACCTCCGGGCGCTGTGTTTCAGCCGGGCGGAAGCAGTAACGCTCAGTGTACGGCATCCCGTCGACGGAGACATGCAGCCGGGTGTCACGGGCGGCGTGGTACTTCACTTCCGTAATCACCACACCTTCCCTGAGCGCCCGAATCACCTCGCCCTGTGGCTCCAGCACCTGGCCGGGCATCAGGCAGGCGGCGTTACTTTCAAGATGAATACGGGCCGACGCGTTCAGTTCGCGCTCATGGTGAATACGGGCATAAAAGGCGCCGGACTCGGTTTCCGGTTCCAGGTCAGCAGCATCCCCTGCTTCCCGGTACGGCTGGGCGTAACGGTAATGCTCCCCGGTGGTCACCGCATCACTGCGCACACTCACCGTCGCATCTATCGGCGTGCTGGCGGTGCGGTAGTTGTAATCCCGCGTGCTGACCATGCCCGGCACCACCTTGTGCAGGGTACGCACATCCCACACCGACTCTTCCGCCCCGTCATACAGCCCGGACGGCTCGCTGTACGGCAGGCGGACGTCAAACTGATAGTTAAGCTGGCTGTCAACGAAAATCACCACCTCCAGCCCGCGCGCCTCGTCCATCTCCGTGCGCCAGAAAATCCCGACTTCGGAGAGAATGCGCTGGATAAATTCCAGGTCCGTCTCCCGCCACTGGGTCATCAGCTCCCGCGCCGGGTAGGCTCGCTCCAGGCGGAAGTCGAAATCCGGGCCTTCCAGCCCGTGGCCGCGCAGGACCTGCTCCACCACCTCCGGCACGGACAGGTTCTGAAAGATGCGGCACTGGCGAGTGCGTTTAAGCAGCGCCAGATGTGAACTCAGCACCAGCTGATAATGCGACTGGTCGGCGGTGGTGGAAATCCACTCCAGACGGGTGATGATGCCATGCACCGCCTTGCCGCTGCGCATGCGCAGGGTGGCGTATTTCATCAGCACGTCTTCCGGGGCGATATTGCCCTGCGGCGTGGTGAAATCGATTTCCCAGCGAAAGGGCTCACTCAGGGCTTCATGCCCGCGAAAGCGCAGGACATCTGGACTAACAACGCTGTTAGTAATATCAAGAGAATAGAGGGAAACAAGAGTCTCCAGAAAGCGAGGGTTTCCTCTCTGACTTCTTCTTATACTTCTTTGTAACAACGCCTCATCCGGCACACTGATAATATTTGCGTAAAGGTTCATTATGTTCTTCCCTGACAGAATTCTCGGAGGGTGTTTTTTTCTTTCCCAGACTTACCGCTCTCAATTCTTCGTATCCGGCCCCCGTTTTAGGGTCATTCTTATCACCAAGGTAGGCTGTCGAAGTTCCTTTTAACATTCTCATGGCATGTATGAGTTCATGACACAATACCAGCCATGATTTTCGAGGATTTCTACCGGGTAATGAGCGTCCATCCTTGTCTATATCAGCAGAAAAATCAGGATCGAAGATAATCTCAGCACTGGTTCCCTCGTTTTTACCAGGGCCAGATTCTACTGCGAGAGATATCGCTCTCTTTTTTTCTTCAACTGGCGTTGCCGGCCCGAATCTTTCTCGCTGAGATTCGGTCAACAAAACGCCCGTATTAGCCTCACTGACTCCGTAACGAATTAAGATATGTTTATCAGTTGGAGTATGCTTTTGGATAATTTTTATTAATTGCTTGCCGCTTTTCCCTTGAGCTATTGTACTGAGTGCCGATTCAACCTCGTCAAAAAAAGAGGGCCGATGGTAAACATCCTCTATGAATATGCCTTCAGCAACCCTACTTTTCCTGAAGGGACGCGATATGCCCTCAGTAGTTCTGCATTCAATCCGGGCATCGTCTTCACGTTCAATGCAGCTGTCCATAATTTACTCCTTTAACGGAACAAGATTCAGCCAGCCGTCGCCCAGCTCGATGGTGCGGGGTTTATCCGGGTCGAGGTCTTCCCGCGAGAGCACCAGACGCCAGCGGTTGTCCTGTATATCCGGGCGGTTGAACAGCCCCACCACCGCCACGAACTGTGCGTCCTCGTCCATCGGCACGTTTAGCGTTACACAACCTTTGGGCATGACCAGCAACTCTTTTGTGACCAGCATATCGTCCTTCAGCACCGTATCGGCGTTGCGCAGCAGCGTCTGGTAATCCGCGGCATCCACCGCCTTACGGTCCTTTAGCTGGTAGACCCGCACCATGGTGGCCAGCGGCGTCTGGGCGCCGTCAGCATTAATTGCGGCGCGTGGAGTGAAATCCAGATGCAGCGTTTTGATCTTTTTATAAAAGATGGATTTTGTGAGACTGACGGTACCGTCCGTCACGGTCTGGGTCAGGCCACAGCCTGTCAGCAGGGCGCAGGTGATAAGCGTCAGCGCCCACCAGCGGGTGACTTGTGTCATTCAAAATTCCTTTTAAAGAGGGAGTGTGCGTAATTAATCGAAACGGTAATGGCCGTCTTCAGCTGACGGCAACATCCGCCAGTGCAGCCCTTCATAGCAGCCCAGGCTGACCGTCAGGGTTTCCCGGTTATCACTGAGTCTGCCGCCCCTGAGACCGAGCAGACCGGTGCGCCCCAGTTGAATGCGTCGGGCATTGCCCAGCCGAGGCTCAGGCAGCAGCCGGACCGGGACAGTAAGGCGCAGCCGTGCATCGCTGCGGTAGCCCAGATAAACCCGCATCAGGACCAGTAAATCGGTATGGAGCTGACCGCCGGGAAGCCAGCCTTCGGCTTCGTCAGCGTCATCCGTGACAAGTGTCACCCGTACCCTGCTACAGGCTTCTTTCGCAGACTTGCCAAGCGTCGCCCGTTGTGAAAGACGGACGCGGTTTCCTGCACTCAGCCCGCTCCGGTTTTCGATATGCACCGTGACCGGGTCAGGCTCAGTGATGTTGGCCCGCGTATGCGGCGCCAGCAGGCTGACCAGTGCGCGGATACCTTCCGCATTACGGGTGGGCAGCCGCATGGTGCCGAGCAGCGCCAGAAAGCGGGAAACGGGCGTTGCCACACGTTCCGCCGTGCCCGGAATACCCAGACCTACCAGCCCCAGCAGACACTGTGATGTCGCGTCACGCCCTCCGGCCTCAAAGGTCGCCGGGTAAGCATATTTGCGCCATATCCGGTAATACTGTGTGGTGATGCGGTGGCTGAAGATGTCCAGAAATGAAGTGACCGCCTCATACCCTTCCCTGCGCTGCGCGATGTCATCCAGATACGCGCCCGGCAGCGGTGAATCCACGCCGTACATCCCCAGAAAGGTGGTGCGCACGGTCGGGGGCAACTCCGGATTTTCCTCATCGGTCTCAACCGTCCGCAGTTCGGTAACCGGGAACCCCATCCCTGGCCAGGGACGAAAGCGCACCGGATCGTCGCCGGGATGGCTGGTCGCACCCAGTTTCGGCGCATCCGGAGACTCCTGCTCCAGCAACTGACAGAAACGATAAAAGTTAGCCTGCCAGATGTCCTGATTGAGGGTTAACGTCAGCCCGGTACGTGCTGGCTGTGGTTCTCGCGCCATCTCAGTCGTTTCCCTGTCGGTTGCAGTACCAGCGTGAGCTGGTTAAAAAGGTGAATATCCGCATACAGCGCGAAGAAACGGTGCAGCATCTCGCCGAACAGGTTCACATCCCCCTCGCCTGCAAAGTTGTCCATATTCAGCGTGATCTCAATATCCACACCGCGCAGCATAAAGCCTTTCTCAAAGCGGCGAATCAACGTGTGCTTCACCGCAACGATGGCCTCAAGGCGACGGCGATTCATCTCATCGTCGGTCCAGTCATACAGCGCCAGCGTCCCGCGCAATACCTCCGGGTTATCCATCATGCTGAGGAAGTTTGAGCCAAGATGGCTCATTACCCGCCAGTGGAACCGGTCGTTGGCCGGTGGATACAGGGGCATGGTGGGGGCCGTGACGTTCAGTACCCTGACCGGGACTTTGCCAGCTTTGACGACCCTGTCCAGCAGGGTACTCTCCAGTGCCTTACGCGGGAGCTGGCCGTTGGTGCCGGTGATCCGCATCGACAGCGATTCCGGTTTTTCGGAAAGCTGATCCAGTTCGAATGAACGTCCGCCGAGAATAAGCCAGGTGTCATAGAGACCGGATGCGCCGCGCTTAACCCGCGTGTGGTAATAGCGCTCCGGGGCATCGTGGCGCATCATGCCGCCCCGGTGCCGGAAACTGGTGAACGGGACATACTGGTGCTTACCGAGTTTTACCGCGCCGTGGATGTTATCCACGCTGTAAATCTCGGTGTGCCCGTCCTGGAGGCGCAGCGGCCGCAGCAGATACTCATTCTCCAGCGGACTGAGCGTCAGCGGGTCCGCCTCAAGCGTAAAGAGGTTGATCACCGGCGCACAGTGCAGGCGGAAATTGTCCGTCTCAAACGGCAGATCGGGTGACCATGCTTCATTGAGCACAATGTCGATTTCAAACCAGGTGCTCTCAGTAGTCAGTCCAATAGTGTCAAGACCGCGCAACTCCACAAACATAAACTTCTGACGGAAGCTGAAGTATTCCAGCAGCAACTGATAGCCGCTGAAGGCCGTATCGCTTTTCTTCCACAGACCGTCATTGTCATCGAAGCCCATCGGCCTGCACCAGCCATCAAATTTATGACGCTCGGTGCGGGTTCCGGCGTGACGGGCATACATCGCATGTACCCGGCGGGTCATCGCCAGATGCAGTGCTGAACTGACCGGGCTTTCGGCATTCAGAAAAATACTGACTTTCTCCAGCCCGGCCTTATTCCAGTCCACTTTTTCCGGGCACTCAAAACGCAGGCGAATGGCCGAACGCCCGTCCGTTTCGGTATGCAGACGCACATCGGTAAGATGCAGGGGTTGTAAGGGCACATCCCGCGTGGTGCGGTACTGGCAGGCGGTTTTGTGCGGCCCCACCGGGCGCGAAAGAACCGAAAAACCTTCCGCCAGTGTTTCAGACTGACGGAGACTGCGCCAGTCCGGAGAAAACTCAACGATAGCAAGCGACGGAATGGTCCGCATGTAGTGCGGCCATAACAGACTGACCAGCCCTTCGGTCAGTTCTGGTAGATCGTCATCAAGCTTTTCACGCAGCCTGCCCATCAGGAAGGCAAACCCTTCAAACAGGCGCTCTACGTAGGGATCGCGGGCGCCGGATTTATCCAGATTGAGCATCGCCGCCCGGTCCGGGTGTGCGCGCGAAAATTCTTTTCCGGCCTCACGCAGATAGCGCATTTCGGCTTCATAGTAGCGCAGGGTTAAATCATCCATGCACGGAATTCCTGATAGTTAATAAAATATTAGCCACACAGCACCATGGCCCGGGCCGGATCGATGGCAATCAGCCCAGCCAGCAGGGCATCCATCTCGGGCATCAGCCGGGTTTTATCGGACTCGCTGCGGCTGGCTTTCATGCGAAGAAGCTTCAGGCGGCGGGCCTGAACCTCGAACAGCAGGCCCGGCTCCCAGTCCCCCAGCGTCAGTTGAGGGGCTGAAGCAGTCAGTTCACCCAGCAGATGCAGCGCCATGTCGTTGCGCCCATACTGCTCAGCCACCCGGGCCATCAGCAGGCGCACCAGCCAGCGCTGGCGCGGTGTGTCCATTCCCGGCCGGGACTGAAGCCAGGCAAATGCGGCTTCGGGCCCTTCGCTGTCGCCTTTTTCCATCGCTTCGGCTTCCAGCGACAGCACATCGTCCTCGTGTCCGGTGGGAGGCGTTATCGGCTCACTGCCAAATGACAGTCCCTCCTCATCCACCTTTTCCGCTATCCAGCCCGTGGTCACTTCATCGGCAAACGGCGTTCCGTCATTCCATGCGAGTCCCTCAAGCCCGGGCAGGCGTTTGAGGAACAGACGAAGATCCAGCAGGACTGACGCCGACCAGCTCTCCCAAGGCTGCCCCGCATGGCTGAGTCCCTGCCAGAGGTACCACTGAAGATCGAGCCAGAAATGGTTCACCCCTTCGCAGTACATCTGGCTGGCCTGCTCTACCAGCTCAGTCCAGTTTTTTTGCAGATACAGACGCTTTAGCTGCGCCCGGTACTCGGGTTTAGGCGGGACCAGTCGGGTGCGTCCACTGCTGTCCAGCGGCGGGATCTGATCGACTGTATCCCAGCGAACAGTTTTCATCAGCCGGTGGGAGGCCAGCCATCCCTGCGGTTGTTCTCCGAGCCAGCGGGAGAGTATCTTCATCTGATCGAGCAAATCACGTCCGGACTTCACGGCGGTGAGTTGTGGCGATGGAGAAAGTACAGCGTCTCGTCCGGTTTCCTGAACGCTGCTGTTCTGGGGGATCAGTACCTCCATCCCGCCGGAACGCGCCATGCGATTTTCCAGGGCGCTACAGAGACCAGCAAAGGACGGTTTTTCATTCTCAGGCCACCCGGCAACGCTTTCGGCCAGCAGGGTGATGACCCCCGCAGTCAGAGCGGCATCATCCCGCTCCACTTCTGGCCAGAGCGAAAGCGTATCCTGGATCTTTGTACTGCTTAGCCACTCCAGGGCGGCTTTCCTGGCATTAGGGCGCAGCGGATGACAGCGGTTGCCGTAGCGGGATAACATCGCGACCAGCAGTAATAACCCTTCAGCCAGACCTTCCTCACCGTTGCGGCTCAGTCGGGCGTGGATATACCAGGTCACGACACGGATATCTTTGGCGCTTTCACACAGTATCTTTTCCGCCAGCGCACAGAGTAACTCAGGATCGGTCCCCGAGAGCTTATTGATCTCTTCGCGCATCAGTTGGAAATTGTCGTCATAGGCCGGATCGTCACCCGTTTCCGTTTCGGGGCTGACGGGCTTTAACCAGTTATCCCAGAGCGACAGAGCGCTGGAGGCTCTTTCGATAAGGCGTTGCTGCTCTTCCTGATTTGTGGTGCATGCCGATAAAAGGGCTTCCGGTGAACTCATGTTTTTCCTTGTCTCATCTTTATTCGATGTCTTCAGCGCTGGCTGCAACCGTAAATATGACTTTAGGCAGCGTAAACCCCTGAAGCTTCAGCAAGGCAAGCGGACCGTCGCCCAGCTCGCTGCGCATAACAAACTTCAGCGGATTACCGTCCGGGGTGATCCACACCAGTTGCGTGCGGCTCGCGTCAAGGGGGGTAATCAGGGCTTTATCCAGCAGACGAATTAATCCCCAGTTGCCCTGGTTGCTGGTATAAAGCTGCATCCCGCTGTTAACACTGCGCCAGCGGAGGCTGATGCCCGGATAATAGGTATTTCCCGGCCAGGTAAAACTCTGCCAGCTTTCCATCTGGTTAAAGAAGTCCAGATTTTGCTCGTCAAGCGTCAGCTGCACACGAGCCACATCACGGGAAGGACGCGCCATCAGTTCGAAGTGAACGTTCGCATCCCCCTGGGCAAAAACGATATCTGACAGTTCAGCCAGCTGGTTAATTGCCCGCAGGAAATCCGGGCTCACTTCCATTCCCTGACTTGCTGAAGGATCCATCACCCAGCGATTCCCTTCCTGGTGAAGAATGCCGCCGAGGCTGGTTTTCAGGAACGTAGCGATGCGACCTGAATCGCTGCGCAGGAACTTCGCCAGCAGAGGCAATGAGGCATCGCTGCCGGTGGCTTTAAACGGATAGCGGCCGGCAAAGGCTTTGTTCCATTGATCGACAATGGTCGTCTGCCACCGGGTATTAAGGCTTCCTGCTGCCGGAGCAAGCACCTGCCGCCAGGCCAGATCCAGTGGCTGAACAAACAATGACTGACCGAACCCGTTCCACTCCTGGCCCAGACTCGCCGCCACCAGACTGCTGTAATCACGCGTGTCGGTCAGATCGATAGCCTTGCCCTGGAAGACCGTCTGGGCCAGCATCTGGGACATCGCCTGCGGATCCGGCGCGCTGGTGACCTGCTGAAGTTTGAGGCGTACCTGAGTCACACGGGCAAGCCAGGACTGGAAACTCAGGTTACCGTTACGTCCGGTGCCCTCTTTCCCCTCCATAAATCCCGTCAGCGGACCAAAAACGTCCTCAAGCGGCCCCTTCGGCCCCTGCGCCTGCTCGATGAACTGTCGGGCATATTTTTTCCGGCCAACCAGTTTTTTCGCCGAATCCACTATCGAATCCGCCAGCGCTTCGCCCTTCTCTCCTGTTTTTCCCTGGTAGTTTAGGGTGTTCATCAGCGCCACCAGCGGCGACTGGCGCACATCGCCGATCAGGTTGAGCTGGGCAATAGCTTCTGAAAGTGAAGTCGCATCCTGCCACTGAATGCTGTTGACCATATTCAGCCAGGCATTGCCAAAATCGGTAAAGTAACGCTCGGTCAGCCGGGCCTTCAGCGCTTCGGGTGCGATATCACTCCCGGGCTGACGGGTTTTATCCGTCAGTACCCAGTCGATTTCATCACGGCGGGTTTTGACCACCTCGTTAATCGCATCCTGTACCTGCTCTTCCCAGGCCTGGCGGGTAAACATGCCCGGCACTACTTCGTCCGTGCTGAAAACGGTAGAAGCATCGGTGTCGCCGGTCATATCCGCCAGCGTTAAATCCGGCCAGTTACTGGCCACGCGCTTCAGCATGTCCTGATACAGCCCGGACTCAGCATTGCGCTGGCCAATCTGTTTGAGCAGGATCTGGCGCACGGTCGCGACAAGTTCAGCATCGGGCTTAATTTTCCATTCCGGATGCGCCGGAAGGTTCTGGGCATAAAAGCCCAGCAGTTTCGGGGCCAGTACATGCCAGGCGCCATCTGGCACGCCCTGACGCTTCGGCCACGCCGTCAGCACATTTTTCGCAAGCCATCCGGCATCCGCTTTGTCCGGTCGGGCCATCATCAGATAGCTTTTCAGCACATCGTAAGCCCGCTGTGTTCCCTGCGTGCGGGCATCACTGGCCGGAGGGAGCTGCACATAGGCGTTCAGTTGCTGCTTCAAGCGCGCTGCAGTCGCATCACGCATTAACAGGGCATTGTTGCGGGCATACAACGGCCAGAGCGCCGCCAGCGTGTCGCGGTCCTGATTAAGGCCAAAACGGGTGTACCACGGCGCACCGGTCGCCTCGCGGTTTTGCAGACGGGCAATGGCCTGCTGGAGCACGAGCTGGTTACGCAGTCGCCCGGTCAACGGTTGTTTTGTGTCGGCAGCAAGACGGGCGGTGCTCTGCGCCTGGTAAATCTGCGCCCGGTTGACGATGAGAGACACTAATGTTCCGGCTCCCCAGAGGACAATCAGGGCAAGCAGCAGTAAACGCAGCCCCTTAAGCCAGTCGAAGGTCAGTTTTCTGGCGCGAACGGTGGCACAGTCATCAATGACGGCTGCCCAGCCAGGCGTATCGATCCGGGTATTGGGTACTGAACCAGCAACCGCCAGTTCAGGGCTGAACATCATCCCCCGCAGACGGAATGCCGCCGTTCCCTGCATCAGCCCGTTCAACAGGATGCTCAGGCTTGTTTTCAGGTCGCCCTGCAGGCGGGAGGAGAGCTGCAGCAGCCAGTTATGATGCGGATTGTTCAGCACCTGAGACATCCCGGCCTGACGTAAACGCGGGATCAGCATCTCCAGCGTGGTAAGCGCGTCCTGTGGAGTCACGCCGGGGCCAAACAGCGCGCCGGTTGCTACCGGTTCACTCTTATCACTGGTGGTAGTTTCTTTGTCGGTCAGCCATAACCAGACGGGAGCCTGCCAGCCGAGGAGATAGTCGGCTTTCTGGCGACAACGTAAGAAGGCGTCACGCTCAGTGTCGGTCGGTAGCGCTGCGGTATTCATTACCTGGACGATACCATCCACGGATTTACCCGAACGGAGACTCTTTAATCGGGACAGGAAAACCTCATCCGGCTGTGACTGCGCATCGCCGCCATAAACCAGAACATTTCCGTCGCCCTCCTGCCAGAGATCACGACAGAGCCCCGGAGCCACCTTCTGAACCTCATCTTTATTGCCCATAACGAGCAGGATCCTGACCTGACGCTCCCAGCGACGTCCGTATCGCAGGCGAAGATGCTCTGTCATCTGTTCATTCTGGAAAACGGGTTCACTGTCATCTTCCGCACCCGCAATCACCTGCGCTACCGGGGCGACAATCTGTTTTTTGTTCTGATTCCAGTGGACGTACAGGCCGGATTTACCCGCGTAATTAAATGCCCTTTCCACCAGCCATCCAAGGAGTAACAGTGCAGCCACCAGCAACGCACAAAATGAGAGTATCCGTTGCCCGTCGTACGGGCCTAACCCGGTGGACGAAGTCACATTTTCCGGAAAGGCATAAAACAAAAATGCAACGATGACTGTCAGGAAAAAAATGACAGTAACAACAGAGCCGATGAGTGTTTTGACTTTGATCTTAGACATTCCCTGACGATCCCTTGCGAACTTCTTCTTTGGTGATTACGGTGACCCAGACATCATCCTTGCCAGCAGCAGGTTGTACGGCGATAACCTGTATGCCACGCTGTTCAAAGTCTTCTTCGGCAAGCGCGACAGCAAGCCAGGGGGCGGCATGACCGGTGTACCCCAAAACCGGGTCGATACTGATATTGTCCTCAGACAGACTGAACCTGACCGCATTTGCTTCGCAGGCATTATTCCAGCCACTGCCCTGTGTCAGTATGGGACCGGAAAACCAGCAACCCTTGAGTTGTTCAGCCTGCACGTTTGCCCAGAGCAGCGCCCGGCTGAGGGTCTTTGTCAGCACTGGTTCAGTGCCTCGTTCAGGGCGATGCAGCCGCAGGGTATCTGGGTATGAGAGTGCTTTACGGTTACTGAATACATGCAACGTGATGGCATCAGCCTCACCTTCAGCTGGTGAGGCAGGTAAGGAAATGGTTATTGCAACCAGTATGCCGGGGTGATCCCATTGCTTATCCAGCCAGACATCAAATGCAGCGAGTCCTTTTCCCGACATCAGACGGAAAGCCCTGCCGCTCTTTCTCAGCAATTCGGCCTTAATCTGCTCTTCTGCCTGTGGATAAATGTCACTGTCACAGTCCAGCATCAGCCAGCACGAAAGCGCTATCGGGAGAGGTTCGACAATCATTTCGACCCGGGAAGTCAGTCTGGTGATAGTGGATTTCAGTTCCCCGGCCATGTTTGTCTGAAAAGCGGTTATTGCGGCATACCTGACAGGTTTTCCGCATCCCCGCGGTCGGGAGAAGTCGATCAGAGGCGCTGCACGATCCATTGCCTTGAGCAGTTCACTGGCTTTATTTCCGGCGGGTGTCTGAACCAGAGTCCCCAGAATCCAGGCACTGCGCTGGCCCCGTTGAATTTCGCGCTCAATAAGCGCCTCACGTTCCACGTTACGGGACTCCGCCCCAACTTGTTCTGCCTTATAGGCGAACCGGCGAAGTCCAAACATTAGTCCCCATGAGCAGAACGGCAGACCCAGTGCGGTAAACCAGAATACAAATCCCGTGCGCCCGGCGGTCCATCCCCAGAGCGTCAGGACAATACCAGCCAGCATCATGAACGCCAGGAACAGTAACCAACGGCGGGTATTTGGCCGTACAACTTTTTCAGCCTTTTCAGGAATGGCATCCAGCCAGACAGGCATAGTCAGGCAACCTTCGCCGGAGCAAATGAGCTGATCAGGGTACAGCCGCATCCACATTTATGACCGTGAAACGCCACGGGAATACCATGATCGAGATAGTTGGGATTACCTTCAATGATAATGGTCGGGCCATGACCCGGGATTGGGCAGGAAACTTTATCGCCTTTACGGGCAACACCGATGCCGCCGAATTTCATCGTTTCGGAAGCGGTCATTACTGAACCACCGTGAGTGGTATTATCGCCTTTGCGGATAATTTGAAGCATGGAATTATTCCTCTTATGGTATTAAGTATTAATATTAATTGTAGTTACCGTTTAAAATTTATTATTTTTTCTTCTGTATCATTTCCAACCAATAACCTTCACTATAAACAAGAGGCTCTCCTTTTATATACATATCCTTCCCTTTTTTCATAATATGAAATTGAGGTGCTGGATACACACACCCACCAGCCCTACATAATTTAAAATATATACATTATTAATTTCTTCTACATCATAATCACCGTCACAAGTAATGGGAGCATGCCACGTGGTTATTTTGATATGCGCTTTTTTTGATTGTATAACATATTCACATCATATCGCATATAAACTCGAGACCCATCAGAAAAGTTTCACCATTTAGTTCAAAAAAGTATTGCTCACCAACATGAATAAATTCTGAGGAATTTGAAACACAAGGAAAAAGAGATATTACAAATAAGGAAAAAAATAAAAACTGACTAATCATATTATCACCTCCATTACCCAGCACAAAATACATTCACTAACTTTAACGATTCTTTATTTATTGAGCCAAAGGTATATGAACAACTAATTTCGGCGGTCATATTTTCCGGCGCAGAAATGAGCATATTTTCAAAAATAACAACTTGACTATTTTTTATGTTTACCTCAAAAGAATAAACTCTATCCTTGTCAGTAAAGACTTTTTTTGCTCCTTCATCTAAAGTAACACCATTCAAAAATGTGGAGTTAATGAAATTGATAAAGTACCTTTTAGATAGAGTACCATTAAAAATAACATTTGAATTATGTTTATCACTGCCACTAAATGATTCCGGAGGGGATTTTTCGAAATCTATAAATAGCTCAGGATGCACTTTATAGGAGGACAATCTTGAGTAGTCAGACTCTGACACAGTTGGAGCCGAAAACGCTTCTGAAAACTCTCTGAAATAATTAGAATATGTCAACTCACCAGCAATTGAAGGAATAGATACAAATATCAAAAAAAAATATTTTTTCATTTATTGCCCTTAATGTGTATCCGGTAGTTGTAATCCCGGGTCGACACCCCGCCACTGACAACGTGGTAAGCGGTATGAATATCCCAGATACTTTCCTTGCCGCTGTCACTCATCCCGGCAGGATTACGTAACGGGATGGTCACACCAAACTGATACTGCTCCTGAAAATCCTGGAAAATAACGACATCCTGCTCAAGGGGGCTGTCCATTTCGAAACGCCAGAAAATACCCACTTCGGCCAGCAGTCGCTCAATAAACTCAAGATTGGTTTCCCGCCACTGGGTAATCAGCTCCCGCGCCGGATACTCACGGGACAGACGGAACTCAAAGTCCGCCCCTTCCAGCCCGCGCTTACGCAGCACCTTTTCCACGACTTCAGTCACGGACTGATTGAGGAAAATTTCACAGCCCTTCGTATGACCTGACAGGGCGATACGCGGGACCAGCGCCAGTTCGTAAACGGTATCCTCTTTTGAAGTGGAAATACGTTCAAACGACGAAACCACGCCATACACGGTACGCACGGGGACAGCCGGCGCCCCGTCAAACATCGGGGTCTGAAAAGTAAAGGATGCAGGTTTTTAACAGCACGGCTGCACTTGCGATATCCGGTGTGGAGCAGGTCACGGAGATATCATACCGCCAGGGCTTGCTGAGGGATTCAACCGAACTGAATTTCAGCACATCAAGAAATTCAGGGCACTCATGAACATCGACCCGGTAGCGGGACTGGCCCGGCAGTTGCTGTACCAGGCTCGCCGCATCATTTATTAAAGAATTGTTCATACGCCCGCTCCTTCGTCAAATGACATCACAATCCCCTCTTCCTCATCCCAGCCCAGCGTCAGGTGCTGCGGCTTCTGCCCCGCCGCCATATGCGTCAGCAGCTGCTGGCTAAGTACCGGCAATATCTGCTGATTCAGCAGGCTGTCAACGTTGCGCGCACCAGTGTCCGGCAGCAGGCAGGCGGCGGTCAGTGTGTCGTACAGGCTTTTGCTGATATCGGTCTTCATACCGTAATGGCGCGCCAGACGCTGACTCACCTGATTCAGCTTCATCCCGACTATCGTGCGCATCGCCGCCTGTCCCAGCGGACGGTAAATCACCGTCTGGAAACGCGCCAGCAGCGCAGGCTGGAAGTGGTCGCGCAGCACCGGGCGCAGCAGTTCATGCAGGCCGGCTTCGGTCGCCTCCGGCTGTTCCTCCGGCATCTGCATGATAAGGTCGCTGCCGAGGTTGGAGGTCATCAGGATGACCGTGTTGCGAAAATCAATTTCCCGCCCCTCGCCGTCGCGCATAAAACCCCTGTCAAAGACCTGGTAGAACAGGTTCATCACGTCCCGGTGGGCCTTTTCCACCTCATCAAGCAGCACCACGCTGTACGGGCACTTGCGCACTGCTTCCGTCAGAATGCCGCCCTGGCCGTAGCCGACATAGCCCGGCGGGGAGCCCTTGAGCTGGGAGACGGTGTGCGGCTCCTGGTACTCGGAGAGGTTGATGGTGATAAGGGATTTCTCGCCGCCGAACAGTTCATCAGCAAGCGCGAGCGCGGTTTCGGTCTTGCCGGTGCCGCTCGGGCCAACCAGCAGAAACACCCCCTGCGGGCCGTTCTCCGGCGCGAGGCCCGTTTTACTGGCGCGCAGGCGCTGCGCAACGGCGTTCAGCGCTGCGTCCTGGCCCACCACGCGCCTGCCGAGGTTCTGTGCCAGGCTCAGCAGCTCCGTCTGTTCATCCTTCATCAGGTAGGAGAGCGGCACGCCGGTCCAGTCGGCAATCACCGTGGCGACGGTACGGGCGTCCACATCCAGCCCCAGCAGCGGGTTATTCTGCTGCACGGCGGTAAGCTGCGTCTGCAGGTCCGCTATCTCTGTCTGGCGAGAGATATCTGTACGGCAGGCGAGAAGTTCTTCCGTCAGCCTCAGCTCCTGGCCGTACCGGGTTTCCAGTTCGTCAAGCTGCAGGATGATGCGGACTTCGCCCTGTTCGATGGCGGCAAGCCGTTCGCCGTGGGTGCTGTTCCCCACCGCAATATCTTCCAGCAGCGCCTGTTTCTCCATGGCAAGGGCCGTGAGCTGCGCCTTCAGGCGGGTCAGCGGCTCCGGCACCGTATCAAGGCTCATACGAATACGGGCGGAGGCGGTGTCCAGCAGGTCTACCGCCTTGTCCGGCAGCTGGCGGCCTGTCAGATAGCGTCTGGAGAGGGTGACGGCGGCTTTAACGGCTTCATCCGTAATGTGCACCCCGTGGTGTTCCGCGTAGCGGGATTTCAGCCCCCTGAGCATCAGGCAGGCGGTGTCGTCGTCCGGCTCGTCAACTTTCACCATCTGGAAGCGGCGCTCCAGCGCGGCATCGCGCTCGAAGTACTGCTTGTACTCACTCCAGGTAGTCGCAGCGATGGTTCTGAGTTCACCGCGTGCCAGCGCAGGCTTCAGCAGGTTGGCCGCATCGGCTCCGCCCGCCTGGTTGCCTGCGCCGATGATGGTGTGGGCCTCGTCGATAAACAGCAGCACCGGGGTGGGCGACTGCTGCACTGCTTCGATAATGTTTTTCAGGCGCTGTTCGAACTCGCCTTTGACACCTGCGCCCGCCTGCAGCAGGCCGAGGTCGAGGGTGCGCACGGAGACAGGCTTCAGCGCGTCCGGCACATTGCCTTCGGCAATTCTGAGCGCCAGCCCTTCCACGAGGGCGGTCTTGCCGACACCCGGCTCGCCCACCAGTATCGGGTTGTTCTTACGACGGCGGGACAGGATATCCACCATCTGGCGGATTTCATTGTCACGGCCAAACACCGGGTCGATTTTACCCTCACGGGCGCGGGTGGTGACGTCGAGGGTGAACTTATCCAGCGCATTCTGTAACGCCGGGCTGAGTTCGCCTTCCTTTATTTCTGCACCGGTAAGCGTCGCATCGCCAGTCTGCGCAAGTTCCGCTTCCTGCTGCACCTCCGGGCGCTCGTCCGACTGCGCGTCCAGAAGCCCGCGCAGTCGTTCCAGCTGGCTCTGTGCCAGCGTCAGCAGCGGCCACAGGCCGTCGCAGCGCACCTGTTTCGGTTTTTCCGCCAGCGCCATCAGCAGGTGAATGCTGCGGATGTGCTCCTCACCGGCCAGCGAGGCATGCAGCCAGGCGTCCAGCATCAGGGCCTGAATGCTGTCCGAAAGCTGCGGGCGGCTGCGCACCGAACGGGGCAGCTTATCCATAAAGGCCAGTAAATCCTGCCATATCGCGTCCATATCCCATTCATAGCGGCGGGCCAGCACCGTCAGGTCGCCCTCGCCCTGGTCCAGCAGTTTCAGCAGCCAGTGCTCAGGCAGGATTTCCGCGTGCGCCCGGGTCTGGCACAGGGAGGCCGCCCCTTCATCGCGCGGGCGCAGTAGGGGTTAAGACGGCGTAACAGGATGGCTGGATTTTCCATGAGCTTCTCTCTTTATCAGTTCCGGACACGCTACCGCCCCTCGCTGTTCACCAAAGCGCATAAGGTCAGGCAGGCAGATTGTGTTTTTCTTTGCTGAACGCCCGTCATCGCAGACGTCCAGCAAAGAAACGGCGGACAGGCAAACCTGTCCGCATCAGGATTAGGCGGTGGTACGTTCGTTCCAGGAATCGGAATGAATGATGTTGCCGTCCTTGTAGGTCCAGGTGATTTTTTCGTAGCGCAGTTCAATCTGTTCCAGATGGTTGTGCTTCTCGAAAGCCGGGTCCTTGATGTCGTGCATCAGCGGATTCACTTTCACCAGCTTCACGTTCTCAAGCTTCGTGTTGAAGTACTCCACTTCCTGGCCGGCGTCGTTGATTTTGTACCACTTAAATTCAGCAGACTTCAGGGTCTGGCCGGTGGTCACTGCCTTGTACAGATACGGGCTTGAAGAGTCGATTTCCTTGGTGAACAGGAACGGCGTGTGGATACGCGTGCCGGTCAGTTTGCCGGTATTGTTGTCGGTCGGGATGTACAGGTTATGCTCCTGCGCCACCACCTCGATGCTGCCTTCACGGTCCTTCACGTCCACGGAACCTTTAATGTCCGCGCCGCCGTCGTCCTTCAGCCACAGATAAACAGGAATTGCCATGTTAATTACTCCATTTCATTTTTTGAGACGCCATCATCCTGCGATGGCGCCAGTGTGTTGCCCGGCAGCTGGCAGGCATTCGCCTGCGGCACCAGACTGATTTCGACACGGCGGTTCAGCGCGCGGCCTTCTGTCGTGTCATTAGTGGCAACAGGACGGCTTTCGCCATAGCCCTGCACCGCAAAACAGCTCTCCGGCACGTCGCCGGTGTCGCGCATCCAGTCCCGCACGGACTCAGCACGTTTCAGGGAGAGCTCCTGGTTGGATTTGTCGTCGCCCGTGCTGTCGGTATGGCCCGCCACCACAATCAGCCAGCCAGGCTTCGCTTTGATGCCGACCAGCGAGTTCACCAGCAGCTTCGTCGAGCCGGGTTTCAGCGCCCACTTGCCGGTGTCGAACAGGGACATGCTGTCGAGGCGGATGATTTTTGGCTGTGACTTTGGCGCAGGCGCCGAAGGGGGCACATACGTGTCAATGGCCTTCTGTAACGCCAGCCATAAACGCTGGCCAGGGTAATAACCCAGCGCATACCTGAGGGGTTCCCCCTGCCGTTGCCAGCGCTCCAGCAGAAGGGCATCCTGTTTCAGCGCCGCAAGCGACTGCGCTTTTGGCTCATAGTGATTCATGGGAATGGCATACCAGCGCTGCAAATCCGTTCCGACGTGGCGAATCAGCGCCGCGTTATTCGCGGCAGAAAAACCGAGAGCAGTCAGAACGCATACCAGAACCAGTAAAACGAGGCGACGAGTTCGCTGCCCGCCCTGTACGGGAGCACAGTAAGGCGCAAGCACTGGTAATACCGCATCAGGAAAACGGCCTGATCCCCCCGCTGCTCCGGCTGCCTGCGGTAAAATCAGATGCGTCAGACGACAAAGGTGATGCGACCACAGCGAAGCCGTGTCAACAGACCCCATACCGCTTCGAAATGCGACAGCAAACGGATGAACTGCCGGAAACAGCCGATCTTCTTTCGCCAGCTCATCCATCAGAATGGTGCGCATAAAAGCAAAGGCTTCCCGCAGAACAGGCATCAGCGCCAGATGATTTTCCTGTTGCCAGTCATCCAGCGCCTGCGGCGTCTCATCAGCCGGATAAACAACCGGTTTGTCGCCACGCACAACAAGCCACGGGGTTGCGGGGCCGGAAAACTCACCGCTCAGAATCACCGGCAGAGAGAATCCGGCAATCTGACTCAGTTGCTTCATTTGCTGGCGCAACGCTTTCAGGGACGCGCGCAGCACGGCTTCATCCAGATGTCTGTCAGGCTGACAGGAATACATAACAGAGAGCTGTCCGGTCTGACGCGGCTGCTGTTCGTGAATATCGCGAACAATGTCGCTCAGCCTGTTGACGTCATTCACCCGCAGCCACCAGCCCTGCGCGGTTTTGCGCAGTGTTTGTCCCTGGAATAATGCGTCCAGTTCATCCCCACAGACGAGAACAACAGGCCCCCCGGCATCAGGCAGCGGCAGTTCACAGACGGACGTTTCACCCTCCGCCATCATCTGGCCGGAGCGGCTTTTTCTCCAGACCAGCCAGACGACCAGAGCAGCAATGCACACCGTCATCCCGCCTTTAAACAGCGTGTCTGCCGGAATGAATCCCCACAGCAGCCATAAAAGCGCCGCAATACCCGCCAGAACGTGGAATATCAGAGAGACCATGACTGATTTACGCATTAGCGAGGCAACTCCGGTAACTGCCCTGACAACAGTGCCTGGAGCCAGAGATGCCCTCCCCACCACACAACGCCAGTGACCACAACAGCCGCAGCAATCCAGAACCAGACGGAACGCAGCAGGCTGTAGCGGTGCTTTCCGGTCCGGCGCACCACCAGAGAGATACCGGCATCCAGAGGCGGCACCCGCTCAGCAAGGGCTTTGATCACCTCTTCCCGCTGAGACTGGCTGACTGAGCTCATGCTGTACAACCCGCGGAACCCCAGTACTATTACCCGGTGGTAACAGGTCAGAACGGCCATATTCGGCGCAGGCTGACGTAATACTTCAGCGATACGATCCCAGAGAGCTTCGCCTGCGTACAGGGATCCGAAATGACGCGCCTGCAATGGCGCTTTTCGCCAGGCAGCCTGACCAGCCTCAACGTCTGAGCTTTCACCGGGCTTTCTGCTCATTACCACTTCATCAAGCAACGCACACTGCGCGTAGGAAATATGCCCGATGCTGGCCTCGTCGTACCCCGCACGATCCAGCGCCTCGCGTACGCTTTCCACGTGCTTACAGCAGGTGTCATACAGCACATCCCCGTCGGGCGTTGTTGCCCCCTGCTTAAGCAGGGTGACGGTGAGCCAGGTTTCCGCCATCAGTTCATCAATATCAATGTCGTTTCTCATGATCGCAGTACCGCAAACAGTTCGAGTTCAAGCCGTCCCAGTAGGGCAGGCACGTAGAACATGCATACCCCCTGCTCCAGCATGTCCCGCGCCCCGGCACTCTCCATGTCCAGCGCGAAGTACTGGTTCTCCATCCGCACCGGTAACGCTGCCGGCACACGGTTAACGGCAATGAGCGGGATCCCCTGCAGTGCGACGGTGGAAATAGCATTCACATCATCCGGTGAACCCGCCTTACATAACGCCGGGAATTTCTCTGCCACCTGCCATGCGGGAACGTCAGACCTGACGGACAGATAGAGATCGGCTTCTTCGCGCAGACGGATATCGTGCAGCGAGGCTTTCCATGTCTGATCGTCCGGTCGAAGCATGTCCAGCGCGATCACGCGGGACGGCAGACTGGCTTCCAGTAAGCCGGTGATCAGTTCAAACAGTGGCGGAAACGTTTTTTCTGGTTCGGCATGGTTATAGCCGGGAATAGCGTCCAGATCGCTGTCGAGAGAAAATGTCAGCATGCTGCCCGCCAGTCGTGCGAGTTCCGCCCACACCTGCTCCGGATGGCGGGCGGGAAAACGTTCAAATTCCGTCAGCACCCGCGCATGAGAGTTCAGTGCATTGTGTAGCCAGAAAAGAGAGACGTCTGCCACCGCGAAATCGGCCAGACGCTCATTACTCTCGCGGCGCATGGACATCAGACGCTGGCGACGTGAGCGAAGCTGACGGTTCAGTAACACCAGTCTTTCCCGCATCGCCGGGCTTGCAGAGAACAAGGCCATGGGAGGGATAAATGCCGGATCCTGACGCCATTCCTGTCCGTCACGGATCAAACGCGCAACCGGGCAGCACTGCCACGACGCGTTATCCTCGTGTTCAAAACGAATCGCGAGGTTAAAGCGGGCGACCGCGACGGATTCCTCCTCGCTGCCAAACGCATCCTGGACATTCACCCACTCTTCACGGTAGCGGAGCGGCCGGTCGGCTATAGCTGATTCCTGCTGCACGTTATTCAGCCCGGACTGCATGAGCGGCAGGGCAATCACCACCGTAACTGCGTCTGAATGTTGCGCCAGCCCCAGCTCGCGCGGTTCTGGCGGCAGATCGCTGACTGCCGTATCCACCAGCGAGCCATCAGGCAGCCAGAGCCGCAGTTGTGTAATCTGAATCAGGCCCGAACCCAGCAGCCTTTCATCAAATTCAGCCTGCTCAACGCCCCACGCAAACGGCGAGGCGAGAGCCGCAACGCCTGTACTGCGAAAAGATTCCCATTCTGACTGTTGCTGGAACTGCTGAGGAGACAACAGTGCCCCCTCATTCCACAGCGGACGATAAATTTTCATCCCTGCCCCCGCCTTACGCTTTCGCTTTCGGCATCTGGCTGACCAGAGACAGGTTCACGTCCATGCCTTCCACCTGGAAGTGCGGCACCGCAAACAGCTTCACGCGGAAGAAGCCCGGGTTATCTTCGATGTCTTCCACCACGACCTTCGCATCACGCAGCGGGTGGGAAGCCTGCAGCTCGTCGCCCGGATCGGTCATTTCAGTGACCAGACCACGCACCCAGGTGTTGAGTCCCAGCTCCAGCAGACGGCGGTCCTTGGTGGTACCGATATTTTCACGCTGGATCAGCTTCAGGTAGTGCGCAATGCGCGACAGCAGGAATATGTACGGCAGGCGTGCGTTGATGCGGCTGTTGGCGGTGGCATCGGCGGTGTCATACAGGGCCGGTTTCTGGGCGGAGTTCGCCGAGAAGAAGCAGGCGTAGTCGCGGTTTTTGTAGTAAGACAGCGGAATAAAGCCCAGGCTGGCGAATTCAAATTCGCGGGTTTCCGGGATCATCACCTCAGACGGGATTTTCACCTGGTTGCCGGTACCGAGATCGTACAGGTGGATCGGCAGGTCTTTCACCGCCCCGCCCGCCTGCGGGCCACGGATCTGCACGCACCAGCCGTTATTGATGAAGCTTTTCACCATGTTGGAGGCGAAGGAGAACGACGCGCTGGTCCACAGGTATTTCTCGTGGTCCGGCCCTTTCACCTGCTCAACGTAGTTGAAGCTGCGCACCGGCACGGTGTCCGGACCATACGGCAGACGGCCCAGCACGCGCGGCATCACCAGCCCGATATAGCGCGAGTCGTCCGTGTCGCGGAACGATTTCCACTTGATGTACTCGGCGCGGTCGAAGTAGTTACCGATATCTTTAATCGCAGCAACCTCTTCCATAGAGTCTTTCAGGAAGAACGCCGGGCCAACGGAGCCGATAAACGGCATATGCGCGGCGGCGGACACTTTCGAGATATTGCGCAGCAACGCCACGTCCTGCGGGCTGGCGTCAAATTCGTAAGAAGAAATCACCGAGCCAATCGGCTCGCCGCCCGGGGTGTCGTATTCGGCGGTATAGGTGTGCCAGTAGAGGCCGCTCTGGATAAGTTCCGGTGCATCCTCAAAGTCCTGGCGCAGGTCGTCCTTGGAGACATCCAGAATTTCGGTTTTCACGTTCTGGCGGTAGTCGGTGCTGTCCACCAGCTGCTTCAGGCCACGCCAGAGAGATTCAACTTTCTGGAACGCTTCGTGGTGCATTACCGCATCCAGCTGACGGCTAATCTGGAAATCCAGCTCCGCGATATGGTGGTCAATCAGCGTCTTGTCGAGCTTCTCCACGGGCTTGCCGGATTTTCGGATGCAGTCCATAAACACCTGCATCGCTGCCGTCAGGCGCTCGCCTGCCGGGGCATCAGAGAGCGCCGCATCATCCAGAAACGCGTTAATATCACCCAGACTGGAGGCCGGGGTCAGGTTGATTTTTTCAAACAGGGAGGCGTAAACGCCCTCTTTTTCCAGTACGGTGGTCTGCCCCTGAGTGGAGGCGGTTTCGGTATTTACAGACATCAGCATATTCCCGGTTAATCCATTAAATAACGCACGCCGCTTATTTCGGGGCCAGTGCATTCATTTCGTCGCGTAATTCCCGGGACAGCGCCGGGTCTTTAAGAATTTTCTCGAGTTCTTTTCTGAAAGTGGCGTTATCAAGGAGATTAGATTTGAGATCGCGTAATAAATTACGCATCGCCAGCATGGCGCGGAGCTGAGGGATCTGGCGGGCAACTTGCTCAGGTTCGAAGTCTTTAATATCGGAGAAGCTCAGTTTCACATTTTCTTCGAAACCATCCCCCGCGAGGGTATTCTCAACATTCAGATTTACTTCCGGGTTAAATTCCGAAAGTACACTGTTGAAGTTGTTTTTATTGACGTTAATTTTTTTTCTTTCAGATAATGGGCGGGTCTCTTTGCCATTACTGAAATCACCGACGGTGAGGAGTTTAAGCGGCAGTTCGACTTTCTTCTGCGAGCCTCCTGTATGCAGGCTTAATTTAAGGTTTATGCGTGCCTTAGGCACCTCGTTCTGGAACGTATCGGCCATAGCGGTCCCTTCCCCTGAGGAGTGTTTGCTGGAAATAACGGCGTTTCTTTACAAAGCCGATGGTAGAATAAAACACCACTTAAGATCAATAAATTAGTCTAAATATCCTATATCGGATTTTTTTAAGCATTTTTAACCAAAACAAAACAACAAACGACACTACACACCAACCAATAACACGACACACTAACTATTTATTTACAAAAATGCGGAATAAATATCTACCGCTGCTGAAAACAGCAGTTTTATATCTGAATGCATTCATTTTATTGATATATATTAATACGTGACCACAGGGGTAGAAAGTCTTACATTAATATCTTTACCATTCATGTCATGAATTTTCTCATCAGACGCAGGCTAATCCGAATAATCATCGCACATCAAGGACCCCGTGAGTAATAGCTCACCCAGAGTCAAAGTTTTCGGAACAGGAATACAGGCTTGCACAGTTAATGTACTGAGCTATTGCCTTCTTTTACTGGTGGGTTCCCTGCACCATTTTTCCTCAAGCCGACAACCAGCGTCAGTTCATTTATATCTATATCCATCAGATTACTACCTTTGTGTTCCATCAATATCGCCATCGAAAAAGCTAACGCTAGCATGTATTCTTCTTCGGTAAGCCCAACATCCTCAGCGATTTTTTCTATTGTATTGACCATACCCTCAACAACATGAGTTCTCATTTTCTATACCTTGAATAATTATTTAATGTAATGGAAATAAGTTCGTAATCCCTGCTAAAGGTACCGTAACAAAGAGACCCGCGATACATCAAGCTGATCGACACTGACAGTACTAGTTTTTAGGATTTATTCATGAAAATTATTTTTTCACACTATAATAAATTTCCGTTGTATATATAAGATTATTTGTGCAATCGTGAATAAGCTTTGTTTTCATTTGAGGCACTGTTGTGAAGATAAACTATCCAGTTAGATAGTCGACAGAAAAAGGATAGTAAGTTCTCCCGAACTTAATTGCTGGATACCATTCATCAGTTTCCTGCAGGTTCGCTTACGGGGTATTGGTACTATGATCGGCATCGCTCAGTCCAGTTGGTGATTTGTGATGTTTGGCGATTGATCGGACGCAAAAATCGGACTGAGTTACCTTAAAGTGATCTACTATTCGACGCAGCTATTTAGTGCAACTTCGCACCACTGTGGCCGCACTTTTCAATCAATGAGCTATCTCATCCGACTCATCTTAACCCAACATGTAAAAACATTCACACATCACCAACAATGCCAATATTTGCTCATAAAGCAAACGGGATAGAGCGCCAGTTTTGCTCCTCCCGTGCTAACATTTCGTATCGTCTTATCTAATCAATAGGCTGATCCGTCAGGCGTAAACATCACTGCACGTTGATTTAAACAGTACGTTTTGCTGCAAACTTTTGCCTGTGTATCTCCCATGTTTTTTCCAGACCTTTCATCATACCCTCATCACGTGCAATTAAGTCGGGGTTCTGCTGACGCGCGTCCAGCCAGGCTTCCACCTCATCCCGGTTCCAGGCTACAACCCGTGGCGTCAGTGAGAAACGTTTAGGGAAATCGCCTTCTTTTTCCAGCTTATCAATGGCATAAAAAGACAGAGGCACTAACTTTATCAATTCTTCTTTTCTGAGTGCTGCACGCATGATTATCTCCAGAAGTTGGTTATCTGTTGCCAAATTCTGTTAAATCAGGCTCACTGTTTTAAGCAACAATAAGCTTTTACCGGCTGTCGGATTCCTGACTCATTTAAATTTCTCAATATACCTGTCGACCATATCCGCCCAATCCTGCAACATTGATGCTCGTTGTTCTGCGTATTCCGCCTTGTTATACACCGCCCGAACGCCTCGCTTCTCATGCGCCAGACATTTTTCGATCCAGTCATAGTTATACCCTGCTTCGTGCAAAAGCGTGCTGGCTGTCCGGCGCAAGTCATGGACAGAGAAGGACTCAAACTCCACGCCTTCTTCCGCTAATTGCTTTAACCCCGAACGAATAGCGGCATTAAGCGCAGCGTCGTAAAGTGGGAGTTTTGGGCTAAAACGGCCTGGATGAAGGTACTCAGAATGCGCATACACACTATTCAGCGCAACCAGAATGTCCTTTGCCTGCCGGGAGAGATAAATCCAATGTGGTCGCGACATTTTCATGACAGAGGGCGGGAGCGTAAGCGTCCGCTCCTCCCAGTCCACCAACTACCAACGAGCCAGACGAAACTCCCGCTTTCGCAGTAACGTCAAAAGGTCAAATTTAACTGACATCTGAATCGTCTGCGCAACTCCGGTACGGGCCAGCGCGTTAAAGAACACGCCGATCTCCCGTTCGCTTAATGCCCGTTCCTTTGGTTTAAACGTGGCAATCGACTTTGCCTTTACCGTCGATAAAACACCTGGCTGACGGTATTATGCGGAATTTACCGCAACCGTTTTTCGTTGAATACGTCAGCAATACCGTCAGAAAAGTCATGCTTTCTGCTGTGGCGGGAGATGGTCAGAAGGATAAACTGGCGCTGTAAGCCGCGCCAGCTCGGGGTTTAGCGATGGTTGCCTGGCGTTAGCAGGAGGTCAGTACGCATCAGTGCTTTTCAATATATATCGTCCGGCTATATGCCACGTCTTCCGGGTTATTGATGGGGTAGCCCTTCACCCAGGGCTTAATCAGGCGACCGTTAGTGTACTGATAAATTGGCGCGATGGGCGCCTTCTCCATAAGGATTTTCTCCGCCATGTTGTAGTCCGCATTGCGCGCCTTCGCGGTGGTTTCCAGCGTCGCCTGCTGGACGATCTTATCGTAGGCAGGGTCATTAAAGCGGGAGATGTTGCCGCTGTGAGTGGAGGTCAGCAATGACAGGAACGTTGATGGCTCGTTGTAATCACCCACCCATGAGGCGCGGATCACATCAAAGTTACCGGTGTTACGGCTATCAATGTAGGTTTTCCACTCCTGGTTTTGCAGTTTGACATCCACACCGAGATTTTTCTTCCACATGGAGGCCACCGCAATCGCGATTTTCTGGTGGTTTTCCGAAGTATTATACAGCAGGTTCAGCTTTAGCGGGCGCTGAGGACCGTATCCTGCAGCCTGCAGCAAGGTTTTGGCCTGGGCGTTGAGCTCCTGCTGCGACATCTGCTCAAACGGCGAGGCGTCCGGAGTGAACCCTGCCGTCACGTCTGGGGTGAAGTGCCAGGCGGGCTTCTCCCCCGTCCCTAACACCTTTTCTGCCATGATACGACGGTCGATGCTCATACTCAGCGCCAGACGAACCCGTGCATCCGCCGTCGGGCCTTTTTGGGTGTTAAAGGCATAGTAATACGTTCCCAACTGAGGAGGCGTATAAACCTGCCCCGGAATGTCCTTCATGAGCTTCTGATACATGTTTTTTGGGAACGATTCGGTAATATCAATATCCCCTGCCAGGTAGCGTTTGGTCGCCGACGATTCCTGATTAATCGGCACGAAGGTCACCTTCTGCAGTACCGTTTTGGCATTGTCCCAGTAGTGCGTATTGGGCACCACAACCAGTTTTTCATTCACCACGCGGTCCTTCAGAACGTAAGCCCCGTTCCCCACCAGCGCACCCGGCCGCGTCCACTCTTTACCGCTTTCGACGTTAGCTTTTTGTACTGGATAAAAAGCAAAGTTCGCCGTCAGGTTGCTGAACCACGGCAGCGGTTTGTCCAGCTGAACGCGTAACGTTCTGGCGTCCACCGCCGTCACACCCAGCGTATCGGGCGCGGCTTTGCCGTCAATAATGGCCTGCGCGTTATTAATTCCCGCCAGCGCGGCAAACCAGGCAAACGGAGAGGTGGTTTTCGGGTCAACCAGACGCTGCCAGCTGTAGACAAAATCCTGGGCGGTGACAGGGGAGCCGTCGGACCATTTCGCGTCATCGCGTAAGGTAAACATCCAGACACGGTTATCGTTGCTCTGCCAGCGTGTCGCCACGCCCGGCGTCAGCTCCCCTTTCTCATTCTGATTAACCAGGCCTTCAAAGAGATCGCGAATCACCTGAATCTCTGGCAACCCCACGGCTTTCGCCGGGTCCAGCGAAGCCGGCTCGTCTTTAATATGCCTGACCAGCTCCTGTTTTTGCGCCAGCGCAGTGCCCTGCGGCACGTCAGCTGCGAAAGAAAGTGAAGAGAGCCCGCACAGGCACAGTGCGGCAAAAAGACGCGAAACAGGATGCTTCATAAGATCCCCTTTAATGAATTCAGGTATTAAGCAGATGCGTAATTATTTGTTTCGACAAAGAGAAATGCAAATAACTTACGCCTGAATAGTGATTTAAGGCAATTCTTAGCCATTACGGAAACTATTTGATTAACAGCGGGTTTTGCACAACACTGCCAGTAGTGACTTCTTTATCAGGATTTCGTATGGTAACCACCCGACCGAGAGCGGAACGCGGCGCCTTTCCGCCGGGCGCTGAGCAATATGGCCGCTCCTTTTTAGGCGCATCGCTGATCTGGTTCCCCGCCCCCGACGCAGACCGCGAAAGCGGCTTGATTCTTGCCGGCACGCACGGGGATGAAAACTCCTCCATCGTGACGCTTTCATGTGCGCTGCGGACGCTGACGCCGTCATTACGGCGTCATCACGTGATTCTGGCGGTTAACCCGGACGGCTGCCAGCTGGGTCTTCGCGCCAATGCGCGAGGCGTTGACTTAAACCGTAATTTTCCATCAGCAAACTGGCGCGCCGGGGAAACGGTGTATCGCTGGAACAGCTCCGCCGAGGAGCGTGATGTGGTTCTGCTAACGGGAGATAAGCCGGGCTCAGAGCCGGAAACCCAGGCGCTGTGCCAGCTAATCCATAAGATCCACCCCGCGTGGGTGGTCTCCTTCCACGATCCGCTGGCCTGTATTGAAGATCCGCGTCACTCCGAGCTTGGCGCGTGGCTGGCAGACGCTTTCGCCCTGCCGCTCGTGACCAGCGTGGGCTATGAAACGCCAGGCTCCTTCGGTAGCTGGTGCGCCGATTTGAGCCTGCCCTGCATAACCGCTGAATTCCCGCCGATCTCCTCCGACGAGGCCAGCGAAAAATACTTAAAAGCCATGGTGGATCTTTTACGCTGGCAGCCTCAGAGATGAAGCACGCCGCTGGTAAAATGGAGCGCGGGAGAGACGTCAACCGCCAGCCACGTCGGGCCGTCCAGATCGGCGAAACGGACCTGATTGACAAGCGGTAGCGCCGCGCCGATTGCCCGGGACGTACAGAGCATACAGCCCAGCATCAGTGAAAAACCTTGCGCCCGGGCTTCTGCCGCCAGGGCCAGCGCCTCTGTCAGCCCGCCGGTCTTGTCGAGCTTAATATTAATCATCTCGTAGCGGCCCTGCAGCTCGCTCAAGCTCGCGCGGGTATGACAGCTTTCATCCGCACAAA
Source organism: Enterobacter bugandensis (assembly GCF_900324475.1). Lineage (NCBI taxonomy): Bacteria > Pseudomonadati > Pseudomonadota > Gammaproteobacteria > Enterobacterales > Enterobacteriaceae > Enterobacter > Enterobacter bugandensis. The sequence goes on from NZ_LT992502.1 coordinate 2,608,201, forward strand.
CGGGCAACGGATGGATAAAGTTCTTCAGCGCCGCGTCATCTTTTGCTGGCAGAGGCTGCTCCAGCATGGCCACCCCCAGGTCGGCCAGCAGCTGACAGCGGGCGGCCAGCCCTTCTGGATGCCATGATTCATTTGCATCAACAATCAGCGTGGCTGAGGGTACCGCCGCGCGAATGGCGACCATCCGCTCGCTAATCAGACGATCGTCGAGCTTCACCTTCAGCAGCCGGGCCCCGGTGTCATAAAGCGCTTTGGCGCTGGCGGCCATCTGTTCCGGCTCGCCAATCACTACCGTTTGCGCGGTAGCCACCGATTCCGGCAGCGCCACGCCCAGCAATGCTGTCAGGGGTTGCTGCTGTTTCGCCGCCTCGAGACTCCAGAGCGCACTATCAATGGCGTTACGTGCGGCCCCGGCGGGCAAACGCTGCTGTAATGCCTCGCGCGTGAGCCCGGTTTGCAGGTCTGGCACCAGCGTCATGATATGCGCCATCACTGACGCGAGGCTTTCACCATAGCGCGGGTAAGGCGTGCACTCCCCTACGCCTTTAAAACCGTCCTCTTCGATTTCAACGACCACCACGCTGGCTTCGCTTCGGCTTCCGCGGGAGATCACAAACGGGGTATGCAATGGCCAGGCTTCTTCATAGACCTTAACACTTCTCATCACTGACTCCTTGCAGCCCGGAAAGGCGAAAAAATTTGGTTTGCCGTGTTATCCGCGGATGACATACACTAGCCCCGACGTTAACTATATGTAAACAGGAAGATATCTATGTCACAACTCGTTCATTTCCAGGGCAACCCGGTTGCTGTTGCAGGTTCCATTCCGCAGGCTGGCAGCAAAGCGCAGGCTTTTACTCTGGTGGCTAAAGATCTGTCTGACGTCACACTGGCTCAGTTTGCGGGCAAACGCAAAGTGCTGAACATTTTCCCGAGCATTGATACCGGTGTTTGCGCCGCATCCGTGCGTAAGTTCAACCAGCTGGCAACTGAAATGGACAACACCGTTGTGCTGTGCATTTCTGCTGACCTGCCGTTCGCCCAGTCTCGCTTCTGCGGCGCTGAAGGCCTGAGCAACGTTATCACCCTCTCCACCCTGCGCAGCCCGGATTTCCTCGAAAACTACGGCGTCAGCATCGCCGAAGGCCCTCTGAAAGGCCTGGCAGCACGCGCGGTACTGGTTCTTGATGAAAACGACACTGTCATCTTCAGCGAACTGGTTAATGAAATCACTACCGAGCCGGATTACACCGCCGCGCTGGAAAAGCTGAAAGCATAATCATTACTTAGCATTCTATACCGCTTTTTCAAAACCTCGCTATGGCGGGGTTTTTTATTAATTACTGGCTGAATCGTTAAAGCAACAATGAGCTTGCGTCACAAAATTAACGCAATTAAGTTTCTGTAATTCAGCAAAATAGCGATCAGACCCGCATATTGATCGTTAAACAACCCTGAATTTACCCTCAGTGAGGCGCATCACATTTCCCTTATCGCCAAAACATTAGATTTGCTTACGAAGTTAAATAATCGTTTCAGCAAAAAGGGATAAATATGAAAATAAAACTGGCTTTAACGCTCCTTTCGGTACTGGTTTCTGGCCATGCCGCAGCAAAAACCTGGGTGCTGACAAGCGCTGAAAGCAGCGTGGAAAAAGGAAACTGGAAGATTTCCAGCGATGAGCTGAAAATTAACGATCGAACGTTCAGCATTGAGCAAAAAGTGTTGCACGGCGGCAAGCAGGAAGGTAGTAAAGTGATCGTTATTAGCAGTAAAAACGGCCTGACCATCACCTTAAGCCCGACGCGCGGGATGAACCTTCTGCATGTGGAGGGCTTTGGCACCAGGCTGGGCTGGAACTCCCCCGTTAAAGAGGTCGTTAATCCGGCGTATATCAATCTGGAAAGCCGAAACGGACTTGGCTGGCTGGAAGGTTTCAACGAGATGATGGTCCGCTGTGGCTACGAATGGACGGGGCACCCGGTCACCGCTGACGGCCAGATTTACACCCTGCATGGCAAGGCGGGGAATACGCCGGCTTCCCAGGTGGAGGTAGAAATTGCGGATGCTGCCCCGCATGAAATTCGTATTCGCGGTCTCATCAAAGAAAGCACCTTTAAAAAAGCAGATCTGCAAACCATGACCGAACTGCGTTACGTTCCAGGAACCAACCAGTTCAGCCTGCATGACGTTCTGACGAACCATGCCGATTACCCTCATGACTATCAGATCATCTACCATAGCAACTTCGGGGCGCCTGTCCTCGAAGAAGGCGCGCGCTTCCTTGCCCCGGCGGCAAGCGTGAGCCCGTTCAATGATTACGCGAAAGCGGGCGTTAACGACTGGCAAACCTACGCCGGGCCGACAAAAGGCTTTGATGAGATGGTCTTTAACATCAAACCGCTTGCGGACAGCAACCATGAAACCCTCGCGGCGGTGGTGAATAAAGCCGGTGACAAAGGCGCGTCAATTCAGTTTGATACCCGCCAGCTGCCCGTGCTGACCCTGTGGAAAAATACCGATACGCCGAAACAGGGCTATGTCACGGGGATTGAGCCAGGCACCAGCTACGCCTACCCCGTCACCATTGAACGCGAGCAGAAGCGGGTTAAGCAGCTGCAACCAGGCGCCAGCGCTCAATTTGACCTGACCTATACCCTGCTACACAGCGCGCAGCAGGTGAAGGACGTCGAAAGCAGGATTGCATCGATTCAGGGCGAGACAAAAACAGAGATCGTGACCACGCCGCTGGCGAAGGAATAAGCATTAAAAAAGCCTCTTTACAGAGGCTTTTTGTTATTCGTCACCTTTCTTATGATTCAATCCATACTCACGTAGCTTATTCGCAATCGCGGTATGCGAGACGCCAAGCCGTTTTGCCAGTTTGCGGGTGCTGGGGTAGCTGCGGTACAGCTGCGTCAGCACGGATCGCTCGAAGCGGCTGGTGATATCATCCAGCGAGCCTTCCATCGCTTCTTCGCCTACCGATACCGTCCCGGCGTCGTAATCCGGCAACAGAATGTCCTGAGGGCGCAGTTCATACCCTTCCAGCTGGGTCAGCGCGCGATAAACGGCGTTTTTAAGCTGACGAATGTTGCCCGGCCAGCCGTAGCGCATTAACACCGTGCCGAGATCTGCAGACAGTTTCGGACGTGGAACACCCTGCTCGTCGGCAAAGCGGGCCACAAACAGTTCCGTTAGCGGCATGATGTCCTGCGGACAATCGCGCAGCGGTGGAATGTTCAGCGTCAGGACGTTGAGGCGGTAATAGAGATCTTCGCGGAAAATCCCCTTTTGCACCAGTTCCACCAGGTTCTTCTGGGTGGCGCAAATGACGCGCACGTCCACATGCACTTCGTGATCCTCACCGACGCGGCGGAAGGTGCCGTCGTTCAGGAAACGCAGCAGTTTAGCCTGCATACGCGGCGACATTTCGCCGATCTCGTCCAGCAGCACGGAGCCGCCGTTGGCCTGCTCGAAGAACCCTTTCTTGCCTTCCGGCGCGTGTCCAAACAGCTCGCTTTCGACGGCATCTTCTGGAATTGAAGCGCAGTTAAGCGCCAGATACGGTTTTGCCGCACGCGGGCTTGCCAGGTGCACGGCGTGCGCCAGCAGATCTTTCCCGGTACCGGTATCGCCGGTAATCAGCAGCGGCGCGGTCAGGCTGGCAAGCTTACGCGCCTGGTCAACCACGTGGCGCATTTTCGGGCTGACGGCAATAATCTGGCTGAATGCGCCAACGTCCTGGCTGGAGAGGTTTTGCAGCTGGCGCCCCATGCGTAGCGTCGAGCGCAGCATGATCACCGCCCCGGTCAATACGCGACTATTTCCTTCTCCTTTCAGATAGACCGGTGTGATCTCCATCAGGAAATTCTGCCCGTTAATCACCACATGCTCGCTGTGCGTATTCTGCGGGTTGCTGTCCAGCCAGCGCTGAAAGTTAAAACCGGGAATCAGCTGCGCGGCGTGGTGGCTGCTGAGCTTCTCCTGGCTCTGCGCGAAAAGCTGGCAGCTCGCATGGTTAACGCGCTCGACTTTACTTTTCAGATCCAAAGAGAGGAACGGTTCGGGCATCGCTTCAAGCAGCGCGCTCAGGGCGAGGTGCTCACGTTCGGAGGGCATCCAGGGGATGGTGCGTACATCCGTAACGCCAGCGATACGGCGGATTTCCGCCATCAGGCTGCTGAAGGTGTTAAATTCAATTTCGGCAAAATTGAGGTAAATTCGCCCGACAGGATCGATCTCAATGCCACGTAAATCAATGCTACGTAAAACAAGAAGATCGAGTAATTCGCGGGTAAGACCGAGACGGTCTTCACAGAAGACTTCAAGACGCATGGGAAATTCACCGTTTTAAGCCAATAACGTTAAAATGATATGTCAGAACTCGGTGAACCGGAAGATGGCTGTCAACAAATATTGACAGCCAGCACGATTAGTGAACAAAGCCTTAAGGAGACGGTTTTTTATTGAGCGTTTCTTTCAGCTGACCGATCAGTTCACGCCTGAAATCCCCCAGCCGCGGCTTATCGCCATCAATCCACGGCAGCGGACGGCACACCTCCATCGCTTTGATACCCAAACGCGCCGTCAGCAAGCCCGCGCCAATGCCCTGGGCTGCACGGGCTGAAAGACGCGCCGCCAGATCCTGCGACATCCAGTCCATTCCCACTTCGCGCACCAGCTCGCTCGCGCCCGCAAAGGCGATATTGAGCAGGACCAGTTTGAACAGCCTGAGCCGGCTGTAGTAACCCAGCTCTATGCCGTAAAGGTTCGCGATACGGTTGATGAGGCGCAGGTTACGCCAGGCGATAAAGGCCATATCCACCAGCGCCAGCGGGCTGACGGCAATCATCAGCGTGGATTCCGCCGCCGAGCGGCTAATCTCACGCCGCGCCTGGGCATCCAGCACCGGCTGAACCATATGGGAATAGAGCGTGACCACCTCCCGGTCGTTCTGGGTTTCATGGATGGCGGCGTACCAGCGCTGGAGCGCCGGATGCGACTGATCGATACCGGCCTGGCTGGCCAGTTTTTCACAGAAGGCGCGGCCTTTGCCAGTGCCGTGGCTGTGGAGGAGATCCCGCGCTTCATCGCGCTCGTGCGCGCGCTGTCGCAAACGCCAGAGGCGGCGCCACTCGGTGGAAACCGACCCGACGCCCGCCCCCACGATGAGCGCGCCCGCGGCACATCCTCCCAGCGCAACCCAGTCCTGGGTTTGCCAGGCGTTCATCGCCCACTGGACGCCCTGCCCGACCACGCTGACGCCAAACAGCGCCAGACCGGCGGTGACCATCTTGCGCCACAGGCTGCGTTTAGGACGCAGAGCGGCTTCCACGGCCGCCTCCGCCGGACCGTCTTCGACGGCGGGATCGTCCGGCAGCGCCGGGGCAAAGTTCTCCGCCTGCGCGCCGCTGAACGTCTGCGCCGTTTTAAAGGCGTCCTGACGCTCGGGCTCAAGCGTTCCGGTAAAGTCTATGCGCGGTTTTAACGGTTCCGTCATCGCAATTTATCTCCAATCAAAAACTCCAGCGCCGCATCCAGACGGATGTGCGGTAACGGCCGATCGACGCTCATGGTCTGAGGGCGGAAGGCTTCAAACTGGAAGCCCTGGCTCTGCCAGAAGGCCTGGCCCGGCAGCCGCGCGGGCACTTCGCCGGGATAGACGGTAAGCGGCTCGCCGTCACTGAGTCGATTCCCGCGTAATGCTGGTATTTTCTCGCCGTTAAGGTCAATCAGGCCGCTTTGGGTCGCCTGCACCGATGCGAGCCCAAGACAATCCATACTGATGCCTTCAAACGCGGCGTTTTGCCAGGCGTCCTGCACCAGCTGCTGCAGCAGAGAAACCATGTTGGCGTGCTGATCGACCGTAACGTGATCGGCTTTTGTGGCCGCAAACAGCAGCTTGTCGATCACCGGTGAGAACAGACGACGAAACAGCGTCCGCTGCCCGTAGTGGAAACTCTGCATCAGCTGCGTCAGCGCGAGGCGCATATCGTTAAATGCCTGCGGCCCGCTGTTGAGCGGCTGCAGGCAATCCACCAGCACAATCTGGCGGTCGAAACGTAAAAAGTGGTTTTTATAAAAACCTTTGACCACCTTTTCGCAGTAGTAATTGTAACGCTCGCGCAGCATGCCGGCATTCGTGTGTTTGTCGGCCTGTGCCAGCTTCGACTCGCCTGCGCCGTCCACATCCGGCCACGGAAAGAACTGCAGCGCGGGCGCGCCTGCTAAATCACCCGGCAAGACAAAACGGCCCGGCTGGATGAAGTGCAGCCCTTCCTGTTTGCACTGATGCAGATAGTCCGTCCAGGCTTCAGCAATGGTCGCCAGACGGTTTTCATCCGCAGGTGCCAGCGGATCAAGGCCCTCGCACAGCTGTCGCCATTTCGTTGACCACTCTGCGCGTTGCCCTTGCAACAAGCCCGTCATCTGGCGGGACCAGCTGAGGTAGTCCTGCGCCAGCATCGGCAGGTCGAGCAGCCATTCGCCGGGATAATCGACGATTTCCAGATACAGGGTTGAGGTATCCTTAAAGTGACGTATCAGCGATTCATTAGAACGAAAGCGCAGCGCAAGGCGAATTTCACTGACGCCTCGCGTTGGCGTCGGCCACGCGGGCGGATCGCCGTAAAGCTGCGCCAGCCCTTCGTCGTAGGTAAAACGCGGTATGCCAAAATCACGCTGAGGGACGCGCTTAACGCCCAGCAGACGCTCTTCGCGCACGGCGCTGAGCAACGGCAGCCGCGCGCCGGCGTGCAGATTCAGCAACTGGTTTACCATCGCGGTGATGAACGCCGTCTTACCGCTGCGGCTCAGGCCGGTAACGGCCAGACGCAGATGTCGATCAACGCCGCGGTTCACCAGTGAATTGAGTTCGTTCTTAAATCGCTTCATCGCCATCCTTCATTGCCCGGAAGCCAGGAATGTATGGCTTCAGAATACAATAAATGGGGGCAGATCGTTGATTATCAATTCTTATTTATTGCTATTGCCGTTTTCTCTCCAGTAAGATGAACGACATTGCTGTCAGTCCGGAGTGAGTAAGGTGTATGTCACCCACCATCTATGATATCGCACGGGTTGCGGGCGTATCGAAATCAACCGTTTCCCGCGTTCTGAATAAACAAACGAATATTTCCCCTGAAGCGCGAGACAAAGTGCTTAAGGCGATAGACGAATTAAATTATCAGCCCAACAAACTGGCCCGCGCCCTGACCTCTTCTGGCTTTGATGCCATTATGGTTATTTCGACCCGCTCGACTAAAACTACTGCCGGTAACCCTTTTTTCTCCGATGTTCTTCACGCCATTACGGCAAAAGCGGAAGAGGAAGGGTTTGACGTTATTTTACAAACCTCGAAAAGCAGTGAGGACGATCTGCAGAAGTGCGTGGGAAAAATAAAGCAGAAGATGATCAAAGGGATCATCATGCTGAGTTCACCCGCAAACGAATCTTTTTTCACCACGCTGGACGAATACGGTGTGCCCGTGGTGGTTATTGGAAAAGTAGAAGGAAAGTTCCAGAATATTTATTCTGTTGATACGGACAATTTTCACGACAGCGCTATTCTGGTCGATTCGTTTATTAAACATGGGCGAACAAAAATTGCTTGTCTGCATGCCCCGCTCGATTATCACGTTTCTATCGATCGCCTTGCGGGTTATAAATCCAGCCTTGAGAAGCAGGGTATCGCCATTAATCCAGACTGGGTCATTGATGGCGGATATACCCATGAAAGCGCGCTCCAGGCAGCCTGCAAATTACTCTCGTCTGACAACCCACCCAATGCCGTTTTTGCTACTGACAGTATGAAATTATTGGGTCTTTATCGTGCAGCGGATGAGTTAAATCTGATGGTTCCCGAGCAGGTTGTTATGGCAGGCTACAGCGATCCGATGCTGTCTCTCGTTTTAACCCCTGCGCCAGGCGGGTTTGATATTCCGACGAGAAAGCTCGGCGAAGAGAGCTGCAACGTGTTGTTTAAGCGTATTGCGGGTAAACCTGCGCCGCATAAGATTTTGGTTGATACGCATTTTTCGGCTGCGGCGTCCTTGCGCTAATAACCAGGGGCAATCGCCCCTGGTTAATCATGATCAGAACGCGTAGTTCACGCCGACACCTGCGTAGTGGAAGCGATCGCTCTCACCTTCGTCATGGTTTTCCCATTCGTAGGCATATTCCAGCGTCATGGATAAACCGTTGTTAAAATCATAGGCGTACAGCATACCCAGACGGTTGAAATCATGTCCTTCACGCGTCGGATCGTCCTGCCAGTCCCAGTTTGACCAGCGATCGAGTCCCAGACGGGTATAAGGCGTTAACGTCGTCTGGCCTAACGAAATCGGCAGGTAGGCACGAATTTCCTGGGTAGAAAACTCGCCGTTATTACGTGAGCTGTCCATATTGAAGCCGCGCTCTAAATAATAATTTACTTTCGCAGAGAACGTTTCGTTGATGGTCCAGGTAAAACCGGTTTCGGTCTCGACGCGGCTGTCCGAATAACCGGTTTTTTCCAGATCGTTGGCAAACTGATACATGGCAAACCAGCCGCTAAAGCGCCAGTCGTCGGTTAATTTTATATCCCAGTCAGGCTGAACTTTATAGCGCTGCATATTAGCGCTGCCGTCTTTGGCGCCGTGTTCATCTTTAAAGTGATAACCATAATTGCGGAAGCCACCGGTCAGACCGAACGTAAAATCATCGGTGCCGATAAAGCGGTAGCGCAATTCAAATTCCGGGCGATCGAAATAGGTGCCACGCGTCATGCTGCTATAATCAACCGGCCCTTCCTGATACATTGCCAGAGAGATTGTCCAGGCATCCCATGTTGCATTAAACCATACGGAGGGTTCATATAATCCATCTTTATCGTCGCCCTGACCTTCGACGTTTTCAATTTCATACATGGCACCGATATTAAACGCCCACTGCTTTGCGGGTTCTGTTGCTTGCGCACAGCTAACCCCTGCGCACAGAACGAGCGCAGCACTTCTTAGTAGAGTACTCATTAAATATTCCCTTTATAATTAACAAACAAAAAAACCGGAAATTTGCATTTCCGGCAAACACCTTTCTTATCTAATAGCCGCTTCGGTATCGGCGTCGAAGAAATGGCACTTATTCATATCGAACTGAATTCCGATAGTATCTCCGGCTACGTAGTCATTGGCCGCGCCTGCGCGGACAACCAGTTCATGTCCGCCCACGGTGGCATAAAGCATAAATTCGGCACCGGTAAGCTCAGCGACGCTGACTTTCGCCGCGATATCTTCTCCGCTGCTCTGCAGGGTAAGAATGTCTTCCGGACGGATCCCGAAGACGACCGCTTTACGCTGGTAACCTTGCGCATTCAACTCGGCCAGCTTGTCCTCAGGGATCTCCAGACGCAGCGTTTCCGTTACGAAATAGCGATCGTCGATAGCGCCACGAATGAAGTTCATTGCCGGAGAGCCAATGAACCCTGCGACAAACATATTGGCCGGCTCGTTGTATACCTGCTTCGGCGCACCCACCTGCTGAATGATGCCATCTTTCAGGATCACGATGCGGGTCGCCATCGTCATGGCTTCCGTCTGGTCGTGCGTAACATAGATCATGGTGGTGTTAAGCTTCTGGTGCAGCTTGCTGATTTCGGCACGCATCTGCACGCGAAGCTTGGCATCAAGGTTGGATAACGGCTCATCCATCAGGAAGACGCCCGCTTCGCGCACGATCGCCCTGCCCAGCGCCACGCGCTGGCGCTGACCACCCGATAAAGCGCCAGGTTTACGCTTCAGGTATTCGCGTAGCCCTAAAATCTGCGCCGCCCAGTTCACGCGTTCTTCAATCACCGCGGGCGCTATTTTTTGCATTTTCAGGCCAAACGCCATGTTGTCGTAGACCGTCATATGCGGATAAAGCGCATAGTTCTGGAATACCATCGCGATATCACGCGATTTGGCAGGCACGTCATTCATGCACACGCCGTCGATAATCAGTTCACCCGCGCTGATCTCCTCAAGACCGGCAATCATTCGCAGCGTCGTGGATTTACCGCAGCCCGACGGACCGACGAAAACAATAAACTCTTTGTCTTCAATTTCGAGGTTGAAATCCTTAACCACGTGGACCTGGTTATCATAGATTTTCTGAATATGTTTCAGAGAAAGTTGAGCCATAATTTATTCCTTATCAATACGCCCGGGACGCCCAGAATTCTGTCAGGCATTTCCAGGTCAGTTCCCGCGTTGAATGAAGTTGTAATCCCGCATGGTTAAGGCCAGGCCCAATCCCGACCGACAGCATTCCTGCGGCGTTGATTGCTTCAACACCCGCAGCGGCATCTTCAATGCCAATCGCCTCTGCAGGACGCACGTTCAGCCCCGCACAGGCCGCAAGGAAGATCTCCGGGTCCGGCTTTGAACGGCAAATGCGGGAAGCATCAGCGCAAAAATCGAAGGCCTGATGAATGCCCAGCGCGTGCAAAATCCCTGGGGCATTGAGCGATACGGATGCCAGCCCAATCTTGACCTTCGCGGCACGGATCTCCGCCAGCACGTCGCGGATCCCCGGTAGCAGAGAATCCTGCGTCAGTGATGCCAGCGACTGGACGTAAAGCGCATTTTTTTTCGTCGCAAGCGCCAGGCACTGCTCCTCACTAAACATCCCCTCTTTTCCGCCGTGCTTCAAAATGCGCTGGAGGGAATCCATGCGGCTTATTCCCTTAAGCTGTTCGTTAAACACTTCGTCGAAGGTAATGCCAATTTCCTCCGCCACGGCACGCCAGGCCAGAAAGTGAAGATGCGCGGTATCGGTGATCACACCGTCCAAATCGAATACAACAGCCTTAAGCGTCATGTTGCCCCTCCGTGGTAGCGGTCCCAGATGCGGATACAGAAAAGTCCTTATAGGTGCAAACTTTTCGCTCCGATACATGCAGCGTTTTGCCCCACAGCGTCAGCGTGGCAGGCGCCGTGGTTTCAATGGTTAACACCTCGTTTTCATACGTGAAGTGCATTGCTGCGTTCCGCCACCGCAGCGGGAAAGCGAGTTTCTGCCAGTGAGCAGGCAGTTTTGGCGCGAGATGCAGTTCCCCTTCAATGATTTGCAGGCCAGCAAATCCCTGAATTGCGCCAGACCAGATCGCACCGGTTGCCGCGGCATGAATGCCCTCATCGCTGCTGTGCGGATCCTCGCCCAAATCAATGGCGATGCCATCGCGCCAGAAGGCATAGGCCCCCTGCGTATCACCGCAGCGCGCGAGCACAATCCCGTGAATGGCCTTGCTCAGGGAGGAATCATGGATCGTGCGTGGCTCATAGAACGCCAGATTGGCGGCGCATTGCCGTGGCGTAAACCGTTCTGGCAGCAGGTAGTTAAGCATCACCACATCGGCCTGCTTAAGGATCTGCATCTCGTTCACTTCCGCGCGGGAATAATCGAGCAGAATCGTCTGCTTGCCCGCTTTGGCTTTGTAACGGCTCAGATCGATGGCCGGTTTTGCCATGAAGGTATCATCCTGCGGGATCACACCGTCTGCATCGGCCTCCGGTAGCCATAAGCGCGCCAGGAACTGCGCAGCATTCTCCGTAAAACGCTCATCTTCACGCCCAAACATCGCCATAAACTGGCGCGCGCAGGCAACGTTGTGCCAGGCCAGATAGTTGGTGTAAGCGTTGTTGTTCACGTGCTCGGTGTATTCGTCCGGTCCGATCACATCATGGATTTCCAGACGACCATTGACGTCCGTTGCGCGTCCCATCCAGAACAAAGCCGTTTCCATCAGCAGCGTCAGGCCTTCGTTACGCATAAAGGCGTCATCATGCGTCGCCTGCCAGTACGCAACGACGGCCCAGGCAATATCAGCCACGATGTGATGCTCAGCAAGTGCGGAAGCCACCTTCTGGCGTACCCCGGTGCGGATGTTGATTGCCGCGAACTCCGGCGTCTCTTCCTCACCGCTTGCGGCGCTTTCCCATGGGAACAACGCGCCCGGCCAGCCGTTACGACGGGCTTTTTCCCGTGCGCCAGCCAGATTAAGCCAGCGATAGCGCAGCAGGCTGCGGGCAACCTGCGGGCGGGTAAACAGATGGAAAGGCAGCAGGAAAATTTCGGTATCCCAGAAGACGTGGCCTTTATACCCCTCTCCCGTCAGCCCCTTCGCAGCGATACTGCTTCGCTCATCATGGGCAGGCGTCATCGTGGTCAGGTGCCAGACCGCATAATCCAGCGCCATCTGATCCTGTTGCTCTGCGGAAGTCACTTCCACCCGGGCATCACGCCAGACCTCTTTCCAGGCATACCCTGAGCTTTCAAGCAATGCGTCGTAACCTCTTGCGGCAGAAACTTTGAGATCGGCCAGCGCGTTGCGCGCAAAAGACTCCTGTGACAGCGCTTTATCGCTGCGATGTGTCACCCAGACGATCTTTTCAAGCGTGACAGTGTCACCCTGAGCAATGGTCAGTGAATGATGTACGCTGAGACGCCGATTTTTGGCGGTGAAACAGCTGTCACTTTTCGAGGAGAGTTGGCAAAACGCCGAAACAACAACCTCCGACGCCCGGTCCTGCGTTTCATACACCCCCTGCATATAGTGCTGATCAAAGACCCTGACCGAGAGTTCATCCAGATGCTGTCTGCCGCTGTTCGTTTGCGTCGCATCAATGCCGGTTTTCAGCACGGCATGCGTGGCGGCATCAAGAGGCGTGATCGCGAGCTGCATAGCCACTAATGGCAACTGGTCCAGCGACACAAAACGACGACTCTCCAGCCGATAGCGCTTGCCGTCGGGCGAACGCCAGACAACGTTACGATGCAGTTCGCCGTTAGCGAAGGCCAGCTCGCGCTGCCACTCAAGAATTTCCCCAGCCAGGAGGGTGAAATTGACGCCGTCCAGCTCTACATCAATACCGGTGATATCCGGCAGATTGACCAGCTCGGTGGTCTCGTTGCGCCCCGCGCGATGATAAAGCCCAGCGAGATACATGCCTCTGATCTGCTGGGTGTACTCTTCTTCATGCGCAGCGCGAATGCCCATGTAGCCATTGCCGCATGCCATGATGGAGGCGTATTTATTCAGGCTGTGTGGACAAAAGCCCGGATCGGTTAATACAGAGACGTTCAGCATAGTGTTACGCTTTCCCCTGTTTCTGCGGATTCATAAAGCGCGCCAACAAGCTGCTGAATTACCAGTCCCTGTTCTGCATCGGCAATCATCACGGGCTCTCCCAGCACGTGACGTACGAAGGCATCCATGCTGCGCAGATGGCGCTGATCGTCCGCCTCTTCGCGCTGGGTAAGGGTTTCTAAAACACCGGCTTCGTCGTTGTAGATGTGCGCCGGGAACAGCGTTGCACCCGCCTTTTCACCGCAGAAAGCGACGTTCATGATCGACTGCTCGCGAATGTTAAGCGCAAAGGAGGTGTCCAGACGCAAAATGCCGCCGTTGCAGAATTCAATCGTGCCAAACAGCGCATCTTCCACGGTAAATTGCGCAGGATCCCACTCGCCAAACTGACCGGTGCTTTTACGGTTTCCCAGCCTCTGGAAGCTGTGCGCAGTCACCCGTTTTACCGCCGGGAAACCCAGGACATACATTGCGGCGTCGAGCATATGAATGCCGATATCAATAAGCGGTCCACCGCCCTGTAGCGATTTGTTGGTAAAAACGCCCCACCCCGGCACACCGCAGCGACGCAGCGCCTGCGCTGAGGTAAAGTAAACTTCACCGAGCGTTCCGTTCATTACCGCATCGCGCAGGAGTTGGGTATCCAGGGCAAAGCGATGGTGAAAATCATAGGCCAGGACTTTTCCTGCCTTGCGCGCCGCGATGCGCATCTCATCAGCCTGCAGCGGGGTCATCGCCGGGGGCTTTTCACACATCACATGGCAACCCGCCTCGAGCGCCGCCATCACATGTTCAAAATGGAACCGGTTGGGCGAACAGACGCTCACCACATCCGGTTTTACTGCCTGCAACATCTCGTGAGCGTCCTGCCATGCCGATGGAATAGCATAACGTTCCGCGAACGCCTGTGCCTGCTCAAGGCGGCTGTCCATGACAGCCACCATTTGAACATCACTGCGCGTGGCGTAATACGAGGCATGCACTTTGTCCGCGACCTGCCCGGCGCCAATAATGGCGACGCGCAGAGGCGAAGGTGTAGAAGCACTCATCACGCTCGTCATCCTTAGCATTCACGCAAATAAGTGAGAGAGTCCTGATAAGCCTTAGCCGGATCCTCGGCGCGAACACGGCATTCATACACCACGTATCCCTGATAGTTATCGGCACGCAGCTGATCGAACAGGCTGGCGAAATCGAGGCTGCCGCTGCCCGGCTGATAGCGATGGTTATCTGCAATGTGAACATGACCCAGCAGATCGCGGTTCTGATGCAGCGCGTCCGTCAGCGAGTCTTCTTCAATGTTCATGTGATAGAAATCACCGATGATCTGCACGTGCTTCAGGCCGTTCTCTTCGATATAACGACGCGCGTCTGCCAGGGTGTTGATCATATGATCCTGGTAGCGGTTCAGCGGCTCCAGGTAGACGGTGGTGCCGGTGCGCGCGGCCACCTCATCAAGCCAGCGCAGCGAGGCGCTTACGGCTTTGCGGTCACCGTCCAGGCTGCGTGGAGAGGTCATTGGCGGCAGACGGAAGGTAAACATGCCCCAGGCAGCAGGCACGATAATGCCCTTTCCGCCCACTTCCGCCAGCGCTTCCAGAATGCGTTCGATCTGCTGTAATCCGTTCAGACGGCGTTCTTCGATGAAATCACCGATCCAGCCATCGTACCCGCCACATGCTGTCGTCACCGGCAGGCCCGTGGCTTTGATAGCGGCTTTCACTTCATCGAGATTTTCCACCAGCAGACGGCCGTCAATTTCGTAGCCATCAAAACCCATCGCTTTGATGTACTCGAATTTTTCCATGATGTTGGTCGGGAAAAAGGCCTGGTTTTGTGTTGCGATCTTCATGATTTGCTGTCCTTAGCTTAAAAAGTGACGCCCATTTTGATACTGAGTTCCGGATGCTGATCGACATACTTCATATAGCTTTCCGGGCTGGTGGTGAAGGTGACGACCGGGTCGATCAGATCTTCACAGTTCAGATAACCGTTCATCAGCAATTCCCAGCAGGTCTCTTCGATACGCTTGCGGCTCCAGCGCGGATAGTCCGGGTTCGGTTCACTGCAGGCGCGGGAGAAGACAATCTTAGCGTTGTTAAAGTGTGCTTCGCGGCCCAGGTTGAAGCCTGCCGCAAACGGTTTGGCGAAGGCCACGTAGGAGATGGTGCCGCCGTAGGCGAGCCCGCGCAGCGCGGACTGCAGCGCATCCGCAAAGCCGCTGGTTTCGATGATCACGTCCGCGCCCTGCTTGCCGGTCAGCTTTTTAATTTCCAGACCGACATCGGTACCGATTGGATTCAGGCAGTGGTCCGCGCCGTGACGGCGAGCGATCTCACAGCGGTGTTCAATCGGATCAACGCCGATAACCACTGACGCACCGGCTTTTTTCGCCAGCTGAATCGCAATCTGTCCGATGGCTCCCAGACCGACCACGACAACAAAGTCACCCACACGGACGTTGGCATCTCGCACGCCACTCATGGCGAACTGCGCCGGATCGTAGCAAACGGCATTCTTCCAGGACGCGCCCTGCGGCATTTTACGCAGCTTATAGTTGTTTACCGCGTTAACAATGACCGTCTCCTGCAGCGGGCCGTAGCAGCAGACGCTGTCGCCGATCTGGTATTCCGTTACGTCTGCACCGCATTCAATAATGTCGCCAACGATCATGTTGCCCAGCTGGAACTTACCGAATTCGATACCGCGCGCAGCACCCTCTTCACGCGGCGTGAACATCTGCCACTCTGCGTTGAACTCTTCATCAATAAACGGGCTTGCCGCGCGGAAATCCACGACTTCCGTTCCGTGCTTCGGGGCGCCAAAGCGGGCGCGAATTTTCACTTCATGTGTTTCCACAGCACGGTCTTCATACTCCACCAGCGCCGCTACGCGTGGCGCTATCGCAACTAACTTCTTCATAACTTGCTCCTGATAAAAAATTGGCCGCCTTAGCCCTTGACGCCACCGGCGGTCAAACCACTTTTAATAAAACGTTCAGAGAGTGCGTACATGATGACCACCGGAAGCGCCGTCACCAGCGATGCCGCCATCATGCGACCCCAGATATAATCTGGCGTACTAAAGAGCGTGTTCAGCCCGACCGGCAGGGTAAAGTTGCTGGCGCTGGACAGGAAAATGGAGGCAAACAGGTAGTCGTTCCATGCCACCATGAAGCAGTAAACAAACACCGACACGAGACCGGAAATGGCCAGCGGCACGGTAATGCGGAAGATGATTTGCAGGCGGTTCAGACCATCCATCATCGCGGCCTCTTCTATTTCGTCCGGAATGGTGTCGAAATAGCTGCGCAGCATGAATACCGCCGTAGGCAACGTCTGGGTCACCATGGTGATGATCAGCGCCAGTTCAGTGTCGTAAATGCCGAGCGCGGTGATGATTTTGAACAGCGGCACCACCAGCAAAATCCCGGAGAACATATAGACGGTGTAGAAGCTCGCGTTGATCGTCGCACGTCCTTTAAAACGCAGCTTGGACAAGGCGTAAGCGCCCAGCGTGCCGAGAAACACCGCAATTACCGATGACGTCAGCGACACCACCATGCTGTTGCGGAAATAATCCACGAACGGGAAAATTAGCGGGTTAAAGATGTCAACGTAATGCTGAAGCGTCCACGCCTGCGGCAGAATAGTCGGATTCAGCGATATGGCCTCTTTCGCGCTCTTGAATGACGTCATCAGCATCACGAAGAACGGGAACAGCGTGATAATCAGAAATACCGTCAGCCCCAGATAGAAACCAATACGGCCCAGTATGCGTTTATTTGTTGCCATTGAGGTTTACCCTTTTTCTGGTCAGCAGAATGACGGCGAAGATGATCACAAACAGCACAACAGAAATGGCGGCTGCTTTGCCCAGATCGTTGAATGCAAAGGCAGTTTTATAGAGATACACGCCCAGAATATCGACCTTCGTGGTCAGCAGATAAACATCCGCAAACATGTAGAACATCCAGATGGTTCGTAGCGTCACCACCGTTGCCAGTACAGGCATGATGGCGGGCAACGTGACGATACGGAAACGCTGCCAGGCGTTGGCTCCGTCCATCTCTGCCGCTTCATACAGCGATTTATCAATGGTCTGCAAAATCGCCAGGAATGAGATAAAGGCATACGGGAAGTAGCGCCAGATGGCGAATAGCACCACCAGCACGAAGCTGCTGCCAGGGTTGTCGAACCAGAGCGGCGCCTGGTCATACAGATGCAGCAGATCGACGCCCAGATAGTTCACAATGCCGTAGCCGTTGTTGAACATGTATTTCCAGGCAAATACCAGGGAAATAGAGGGCGTCACGTAGGATAAAATCACCAGCGAACGCGCCGTCTTCCGGAGACGAAACTCACGGTTAAAGAAGATGGCGACAGCAAGCCCCAGCCCGGTGCTGCCGAGCACGACCAGCGCCGTATACCAGAACGTCATCCACAACGAGTGCCAGAACGCAGCATCCCCCAGAATACGGATATAGTTATCCAGGCCAACAAACACCGCATCAATACGCGGGTTAAGCGGCAGGCGTAAGAAACTGATTTCAATATTGGAAATCATTGGCCAGGCCACCAGGCCCCCCAGCAAAATCAGGCTGGGGGCCAACAGCAGCATGGCGAAAGGCATATCTGAACGACCAGAAAACAACGTCTTCATAATTTCCTTCCGCAGAGCGCTCCTATCGTTGTGAAATCAGGTCAGTCAGTCGCGTCTGGCTCTTGCTAAGCGTTGCGCTGAGATCTTGTTTACCCACGGTGACGTTATGCACCATGGAGCTGATAATGCCGGACCCTGTCACATCGCCCATGCGCGTGAAGTTTTTGTCGCCGACAGCACCAAACACCTGTACGTTCGGGAATTGGGCGATCAGTTCATAAGGCAGTTGCCCAAACGCTTTAATCACCTCGTTGTTTTTCCAGGTATCCGTTCCTACGACCAGCGTGTTCACCGGCAGCGCCGCGCCCGGCGACATCATGACCCAGTCGGTTGCGTTTTGAGCCTGCTCCATCCACGTCACAAACTTTTCAGCCGCTTGCGTTTCTTCTTCGGTTTGTCCGCTGGTGATCGTCAACGAGGTGACCATGCCATAAACGGCAGAGGACTTTTCTGTCGGGACAACGAAGCCAAGGTTGGCAGGGTTACCATCCTGGAATACCGCTGGCAGGATGTAGGTGGAATAGACGGCCATCGGTGCAGAACCGTTCATGAAGGCATCTTTGATCTCCATGACGTCGTTCGAGCCCGGCATGGTGGTCGCGGCCAGCGCTTTATAGAACACCAGTGCTTTCGCCATTTCAGGGGTGTCAATTTCAACGTTTCCGTTGGCATCAAAAACGTTCGCGCCGCCGGAAAGCGCAAACTGGGAGAACGCCTGCTCGGTCATGACGCTTTCCGCGGTGGGCAGCGCAATACCGTAATGTTTGTTGGCCGGGTCGTTAAGCTTCTGGCTGGCTTTCAGCAGCTGTTCCCAGTTATGCGGTTCCTGAATACCCGCAGCGGCAAGCACATCTTTGTGATACCAGACGCCGGACAGCCAGGCGCTCATCGGCACCCCTGTCCAGGCTGTGCCGTCTTCAGTACGCACAACGCGCAGGATCCCGTCATAGAAGGTCTTTTCGCCTACCGCTTCAATGGCTTCACCGATAGCCTTGCGATCCAGCAGTTGTTCCTTATCCATGACTTTCGCGTAATCATGGCTGACTTCAATCACTTCAGGCAGCGCGCCCGTTCTGGCGAGCGTAATCACTTTGGTGTTGTAGGCATCTTCTTCCACCGGCACCTGCTTCACCGTAATGCCGGGGTTTTCTTTCTCGAATTTTTCGATCAGTTTCGTAATAACCGCCTGGCGCTCCTGCTCTACTGACGAGTGCATGAACTCAATGGTCACAGCAGACGCTTTATCATCTTTACAGCCTGATAACAGGGCGCACGAAACCAGTGCTGATAACAGCACAATTTTGGGCATTTTCATTTTAGGGTCCTTTTTAGTTTTCTTTAATCCACATAACCTGCCATGGATTGAGGGTCAGCTCTTTACCGCTAACAGCTTGTCCTGATAGTAATTCCATACCAGTAAGCGTGTCCCCATAAACGGTATGAACGTTATTACTAAAATTAAACAGGGCTGTAATTCTCTCACCGTTATCAGCCACGCGAACAATTTTAAGAATTTGTTCATCCAGTGATTCAAAAAATGCCTGGGCATCAGGGTGAAACGCACTTTCCCCACGACGAATCGCAATAAACTCGCTTAAACGGGAATAAATTTTATGACGAATGCTATTTTTATTATTAAGTTCGAGATCAACCTGACCTGCGGTATATTTCTTGCGGTTTATCGCGCGGTTATAGCCGAGGCGCTCGACCCCTTCATAATCGTTACGGGAGCCAAGAATACTTTGAATATACACGGCAGGTACACCTGGGAAACTTAACAGCACCGCATGCGCCAGAATAAAGCGCGCAATGCGTTCATCATCTGAACTGTTTTGCGCGCTTAACGCGTCAAGATAGGTCACATTAATTTCGTAAGGACTGCGCGTACCGTCAGGATTATTTTTCCAGTTGACCAGCGCCCCTTCCTGCTGAAGTTTCTCAACCAGTGCGAGGATTTCTGATTCCGGCAGAATGCCGCGCAGTGGGTTCAGACCGATACCGTCATGAGACGCCAGGAAATTGAACCAGGTCGTTTTTGTTGAAGGCAGCGCCAGCGATCCCGCCCACTGACAGAGAGCGTTAACATCCTGACGGTGCACTGCATGCAGCACCAGCGGCGGCAAGGAGAACTGGTAGACCATCTGAGCTTCATTTTCACCGTCACCGAAATAAGAGATATTGTCCTTATGCGGAACGTTCGTCTCAGTAATGATCACGGTACCCGGCGCCACGGCCTCGGTAATAGCACGGAAAAGCTGGATAAGGCAGTGAGTCTGTTCCAGATGGATACAGCTTGTTCCAGGGATCTTCCACATAAATCCGACGGCGTCCAGACGGATATAACGCGCCCCTTCCGCCAGGTAATGGAGCAGCACGTCAACCATTGCAATCAGCACCTGAGGCGAGGCGAAGTTAAGATCGATCTGGTCATCGCTGAAGGTGGTCCAAAGATGACGCACGCTGCCATCATGCAGCGTAAACGGCGTCAGCAACGGTAATGCGCGAGGACGCGTCACCGCAGATAAATCAGTTTCTGGATCGACAGCAATAAAGAAATCTTCGTAGCCAGGTTTCTGCGCAAGATAATTAGCAAACCATTCACTTTTTGCTGACATATGGTTGCAGACGAAATCAAACATTAAGCTGGCAGACTGTTTTAAATCAGCAACGTCTTGCCAGGTCCCGGTTTCAGGCGCAACGTTGTGGTAATCAATAACGGAAAATCCGTCATCAGAGGACCACGGATAAAAAGGTAAAAGGTGGACATGGGAAAACGTGCGAGCAAGCCACTCATTATAAAAGCGGGTAAATACCGGCAACGCTTTCTCCCCTTTCGCGGAGAACTGATCGGCGTAGGTGATCAGAACAACGTCTTTTTCATCCCAGCCTGATTTACGCTTTTCTGTAATATCAACAGCAGCTTGTTCAAGCTTTGTTAATAACACTTTAAAATGTGCTTCAGAAAATGATTCACCGTAAATATGATTGATAAGTTTTTTAATTTTTGCGTTCACATTATTTTCCATGGTAGCGGTCCCACGAGGGGCAATCTACTCCCCTGAAAAATATCTGTCAACGAACCGGGAGGCTGAAAAACGCAATTACAAAGCAGCTCTGTGCAGTAATGTGAGCTGCCGCAAAGAAAGTGAGGGAAAGGGATGAAATGTCGTTAGCCCTTCCGGGGAGAGAAAGGGCTAACGCGAGCGTGAATTATCGGGATAAGTAACGGCGTGACAGCCGCTTTGCCGCTTTTTGCAACAGAGGTTCAAGCGCCACGGCCAGCAACATTCTGACCGGCTTGCGGGCAACAGATTTGATCGCCCAGCCCGCCACACCTGCCGGGCCGTAACGTAACGCCGTCATCAGAACCAGTTTACCTGCGATTTTCAGGCCGGGTTTTACCTTCTGACCGGCCTGTTGCCAGTTTTTCTTCATGTATATTCTCTCTTAAAGCTGACGAAAACGACTTCTCAGCGTAAAGGTATCGGATGTGACATAGCGTTCCATTTCACGTAACCGCTTCTCCCCTTCAGCCAGCCGATCGTCAACCGCATTGAGAAGATCATTACTGGTAGGCGCGCCTTCCGCAGCCAGTTCGCCTTCCGGCATCGGGTCAAGTACAAACGACAGCACGATGTAGGCCACGAAAGTGATAAACGCCAGGCCGAAAAATATCGACAGCACCGTGACCACACGAACCAGCTTTACCGGAACGTCGAGATAATGGGCCAGCCCGGCGCAAACGCCGCGCACCATGCCCTGCTGTGGAATTCGCCACAATTTTTTGTTCAGATTCAGTCCTGACATTAACGGTCCCTCCAGTTAGGATGTTCTGCATCCAGGATTGCTTCCAGCGCCTGAATGCGATCGCGCATCTTGTTAGCCTGGTCGGTAAGCTGCGCAAGACGTTGTTGTTCACTCTGGGATAAATCGTTCCCTGAAGAACGGTTGCTGTAGTGCAGCCATAGCCAAATCGGCAAAACAAACAGCACGAAAATCGTCAGGGGAATGGCCAGAAAAAGCGCGCTCATGTGTACTCCTTGTCGTCGGATGCTTAGCGGCACGCTCAGGTGCCGCAACATTATTATTGGTTATCTTGCTTCATTTTGGCTTTCAATGCCGCCAGCTGCTCGCTGATTTCATCGTCCGCTTTCAGATCGGCAAACTGTTGATCCAGCGACTTTTGCTTACCGATGCCGTGGCTCTCTGCTTCCGCTTCCATCTGGTCGATACGACGCTCGAATGACTCAAAACGCGCCATGGCCTCATCCAGCTTGCCGCTGTCCAACTGACGACGCACGTCGCGGGAAGAGCTTGCCGCCTGATGACGCAGGGTCAGCGCCTGCTGACGCGCGCGGGTTTCGCTCAGTTTATTTTCGAGCTCACCAATCTCTTTTTTCATGCGGGTGAGCGTGTCTTCCACCAGCGTGACTTCATGCTCAAGCGTAGCGATCATGTCCGCCAGCTTCTGCTTTTCAATTAACGCTGCGCGAGCAAGATCTTCTTTATCTTTGCGCAGGGCGAGTTCCGCCTTTTCCTGCCATTCATTGAGCTGAGCGGTGGCCTGCTCAATACGGCGCGTTAACTGTTTTTTCTCAGCCAGCGCACGGGCGGAGGTAGAACGCACTTCAACCAGCGTGTCTTCCATCTCCTGAATCATCAGGCGCACCAGCTTCTGCGGATCTTCTGCTTTCTCCAGCAGTGAGTTGATGTTGGCGTTCACGATGTCGGCAAAACGAGAAAAAATACCCATAATCAAATCCTCATAGTTCTGTTATCGGGCTATGCCCTGCTGTACTGATAATACAATTCCCGTGCCAGTTTTTTATCTTATTGATTTTACACGGTGTGATTGATTTTTATTCACCACAGAACTATGCTGACCTGGTGAATATCGCTAAGGAGTGGTTAATTTCATCATGGCTCAATACAAAGATAACTTACTCGGCGAAGCCAACAGCTTTCTTGAGGTGCTGGAACAGGTCTCTCGCCTTGCGCCGCTCAACAAACCGGTGCTGATTATCGGCGAGCGCGGCACGGGTAAGGAACTGATTGCTAACCGTCTGCACTATTTATCCGGACGCTGGGACGGCCCCTTCATTTCTCTAAACTGTGCGGCGCTGAATGAAAACCTGCTCGATACCGAGCTGTTCGGCCACGAGGCGGGCGCGTTTACCGGCGCTCAGAAGCGCCATCCGGGACGTTTTGAGCGCGCCGACGGCGGCACCCTGTTCCTTGATGAACTCGCCACCGCGCCGATGCTGGTGCAGGAAAAGCTGCTACGCGTGATTGAGTATGGTGAACTGGAGCGCGTCGGCGGCAGCCAGCCGCTGCAGGTTAACGTGCGCCTGGTCTGCGCCACCAACGCCAATCTGCCGGAGATGGTCGCGGAGGAGAAATTCCGTGCCGATCTGCTTGACCGCCTGGCCTTTGACGTCGTTCAGCTTCCGCCCCTGCGCGACAGGAGAAGCGACATCATGCTGCTTGCTCAACAATTTGCGATTCAGATGTGCCGCGAGCTCGGTCTCCCTCTTTTCCCC
This sequence comes from Enterobacter bugandensis, assembly GCF_900324475.1. Lineage (NCBI taxonomy): Bacteria > Pseudomonadati > Pseudomonadota > Gammaproteobacteria > Enterobacterales > Enterobacteriaceae > Enterobacter > Enterobacter bugandensis. The sequence continues at coordinate 2,631,511 of NZ_LT992502.1, forward strand.
GGCTTCAGCGATCATGCGCGGGAGACGCTTCTGGCCTACCGCTGGCCGGGAAATATCCGCGAACTGAAGAACGTTGTGGAGCGTTCTGTTTACCGCCACGGCAGCAGCGAGACGGAGCTGGACAATATCATTATCGATCCTTTTCAGCGCAATGCGCCGCCGGTTTCCTCCCCGTCATCGTCAGGCGATACTCCCGCGCTGCCCCTTGATTTGCGTCAGTTCCAGCACGAGCAGGAGCAACAGCTGCTGGAGCAAAGCCTGAAGGCGGCGAAATATAACCAGAAACGCGCGGCCGAACTCCTGGGCCTGACCTACCATCAGTTACGGGCATTGCTTAAAAAGCATCAAATGCGCTGACAATATCGGCACTTACCCGCAGACATTTTTACGAAGCAGGCGTAAGTGCGATACACTTTGCAGATCGAACCTAAAAACCTTAAAAATTATGCGTCTGGTTTTATCGTCCTTTTTTGCACTCGGTCTGTTCAGCGGCCTGGCGTTTGCTGCGCCCGGGCAGTCTACGCAGCCTGACATTCGTGACAGCGGCTTCGTCTATTGCGTAAGTGGCCAGGTGGACACCTTCAACCCGCAAAAAGCGGGCAGCGGGCTGATTGTGGATACGCTCGCCGCGCAGCTTTACGACCGTCTGCTTGATGTCGACCCGTACACCTATCGCCTGGTGCCTGAACTTGCGGAAAGCTGGGAAGTCCTGGATAACGGTGCAACCTACCGTTTTCGCCTGCGCGATGATGTCGCGTTTCAGCGTACGCCGTGGTTTACCCCTACGCGCAAGCTGAACGCGGATGACGTGGTCTTCACCTTCCAGCGTATCTTTAACCGTAACCACCCGTGGCATAACGTTAACGGGGATAATTTCCCCTATTTCGACAGCCTGCAGTTTGCCGACACCGTTAAAAGCGTGCGCAAGCTGGATAGCCGGACGGTTGAATTTACGCTGACGCGCCCGGATGCCTCCTTCCTCTGGCACCTGGCGACCCACTATGCGTCCGTTATGTCCGCCGAATACGCGGCGAAGCTGACGAAAAAAGATCGTCAGGAGCTGCTCGACCGCCAGCCGGTCGGTACCGGTCCATTCCAGCTGGCCGAATACCGCGCGGGGCAATATATTCGCCTGCAACGCCACGAACATTTCTGGCGTGGTACGCCGCTGATGCCGCAGGTGGTGGTCGATCTCGGGTCTGGCGGAACGGGACGGCTCTCGAAACTGCTCACCGGGGAATGCGACGTGCTCGCCTGGCCCGCTGCCAGCCAGCTCACCATTTTGCGCGACGATCCGCGTCTGCGTCTGACGTTACGCCCGGGGATGAACATCGCTTATCTGGCCTTTAACACCGATAAGCCGCCGCTGAACAACCCTGCCGTACGTCACGCTCTGGCGCTGGCGATCAACAACCAGCGTCTGATGCAGTCGATCTACTACGGCACGGCGGAAACCGCCGCCTCAATTTTACCGCGCGCCTCGTGGGCCTACGACGGTGAGGCTAAAATTACGGAATACAATCCGGCAAAAGCGCGTGAACAACTGAAAGCGCTGGGCGCGGAAAACCTGACGCTCCAGCTTTGGGTGCCCACCAGCTCCCAGGCGTGGAACCCGAGCCCGCTGAAAACCGCTGAACTGCTGCAGGCGGATATGGCGCAAGTGGGTGTAAAGGTGATCATCGTACCGGTTGAGGGCCGTTTCCAGGAGGCGCGCCTGATGGATATGAATCACGACCTCACCCTGACAGGCTGGGCTACCGACAGTAACGATCCGGACAGCTTCTTCCGGCCCCTGCTGAGCTGTGCTGCGATAAATTCGCAGACCAACTACGCCCACTGGTGTAACCGGGAGTTCGACGCCGTGCTGCAAAAAGCGCTCTCTTCCCAACAGCTGGCCTCGCGCATTGACGCTTACGATGAAGCGCAAAAGATACTCGCTCAGGAACTGCCGGTGCTTCCGCTGGCCTCTTCCCTGCGCCTTCAGGCCTACCGCTATGATATTAAAGGCCTGGTGCTGAGCCCGTTCGGCAACGCCTCGTTCGCCGGCGTATCGCGTGAAAAAGAACAAGAGGTGAAAAAACCATGATTATTTTTACCTTGCGTCGGCTCCTTTTACTGCTGGTGACGCTCTTTTTCCTGAACTTTGTCGGCTTCAGCCTGAGCTATTTTACGCCGCATGCCCCGCTACAGGGCTCATCGCTGTGGGATGCCTGGCTGTTCTGGTTTAACGGTCTGCTGCACTGGGATTTCGGCGTGTCGAGCATCAACGGGCAGCTTATCTCCGAGCAGTTGAAGGAGGTGTTCCCGGCCACGATGGAGCTGTGCATTCTGGCCTTCGGCTTTGCCCTGATGGTAGGTATTCCCGTGGGCATGCTGGCCGGGATCTACCGCAACAAATGGCAGGATAAGTTTATCAGCGCCCTTGCCCTGCTCGGCTTCTCTATCCCGGTATTCTGGCTGGCGCTGCTGCTGACGCTGTTCTTCTCGCTGACGATGGGTTGGCTACCGGTCTCTGGCCGTTTTGACCTGCTCTATACGGTTAAAACGGTAACGGGTTTTGCCATCATTGACGCCTGGCTGTCCGATTCCGTCTGGCGCCATGAGATGATCGTCAGCGCCCTGCGTCATATGGTACTGCCGGTGCTGACGCTGGCGGTTGCGCCGACAACCGAGGTGATCCGCCTGATGCGCCTGAGCACCATCGAGGTGTTTGAGCAGAACTATGTCAAAGCTGCCGCCACGCGCGGATTGTCGCGCCTGACCATATTGCGCCGCAACGTCCTGCACAACGCTCTGCCGCCGGTAATTCCGCGCCTGGGGCTGCAGTTTTCCACCATGCTTACGCTGGCCATGATCACCGAGATGGTCTTTAGCTGGCCCGGGCTGGGACGTTGGCTGATTAACGCCATCCGTCAGCAGGATTATGCTGCTATCTCAGCGGGTGTGATGGTGATTGGTTCGCTGGTCATTATTGTTAACGTGTTGTCCGATATTTTGGGTGCGATGGCTAACCCATTGAAGCATAAGGAATGGTATGCCTTACGATAACGTTTACAGTGAAAAGCGCACGCCCGGTGCGCTGCGTACCGTGTGGCGAAAGTTCTATGGTGACACCACGGCAATGATCGGCCTTTATGGCTGCGCCGGTCTGGTATTGCTTTGCCTCTTTGGTTCGTGGTTTGCGCCTTATGGCATCGATCAGCAGTTCCTTGGCTATCAGCTGCTACCGCCTTCCTGGTCACGCTACGGCGAAGTCTCATTCTTCCTCGGCACTGACGATCTCGGACGCGACGTATTGAGCCGTCTGTTAAGCGGGGCAGCCCCGACGGTGGGCGGCGCGTTTGTCGTGACGCTCGCGGCGACGCTCTGTGGACTTGCGCTCGGTATTTTCGCGGGCTCCACGCATGGCCTGCGCTCGGCGGTGCTGAACCACATTCTGGACACGCTGCTGTCGATTCCGTCTCTGCTGCTGGCAATCATTGTGGTTGCCTTTGCCGGTCCGCATCTGTCGCATGCCATGTTCGCCGTCTGGCTGGCTATCCTCCCCCGCATCGTGCGCTCGGTTTACAGCATGGTGCATGACGAGCTGGAAAAAGAGTATGTCGTTGCGGCCCGTCTGGACGGCGCGACGACCTTCAATATTCTGTGGTTTGCCGTTCTGCCAAACATCGCCGCCGGGCTGGTCACCGAGATCACCCGCGCGCTGTCGATGGCGATTCTGGACATCGCTGCGCTCGGGTTCCTCGACCTCGGCGCGCAGCTGCCGTCCCCTGAATGGGGTGCGATGCTCGGTGACGCGCTGGAATTGATCTACGTGGCGCCGTGGACGGTTATGCTGCCGGGGGCGGCGATTATGGTAAGCGTGTTGCTGATCAACCTGCTGGGCGATGGTATTCGCCGTGCAATTAACGCGGGGGTGCAATAATGCCGCTTCTTGATATTCGCAACCTCACCATTGAATTCAAAACCGGTGAAGGCTGGGTTAAAGCCGTCGATCGCATCAGCATTACTCTCGCCGAGGGCGAGATTCGCGGGCTGGTGGGTGAATCTGGTTCGGGAAAAAGCCTGATCGCCAAAGCTATCTGCGGCGTGGCGAAAGACAACTGGCGCGTGACCGCCGACCGCATGCGGTTCGACGATATAGACCTGCTGCGCCTCTCCCCGCGCGAGCGTCGCAAGCTGGTCGGCCATAACGTCTCGATGATTTTCCAGGAGCCACAGTCCTGCCTCGATCCGTCCGAGCGCGTAGGCAAACAGCTGATGCAGAACATTCCCGGCTGGACCTATAAAGGCCGCTGGTGGCAGCGTTTCGGCTGGCGCAAGCGCCGCGCCATTGAGCTATTACACCGCGTCGGGATCAAAGACCATAAAGACGCGATGCGCAGCTTCCCGTATGAGCTGACCGACGGTGAATGCCAGAAGGTGATGATTGCCATCGCCCTGGCTAATCAGCCGCGTTTGCTGATTGCAGATGAACCCACCAACGCGATGGAGCCGACCACCCAGGCACAAATTTTCCGCCTGCTGTCTCGCCTGAACCAGAACAATAACACCACCATTTTGCTGATCAGCCATGACCTGCAAATGCTCAGCAAATGGGCGGATAAAATTGACGTGATGTACTGCGGGCAAACGGTCGAAACTGCCCCGAGTGAGGAGCTGATCGCCGCGCCGCACCATCCATATACGCAGGCGCTTATCCGCGCCATTCCTGATTTTGGCAGCGCCATGCCGCACAAGAGCCGTCTGAATACCCTGCCCGGAGCGATTCCGCTGCTGGAATCGTTGCCGATAGGCTGTCGTCTGGGGCCGCGTTGTCCGTATGCTCAGCGTAAATGTATCGAAACGCCGCGCCTGACCGGCGCCAAAAATCATCTTTACGCCTGTCATTTCCCGCTGAACATGGAGAGAGAGTGAAATGGTCGAAACCTTGCTGGAAGTCCGCAATCTGAGTAAGACCTTTCGCTATCGCACGGGGCTGTTTCATCGTCAGACTGTCGAAGCGGTTAAGCCGCTGAGTTTTACCCTGCGTGAAAAACAGACGCTGGCGATCATCGGCGAAAACGGCTCCGGCAAATCTACGCTGGCGAAAATGCTTGCCGGCATGGTCGAGCCCACTGCTGGAGAAGTGTTGATTGACGATCATCCTCTGCAGTTTGGCGATTACTCTTTTCGCAGCCAGCGCATCCGCATGATCTTCCAGGATCCGTCTACCTCGCTTAATCCACGCCAGCGCATTTCGCAGATCCTTGATTTCCCTCTGCGTCTGAATACCGAACTGGAGCCAGAGGCGCGCCGCAAGCGTATCTTCGAAACGCTGCGTATGGTTGGGCTGTTACCGGATCACGAAAGCTACTACCCGCATATGCTGGCTCCCGGTCAGAAACAGCGTCTGGGTCTGGCCCGCGCGTTGATTCTGCGCCCGAAAGTGATCGTTGCAGACGAAGCGCTTGCCTCGCTGGATATGTCGATGCGTTCGCAGCTGATCAACCTGATGCTCGAATTACAGGAAAAGCAGGGTATCTCCTACATCTACGTCACCCAGCATCTGGGGATGATGAAGCACATCAGCGATCAGGTAATGGTCATGCACCAGGGGGAAGTCGTCGAGCGCGGCAGCACGGCGGATGTAATGGCCTCCCCGCTTCATGAGCTGACGAAAAGGCTGATTGCCGGGCATTTCGGTGAAGCATTGACCGCCGATGCGTGGAGAAAAGACCGTTAAGCGCGGCGGTAAACACGGATTGCTCCGCTCAAATAAGGATTAAATAGCCTGCGTGCGCTATTTAATCCTTTTATTTTTATCTCCATCCCTGCTCCATATTTTAAGCAATATCCATCAATAGTTCTTCTCCAGAATACCGGGACATTACGGAGGAGAAGAAATGAACACCACCACATATGTTCTAAAATATACGGAGTATCTCATCAGAAAATGCCGTTCATATTTCATGACGGACCTCAATTTTCATACTGCAAAACTCAAAAAGACATCAGGCATAACCCCTGACATTAAATCACCCACTACGTTGAGTGAAAAAATATGTCATCGCCTGGTCTATGACCATAATAATCTCTACACAATGCTTGCCGATAAACTCGCCGTCCGCGAATACGTTGCGTCCAGAACAACGCGAGTAAAAGCGGTGCCTTTGATTGGTGTATACCGCAGGTTTTCGCATATCGATTTTTCAACACTGCCCGATCAATTCGTCCTTAAGTGCAATCATGACAGTGGAAGCACAATAATCTGTACAAACAAAGACCAGTTCAATTACCGGCAGGCCCGAAAAAAGCTCACTCTCGCATTAAAGAAGAATTTGTATTACACCACGCGCGAGTGGCAGTACAAAAATATTACACCCGTTATACTGTGTGAGCCCTATGTCGATCTTTTCAATAATGCGGACAGGAACAGCACGCCGGAAATGCTGAGAATTCACTGTTTTCACGGCGTCGCACACTATGTTGAGGCCGATTTTTCAGATGACCGCGGCAGAGAGTTTATCAACGTTTACGACCGACACTGGAATTTACAGCCCTTCCAGATGGAATATCCTAATACGCCGGTTGCGCCCGGCGAGCCGAAATTGTACCGTGAGGCTCTGCTGGCCGCTCAGGAGCTGGCGAAGGGCCTTGACTACTGCCGCGTTGACCTCATGTTGAAAAGCGATGAAATTTACTTCAGTGAAATAACCTTAAGCCCAAAACGGGGCAAACTGCGAATTACCCCTCTGGAATGGGATACAAAGTTAGGCGATATATGGCAGTTGCCGCTATCGGCAGGCAGGCCAGGCTGACCTGCCGCCAGGGCTCAGGCATCGGGCCAGGTCAGTTTGAATAGGGAGTGGTTTTGCTTCGATAAGGTATACGTTACATCGCCACCATGAGCCAGCATGATGGCTTTTACCACCGATAAGCCTAAACCACATCCTTCAGGATTCACATCTCTGGCACCATTATCCCGCTGGAAGGGTTGAAATAAGAAATCATGAAATTCCCTGGGGATGCCCGGCCCGCCATCCTCAATAAGGATATAATTGCCTTTATCAGAGACGCCATTTTTTACGATGAGTTTCCGCGAAGTTGAATAATGTAATGCGTTGTCAAACAGAACGGCCAGACACTGATTAATGCGCAACGGATCGAACACGCATCGCTGTTCCCTCAACTCTGTTTTAATTACAAACTGATTGTGCTTGAACTCGGGCATGAAAGTATCAAGCGCATCCTGGATTGTGCCTTTGAGGTCCGTTCTGGATTTATACAGCGTATAACCCGCCCCGCCGTCAGAGCTGATCACCCGAAGATCTTCAATCAAACGGGTTAACCCCTCAGTCTGCTTGAGAAGATTATTAAAAAGCAGCGGATCCGGCTCAAAAACGCCGTCAACCAGCCCCTGAAGCCGCCCGCGTAAAATCGTGACCGGGGTTCTCAGCTCATGGGCAATGGCGGCGTTCCAGGATTTCCTCTGAATATCCAGCGTCTGGAGTTTTTCCGCCATTTCATTGAAATCCGTGACCAGATGATTGACCTCTCCCAGACGGGAGCTGGCGCAATAAGCACGGGCATCCAGCTGGCCCTGAGAAATTTTTCTCAGGCTGGACGCTACCGCGTTTAACGGGGTGAGTATTCGTGAAGAAAGTTTTATCGTTAAAAATATCGCGATTATCAGACTGATTGTTGTCGCGGTCCCGATCCACACCCAGTCCCACATCGTCATTTGCTCGTCATCGCCCTCAACGGCACCGCCGGGGAGGTGATCGAGAATAAAAGAGTAAAAAAACCATGAGCCCAGTACCGCAATTGCAATGATCATAAACGTCAGCAGCAGCATATACGTTAAGATCTGCCGACTCAGGACAGAATCTCTGTTCATTTTTTCTCCCCGAGTCGATAGCCCATCCCCCTGATGCTCTCAGGAACGCCATAAAGGCCTGCAAGCTCCAGCTTTTTACGCAGCTTGCTCATATGGCTGTCTACCGTTCTGTCGAGCGTATCGCCTTCCGGCAGACACGCGTTAAGTAACTCTTCCCGGGAACAGACCTTTCGCGGGTATCTCACCAGGTAAGTAAGAAGTTTAAATTCCGTCGTCGTTAATACTGGGGAGACTACCTCTTCGCCCACGGTGACCTCAACGTAGAAATCGTCCGGGTAGACCGTAATAAAAGGCGTCCTGAGAGGCACGGCACCCGCCTGCTGAAGAGCGGGTCTGGTTCTGCGCAGCACGGCTTCAACCCGCGCGACCACTTCGGAAGGGTTGAAAGGTTTGATGACGTAATCATCCGCGCCAAGCCTAAGCCCCATCAGCTTATCCACGTCCTGATCGAGTGCGGACACCATAATGACGGGCACAGAACTTTCCTGACGGAGCGTCGTGAGTACGCTCCAGCCATCGCATACGGGCAGATGGATATCCAGCAAGATAAGATCGGGTTTATGGAGCCGATTAAGCGCTATCGCCTGTTCGCCCTGCCGGGCTCTCAGCGTTTTCATCCCAGAACGCTCTAAGTAACTCATCAGTATATCGGCAATTTCGTTTTCATCTTCAACAACAAGGATTAGAGTATTTTTGTTCATTTTATCTCCGCAGGTAAAATCCCTTTGAGCACGCTATCAGATATCTTTAGCACAATAAGACACAGGCTCCGGGAAAAAGTGCCGTGGCCGCGAAAATTTCCTGGATTAATTTAAGTTCCCGGCAATTTCTCCATACAGCCTACACATTCAGTCAATAAAGACTCGACAATGTCAGTCCACAATAGTTATTCGGAGTTAAACCGTCTTTCGTTTAACGTGGTAAATACCCCTGTCGCTTAAAGGCTTTCTGAATTTGGCTGAGATAATGAGCATGGAACTTTCGAAATACTTCTCTCCTAAAAAAATCGGCATATTTTCTCTCTTCCTGCTGCTATCGTGGGGATTACTTTATACCTGGCTAGTATTGATGCATATAATGGATGAGAAAGTCGCCGCAACGCTACTCTCTTCCCCCATGATCTATGGCTGCATTGCCTTGTCGGTTGTCTCTCTGGTAATACAAAACAAAGCAGGCGCGTTCACTGAATTACTTCTCATCGCCTTCTGGCTAATGGTGATTTTTGTTTATCTCATTATTACGTTCACTGTGCTGCTGAACGTTACGCCAGATTTCAACGATTTGGTGTTTTACTATGAGTGTTATTTAATTCTCTTTTTTGGCGGTTCACCGTTGTACCTCATCGTGAGAATGATTTAAACAACCGCGTTGTTTCGCTCCACACTCTCTCCATAAACCGCCCATGTCCGCTAAACAGGCGAGTTGTAGACTCTCCATCACACCATCTTGAACAAAATAACTCACTGAAATAGTCACGTATCTGGAAGTTAAATTAATGCCTCATTTCTTTATTGAACGTCCCATTTTCGCCTGGGTCGTGGCGCTTTTTATCGTCCTGGCGGGTGTATTGTCTATCCCCCGGCTGCCGGTTGCGCAGTATCCGGCGGTGGCACCGCCTGGGATTATTATTTCTGTCACCTACCCGGGTGCCAGCCCCGATATTATGAATACGTCGGTGGTGTCGTTACTTGAGCGCGAAATATCTGGCGTCGATAATTTGCTTTACTTCGAATCATCCAGTGACACAACCGGTTCTGCGTCTATTACCGTGACGTTTAAGCCCGGCACGGACATCAAGCTGGCGCAGATGGACCTTCAGAACCAGATTAAAATTGTGGAGCCGCGTTTGCCACAGGCGGTCAGGCAAAATGGCATCAACGTCGAGGCGGCCAATTCCGGTTTTTTGATGATGGTGGGGCTCAAGTCCGCAACCGGTAAATTTGAGGAAGCCGATTTAAGCGATTACTTTGCCCGGCATGTAAGCGACGAGCTTCGCCGCGTACCTGGAGTAGGGAAAATTCAGCTGTTTGGTGGCGAAAAAGCGCTGCGCATCTGGCTGGACCCGATGAAGCTGCATAGCTACGGACTTTCGGTGAGCGATGTGCTTACCGCCGTTGGCCAGCAAAATGCCCTGGTTTCGCCCGGCAAAACGGGAGATGAACCAGCATCTGAAGGGCAAGGCGTAACGTATCCGATCACCGTGAAGGGGCAACTCACTTCCGTAGAAGCTTTCAGGAATATTACTCTGAAATCAGAGGCGTCCGGCGCAAGGCTGAAGCTGTCCGACGTCGCGCGCATTGAGTCCGGCCTGCAAAGCTACGCTTTCGGTATCCGCGAAAATGGCGTTCCCGCAACGGCTGCGGCAGTCCAGCTATCGCCTGGCGCCAATGCGATGAGCACGGCTGCAGGCGTACGCGCACGCATCGACGAACTTTCTCAGGTGTTGCCGGAAGGAATGACGTTTACGGTTCCCTTCGATACCGCGCCTTTTGTGAAGCTCTCCATCATGAAGGTGGTGCAGACATTTGTGGAAGCGATGGTTCTGGTCTTCCTCGTAATGCTGCTGTTTCTGCATAAGATACGCTGTACGCTTATCCCGGCGATTGTTGCCCCCGTCGCACTGCTTGGCACCTTCACGGTGATGCTATTGAGTGGATACTCCATCAATATTCTGACCATGTTCGGCATGGTTCTGGCGATAGGGATTATCGTAGATGACGCTATTGTGGTCGTGGAGAACGTCGAGCGCCTGATGGAAGAAAAACAACTCTCTCCGCGCGATGCGACCCGGGAGGCCATGAAAGAAATCACGCCGGCAATTATCGGGATCACGCTGGTGCTTACCGCCGTCTTTATTCCCATGGGTTTCGCCGAAGGATCCGTCGGGATTATTTATCGACAATTTTGTATTTCCATGGCGGTCTCCATACTGTTGTCGGCATTTCTTGCCCTCACGCTTACCCCCGCGCTATGCGCGACGCTACTTAAGCCTCACAGCGCAGCAAAGCACGTTGGTGGCAGGTTCGCAGCAGGGTTTAACGCCCGCTTTCGTACCCTCACGACGTGGTACGAATCCGGGCTGGGCGCGGTGCTGAGACGTACCGGGCGGATGCTGCTGTTGTACGTTGCGCTATGTGCTGCGCTATGTTTGGGGCTTTCTTCGCTGCCCTCGTCCTTTCTTCCGGATGAAGATCAGGGCTATTTTATGTCCTCAATTCAGCTGCCTTCCGATGCCACAATGCAGCGCACCCTGAGAGTGGTTAAAAAATTTGAAGAGGAAATTGCGGCCCGGCCGGATATTGAAAGCAACATTATGATTCTGGGATTTGGGTTTTCAGGCTCGGGACCGAATTCGGCCATGGCCTTCACCACGCTGAAGGACTGGAAAGATCGGCAGGGTACGACCGCACAGAATGAAGCCGACCATATACAGGCCAGCATGGCTAACGTCTCTGATGCCGTCACGATGAGCCTTCTCCCGCCGGCCATTTCGGATATGGGCACCTCCTCGGGCTTCACCTGGTACGTGCAGGACAGGGCGGGACTGGGCTACGAGGCGTTAAAGAGAGCGGCCGATGCGCTGGTTATGAAAGCTAATCAACGTCCTGAACTGAGTGACGTGTATATAGACGGTCTGCCGGAAGGAACAAGCCTGGCCCTTCAAATTGACCGGGAAAAAGCGGAAGCGCTGGGCGTTTCATTTGATGAAATCAACCAGACGCTCTCGGTCACCATGGGGTCGAACTACGTTAATGACTACACGAACAAGGGCCGCGTTCAGCAGGTCATTATTCAGGCCGACGCCCCTTACCGCATGCAGCCTGAGCAGATCCTGAAATTATCGGTAAAAAACCGTATAGGGCAGATGGTGCCAGTATCTACGTTTGCGACGCTTTCCTGGAACGTTGCGCCGCAGCAGTTGACGCGTTATCAGGGATATTCTGCTATCCGCATTACCGGCAGTGCGGCCCCGGGCAAATCCAGCGGCACTGCAATGAAAGCCATGGAGATGTTGTCACGGGATTTACCGCAGGGGATGGCCGGCGAGTGGGCCGGGAGCTCATTGCAGGAGAGAAAATCCGAATCTCAGCTCCCGGGTCTGATCGTTCTGTCGATACTGGTCGTGTTCATGGTGCTCGCCGCCCTGTATGAGAGCTGGTCAATTCCCTTTGCGGTCATGCTGGTCGTTCCCCTGGGGCTTATCGGTGCGGTGGTTGCCGTCTCCGTTGCGGGCATGACGAATGATGTTTTCTTTAAGGTCGGTCTTATCACCCTGATAGGCCTTTCCGCCAAGAACGCCATTCTGATTGTCGAGTTTGCAAGGCAGCTCCACCGGGAAGGACAACCCCTGCTGGCGGCAACAATACAGGCCGCAAGCCAGCGTCTGCGCCCTATTCTGATGACATCGTTAGCCTTTACGTTAGGCGTGGTGCCACTGATGCTGGCGCGTGGCGCGAGTGACAGCACGCAGCACGCTATCGGCACCGGGGTGTTTGGCGGCATGATCAGCGGCACGCTTCTCGCGATCTTTTTCGTCCCGGTATTCTTTATTGTCGTTGCGCGTTTCGTTGAAAACGCCAGGAAAGTGTGAATACCGCTGACGGATCGCGGAACCTTGCTGGTTGGATGAGGCGAAGCTGCTGCCGGGTGATATACTGGACGAATGCTGAAATTTTGAGCCCCCGCCAGCCCGCGCCTCACCTTTTGGGGCATTCCTCTTCGGAGATCGACGAGAAATATCGTGACACAAGGGGCCGTGAGTGGGCTATAATTTCGAGCTAATTTCGAATGATTTTGAAATACTGCCTGTAACGCTATGAATTACAAGGCAAAATAAGCAATGAATATAAGGATTAAAGCTATGGGTTTTCTTTCCGGTAAGCGCATTCTGGTGACTGGCGTTGCCAGCAAACTGTCCATCGCATACGGCATCGCACAGGCAATGCATCGCGAAGGCGCTGAGCTGGCGTTCACCTACCAGAACGACAAGCTGAAAGGCCGTGTTGAAGAGTTTGCCGCGCAGCTGGGTTCCAGCATTGTTCTGGAATGTGACGTTGCACAAGACGAAAGCATCGACGGCATGTTTGCTGAACTGGCAAAAGCATGGCCGAAATTCGACGGTTTCGTTCACTCCATCGGCTTCGCTCCTGGCGACCAGCTGGACGGCGACTACGTGAACGCGGTAACCCGTGATGGCTTTAAAATCGCGCACGACATCAGCTCCTACAGCTTCGTTGCAATGGCGAAATCTTGCCGCGCAATGCTGAACCCGGGCGCAGCGCTGCTGACCCTGTCCTACCTGGGCGCAGAGCGTGCTATCCCTAACTACAACGTTATGGGCCTGGCGAAAGCCTCTCTGGAAGCCAACGTCCGCTACATGGCGAACGCAATGGGTCCAGAAGGCGTGCGCGTTAACGCCATCTCTGCTGGCCCTATCCGCACCCTGGCGGCGTCCGGCATCAAAGATTTCCGTAAAATGCTGGCACACTGCGAAGCGGTTACCCCGATTCGTCGTACCGTTACCATTGAAGATGTGGGTAACTCTGCTGCATTCCTGTGCTCTGACCTTTCCGCAGGTATCTCCGGCGAAGTGGTTCACGTTGACGGCGGCTTCAACATCGCTGCAATGAACGAGCTGGAAATTAAATAAGCTGTGGCTCTCTTCCCGCACGGGAAGAGAGCTTTCCCCCTCCGCACTCCCCTTCGTTATTCCGTTCTGCTATTTGTTATCACCTAACAATATTTTTCCCTTTATCTGCCTTACGCCAGGATATTGATCGCCATTTTGAGATCAAGGAACGCCCATGGAACAACGCCGTTTTTCCGGCAAAGGCCACTGGTATCACGAAACCCAGTCTAACCACGCGCAGCCGGATGTGCTGCCCCTGGTGCCCGAAGCCGCTAACGTCGACGATCGTTTTTTGCTCGATTTAGCCCTGCCAGATGAGATTGTCGCCGCCTGTACCGGCTGGCTCGCTCCTGCCAGATCCTTATGTCACCAGCTATTCCCGCTCTCACTTCCCGTAAACCGCCTGCGAACGCTTAGCGCCTACGATCGGTTAAGTACCGCGCTGACGGTGGCGCAGGCCTGCGGCGTTCAGCGGCTGTGCAACCACTACGCCGCCCTCCTCGCCCCGCTGCCGGGCCCTGACTCCTCCCGCGAAAGTAACCGACGGCTGGCGCAAATCACGCAGTACGCTCGCCAGCTCGCCAGTTCGCCTGACGTCATTGATGATAAGGCGCGAAACCAGCTTGATGAGGTAGGTCTGTCTATCTATGACGTTGTGGTGATTAACCAGATAATCGGCTTTATCGGTTTTCAGGCGCGCGTGATCGCCGTCTTTCAGGCGCTGCTCGGCCATCCCGTCCGCTGGCTGCCGGGCCATCATATTCAGCCGCACACCCTGCCAACGTCCTCCGACGCGTGGATCTCGCTTCTGCCCGTGGTCGAGCTTCGCTATGCCAGTGCGCATCAGCTTGAGTCCCTCTCCCGCTGGCAGGCAGAGCCCACGCTTGACGCGCTGACGCCGGTCCTGTGCCATGAACCGACCTTGCTCGATCTGATGGGGGAGATCCTGATAAACAGCCGGGAAACGGTTTCGCTGCCTCCTCCGGCGCTTTCGGCAGCGGCCGAATTGCTGACACGCTCGCCGGACCGCTTCAGCGCGGCACAATTTACCCCGCTCACGGAAGAAGGACTTACTGCCGTTCAGGCGATCAACCTGCTCAGCCAATACGCGCTGGAGGGCTGGCTCAATCGACTTAAAGTCGCGTCCGGCAAAGCGGAATAACCACACTCTTTCCCCAAAGAGCGCTTGCTGTAGCAGTGAGAATCGCGTAAAACTGTCAGCCGCTCAATGGCTACGAAAATAGAACATTATGTTTCAGGACAACCCGCTGCTAGCGCAGCTTAAACAGCAACTGCATTCCCAGACGCCGCGTGCAGAAGGGGTCGTGAAAGCCACGGAAAAGGGCTTTGGCTTCCTTGAAGTTGACGCGCAGAAAAGCTACTTCATTCCGCCACCGCAGATGAAGAAAGTGATGCATGGCGATCGCGTCATGGCCGTCATTCATACCGAGAAGGAACGTGAATCCGCCGAGCCGGAAGAACTGATCGAGCCGTTCCTGACCCGCTTTGTGGGCAAAGTGCAGAGAAAGGACGATCGTCTTTCTGTCGTGCCGGATCACCCCCTGCTGAAAGATGCCATTCCCTGCCGCGCCGCCCGCGGCGTTGAGCATGATTTTAAAGAAGGTGACTGGGCCGTGGCAGAAATGCGCCGTCATCCTCTGAAAGGCGACCGCGGTTTCTATGCTGAACTGACCCAGTTCATCACCTTTGGCGACGACCATTTCGTCCCGTGGTGGGTCACGCTGGCGCGCCATAATCTTGAAAAAGAAGCGCCGAACGGCGTGGCAACTGAGATGCAGGACGAAGGCCTGGCGCGCCGCGATCTTACCGCGCTGGAGTTTGTCACCATCGACAGCGCCAGCACAGAAGATATGGACGATGCGCTCTACGCTGAAGAGAGCGCCGATGGCAAACTGCATTTGACCGTCGCCATTGCCGATCCAACCGCCTGGATTGTGGAAGGCAGCAAGCTGGACGAAACGGCGAAAATCCGCGCGTTCACCAACTACCTGCCGGGCTTTAACATCCCGATGCTGCCGCGCGAACTGTCTGACGACCTCTGCTCGCTGCGCCCAAATGAGGTGCGCCCGGTTCTCGCCTGCCGCATGACCATTGCCGCAGATGGCACGATTGAAGACGATATCGAATTCTTTGCCGCCACCATCGAATCCAAAGCCAAGCTGGCCTATGACAATGTCTCCGACTGGCTGGAAAACACCGGCAGCTGGAAACCTGAATCCGATGCTATCGCAGCACAGATTCGTCTGCTGCACCGCATCTGCCTGAACCGCGGCGAGTGGCGTAAGACTCACGCCCTGGTCTTCAAGGATCGTCCGGATTATCGTTTTGTTCTCGGTGAAAAAGGCGAAGTGCTGGATATCGTGGCTGAGCCGCGGCGCATTGCTAACCGCATCGTCGAAGAAGCGATGATTTCCGCCAACATCTGTGCCGCGCGCGTGCTGCGCGACAGGCTGGGCTTCGGTATTTACAACGTTCATACCGGATTCGATCCGGCCAATACCGAAGCGCTCGCGGCCCTGCTGAAGAATCACGATGTGCATGTTGATCCGGAAGAAGTGCTGACACTGCCGGGCTTCTGCAAGCTTCGCCGCGAGCTGGACGCTCAGCCGTCCGGTTTCCTGGATAGCCGTATTCGCCGCTTCCAGTCCTTCGCGGAAATCAGCACCGAGCCAGGCCCGCACTTTGGCCTCGGTCTGGAAGCCTACGCCACCTGGACCTCCCCGATCCGTAAGTATGGCGATATGGTTAACCACCGCCTGCTGAAAGCGATTATTAAGGGCGAAACCATTGCCCGTCCTCAGGACGACACGACCCTACAGATGGCCGAGCGTCGCCGTCTGAACCGCATGGCGGAACGTGACGTTGGAGACTGGCTATACGCGCGCTTCCTGCAGGATAAAGCCGGTACCGATACCCGCTTCGCGGCAGAAATTATTGATATCAGCCGCGGGGGAATGCGCGTACGTCTGGTGGATAACGGTGCGGTCGCCTTTATCCCTGCCCCGTTCCTGCACGCCGTTCGAGACGAACTGGTCTGCAGTCAGGAAAGCGGCACCGTGCAAATTAAAGGCGAGACGGTTTACAAAGTCACTGACGTGATTGATGTAACTATCGCTGAAGTTCGCATGGAAACCCGCAGTATTATTGCGCGCCCTGTCGCCTGATAACCTGCTCAATTGTCGGTCATTTCCGTTCAGAAAGGCCGACAATTTTCTCCCTGTCTTTCCCCTCGCAAAAGCATCATTTTTCTTACTTTTTCCGCCCCAGCCCGCCCAAAATAGCCATAATTATCTACAGTTAAAGAGTGCTGCCCTGTTCGGGCACGTGGATTTCATACGCTCAGCATTTTTATCTGTCTGATGCGTTTTATTATAAAAAAGCTGCGAAAAACAATACCTTCACTGCGGCTTTGCCGCTATTTTCAACGGAAAAGTCGACGACTAATGAATAATTTGTTCGCTAATGCGTCGCGGCGGGAGAAATCATGATCGACGAACTTGAGCAAAATTTGCTGTTTCGTTACATGGGTACTCACAGCCCGTGGTGGCGATTGTCGGCTGACAGCAACGCTCTGCACCTTGCCGCCAGCGAAAATGCTGACGTGACTCAGGAGATCGTACTGGATGATGAACAGGCCGCACAGATCCGTCAGCTAACGGTAATGACCACCAGCATTTCCCTGAACCTCTCTCTTTACGGCGAGCAAGTTCCCGTCCATCTTGTCGGACGCAAAATCACCCGAAACGAGTGGGCCGGAACGGCTTCCGCCTGGAACGATACGCCCTCCGTGGCACGCGATCTGGCTCAGGGACTCTCCTTTGCGGAACAGGTAGTTTCTGAAGCGAATTCCGTCATTGTCATTCTCGATCAAAACGGCAATATCCAGCGCTTTAACCGCCTGAGCGAAGAGTATACCGGTCTGAAAGAACATGAAGTCATTGGTCAAAACGTGTTTGAACTGTTCATGAGCCGCAGCGAAGCGGCAGCCTCGAAGCGCAACATTGCGGGTTTCTTTCGCAACGGCAGCTCCTACGAAGTCGAACGCTGGATTAAAACGCGAAAAGGGCAACGCTTGTTTCTGTTCAGAAATAAATTCGTTCACAGCGGCAGCGGTAAAAATGAAATTTTCCTTATCTGCTCCGGGACCGACATTACCGAAGAACGACGGGCACAGGAGCGCCTGCGCGTGCTGGCCAATACCGATACCATCACCGGCCTGCCCAACCGCAATGCGATCCATGAGCTGATTTCAGGCGCCATCAATAGCCGCGGCGACACGCAGGTTGGCGTGGTGTACCTCGACCTCGATAACTTCAAAAAGGTTAACGATGCCTACGGGCATATGTTCGGCGATCAGCTCCTGCAGGCGGTTGCACTTGCCCTTCTGAGTTGTCTGGATGAGGGGCAGGTTTTAGCGCGGCTCGGCGGCGATGAGTTTATCGTTATGGCCACCAATACCTCTCAGGGCTCGCTGGAAGCGATGGCGTCGCGTATTCTGACCCGCCTGCGCCAGCCGTTCAGAATCGGTCTCATTGAGGTTTACACCGGTTGCTCCTTGGGGATCGCCCTCGCGCCGCAGCACGGGAACGATCGGGAAAGCGTGATTCGCAATGCCGACATCGCCATGTACACCGCCAAGGAGAATGGCCGTGGCAAATTCTGCGTCTTCTCACCCGAGATGAACCAGCGCGTGTTTGAGTACCTGTGGCTGGACACCAACCTGCGTAAAGCGCTGGATAACGATCAGCTCCTGATCCACTACCAGCCGAAAATGACCTGGCGCGGCGAAGTCAGAAGCCTTGAAGCGCTGGTCCGCTGGCAGTCGCCCGAGCGCGGGCTGATCCCCCCTCTGGAATTTATCTCTTATGCCGAGGAGTCCGGTTTGATTGTGCCGCTGGGTCGCTGGGTGATGCTTGATGTGGTTCGCCAGGTGGCAAAATGGCGTGACAAGGGAATTAACCTGCGCGTGGCCGTGAACGTCTCTGCACGTCAGTTGGCCGACCAGACGATTTTCAGCGAGCTAAAGCAGGCGCTTAAGGATCTGCATTTTGAGTACTGCCCTATCGACGTTGAGTTAACCGAAAGCTGTCTTATCGAAAACGAAGAGCTGGCGCTCTCGGTGATCCAGCAATTCAGTCGGCTCGGGGCACAAATTCATCTGGACGATTTCGGTACCGGCTACTCCTCCCTTTCCCAGCTGGCGCGTTTTCCTATTGATGCCATTAAACTCGATCAGGCTTTTGTCAGAGATATTCATAAGCACTCTGTCTCCCAGTCTCTGGTACGCGCCATTGTCGCAGTGGCGCAGGCGTTAAACCTGCAGGTAATTGCCGAAGGGGTAGAGAACGCAAAAGAAGATGCCTTTCTGACCAAGAATGGCGTCAACGAACGGCAGGGTTTTCTTTTCGCTAAGCCGATGCCCGCTGCCGCATTCGAGCGCTGGCTAAAACGATATCAAGCGCGACAACAACGTTAACGTCATACAGAGGTTCACTTTCGTATAGGTAATTTCGTTATGGCGTTTTTTCCCTTCTCTTTTGAACCTATTTTCTGCATCATTGAAATTATTAACTTTTCGCTCCTGGGGAGAGATGATGTCTACTATTGATCCACAAGCTGTAGCACAACGTATTGATACCGTGCTGGATATCCTGGTGGCGGGTGATTATCACTCTGCAATCCGTAATCTCGAGATCCTGAAGTCTGAACTTCTCGCTCAGGATGGCGCTGACAATGCCCCCGAAAACCGACAGCCTAAAGCGCCGTGGGAAGTCTAATCCCACTGTCTCAGACCTCGTTTCGCTTTATTAATTGGATGCTATGAATTCCCGACAACAACTCATTTTGCAGATGGTCATCGATCAGGGGCGCGTAAGCGTCGTTGAGCTGGCTAAAACCACCGGCGTTTCAGAAGTGACCATCCGTCAGGATCTTAATCTGCTGGAAAAACAGAGCTACCTGCGCCGTGCGCATGGCTATGCCGTGCCGCTGGACAGCGACGACGTTGAGACGCGCATGATGAATAACTACGCGCTTAAACGAGAACTGGCAGAATTTGCTGCATCGCTGGTAAACCCTGGCGAGACGGTCTTTATTGAAAACGGCAGCAGCAACGCTCTTCTGGCACGTACGCTCGCCGAACAAAAAGACGTTACCATCATCACCGTCAGTAGCTATATCGCCCATTTGCTCAAAGAGACGCGCTGTGAGGTGATTTTGCTGGGCGGCATTTACCAGAAAAAAAGTGAGAGCATGGTAGGCCCGCTAACCCGGCAGTATGTCCAGCAGGTTCATTTCAGTAAGGCGTTTATCGGTATTGACGGCTGGCAGCCGGAGACAGGCTTCACCGGCCGGGATATGATGCGATCTGACGTTGTGAATGCCGTTCTGGAAAAAGAGTGTGAAGCCATTGTGCTGACCGACAGCTCTAAATTTGGCGCCGTCCATCCTTACACCATGGGTCCAGCCTCACGCTTTAGCCGCGTAATTACCGACGAAAGGTTAAGCGACGAACATCGTAATACACTGGAAGATGACGGTCTCATTGTCGATATTATTAAAACGCCCGCCTGAGTCCATTTGCGCCCGTATTCCGGGCGCATATGCCCCCTTCGTCTGAGAGGATTCCTATCCATCCTTTAAGAGTTTTTACCTGTTTAACCTGCCGTAAAGTCGTAAAATTAATGTTAGCGATATAACAGGAAGTGACTATCACCTGCGTGATTACGTAACGCCTGCGCGACCAGCTTTCACGGAAAAAAGAATTGAGTATTCATTTTGACTATACTCAATGTGTACATCTTTCCGTGAATCGATAATTCAGGAGAAAGTATTATGACCTTAACCAGCAAAAAATTAGCCGCCGCTGTTCTGGCAATCACTGTAGCAATGTCCCTGAGCGCGTGCTCTAACTGGTCTAAACGTGACCGTAACACCGCAATTGGCGCCGGTGCTGGTGCGCTCGGTGGTGCAGTATTAACGGATGGTAGTACGCTGGGTACATTAGGCGGCGCTGCTGTCGGTGGTATTATCGGTCACCAGGTTGGCAAATAATTATTCTATCAGCCTTCCCGCTAAGGCGATTTAGCATCGCATTTCAGGTCTGACTAACGCACGTATATAACACGAGCCACGGCATTTGCCGTGGCTTATTTATTTTAGCCGCCTGCCAGTTTTACTTTCATGCCTTTGGCTTCAAGGAGCGATTTAATTAAATCGCGTTTATCACCCTGAATTTCGATAATGCCGTCCTTCACGGCGCCGCCGCAGCCACATTTTTTCTTCAACTCTGCTGCCAGCTTGTTCAGCTCCGCATCATCCAGATCAATCCCGGAGATCAGGCAGACCCCCTTTCCTTTTCGCCCGCTGGTCTGACGCTGGATACGAACAATACCGTCACCTTTCGGACGTTCTGCTTTCGTGTTCGGTTCGTCTATGCGCCCGCTTTCCGTCGAGTAGACCAGCCGACTGTTGGAATCAGTCATTGCGCCCCCTTTTTCAGTGATGCGTTGATAGCCTTGAGCGTCTCCGCCGGGTTAGCAGACTGCGTCACCGGCCGGCCGATAACCATGTAGTCAACGCCTGCTGCCAGCGCTTGCTCAGGCGTCATAATGCGTCGCTGATCGCCCACGTCGCTGCCAGCAGGACGAATGCCTGGCGTGACCAGTTTAAAATCTTTGCCCAACTCTGACTTAAAGCGTACCGCTTCCTGCGCGGAGCAAACGACGCCATCGAGACCACAGCTCTGCGTCAGACGCGCGAGACGCTCGGCGTGCCCGGCAGGTGACAACGTCACGCCAAGGTCGCGCAAGTCGCTGTCGTCCATGCTGGTCAGCACGGTAACCGCAATCAGTAATGGCGCATCGTTGCCGAACGGCAGGAGTGCTTCGCGAGCGGCTGTCATCATTCTCGCCCCGCCCGACGCGTGGACGTTGACCATCCATACACCCAGTTCCGCAGCGGCGGCAACCGCGTGCGCCGTGGTGTTCGGGATATCATGGAATTTGAGATCGAGGAAGACATCGAAACCGCGCTGCTGCAGATCGCGGACAATTTGCGGTCCAAACAGCGTGAACATCTCTTTACCAACTTTCAGACGACAATCGCGAGGATCGATACCGTCGACAAAGGCCAGCGCTGCGTCACGCTTATTGTAATCAAGCGCAACAACAACAGGAGAATCCGTAATAACGCGGGAAGTGGAGGAAGTAACAGACGTCATGACCAGCCCTTTTCGTCTATGGGCGCGCAGCGGCGCGGAACAGATAAACGGCCTGCATTCTACCTGCCGTCGCCGCAAATTGACAGAATCCATTTATGCCCCTGCCAGGCCAGCAAGCCGCACGGTGTTGAGAAAGCAGTAAAAGCCATCAGTATGTTGTAACTAAAATGAAGGCTTTTAAAAAAATTACTGCCCATCCAGGCCGCGAATTGGCTTGATGGTGGACCAGGCCCGGCAGGACGGACAATGCCAGTAGAGCGTGTAGGCGGTAAAACCACACTTCTGGCAACGGTAGCGCGGCTTGCTGCGCACCTGCTCGCCAACCATGTCGCGCAGTACCATCAGACTCTCTTTCGCGCGCCCTTCTTCCGCATCGTTCAGATGGTAGTCCATCAGCTTGTGGAATACGCGCATCGTGGGATGACGTTGCAGCTGACGGGTAATATAAACCTGTGCGGTGTCGCTCCCCTCATACTGCTCAACCACGTCAGAGAGCATCAGCTCAGCGGTCGCGCCGGTATTCTCTTCCACGCAACGACGCAGAAATGCTACCCACTCTTCCTGCTTGTCCAGCTGCTGATAGCAGGTTTGCAGCATTTCAAGCGTTTCGCTGACCAGCTCTTTGTCCTGGTCAATCACCCGCATCAGGCTTTCAACGGCTTTAGCGTAGTCGCCGCTGGCCATAAAAACGCGCCCCATCATGATAGAGATACGCGCGCTATTGCGGTCCGCGGCGGCGCCTTTCTTGAGTAACGCCATGGCTTTGTCCATGTCGTCGTTGCCCATCTGCTGAAGGGCAAGCTCGCAGTAGAAATGCGCAATTTCAACGCGCTGCTTGTCTTTGCCCAGCTTCACCAGACGTTCGGCCGTATCAATGGCTTTCTGCCAGTCGCTGGTGGCCTGGTAAATCTGCAGTAACTGCTGCAACGCGCCGATACGGAAATCCGTTTCATCCACTAGCTGTGTGAACATATCTTCAGCGCGATCGTACAGCCCCGCGGCCATATAGTCTCGGCCCAGCTGTTGTACCGCCAGGAGACGTTGTTCGTAGGTCAGGGAGGCGCTTTCCATCAGGGTCTGGTGGATACGGATAGCGCGGTCAACCTCGCCGCGCGAGCGGAACAGGTTACCGAGAGTGAGGTGGGCTTCGACGGTCCCCGTATCCTCTTTCAGCATATCGAGGAACAGGTCTACCGCTTTGTCCTGCTGATTGCTCAGGAGGAAGTTCACCCCCGCAACGTAGTCGCGGGAGAGTCGGTTAGCCTCATCCTGTTTCGTTTGTTGCGCACTTCTGCGGCCCATATACCAGCCATAGGCTGCGGCTACAGGCAAAAGCAGAAACAACAACTCCAGCATAGTCGATTATTCCTTCACGACCGGCACACCTGAACTTTCCGGCAAGTCGGACGCAGGCGCAATGTGCTGTTCAAGTCGTTTAATTTTACGTTCAGCGCGCGCAAGAGAAACACGAACTTTCAACCAGAAAAGACCGCAAACCAGCCAGCCGATGGCAAAGCCTGCAGCAAATAAGACCGCCAGCAGGCTGGAGACCCGATACTCACCCTGCGCCAGCAGATAGTTAAACGTCACCTGTTGATCGTTTTGTGCACCCAATGTGACTGAAATGACAAAAATCGCCAATACCAGTAAGAAAATGAGTAAATATTTCACATTACTTCCCGTTATGTGGTTCAAGCGAATAAAGTGTGTTCAACTTACCGCAATCAGCCTTATAAACTACCATTTTAGCGACGGGCGCGAAACGGAAAAAGTAACGCGCACGTCATGGATTTATGGGCAAAATGCACAATATCAACCGTCAGGCGTCGCTTTGCTCCCTTTCGGCGATCTCTTCTTTCTCTTCAGGTGGTGGCGTGAGCGGGCCGCAGAACCGTTCTGCAAGCCAGGTTGCCAGCGTCACCAGCATCCAGGAGATCAGCGTAGCGACCACCAGATCCCGCGGCCAGTGCATTCCCAGCAGCAAGCGGCTGCCCATCACCCCTGTCGCCCAAACCAGTAAAATCGCGATGGTCATGGTGCGACGTCGAGGCCAAAGCAGCCCAACGCCCAGCAACGCCCAACTGGCTGCAAACATCGTATGGCCGGAAGGAAACGCGAATCCCGTCTCTTTTTGCCAGTGCTTACGCAGGAACTTTGGAATATCTTCCTGTTCTGAAAGCTGTTCTTTCACCAGCGCGCCGCGATCTTTACGCTTTAAATTGTAGAACTCATCCACCGGAACATGGTGCGCTTTTTCCAGCCAGACGACAAAAGGTCTTGGCTCCTGAACGTGATCCTTCACCCAGGACTTCACGCCCTGTCCAATAACGATCGCGCCACCGAGGATAGCAAAGAGCATCAACGCCGCGCGCAGTCGAAAGCGCAGGCACCACAAGAACCAGCCGCAGAGGATAACGTGGGTAATAATTCCCCACGGCTGCGTGACCGTCTCCGTTACCCAGTATAACGTTTTCAGCCACGTGGCATTCTGCCCCGGCTGCCACACCCAGCCGGAGACCCACACGGCCAAAGGCATAATCAGTAAAATGGCCGCGCCTGCTGCCGTACGTCTGGCGATTGAAAGCATGTCTTCTCCTTTTTCGCTAAGCCTCACAATCATAACTGAAATTCATTCGATGGGTGGATATGTCGGATCGTGCGTTTAACGTTCATATAGCATGGCGCCCATTAGGCGAACGTGCTGAGCTTGTGGCAAAATGGACAAATACAGAAAGCAAAACAGGCGCAAGGCACGAAACGTGTCAGCCTACTCTGGAGAATCACATGCAGCTTAAACGTGTGGCAGAAGCCAAACTGCCAACCCCATGGGGCGATTTCCTGATGGTGGGGTTTGAAGAACTGGCAACCGGACAGGATCATGTCGCGCTGGTCTACGGCGACATTTCAGGGCAGACGCCGGTGCTGTCCCGCGTCCATTCGGAGTGTCTGACCGGCGACGCGTTGTTCAGCCTGCGCTGTGATTGCGGTTTCCAGCTCGAAGCTGCCCTTACCCATATTGCCGAAGAAGGCCGCGGCGTGCTGCTCTATCACCGTCAGGAAGGTCGTAACATTGGTCTGCTGAATAAAATCCGCGCTTACGCGCTGCAGGACCAGGGCTACGATACGGTGGAAGCCAACCACCAGCTCGGTTTTGCCGCCGATGAACGTGATTTCACCCTCTGCGCCGATATGTTCAAGCTGCTGGGCGTGGACGAGGTTCGCCTGCTGACCAATAATCCCAAAAAGGTGGAAATCCTCACCGAAGCC
This sequence comes from Enterobacter bugandensis, assembly GCF_900324475.1. Classification (NCBI taxonomy): domain Bacteria; kingdom Pseudomonadati; phylum Pseudomonadota; class Gammaproteobacteria; order Enterobacterales; family Enterobacteriaceae; genus Enterobacter; species Enterobacter bugandensis. The sequence continues at coordinate 2,656,528 of NZ_LT992502.1, forward strand.
GGGATCAACATCGTCGAGCGCGTACCGCTGATTGTCGGCCGCAACCCGAAAAATGCCCACTATCTTGATACCAAGGCGGCTAAAATGGGCCATCTTCTGAAAGAGTGAAAGTAAAAAGCCCGGCACAGATGCCGGGCTTTTTTTATCAATCCAGCATTTTACGAATCACATAATGTAAAATGCCGTCGTTCTGGTAGTAGGTCAGTTCGGTTGCCGTATCAATACGACACCGGCATTCCAGTACCTCGCTTTTCCCGTCTGCTCGCGTAAGCTTCACCGGCACCGTTTTGCCCGGCTGCAGGTTTTGCAGGCCGCTAATATCAATCTGCTCTTCCCCCGTCAGGCCCAGCGTTTTGCGCGTGACGCCCTGCGGGAACTCAAGCGGCAGGATCCCCATGCCAATCAGGTTCGAGCGGTGAATACGTTCAAACGACTCGGCGATGACCACGCGAACGCCAAGCAGTCGCGGACCTTTCGCCGCCCAGTCACGACTGGAGCCGGAACCGTACTCTTTCCCGGCGATCACCGCCAGCGGCGTACCTTCCTGCTGATATTTGACGGCTGCGTCATAAATCGACACGACTTCCGTCCCCGGAAGATGGCGCGTCATCCCCCCTTCCACGCCCGGAACCATTTCGTTACGAATGCGGATGTTGGCAAACGTCCCGCGCATCATTACTTCATGGTTACCGCGGCGCGATCCGTAGGAGTTAAAATCGCGGCGCTCCACGCCCCGGCTTTGCAGATAACGGCCCGCCGGGCTGTCGGCTTTGATGCTCCCCGCCGGAGAGATATGGTCAGTGGTGACGGAATCCCCCAGCATCGCCAGTATGCGCGCCCCGTGAATATCCTGAAGCGGTGCAGGCTCGGCCAGCATTTCATCAAAGAACGGCGACAGGCGGATATAGGTGGAATCGTCCTGCCAGTCATAGGTGTCCGAGCCCACAACGTTGATGGCTTTCCACTCCGGCGTGCCTTCAAATACTTCCGCATACTCTTTGCGGAACATCTCGGTGGAGACCTTTTCAACGGCCATCGCAATTTCACGTGAGGACGGCCAGATATCTTTCAGATAGACCGGCTCATTCTTGCGGTCGTGACCAATAGGATCGGTAGCCAGGTTGATATTCATGTTCCCGGCGAGCGCGTAGGCCACCACCAGCGGCGGCGAAGCGAGCCAGTTGGTTTTCACCAGCGGATGAATACGTCCTTCAAAGTTACGGTTACCGGAAAGGACTGCGCCAACCGTCAGATCGCCCTGCTTGATCGCCGTTTCAATAGGTTCAGGTAGCGGGCCGGAGTTACCGATGCAGGTGGTACAGCCATAGCCCACGAGGTTAAAGCCCAGCTCGTCAAGATATGGCGTTAGCCTGGCCTGCGCCAGGTAATCCGAGACCACTTTGGAGCCCGGTGCCAGGGAGGCTTTTACCCAGGGCTGTGGTTTCAGTCCCCGCTCAACCGCTTTTTTAGCCAGCAGGCCGGCCGCCATTAATACGCTAGGGTTTGAGGTGTTGGTGCAGGAGGTAATGGCGGCTATGACAACCGCGCCGTCCGGGAGCTGATACTGATGTCCGTTCAGAACATAGTCGATTGGGCGATGGTCCTTCTTCGCCACGTTAACTTCCAGCTCGTTGCTTGCGGCAAACGCTTTTGGCACGTCGCTTAACGCTACGCGATCCTGCGGACGTTTCGGACCGGCGAGGCTCGCCTCAACGCTTCCCATGTCAAGCGCAAGCGTGCTGGTAAATACCGGCTCATCCCCCGGATTGCGCCACATGCCCTGCGCTTTGGTGTACGCCTCCACCAGCGCCACCTGCTCTTCGCTGCGTCCGCTCAGGCGCATGTACTCCAGCGTGACGTCATCAATGGGGAAAAATCCGCAGGTTGCGCCATATTCTGGCGCCATGTTGGCGATGGTCGCGCGGTCAGCCAGCGGCAGCGAATCCAGCCCGTCACCGTAAAATTCAACAAATTTTCCCACCACACCATGCTTACGCAGCATCTGGGTAACGGTGAGCACCAGATCGGTGGCGGTAATGCCTTCAGACAGCTTCCCGGTGAGCTTAAAGCCCACAACATCAGGGATAAGCATGGAGACCGGCTGACCGAGCATGGCGGCTTCCGCTTCGATACCGCCGACACCCCAGCCCAGCACGCCGAGGCCGTTAATCATGGTGGTGTGGGAATCTGTACCCACCAGCGTGTCCGGATAAGCCACCCACTCTTTGTCCTGCAATTCACTCCAGACGGCTTTACCGAGATATTCAAGGTTAACCTGGTGACAAATACCAGTGCCGGGTGGAACCACGCTAAAGCGGCTGAACGCCTGCTGACCCCACTTCAGGAAGACGTAACGCTCGTGATTTCGCTCCATCTCAAGACGCACGTTCTCGCCAAAGGCATCGTCATCACCGAAGTGGTCAACGGTTACGGAGTGGTCAATCACGAGGTCGACGGGTGAAAGCGGGTTCACTTTAGCCGTATTGCCGCCGAGGCGTTTAACCGCCTCACGCATGGCGGCGAGATCCACCACCGCAGGAACGCCGGTGAAGTCCTGCATCAGGACCCTTGCCGGGCGGTAGGCAATTTCTCTGTCGGCATGGGCATTCTTAAGCCACCCTGCCAGCGCCTGAATATCGTCGAGGGTAACGGAGTCACCGTCCTGCCAGCGCAATAGATTTTCCAGCAAAACTTTCAAGGACTTGGGTAAACGCGAAATGTCCCCAAGCGTTCTGGCAGCCAGCGGCAGGCTATAGTAGTGCCAGGTTTTATTTTCTGCCTGTAACGTGTCCTTACTGGCTTCGCGTAGGGTTAACGACATAAGCTCCTCCTTAATTACAGAGATGTCCTGACAATCATCAGGGCCGTAATTAAAGATAACACAAAGATGTCGTAACGTTTTGATAACAACCCAAATTGATAAATTTAGGAATGGTCCAGAGGAGGGTAAAACAAAAAACCCCGCCGCAGCGAGGTTTTATGATTTAGTGGACGGCCAGCCAGATGAGCTGACTCCAGAACAGAATCGACAGGGTAAAAACGCCGATCCATGACCAGTATTTTTGAGACATCATGTTATTCATCATAGGGACACCAGGCATTATTTATTAAACATTCCGAGGCAGGTCCTCGTGCTATATTGCTGATGTGTATTTATTAAAGAGTACAAAGGCGCATAGTCATTATTCAGACTAACTGCATCATTACGCAATAAACTAAATTATTGTTTTTTGGGTTCGTCTTCCGCGAACACATCAATAAAAGCCTGCTGCTGCGGCGTCAGTTTCCAGGATGCTGGCACTGCTGTTGCAGGCGCTTTGCGTCCCTTGTGAACAGTGTCATGATGCTGACACATCCGCTTTGCCGTTTCTGTACGTACCGTCACTGCCATATTCAACCCCAATATTTCCAGGCCAGGAGAGCAACCATCACCCAGAACAGGGCGGAAACGAGAAAGACCGCCAGCCAGGCTTTACGCTTGAGCGCAGGATCCCTTTGCGGTTCTTCACTTCCTGAAGGCATTGCTAACCTCATACAATCGATATCGCTTATCATTTAGGACCAAACAATTGGTACAATTAATCATCTGTTGAGATAAATCCTAAAGAAACTTTAGCCGAAAAGCCAGTGAATTTACGCATCAAGAGGCATGAAATATTCAATCTTTTGACCAGAAATAAATATTTGAAAAGAAAAATTTGCGTAGCCGTTAATTAGTTTCTATTTTTGTCGCCAATTCACGACATTAAAGCCACACAAATTAAAAGGATAATGACAATATATGGCAGGGGAAGTGCAGATGATGATAATTCTAATTTAGCTTTAAGCCGATATTTCGGTATCTTTCCCTCAGGGAAAGATACCGGGTGTGATTATTTTTCGGGGAGTTTGATATCTTTAAACATCTCTTCGATATCTTCATTTGATCGTAATGCCACGGCGGTATCCACCACGTCACGCGTTAAATGCGGTGCAAAGCGCTGAATAAAATCATACATATAGCTTCGCAGGAAGGTACTGCGGCGGAAGCCAATTTTTGTCGTGCTGTGACTGAAAATATCATGCGCATCAAGACGCACCAGGTCAGGGTCTGACACCGGGTCGACCGCCATGCTGGCGATCACCCCTACCCCCAGGCCAAGCCGTACATAGGTCTTTATAACGTCGGCGTCGGTGGCGGTAAAGACTATCCGCGGCGTTAACCCGGCCCGGTTGAAGGCGGTATCAAGCTCAGATCGTCCGGTGAAGCCAAACGTGTAAGTGACCAGAGGATATTGCGCCAGCTCTTCGATTGACACCGACCCTTTGCCCGCCAGCGGATGATCAGGGGTCACCACAATGGAGCGGTTCCAGTGATAGCACGGCAGCATGACCAGATCGTCATAGAGATGGAGCGCTTCCGTTGCAATGGCAAAATCTGCATTGCCCTTCGACACCGCCTCCGCAATTTGCGTCGGCGATCCCTGGTGCATATGCAGGGAGACGCGCGGATAACGCTCGATAAAGCCCTTGATAACGCCCGGTAGCGCATAGCGCGCCTGGGTGTGCGTCGTGGCAATATACAGAGAGCCTTTATCCGGCCAGGTATGTTCCCCCGCCACAGACTTAATCGCATCGACTTTGGAAAGGACTTCCCGCGCAATACGGATGATTTCCTGCCCCGCTGGCGTCACCTGGGTAAGGTGCTTACCACTGCGGGCGAAAATCTGAATACCTAATTCATCCTCCAGCATGCGAACCTGCTTGCTGATGCCCGGTTGCGAGGTATATAGCCCCTCGGCGGTGGAAGAGACATTAAGGTTGTGATTCACCACCTCAACGATATAACGAAGCTGTTGTAATTTCATGCCAGACCATCCGATTTAGCGCACGCGGTCAATCGCTTAAGACGATTTGATAATAAAAAAAGGGTTAACTATAACCACTATATCACTTATAGCCTGACTGTATAGTACGGAACAAAAAATAATAATAAGGTAATAAAAAAGGGCCGGAAGTCCGGCCCTTTCACGGGTAAGCTACGGTTAAGAAAGATTATTTCTTGCCTTCAACCCATTTGCCATCGACAAAGAAGGCGGACCATCCGGTCGCTTTACCCTCTTTCTCTGCCGCAACGTACTGCTGCTTCGTTTTACGGCTAAAACGGACCACCGTCTTATTGCCTTCAGGATCCTGCTGTGGCGCATCGGCCAGATAACGCAGCTTCTCAGGCAGACGATCGCGGAAGCGATGCAGCTCTTCCACCAGCGGGGCGCGCGTTTCACGCGATTTCGGGAAGGTGTTGGCGGCCAGGAAGACACCTGCGGCACCATCACGCAGCACGAAGTACGCGTCGGATTTTTCACACGGCAATTCTGGCAGCGGAACCGGATCTTCCTTCGGCGGAGCAACCTCACCATTGCGCAGAATTTTGCGCGTGTTCTTACACTCGTCGTTGGTGCAGGCCATGTACTTACCGAAACGCCCCATTTTCAGGTGCATCTCAGAGCCACACTTCTCGCACTCCACAATCGGGCCGTCATAGCCTTTAATGCGGAACTCACCCTCTTCGATCTCATACCCGTCGCACGTTGGGTTGTTACCACACACGTGCAGCTTACGTTTAGGATCGATCAGATAGCTGTCCATCGCCGTGCCGCATTTTTTGCAGCGGCGTTTCGCGCGCAGGGCGTTGGTTTCCGCATCATCACCTTCCAGCACGTTGAGAACTTCGTTCTCCGGCACCAGGTTGATGGTTGTTTTGCAGCGCTCTTTTGGTGGCAGCGCATAGCCTGAACAGCCAAGGAACACGCCCGTTGTCGCAGTACGGATCCCCATCTTGCGGCCGCAGGTCGGGCAGTCGATGCTGGTCAGAACCATCTGGTTAGGCAGCATGCCGCCCTCTTCAGGATCTTTCTCCGCTTTCTCAAGCTGGTTGGTAAAGTCGCTAAAGAAGCTATCGAGAACCTTCTTCCACTCCGCCTTGTGACTGGCCACTTCGTCGAGGCTGTCTTCCATCTGCGCGGTGAAGTCGTAGTTCATCAATTCGCGGAAGTTAGCTTCCAGACGGTCAGTGACAATCTCACCCATTTTTTCGGCATAGAAACGGCGGTTCTCTACGCGAACGTAACCGCGGTCCTGAATGGTCGAGATGATTGACGCGTAGGTTGACGGACGGCCAATCCCGCGTTTTTCCAGCTCTTTAACCAACGACGCTTCACTAAAGCGCGCAGGCGGCTTGGTGAAGTGCTGGGCCGGAACCAGGTCGACAAGCGACAACTCGTCGCCTTTGTTTACCGCAGGCAGCGTACGGTCTTCATCACCTTTACGCAGTGCAGGCATCACTTTCGTCCAGCCGTCGAAGCGCAGGATACGACCGCGCGCTTTCAAACGGAAATCGCCCGCACCGACGGTCAGCGTAGTGGAATCATATTTCGCTGGCGTCATCTGACACGCGACAAACTGACGCCAGATCAGCTGATACAGCTTCTGGGCGTCGGCTTCCATATCCTTCAGCGACTCGGCTAAAACAGAGACATCAGAGGGACGAATTGCTTCGTGCGCTTCCTGAGAATTCTCTTTGCTGGCGAACTGGTTGGCGCTTTCCGGCAGGTATTTTTTACCGAAGTTGTCGCTGATGTAGCCGCGCACCATGTTCACCGCGTCCTGGCTCAGGTTCGTTGAGTCAGTACGCATGTAGGTGATGTAACCCGCTTCATACAAGCGCTGGGCCATCATCATGGTTTTCTTCACGCCGTAACCCAGACGAGTGCTCGCCGCCTGTTGCAGTGTGGACGTGATAAACGGCGCGCCAGGCTTGCTGCTGGTCGGTTTATCTTCGCGTTCCAGTACCTGATAGCGCGCTTTTTCCAGCAGCGCCACGGCGGCCATGGTCTGATCGCGGTTTTCAGGACGGAAAGGCTTATCGTTGTGATGGCTTACCTGCAGCGGCAGCGCATCACCGCCCGGGGTGGTGACATTGGCGTCAACTTCCCAGAACTCTTCCGGCACGAAGGCTTTAATTTCGCGTTCACGCTCAACGACAAGACGCACGGCTACAGACTGCACGCGTCCTGCAGACAGGCCGCGGGCAATCTTTTTCCACAGCAGTGGAGAAACCATGTAGCCCACAACGCGGTCCATAAAGCGACGCGCCTGCTGGGCGTTCACACGGTCGATATTCAGCTCGCCCGGCTTCTCAAACGCCTGACGAATCGCATTCTTTGTAATTTCGTTAAACACTACGCGGCTGTAGCGTTTGTCATCCCCGCCGATCACTTCCCGCAGGTGCCACGCAATGGCTTCCCCTTCGCGGTCAAGGTCGGTTGCGAGATAGATGTGGTCTGCTTTTTCAGCCAGCTGCTTCAGCTCGTTAACGACTTTTTCTTTCCCGGGCAGCACTTCATATTGTGCATCCCAGTTGTGCCATGGGTTAACACCCATGCGGTTGACAAGCGCGCTACGTTCATCCTTTTTAGGCTTTTTAGCCCCTTTGGTGGAGGTAGAGTCTGCGCTCTTTTTGCTGGCTGAGCCACTGGTCGGCAAATCGCGGATGTGACCAACGCTGGACTTAACCACGTAGTCATTACCCAGATACTTATTGATCGTTTTGGCTTTTGCCGGGGACTCAACGATGACGAGAGCTTTACCCATATTCACCTTTACCTAATTTAATTCTTCCAGGAATACGCCGCACGTTGATTTCCCTTCCGCTGACGACGAGCCAATGATATTGCGACTGCGTCAGGGGATATCAACCCCTATGTCTTACCGAATGTCAGAATGGCGACATCCAGGTCATTGAGTTTTCGGGTATTTTTCTCACATCTCGTATAATTCGTGACGAATTCCCGGTCGAATGTCAAGCAATTCTGTTGCCAGAATGACGAAAGCGCACACTCTACCTGATAAAATTCGTTACGCAACTTTATTAGCATGCAAAAGCAAATCCCGCCAACCTGCCCTCTGCATCTTATCCCCTCACATTACAGGGAAAATTTGCCCCCAAAGCGCCCCCGGCGTAGACTATTGTCACTGTTTAAGGAGTGGATTATGCAGAATACGACCCAACCCATTGACCGAGCCTCTCTGCTTATCGAAGCAAACAAGCTTATTCGTGACCATGAAGATACGCTGGCAGGCATTGAAGCCACCGGCGTTGAGCAACGTAATGGCGTGCTGGTTTTCAGCGGCGAATACTTCCTTGACGAGCAGGGGTTACCGACCCCGAAAAGCACTGCCGTGTTTAATATGTTTAAATACCTGGCGCATACGCTTTCAGAGAAATATCACCTGGTCGATTAATGCAAAACGCGAGGCATATGCCTCGCGTTTTTGTTTACAGCAGCGGTTTTTGTCCGCGCTGTAGCCAGCGAAGCAGCAGGCGGTCCGCGCTTTCCGCCGCACTGTTGGTAAAGCGGTCCATCAGCCGTTTGCGCTGTGTAAAGCGCACGCCTACCAGTTCCCGGCCTTCCATCAGGTTGAGCAGCAGGTCATCACTGGTACCCACTTCATCCACCAGCCCTTTTTCCTGCGCCTGGATGCCGTACCAGTGCTCTCCGGTCGCCACCTGTTCAATATCCAGCGTTGGGCGCATGCGATGTACGAAGTCTTTAAAGAGATGGTGAGTTTCATTCAGATCTTCACGGAATTTTTGGCGCCCCTCTTCCGTGTTTTCCCCCAGCAGCGTCAGGGTGCGTTTGTACTGACCCGCCGTGTGAAGTTCGATATCAATCTCTTTATTTTTCAGGAAGCGGTTAAAGTTAGGGATCTGTGCGACCACGCCAATCGAACCTATGATGGAAAACGGCGCCGCAACGATTTTGTCCGCCACGCAGGCCATCATATAACCGCCGCTCGCCGCGACTTTATCTACCGCCACGGTAAGTGGGATCCGCTTCTCGCGCAGGCGCTGCAGCTGTGAGGCGGCCAGCCCGTAACCGTGTACCACCCCGCCCGGGCTCTCAAGACGCACCACCACCTGATCCTGCGGCGTTGCCACGGCCAGAACCGCAGTCACCTCTTCGCGCAGCGAAGCGACTTCATGCGCATCCATGCTGCCTTTAAAATCGAGCACATAGACGCGGGGTTTTGCGTCGCCCTGCGGCGTCGCGAGCTTTGCCTTCGCCTTCGCGGCTTTGGCTTCCTGCTTGTGTTTTTTCTTCTGGGCTTTCAGCCACAGCTTCTGCTGATGGCTATCGAGCAGCGAGAGGGACATCTCTTCCTGCATCTCTTTATACTGCTCGCTCAGGCGGGTGATGCGTAACTCCCCACGCTGACGCTTGCGCTGCGTCAGGTTGACAATCAGAACGGCAACCACGGCAATGGCAATCACCACCGTCGCGATTTTGGCCAAAAACAACCCATATTGAGAAAGTAATTCCACGCGTTCCACCTTGATTTAACCACGAATCTTTCACGGCAGTGTACAACAGCCCTGCCCCTGCGTCTCGCCCGTGACATTACCTCTGCGAGCCGTCTTCAGGAATCCCCGCGCTGCGGTTTAAATATTTGCAAATTGTTAATTTTGCAGCAATGCGTCCTGTAGACTGATTGAATTCTCACGCTAATTCGGGCATAAAGCCGAAAAGTCATTATGAAGGCGTGATTGAGACCCCGTGCGCCTGAGGAGTCACCGTGCATTATCAACCGCAAAAAAACCTGCTGCAGAACCGAATCATTCTTGTCACCGGCGCCAGCGATGGTATTGGTCGCGAAGCGGCCCTGACGTACGCTGAATATGGCGCAAGCGTAATTCTTATTGGGCGCAACGAAGAAAAGCTCAAAGGGGTCGCTCAGGAAATTGAGGCCGCAGGCGGCACACCTGCCCCCTGGTACACGCTCGATTTGCTGACATGCACCCCAGCGCTCTGCCAGGAGCTTGCTCACCGTATCAGTACCCACTACCCACGTCTTGACGGCGTACTGCACAACGCCGGTTTGTTAGGTGAAGTGCGTCCAATGGATGAACAGGATCCTGAAATCTGGCAGCAGGTGATGCAGGTTAACGTTAACGGTACTTTTTTCCTCACGCAGGCCTTGCTTCCTTTATTACTCAAATCCGAGTCTGGATCTCTGGTCTTCACCTCTTCCAGCGTAGGCCGCGAGGGACGCGCAAACTGGGGGGCTTATGCTGTCTCAAAATTCGCGACCGAGGGCATGATGCAGGTGCTGGCGGATGAGTATCAGAGCCGCCATCTGCGCGTAAACTGCATTAATCCGGGGGGTACGCGCACCAGCATGCGCGCCAGCGCGTTCCCGACGGAAGATCCGCTGAAGCTGAAAACCCCGGCAGACATTATGCCGCTCTATCTCTGGCTGATGGGCGACGACAGCCGCCGCAAAACCGGAATGACCTTTGATGCCCAGCCGGGCCGCAAACCGGGAATTTCGCAATGAGTGAAGAACGTCATCAGCAGCGACAGCAGCGTCTAAAGGAACAGGTTGACGCGCGCGTCGCGGCAGCCCAGGACGAGCGAGGGATCGTCATCGTTTTTACCGGTAATGGTAAAGGCAAAACTACTGCCGCGTTTGGCACTGCTACGCGCGCCGTCGGCCACGGGCAAAAAGTGGGGGTCATCCAGTTTATCAAAGGGGAATGGCCCAACGGTGAGCGTAATTTGCTTGAACCTCACGGCGTTGAGTTTCAGGTGATGGCGACCGGGTTTACGTGGGATACGCAGAACCGGGAAACCGATACCGCAGCCTGCCTTGCCGTGTGGAAGCACGCCAAAAGGATGCTGGCTGACCCGACGTTAAATATGGTGCTGCTGGATGAGATCACCTATATGGTCGCCTACGACTACCTGCCGCTGGAGGAGGTGCTGGATGCACTGAAGAACCGCCCTGCGCACCAGACGGTTATCGTTACAGGTCGTGGGTGTCATCGTGAGATTCTGGAGCTGGCAGATACCGTCAGCGAGTTGCGTCCGGTCAAGCATGCGTTTGATGCAGGCATCAAAGCACAAATTGGCATTGATTACTAAAGAAAAAGCCCGGTGAGTTCACCGGGCTTTTTCAATTAACCGTTGTTATTCCGGCTGCCAGAGCGACGATTGCTGTTCACCTGGCTGTGGCGTTTCACCGCACGACGGATCTGATTCGCCTTCATACGACGACGATCTTTCTCCACCGCCACTTTAGAGGTGGTTTCCGGCGTCAGGCCAACCAGCTCGCGCAGGTAGTTAGTCTGGGTAAGATCCAGCTCGGTATAACCACCGCGTGGCAGACCTTTCGGCAGCAGAATGTCGCCGTAGCGAACGCGGATCAGGCGGCTAACCTGCACGCCTACCGCTTCCCACAGACGACGCACCTCGCGGTTACGGCCTTCGGTCAGGGTCACGTTGTACCACTGGTTAATCCCTTCACCACCGGTAAATTTGATGGTTTTGAACGCCGCAGGGCCGTCTTCCAGCTGTACGCCACGCGACAGATCGCGCAGTTTATTTTCATCGACCTGGCCGAAGACGCGAACGGCGTATTCACGCTCAACTTCACGGCTTGGGTGCATCAGACGGTTTGCCAGTTCACCATCGGTGGTGAACAGCAGCAGACCGCAGGTGTTCACGTCCAGACGACCCACCGCAATCCAGCGGGCGCCGCGCAGTTTTGGCAGACGGTCAAACACCGTTGGACGACCTTCCGGGTCGTTGCGCGTACACAGCTCGCCTTCCGGCTTGTAATACGCCAGCACGCGGCAGATCTGTTCCGCGGACTCTTTCACGGAGATAAGATGACCGTCAATGCGGATCTTGAGCCCCGGTACGATTTCTACGCGGTCACCCAGCGTGGCGATTTTACCGTCCACACTCACGCGGCCCGCTTCAATAATGGCTTCGATTTCACGGCGCGAACCGTGGCCGGCGCGCGCCAGCACTTTCTGTAACTTCTCGCTCATTGAGCTTCCTCAGGTGTCGCCTTCACAGGCGTCGAATCAGGTCAAAAACAGGGCAACGCCCTGCTTTGATGGCCGCGTAGTATATCTGCTTACACCCTTACAAGAAAGGCTTAACATCGCCCACGCCTTCACGAATGACTTCTGGCGCATCTTCGGTGAGATCCACCACGGTGGTCGGCTGCTGGCCGAGATAACCGCCGTGAATAATCAGCTCCACCACCTTCTCCAGACGATCTTTTATCTCCTCCGGATCGGACTCGGTAAACTCGCTGCCCGGCAGCATCAGCGAGGTGGAGAGCATCGGCTCGCCGAGGGTTTCCAGCAGCGCCTGGGCAATCGGGTTCGACGGCACGCGCATGCCGATAGTCTTACGCTTTTCCTGCAGCAGGCGACGCGGCACCTCCTTCGTCCCTTTCAGGATGAACGTGTAGTTGCCCGGCGTATTGTTCTTAATCAGGCGAAACGCCACGTTGTCGACATACGCATAGGTCGACAGCTCAGAGAGATCGCGGCACATCAGGGTAAAGTTATGGCCGTCCGGCAGCTGACGAATACGGCAAATGCGTTCCATCGCTCCTTTATCTTCAATTTTACAGCCCAGCGCGTAGCCGGAATCGGTCGGGTAGACTATCACGCCGCCTTTGCGGACGATCTCCACGGCCTGGTTAATCAGACGTGGCTGCGGGTTGTCCGGATGGATATAGAAAAACTGACTCATACTTCCCTCTCTTCAATTTGCTGCGGCTGCTCCCAGAGCTGCCAGACCGGCTCAACGCCAGCGGGTAGCCAGAGCTTGCGTCCCAGCTCGATCCACGCGCAGGGCTGGTGGAAATCAGAGCCCTGTGACCCTAGCAGGCCAAACTGGCGGGCATAAGTCGCGAGCTGCGCGCGCTCGTTGGGCGCCTGCTGACACTGGGCGACTTCCATCGCCTCGCCACCGCATTCGGCAAAGTGCGCCAGCAGCCGTTTCAGCCATTTAGCAGAAAGATTATACCGTCCCGGATGGGCCAGCACGGCCTTACCGCCAGAATGATGAATGACATCAATAGCTTGTTTTATTGTACACCACTGTGGCGGAACGTATCCGGTTTTCCCGCGCGCCAGATACTTTTTAAAGACATCCGCCATGGTCGTCGCTTTGCCCGCTTCAACCAGAAAGCGGGCGAAATGACCGCGGGTGACCGCCCCGCCGTTCGCCAGCTTTTGCGCACCTTCCAGCGCGCCCGGAATATGCGCCTTCTCCAGACGCTCGCCGATCATCTCCGCGCGCTGGTTGCGGCGCGTTTTTTGTTCTTGCAAAAAGGCAAGAAGTGCCGGATGTTCTATATCAATGTTCAGGCCAACGATATGAATCTCATGGTTTTCCCAGACGGTCGAGATCTCGACGCCGGGCACCAGATTCAGCGCCAGCCCGCTGCGGGCAATCTCGGCGCGCGCTGCCGGAATGGCGTCGGTGGTATCGTGATCGGTTATCGCCAGCGTGCCAACACGCATTTCAACCGCGCGATGAACCAGGGCTTCGGGTGTCAGCAGGCCATCAGAGGCCTGAGTATGGCTGTGTAAATCATAAATAATCGCGTAGGTGGTATCGCTCAAAGCACTTCCCATAACAGGTTGGAGACATCCGAAAACGCCATGATACCGACTTAACGTGAAATTCTGAAATCAAGGGTTGACAATACGCCATCGAACTAGTTAACTAGTACGCAAGTTCACACGAGAAAGGTATCTGAAAATGACAGCACATTTCACTCTGCACGGTTGGTGGCGCACTTCCTGATCTTCGGGCAGTGTCACGCATCTGCGAAATGCAAACAGATACCCGCCCGCTACCCAGCGGGCTTTTTTTTGAACAGAATAAATGAGAATCACAACATGCAAACAGCCAAACCTCATCTCGAACTGTTGACCTGCGAGGCGGTCTATCGCCACAACCCGACCGCGCTGTTTCATCAGGTGTGCGGCGCGCGTCCGGCGACGCTGCTGCTGGAGTCTGCGGATATCGACAGCAAGGACGATCTGAAAAGCCTGCTGCTGGTCGACAGCGCGCTGCGCATTACCGCGTTAGGTGACACCGTCACCATTAAGGCGCTCTCTGATAATGGCGCATCGCTGCTGCCGCTGCTGGATGCGGCTCTGCCCGCGGGCATCGACAATGAACGTCACCCGGACCTGCGAATTCTGCATTTCCCGCCGGTAAGCCAGCTGCTCGACGAAGATGCGCGCCTCTGCTCGCTGTCCGTGTTCGATGCCTTCCGCCTGCTGCAAAATCTTGTCACCGTGCCGGAAGATGAGCGCGAAGCAATGTTCTTCGGCGGGCTGTTTGCTTACGACCTGGTCGCCGGTTTTGAAGATTTGCCGGAAACCGAGCAGGGCAACCGCTGCCCGGACTACTGTTTCTACCTGGCCGAAACCCTGTTGGTGATCGACCATCAGAAAAAATATACCCGCATCCAGGCAAGCCTGTTCACGCCCTCTGCGTCTGAGAAAAACCGCCTTGAGCATCGCATCGCCCAGCTCCGGCAGCAGATGACGGAAGCGCCGCCTGCGCTGCCGGTACAGCACGTGGAAAAAATGACATGCGACGTTAACCAGACCGACGATCAATACGGGGCCGTGGTTCGCCAGATGCAAAAGGCTATTCGCGCCGGGGAGATTTTCCAGGTTGTGCCGTCCCGCCGTTTCTCGCTGCCCTGCCCGTCACCGCTGGCGGCTTACGACGTGCTGAAGAAGAGCAACCCGAGCCCATATATGTTCTTTATGCAGGACAATGATTTCACGCTGTTTGGCGCCTCGCCGGAAAGCTCGCTGAAGTACGACGCCACCAGCCGCCAGATTGAGATCTACCCGATTGCGGGCACCCGTCCGCGTGGCCGTCGTGCCGATGGCTCTCTGGATCGCGATCTGGACAGCCGCATCGAACTGGAAATGCGAACCGACCACAAGGAGCTCTCCGAACACCTGATGCTGGTTGACCTGGCGCGTAACGACCTGGCGCGCATTTGCACCCCGGGCAGCCGCTACGTGGCAGACCTGACCAAAGTTGACCGTTACTCCTTCGTGATGCACCTGGTCTCCCGCGTGGTGGGTGAACTGCGCAGCGACCTCGACGTGCTGCACGCCTACCGTGCCTGCATGAATATGGGCACCCTGAGCGGCGCGCCGAAGGTGCGCGCCATGCAGCTTATCGCCGAAGCGGAAGGACGTCGGCGCGGGAGCTACGGCGGCGCGGTGGGTTACTTCACCGCCCACGGCGACCTTGATACCTGCATCGTGATCCGCTCCGCCTACGTCGAAGACGGTATTGCCACCGTTCAGGCCGGCGCCGGGATTGTTCTTGACTCTGTTCCGCAGTCTGAAGCTGACGAAACCCGCAGTAAAGCACGCGCGGTATTGCGCGCCATCGCTACCGCACACCACGCACAGGAGATTTTCTGATGGCTGACATTCTGCTGCTCGATAATATCGACTCCTTTACCTATAACCTGGCAGATCAGCTGCGTGCGAATGGTCACAACGTCGTTATCTACCGCAACCACGTTCCTGCTCAGACCCTGATTGACCGTCTGGCGACCATGCAAAACCCGGTGCTGATGCTCTCCCCGGGGCCGGGCGCGCCGAGCGAAGCGGGCTGTATGCCCGAACTGCTGACCCGCATGCGCGGCAAGCTGCCGATTATCGGTATCTGCCTTGGTCACCAGGCAATCGTGGAAGCTTACGGCGGTTACGTCGGCCAGGCGGGCGAGATCCTGCACGGTAAAGCCTCCAGTATTGAACATGACGGCCAGGCAATGTTTGCCGGGCTGCCGAATCCGCTCCCGGTCGCGCGCTATCATTCGCTGGTCGGCAGCAACATTCCGGCCGGGCTGACCATCAACGCCTCGTTTGAAGGGATGGTGATGGCGGTACGCCACGATGCGGATCGCGTCTGCGGGATGCAGTTCCACCCGGAATCTATTTTGACCTCCAATGGCGCCCGCCTGCTGGAACAGACCCTTGACTGGGCGTTACAGAAGCTGGAGCAGACCAACACCCTGCAGCCGATTCTGGAAAAACTGTATCAGGCCCAGACCCTGAGCCAGCAGGAGAGCCACCAGCTTTTTTCCGCCGTCGTGCGCGGCGAGCTGAAGCCTGAGCAACTGGCGGCGGCGCTGGTGAGCATGAAAGTGCGCGGCGAAAGCCCGCAGGAGATCGCCGGTGCGGCCACCGCGCTGCTGGAAAATGCCGCCCCGTTCCCGCGTCCGGACTATCAGTTTGCGGATATCGTCGGGACCGGTGGCGACGGCAGCAACAGCATCAATATTTCGACCGCCAGCGCCTTTGTGGCGGCGGCCTGCGGCCTGAAGGTGGCCAAGCACGGTAACCGCAGCGTCTCCAGCCGTTCAGGCTCGTCCGATCTGCTGGCCGCGTTTGGCATCAATCTGGAGATGAATGCCGAACGTTCGCGTGAAGCGCTGGACGATTTGGGCGTTTGCTTCCTGTTTGCACCGAAGTACCACACCGGTTTCCGCCACGCGATGCCGGTTCGCCAGCAGCTTAAAACCCGCACGCTGTTTAACGTGCTCGGCCCGCTGATCAACCCGGCCCATCCGCCGCTGGCATTAATTGGTGTTTACAGCCCTGAGCTGGTCCTGCCGATTGCCGAGACGCTGCGCGTGCTGGGTTACAAACGCGCCGCCGTGGTGCACAGCGGCGGAATGGATGAAGTTTCGCTGCATGCGCCGACGCTGGTGGCCGAGCTTAACGATGGTGAAGTACTCAGCTATCAGCTTGAGGCGTCTGATTTCGGCTTAACGCCGTACCATCAGGAAGCGCTGGCAGGCGGTACGCCGGAAGAAAACCGTGACATTCTGACGCGCTTACTACAAGGTAAAGGTGAGGCCGCTCATGAGGCCGCCGTGGCTGCCAACGTCGCCATGCTGATGCGTTTGCACGGTGAGGAAGACCTGAAGGCCAATGCTCAAAAAGTTCTGGATGTACTGCGCTCCGGTGCAGCTTACGATCGCGTTACCGCACTTGCGGCAAGAGGGTAAAGAATGCAGACCGTTTTAGCGAAAATCGTTGCCGATAAGGCCATCTGGGTGGAAGCACGCAAAGCAGAGCAGCCGCTTGCCAGTTTCCAGAATGACGTCGTCCCGAGCAGCCGTCGTTTCTATGACGCCCTGCAGGGTGCACGTACCGCCTTTATTCTGGAGTGCAAAAAGGCCTCGCCCTCAAAAGGCGTTATTCGTGACGATTTCGACCCGGCGCGTATCGCCGGTATTTATAAGCATCATGCGTCGGCAATCTCCGTGCTGACGGATGAGAAATATTTCCAGGGCAGCTTCGATTTTCTGCCGATCGTCAGCGGCATCGCACCGCAGCCGATCCTGTGCAAAGACTTTATTATCGACCCGTATCAGATCTGGCTGGCGCGTTTCTACCAGGCCGATGCCTGCCTGCTGATGCTCTCGGTACTGGACGACGAACAGTATCGGCAGCTTGCTGCCGTGGCGCACAGCCTGAAAATGGGCGTGCTGACCGAAGTGAGTAACGAAGAAGAGCTTGAGCGCGCCATCGCGCTGGAAGCCAAAGTGGTCGGCATCAACAACCGCGATCTTCGCGACTTGTCGATTGACCTGAACCGCACCCGCCAGCTGGCGCCACGTCTGGGTGCGGGCGTCACGGTGATCAGCGAGTCCGGCATTAACAGCTACGCCCAGGTGCGCGAGCTGAGCCACTTCGCCAACGGTTTCCTGATTGGCTCCGCCATGATGGAACATGACGACCTCAATGCGGCGGTGCGTCGTGTGCTGCTGGGTGAAAACAAAGTCTGCGGCCTAACCCGCGAACAGGATGCGCTGGCCGCGTATGAGGCTGGAGCAATCTATGGCGGTTTAATCTTCGTCGACACCTCTCCTCGTGCAGTCAATGAGGAACAGGCCCGCAAGGTAATCGCGGCGGCCCCGCTGAGCTATGTTGGCGTGTTCCGCAATGCGGATGTCGCGGACGTTGTGGCAAAAGCCGACGCGTTATCCCTGAGTGCCGTTCAGCTCCATGGCGATGAAGATCAGGCGTATATCAATGCCCTGCGCGACGCGCTGGCACCGCAGGTTCAAATCTGGAAAGCACAAAGCGTGGGCACCACCCTGCCCGCACGTAATCTTCACCACGTTGACAAATACGTGCTCGACAACGGCCAGGGCGGCACCGGACAACGTTTTGACTGGTCGCTGCTGAACGGCGAAACGCTGGACAACGTCCTGCTGGCGGGCGGACTAAGCCCGGATAACTGTGTGGAAGCCGCGAAAACCGGCTGCGCAGGCCTCGATTTCAATTCAGGCGTAGAGTCGCAACCGGGTATCAAAGATGCCAGCAAGCTGGCCTCGGTGTTTAAAACTCTGCGTGCATATTAAGGAAGAGAAGATGACGACATTACTTAACCCGTATTTTGGTGAATTCGGCGGGATGTACGTTCCGCAAATCCTGATGCCCGCGCTGCGCCAGCTGGAAGAAGCGTTCGTGAGCGCGCAGAAAGATCCTGCGTTTCAGGCGGAGTTTACCGACCTGCTGAAAAACTACGCCGGGCGTCCAACCGCGCTGACCAAATGCCGCAACCTGACCGAAGGCACCAAAACCACGCTGTATCTTAAGCGTGAAGATCTGCTGCACGGCGGCGCGCATAAAACTAACCAGGTGCTGGGCCAGGCGCTGCTCGCGAAGCGTATGGGTAAAACCGAAATCATCGCCGAAACCGGCGCGGGCCAGCACGGCGTGGCTTCTGCGCTCGCCAGCGCCCTGCTCGGCCTGAAGTGCCGCATCTATATGGGTGCTAAAGACGTTGAGCGTCAGTCGCCGAACGTGTTCCGTATGCGCCTGATGGGTGCGGAAGTGATCCCGGTGCACAGCGGTTCTGCGACGCTGAAAGATGCCTGTAACGAAGCGCTGCGCGACTGGTCCGGCAGCTACGAAACCGCGCACTATATGCTCGGCACCGCGGCAGGTCCTCACCCGTTCCCGACCATCGTGCGCGAATTCCAGCGCATGATCGGTGAAGAGACCAAAGCGCAGATCCTTGAAAAAGAGGGTCGCCTGCCGGATGCAGTCATTGCCTGCGTCGGCGGCGGGTCTAACGCCATCGGCATGTTTGCCGATTTTATCGACGAAACCCGCGTAGGGCTGATTGGCGTCGAGCCTGCCGGTCATGGGATTGAAACTGGCGAGCACGGCGCGCCGCTGAAGCATGGCCGCGTGGGGATCTACTTCGGCATGAAAGCCCCGATGATGCAGACCGATGAAGGGCAGATTGAAGAGTCTTACTCAATTTCTGCCGGACTGGACTTCCCGTCCGTTGGGCCACAGCACGCGTTCCTGAACAGCACGGGGCGCGCGGACTATGTCTCCATTACCGATGACGAAGCGCTGGAAGCCTTCAAAACGCTGTGCCGCAGCGAAGGGATCATCCCGGCGCTGGAGTCTTCTCACGCGCTGGCGCACGCGCTGAAAATGATGAAAGAGAACCCGGAAAAAGAGCAACTGCTGGTGGTGAACCTTTCCGGTCGCGGTGACAAAGATATCTTCACCGTTCACGATATTTTGAAAGCACGAGGGGAAATCTGATGGAACGCTACGATAACGTATTTGCTGAACTGAAATCCCGCCAGGAAGGCGCGTTCGTCCCCTTCGTTACGCTGGGCGACCCCGGCCCTGAGCAGTCTCTGAAGATTATCGACGCCCTGATTGAAGCCGGCGCCGACGCGCTGGAGCTGGGTATTCCGTTCTCCGATCCGCTGGCGGATGGCCCGACCATCCAGAACGCCACCCTGCGCGCCTTTGCGGCAGGCGTGACCCCAACCCAGTGCTTTGAAATGCTGGCGGCGATCCGCCAGAAGCACCCGACCATTCCGATTGGTCTGCTGATGTACGCCAACCTGGTGTTCAACCGTGGTGCTGACGAGTTCTATGCAGAATGCGCGCGCGTAGGTGTCGACTCGGTCCTGGTAGCAGACGTGCCCGTGGAAGAGTCCGCGCCGTTCCGCCAGGCTGCGATGCGTCACAATGTCGCCCCTATTTTCATCTGTCCGCCAAACGCCGATGATGAACTGCTGCGCCAGATAGCCTCTTACGGGCGCGGGTATACCTATCTGCTTTCGCGCGCGGGCGTGACCGGCGCCGAAAATAAAGCTGCACTGCCGCTGCATCATCTGGTGGAAAAGCTGGCCGAGTACCATGCCGCGCCGCCGCTGCAGGGCTTCGGGATCTCCTCTCCGGATCAGGTCACCGCGGCAATTGAGGCGAAGGCGGCGGGTGCCATCTCCGGCTCCGCGATTGTGAAGATCATCGAGAAGAACGTGGACAAGCCCGAGCAGATGCTGGCCGAGCTGAAGGCGTTTGTGACCGCAATGAAAGCAGCGACGCGTAAAGCATAATCCCTCTACCGTCTGGCAACCCTGCCAGACGGTTACTCCTCCTTCTCCATCCTCTCCAAAGGATTACGTCAAAATTGATCCCGTCGATATTTTCGGTGTGAATAGCTTTTCAAACTTTCGCGTAAGCGTATGATCTGGACTCTTTTTAGCACTAATCCTTCTGAGTTCAGAGGCTTATTCATGTCATGGCAATCCTTCAAACAGACTTACCTGGTTAAGTTCTGGTCACCTGTTCCGGCCGTCATCGCGGCAGGCATTCTCTCTACTTATTATTTCGGCATTACCGGCACCTTCTGGGCCGTCACCGGTGAATTCACCCGCTGGGGTGGGCAACTGCTGCAGCTCGCAGGCGTACACACCGAAGAGTGGGGATACTTCAAACTCATTCACCTGGACGGCACCCCGCTTACCCGCATCGACGGAATGATGATCGTCGGCATGTTCGGCGGCTGCTTCGCTGCGGCGCTGTGGGCAAACAACGTTAAGCTGCGCATGCCCAAAAGCCGCGTTCGCATCATGCAGGCGGTAGCCGGGGGTATGATTGCCGGGTTTGGCGCCCGCCTGGCGATGGGCTGTAATCTGGCCGCGTTCTTTACGGGGATTCCGCAGTTCTCCCTTCATGCCTGGTTTTTTGCCGTGGCCACGGCGATTGGCTCTTACTTCGGAGCAAAATTCACCCTTCTGCCGCTGTTCCGCATTCCGGTGAAAATGACAAAAGTCAGCGCGGCGTCCCCGCTAACCCAAAAACCGGAGCAGGCAAAGCGCCGTTTCCGCCTGGGTATGCTGGTCTTTTTTGCTATGATCGCATGGGCCATTTGCACGGCGATGAATCAGCCGAAGCTTGGCCTGGCGATGTTGTTCGGCGTCGGCTTTGGCCTGCTGATCGAACGCGCGCAGATCTGCTTTACCTCTGCGTTTCGCGATATGTGGATCACCGGAAGGACGATGATGGCGAAGGCAATCATTGCCGGCATGGCGGTGAGCGCTATCGGCATTTTCAGCTATGTTCAGCTCGGTGTTGAACCGAAGATCATGTGGGCTGGCCCGAACGCGGTGATTGGCGGTCTGCTGTTTGGCTTCGGGATTGTGCTGGCGGGCGGGTGTGAAACCGGCTGGATGTACCGCGCGGTTGAGGGACAGGTGCACTACTGGTGGGTCGGGATTGGGAATGTCCTTGGATCCACACTCCTCGCATACTTCTGGGACGACGTGTCCCCGGTGCTTGCCACAAACTGGGACAAGGTTAACCTGCTGAGCGCTTTCGGCCCTCTCGGCGGCCTGCTGGTGACTTATGCCCTGCTGCTGGTCGCTTTTTTACTGGTTGTCGCGCAGGAGAAACGCTTCTTCCGCCGTGCCGTCGTCAAAACTGAAACGCAGGAGAACGCTGCATGAAAGAGATCGTCCCCGACTATCGTCTGGATATGATCGGTGAACCCTGCCCGTATCCGGCGGTTGCCACGCTTGAGGCACTGCCGCAGCTGGAAAAAGGTGAAATTCTGGAGGTGGTGAGCGATTGTCCGCAATCCATCAACAACATTCCGCTGGATGCAAAAAACCACGGTTATACGGTGCTGGATATCCAGCAGGACGGGCCAACCATTCGCTATCTGATTCAAAAATGATCGCTAAGGGCCTCGCAAGGGGCCTTTATCGTATTGAATTATAAGCCATGTTGATCCACGGCAAAAACGCGATTTTTGACTTAAGTAAAATCTCATTTCCCTTTTGAAGGAGGTTTTCGCGGTTTGATGTATTTACGAGCTTTACTGGTTTTCGCCTTATTGATTCCCTTCCACGCGCTGTCCCTGAATTTTTCTTCGACCTTCCTGCGCCTTAATTGCCCGGAAAGAGGACTTGTCGACGTTATTCTGCACGTCTATGACCATACTCAGGAACGATGGCGCGGTCATTTTGAAACCGGCGCGGGTCATAAACGTGTGGGTGATACCGAAATTATCCCGTTTGCCAACGGTGATATTCTCTTCCATTCCCTGTCCAGCGACGCTTTCAGCTATTTATATGATGGGGAAAAGATCCTGAGGCACTGCGTAAAGCTTGACGAGCGGCCGGTTTATCCGTCGTTTTGAAGCGAGCAAAGCAAACTGGCCACCCTGTGGCCAGTTTGACGGGGATCAGAAACGATAACCCGCAGAGAACATGAACACCCACGGATCCAGACGCGTATTGATGCTTTGCTGCTCGCCGCCCGCCTTGAAGCGTACGTCCGTATCAATATCCATATACCAGACCGAGGCGTTGATCAGCCAGTCGCGGTTAATCAGATAGTCCAGACCAACCTGCCCAGCCATACCCCACGAGTCTTTCAGGCTGAGATCGGAGAGTCCTGCTTCTTTACCGGTATCGTTGAATTTCTCATCGAAGAAGGTGGTGTAGTTCACACCCGCGCCAATATATGGACGCACCTTGCTGCTGGCATCGCCAAAGTACCATTGCGCCATCAGCGTTGGCGGTAAATGGTGAACCGTGGCGATATCACCGGTCGCACCAAGACCGACACGGTGACGGAACGGGGTTGCCGCCAAAAGCTCAACCCCAACGTTATCCGTCGCCATCCAGGTGAATGTTAAACCTAACTGGGTGTTGTTACTGACGTTAAAACCGCCCATCCCCAGCACGTTATCCGATCCTTCAGTTGGGCGAACCGTAGCCGAACCGGCACGAATAAAGAATTCGCCTGCTTCATGCGCATACGCGCCGCCAGAGAGACTGCTTAATACAAGGGCTGCCACCGCTAATTTTTTCATATCCGCTCCATCGTTGTGGTTTTAATCGCGGATGAGAATATACTCACAAAAGAGTAATAAGTGATCTGCCACAGATCACATTAAAACCAGTAAGTTAACATTCATTGATCTGGGTTAATTTTTTGTGGCGCTTTGAAAAGCAATAAGTTGTTTCTATGTCAATTTTTGGCATTTCACAGTTACAAAATTTTCTCTTTTCCCCCTCTTGCTCTTCCTCTGTCGGCTGGATAATTTATCGCTCTCACAAGTTGATTTGATGCGTTCTTTTTTACAGGTGTGCCATGAGTGAAGTTAACCCGTGCATGACGTGCGGAGCCTGTTGTGCGTATTTTCGAGTCTCTTTCTACTGGGCTGAAGCCAGCGATGGCGGCGGTACCGTTCCGGTTCATCTTACTGAGCCGTTAACCCCCTTTCTGCGCTGCATGAGCGGCACCAATCAAAAGCAGGCCCGCTGCGCGGCCTTACAAGGTGAGCCCGGGGTTTCGACCCGGTGCGCGATCTATGAGGATCGCCCCAGCCCGTGCCGGGAATTTGCCATGTCGGGGGAAGATGGGCAGGTCAACGAAGCCTGTAATCGCGCCCGCGCGCGCTTTGGATTACCGCCGCTTTACAAAGATATGCTTTTCCATACAAGCCTTGATGCTGCCACAGCAGGTTCATCCGGTGTACAATTGCCGGCTAATTAACACCTGCAATACGCAAGGAGAGTGCATGTCTATCACGGCGAAGTCTGTCTACCGTGACACGGGAAATTTTTTCCGCAATCAGTTCATTACCTTTTTACTGATCGCGTTGCTTTGCGCCTTTATCACTGTGGTGCTGGGTCATGCGTTCTCACCGAGTGAAGAACAGATTGCCAGCCTGAGCCAGGGCGACCATCTTGCAGGAAGCGTGGGGCTATTTGAACTGGTGCAAAACATGACGCCAGAGCAGCAACAAATTCTGCTCCGGGCGTCTGCCGCATCCACGTTTTCTGGCCTGATTGGTAACGCCATTCTGGCGGGCGGCGTTTTGCTGATGATCCAACTGGTGTCGGCGGGCCACCGGGTCAGCGCCTTGCGGGCGATTGGCGCCAGCGCGCCGGTCTTACCTAAGCTGTTTATCCTGATCTTTTTAACCACCATGCTGGTGCAGATGGGAATTATGCTGGTTGTGGTGCCGGGCGTGTTACTGGCTATTGTGCTCGCTTTTGCCCCAGTAATGGTCGTTCAGGATAAAATGGGAATTTTTACCGCGATGCGCAGCAGCATCAGGCTGGCATGGGCGAACATGCGTCTGGTTGCTCCTGCCGTGATGGGCTGGCTGCTGGCAAAAACGCTCCTGCTCCTGTTTGCTCCGAATTTTGCGGTATTAACCCCGAACGTCGGCGCGGTGGTCGCGAATACACTGAGCAACCTGATTTCAGCGGTGCTGCTTGTCTATCTGTTCCGCCTGTATATGTTAATTCGTCAGTAACCCTGATGCCGGGTGCATGACAGGGCCCGGCTCAACAAAGAAGATGGAATCACAGAATGAAGCAGTTTCTTGATTTTTTACCGCTGGTGGTCTTTTTCGCGTTTTACAAACTGTATGACATTTATGCTGCCACCACAGCGCTGATTATTGCGACAGCGGTTGTGCTGATCTACAGCTGGGTGCGCTACCGTAAAGTTGAGAAAATGGCGCTGGTAACGTTCGTCCTGGTCGCCGTATTCGGTGGGCTAACCCTCTTCTTCCACAATGATGAATTTATCAAGTGGAAAGTGACGGTGATCTACGCGCTATTTGCGGGTGCGCTGCTCATCAGCCAGTGGGTGATGAAAAAGCCGCTGATCCAGCGCATGCTTGGCAAAGAGCTGACGCTGCCTCAGGAGGTCTGGTCGCGCCTGAATATCGCCTGGGCCGTGTTCTTTATCCTTTGCGGTCTTGCCAATATCTATATCGCTTTCTGGCTGCCACAGAATATCTGGGTCAACTTTAAGGTCTTCGGCCTGACGGCCCTGACGCTGATATTCACCCTGCTAAGCGGCATTTATATCTATCGCCACATGCCGCAGGACGACAAGCACTGATTGCTGACTGACCAGAACGTGTTCGACAGGCGTTCTGGTCTATTCTCTCCGCTGTGAAATCATAGTAGCATCCCGCCTGAAGTCTTCCGTTATGAGTTAAAACAATGACAACAAATAACGCCCCTCAGGGCGAAC
Organism: Enterobacter bugandensis; assembly: GCF_900324475.1. Classification (NCBI taxonomy): domain Bacteria; kingdom Pseudomonadati; phylum Pseudomonadota; class Gammaproteobacteria; order Enterobacterales; family Enterobacteriaceae; genus Enterobacter; species Enterobacter bugandensis. Next base: position 2,681,762 of record NZ_LT992502.1, read on the forward strand.
TGGTTTTACGCACACTGGCAATGCCCGCTGACACCAATGCCAATGGCGATATTTTTGGCGGCTGGCTGATGTCGCAGATGGATATGGGCGGCGCAATTCTGGCAAAAGAGATTGCTCACGGACGCGTGGTGACCGTGCGGGTGGATGGAATGACCTTCCTGCGTCCGGTTGCGGTAGGTGATGTGGTTTGCTGTTACGCCCGCTGCGTAAAGCGCGGCAATACATCCATCTCCATCAACATTGAAGTCTGGGTGAAGAAAGTCTCTTCTGAACCGATTGGACAGCGCTATAAAGCAACTGAAGCGCTGTTTATTTATGTCGCTGTCGATAGCGACGGTAAACCTCGTCAGCTTCCGCCAGCCTGAATGGCAGGCAAAAAAAAGCCTCCTTTCGGAGGCTTTTATTATTCCATCTGCGCCCCGCCATTCAGGCGGAATACAATGTTCACGATCAGTCCGCTTCCCGGTTTACCGGGTTCGTAGCGCCATCTGCGCATCGCCGACTTCACTTCGCGCTCAAACATATTAGAAGGTTGCGCAGACAGGATTTCCACGTTATCCACGCGGCCATCCGCAGTGACGTCAAATTTCACCCGTACGCGACCTTCAATACGCAAGGCCTGAGCTCGCGCCGGATATTGAGGCTGATTACGGCTCAACGCACGTGGGCCCGCTGGTGCGGCAACCGTCGGCTTCGCCGCCGGTGCGCTGTTATTCATGACCGGACGCGAAGGCGCTGTATTCTCGACCGGCTGGGTCGCGCGCGGTTCAACCGGGCGTTCTTCACGTTTCGGACGCTCCTCGACCTTCTTCACCGGCTTCGGTTTCGGCTTAGGTTTTGGCTTCGGTTCAGGTTTGTGGATCACCACCGGTGCCTCCTTCGGTGGCTCCGGTACAGGCTCGGGTTCCGGTTCAGGCTCAGCAACCGGCTGTGGCGGTGGTGGCGCAACCTGCGGCGGTTCGAGATCCGCTGGCGAGACCATGGTTACCGAGATCGGCTGGGCGGGTGCGGGCATTTCAATAACCTGATGAACCGAGGTGTAGAGCAAACCCGCCACGACGGCACCGTGAATCACGACGGACAACAGCGTCGGCCAGGGAAAGCGGCGAGGTAAATCAAGGGTCATCGAAGTCATAATCATCAACGTTAAAAAACCGGACCCTGATTTTAAATGCAAATAGCAATCATATTCAATAAGACACTTTGTTCTGGCGCAATTAAAGCACAGGAGTGGTCAAAAAAAGGACATCCAGATCGGGGTATTAACGTTGTTTTTATCTTTACATTGCAGTCAATTGCCCTTTCACATAACGTAACTGACACTTTATAACGCTTAAGGAGCTTCACCGTGCTTTACGTGATTTACTCTGAAGATGTCGCTGATTCCCTCGAAAAACGTCTCTCTGTTCGCCCTGCCCATCTGGCTCGCCTGCAGCTGCTCCAGGACGAAGGCCGTTTGCTGACCGCGGGTCCAATGCCTGCTGTTGACAGCAATGACCCGGGAGCCGCCGGTTTTTCTGGCTCCACGGTTATTGCTGAGTTTGAGTCTCTTGAAGCGGCGCAGGCCTGGGCTGACGCAGACCCATACGTTGCGGCGGGTGTGTATGCAAAAGTGACGGTGCGACCATATAAGAAAGTGTTCTGAGGTAAAAAGGCTCCCGCAGGAGCCTTTCTTCACATTAATGCAGTGACGCTAACCGCGCCGCAAACCCGACAAACAGCAGCCCTATCAGCCCGTTCCCCAGCTTTGCCAGTTTCTTTTTGGTTTTCAGATAACGCGTAACAAACGCCCCAGAGAAGATCAGGAAGCTCATGTACATAAAGCTAATCAGCTCAAGCGTGGTAGCGAGGATCAGGAAAGAGGTCCCGGTATTTTGCGCATTCACGTCGATAAACTGCACAAAGAACGAAACGTAGAACAGAATCGCTTTTGGATTGGTCAGGCTCAGGACGAGGGAGCGTTTCATGATCGTGCTGGCAGGCTCGGTTCCGCTCTCTTGAGCATTATTCTGACGTGTGATCACCGACCAGAGCATTTTTCCGCCCAACCACAGCAGATAGAAAGCCCCGAGATAGCGCACGATATTAAAGAGCACGGGGGTCGTCTGGATCAATGCCGCAACACCCGCCCAGGCCAGGAACATCAATACCGCATCACCGATAAACACGCCGGTCGCGGCAAGATACCCTTTTTTCACACCGTGACCGATCCCCGTTTTCAGCACAAACAGGGTGTTTGGCCCGGGAACCAGCACGATAAAAAATGCGCCAACAACATACGTCCAGAAATTCAGTACACCAAACTCCGCAAACACCTCTCCCTCCTTTTGCTAAAAATAACCGGAATATCGCCGCAATAACGATATTCGCAAAATAAGACACAATATAATCAGCGGGCACCTTGCGGTGCCCTCATGGGTTTCAGATATCCTGGACTGCGAACAGCAACGCATTGCGGTGCCGGGTCAATCCACATTTTCTGATGGCGTGGATACGCATATTGCGGCGGGATTGTGCTTCCAGCCAACGAGCCTTGCGACGACTCACCTGTCGCAACATACGCCAGCGCCCTACTTCTGTTCTACTGCGCTTCATGTCTACAACTCTTTCTCAAACAGAGCCGCCATTATAAACCCAACCCGGCAGCAAACCAGCGCTTTTACCTGGCGTTTTTATTTGCCAGATGAATCCTGATGCGTACACTCATAACAATACGCTTTCAAAAGGATTTTTTTATCTATGACAACCTTCTACACCGTGGTGAGTTGGCTGGTCATTCTGGGATACTGGCTGTTAATCGCGGGTGTGACGTTACGCATCCTGATGAAGCGCAGAGCCGTACCCTCTGCCATGGCCTGGCTTCTGATCATTTATATCCTCCCACTGGTGGGAATTATTGCCTATCTCTCTTTCGGTGAGCTTCACCTTGGTAAACGCCGTGCCGAGCGGGCGCGCGCAATGTGGCCTTCCACCGCGAAGTGGCTTAACGATCTCAAAGCCTGCAAGCATATCTTTGCCGAGGAGAACAGTAGCGTCGCCTCCTCGCTGTTTAAGCTCTGCGAGCGCCGCCAGGGGATTGGCGGCGTTAAGGGCAATCAGCTCCAGCTTCTGACGTCGTCCGATGATGTGATGCAGGCGTTAATCCGCGATATTCAGCTGGCTCGCCATAATATTGAGATGGTGTTTTATATCTGGCAGCCCGGCGGCATGGCTGACCAGGTCGCTGAATCCCTGATGGCGGCCGCACGCAGGGGGATCCACTGCCGTCTGATGCTGGACTCCGCGGGCAGCGTGGCATTTTTCCGTAGCCCCTGGGCGGGCATGATGCGTAACGCCGGTATCGAGGTGGTTGAGGCGCTGAAGGTGAATCTCCTGCGCGTGTTTCTGCGCCGGATGGACCTTCGCCAGCACCGTAAAATGGTCATGATCGATAACTATATTGCCTACACCGGCAGTATGAACATGGTTGACCCGCGCTTCTTTAAACAGGACTCCGGCGTCGGGCAATGGGTGGATCTGATGGCGCGAATGGAGGGGCCGATTGCCACCTCGATGGGGATCGTTTACTCCTGCGACTGGGAGATAGAGACCGGCAAGCGTATCCTGCCGCCACCGCCGGATGGCAATATTATGCCGTTTGAAGAGGCCAGCGGTCATACAATTCATACTATCGCCTCCGGACCGGGCTTCCCGGAGGACTTGATTCACCAGGCGCTGCTGACGGCAACCTACTCCGCGCGTGAATATCTGATCATGACGACGCCCTACTTTGTCCCCAGCGATGATCTGCTGCACGCGATTTGTACCGCAGCGCAGCGCGGCGTCGATGTCAGTATCATTCTGCCACGCAAAAATGACTCCCTTCTGGTGGGCTGGGCCAGCCGTGCCTTCTTTAGCGAATTGCTTGCCGCCGGGGTGAAAATTTACCAGTTTGAAGGCGGGCTCCTGCACACCAAGAGCGTGCTGGTCGACGGCGAATTAAGCCTGGTGGGCACGGTTAACCTTGATATGCGCAGCCTGTGGCTAAACTTTGAAATCACCCTGGTGATTGATGACGCCGGCTTTGGCGGTGACCTGGCGGCGGTTCAGGATGACTATATCTCCCGCTCGCGGCTGCTGGATGCCAGGCTGTGGGTAAAACGTCCGTTATGGCAGCGAATAGCTGAACGACTGTTTTACTTCTTTAGTCCGTTGCTGTAAAACGTGCCCAACGATGTTAAACAGGTAGTCATCATGGAAATGGATCTGAACAATCGCCTGACCGAAGACGAAACGCTCGAGCAGGCCTATGACATTTTTCTCGAACTGGCGGTTGATAACCTCGATCCCGCAGACGTGATCCTCTTTAATCTGCAGTTCGAAGAGCGCGGCGGTGCCGAATTGTTCGACCCTTCAGAGGACTGGGCCGAACATGTAGATTTCGACCTGAACCCTGACTTCTTTGCCGAAGTGGTTATTGGGCTGGCTGATGAAGACGGCGGTGAAATTAACGACATTTTTGCGCGCGTCCTGCTGTGTCGTGAGAAAGACCACAAGCTGTGCCACATACTCTGGCGCGAATAATAAAAAAGGCTGCGATAGCAGCCTTTTTTATTTAATCCGGTAACGCGCTTCCGCAGCGGTTGCAAAACCGCGCGCTGTGTTCATGATCGACCTGATGGCAGTTCGGACATTTGCGCCGCTGTTTATGGTTCTGAAACGCGCTGCTCATGTGCGTGGTAATAAGCCCCGTCGGAATGGCAATTACCGAATACCCAATCAGAATCAGCACGGATGCCACAATCCGCCCCAGCGGCGTATGGGGCGTGATATCACCATAGCCCACGGTCGTAACGGTCACTATCGCCCAGTAGACGGACGCATTGAGCGTCGTGAAGCCATATTTCGGCCCTTCAATCAAATACATCAGCGCGCCAAAAACAATCATGACGATGGCAATAAACGAATAGAACAGAATAAGCTGATGGCGTGCGCTGACGATCGCGCTCCAGAATACGCGCAGCGACGGCATAAAGCGCAGTAACTTCAGGATACGCAAGACCCGAATAACGCGCATCGCTCGCCAGGCGAAAACATAGTTGAGGCTGATCTCCGGCCACAGCCACATCACATAGAGCGGCAGGATCGTCGCTAAATCAATAAAGCCCCAGAAGCTAAAGACGTACTTTGCCGGGTTGGGCCAGCAAACAACACGCAGAATATACTCAGCGGTAAAGACCAGGGTAATAATAAGTTCCAGCCAGACAAACGCATGCCATTCCTCAAATGTCAGGTGATATTGCGTACCCACCCCCGATTCAATAAAAATGACCACTACGCTCAGTAGCGCAAACAGCGCACACAGACCTTCAAAACGGCGTCCCGATACCGTTTCAGGATCGAATAAAAGATGATAGAGCCGCCGACGGGCTGAAGTGAATAAACGCGACACGGTAACCTCGCAAAAAAATAAGGGCTGACATCATGTCAGCCCTTGCGATTATAGCGGGTCTACTTTCAGGCAGGAAACCGCATGTCGGAAACTGCCCTCCAGCACCGGTCGCGTTTTCGCGCATTCCGGCCCGGCCATCGGGCATCGCGTGCGGAACACGCAGCCCGACGGCGGATTGATCGGCGATGGCAATTCCCCTTCCAGAAGCTGAATCGTTTTATTCTTTTCCAGATCCGGATCGGGGATCGGCACAGCCGACATCAGCGCTTTGGTATAAGGGTGCAGCGGGTTATGGTACACCTCGTCATAGGTTCCCAGTTCCACGGCATGGCCCAGGTACATCACCAGCACGCGGTCGGAGATGTGTTTTACCACCGCCAGGTCGTGCGCAATGAAGATCAACGACAGCCCCATTTCGCGCTGCAATTTCTGAAGCAGGTTAACCACCTGCGCCTGAATCGACACGTCCAGCGCGGAGACCGGTTCATCACAAATAATCAGTTTCGGCTCAAGGATAAGCGCACGCGCAATGCCAATACGCTGACACTGGCCGCCTGAAAATTCATGCGGGTAACGGTTAATGAGGTTAGGCAACAGCCCGACTTTGAGCATCATCGCCTTCACGCGGTCGCGGACTTCCTGACGCGGCATCTTTGGATGATAGGTGCGCAGCGGTTCGGCGATAATCTCACCGATGGTCATACGCGGGTTTAATGACGCCAGCGGATCCTGGAAAATCATCTGGATATCGCTGCGCACGTCGCGCCACTCGTCAGGCTTCATGCCCAGCAGATCTTTACCCAGCCAGGCCACTTTGCCGCCGGTGGCTTTCACCAGACCGATAATCGCACGCGCAAAGGTGGATTTACCGCAGCCGGATTCGCCCACCACGCCCAGGGTTTCCCCCTCATACAGACGCAAGGTGACGCCATCTACCGCTTTCAGGGTCTTCGGCGGCTGCCAGAACCACTGCTTGCCATCTTTGATGTCGAAATGCACCTTAAGGTCGGCGATTTCGAGCAGCACGTTGCGTTTTTCATCTAATGCGTTCATACCAGCTCCTCCTGCGGCTTAAAGCAGGCGCGCAGACGGCCTGGGGCAAATTCTTCCAGCGGCGGCGCGCTGTTACAGATTTCCATCGCGTGCGGGCAGCGCGGCTGGAACGGACAGCCTTTCGGCAGTCGCAGCAGGTTTGGCGGGTTGCCCGGAATGGTGAGCAGGGATTCTCCTTCCGCATCAAGACGCGGTACCGCGTTCAGCAGGCCAATCGAGTACGGATGGGCTGGCTGATAGAACACGTCGCGCGCTTTGCCGTATTCCATGGTGCGCCCGGCGTACATCACCAGCACTTTGTCACAGATACCGGCAACCACGCCCAGATCGTGGGTGATCATGATAATCGCCGTGTTGAACTCACGTTTAAGCTCGTTCAGCAGGGTCATGATTTGCGCCTGCACGGTGACGTCCAGCGCGGTAGTCGGTTCATCGGCAATCAGCAGTTTTGGCCGGCACAGCAGCGCCATGGCAATCATCACGCGCTGACGCATACCGCCAGAGAACTCATGCGGGAACATGCGCATGCGCTTGCGCGCTTCCGGCATTTTCACCGCATCCAGCATTTTAACGGATTCCTCAAAAGCTTCCGCTTTGCCCAGACCTTTGTGCAGCATCAGGACTTCCATCAGCTGCTCACCGACGCGCATATACGGGTTCAGGGAGGTCATCGGATCCTGGAAAATCATTGAGATCTGTTCGGCGCGAAGCTTGTTCAGCTCGAGCTCCGGTAGGTTAAGAATTTCGCGACCGTTGAATTTCGCCGAACCGCCAATCACGCCGTTAGCGGCCAGCAGGCCCATTAACGCAAATGCCGTCTGGGATTTTCCGGAGCCGGATTCACCCACGATCCCCAGCGTTTCCCCTTTGCTCAGGTTAAAGTTGAGATCGTTGACCGCAGTAACATCGCCGTCCGGGGTTTTAAAGGTCACGCGGAGGTCTTTAACATCCAGCAGAAGATTGCTCTGCTGCTGCGCCTGTGGCGCGGTGGCCGTTTCAATAATTGTCATGACGGCGCTCCTTAACGGTCTTTCGGGTCGAGGGCATCACGCAGGCCATCGCCGATAAAGTTAAAACAAAACAGGGTAACGACCAGGAAACCCGCCGGATAAAGCAGCAGCCACGGTGAAACTTCCATCGAGTTTGCGCCGTCGCTCAGCAGCGCGCCCCAGCTGCTCAGTGGCTCCTGCGTGCCCAGCCCCAGGAAGCTGAGGAAGGATTCAAACAGAATCATGCTTGGCACCAGCAGTGAGGCATAGACCACCACCACGCCCAGCACGTTAGGCACGATATGGCGAACCACGATATTACTGGTTGATACCCCCCCTACCTGCGCCGCTTCGATAAACTCTTTGCGTTTGAGGCTCAGCGTCTGGCCGCGCACGATACGCGCCATATCCAGCCAGGAAACCATCCCGATGGCCACGAAGATCAACAGGATGTTCTGGCCGAAGAAGGTCACCAGCAAAATCACGAAGAACATAAACGGGAAGGAGTTCAGGATTTCCAGGAGACGCATCATCACCGAGTCTACTTTGCCGCCAAGGTAGCCGGAAAGCGCGCCGTAAAGCGTCCCCACGATCACCGCCACCAGCGCGGCGGCGATACCGACCATCAGGGAAATACGGCCACCAATCGCCACGCGTACCAGCAAATCACGGCCGGATGAATCGGTACCGAAATAGTGGCCGGACTCCATATCAGGCGCGCTGGACATCATGCCCCAGTCCGTATCGAAATAGGTAAATTGCGACAGCATCGGCGCCAGGGTGACAAACAGCGCGATGATCACCAGCACAACCAGGCTGGCGACCGCCGCACGGTTATGCATAAAGCGACGGCGCGCGTCCTGCCAGAGGCTACGACCTTCTACTTCCAGTTTTTCACTGAAGTTTTCCAGCGCCTCGCTGTTTTTCTTACTCAACATCATGGCGTGCTCCAGCGTTAGTAACGAATTTTCGGGTCGATAACGGCATAAAGCACATCGACAACGGCGTTAAAGAGAATTGTCAGTGCGCCCACGAGGATCGTGAGGCTCAGAACGAGCGAGTAGTCACGGTTAAGCGCCCCGTTTACGAACAGTTGACCAATACCCGGCAGGCCGTAAATTGTTTCGATAACCATTGAACCCGTAATGATGCCGACGAATGCCGGTCCCATATAGGAGAGCACAGGCAGCAGCGCCGGCTTGAGCGCGTGGCGGAAGATGATCCGGCGCATCGGCAGCCCTTTTGCGCGCGCGGTGCGGATGAAGTTTGAGTGCAGCACTTCGATCATTGAACCACGGGTAATACGCGCGATACTGGCGATGTACGCCAGCGATAATGCCACCATCGGCAAAATCATGAACTTCAATGCCCCGCCGTTCCAGCCGCCCCCGGGCAGCCATTTCAGCGTGATGGCAAATATCATCACCAGCAATGGCGCGACAACGAAGCTGGGTATGACTACCCCGGTCATTGCCACCCCCATTACGGCATAATCCCATTTGGTATTTTGTCTGAGCGCGGCGATAACGCCTGCGGTGACCCCGAGAACGACGGCCAGAATGAATGCTGCAGCACCCAGTTTTGCCGAGACCGGGAAGCTGGAGGCCACCAGATCGTTAACGGAATAGTCTTTATATTTAAATGACGGTCCAAAATCACCGTGCGCCAGCTGCTTCAGATAGTTGAAGTATTGGGTGGTGATGGGATCGTTTAAGTGATACTTCGCCTCGATGTTGGCCATAACTTCTGGCGGCAACGTACGTTCACCGGTAAATGGACTTCCCGGCGCGAGACGCATCATAAAGAAGGAAATCGTAATTAGAATAAATAACGTTGGTATCGCTTCTAAACAGCGACGCAGGATAAATTTCAACATTGCCCGTACCTTCTGGCGTGTGCCTGATGAATGTTACAAAGTAGACACAGTGGGGCAAGCCAGGCTCGCCCCACGTATTGCCATTAATGCTTGATAATATAAAGATTCTTAACGGAAATATTATCCAACGGGTCTTTACCGGTATAACCCCCTACCCACGGTTTCACCAGACGGGCGTTAACGTAGTAGTAAACCGGTACAATTGCAGAGTCTTTATCGAGCTGTTCTTCTGATTTCGCGTACAGCTCTGCGCGCTGCGCATCGTCAGACACTTTCAGGGTTTCAGCGATGATCTTGTCAAACGCCGGGCTCTTATAGTGCGCCGTGTTGTTCGAACTGTCGCTGAGCATAGTGTTCAGGAATGATGTCGGTTCGTTATAGTCCGCACACCAGCCCGCACGCGCCACGTCGAAGGTCCCCTGATGACGCGTATCGAGGAAGGTTTTCCACTCCTGGTTTTCCAGCTTAACGTTCACGCCCAGGTTTTTCTTCCAGATAGACGCGACGGCAATCGCCAGTTTTTTATGCAGATCTGATGTGTTATACAGCAGGTTGAACGTCAGCGGCTTGTCTGCGGTGTATCCTGCTTCAGCCAGCAGTTTTTTCGCTTCTTCGTTACGTTTTTCCTGCGACCATTTGAACCACTCAGGCTCAACCAGTTTCATCCCATCGGTATACGGAGGCGTGTAGCTGTACGCCGGCAGATCGCCCTGGTTTTTCACTTTGTTCACGATGATATCGCGATCCAGTGCCAGCTTCAGCGCGGTACGAACGCGCACGTCGGTGAACGGTGCTTTCTGGTTGTTGATTTCGTAATAATAGGTGCACAGATATGGATCTACGTGAACTTCTTTCGGGATCTCTTTCTTCAGCTTCTGGAACAGTTCAATCGGCATGTTGTTATAGGTCATGTCGATTTCACCGCTGCGGTAGCGGTTAACGTCGGTCACTTCGGAAGAGATTGGCAGGTAGGTGACCTGATTAATCACGGTCTTCGCATTATCCCAGTACTGCGGGTTACGCTCCAGCACCATACGTTCGTTGACCACCCAGTCTTTCAGCTTATAGGCGCCGTTGGTCACGATATTGGCAGGCTGCGTCCATTTTTCACCAAATTTTTCCACGGCGGATTTTGGTACCGGCGAGACGGACGGGTGAACCAGCAGCTTATAGAAGTACGGAACAGGTTCGCTCAACGTCACTTCAAAGGTATTAGCATCGATCGCCTTCACGCCCAGGTCGGTGACCGGCTTTTTACCGGCGATGATGTCATCGATATTGGCGATGTGGCCATACTGCAGATAGCTCGCATACGGAGAGGCGGTATTTGGATTCGCCAGGCGCTGCCAGCTATACACGAAATCTTCGGCGGTAACCGGTGTACCGTCGGACCATTTGGCATCTTTACGCAGATGGAAGGTCCAGACTTTGAAATCTTTATTTTCCCACTTTTCTGCCACACCCGGTGCCGGGTGGCCGTCTACGTCAGTCACCAGCAGACCTTCGAACAGGTCGCGGTTAACGTTTGACTCAGGAACGCCTTCAATTTTATGCGGATCGAGAGACTGCACTTCCGCACCGTTGTTACGCACCAGCGTCTGTTTTTCCGCCAGTTGAACACCTGCAGGAACGTCCGCAGCCATTGCAGCGTTGCCCGCGATTAGCGCAGTTAAAATCCCCGCCGCTACCAGATTTTTTTTTGTGATGATGGACATTGTGTTGGTACTCCACTCATTATAATTACTGGCTTTCGCCAGCTGTCTAATCCCCTGTTGGGGCCTGTACAGCGCAGGAGTTTTTTTTGCTGCTGTCAGGTTCTTTTTTTACTGCTTGCTATCACCGACTTTTTTATTACTGACCGCTCGTATGGCCGTCTTGCGTCGATTCTTGCCAGACCTCCCCTGTTTGAGGCCTGTGCTGGATATCTGAGAAGAGGATTATATGAAAATAATTCTCATCTACTTGTTTTAGGCTGCAAAATAGTAGGCCGGAAAGTATCAAATGGCGTAAACACGCGCCAATACATTTTGCAAATTTGTTAAGCAATTCTCTTTTACGGCCCAGGCCGTATCGTCCTGCCCAGCCCTTCCATACGTTGAAAACCCTAAAAAATACTTAAAATTCAAACCAATATGGAAGATTTTCCCTTCAGGCGCGTCGCTGTATTCTCATCGCGTAGTTTTGTACGAAAATTTAACAATTGATTATTATTTAGCACATTCATCTAACGAAATGTTGAAATTACTAATATCATTTCGGTTATCCCGCAGCAAGCCCAAGACTATCGTGTGAGTAAAATAACAGTGCGTTCGAAGATTTTCTGTGCAGGCAGGCTTGAGATGAATTCATAACTCTATGAAATATATGAGATGAACATTATTAGTAGAATTTATTATGACAGGTAAGCTTTTCAACTTTATTTATATGATTTGCTGATATTGATACAAAAAAAACGGCGCCGAAGCGCCGTTCTTTCATATGAAATATCAATGTAACAAGCCGGGGAAAATGCTTTTAATCCCCGTGACAATGAATTCGATCCCGAGTGCCATTAACAGCAGCCCCATAATACGCGTAATAACGTTGATGCCCGTCTGCCCCAGCAGGCGCACCAGCCACGGCGCCATGCGGAATACGCCCCAGCAACAGAGTGCGAAAACGGCAATCGCGACAGAAAAACCAATCAAATGCATGAGGCTATGGTAACGCGTGCCCCAGACAATGGTTGAACTGATGGCACCCGGCCCGGCCATGAGGGGCAATGCCAGCGGAACCACGCCGATACTTTCGCGGATGGCGGTTTCTGACTTTTCCTGCTTGTTCTGCTTATCCTCACCCAGCTTACCGCTGATCATGGACATGGCAATGGTCACCACCAGGATCCCGCCCGCAATGCGGAAGGAGTCAATCGAGATGCCAAAGAGCTGGAGAATGGCATCACCCAGGAAAAGCGAGGTGAGCAAAATGATCGCCACAGACAGGTTAGCGGTAAGATTGGTTTTGTTCCGGGCCGCCGCCGTCTGGTAACTGGTCATACTAATGAAGACAGGAATGATCCCCACCGGGTTGACCAGGGCAAACAGACCAATAAAAAATTTGAAATACGTTGGAAAATCAAAGAGCGTTTGGATCACGTTTTGCTCCGCTTTTGCGCATGCCCGGGACAGTTACATTGTTAGGAAAAATCGCGCTGAAGATACGCTTTTTATTAGCATACTTCACCAGAAATCTGTGCCAAAACGTTAGCATTTCAGAATGTTAAACATATGTTGAGACAATGATAGCGTCACTTCCAATAGTTACTTAATTAATTAACAGTGGAAATATATCCATTAAATAACCCTGCTGAAAGGTATCAGCTTGGTGGAAAATTGACGCAGATCATGATTTCCGTACTCAGAAGTGAGTAATCTTGATTACGCCCCCAGGGAGGTCACCTGACAAAAAGGGATGATGCTAAGGTAAGGCTCTTTTAGTAAATTAGTGTACTGGAGCATAAAGTAACCCTTTGTTTTACTTTATGTAACGCAAGTCGTATTGGCACTGTCTATACTGTCTGACGTATCGAGCGCTGGTTTACTAAAAGAGTTTAAACATTATCAGGAGAGCATTATGGCTGTTACTAATATCGCTGAACTGAACGCCCTCGTCGAGCGCGTTAAAAAAGCCCAGCGTGAATATGCCAATTTCACCCAAGAACAGGTTGATAAAATCTTCCGCGCGGCCGCTCTGGCTGCTGCAGATGCTCGAATCCCTCTCGCTAAAATGGCCGTTGCCGAATCTGGCATGGGTATCGTTGAAGATAAAGTGATCAAAAACCACTTTGCTTCTGAGTATATCTACAACGCCTATAAAGATGAGAAAACCTGTGGCGTTCTGTCTGAAGACGACACCTTCGGGACGATCACCATCGCCGAGCCTATCGGCATCATTTGCGGTATTGTTCCAACGACTAACCCTACTTCAACGGCTATCTTCAAATCGCTGATCAGCCTGAAGACCCGTAACGCAATCATCTTCTCTCCACATCCACGTGCGAAAGACGCAACAAATAAAGCAGCCGACATCGTTCTGCAGGCAGCAATTGCTGCGGGCGCACCAAAAGATCTGATTGGCTGGATCGACCAACCTTCTGTTGAACTGTCTAACGCGCTGATGCATCATCCGGACATTAACCTGATTCTGGCGACCGGTGGTCCTGGTATGGTTAAAGCAGCATACAGCTCCGGTAAACCAGCAATCGGTGTAGGCGCAGGTAACACCCCCGTTGTTATCGATGAAACCGCTGACATCAAACGTGCTGTTGCGTCTGTGCTGATGTCTAAAACCTTCGATAACGGCGTTATCTGCGCATCTGAACAGTCTGTAGTTGTTGTTGATTCCGTGTACGACGCAGTACGCGAGCGTTTCGCCAGCCACGGCGGCTACCTGCTGCAGGGCAAAGAGCTGAAAGCGGTTCAGGACATCATCCTCAAAAATGGCGCGCTGAACGCTGCCATCGTAGGTCAGCCAGCCTATAAAATCGCTGAACTCGCGGGCTTTACCGTTCCGGCGACCACCAAGATCCTGATCGGTGAAGTTAAAGTTGTCGACGAAAGCGAGCCGTTTGCTCACGAAAAACTGTCTCCTACGCTTGCTATGTACCGTGCGAAAGATTTCGAAGACGCGGTAGAAAAAGCCGAGAAGCTGGTTGCTATGGGCGGTATCGGTCATACCTCATGTCTGTACACCGACCAGGATAACCAGCCAGAGCGTGTTGCCCACTTCGGTCAGATGATGAAAACTGCCCGTATCCTGATTAACACCCCTGCTTCTCAGGGTGGTATCGGTGACCTGTATAACTTCAAACTCGCACCTTCCCTGACTCTGGGTTGTGGTTCCTGGGGTGGTAACTCCATCTCTGAAAACGTTGGTCCAAAACACCTGATCAACAAGAAAACCGTTGCTAAGCGAGCTGAAAACATGTTGTGGCACAAACTTCCGAAATCTATCTACTTCCGCCGTGGCTCTCTGCCAATCGCGCTGGATGAAGTGATTACTGATGGCCACAAACGTGCGCTCATCGTGACTGACCGTTTCCTGTTCAACAACGGCTACGCTGACCAGATCACCTCTGTGCTGAAAGCGGCTGGCGTCGAAACTGAAGTGTTCTTCGAAGTTGAAGCTGACCCAACCCTGAGCGTTGTACGCAAAGGTGCTGAACTGGCGAACTCCTTCAAACCAGATGTAATTATCGCACTGGGTGGTGGTTCCCCAATGGACGCCGCGAAAATCATGTGGGTTATGTACGAACATCCGGAAACCCATTTCGAAGAGCTGGCGCTGCGCTTTATGGACATCCGTAAACGTATCTACAAGTTCCCGAAAATGGGCGTGAAAGCGAAAATGATCGCCGTCACCACCACTTCCGGTACCGGCTCAGAAGTGACGCCATTCGCGGTAGTAACAGATGACGCAACAGGTCAGAAATACCCGCTGGCTGACTACGCGCTGACGCCAGATATGGCTATCGTTGATGCCAACCTGGTAATGGAAATGCCGAAGTCTCTGTGTGCGTTCGGTGGTCTGGATGCCGTGACTCACGCGCTGGAAGCCTACGTTTCTGTACTGGCGTCTGAGTTCTCTGACGGTCAGGCTCTGCAGGCTCTGAAACTGCTGAAAGAAAACCTGCCAGCGTCCTACAACGAAGGTTCTAAAAACCCTGTAGCACGTGAACGTGTCCACAGTGCAGCAACCATCGCCGGTATCGCGTTTGCGAACGCCTTCCTGGGTGTTTGCCACTCTATGGCGCACAAGCTGGGTTCACAGTTCCACATTCCTCACGGTCTGGCGAACGCCCTGTTGATCAGCAACGTTATCCGCTATAACGCCAACGACAACCCAACCAAGCAGACTGCGTTCAGCCAGTATGACCGTCCGCAAGCGCGCCGTCGTTATGCTGAAATCGCTGACCACCTTGGTCTGAGCGCACCGGGCGACCGTACTGCTGCGAAGATTGAGAAACTGCTGGCATGGCTGGAAAGCCTGAAAGCTGAACTGGGTATTCCTAAATCTATCCGTGAAGCAGGCGTTCAGGAAGCTGACTTCCTCGCTCACGTAGACAAGCTGTCTGAAGATGCCTTCGATGACCAGTGTACTGGTGCTAACCCGCGCTACCCACTGATCTCCGAGCTGAAACAGATTCTGCTGGATACCTACTACGGTCGTGAGTTCAAAGAAGGTGACGTTGCTGCTGTGAAAACAGAAGCTCCGGTCATTAAAGCTGACAAGAAAGCGAAGAAAAGCGCTTAACTGACAGCCTGAGGATAAAACCCGCCTGTATGGCGGGTTTTTTTATGTCTGAATAACGGCGGATATTATTTTCTGTTGTCGTGCTGGATCGCCGTCAGCGAGCCTACGGACAACGCTTCCTTATAATGCTTACGACAGACCGACACATAGCGTTCATTGCCACCAATCACCACCTGCTCACCGTCCGCATAAGGTTTTCCAGCCTGGTCGAGACGAAGCACCATGCTGGCCTTGCGTCCACAGAAACAGATAGTTTTTAGTTCAACCAGCTTATCTGACCAGGCAAGCAAAACTGGCTTCCGGCAAACAGCTCCCCGCGGAAGTCCGTACGCAGCCCGTAGCACAGAACGGGGATATCGAGCTCATCAACCACTTCAGAGAGCGCGTGCACCTGTTCACGCGTCAGGAACTGGCTCTCATCAACCAGCACGCAGTGAATGGGCTCTGACGCATGCGCAGCGCGGATATCCTCCAGCAGGTCAGTTTGCGGGTTAAACAGCCTGGCTGGCGAAGAGAGGCCTATTCTGGAACTCACCTTCCCTGCACCGAAGCGATCGTCGATTTCAGCGGTATAAACAACGGTACGCATTCCTCGTTCCTGGTAATTGTATGAGGATTGCAGCAGTGCGGTGGATTTCCCGGCATTCATTGCCGAATAGTAGAAATAAAGTTGTGCCATTGGCCGTAAAACCCTAATCAATGTGTAATATTCCCGATGATTCATTGTACCATATTTTGTCTGGTCATCAGCGACACGCCGCACAAACGATGCCGTGCTGAAAGGTGTAAAACGCCCTCTTTTCGCAAAAATAATCCGCTAAAACAGAGAGTAATGGCGGTCATGCTGGTGAATAGGTTATATGATTAGCCAAACATAACACTTCTTTTTATAGTGGAATCTGCGTTCATTAAAATTCACTATTTATTAACTATTCCTGCCTTAACACCGTCGCCTGGAACTAATACAAAAGGCTGATATTTATCCGCCGAAACTATAATTCCTGCGGCAAATGTCACAAAAAAAAGATGCAAGCGGCGGGGTTAAGCAGGTTATCGTGATAACAAGCGAGACTGCCAAAGAGGAAATTTAAGTTAGCGTAATTAATAATAGCGGCTTTATTTAGTATTTTTTGAATTCCTTACATTCCTGGCTATTGCACATCTGAATTTATGGCTCTATTATTAGGTCAACAAACCACCCCCCATTATAAGTTTGAGATTACTACAATGAGCGAAGCACTTAAAATTCTGAACAACATCCGTACTCTTCGTGCGCAGGCAAGAGAATGTACCCTTGAAACGCTCGAAGAAATGCTGGAAAAATTAGAAGTTGTAGTTAATGAACGTCGCGAAGAAGAAAGCGCTGCTGCTGCTGAAATCGAAGAGCGTACGCGTAAACTGCAGCAATATCGTGAAATGCTGATTGCTGATGGTATCGATCCAAATGAATTGCTGAACAGCATTGCTGCTGCAAAAACCGGTACCAAAGCAAAACGCGCTGCCCGTCCTGCTAAATATAGCTATGTAGATGAGAACGGCGAAACTAAAACCTGGACCGGCCAGGGCCGTACTCCTGCTGTAATCAAGAAAGCTATGGATGAGCAAGGTAAACAGCTGGATGACTTCCTGATCAAGGATTAATCAAGCCGAATTCAGAAAAATCCCGCCTCTGGTGGGATTTTTTTTGCCCGCAATTTATCACTAACATCCTCTTACACTCCGTCATAAAGCGTTATTTGGCTATTTAGTTTCGCTTACAAACAGGCTGGTCATGGCGTTTTATGGGCATAAAAAAACCGGTGGGCAGCGCCACACCGGTTTCATAGATTTACGCCTGGATTATTTCTTAATACCCATACTCTCTTTGAGCCAGCCTTTAAATTCTTCACCCAGCGTATTATGGCGAATGCCGTATTCAACGAACGCCTGCATATAACCGAGCTTATTACCGCAGTCATGGCTCTTACCTTTCATGTGGTAAGCCTCAACGGTCTCTTTCTCGATCAGCATATCAATGGCATCCGTCAGCTGGATTTCATCCCCTGCTCCTGGAGGCGTTTTCGCCAGCAGTGGCCAGATTTCAGCACTCAGGACATAGCGACCCACCACTGCCAGATTAGACGGCGCTACGTCGGCTTTAGGCTTCTCTACGACACCAACCATTGGCACGCTTTCGCCTGGCTCGAGGTTCACGCCCTTGCAGTCAACCACACCGTAAGCGGTCACGTCTTCAACTGGCTCAACCATAATCTGGCTGCAGCCCGTTTCGTCAAAGCGGTGGATCATCTCAGCCAGGTTGTCCTGGGAGAGATCGGATTCGTATTCATCCAGAATCACGTCAGGCAGAATAACCGCGACGGGCTCATCACCCACAACCGGGTGTGCACACATAACCGCGTGGCCCAGACCTTTAGCCAGCCCCTGACGAACCTGCATAATGGTGACGTGCGGAGGGCAAATAGACTGAACTTCTTCTAACAGCTGACGCTTAACGCGTTTTTCCAGCATGGCTTCGAGTTCAAAACTTGTATCGAAGTGGTTTTCGATAGAGTTTTTAGATGAATGCGTAACCAGCACAATTTCAGTAATGCCAGCCGCGATACACTCATTAACGACATACTGGATTAATGGCTTATCAACCAGAGGCAGCATCTCTTTAGGAATCGCCTTAGTTGCTGGTAACATCCTGGTCCCCAATCCCGCTACCGGGATGACGGCCTTTCTGACTTTCGAATTTAGGGCAGCCATTCAAATTCTCCTGAGCTGTTCAAGTTTTGAACTTTTATGCAATAAATAACGCGTTGAGTATATCAGCCTCGCCCCGCAGTCCGGGTCTGAAAAGAACGCGTTGCCGATGAATTAGGACAAATACGCATGAATCTGGGCAGCGATAGTAGCACTCCCGAGAAAACACAGGTAAAGCAATCTTAAAATTAAGATCCAATTGCTTATTCCGTGGACAACATTAAGCGAAGCCTTCCCCCGGCACCCCAAATTTGGCACTGCCAGGAAGAACAGCGATGGCTAATTTGATTTAGATACGCCGTTCCCAGTGTTCCAAGCGGCACCCCGTTACTCACCTGAATATGGTGTTCCCCGGTATTCAGTGACGCGTTGAGACCTGCAGAAACGAGGATAAGATTCTTTAAACCGCTATGGTAATAACCAACCAGCAGCGGGAACTGTCCGGGTAAATTGGCCTGACGAAAAAGCTGGTTTACCTGTTTGAGTAAACTGCCTAACTCTGGGAGCCGTTGTCCCTGATGTGATAACTGTTCCTGCAATAATCCATTAAAGAGTGCGCGCAGTAACAATGCAGCTAATACGCCATTATCCCCTGCACGGGTTACGTCCAGAGAATAAAATGCGAGGTCGGAATCAGACAGAGGTGCAATATCCAGCACCAGCCCAGGCTGATCGGCCGCCACCAGCTGGCGATAGTTTACGCGGCAGTGGGAAATAGTTTGCTGAACGGGAGGCTGAAGTTCTTGCAACAATTTCGCCGCCGCTGGCGGATTACTCACCAGCGCGTCCCAGTCCTGAAAAAGGCGTTCCTCTTCCTCAACGCGGGAATTAAACATATTTGGATAAAGGCACGCTAATACCGTCTCACGTAACCGGTTCAGATCTTTGACGGGTTTCAGCAGAATATCCTGAACGCCAAGACGTAATGCTTTGGCAATATCCGCCATATTTTCTGTCGCGGAGATCACCAGAATGGGCATCTGGTCACCCTCGTTGCGCAGATGTTCAACCAGTTTCAGCCCATTCATTCGCGGCATCGCGATGTCGCAAATCATCAGATCGGGCGTAATACCGGTCATTTTCTCCAGCGCGTCGACACCATCTTCAGCCAGTAAAGTGTTTGCTCCCAGCGAGGATAACCACGAATCCAGTAGCGATCGGAAAACGGGCTCGTCTTCAACAATCAAAATGTGTTTTCCGGCCAATGGCTGCGTCATGGTTCCTCCCCTGGCTGACAGTTACTAAATAGTGGCATGCTATCGGCACTATCGCCTGTCAGATTTTGCTGAAGTAGTCAAAAAAAGGTGCTTAACGTGCTGTTCGCACAAACGGCAGCAACTCGTCTATTTTCTTTTCGACGGCTAGCGAGCCCGCTGCGATGGCGGCCTCAGCCCGATGGAAATCAAGGGTAGAGATTTGCGGACAGTAAGGCTGAATAAGAATATCCGGAGGATCGCCAGCCATACGGTTACGTTTAAGGCGATTCTCAAGAACCTGAATTGAGGTGGTCATGATCTCCATGGCCGTCGGTGCGGCAACCGAGCGTCGTGCGGCCAGGCGACCAATTCTTCCGCGCAGGCGTTCATGCCAGGCAAGCTTTTCGACGTCGGCATCTTCGCTCTGCAGATTGATCGGCATAAGGTCTTGCTGCATCAGATGAGCGTCGTGCTGCAAATCAACGGCGATGACGATGTCCGCCCCCATGGCGCGCGTCAGAGAGATGGGAACCGGGTTCACGACACCACCATCGACAAGCCAGTAACCGTTATGGGGCACGGGCGCCATAAGCCCAGGAATACTGCATGAAGCACGCACCGCAAGGTGAATATCCCCTTCGGTCAGCCAGAGTTCACGGCCTGTGCTGAGATTGGTTGCGACGGCACCGAAAGGCATCCGGCAGTCAGTAAAGTCTTCGAGAGGCATCACTCGGCGGAACTGGTTAAAGACGCGTTCACCGCGCAACAGCCCACCGCGCTGCCAGGAGAGATCCATCAGACGCAGCACGTCCCAATAGCTGAAGGAGCGCACCCAGGTTTCGAGATCCGGAAGCTTGCCGCACGCGTAAGCGGAGCCGACAAGCGATCCGATTGAACATCCTGCTACGATATCAACGTCAACGCCCATCTTGTTTAAGGCATTAATCACGCCGATATGAGACCATCCCCGGGCTGCACCTGATCCCAGCGCCAGTCCAATTTTAACCTTTCTCATTAGCCCTGTTTTACTTCCCCTGGATTCCTGACATAGCGTCAACGCAACTGCTCAGTTAACATAGTGCTACCCGAGGCGTTTTACGCCCTTATTTTTTGTTCCAGGAAGAGAATCGTGTCTCAACTCTGCCCCTGTGGTAGCGCTCTGGAGTATAGCCTATGTTGCCAGCGATATCTTTCTGGCAATCAGGTTGCACCGGATCCGTCACACCTCATGCGTTCACGGTATACTGCTTTTGTGATCAAAGACGCAGACTACCTGATAAAAACCTGGCACCCGTCCTGCCACGCCGCCGATTTCCGACAGGAGATCGAAGCCGGGTTCGCCAACACCCACTGGCTTGGGCTTACCGTGTTTGAATCGTCACCCGGTAGCCACCACGACGAAGGCTTTGTCAGCTTTGTTGCCCGTTTTACCGAGAACGCCAGGCCTGGCGCCATTATCGAGCGTTCCCGGTTCTTAAAGGAAAGCGGGCAGTGGTATTATATTGACGGTACGCGCCCACAGTTTGGTCGTAACGATACCTGCCCTTGTGGTTCAGGAAAAAAATTCAAAAAGTGTTGCGGGCAGTAACGCCTGACAACCCAGACTTCGCAAATACAAACAGGATTTCCCGGCGATGCAATCATTACAACGTAAAGTTCTGCGCACTATCTGTCCCGATCAAAAAGGGCTGATCGCACGAATCACCAATATTTGCTACAAGCATGAACTGAATATCGTGCAGAACAACGAGTTCGTTGACCACCGTACCGGTCGCTTCTTCATGCGTACCGAACTGGAAGGCATTTTCAACGACACCACCCTGCTGGCCGATCTGGACAGCGCGCTGCCGGACGGTTCCGTGCGTGAGCTGAATCCTGCGGGCCGTCGTCGCATTGTGATTCTGGTGACGAAAGAAGCTCACTGCCTGGGCGATCTGTTGATGAAGGCCAATTACGGCGGCCTGGACGTAGAAATTGCCGCTGTTATTGGCAACCACGAAACCCTGCGCACGCTGGTTGAGCGTTTTGATATTCCGTTTGAACTGGTAAGCCATGAAGGCCATACCCGTGAAGAGCACGACAACCTGATGGCTGCTGCCATTGAAGCGCATAACCCGGACTACGTGGTGCTGGCGAAATATATGCGCGTGCTGACGCCTTCCTTCGTCGCCCGCTTCCCGAACAAGATTATCAACATTCACCACTCGTTCCTGCCGGCCTTTATTGGCGCGCGGCCTTATCACCAGGCGTACGAGCGCGGCGTGAAGATCATCGGCGCAACCGCGCACTACGTGAATGACAATCTGGACGAAGGTCCCATCATCATGCAGGACGTGATTCACGTGGATCACACCTACACCGCAGAAGATATGATGCGCGCCGGACGTGACGTTGAGAAGAACGTGTTGAGTCGTGCCCTGTATCAGGTGCTGGCGCAGCGTGTCTTTGTGTACGGTAACAGAACCATCATTCTTTAATCTTTCGGAAAATGAATTGATTAGCTTTGCGCCTTTACGGATAAAAAGCAGGCAAACAGCTTCTTTTCCCTAAAGGAATGCTTTACAGGGGCGTCTCATTTGATATGATGCGCCCCGCTTCCAGCAGGAAGCAGGCCAGTAAAAAAGCATTACCCCGTGGTGGGGTTCCCGAGCGGCCAAAGGGAGCAGACTGTAAATCTGCCGTCATCGACTTCGAAGGTTCGAATCCTTCCCCCACCACCATCTCTCAGCACGACCTCAAAATTTGAATTACCCCTGGTGGGGTTCCCGAGCGGCCAAAGGGAGCAGACTGTAAATCTGCCGTCATCGACTTCGAAGGTTCGAATCCTTCCCCCACCACCATCATTTTCAAACGACACTTAATATTCTGCTCGCACCGTGCATCATGTATTTCCGCAAGGGGAAGGATGAGAAGCTTCGACTAAGGTTCGATTCGAGCGCAGCGAGAAAGCGTTGCCGCAGGCAACGACCCGAAGGGCGAGGCGCAGCCGCCACCCGGCGACAGACGACTACATTGGCGGCAAACGACGCTTCACCGGCGAACTTTTCACAATCGACGTATTACATTGGGCATGCTCCGCCAGCCCGTCCAGCAGCGCATCCAGTTGTTCTATCGATCGCACCACCAGCCTAATCACAAAGCAGTCTTCCCCGGTCACTTTGTCGCTCTCAATACACTCCGGCATCGCCTGTATGTATTTATCCACCTTATGCAACAGCCCCGGCAAAGGCCGCACGCGTACCAGCGCCTGCAGCGTATACCCCAGCGCCGCGAGATTCACACGTGCGCCATACCCCTGAATCACACCGCGCTCTTCCAGCCGCTTTAGACGCTCTGCCGTGCTGGGTGAGGTCAGGCCAATGCGGCCGCTGAGCACCTTCAACGACATGCGCGCATCCTCAACCAGGCAGGCTAAAATTTGCCGATCGATATCATCAATAAGGTATTCCACTCGTTTCACCTAATTTAAAAATGCAGTTAACACCTTCAACCTTATCTCATCCCTGTAAAACCCAACAGCGATTTCCGACAATAGCGTTATTAATCAGGAGGTGAATAATGCGTGATTTACATAAAGGCGTCTGGCAGATGAGTCTGGCGATGTTAATTTCCGGCTCTATCGGCGCGTTTGTTTTGCTTAGCGGTCTGCCGGTGACGGAAGTGGTGTTCTGGCGCTGCCTTATTGGGGCAATAGCGCTTTTCATTTTTATCCGGGTAAGTCAAAAGCCCTTTAGCCCCCTCACCCGCACCACGCTGCTGCTGGCGATTCTCGGCGGTGTGGCATTAGTGTTGAACTGGCTGCTGCTCTTCGCAGCCTATGAGCGGATCTCTATTGGTCTTTCGACCGTGGTCTATAACACTCAGCCGTTTATGCTGGTCCTGATGGGGATGTTTTTAGGCGAGCGCGTCAGCGTGGTAAAATGGGGATGGCTGTTCCTCGCCTTCGGCGGCGTGGTGATACTGCTCTCCAGCGAGCTGACCGGCACCCACGACACTGAATGGCTGGCGGGTATTGGTCTGGCAATGGCCGCGGCCTTCTTCTACGCGCTGACGGCAATCATTGCTCGCAAACTGAAAACTATCGCACCGCAGCATATTGCCTTTATTCAGGTGCTGACGGGCGTCGTGATGCTTCTGCCGTTTGCCAGCTGGCCGTCATTTTCCGGTGATTTTCCCTGGCCGATCCTGCTGACGCTCGGCATCGTCCATACCGGCATTATGTACCAGCTGCTCTACAGCGCGATTCAGAAGCTACCTACCCCCATTACCGGCTCGCTGTCGTTTATCTATCCGGTAGTGGCGATCGTTGTCGATAACCTGGTGTTCGGACACTCGCTGAATCTGACGCAGCTGGCGGGCGGCGCGTTGATCCTGTTTGCTGCAGCGGGCAACAACCTGGGCTGGGGCGAAAAAAAACCCCGCGAATGCGGGGTTGGTATCAAGACGCTGAATTAGCGACGGGCACGCACAATCTGGTATTTGCGCGTCAGGTACTCCACCGGCGCGCTCCAGATATGCACCAGTCGGGAGAACGGGAACAGCACAAACAGCGTCATCCCCAGCACAAGGTGAACGCGGAAGATAAACGCCACGCCGTCCAGGTGCTCAGACGCTCCGCCGTGGAAGGTCACGACGGACTGCGCCCACCCCACCAGCTTCATCATTTCACTGCCGTCCATATGCTGCGCAGAGAATGGAATAGTCAGCAGACCCAGCGCGCACTGTACCATCAGCAGGGAGAGGATCAGGATGTCCGCTGCAGTGGTGGTTGCACGCACGCGCGGGCTGAACAGACGACGTTTCAGCAGCAGCAGGCCACCCACCAGGGTCATCACACCGCAGGCACCGCCGGCGATCATCGCCATCTTCTGCTTCACTTCAATCGGCAGCCACGCTTCGTACATCCAGTGCGGCGTCAGCATCCCAAGGAAGTGACCGGCAAAAATCCCCAAAATACCGATGTGGAACAGGTTAGACGCGACGTGCATCCCTTTGCGGTCCAGCATCTGGCTGGAGGCAGCACGCCAGGTGTACTGGCCGTAGTCATAGCGTAGCCAGCTTCCCACCAGGAACACGGTGCCCGCGATATACGGGTAAATGTCAAAGAAGAACATATTCAGGAAGTGCATTAGTGCCGTCCTCCGTTAGAGATATTCAAATATTGCGGGGCAACCGCGCCGGCAAAACGACGCTGGTGAGCGGAGATTTCAGACTCGCCGCAGTTCTGGTCAGCAAAGAATTTCACCTGCTCTTCTTCCCAGACGGCATCCAGCGCTTGCGGGGTATCGTCGCGGGCTTCATCCGCGATTTTCTCCGCCACTTTTTCACTGTCTACAGAGGCGTTCGCCAGCTTCACCAGCAGATCGAACAGTACGGCATAGCGGCTCTCACGCTGCTGTAGACGCGCGCCGAGCAGCGCAAGAATCGGGGCGATATCCTGCAGACCACCCAGCGCCTCTTCTTTCGGCAGCTGCGCCAGATACTCCAGGTACAGCGGCAGGTGGTCCGGCAGCTCGCGGCTGTCGAGCTGCAGGCCGTGCTGCTCGTACTGGGCCATCAGGTCCACCATCGCCTGACCGCGGTCGCGGGATTCACCGTGAACGTGCTCAAACAGCAGCAGAGACGTCGCACGACCACGGTCAAACAGCTGGCTGTAGTCCGCCTGCGCGTCGAGCAGATCGCGCGCCAGCAGATCGCGGAGGAAAACGCCCAGCTTCTGGGCATCCTCTTTATCCAGGTTTTCAGATGACGCGAGTGCATCAAAGAGTTCCTGTTGATGCTGCGCAAGCGCAGCATCAGGGTACTCGAGCAGACGCGAAACAATGACGAGTTCAATCATTGGTGCGGCTCCGTTTTGCTGGTCACATCCATGGCGTCGATGCGGCGGCTGTTGAACAGGTTGAATTTACTGTCTGACCCGTGGCAACCGTCGCCAAAGGTAAAGCCACACCCGCTTTTTTCCGGGAAGGCCTCGCGAGCCAGCTCGCGGTGGCTGCTTGGCACCACGAAACGATCTTCGTAGTTAGCGATTGCCAGATAGCGGTACATCTCCTGCGCCTGCGCTTCGGTCAGGCCGACCTCTTCCAGCGCGCGGGTATCGTTCACGCCGTCAACGGTTTCCGCACGTTTGAAGTGACGCATTGCCAGCATACGTTTCAGCGCCAGCAGCACCGGCTGGGTATCTCCGGCGGTCAGCAGGTTGGCCAGGTACTGAACCGGGATACGCAGGCTTTCCACGTCCGGCAGAATACCGTTGCTGCCCAGCTCGCCCGCGTCCGCCGCAGACTGAATCGGCGACAGAGGCGGCACGTACCAGACCATCGGCAGCGTGCGGTATTCCGGGTGCAGCGGCAGGGCCAACTTCCAGTCCATCGCCATTTTGTACACCGGAGACTGCTGCGCGGCGTCAATCACGCTCTGCGGTACGCCGTCTTTCAGCGCCTGCTCAATCACCTTCGGATCGTTTGGATCGAGGAAGACATCCAGCTGACGCTGATAGAGATCTTTCTCATTCTCGGTGCTTGCGGCATTCTCAATCGCGTCCGCGTCGTACAACAGCACGCCGAGGTAACGAATACGACCTACGCAGCTCTCGGAGCAGACGGTCGGCATACCGGCTTCGATACGCGGGTAGCAGAAGATGCACTTCTCAGACTTACCGCTCTTCCAGTTGAAGTAGATTTTTTTGTACGGACAGCCGGTGATGCACATGCGCCAGCCGCGGCACTTGTCCTGGTCGATCAGTACGATGCCGTCTTCTTCACGCTTGTAGATGGCACCGCTCGGGCAGGTCGCGACGCACGCCGGGTTCAGGCAATGTTCGCACAGGCGCGGCAGATACATCATGAAGGTGTTTTCGAACTGGCCGTACATCGCCTTCTGCATGTTCTCGAAGTTCTGGTCTTTGGCGCGCTTTTCGAACTCGCCGCCCAGAATTTCTTCCCAGTTTGGACCGCTGGTAATTTTGTCCATGCGCTGACCAGTGATCAGCGAGCGAGGACGGGCGATCGGCTGGTGTTTGCTTTCAGGCGCGTTGTGCAGGTTCTGGTAGTCGTAATCAAACGGCTCGTAATAGTCCTCAATGCCCGGCAGGTGCGGGTTAGCGAAGATTTTACCCAGCAGCATTGCGCGGTTACCCATGCGCGGCTGCAGCTTGCCGTTGATTTTGCGGATCCAGCCGCCCTTCCACTTCTCCTGGTTTTCCCAGTCGGTCGGGAAACCGGTGCCCGGCTTACTTTCCACGTTGTTGAACCAGGCGTACTCCATACCTTCGCGGCTGGTCCAGACGTTTTTACAGGTCACTGAACAGGTGTGGCAGCCGATGCACTTATCCAGATTCAGCACCATGCCGACTTGTGAACGAATTTTCATTTTACGCTCTCCTGTACCTGGTCATTACCTTCGCCGTCTAACCAGTTAATATTCTTCATCTTACGCACCACCACGAACTCATCGCGGTTCGATCCTACGGTGCCGTAGTAGTTAAAGCCGTAGGCCAGCTGCGCATAGCCACCGATCATGTGGGTCGGCTTCGGCGTAATACGGGTCACGGAGTTGTGAATACCGCCGCGCTGCTCGGTGATCTCTGAACCCGGCAGGTTCACGATACGTTCCTGCGCGTGATACATCATGGTCATCCCGGCCGGTACGCGCTGGCTCACCACCGCACGCGCCGTCAGGGCGCCGTTGCTGTTGAACACTTCAATCCAGTCGTTATCTTCGATACCCAGATCTTTGGCGTCCGCTTCGCTCATCCAGACAATCGGACCACCGCGCGACAGGGTAAGCATCAGCAGGTTGTCGCTGTAGGTGGAGTGGATACCCCACTTCTGGTGCGGCGTCAGGAAGTTCAGCGCCTTCTCAGGGTTACCGTTCGATTTCGCGCCCATCACCGCTTTCACGGAGCGGGTGTCGATTGGCGGACGGTACACCAGCAGGCTTTCACCGAAGTCGCGCATCCACTGGTGGTCCTGATACAGTGACTGACGACCAGAAAGCGTGCGCCATGGGATCAGCTCGTGAACGTTGGTATAACCAGCGTTATAGGACACATGCTCATCTTCCAGACCAGACCAGGTCGGGCTGGAGATAATCTTGCGCGGCTGGGCCTGGATATCGCGGAAGCGGATTTTCTCTTCCTCTTTATTCTTCGCCAGATGCGTGTGGTCGCGACCGGTAAATTCACTCAGGGCCGCCCACGCTTTCACCGCCACGTGGCCGTTGGTTTCCGGTGCCAGAGTCAGGATCATCTCCGCCGCATCAATTGCCGTGTTGAGCATTGGCTGGCCTTTGGCCGGGCCGTCCGCTTTGGTGTAATTGAGCTTGCGCAGCAGGTCCATTTCGCTCTGGGTGTTCCAGGCGATGCCTTTGCCGCCGTTACCGATTTTCTCCATCAGCGGGCCGATGGAGGTAAAGCGCTCGTAGGTTGCCGGGTAATCACGTTCAACCGGAATGATGTGCGGCGCGGTCACGCCCGGGATCAGGTCGCATTCGCCTTTTTTCCAGTCCTTCACGTCAAGCGGCTGCGCCAGTTCGGCAGCGGAGTCGTGCTGGATTGGCAGCGTCACCACGTCGGTCTCTTTGCCCAGGTGACCTACGCAGACTTCGGAGAATTTCTTCGCGATGTCTTTGTAGATATCCCAGTCGCTTTTCGATTCCCACGCCGGGTCAACGGCCGCAGACAGCGGATGAATAAACGGATGCATGTCCGAGGTATTCATGTCGTCTTTTTCGTACCAGGTGGCGGTTGGCAGCACGATATCGGAGTACAGGCAGGTGCTGGACAGACGGAAGTCCAGCGTCACCACCAGATCCAGCTTGCCGTCCAGACCGTTGTCTTTCCACTCCACTTCTTCTGGCTTCACGCCGCCCTGCTTGCCGAGGTCTTTACCCTGAATACCGTTCTCGGTGCCCAGCAGGTATTTCAGCATGTACTCGTGGCCTTTACCGGATGAGCCCAGCAGGTTGGAGCGCCAGATGAACAGGTTGCGCGGATGGTTTTTGCCGTTCTCAGGCTGTTCTGCCGCGAAGCGGATGGAGCCTTCCTTGAGCGATTTCACGGTGTAATCCACCGGCGACATGCCCGCTTTCTTCGCCTCTTGTGCAATGCGCAGCGGGTTAGTGCCCAGCTGCGGCGCAGACGGCAGCCAGCCCATGCGTTCAGCGCGCACGTTGAAATCAATCAGGTGGCCGCTGTAGCGGGATTTATCCGCCATCGGCGACAGCAGTTCCTGCGCGGTAACCGTCTCGTAGCGCCACTGGCTGGAGTGGTTATAGAAGTAGGAGGTGCTGTTCATGTGACGTGCCGGACGCTGCCAGTCAAGGGCAAACGCCAGCGGCTGCCAGCCGGTCTGCGGACGCAGTTTTTCCTGGCCCACGTAGTGCGCCCAGCCGCCGCCGCTCTGCCCGACGCAGCCGCAGAAGATCAGCATGTTGATCAGGCCGCGATAGTTCATATCGAGGTGATACCAGTGGTTCAGACCGGCACCCACGATGATCATCGAGCGACCGTGGGTCTTGTCGGCGTTTTCCGCAAACTCGCGGGCGATACGAACGATCTGCGCGCGCGGTACGCCGGTGATCTGCTCCGCCCAGGCCGGGGTGTAGGCCTTCACGTCGTCATAGCTGGTTGCGCAGTTTTCGTCGTTCAGACCGCGCTCCAGGCCGTAGTTCGCCATGGTCAGGTCATAGACGGTGGTGACCAGCGCGGTAGAACCGTCGGCCAGCTGCAGGCGCTTAACCGGCAGCTTGTGCATCAGCACGTTTTTCAGTTCAACCTTGTTGAAGTGCTCGGAACCTTCACCGCCAAAGTACGGGAAGCCAACCTCGGCGATCTCGTCCTGGCTGCCCAGCATGCTGAGGCGCAGCTCCGTCTCTTCACCGGTGGTGCCGTTGCGCTGCTCAAGGTTCCACTTGCCCTTCTCGCCCCAGCGGAAGCCGATAGAGCCGTTTGGCGCCACCAGCTCGCCGTTGCTGTTATAGGCAACAGTTTTCCACTCAGGGTTGTTTTCCTGGCCCAGCGCGTCCACCAGATCGGCGGCGCGCAGCGTGCGGCCCGCGGCATAGTAGCCCTCACGCTCTTCCAGCATCACCAGCATCGGCATGTCGGTGTAGCGACGCACGTAGTCGGTGAAGTACTGGCTCGGTTTGTCGAGGTGGAATTCGCGCAGCATGACGTGGCCCATCGCCATCGCCATCGCGGCATCGGTACCCTGTTTCGGTGCCAGCCACAGGTCGCACAGCTTGGCGATTTCCGCGTAGTCCGGGGTGACCGCAACGGTTTTGGTCCCTTTGTAGCGGACTTCGGTAAAGAAGTGCGCGTCCGGGGTACGGGTCTGCGGAACGTTAGAGCCCCAGGCGATGATGTAGCTGGAGTTGTACCAGTCGGCGGATTCCGGCACGTCGGTCTGCTCACCCCAGGTCTGCGGTGACGCTGGCGGCAGGTCACAGTACCAGTCGTAGAAGCTCAGGCAGGTCCCGCCGATAAGCGACAGGTAGCGCGCGCCGGAAGCGTAAGAGACCATCGACATCGCCGGGATTGGCGAGAAGCCCGCCACGCGGTCAGGACCGTAGGTTTTTACGGTATAGACGTTAGAGGCGGCAATCAGCTCGTTCACCTCTTTCCAGGAAGAACGAACGAAACCACCGCGACCGCGCGCCTGCTTGAAGCTTTTCGCTTTGTCGGCATCTTCAATGATAGAGGCCCACGCATCAACCGGGTCGCTGTGCTGCACTTTCGCTTCACGCCACATTTTCATCAGGCGTTTGCGCATCAGCGGGTATTTCAGACGGTTGGCGCTGTAGAGATACCAGGAGTAGCTGGCCCCGCGCGGGCAGCCGCGCGGTTCATGGTTCGGCATATCCGGACGGGTGCGCGGATAGTCGGTCTGCTGCATTTCCCAGGTCACCAGACCGTTTTTAACGAAAATCTTCCAGCTACATGAGCCAGTGCAGTTTACGCCGTGGGTAGAACGGACGACTTTGTCATGCTGCCAGCGCTGGCGGTAACCGTCTTCCCAGTCCCGGTTGGTATCCAGAACCTGGCCGTGCCCATCGGCAAAAGTTTCACCCTTCTGTTTGAAGTAGCGAAACCGGTCCAAAAATTTGCTCATCGGGTATCTCCTGTATGGAGCCTGTGGCTCTCTAAATCGACATTGCTGATTTGCAGCGAAGGTAACGCCCTGAAAGAGGGGGAGAATTGATAACGATCAAGACGAAGAGGGACTATAAAAGGAGGGGTTAGACCAAATACCACCAAAGCGGTATATTTTTAAAACGAATAAATAAATGATTTATAAAGATATTTATTATTCATCGTACAATAACCCCGGCAAAATTTAACATCTCAGGTATTAAGGGGTAGACATCCCTGCAAAGCGATGGCGATCACAGTGTTACCCGCAGATGACTGCGGTAAAAGCTTTCAGTATGTTGTAACTATTATTCAGTCGAAAAAAAACGCGGCACGAAGGCCGCGTTAACGGATAATCACACTTACTTATTTTTCTTGGTATTACGGCCATATACCAGCCACGTAATCACGACGCAGGCGATATAGAAGACGAGGAAGACTTTCATGGCGCCAGCCGGAGAGCCGGTCAGGTCAAGCGAGATGCCGAACGCTTTCGGAATAAAGAAGCCGCCAATTGCGCCAATAGCCGAGATAAAGCCCAGGGCCGCAGCCGTATCCGTCGCTGCTTCACGCATGGCCTGCTCTTCGCTTCCGCCCTGCGCTTTCACGCGATCCATCGTCAGCTTGCGGAAGATCACGGAGATCATCTGGAAGGTGGAAGCACTCCCCAACCCGGCCGTCAGGAACAGCACCATAAACACGCCGAAGAAGGCAAAGAAGTTACCGCCCTGCCCGTCAGAAGGCAGCGTAAGGAACAGCAGCGCGCAGAAGACTGCCATCACAATAAAGTTCACCAGCGTAACGCGAGTCCCGCCCAGACGGTCGGAGATCATGCCGCCCAGCGAACGCGCCAGTGCGCCAATGAACGGACCGAAGAAGGCGAATTGCAGGATCTGCACGTCCGGGAACTGGGTTTTCGACAGCATGGCAAAGCCCGCTGAGAAGCCGATAAACGAACCGAAGGTAGCCAGATACAGCAGCGCCATCACCCAGAGGTGTCCACGTTTCAGCACCGGAAGCTGCTCGCTCAGGGATGCTTTCGACGCGCTCAGATCGTTCATAAAGAACCACGCAGCCAGGGTGAACACCACCAGGAACGGGACCCAAATCCAGGCCGCGTTCTGCAGGTAGAGGGAAGAACCATCCGCCTGCTCAACGCCGCCGCCACCGAAGGCGGCAAAAATAGAAACAGAGATCGCCAGCGGCGCAATCAACTGCATCACGCTTACGCCCATGTTGCCCAGACCGCCGTTAATACCCAGCGCGCCGCCCTGCTTCGCTTTCGGGAAGAAGAAGCTGATGTTCGCCATGCTGGAGGCGAAGTTAGCGCCGGCGAAACCGCACAGCAGGGAGATAATCACGAACACGCTGAACGGCGTGGAGGTATCCTGCACCGCGAAGCCTAGCCACACGCAAGGGACGATCATGATGCCCGTACTGAACGCCGTCCAGCGACGGCCACCGAATACCGGGACCATAAACGCGTAAGGGACACGCAGCAGCGCGCCAGACAGCGACGGCAATGCGGTAAGCATAAACAGCTGATCGGTCGTGAACGTAAACCCTACTTTCGGCAGGTTTACCGCGACCGCGCTAAACAACATCCATACGCAAAACGCTAAAAGCAGACACGGAACGGAAATCCACAGATTCCGGCTTGCTATACGATGGCCGCGCTGTTGCCAGAACGCCGGATCCTCTGGACGCCAGTCTGTAATAACGGCACCATTTTCCCTTTCGGGAGCGGATGAGTGACTCATAGACACCTCTGATTCTCGAATGATGCTGCAAACATTAGGGTTTTAGGGCGGCGGTAAGTTGATATAAATCAAAGGAAAAGTGCGGGGATTTGCGGCGCAAAAAAAGGGGTTATCCTTAGTGAGTAGGATAATTCGGTAAAAAAGACGTGGTTTTTCACTGCACTGAAGGTTCCTTGCTACCAACGCTTCTTCACCTATACTCCGTTGGCAATTTAGGGGTAATCCTTTATTGGTATGGGTATACTCCAGGGTATGCACCAGAATAGCGCCATTCCTGCAAGCAGGCCACGTCAGGAGCCCGGCAACTCTATGTTAAAAAGATGTTTATCACCGCTGACTCTCGTCAATCAGCTAGCCCTGATTGTTTTGCTGTCTACCGCCCTTGGCGTGGCCGGCATGGCGATTTCCGGCTGGCTGGTACAAGGGGTACAGGGTAATGCGCATGCCATCAACGAGGCAGGTTCTCTACGCATGCAGAGTTATCGTCTGCTGGCGTCGGTCCCCCTGACGCAGGACGATCGGCCCTTAATTGATGAAATGGAGCGCACGGCCTTCAGCCCCGAACTGGAAAACGCCGCCATCCGCGCCGGCCAGCAGTCCCAGCTTAAAGCCCTGCAGGGCTACTGGCACTCCCAGCTGGAACCCGGTCTGAAACAGGCGCGCAGCACCGAAACCGTTGCGCAGGACGTAGCGGGTTTTGTCTCCCGCATTGACGCGCTGGTCTCCTCTTTCGACCAAACCACCGAATTACGCATCGACCGGGTGGTAATGGTACACCGTGCCATGGCGCTGTTTATGGGCCTGCTGCTGATCTTCACCATTATCTGGCTCCGGGCGCGGCTGCTGAATCCCTGGAAACAGCTGCTGGCGATGGCGCGCGCCGTAACGAACAGAGATTTTACCCAGCGCACGCACATCAGCGGCCGCAACGAGATGGCCATGCTCGGCCAGGCGCTGAACACCATGTCGGCGGAGCTCTCCGAAAGCTACGCGGTGCTGGAACAGCGCGTGCAGGAAAAAACCGCCGGGCTGGAGCAGAAAAATGAGATCCTCTCCTTCCTGTGGCAAGCCAACCGTCGGCTGCACATGCAAGTGCCGCTATGTGAACGCCTTTCGCCGGTGCTGAACGGCCTGCAAAATCTGACCCTGCTGCATGACCTGGAGCTGCGGGTTTACGATGTGGAAGATGAAGATAATCATCAGGAGTTTACCTGTCAGTCCGATATGTCCTGCGATGATAAAGGCTGTCACCTGTGCCCGCGCGGCCTGCCGCTGCAGGCTTCTGGCGGCACTACCCTGAAGTGGCGGCTGACGGACAGCCACACCCAGTACGGTATTCTGCTGGCCACCCTGCCAGCCGGACGTCATCTGAGCCACGACCAGCAGCAGTTGGTGGACACCCTGGTTGAACAGCTAACGGCCACGCTGGCGCTCGACAGGCACCAGGAAAAACAGCAGCAGCTGATCGTCATGGAAGAGCGCGCGACCATCGCCCGCGAGCTCCACGACTCTATCGCCCAGTCGCTCTCCTGTATGAAAATGCAGGTGAGCTGCCTGCAGATGCAGGACGCGGAAATGCCGGAAAGCAACAAACAGCTGCTGAGCCAGATCCGCAACGAGCTGAACACCTCCTGGGTACAGCTGCGCGAGCTGCTGACAACCTTCCGCCTGCAGCTGACCGAGCCGGGGCTGCGCCCGGCGCTGGAATCCAGCTGCCAGGAATTTAGCGCCCGACTTGGCTTCCCGGTGAAGCTGGATTACCAGCTGCCGCCGCGGTTTGTCCCTTCCCATCAGGCGATTCATCTGCTGCAGATCGCCCGCGAAGCGCTGAGCAACGTGCTCAAACACGCTGAAGCGACGGCGGTTACGGTTACCGTCAGCCAGCACGCTAATCAGGTCAGGCTGACGGTTCACGACAACGGTCGCGGCGTGCCGGAAAATGCCGAACGCACTAACCACTATGGTTTAATCATTATGCGAGACCGCGCCCAAAGCCTGCGCGGTGATTGCCAGGTTCGACGGAGAGAGACGGGTGGCACGGAAGTTGTGGTCACCTTTATTCCCGAAAAACCGCTTACAACTGCTCAAGGAGAAACCCATGACTAATCAGGAACCGGCATCCATCCTGTTGATCGACGACCATCCGATGCTGCGTACTGGCGTAAAACAGCTGGTCAGCATGGCACCCGACATTACCGTGGTGGGCGAAGCCAGCAACGGTGAACAGGGTATTGAGCTGGCCGAATCCCTCGATCCGGATCTGATCCTGCTCGATCTCAACATGCCCGGCATGAACGGTCTGGAAACCCTCGACAAGTTGCGCGAGAAATCCCTTTCCGGTCGCGTGGTGGTCTTTAGCGTCTCCAACCACGAAGAGGATGTGGTCACGGCGCTGAAGCGCGGCGCGGATGGCTATCTGCTGAAGGATATGGAGCCGGAAGACCTGCTCAAGGCGCTGCAGCAGGCCGCCGCAGGCGAGATGGTGCTGAGCGAGGCCCTGACGCCGGTGCTGGCCGCCAGCCTGCGGGCGAACCGCGCCACCTCTGATCGCGACGTCAGCCAGTTAACGCCGCGCGAACGCGATATTCTGAAGCTGATTGCCCAGGGCCTGCCGAACAAAATGATCGCCCGCCGCCTGGATATCACCGAAAGCACGGTTAAAGTGCACGTGAAGCATATGCTCAAGAAAATGAAGCTAAAATCCCGCGTTGAAGCCGCGGTGTGGGTCCATCAGGAACGTATTTTTTAGGCATTACTCATCCGGCAGCAGCTTCCAGCGCGGGTCGTCGTCAGGTAATGAGACCAGCGGCTGCACCACAGCGAGCGTGATCTCATTGGATGAGACGCGCTGGCCCTTCGCATCTTCCACCACCGCCGAGAGATGCCAGCGGTTTGTCGCCCCTTCAGCGTCATTCCAGGCAGGCATGATCACGCTCCAGCCGTCGGTGCTGTCACTTTTCCCGGGACGTCAGGCTCAATGCCTGGGTATCACCCTGCCAGTGGATCTGACGAATACCGTGAGTGCTGCGAACCTGCAGCTTCAGCATGACGGTTTCGCCCCCTTTGAGATCCCACGGCGGGGTTGCCAGCCAGACGGAGAGCGTTTTTCGCTGGCGGAACTCCATCACCGGCAGGCTGTTACGCTCCGGCGAGTCATAGCGGCTTCCGCGCAGGGATCGCGTGGCCGCGACCTCTCCGGCGGAGAGCTGCTTAACCAGCGGCACGCCGAAGCGATAGTTGAGCTTCAGCCCGAGGTTATTCTGGCTCTCTCCGCTTTCGCCCTGCTTATGCCCGGCAGTCAGCGTCACCAGCGGCACGGGGGTATAGTTAAGCCCGAGATTGACCGCCACCGGGTTGTGATACCCGGTTCCGCTGTTGAAGAGGTCAACGTTGTCGCCAAAATATTGCTCAAAGCTGACGCTGGTGTTCAGGTGATGAAACCACGGCAGCCAGGCTTTGGCGGTCACGTCATATCCCCGCGCCATGCGCTGCTCCTGGACGTCAGAGCTGTCGCGCCAGCCGGCAAAAGGCTGATAATAGTTAGCCGACAGGCGCAGATTTTCTCCCCATAGCTCCGCGCCCAGCCCGGCACGCTGCAGGTTCTCATCCAGCAGGTTATCGTAAAAGGTGTTGTAGCCCAGCAGCCATTTTCCGGCCACCCAGCGCTGGCCGATTCCGGCGTTACTGACCAGGCCATCCGTTTGCTGCGTCAGGCCGAGCTGGCTCCAGCTCAGGTAACGGTTGTTATCGTTCCAGGGGATAAACCAGCTCCCGCTGCTGCCGTTGAATTTCCCGTCGTTATCCACCAGCAAATTGACGCTGGCATTCCCCCAGGGTGACAGCCAGGATTCAATCTGCTGGTTCACCTCGCCGCTCACCGCGTCACGCACCTGACCAAAGGCAAACTGCCGCGCCTGCTCGCCCGTAGTCAGGCCGTTGTCGGTCATACTGGCTTCACCAAAGGCTTTCGCCATTTCGGCGAGATGCTTTTCCCCCTCCCCGGTCGGGGCTGCCATACCGAGATCGGGGAGATTATCCCCGTTATTATCAAAGGGATTTTGTGCCTGCTGGATAAAGGAATTCGGCGCACCGTGAACGGCTCCGGCTGTAACGAGGGAGAGTAAAACCAGCGTTCGGAAAGGGGGAGAAACAGTCATCAATGTCGTAAGAATTACCCGGTGCTTACGTAAGAACACCAGGTACCTTAACGTGATTTCTCCCTCTTTGCAGCTTTACGGGGAATTTTCCGGAATTTCCTGAAACATTGTTTTGAGCTCAGGCACGCACGAACCGCAGTTCGTGCCGCACCGTAGCGTCGCCCCCAGCGCGATAACGGAACCGCAGCCTCCGGCAATCGCCTCCCGTATCGCGTTTTCTCCAACGCTGAAACAGCTGCAGATGATGCGCCCCGGATCTGTAACCTTCCCCACGCCCTGCCCGTTCAGCAGCGCATGGCGCTCAGCGGGCGTCGAGGGTGGTGACTGAAAAGCGGCTTCTATCACCGGATGCGCCAGATCGGGCAAGGCGGTGCCTTCCCAAAAACCCAGCATCAGATGGCCGTTATGCCAGGCCAGTACGCTGCTGCGTTCCCCGGTTTGCGCAACCTGCAGCTGCCAGCCCCGGCCGCTGGCATAGTCCATGACCCACGACAGCAGCGGCTTATCACCCGCTATCGTCATTCGCGAGGCTTTACGCCACCAGTGAACCGAAGAGGGGATTTCCGGCCATTCCCGGGCATAGAGCTCCCCCTGCCAGGCGGGCTGCCAGGGCATGATTCTGACGGCGGTTTGCTTACTCTCCGGCTGCCCGGAAGCCGGATCGACGCGCCCTTCCACCAGCGCGTTAACCTTTCCCTGGCGGGCAAACTCAGCGTTCCAGTGCATAGGAGCAAACGCTTCGCCTTCCCGTATTCCGTCGTTGATTCGTACTCTGGCCACCATCACGCCGCGCGGCGAGCCGATCCGCGCCAGCTGGCCGTCGCACAGTGAAAACCGAATGGCGTCTGCGGCGCAGACCTCAACAAACGGCTCCGCGATATGCTGCATCAGCCGGGGCACGTATCCCGTACGGGTCATGGTGTGCCACTGGTCGCGGATACGGCCAGTGTTGAGGATCGCCGGGTATAGCGCGGTAGCCGTCGCGCCGTGCGGCAGCGGATCGACAGGCACTACGTTTCGGCGCGATAAATTCCCCGTCGGCCACTGGTACGGCTCAAGCGTCTCCCACGCTTCACGGGTTAACCCCGCCAGTTCCTGAAGGTTCAACGCCCGCGCGCCGTCATTTTCAAACGCCGTCAGCGCCGCATGTTCGCAAAAAATCTCCTGCGGATGTTGCCAGGCAAAGGCCTCGCCGTAGCCCAGCCGTTTTGCAATCTGAGCCACGATCCACCAGTCCGGCTTCGCCTCACCCGGCGCGGGCAGAAACGCGCGCTGGCGCGAAA
This sequence comes from Enterobacter bugandensis, assembly GCF_900324475.1. Taxonomy (NCBI): domain Bacteria; kingdom Pseudomonadati; phylum Pseudomonadota; class Gammaproteobacteria; order Enterobacterales; family Enterobacteriaceae; genus Enterobacter; species Enterobacter bugandensis. Next base: position 2,719,674 of record NZ_LT992502.1, read on the forward strand.
TGCGCCGCTCGGAATTGGTCACCGTGCCGTCCTTCTCCCCCCAGCCCAGCGCCGGAAAACGGATATGGGCGAACCGGCTGGTGTCGGTATCTTTCATCACCTCAGAGACAATCACCAGCGGACAGGCCGCCAGCGCCTGACACACCGCGTGGCTGTCCGGCAGCGACACGGCAGGATTGGTGCCCATGATCCACACCGCCTTCACCTCGCCGCGGGCGATGGCGTCAAACAGTTCCACCGCCATCAGCCCCGGCGTCTGCGCCAGCCGTTCCGTTCCCCAGAAACGCGCCACCCGCGAAAGATCGTCCGGCTCGAAACTCATATGCGCCGCCAGCTGGTTCGCCAGCCCGCCTACTTCGCGGCCGCCCATGGCGTTTGGCTGTCCGGTCAGCGAAAACGGGCCGCAGCCCGGACGGTTGAACTTCCCGCTGGCAAGATGCACGTTAATGATGGCGCTGCACTTGTCGCTGCCGCTGGAGGACTGGTTGATCCCCATGGTGTAGAGCGTTATCGCGCGAAGCGCGGTAACAAACCAGTCGTAAAAGGTACCAATATCCTCTGCCGGAAGGTCGCAAAACGCCGCCACGCGGGCAATCGGCCAATCATCAGTGCCCTGGATCAGATTGAGCAATCCCACAAACAGCCCGGCGTCGCTGCCGGGTTTAAGCGCCAGATGCAGGTCGGCAATATCGCAGGTAGCGGTTTTACGCGGGTCAATCACCACCACCTTCATCTGCGGGTTGTTGTGCTTTGCCTGCACCAGACGCTGATAGAGCACCGGATGCGTCCAGGCCGCGTTCGAGCCTGCCAGCACCACCAGATCGCTATTTTCCACATCCTCGTAGCTGCACGGCACCACGTCTTCGCCAAAGGCGCGCCTGTAGCCCACCACCGCCGAGGACATGCAGAGCCGGGAGTTGGTATCGATGTTCGCCGCGCCGATAAACCCTTTCATCAGCTTGTTGGCGGCATAGTAGTCCTCGGTTAACAGCTGGCCGGAGGCGTAAAACGCCACCGCCCGTGGCCCCCATGTGTCGATGATCTCCCGCAACCGCTCGCCCGCCGCGTTCAGCGCCTGCGACCAGTCCACCTCAAGTCCATCGACAACGGGGTACAGCAATCGCCCCTGCAAGCCCGTTGTCTCCCCCAGGGCCGATCCTTTCACGCACAGGCGGCCAAAGTTTGCAGGGTGGGTGTCGTCCCCCCGAACGCTGACCGCTCCATCCTCCACGCTGGCGATCACGCCGCAGCCGACCCCGCAGTAGGGGCACGTTGTCCTGGTTTCCGTCATGAGGCCTCCGCGCGCATCACCAGCTCTTCGTTGCCGACCCACACCTTGCCATTTTCAATTTTGACCGGCCAGGCGCGCACCGCGGGTTCGCCACTCTCCACCTGACAGCCGTCGCGCAGGCGAATGCGCTGCTTGTAGAGCGGAGAAATAACCATCGGTTCGCCCGCCGCATCGCCGAGGATGCCGCGTGACAGCACGTTCGCACTGCTGCCCGGCTCCAGGTCGTCCAGGGCATAAACGGACGTGCCAAAGCGGAACAGCGCGATCGGTTTACGGCCAAGACGCGCGCCAATGCCCGCCTGCTCCGGGATATCGTCAATGCCGCAGATTTCCTGCCAGCGCTTGCTTTCGTCCGACGGCGCGACGTTCACCGCGGTGCGGAACAGCGCCAGGCGGTCAGGATCGTTGAGCGTGGTTTGCCATTCGCATTGGTACGTCTCGACTACCCGGGCCATCTCCTGCTCCAGCTCGTGGGCGATGCCGAGACTGTCGTTGAGGATCACCTCACGCAGATAGTCGAGGCCGCCCTCCAGGTTGTCCATCCAGGTGCTGGTGCGCTGCAGGCGATCCGCCGTGCGGATGTAGAACATCAGGAAACGGTCTACGGTGCGGATCAGCGTTTCGTCATCCAGATCGCTGGCGAAGAGATCCGCATGGCGAGGCTTCATCCCGCCGTTGCCGCACAGATAGAGGTTCCAGCCTTTGTCCGTGGCAATCACCCCCACGTCCTTGCTCTGCGCCTCCGCGCACTCGCGGGTGCAGCCGGAAACGGCCATTTTGATTTTGTGCGGGGCGCGCAGGCCCTTGTAGCGGTGCTCCAGCCTGACCGCGAGACCAGTGGAATCCTGCACGCCGTAGCGGCACCAGGTCGACCCGACGCAGGATTTCACCGTGCGCAGGGATTTCCCGTAAGCGTGCCCGGTTTCAAACCCGGCCTCCACCAGCGCCTGCCAGATCTCCGGCAGCTGTTCCAGGGTGGCGCCAAACAGGTCGATACGCTGTCCGCCGGTGATTTTGCTGTACAGGCCGTAGCGTTTCGCAATCTGGCCGATGGCGATCAGCCCGTCGGCGGTCACTTCTCCTGCGGGCATGCGCGGCACGATGGAATACGTCCCGTCCTTCTGGATATTGGCGAAGTATCGGTCGTTGGTATCCTGCAACGGCAGGTGCGCCGGTTTGAGCAGATACTCATTCCAGCAGGAGGCCAGCACGGACCCCACCAGCGGCTTACAGATCTCGCACCCGTGGCCCTGACCGTAACGGCTGATAAGCTGGTCGAAGGTGCGGATATGGTTGACGCGAACCAGGTGGTAAATCTCCTGGCGCGAGTACGGAAAGTGTTCGCAGATGTCCTTTTTCACCTCAACGCCCTGCTCGGCAAGCTTGAACTCCATCACCTGCTTCACCAGCGCGCTGCAGCCCCCGCAGCCGGTCGCCGCTTTGGTGCACTGCTTAACGGTGCCGATATCCGCTGCGCCCGCGCTCACCGCCCGGCAGATATCGCCTTTGCTGACGTTATGACACGAACAGATCTGCGCGTTTTCCGGCAGCGCCGCCACGCCCAGCGCTTTTGGCGCGCTGCCTGACAACGCGGGTAGTATCAGCGTTTCCGGCTCTTTCGGCAGGCTGATGCCGTTAAGCATCATCTGCACCAGCGTGGCGTATTCGCTGGCATCGCCCACCAGCACGCCGCCGAGCAGCGTTTGGCCGTCGTGGCTGACCACGATTTTCTTGTAGATTTGCTGCGGGCCGTGCGTCCACTGGTAGCTTAGCGCCCCCGGCGTGCGCCCGTGAGCATCGCCAAACGACGCCACGTCCACGCCGAGCAGCTTGAGCTTAGTGCTCATATCTGCCCCGGTGAAGGTTTTATCTTCTCCCGCGAGCGCGGCGGCGGCGACGCGCGCCATCTGGTAGCCCGGCGCCACCAGGCCAAAGATTTTCCCCTCCCACAGGGCGCATTCACCGATGGCAAGCACGTTCGAATCGGAGGTCCGGCAGCCGTTGTCAATGCAGATCCCGCCGCGCTCGCCGACAGCCAGCCCGCTGCTGCGCGCCAGCGCGTCCTGAGGACGAATACCGGCAGAGAAGACCACCATGTCCGTTTCCAGCTGTTCACCGTCGGCGAAGCGCAGCACCAGCCCGTCGTCCGTCGCAGCAATTTCCGTGGTGGCTTTACTGGTGTGAACGCCAACGCCCAGCGCCTCGATTTTCCTGCGCAGCATCGCCGCGCCGTCATTATCAAGCTGCACCGCCATCAGATTGGGCGCAAACTCCACCACGTGCGTTTCCAGCCCGAGTTGCTTGAGGGCATTCGCCGCCTCCAGCCCGAGCAGGCCGCCGCCAATCACCACGCCACGACGCGAGCCCGCCGCGTGGGCCGCTATGTTGTCCAGGTCGTCAAGGGTGCGGTAGACAAAGCAGCCCGGCAGATCGTTGCCCGGTACCGGCGGTACGAACGGGTATGAGCCGGTCGCCAGCACCAGCTTGTCCCAGTGGGTCTCATGCCCGCTAGCGGTACGCACCACGCGCGCGTCGCGATCGATAGCGACGATCTGCTGCGAGAGGCGCAGCTCAATGCCGTTATCGGCAAAGAACTCTCCCTCCACCAGCGAGAGCGACGCCGCGCTTCGGCCGCCAAAGTATTCCGACAGATGCACGCGGTCATAGGCGGCATAGCGCTCCTCACCAAAGACAACGATCTGATACTGCTGATGCAGATTGCGGTTAACGCAGTCTTCGAGAAAATGATGGCCGACCATACCGTGCCCAACCACCACCAGAGTAGGTTTTGTCATAGCGTTCTGTCCTGCAACCTGCGGTTGCGTAGTGAAACGATCGAACAGCCAGTCCGCGCGTGCGGGCGCAGCCGTTGCCAGTAAATCGGTAAATGTTGCCGCGCTGCGGCAGTCGCCCATCAGCAGCACGCCAGCCAGCGCACCCTGATGGATCAGTAACCGACGATAGTGACGGGTTAGCGGATCCCAGGAACTCCAGACCACGTCGCCCGCCTGCGCCGCCGCGCGCCCGAGGCTGAACAGCTCCACGCCCGTAACCTTGAGGCGCACGCCGTTGTCGGTGAGGGCAAACGGCGCGGCTGTGTCACCCGCCAGCCGCGCGGCGAGAATATCCGCCTGCGTCATACAGGGCGCGACCAGGCCAAAGGTCTGGCCGTCAATTTCGCAGCACTCGCCAATGGCGTAGACGTCCGGTGCGGAGGTCCGCATCTGGCTATCCACCACGATGCCGCGCGCGCAGCGAACACCGCTGGCCTGCGCCAGCGCGACGTTGGGCTGCACGCCGGTCGCCAGCACCACGCGCGCGGCGGCGACGCGGCGTCCGTTGAGCAGCGTCACGCTATTCCCGTTAATCCCCGCGATGCCGGAGGCGAGTTCAGAGCGCACGCCCCGCGCCGCCAGCGCCTCTTCAAGCAGTACGCCCGCCTGCTGGTCCAGCTGCTGCTCCATCAGCCACGGGCCGCGATGAACGAGCGTGACGTTGTCACCTGAACGAGCCAGCGCTGCCGCCGTCTCTACGCCGAGCACGCCGCCCCCCAGCACCACCGCCGGACCGGCGATCGCCTGAATGGCGCGGGTATCCTCCAGGGTACGGAACGTGAATACGTGCGGCGCATCGCCCCCAGGAATCGGCGGCACAAACGGCGTTGACCCGGTGGCAAAGACCAGCGCATCCCAGCCCAGCGTGCGGGCGGTGGTTTGCACTTCCCGCGCGTCCACGTTCACGGCGAGTGCCTTTTCGCCCCGCAGCACCGTCACGCCGCGCTCCTGGTACCATTGGTCATCCTGAAGGCAGATGCCCGCAGCCGTTTTTTCCCCTCCCAGCACCGGCGAAAGCTGGATGCGGTTATAGGCATGCTCCGGCTCGTCACCGATGACGGTGATAGCGAACCGACCGGAAGCTCGCCCGGTGAGCGAAGCAATCAGCCGGGTTGCCGCCATGCCATTCCCGATAATGACCAGTCGCATCAACGCCCCCTCGTTACGCCGCTTTCGGCTGTTTTTCGTAGAGGAAATGGAGGATCTGCTGGCGCATGTGGTGATAGCGGCTGTCGTCCGCCAGCTGCACCCGGTTGCGCGGGCGCGGCAGGTCAACGCGCAGGATCTCCCCGACGGTGGCCGCCGGGCCGTTGGTCATCATCAGCACGCGATCGGAGAGCAGCACCGCCTCGTCCACGTCGTGGGTAATGAGCACGATGGTGGTGTTCAGCGCCTGCTGGATCTGCATCACCGAGTCCTGCAGATGGGCGCGCGTCAGCGCATCCAGCGCGCCGAACGGCTCATCCATCAGCAGCACTTTCGGCTTCATCGCCAGCGCGCGGGCAATCCCGACGCGCTGCTTCATGCCGCCGGAGATCTCCCCCGGACGCTTGTGCAGCGCGTGTCCCATCTGCACGCGGTCGAGGTTGTGCTCGATCCACTCTTTGCGCTCGGCCTTGCTCATGGTGTGACGGAAGACCTGATCCACCGCCAGCGCCACGTTGTCGAAGCAGGTCAGCCACGGCAGCAGCGAATGGTTCTGGAACACCACCGCGCGCTCGGGCCCCGGCCCGGCGATTTCGCGGTTGTCGCAAATCAGCCCGCCTTCCGTCGGCAGCGCGATCCCGGCGATGAGGTTAAGCAGCGTCGACTTGCCGCAGCCGGAGTGGCCAATAAGACTCACGGTTTCGCCCTCGTGGATATCAAAAGAGACGTTCTGCAGCGCCAGAAACTCGCCGCTGGCGGTGGAAAAACGCTGGCTCACGGCCTGGACCTGAATTAATGGTTTCATGTTCGCTCCTTATTTTTCCTGCCAGCTAAAGCGACGGGCGATCAGCATCAGCCCCTGCTCCAGCAGCAACCCGACCACGCCGATGATGACGATGGCAATCAGAATGTTTTCGACGTTGAGGTTGTTCCACTCGTTCCAGATCCAGAAGCCGATACCCAGCCCCCCGGTGAGCATCTCGGCGGCGACAATCACCAGCCAGGCGATGCCGATGGAGAGGCGCACCCCGGTCAGCACAGCGGGTAGCACAGCCGGGAAGAGTATGCGGCGCATGATCGTCCACTCGGAAAGCTGCAATACGCGGGCGACGTTGAGGTAGTCCTGCGGAATGCGGCGCACGCCTTCGGCGGTGTTGATCACCATCGGCCAGATAGAGCAGATGAAAATGGTCCAGCTCGACGCGGGCTCCGCTTTCTGGAACAGCAGCAGGCCGATGGGCAGCCAGGCCAGCGGGCTGACCGGCCGCAGAAGCGCAATCAGCGGGTTGAACATGCGCGAGAAAAAGGTGAAGCGGCCAATCAAAAAGCCCAGCGGAATACCCGCCAGCGCTGCCAGGCCAAAGCCGATGGCGACGCGCTGCAGTGAAGCAAGCACGTTCCAGCCAATGCCCATATCGTTAGGCCCGTCGCGATAAAACGGGTCGGCAAACAGGGTAATGGCGGAATCAAGCGTGCTGAGCGGCGTCGGGAAGCCTTTGCTGTTTATCGCCGCCAGTTGCCAGAGCACCACCAGCAGCCCAAGGCCGAGCAGCGCCGGGATAACGCGCTGGAAAAAGTCGTTAATCCGGCGTGCTAACGCGGGTGTGCGGCGGCGAACCTGTACCGGAGGCAGGACAATCACTTCCCCGCTCTCTGGCGTCTCTTGTGGTTTCGTGTTTTGCAGATGCGGCATAATCAGGCCCCTTTACGGTGAATGGCGAAACGGCTGGCGTACCCTTCCGGATCGGTGCCGTTCCAGACGGTGCCGTCCATCAGCGTGCTGCTGCGGTACGGTGATGACGGCGTGGACATGCCGCCGACGGCGGTGGCGGCATCCTGCCAGACCGCGGTCTGGTTGATGCGCTGCGCGATGCCCGCGTAGTCCGGCGCGGCTTTGAGCAAGCCCCAGCGGCGGAACTGGGTTAAGAACCACATGCCGTCGGAGAGATACGGGTAGCTCACAGCCCCCTCGTTGAAGAAGCGGATCGGGTGCGCGTCCTGCCAGCGCTGGCCCAGGCCGTTGTCGTACTCGCCGAGCATGCGCCCGGTGAGATACTGTTCTTTGCAGTTGAGCCACGCCCGGCGGGAGAGGATCTGCGCGGTTTCGCGTTTGTTTTCCGGGGACGCCTCGATCCAGCGCGCGGCCTCCAGCACCGCGCTCACCAGCGCCCGGGCGGCGTGCGGGTTTTTCTCCACCCAGTCGCGGCGCGTGCCGAGGATCTTTTCCGGATGATCGGCCCAGATGGACTGCGACGTGGCGGCGGTAAAGCCGATACGGTCGTTAATCGCCCGCGCGTTCCACGGCTCGCCGACGCAGAAGCCCACCATGTTGCCGATGCGCATGTTCATCACCATCTGCGGCGGCGGCACCACCACCGTGCGCACGTCGTCAAAGGGGTTAATGCCCGCGCTGGCCAGCCAGTAGTAAAGCCACATGGCATGCGTCCCGGTCGGGAAGGTGTGTGCGAAGGTGTAGGTTCCCGGCGCCTGCTGCCCGATCAGCGTTTTCAGCCCGTCGAGATCGCGAACGCCCTTCTCCGCCAGATCGCTTGAAAGCGTGATGGCCTGGCCGTTCTGATTGAGCGTCATCAGGTTCGCCATCTGCTGCGGCTTGCCGGCGATGCCCAGCTCCAGCCCGTACAGCAGACCGTAAAGAATGTGTGCGGCGTCCAGTTCTCCCGCCACCAGCTTGTCGCGCACCGCCGCCCAGCTCGCCTCTTTGGTGGGAACGATGGTGATACCGTATTTTTTATCAAAGCCTTTTAACGCTGCGATAACCACCGGCGCGCAGTCGGTCAGCGGGATAAACCCGACGCGCACCGTCTCCTGTTCCGGTTTATCTGAGCCAGCCGCCCAGGCAGCCTGCATAACACCCGGTAACAGCGCTGCACCACTCGCCAGCATGCTGGCCTGCAAAAATCGCCGTCTCGACAAATCCGCCATAACCGCTCCCGAAAAAAAGCCAAAAAAAAGCGCCCGCCGTGCCGAAGCACTGCTGGACGCCTTTATCCCGAAGACAAATGCACCGCCGTTGGCGCACCGTCAAAAATGGTTAATTAAATAATGCAAAGCCAGTGCCAGGTTTGAAGACCCTCTTTCAGGGCCCAGAAACCGGGTTTTGCCCGCGTTCACGCACCTCAATCAGGCATAAAATGCCCGCTGATTGTGCAGCTACTCCTTTGGTGTTACCTGCCAGACGCTCTTCACCATAAGCAGCGCGCGGGCGATATCGACCATGCGCTGGTTCTTGTCCATTGCCATTTTGCGCAGCGTCGTCCAGGCCTGTTCTTCACTCATGTTCTGGTGGGTCATCAGCACGCTTTTGGCTTTATCAATGGTTTTGCGCTCCTCAAGCGTATCGCGCAGCGACACGAGCTGGCGGGAAAGCTGCTCTATCTCTCGTGCCTGCTGGCGAACCAGGGTCAGCAGCGGTTTATCCGGGTAGTGCGCCAGCGGATCGTCCTGTTCATCCCCGGGAAGCGGGTATGCCTCGTCGCGCTGAATACGCTCATCCACCGCGACCATCAGATCGGCGATGATCGTCTCCTCCAGCGCGCGCAGATGCTCCAGCCGCGCCGTTTGCAGCGCAAACCAGGCGAGTGCGGTATTGCCATTGTCTGCGGCAGGCTGGCGGGTACAGGCCACGCGCCGGAGCTGCTCCGTCTCACGATCGGGCTGACAATTAAGGGAGAACGAAGTCTGCACGTCGGCCTGGCTGTGGGAGAGAAAGATCTCAAAGCAGGCCTGCTGCCCGTCAATGCGGTCAACCAGCCGCTGGCGGGTCACATCATCGAAAAAGCCCTGCGTGAAGCCAATCGCCCCCAGGGCCCGCTCTTGTCCCGCCAGCTCTTTCCCCTGCATCAGGCTATATAGCGCGACGAAACGGCCCGCGATTTGCGGGTCGTCAATGCTGTCATTAAGCTGCGGTACGATACTGAGCAGGTGGCGCAGCATGCGGGAGTAGTGCTCCATTGCCTGCGGAGCCGTTAGCGTTTGCCGATTTACACCGTCGCGCAGCGCGGGAAGCGTCTCCAGCGTGAGCAGCGCATTGCCAATACGTTCGCAAACGGCGCTTCCCGGAAAGGCGGACTGTTTTCCAAGAATATCGTTCAGTGCAGCAAGGTTTTCATCCACCAGCGCCCGGCTGGCTTTGCATTCAGGCGCATAGAGCTTACCCTGTGAGCAGAGCCAGACGTTAGATGCGCCGCGCTCGCACTGGAGCATATGCACCAGTTGGCTAATGCCGCGCACCAGCACGTTCAGCTGCGCCAGCCTGCTGAGCTGCTCCCGGCGCATCCGCCTTGCGCGCTGGAGCCATTCGGTTGCACCTGGCGAAATGCCGGCCATTAATGTCATGCTTACTCTCCCGGACAGCGAAACTCCGGGGAAATTAAGCAATATTCGTGCCTTTATAAGAACAGGAGTCAACATGCAGAAGATTGTGATCGTCGCCAACGGTGCGGCCTACGGCAGCGAATCCCTTTTCAACAGCCTGCGCCTGGCGATCGCGCTACGCGAAAAAGAGAGCGACCTGGTACTGCGGATATTTTTAATGTCCGACGCCGTCACCGCCGGGCTGAAGGGTCAAAAACCGGCGGAAGGCTACAACATTCAGCAGATGCTGGAGATCCTGACCGCGCAGGACGTGCCGGTAAAACTCTGTAAGACCTGCACCGACGGGCGCGGCATTACCGGGCTGCCGCTGATCGAGGGCGTAGAAATCGGTACGCTGGTTGAACTGGCCGAATGGACGCTGACCGCGGATAAAGTATTAACTTTTTAATAATAAACCCGTAAAAATATTATTTTCTTATGGACGCGGTTTCAGCATCAAGTTTACCTGCGGGGTTGCCGATAGGCATGGAAACAACACAGCAGGTATTTCACTTATGTTCAGATCCATTCGCGCACGCATTATCGCCGCGACGACAGGCTGCCTCGTCGTCGCCCTTCTTCTCAATACCGTAATTAACTTCCAGGTCACGCGCCAGGATAACCAGCAGTCCCAGCGCGATATTCTGACCAGCACCCGCGCCAGCCACAACATGGCGATTGCCGACTGGGTCAAAAGCAAAATGACGGTGATTACCTCCGCGCAGAGCATCGCGCTGGCTGACGATCCGGTTCCGGCGTTTAAGCAGCTTGCCCAGGCGGGCGGTTTCACCAATGTTTACGTGGGCTACGCCAGCAAGACGGCGAAATTCTCCGACCCGACAGGCGTCCCGGCGGATTATGACCCCACCGTTCGTCCCTGGTATCAACAGGTGGTGAGCACGGACGGCCCGGTGGTAACGGCACCCTACGTTGATGCCGGGACCGGGAAGCTGGTGGTCACGTTTGCCGTGCCGGTGAAGGAGAATGGCGCTCTGAAAGCGGTGGTGGCGGGCGATGTCGCCATGGATAGCGTGGTGGCGAACGTGCGCGGGATCCACCCCACGCCGGCCAGCAGCGGGTTGCTTCTGAACAGCGACGGCACGGTGATTGCCGCCAACGAGCCGGCCCTGACGCTGAAGCCGTTTGCCGAGACGATCAAAGGCATCGACCTTGCGGCGCTGAAGAGCGGTAACCCGGTCGACGGAACGCTGAATGACAAGGATAAAACCTTTATCGCTTCAGCCGTGCCGGGCACGAACTGGCTCCTGGTCGTCGCCCTCGACAGCAGCGATGCCACCTCCGGCATGCGTTCCCTGCTGAAAGCGTCGGCGATTTCGCTGGTGATCCTCGCACTCCTGAGCGGCGCCATTGTTCACGTCCTGATTGCCCGCCTGCTGAAACGCCTGTCCGACATTCGCGACGCGATGCACAACATTGCCAACGGCACTAACGATCTGTCCCAGCGCCTGCCGGACAGCGGCGATGACGAAGTGGCGCAAATTGCGCAGGCGTTTAACGCCTTCAGCGATAAGCTCTCGGTGGTGATGGTTCAGCTCCGTGACGCCAGCGCCTCGGTGAAAAACGCCGCGCAGGAGATTGCGGCAGGTAACCAGGATCTCTCCGGACGTACCGAGCAGGCGGCGTCCAGCCTTCGCGAAACCGCCAGCGCCGTGGAAGAGATCACCGCCTCTGTCACCCAGTCGAATGAATCGGCAGCAGAAGCCAACGATCAGGCCAGCAAGGCCTCTGCGGCCGCAGCGCGCGGCGGTGAAGTGGTTTCGCAGGCCATCAGCACCATGCAGTCCATCGAAGTGGCGTCCGCTAAGATTGGCGATATCACCAGCGTGATCGACGGCATCGCCTTCCAGACCAACATTCTGGCGCTGAACGCCTCCGTCGAGGCGGCGCGTGCCGGTGAGCAGGGCCGCGGGTTCGCCGTGGTTGCCGGTGAAGTGCGGAACCTCGCCAGCCGCAGCGCCCAGGCGGCGAAAGAGATCAAATCGCTTATCGACTCCACCACCGACAGCGTGGCCACCGGCTCGCGCTACGTGCATCTGGCCGGGGAAAGCATGGATGAGATCCGCTCCAGCATCGGCAGCGTCTCCGGCATCATGCGCGAGATCTCAATTGCCACCAGCGAGCAGATGAAAGGCATTCACGAGATCAACCACGCGGTGACCCATCTCGACAGAATGGTGCAGCAGAATGCCGAGCTGGTGGTGCAGTCCGCCGCGGCCGCCAGCGCATTGCAAAGCCAGGCGGGCGACCTTGCTGAAACCGCCGGCCATTTCCGCATTTAATTTTCTTCAGACGCGCGTTAAACAGGGTAAACGCGCGTCCGCTGAAAGGTTTCAGGAATTTTGTCATTTTTGTTTAATCGTTATGCCATTTTTTGATCAAAATCAGCATCCCTCGCTCCCCGCTTTGGTGTTATGCAATGAGTATTTTGTGAACAACATCACGCTCGGGATGGGCAAAATCGACGGGGTAGAAAATGGCACTGGTGAAAACAAGTTTGAAACTGTTTGGCGGGGATACGGTGGTGGTGCGTTGCTCAGAGCGCTGTCGTATTCATCTGATGAGTGCGAAAGCACAGAAGCAATCCCAGGCGGATATTCTGACCGTGCAGGATGACAAGGCCTGGCTTACCGTGCCGTATACCGGTACGTGGGATGTGCTGATCGACAGCCACAGCCAGTCGCTGGAGCACTCGGTCAGCTACGTGGCTGCGTAATTTAAACGCCCGGCTCGCCGGGCGTATTCTCAGGCAAAACCCGGTCGCAGCGTGCTGTTGAGCGGGTTCCCTTCCAGCAGCGCCTTCACTTTCACCACCAGCTCATTCAGACAATCGTCCTGCATGCCGAGGCGGGTCAGCTCCTGATCGAGGGAGAAGAGATATTGCGCGTTGGTGCCCAGCGGCCCGCTGGCGGCGGCAATTAACGGGGCAATCACCTGCGTGCGGGTGTCCGCTTCATACAGCGGGTGGCGCGGATCCATAATAAATACCAGCGCGTTAACGGTGCGCCCGTCGTCGAGCTCCAGCTTGCACCAGCTCGGCATATAGCAGCCGGTGATCATCTCGCGCTTCCAGAGCAGCGTCAGCTCCTCTTCGAGCGTGGCATCCGGAAGGCGATACGCGACGCCCGTGGTGCGTCCGCCCTCTTTTAGTGCAAGCATGCGCCCTGGCTGACAGGCGCTGCCGCGTCCGGCCGTCAGGCGCAGGCAAAATGCGCGATGCCAGCCGGGCAGCGTGCCGGTTGCCGATTCAACAAATTCGAGAGCCGGGTTCCACATCAGTGAACCGTAGCCAAAAATCCATACCGGGCCATCATCCGGGCGGCAGGCAAGCGTAGCAGCGAGCGACGCCGCACGTTGTTCAGCTGACCAGAGAAGCGATTCCTCAATAGCACCAAATGCCGTCTTACAATCTGCCTTCATTAAGAAATCACGCGTTAACACTTTCCACCTCCGCCACTGCATGCTTCCTTGCGACATCTGTAATTCGCCTTCCCGGCATTCTGTGCTGGTCATTTTGCCAGCAGTCAAATTACGATAAGCAATTAGCGGACCAGTTGCAATACAACGGCAGTTCAACCGCCTGAAAAGTCAAAATGAAGGCAGCGAATAATTTCACGGCTATTTCTTTTTATGCAATTTATCATCGTCTCCTTTCTCATAGTCATGTTTTACTGCGGCCCAGGCGACCTTGTGCGCCGTCTCTTCCCGGCTGGCATTATCCCGCCGATCGTCTTTATCTTTGTACTGATCCCAGGCGCTGTTAAACGCTTCTTTGTAGATATCCTGCGCGTGTTCGGGCAGGACGTTTTTCACGTTATCGGGTAATTCGCGTTTCGTTTTATATGGCATCACTAACCTCTCTTTTGCCTAAAGAGTTAAGTGTGGACGACGATACGCCGGTGTGCCAGCTGGTCATAAACAATGAACGAATGAATTTCATAATTCATTGTTATTTAAACTATATTTAAAAGAGATATCTTATTATAGGCATTAAATAAGAAAACCATAACAAAGGGTAAAATTAAGTAAAAAATAAAGGTTATTTAACAGATTTCTGTTAATTTGTTGCCCTTAAAATCTATCTATAATTACAAGCACCTGCATTGATGGAGAAGCACATGACAGCAACACACGAGGCGGTAAAGACCCGCCACAAGGAGACGTCTCTCATTTTCCCGGTTCTGGCACTGGCTGTGCTGCTCTTCTGGGGAAGCAGTCAGTCACTGCCAGTGGTGGTTGGTATCAATATTCTTGCCCTGGTGGGCATTTTAACCAGCGCATTTAGCGTCGTTCGCCATGCGGACGTATTAGCCCACCGCCTGGGCGAGCCTTATGGCTCTTTAATTCTCAGCCTTTCCGTCGTTATTCTCGAAGTCAGCCTGATTTCCGCGTTGATGGCAACCGGCGATGCCGCCCCGACCCTGATGCGCGATACGCTTTACTCCATCATTATGATTGTGACGGGCGGCCTGGTAGGCTTCTCTCTGTTACTGGGCGGACGCAAATTTGCGACCCAGTACATGAATCTTTTCGGCATTAAACAGTATCTGATTGCCCTCTTCCCGCTGGCAATTATCGTGCTGGTCTTCCCGATGGCGCTGCCGGGCGCAAACTTCTCCACCGGCCAGGCGCTGCTGGTCGCGCTGATTTCCGCCGCCATGTACGGCGTGTTCCTGCTCATTCAGACCAAAACGCACCAGAGCCTGTTTGTGTATGAGCATGAAGACGACAGCGACGACGATGACCCGCACCACGGCAAGCCGTCGGCCCACAGCAGCGCGTGGCACACGGTTTGGCTGATCGTGCATCTGATTGCGGTGATTGCCGTCACCAAGATGAACGCCAACCCGCTGGAGACGCTGTTAACCGAGCTGAACGCGCCGGTGGCCTTTACCGGTTTCCTGGTGGCGCTGCTGATCCTCTCCCCTGAGGGTTTAGGTGCGCTGAAGGCGGTGCTGAACAATCAGGTGCAGCGTGCGATGAATCTGTTCTTCGGCTCCGTGCTGGCGACCATTTCACTCACCGTACCGGTGGTGACGCTGATCGCCTTTATGACCGGTAACGAGCTGCAGTTTGCGCTGGGCGCGCCGGAGATGATTGTGATGGTGGCCTCGCTGCTGCTGTGCCAGATTTCATTCTCCACTGGCCGCACCAATGTCCTGAACGGCGCGGCGCATATGGCGCTGTTTGTAGCGTACTTGATGACGATCTTTGCATAGTCTTTTTGCCCAGCGGCGCTGCGCTTACCCGGCAATATGTCCCATAAAAAAACCCGCCGAAGCGGGTTTTTTTATTAGTTGCTGGTATCCAGCTCGTCGAAGCTTTTCACCAGATCGTCAATCGCTTTGATCTGCTTCAGGAACGGCTCCAGCTTATCCAGCGGCAGCGCGGATGGGCCATCGCATTTCGCGTTAGCCGGATCCGGGTGCGCTTCAATGAACAGACCTGCCAGGCCGGTCGCCATACCGGCGCGCGCCAGCTCGGTCACCTGAGCACGACGGCCGCCAGAGGCTGCACCAAACGGGTCGCGGCACTGCAGCGCGTGGGTCACGTCGAAGATCACCGGCGACTGGTTTGAGACGTTCTTCATCACGCTGAAGCCCAGCATGTCCACAACCAGGTTGTCGTAACCGAAGTTAGCGCCACGGTCGCACAGAATAATCTTGTCGTTACCGCCTTCGATAAACTTATCGACGATGTTACCCATCTGGCCTGGGCTCACGAACTGCGGTTTTTTCACGTTGATCACGGCACCGGTTTTCGCCATCGCGGCAACCAGGTCGGTCTGACGCGCCAGGAACGCCGGAAGCTGGATTACGTCTACCACGTCTGCCACAGGCTGCGCCTGCCAGGACTCATGCACGTCGGTGATCACTTTCACGCCAAACGTCTGCTTCAGCTCCTGGAAAATTTTCATCCCCTCTTCCAGGCCCGGGCCACGGTAAGAGTTGATGGAGGAGCGGTTGGCTTTGTCAAAAGAGGCTTTAAACACGTACGGAATGCCCAGCTTCTGGGTCACGGTCACGTAGTGCTCGCAGATACGCATGGCGAGATCGCGGGATTCCAGCACGTTCATACCGCCAAACAGCACGAACGGCAGGTCGTTTGCTACCTTGATATCACCAATGCTAACCACTTTTTGTTTCATAGGATCGCCTTATTCAGGTGTGAATCGGAATTAAGATTAATGCAGTGTAATTTGTTTGTGCGAGATCGCGTTGATCTGCGCGCGAATCATTTCGCTAATCGGATCTTCCGGACACTGCTCGACGAAATAGCTCAGATCGTTCAGCGCCACGTGCTCGCAGTCGAGCTGGGCATAGATAAGCCCGCGGTCGCGAATTTCGTACGGATCTTCCGGATTAAACTGCAGCAGCACTTCACTGGCACGCAAGGCCAGCTCCATCTGACGCTCTTCCATCAGCGCTGACTTCAGCGTATCCAGCAGCTTGCGAATGACTTCGGCGTTGTCGGCTTCGTCGAGATCTTCGTTAAAGAGCTCGGCCACCGGGCTGATGTTGCCTTTCAGCCAGACGTCCAGCGTATGCTCGTCCAGCGTGTCGCCGTTAAACGGATTAATGAGCCACATCTCACCGTCCAGCCACTCCGCACGCAGGATCATCTGCGTCGGGAAAATAACCGGCACCAGCGGAATATCCAGGCGGTGCGCAACCCACAGCAAAATAGAGCCCAGCGCAACGGCGCTGCCCTGACGATTTTTTAAGACCTGGTCCAGCCATAATGCGTCAGACAGGCGATACACGCCACGCGTGTCGCAGAAACCCCATTCGCCGTAGAAAAGCTCCAGAAGCTTCTCTAATTGCCAGTCCTGCGGGCGCGCCTGATTGATCTCTTCACGCGCCAGGCTGACCAGATTCTCCAGCTCATCGTAAACGTACTGCGACGTAAAATCGTCGCGTATCATCTCCGAAATCAGGATCATGCCATCGCAAAGCGGCACTTTATTAAATTCGAAATCGGCTAAGGACCTCATGACTTACCCCAGTAACGACTGAGCGAACAATGACGCTCAGGCGCGATAAAACTCAAAACGATGTAGATGATAACGCCAAACTGCCTTTCAGTCAGCCTTACGCCTTTATCAGTAAATGGCAGATACCCGGATCTCAAGACCACTGCCCCAGCGTCAGGCGTTCGTTGCCGCCGTAGTCGCGGCAGGTTTCGACAGCGGCGTAGCCTGCCTGGGTAAACAGTGCCCGCACGGATTCTCCCTGCGTCCAGCCATGCTCCACGAGCAACCAGCCGCCGGGAAGCAAATGCTCTCGTGACGTTGTCACAATGTGATCAAGATCGGCTAATCCCGCGTTGGCGGCCACGAGCGCCGTCAGCGGTTCGAAGCGAACATCCCCCTGCGCAAGGTGCGGATCATGTTCGTCAATGTAAGGAGGATTGCTGACAATCATCGCAAATGAGCGGTTCTCCAGCGCGGCAAACCAGCTGCTTTGCAGCACCGTTACGTTGCTGAGCCCGAGACGTTCCACGTTACGCAGCGCCAGCGCCACCGCGTCGGGCATCACATCCACTGCCGTTACATCGCAGTCAGGCCGCTCGCTGGCCAGCGCCAGCGCGATAGCACCTGTTCCAGTACCGAGATCGAGAATGCGGCAGGCCTTCGCCGGTAAACGCGCCAGCGCCTGCTCCACCAGACACTCGGTATCCGGACGCGGGATCAGCGTTGCCGCCGAGACGTAAAGCGGTAGCGACCAGAACTCGCGCTCACCGACAAGGTGCGCCACCGGCTCGCCGTTTTTACGGCGGGCAAGCAGCGTGGCGAGCCGTGCTTCCTGCTCTGCAGTCAGCTCAGTTTCGCCGAATGCCAGCAGGTACGTGCGGGCTTTACCCGTCACATGCTCAAGCAAAATTTCGGCATCGCGCTTCGGGCTTTCGCTTTTGCAAAGCTCAGCGGCCGCCTCGCGTAACCAGCGCTGAAAATCCATTATTCCTGCTCGGACAGCGCCGCCAGCTGGTCGGCCTGGTATTCCTGCACGATAGGCTCAATCAGCATATCCAGCTTCCCTTCCATCACCTCGTCCAGACGGTACAGGGTCAGGTTGATACGGTGGTCGGTCACGCGCCCCTGAGGAAAGTTGTAGGTGCGGTTACGGTCACTGCGATCGCCGCTGCCCAGCAGGTTACGACGCGTAGAGGCTTCCGCCTGCTGACGCTTCGCCATTTCCGCCGCGTGGATGCGCGCGCCCAGCACGGACAACGCTTTGGCTTTGTTTTTGTGCTGCGAACGTTCGTCCTGACACTCCACCACGATGCCGGTCGGCAGGTGGGTAATGCGGATGGCGGAGTCGGTGGTGTTAACGTGCTGACCGCCCGCCCCGGAGGAGCGGAAGGTGTCGATGCGCAGGTCCGCCGGGTTGATGTCCGGCAGTTCCGCTTCCGGCAGCTCCGGCATCACCGCCACCGTACAGGCGGAGGTATGAATGCGGCCCTGAGATTCGGTGGCCGGAACGCGCTGCACGCGGTGACCGCCGGATTCAAACTTCAGACGTCCGTACACGCCGTCGCCGCTGATCTTGGCGATAACCTCTTTGTAGCCGCCATGTTCGCCTTCGTTGGCGCTCATGATCTCCACGCGCCAGCGGCGCGATTCGGCGTAGCGGCTGTACATGCGGAACAGATCTCCGGCAAAGAGCGCCGCTTCGTCACCGCCGGTCCCGGCGCGCACTTCGACAAACGCGTTACGTTCATCGTCCGGATCTTTCGGCAGGAGCAGCACCTGAAGCTGCTGCTCCATCTCTTCGGAACGCGCTTTTGCATCCTGCAGCTCTTCCTGCGCCATCTCGCGCATCTCAGGATCGTCGAGCATCATCTGCGCGGTTTCAATATCTTCCTGAACCTGTCGCCAGTCGGTAAAGCATTTTGATACATCACTCAACTGCGCATATTCACGCGAAAGCGCGCGAAAACGTTCCTGGTCTGCGATAGTCCCGGCATCGCCGAGCAGCGCCTGTACTTCTTCATGGCGCTCGTGCAGAGCTTCCAGTTTAGCGACGATAGAAGGCTTCATAGGCGTAAGTGCACCTTGTCTTAGAAAATGGGTATAGGGCGCTATTCCAGCCCGAGGCTGTTGCGCAGAATAGTCAGGCGTTCATCATCCCCGTCACGGGCAGCCTGTTGAAGAGATTTGGTTGGCGCATGGATCAGGCGGTTGGTCAGCTTCCACGCCAGATCCTGCATAATCGCCTGCGCGTCGCCGCCCTGTTCCAGGGCCGCTAACGCTTTGGCAGTCAGGTCATCACGCACCTGCTCCGCCTGCCCGCGGTACTCTCGGATGGTCTCGCTGACGCTTTGCGCGCGCAGCCAGGCCATAAATTCGCTGGTTTCCTGCTCAACAATGGTTTCCGCCTGCACGGCCGCCGCTTTACGCTGGGCGAGGTTGTGCGAAATAATGCTTTGCAGGTCATCCACGCTGTAAAGATAGGCGTTAGCCAGCTTGCCAACCTCTGGCTCAACATCGCGCGGAACGGCGATATCCACCAGCAGCATTGGCTGATTACGGCGGGATTTCAGCGCACGCTCCACCATCCCTTTACCGATGATCGGCAGCGGGCTGGCGGTAGAGCTGATAATAATGTCAGCCTCTTTCAGACGTTCATCAATATCGCTCAGCGCAACCACCTCGGCACCCACTTCGTCCGCCAGCACCTGCGCGCGTTCGCGGGTGCGGTTCGCGATAATCATCTTTTTCACTTTATGCTCGCGCAGATGGCGCGCCACAAGCTCGATGGTTTCGCCCGCGCCTACCAGCATCACGGTGACGGTCGACAGGGATTCAAAGATTTGCCGTGCAAGGGTACAGGCCGCGAAAGCAACAGAAACCGCACTGGCACCAATGTCGGTTTCGGTTCGCACACGCTTCGCCACGGAGAAGGACTTCTGGAACATACGCTCCAGCTCGCTGGCCTTGAGATGCCCTTTCTGGGAATCTGCGAAGGCTTTTTTTACCTGGCCGAGGATCTGCGGCTCGCCAAGCACCAGCGAATCCAGACCGCTGGCGACGCGCATCAGATGGCTGACCGCATCGTTATCCTGATGCCAGTACAGGCTGTTGCGCAGCTCGTCTTCGTTGAGATTGTGGTAGTCACATAGCCAGCGGATCAGCGCGTCGTGCAGGTTATCCTGCTCTTCCACGCTCAAATACAGCTCGGTACGGTTGCACGTCGAAAGCACCACGCCACCCTGCACCATCGGCTGTGCAAGCAGGCTGTCCAGCGCCAGGTCAAGCGTATCCGGCGAAAACGTAACGCGTTCTCGCAGCGAAACCGGGGCCGTTTTGTGGTTGATGCCGAGTGCTAATAGGGTCATGTTGAGCGGGAGTAGTACCAGCGTTAATAAGGTTAGCAGGACGCATCATACAGGATGCGCGAGATCAATAAAAGAGACCGCCTCCTTTCGGAGTAATAGGTTACTCAACGCTTTGAGATAATTTGAACGTAGACGGTAGCACTGCGGGGCGCTAGCATTAACAGTTATAACTGCAACGTATCTCAAGGATTTGTCCTCATTATGACCCGACTGATTCGCCTGCTGCCGCTGGCAGCACTGGTTCTGACCGCCTGTACTGTCACCCAACCAAAAGGCCCGGGCAAAAGCCCTGATTCACCGCAGTGGCGTCAGCACCAGCAGGACGTCCTTAATTTGAAGCAGTACCAGACGCGCGGCGCCTTCGCGTATCTCTCTGACGAACAAAAGGTTTATGCCCGCTTCTTCTGGCAGCAAACGGGGCAGGACAACTATCGCCTGCTGCTGCTGAACCCGCTTGGCAGCACCGAGCTGGAGCTTATCGCCAAACCGGGCGAAGCGCAGATCACCGATAACAAAGGCCAGCACTACACGGCGACCGATGCTGAAGAGATGATTGGCAAGCTGACCGGGATGCCAATTCCACTGAACAGCCTGCGCCAGTGGATCCTCGGCCTGCCGGGCGAAGCAACCGACTATACGCTTGACGATCAATACCGTCTGAGCCAGGTCAACTACACCCAGAACGGCAAAACCTGGAAAGTGGTGTACAGCGCCTATGACAGCAAGAGTAAACCGTCGCTGCCATCAAACATGGAGCTGACCCAGGGCAGCCAGCGCATCAAGCTGAAAATGGACAACTGGATCGTTAAATGATGACCCACTGGCCTTCTCCGGCAAAACTGAACCTGTTTTTATACATCACCGGCCAGCGTGCTGACGGCTATCACACTCTGCAGACGCTGTTTCAGTTCATTGACTATGGCGACACGATTGCCATCGAGCCGCGTCAGGATGGGCAGATTTGCCTGCTGACGCCGGTCGACGGCGTGGCGCATGAGGACAACCTGATCGTCCGCGCCGCGCGCCTGCTGATGAAAGCCGCCGCGGAGTCGGGCCGTCTGCCGGCGGGAAGCGGTGCGGATATCCGCATTGAGAAGCGTCTGCCGATGGGTGGCGGTCTCGGCGGGGGCTCATCCAACGCCGCCACCGTGCTGGTTGCGCTGAACCACCTCTGGGGCTGCGGGCTGTCGACGGATGAACTGGCTGGTTTGGGCTTAACGCTGGGCGCAGATGTCCCTGTGTTTGTTCGCGGCCACGCGGCCTTTGCCGAGGGCGTGGGCGAGATCCTCTCCCCGGTCAACCCGCCGGAAAAATGGTATCTGGTTGCCCACCCCGGCGTGAGCATTCCGACCCCGGTCATCTTTAAAGATCCTGACCTGAAAAGAAATACCCCGGTACGGTCAATAGAAACGTTATTAAATTGTGAATTCAGCAACGATTGCGAGGATATCGCAAGAAAACGTTTTCGCGAGGTTGATGCGGTGCTTTCCTGGCTGTTAGAATACGCGCCGTCGCGCCTGACCGGTACAGGGGCCTGTGTCTTTGCTGAATTTGACACCGAATCCGCCGCCCGTCAGGTGCTTGAGCAAGCGCCGGATTGGCTGCATGGTTTTGTAGCGCGCGGGATGAACACCTCCCCCCTACAGCAGGCCATTCTGGCGCAGACTGAGTTTCGGTGACAACGTCACCCTGTTCCAGACGTTGCATCGCGCTCTTTAATACACCGCCTGGATAGCCTTCGCTTAGGCCCCGCAGTTTGCGGCGAACGCTATCCACCACTGGACGCATGCCTGAGGTTCTTCTCGTGCCTGATATGAAGCTTTTTGCTGGTAACGCCACCCCGGAACTAGCACAACGTATTGCCAACCGCCTGTACACTTCCCTCGGCGACGCCGCCGTAGGTCGCTTTAGCGACGGCGAAGTCAGCGTACAAATCAACGAAAATGTACGCGGTGGTGATATTTTCATCATCCAGTCCACCTGTGCTCCAACAAACGACAACCTGATGGAACTGGTTGTTATGGTCGACGCTCTGCGTCGCGCTTCCGCAGGCCGTATCACTGCTGTTATCCCTTACTTTGGTTATGCCCGCCAGGACCGTCGCGTCCGTTCCGCGCGTGTGCCAATCACCGCAAAAGTTGTCGCTGACTTCCTGTCCAGCGTCGGCGTTGACCGCGTACTGACCGTTGACCTGCACGCAGAGCAGATCCAGGGCTTCTTCGATGTCCCGGTTGATAACGTATTCGGCAGCCCAATCCTGCTGGAAGACATGCTGCAGCTGAACCTGGATAACCCAATCGTGGTTTCTCCGGACATCGGCGGCGTGGTACGTGCCCGTGCTATCGCTAAGCTGCTGAACGATACCGACATGGCGATCATCGACAAGCGTCGTCCGCGCGCTAACGTTTCTCAGGTGATGCACATCATCGGTGACGTGGCTGGCCGCGACTGCGTGCTGGTTGACGACATGATCGATACCGGCGGTACGCTGTGTAAAGCCGCTGAAGCGCTGAAAGAGCGCGGTGCCAAGCGCGTGTTCGCTTACGCGACCCACCCGATCTTCTCCGGTAATGCAGTGAACAACCTGCGCAACTCCGTCATTGACGAAGTTGTGGTATGCGATACCATCCCACTGAGCGACGAGATCAAGGCACTGCCAAACGTGCGTACCCTGACCCTGTCCGGGATGCTGGCCGAAGCGATTCGTCGTATCAGCAACGAAGAATCCATCTCTGCAATGTTCGAACACTAATCGAACACGGCCAAAAAACCCGCTGCGGCGGGTTTTTTTGTCTCTGGGTTTTATTTGTATGATTAATGCCTCCTTCACCTGCCATTCATATGACAGATGATGCGCACACGGATGATAGATAATTGTGAAAAACGTAGCCTCCTCACATGTTCTGCCCTTTCGCGCCCTCATCGACGCCTGCTGGAAAGAGAAGTACACCTCGTCACGCTTTATCCGTGACCTGATTGCCGGGATCACCGTCGGAATTATTGCCATCCCGCTGGCGATGGCGCTGGCGATTGGCAGCGGCGTTGCGCCACAGTACGGTCTGTATACCTCGGCCGTTGCCGGGATTGTTATTGCCCTGACGGGCGGCTCGCGCTTCAGCGTCTCCGGCCCGACCGCCGCCTTTGTGGTGATCCTCTACCCGGTTTCACAACAGTTTGGTCTGGCAGGCCTGCTGGTTGCCACCCTGATGTCCGGCGTCTTTTTGATTCTGTTCGGTCTGGCCCGTTTTGGTCGCCTGATTGAATACATTCCCCTTTCCGTGACGCTGGGGTTCACCTCGGGGATTGGGATCACCATCGGAACCATGCAGATTAAGGATTTCCTCGGTCTGCAAATGACCCATGTTCCGGAGCACTATTTACAGAAAGTGGGGGCGCTGTTTATGGCGCTGCCAACGGCCAACCTGGGCGACGCCGCCATCGGAATAGTCACCCTGGGGACGCTGATCGTCTGGCCTCGCCTCGGTATTCGCCTGCCGGGCCATCTGCCCGCCTTGCTGCTGGGCTGCGCGGTGATGGCTATCGTCAATATGTTCGGTGGCCATGTCGCGACTATCGGCTCGCAGTTCCACTATGTTCTGGCGGACGGTTCGCAGGGTAACGGCATTCCACAGCTGCTGCCGCAGCTGGTGCTGCCGTGGGACATGCCTGGTTCGAGCTTCACCCTGAGCTGGGATTCCCTTCGCGCCCTGCTGCCCGCCGCGTTCTCTATGGCGATGCTGGGAGCGATTGAATCCCTGCTGTGCGCTGTGGTGCTCGACGGCATGACCGGCACCAAGCACAAAGCCAACAGCGAACTGGTCGGTCAGGGCTTAGGCAACCTCATCGCACCGTTCTTTGGCGGGATTACCGCCACGGCAGCCATCGCCCGTTCTGCGGCCAACGTGCGCGCAGGTGCGACCTCCCCCGTTTCAGCGGTTATCCACTCCGTGCTGGTAATTCTGGCGCTGCTGATCCTTGCCCCGCTGCTCTCCTGGCTGCCGCTTTCCGCCATGGCCGCCCTGCTGCTGATGGTGGCCTGGAACATGAGCGAGGCGCATAAGGTGGTGAATCTGCTGCGCCGTGCGCCGAAAGACGACATCATCGTGATGCTAATCTGCATGTCGCTAACCGTGCTGTTCGATATGGTTATCGCCATCAGCGTCGGGATCGTGCTCGCGTCCCTGCTATTTATGCGCCGCATCGCGCAGATGACGCGCCTCTCGCCGGTTAACGTGGAGGTGCCTGAGGATGTGCTGGTGCTGCGCGTGATTGGCCCGCTCTTCTTTGCCGCGGCGGAAGGGTTGTTCAGCGATCTGGAGTCCCGCATCGCGGGGAAACGGGTTGTGGTGCTGAAGTGGGATGCCGTCCCGGTGCTGGATGCCGGCGGTCTGGATGCCTTCCAGCGCTTTGTGAAACGTCTGCCGGAAGGCTGCGAGCTGCGGGTCAGCAACCTGGAATTCCAGCCCCTGCGCACCATGGCGCGTGCGGGCGTGCAGCCGATCCCTGGCCGCCTTGCCTTTTATCCTAACCGTGAAGCCGCGTTAGCGGATCTGTGAGTTACCTGATTCAGAGAAACGTCTCTGCATCATCACCCCGATCGCCTGCTGGAGCCATGCAAGCACGGCAGGCGTCATCCAGGTTCCTTTCATCAGATGCGGCTCCTGCTGCATAGCCGTACGAAACTTTTGCTGGGTCTCGGGGTTGGTGCCTGCGTAGGACTGGAACAATGCCAGCCAGTTTTCAGCCAGCTTTTGCGCCTCCTTCGAGTCAGGAGCGATATTGTCCCGCTGCGCCTGATGCAGTTTCGCCACCAGCGGCGGCCACTCCATCATGCGGTCAAAATAATGCGCCCGGGTAAAGGCCATCTCTTCGGCAGTGAGATACTTCTCCCATATGCTGAGCTTAGATTCCGCAAACGCGCGCGTGATGTAATCTGTCATTTCCGGGGTGATGCCGGTCTGCGCCTGCATCTGTGGCTCTACGCTGTGCATCTCGTTCAGCCGGGTGAGAAACTCCGGCTTGCCCGCCGTGTCCTGTTCAAGACGTTCCATCCAGCGGGTCGCCAGATCCATCGCCCGCGTGTCAGTAACGGGTATATCCTGTTCCAGCAGCGCGTTAGCCTCTGCCACCAGCCCTGACCAGATAGCCGCCAGCGCATCCTTCTGCACCGCAAACGGCAGCTGCTGTAACTCTTCTTTGCTAAACCAGCGATCGTACATATTCATTAACTCCAGAGTCTGTAGCCAGGACTCCAGATCCGGCGTCGCATCGTCGGTAAGCCCGGTACGCAGTTCCACCAGCCGGTCGCGCAGCGTGTGTATGCTGCGCAGCTGTTTATCCAGCAGCGTGATTTGCGCATCGAGTAGCTCGGTCAAAGACAGCGACTCCTTTTCCAGAAAATCCCTGATTTCGGCAAGTTCCAGCCCCGCTTTTGCCAGCGCCTGGATCATGTGCAGACGCTGGACATCCGCCAGGTTGTAAAGCCGGTAACCTGCCGCGCTTCTGGCAGAAGGCAGCAACAGCCCTGTTTGCTCGTAGTGATGCAATGTCCGCACGGTGATACCGGCTCGTTTCGCCAGCTCACCCACCTGAATCAACATAACTGCTCCTTTTTACTTTGCCAGTGCCACCACTCTGGAGCCTTACGTTACGTGAGGGTCAATATGCTATGCAAAAAAAAACGACTCCGGATGGAGTCGTTTCGATGTTCTTAATCAGGCACTAGCTGTGCTTATGCTGGTCACGACGACAACGTTTGTCGTAGTGGCGCACCCACCAGTATTTATCGCAGACTTCCTCATGTCCGCTTACGCGCGCCCCGGCGAGCCACAATACTGCACCGAGGAAGATGCTCAATACCGCGCCATGCGCGAAGTATTGTGGGAGATCAAGCTGCGGCAGTTGGTTTAAAATGGAATAACCTACGCCGACTACCATCACGAACAGTCCCAACCCCATTAGCACGTTGCCGAGCATCGAAGCGTTTTTGCGTTTCATATGTCACCTCCGGAACTTTGGGTTGTCAGGGGAAAAGCCCCTAATCCTTGTGTGTAAAGTATAGACAACGCCCCTTTTATGAGTTGCGTGAATGATCACAATTACGGATAACGCACAAACAAAAGTTTACAAATAAGGCTTTGAACAGCTTGAAATTCTAATTGTTCAGATGAGTAATTATTCGAATTTCGCCGGGATAACCGCAGAATTTTGTCAAGCGGCGCGCCAGACAGTAAACTACGCGCCAGATCTGGAACCCATTAGGAATTGAATCGTGACGATTAAACTGATTGTCGGCCTCGCCAACCCGGGCGCGGAGTATGCGGCCACCCGCCACAACGCCGGAGCCTGGTACGTCGATCTGCTGGCCGAACGGTTACGTGCTCCCCTGCGTGAAGAACCAAAATTCTTCGGCTATACCTCACGTATCAACCTTGCTGGCGCGGATGTTCGCCTGCTGGTGCCCACCACCTTTATGAACCTGAGTGGTAAAGCGGTGGCGGCAATGGCAACGTTTTATCGCATCAATCCGGATGAAATTCTGGTGGCTCACGATGAGCTGGATCTCCCGCCTGGCGTAGCAAAATTCAAGCTGGGCGGCGGACACGGCGGTCACAACGGTCTTAAAGACATCATCAGCAAGTTGGGCAATAACCCGAATTTCCACCGTTTGCGCGTGGGAATCGGCCATCCGGGCGATAAAAACAAAGTTGTCGGTTTCGTGCTCGGTAAACCCCCGGTTTCCGAACAAAAACTGATTGACGAGGCAGTAGACGAAGCGGCGCGCTGCACTGAAATCTGGCTGCAAGACGGCTTAACCAAAGCGACAAATCGCTTACACGCTTTCAAAGCGCAATAATCCGCCCGATACGGCTTTTTTACCGCGCGTCATGTGGGTTACGTGTATAATAGGCGTAGTTATTTACTTTTCATCAATCGGTTATCGTTAACGGATTGATTATCAAGATATTAAGGTGATTTAGAAATGGGATTCAAATGCGGTATCGTCGGTCTGCCAAACGTGGGCAAATCCACCCTGTTTAACGCGCTTACCAAAGCGGGTATCGAAGCGGCGAACTTCCCGTTCTGTACTATCGAACCTAACACCGGCGTTGTGCCAATGCCTGACCCGCGTCTGGACCAGCTCGCGGAAATCGTGAAGCCGCAGCGCATTCTGCCCACCACCATGGAGTTCGTGGACATCGCGGGCCTGGTAAAAGGCGCATCCAAAGGTGAAGGCCTGGGCAACCAGTTCCTGACCAACATCCGTGAAACTGAAGCGATCGGCCACGTTGTGCGCTGCTTCGAGAACGACAATATCATCCACGTTAACAACAAAGTGGATCCGGCTGACGATATCGACGTTATCAACACCGAGCTGGCGCTCTCTGACCTCGACACCTGCGAACGTGCAATTCACCGCGTGCAGAAGAAAGCGAAAGGCGGCGATAAGGATGCGAAAGCGGAACTGGCTGCGCTGGAAAAATGCCTGCCACAGCTGGAAAACGCGGGCATGCTGCGCGCGCTGAAAAACCTGACTGACGAAGACAAAGCGGCGATCAAATACCTGAGCTTCCTAACCCTGAAGCCAACCATGTACATCGCCAACGTTAACGAAGACGGTTTCGAGAACAACCCGTACCTGGATAAAGTGCGCGAAATCGCAGCGGCTGAAGGTTCTGTGGTTGTGGCGGTTTGCGCTGCCGTTGAATCCGATATCGCCGAGCTGGACGACGCCGACCGTGAAGAGTTCATGGCCGAGCTGGGTCTGGAAGAGCCGGGCCTGAACCGTGTGATCCGCGCGGGCTATGAGCTGCTGAACCTGCAGACCTACTTCACCGCTGGCGTGAAGGAAGTGCGTGCCTGGACGATTCCTGTGGGTGCGACTGCGCCTCAGGCGGCCGGTAAGATCCACACCGACTTCGAGAAGGGCTTTATTCGTGCGCAGACTATCGCGTTTGAAGACTTCATTACCTACAAGGGTGAGCAAGGCGCGAAAGAAGCAGGCAAGATGCGTGCGGAAGGGAAAGATTACATCGTTAAAGATGGCGACGTGATGAACTTCCTGTTTAACGTTTGATTAGTTTTGAGTGAAAAAAATCCACGCCTTGGCGTGGATTTTTTTTACATGGTAAAGAGAATGATGTCGGCAGTCGCAAGTTTTAACGACTGAAAGGGGGGCTGGTATAAACGCTCTGCTGGTCAGGCAAGTCTCTCACCTTTAGCAGGAATGCCCCCTCTGCGTATGCCAGTTTCATGCACTATTGTCGCTGTAATTTTAATGTTAAATGTGAATTTAGTGCGAAGGTCCTGACCTAGACAACGCGTTACGCTTCATATCCCAGGAATAAAACCAATCATGCCAGCCATTTTGTATTACTGTATAACTACATACAAAAACTACTTCCTTTGAGTGGTTTAATGTTAAGTAATAGAAAATAGCACCTTCAGGAGGTGCAGACCAAAATAGTTTTCACCCTGAACGTTGAAGATGGTCAAAACGGTTGGTAACGGCTTTGTATCGCTTAACACAAACACTAATTGGCGTGTGGAATCGACCATTACATTGTCTAAAGATGGTATGCTGAAAATATATTTTATCCTTTAGCGATCACAATGGCTCTATGATCAGTTCCATTTTGTATCCAGAACATTTCATCTTGAGGTAACGATCCATTACTACAAAAATCAACAAGTTCACCTTGCCAACCATCAGGAACATAATCTTGACAATGCATACTCTCAACATATTCCGAATATAATCTCTTATTATCAAAGTCTATAAACAAATCCGGCATAAGTTCATATATATCCCACCAAGTTGTTTTTTGCGAAAGCCTATTATAAAACTCATCAGCTATGGCATCCTTATCGTATGAATAACCATCTTTAATTAAATAATTAATGAATATCTGCGCGTTTTCTTCATTTACTACTGGTAAGTCATATCTTTCCTTATGGATATTCTGTAGGTTTATTTCCACCCCACTTTTCACAAAATCCTCTACCCATTTAACTCTGTCTAAGACCCAGATTTCCTTGAACGCAACGAACCAATAAAATCTTCCTTCATACTTAACTATCACAAGGAGTTCGTCATCTTTATTGATATTCATATAGTAACCTATCTTACATTCCCGGAGCCTAGAATCGCTACTTCTTCAAGCCATTCTGCCCAAATTGATGGTAATTCATACGACCTACCTGGCGTAGTCGGATCCACGCGTAATGTTTGATTTTTTTATAGAGTAACGAACTTATCCCCTTTTACGCAGATAGAACTCTAGATATTTTTTAGGTCTATCCTGAAACGCACGCTCTTTGCCGTAGTTATAAGCATCGTTAAAATATTTATACGCTTCCTCGAATTGATTTAACTCATAACAGACCATGCCGAGATCGATTAAGGGTGCAGTGTCTATATCCGATTCACGTGTCCATAATGTCGTCTCTCCCCATTTCTTCGCCTCAGCGTAATCCGCGAGATCAAAATATGCGCTGTACATGCAGGCAGCGATCCAGTTAGCAAGTTCCGATTCGAACTTTGGCTCAGGGAGAGCTTGCCAGGCTTTTTGGTATTGCTCTAAAGCCTCGGCGTATTTTTGGTTGTCGTGAAACTCGGTTCCTTTTTCAATAGTATTTGTTATAGATATTTTCATACTCAAGTGTTTGTCCTTTTAAATAAAAAATTCTTTTATAAGAAACAACCAAACTTAATAAAATGCATTACTAAATTATGATTTTTACATTATAAAGTCATTACACTGCAATCTATCATCTTATAGCAAATCTTTTTAAGTATTAATGACTCTATAATATTCCAATCACCTCCACCAAGGCCAGCTCCTATCCTTGGCATTTGTACTGAAAGACGATTCACTAAAGCAAAGTCAGATAATTTTTCAAGACAGACTTCAAGGGATGCATAACATACGCATTGTTTTTTGTCATTGACATTTTTCTTTATACCATTCTGCGCATACATATTAGCAATAAATATGTGCTCTTGAGCATCAACCTTGACAAAATCAACCCTCCCTAATTCGGGGATGTTATTTCCTTTAAAACTATTAAGATAATATTCCTTTGCAGCAGGATATTTATTTGAAAGGGACAGAACAAAACCTTTACCCCATTTTCCTTTGTTATTCACAATATGAGCAATAACTGTGTTTTTTTTTAAAGGTTCCGCAGCATCGCCTGACAAGTATTTTATTTGTTTTTTTTCCTGCAATGAACTCGTTGATGTTTGCCAGAAAGTTTCAAATTCCTCATTCGAAATTTCTTCAGCATCACTTAAGTCCAGTTCGCTTTTTTTTCCATCATACAGCAAAAAACCAACTTTATCGTTTTTATCTAGCAAAGAGGAAGAGGCATAATAATCACCATCTATAATATTTATTTGTCGTGTGGCAACCTCACCTATGAATTCATTGAAAATAACTCCTTCACCCGCAATAAAATCAACACTTCCTTTATAATATTTTTTTATCTCAACCACAACTCCTCCCACTTTTAACAATTCTTTTAGAGACATCGAGATCTTTCGTGTTTAAGATCAAGAATATGTTTTTCCGGAGTTCAATCACATCTAAGCCAGTAACATCTATTTCGACAAAATGGCTTATACCTTTTAATTTTCTCGCATCACCATATATATCAGCTGCTAATTGGCCGAGAGACATTTTTCCTGTTCCTCCAACATCTTTGAGTGTTCGTCCGCCAATCATTTCAGGTCTGATATTAGTGAAATATTGTCCGTCCCCGAAGCGGGCATGTATATCTCCTGATGAAGGTCTAATCACACCACTTTCCATGATAGCTTTCATGCCTTCTTCAGTCGTGTAGTGAATCAATGTGTTAGGCGTCAACCCCCACGGATCCACCCACCCCAGCGCATTCGGCGCATACTGGTAAAGGTTCATCCCCCCCGCCAGCCCTATCGGGTCCTGCTGCGTAAACCGTCCGCAGTCCGGGTCGTAATATCGGAACAGATTGTAGTGCAGCCCTGTCTCACGGTCCAGGTATTGCCCCTGCATACGCAGGTTCTGAGAATATCCTGATACCTGCGTCTCGCTTTCCCGCAGCAGCTTGCCCCAGGCGCTGTTCACCCCTTCCCAGCGTACCTGCCCTTCGATATCCGTTATCCGCTCCGGCGTGCCGTTGGGCTGGCAGTGGAACCAGAAGATCTCCGGCGCTTCCACGCCATCAATACGCGCCAGTGGATCGTAGCTGTCCTGATCGCTGTAGACGTAGGTGAGCGGCACATCCCCGTGAACTTCCTGCAGCAGGCGGAACCCTTCCCAGACAAACCGGGTGGTGACCGGCTTGCCGGTTGGCTGTCCGCCCAGCATCTGGCGGCGCGTTTTGCTGATGCGTCGCCCGAGCGGATCGTAGCGGAAGCTGACCTGCGTCTGCGGCCTGTTGCGGTCCCGCGGCTGGCTGATCACCTCCGTCAGACGGTGCTCACCGTCGTAGCGATAGTGCCAGCGGGTCTGGCCGTTATCTTTCTCCACGGTGCGTCCGTGGACGTCATAGCACCAGCGAATGCCGTTCAGCTGCGTCAGGCGGTTATGCGTGACCTTCTCAGCAGAGCCTTCGAGCGGGTTACCCGCCGCATCCCAGCGCCACTGCTCCTGACCGGGCAGCGTGCCGTCCTGAACCAGCAGGCGCCCGGCGCTGTCGTACTGCCAGCGGGACCAGCGGCGCGGCGACGGGCGCTGGGCATTGCCGGTAAAGACGTCCCGGCGATGCAGTCGGCCAAGACGATCGTATTCGCTGCGGGTGGTCAGCAGCCCCTGGGTGCGGCTGGTCTCGCGGTGGAGTTCGTCGCGGGTTAAATTGGAGATCGACAGCTTATTGAGAACAAGGTGAGCAAGGCGAGAAAGAATCAGGCAAGATGCGTGCGAAAGGGAAAGATTACATCGTTAAAGATGGCTATGTGATGAACTTCCTGTTTAATGTTTGATTTGTTTTGAATGAAGAAAATCCACGCTTTGGCGTGGATTTTTTGCGGGGTTAAAACACATTCTCTAATAGTTCTGTTTTCATGCTGGGTTCAAAAGGAATGATCTCAACAGTCTCAAGCTTTAACCTCTGAAAAGGATCCTCGCATAATCGTTTTGAAGTGAGGCAAGACTCTCACACTTAGCGAGAATGACTCCACCGTTTCTTGAGGTCCTTCTTTCGGACGCCAGGAAAATCCCTTCTGCATACCCCTTTTTAAGTCACTCAACATGAGCAGGTATCGCTGCGTCGATTTCTTCGAGTGGTTTTATATAGGTCAAAATGACAATGTAAACCGTGCTTATCCTTTGCCACTTAACTCAGTTTTTTAAACTGCTTGTCGGAACTGCTGATACAGTTCCTCTTTTGCCACTGATTGTTGTTATCATTTTTTGGCGCTTTTGATCTTAATATGCAGGGCCCGATTGAGTCAACGCGTTACGCTTCATATCCCAGGAATAAAACCTGTCATGCCAGCCATTTTTTTTGCTGGATAGCTACAGACAACGACCACTTCCTTTGACAGGTTGAATGTTAAGTAATAGAAAATCGCACCTTCAGGAGGTGCAGACCAAAATAGTTTTTCGCCCTGCGCATTGAAGATGGTCAAAACGGTCGGTAATGGCTTTGGTTCGCTTAACGCAAAGACTAACTGGCGTGTTGAGTCGACCATTGCATAGACTAAAAATGGCATACTAACCAGTATGTTACTTTCGCCACACGTCCATTGAAGCAGGTCATTTTCTTTGATGAAATTGAGATTTTTAATCACAGGTTAACCTCAACTTTTAAAGTTTAATCTGTTTCAAATCACCTTCAAAAAGCCCCACAAGATATACCCGATATCGGGCTGGCTGCACTTCTTTATACGTTAATACAGCAGAAAATTCTTTCAAACACTTTGAACAAATGTTTTTCGAAACATCTAATTGGCTTTCATCGTAACTATATTTTTTATATTCACTAACAAACTTCACGCCTCTCATTTTCTTAACCAAAAAGCATTTTACCTCTACAGGGAGCGTGTCAAACTCATATGAGTTCACTATGGAATAGACTATTACGCCTTCGCATTCAGGGCATGCTATTTCCTTTCCATACTCTATGAAATCATTGTCAATGCCATCAAGGACTAGTAACTTCTTTTTAAGTCTATTAATTATTTTCATTTCTAACCTTTTATTGTGTTAATAGAAAAGTCAGGTGAGAGGAAAATGAAGGCTTTTATTAATCAATTACATCATATAGTCAAACATTCCATTCAATATAAACACCACAATCGAAGCTTTTTTCATTAGATTGTACAACAATTCTACCCCAATCATGCTCCCATTGAAATCCATATGGGGGATTGTTAATTTTGAGCTTAGGGCTTGAGGTTATTTCATTCTGAACCCATGATATCAAACGCTGCTGCTCATCCGATAAATTACTTAGACTAGCCCTTTTATCCCAATCCGCTAGAGTTTTATAAAAACTTCCATCCTTACTAGTAAGGAATATTAATGGAGAAAAAGAAAATACTGAAGGCCTCAGTTCCAAAATGAAAACTTGATTTTTCCATTTAATATTATCGATAGCAAAATAAAAAGGACCTACTGTAGTCAATGACGAAAAGAACCTGTAAAATGCGGAATTTTTAAAAGTATCAACATCTTTTAATTCGATGGGGTAGTTGTTGATTGCTACAAATCCAGTATGAACATCAAGTTTCATTTCTAACATATCTAAACCACTTTGTCTGGAAGTGACTACGTTAAATTCCAAACTATATATGCCCCATGATTAAATGACTTTGTCTCATATGAGACTGAAACCCGCCCCCACTCAAAGTTCCACCTAATGATGTCTGTTTTCGTGGTATCAGGAGTGTCCAGGTTTAGTGATTCTTTCAGCCAATCAGACAAGCTTTTCACTGATTCATTTAGCATGTTAATATTAGTTCGGGCATTCCAATCATTAAATGATTTATAGTATTGACTGTTTTTATCAACAAGATGAAGCATAAAAGGAAAACCATAGCACACAGGGCGTATAGTAACTTGAAATTCTCTTTCAAAAAACGCTAGTGAGTCAACAAGGTAGTGATTTGGTATGATTTTCTTTATAGCTCTCTGCTTTACTAATCCGTGGTATAAATCACACCTACAAAAGCCTTCTTCAGTATCAATTTTCAAAGGCAGACCATCAATATTTAGTTCACCTGTGATCGGTTTAAAATTTAATTCAATCATGTTGCCCTATTCTAATTTTGAATGCCGATCACGAGATTGTAACTAAATCAACTACAACATGATGGCATCCATATAAAGAAGCATTTCCGCGTACAGATTACAGGTGTTATATGCAAGGCTCACACTGCATTTTCCACTACGCAAATAAAATGCATCTGCATCAATTATTGCATTACGCCAAACCGTTATAACCATTTCAATCTAATCTACATGACAATAAACCCTTATTGCCAATGGTGCAATAAATCAATCCACATTTCTTTTTCTCCAAAGATAAATTTAATGTTATCTCTATTTTCTTTTACATACTGCATGTACGTTTCATAAATAGCTCTTATAGTCACGGTTTTTTCAGAGCCAGAACCTTCAATTAAAGTCATCAGTTTTTCTAAATAAATTGATGAATCCACTCTTTCGTTGAAAAAAACCTTGAGATAATCGAGTACTTCATCATATGAATCGTAATTGATTATTCCTCCGGAAGAATATGAATTTTGTCGAAAGTAATTGTCCGTTTGTCTGCATGCATTTGTTCTACGCCACCCTTTCCATATTGCGGATAAGCATGCGTAAATTGTTCTAATGGTGCACCAATTTCATCTCCAAACATTCTTGGATGCCTCTCTTGAGGAGTACCGTTTTCATAAAGTTGCAATGTATCAAACGTTCCTCTAATCCTTGCATCACTCCAAGAGACATCCGCTGGTAAAGTTGGAGCAACCTTATCGGGACCTTTTATCTAAAACGCATCACGAGTAGCTTTACCCGTTTCAAATTTTTCGAATCCAAAATACGTTACTGGCACTTGTTTTGTTTCGAGAAGACCAGGAACCCATTTATCTAAACTGCCATCGTCATTCAAATATCGAACATAACGATAAGCAGTTGAAGGCATAGAAGCAGGCAAGTTTCGTGCAGAAGGGAAAGATTACATCGTTAAAGATGGCGACGTGATGAACTTCCTGTTTAACGTTTGATTGGTTTTGAATTGGTGAGAAAAATCCACACCAAGGCGTGGATTTTTTTATTGCGAGTCTATCAATAGATAACTAGTTTTCCCGCTGGCCAAATACCTGACCATCCACAAGGCATATGACTAGCTTCATAAACATTAATCAATCCATTAAAAAAGAACGGCTCTCGTAGTAAAGAACTATACGCATCTTCAAGCAAGTAATTGACAAGATCCCATTTTAAGCTCTCAATCATTGAGATTTTCTCAGACTCTGGGAAGATTATTTTTGGGGTAATATCAATCTCCACAACTTTCTTCGCTTCTTTGACCAAATAGTTCCAGTATTGATATTTTTCAGTGTGTTTTATTGCGAGATAACCCGTTATTTCATTAACAGCCTCTAGGGTGGCACTCTCCCATTCATCACTATTGAGGCTTTTTATAAACAAGCTAAGGGACTGAGCCTGGAGAATCACAGGGAGTGTCGTCGCCTTACCAAGATTAACAAACCAATTAATTTTATTTAACCTATCTATTGCTAGCTGGGATATTTTCATGTTTTAACCTGATTTATTCATCCTGGGATCCACGGTATGTTCATAGCACCAAGCGCCATGCTGTTTTATAATAAAACTCTATGATCTGCGTTACAGAGTCTTATTAAAATTAAGAATATAAAAATAACAGCAATAGAATTAAATAAATTGATTAAATTTTTTAAATGTACTTTAAGAAAGATTCTCTTCTGCAACTAATTGGTTAACAAAGTTAGCAAATGAATTTGTCAGATATCTTTGAAGTTTTGTGTGATTCTCTTGCATAGTCAAATCCTCATCAAAAGAATCTGAAGCATAATATACAATTGAGTAATTATCTAAATCCAGGCAGAAAAAATTCCCTCCCCAATCATTTGCGAAAGGAAGCAGGTTTTGAGGAATCACTTCTCTATCCACCATGCTGATATAGCAACTGTCAATAAAAGATCCAGGATCATCATTTGTCTGACCATTATAAACAAATGACTTAAACGCAGCCACCTCTATAGGCTCAAAATTTTCATCACCGTCCCACCAACTTTTCTCTGGAGTGCCACCATTAAATTGCAGATAATGTGAAACGAAATCATCCGGAAGAGTAATAGATAATTTCTCTTCCGTTTTAGCAATATCTGTACGTCCTATCTTTTTTTCACAGTTAATGATATTATTCATAAGTATGTAGCTTAATGACGATTCTTCGTAATAAATTACGTGGAAAACGCTTATTCTAGCTGTCTAAGTAACGTAATACAGCGAGGCCTTCACGTTATTTTGCATAAATAAAATTCAAGATATTTTTTAGGCCTATGCTTAAACGCACGCTCTTTGCCGTAGTTATAAGCATCGTTAAAATATTTATACGCTTCATCACATTGATTCAACTCGTAACAGACCATCCCGAGGTCGATTAAGGGCGCAGTGTATATATCCGATCCACGAGTGCGTAACGTCACCTCTCCCCATTTCTTCGCCTCCGCATAATCCGTGAGGTCATAATAAGCGCTGTACACACACGCAGCGATCCAGTTAGCAAGTTCCGATTCGAACTTTGGGTCAGGAAGAGCTTGCCAGGCTTTTCGGTACTGCTCTAAAGCTTCGGCGTATTTTTGGTTCTCGTGAAACTCTATTCCTATTTCAACAAGAGATGTAACTCTTTTTTCATCGAATTTATAGCATACATTTTTCATATGTTTATTCATTATCATTCGAAAAGAGACCTCCTTGCCTATATAAAAGGGATATCAGCGATAAATGCCTTCATAAGCAATGAGGTCTCTAAAAGAGTGAGTTTTGATTGTTAACTAACCAAAAAAGAATTATTTAAAACCTTCTGCCTCAACATCCTTATACAAACCCCAGCATAATTAAATATTTCCAGTTATTTTTTCTTCTATAAGATCAGCCTGACCAATAATTCTCCAAACGCCTTTACTGATATTATAATTGCCGGTAAAAATAATCTTCATCTTTTTACCGCCCCATTCGCCAGCAAAAAAATATAAAAAACGAACGGAGAAAATAAATTTTCAATGTGATTAGCTGTCAACAAAAATAAAAGTAAATATCCCGTATCAAATCTCCATCAACTTCATCAACAGTTCTAGTTTTGACTTTATTGAAGTCAGCTAAAATACCTTTCACTGGCACAACAGACTTTGATATATCATCATAAAATGCTTTTTGTTGACTTTCCGGAACATATTTTTTTATTAAAAAAACAAGATTCTTTCGTAACTCTTCATCTGTCATCGCTTTTACTCCGGAATTATAGTTACACGTTCAAAAATAACAGGGAAATTACGTTCGATTGGTAGCAACTGTAATGCCCCACCTTTACCATACTCAGGGTATGCGCTGGTGAAAAGCTCATATCCAGGCCCTCGGCCACCATTGGCAAGAGGTACTTGCACCTGAGGCACTCCATTTTTATACAGTTGTAATGTATCAAACTCACCTAATAAACGTGCATCACTCCATGAATCTGGATTACCTTTTTCATAAAAAATTTGATAGGCGTCCCTGGCTTCATGTGCAGATTTATATTTCGTATACCCAAAATAACTTAACGGGGCTGATTTATTTTCTATTGTCTGTGGAGCATATTTGCTATCCATATAACGATATGCTGTAGAAGGCATAGTTGAACTAGGGCCACTTGGACCGACATAAAAATCAGGTTTTGTTTTACCGCTACACTCCCGGCTCAACCCCCACGGATCCACCCACCCCAGCGCATTCGGCGCATACTGGTAAAGGTTTATCCCCCCCGCCAGCCCTATCGGGTCCTGCTGCGTAAATCTTCCGCAGTCCGGGTCGTAATACCGGAACAGATTGTAGTGCAGCCCTGTCTCACGGTCCAGATATTGCCCCTGCATGCGCAGGTTCTGAGAATATCCTGATACTTGCGTCTCGCTTTCCCGCAGCAGCTTGCCCCAGGCGCTGTTCACCCCTTCCCAGCGCACCTGTCCTTCGCTATCCGTCATCCGTTCCGGCGTGCCGTTCGGCTGACAGTGGAACCAGAAGATTTCCGGGGCATCAACCCCGTCGATACGCGCCAGCGGATCGTAGCTGTCCTGATCGCTGTAGACGTAGGTCAGTGGCACTTCCCCGTGCACTTCCTGCAGCAGGCGGAACCCTTCCCAGACAAACCGCGTGGTGACAGGCTTACCGGTTGGCTGGCCGCCCAGCATCTGGCGGCGCGTTTTGCTGATGCGTCGCCCGAGCGGATCGTAGCGGAAGCTGACCTGCGTCTGCGGCCTGTTGCGGTCCCGCGGCTGGCTGATGACCTCCGTCAGGCGATGTTCGCCATCGTAGCGGTAGTGCCAGCGGGTCTGGCCGTTGTCCTTCTCCACGGTGCGTCCGTGAATGTCATAGCGCCAGCGAATGCCGTTCAGCTGCGTCAGGCGGTTGTGCGTGACCTTCTCAGCAGATCCTTCGAGTGGATTACCGGCTGCATCCCAGCGCCACTGCTCCTGTCCGGGCAGCGTGCCGTCCTGAACCAGCAGACGCCCGGCGCTGTCGTACTGCCAGCGGTACCAGCTGAACGGATTATCGTCCCGCTCTTCGCGAACCAGGTTATTACGGTAATCGTAATCCCAGCGGCGGGACCAGCGGCGCGGCGACGGGCGCTGGGCGTTGCCGTTAAAGACGTCCCGCCGATGCAGTCGGCCCAGGCGGTCGTATTCGCTGCGGGTGGTCAGCAGCCCCTGCGTGCGGCTGGTCTCGCGGTGAAGCTCGTCGCGGGTAAAGTCGGAAACCGACAGCTTATCGAGGGCAATGCTGAGCAGATGCCCGCTGCCGTAGTAGAACTGCTTCAGCTCGCGGCCATCGGGCAGCGTAACGGAGGTGCGGTTGCCCAGCGCATCATATCCCCACGCCAGCTCACCATGCTCGCTCGCTTCGCGCGTAACGCGACCAAGCGCGTCATACTCAAAGGCAAGCTCCTGCTCTGCCTCGGTGGTCCATGCGTCGGCTGAAAGCGCCGGATGCAGCCCAATCCGGCTTAACAGCCCGGACGGCGTGTAGTGGTAGCGGGTCTGCCCTTCTGGCGTGGTGCGGGCGACCAGCTGACCGCTCGCGCTCCAGGCGAAGGCGTGGGTAATGGCCTCCGGATGACCGGCGGCAAAGGTGCGCGCAATCGTGCGTCCGCAGGCATCATAGCGATACTGTGAGGCCACGCCATCAAGCCCTACCTCTTCCAGCAGCAGCGAGTCAGCGCCCCAGCGGAACTGGTACGCTTCGCCGTTTTCGTTTTCCAGGGCAATCAGACGCCCGCGGCTGTCCCAGCGGCGACGGACCTCTTCGCCCTGCGTATTACGGGTGGCGGTTAAGCGCCCCGCCTCATCGTATCTGAACTCACATTCTTTCCCGTCGGCGCCCGCGTGCCTCACCGGCAGGCCACGTTCGTTCCATTTAAGCGACTCAGTCCAGCCTTCCGGGCGATCGAGCTGCACCGGGCGCCCTGCGGCGTCGTAGCGGTAGCGCGTCTCTTCACCGTCGGCGCTAATCTCTGCCACCAGCCAGCCCAGCGGGTGATAGCTATAGCGGGTAATACGCCCGGAACAGTCCGTCGAACGGACAATCTGCCCGGCCTCGTTGTACTCCTGATAGCGGCTGTTGCCGGCGGCATCGATCTCTTCCACAACCTGGCCAAACTCGTCCCGGCGCAGCTGCGTGGTCTGCCCCAGCGGATCCAGCACGCGCTTCAGTCCGTGGTGTTCGTCGTACCAGAAGCGGGTGGCGCTGCCGTCGGCTTCGATAATGGCCGAGGGAAGCGCGCGATGCTCCAGCCAGGTGGTGGTGCGGGTATTGCCGTCGGCATCGGTCTCCTGCACCCGGTTGCCCATCTCGTCGTAGACGAAGGTGACGGCATTGCCGAGCGGATCGATGCGACGCGTCAGAAGCTCGTTATCGTCCCACTCGTAGCGCCAGTTTTCACCGCGCTCGTCCACGTAGCGGACGATAAGATTCTGCGCGTTCCAGTAGTGGCGGCGCGTCTGACCATCGTAGTGCTCGACGGTCGTCAGCCCCGCGTCTAAATCGTAGCTAAAGCGGCAGCCGTCGCCGGTGCTGGTGCGGTTTTCCACCACGCGCCAGTGGTCGAATTTTTGCCAGCGGTATTCGCTTTCCAGCCCCCCGGGCATCCGGTGCCAGACCATCAGGCCGTGGTCGTTGTAACGGTATTCACGCGTCACCACGCCGGAGGCATCCGTCGCGCTCGCCAGCTGGCCGCGCGCATCGTAGCCCCACTGCATCAGCGGCCAGGTTTGGTTGCCGTCGAAATGGCTGGCTGCGGTAACCCGCTGCGGGAAACGTTCATCCTCATAGCGCAGGGTGACGTCTATCGCCCGCGGCTCGTCGTGAAGACCAACCAGCCTGCCGTGCTCGTCCCACGCCGTCAGCAGCGCATTGCCGTACTCGTCGCTGAGGGATGCCAGACGCAGGATGGAGGGGTTCGCCCGGGTCGGTTTGTACAGACGCCACACCGCGCCGTCATCGTCGGCAATCGCCACGTCGCCGTTCTCATTGCGGCGGATAATGATGCCTTCGCTGATGCTGTAAAACGCGCGGTCGACCGGCGGCAGCTCGAAGCTCAGCTCGCGCCCGGTTTCATCGAACCAGGTCGCATTGCTATCTTCCAACGTCAGATAGCTGTCAAAAGTTGTAGCCCAGCCCAGACCGAACAGCCCTTCGCGGGTGGTCAGGCTGTTATAGCTGCGCTGCCAGCGCAGCGGGAAGCGCCCCGGCAGCGAGAAATCAAGCTCGTCGTCGTCATTCAGGACCTTCACGCCGGTGGCGGCGTGAACCGGGTGCGAGGAGCCAAACACGGCATTCACCGCCATATCCGCCAGCATCCCACCGCCTGCCGCCGCCAGCGCGCAGGGCATGTTTTTCAGGATCTTGCCCGGACGCCCGCGCAGCAGGGAGAGCGCAATCATCCCCAGCGCCAGACCCGGCGTTTTACCGCTTTTGATATCGCGGACCGTGAGCGTGTCCCCGCCGATGATCACGTTAGGAGAGACATCGTCGGAAACGGTGCCTTCGCAGGTGGTGCGATCTTTCGCGCGCACCGCAGGCTGGCCGTTGATGAAAACGCTTTTGGAGCCTTCCGCCAGATACTGCGGCCCGGAGTGTTTTTCACACGCCACCTTGTCTTCTTCCAGCGGCGAAGTTCCCGCAGCGGCAGAGGCCACGCTCGGCTGCCACATTTCGCTGCCAAACTGTCCGGCGGCGGAAAGCAGCATGCCCGCGTAATCGGCAAAGTTGCCCGGCGACTGCGGTTCAGGGGACGGGGTATCGGCGGGCGTGAGCGTGCCTGCCGCACGCGCGGCAGGGATTGCGTTGGTCAGAACGTTATTCGAACCGGTAGTGATTTTGCCCGCAGGCGACGGCGGGAAAAGCGCATTACCTAACCCTTCCGCGGCGTTGCTGATATCGTCTGTGATACCCGCCACGTTCGCCAGCACACCACCGATAATTCCGCTTAACAGACAGCTGGACCCAATCGCCGCCACGCCCGCTGCGGCGGCTCCGGCACCGAGTAATGGTGCCGCAGCCGTAGCCGCCAGCCCTACCGCCGCACCGATCACCGCATAGGCGGCACCTTCCGCCACAATGCTGGTGATGTCAGCAAAAATGCTGGAGTGAATAATCTCGTCGCCCTTACGGGCCGCGTTGTTATCGCTCATGCCTTACACATTCCGGTTGTCGTTTAGCGCCAGACTCTGCTTAAGCGCGCTCCAGCGCACCTCGTCCTCTTCAGTGAATGCTCTGAGCGCTGAGAGGGTAAAAATCATCAATACCGGTTTGCCCGGCGTCTGCACGGCCAGCTGTTTTTGCCACAGGCGCTGCCCGTTGCGGTCAAAGGTGGTCTCAACTTCCAGTCCGTTAATGTTTCCGTCTGGCCCGGCTTTTACGCTCCGGAACTCGCTCTGGGCAATCTCACCCATCTGAGGACGCAGCACGTCCCACTGGCGGTGAAACTCTTGTTCGTAGTCGCTGCCATCGGGAATCACGCCGCGGCTGACCACCACGGACAGCCCGCTTTCGTCATCGCGAATGATGTTCATGCTGTTATCCTGCCAGGCAGCAGGAAAAAGGGAAAATGAACCTTCCTGGAGGGTGTATTTCATAAGTGAACTCGGGATGATTAATATTGAGAGAAACAAAAGAGGCCAATCCATGCTGACCTTTTGGCTGGCTGTTTTATTTAAGCCACTGACCTGACTGTTCGACTAAAACATGACTGCCTTTGCTGACAACCAATTTCACAGGTGCATACGTCACGGTATAAGCGATCTCGCCATTCTTGTACGTTGAGCCGATTATTTTACCTGCGGAGTCGTGTAACGTTTTACCCCTTAAGGAGATCGTACTGTTATCGCTTTTGCGCACGCCGAGATAAACCATCTCGTCACATTTGCTCTCAAAATGGCCGCATTTGTTTATCAGCGAAATGGCGAATTTATCGGTGTCCAGTTTTCTGGTTTCCGCGTTTTGAACCGAAGCGGCTTTACGTAATGTATACCGCAGCAGGGCATAGTAATTTCCTTTTTGAGGAGGAGTAACTAAACGCCATTCCATTTCACGCCCCTTTATTTCCAGAACAGCCCGTCCACCTACGCCGCCAAATGATGAGTTGAACTCAACGCTGGCACGATTGCCAGCAATCGTACCACTAAGATTTTGCTCATCATCTTCCGGGCAATCTATGCGGTTTCCTCTCTGGGAGATATAGCAGTAAGAGCCGGTGATCCGCTTGTCTGATTCAGCTAACCGCAGGGTTAACGTCGAGTCGTTCTTGTATTCGCCAGCCCACTCCCCGTCAAATACGAGTTTTGATTGGCCGAACGTTGCAAAATGCATCGCATTAAATCTGGCGGCCCACTGCTGAATATCGGCATGAATAACCGCGCTATTGTCAGATGACTGGTAATGAATAACGTCCGACGTCGGAACCACCCAGGCTGCAAAGATTTTGCCGTCAGGATTGATGACCAGCGCGGATGCATTCTCCTGATAGAGATCTTTTAACCAACCTTCAACAAACAATCCACCACCTGTGGTGGTATGCGGTTCACCGAAGACATCAAAGTTATCAATAAAGGTCTGGTAATGATTTCCCAGCGTTTTCCTGAGATTGTCTGTCACTTCGCTGTCGTTAACGATGTGACTGACCGTATCGAGCTTATTATATTGCGATAATTCAAGCGCCGTTGTGGTTTCAACGAAGCCTGTCAATAACGCCGTGAACAAAACGACTGCCAGATATTTTTTGGCCATAATTCACTCTGAAGTACCATTTTCGTAATTCATTGTTATTTTTACAACCTTACTGTCTTTAAGCTCAAAAGAGAGCAATTCCTTACCCAATTCATAGGAAACCCACTGCTCCCCGGAATCATTTTCGACCTGACCACTGCCGTAAGCTTTATTAAGTTCATTTATTGTTGAACCAATATGGATCCCGCGAACTGTT
Source organism: Enterobacter bugandensis (assembly GCF_900324475.1). Classification (NCBI taxonomy): domain Bacteria; kingdom Pseudomonadati; phylum Pseudomonadota; class Gammaproteobacteria; order Enterobacterales; family Enterobacteriaceae; genus Enterobacter; species Enterobacter bugandensis. Next base: position 2,763,384 of record NZ_LT992502.1, read on the forward strand.
TTGCCATCCGGAGCAGTTAACGTAATCTGCGCCACAATATAATCGTCAACACTTCGCTCGGTTTTATCCCACCAGAGATTGGAACTGAATATTCTTAACCCAGTCTTCTGATGCTGGTAGAATTTATAGTTCGTTCCGTCAAAAGGAATTTCACCGACAAAACTACCTTCCACAGAAACTGCAATTTTACGCGCAACCTCAGGAGTCCATCTCTCACCCAGTGCCACAATCTGGTCGTTTAACTGCAGAGAAAAATCATCTTTAGCCAGAATGAGCGGCATAGTCTGAGCCATTACTTCATAACTGCTCAGAAAGGTAGACATGAGGGTAAAAAAAAGAGAGACAGAAAGGCGTTTTTTCACGTTAATCGTCATTTGCTGGATAAATATTATGCTACTCACTACTTTAAAAAGCAGTGAGTAATGAAATAAACATTTTTAGTCAGCGCTAATAGCGACCCCACCCAAGCAGTCAGGTTTTTTTACCGTGAAACTGAAGCTTATTTTTTGCCCATTCATATCCTTTAGCGCTGTATAACTGGTCACTTCGTTCTCCGAACGGCCTCGTGGATAATCAGTTAACGTCAGTTGCGGATAATGTTTTTTAACAGTGTCGAGAGTGATGCACTGGCCGGACGGTGAAAAATTCAGTAACGGTGCCATCCCGTCACTTTCTTTACTTAAACGTAAATCAATTGCAGTAATGTTCGTTCCATCCGCCAGTTTGATATCGTCGGCATTGTAGAAATTGATATATTCATTTTGTTTCGTTAGCTTGAATGACAACGGAGCGTTATCCAGACTGTTAACGGACAATGTTTTGAGTGATGCGCTCATTTCTTCAATGAACTGCCAAAGATCCTGTTTCTGCATGTTACCTCCTGCCATTCCCGTCGTTAATAAAGCCGCAAGCACCGCACCCGTTTTTAGACTATGGATAATTTTTATCATACCAACCGCCATAATAATCTTCGTAATATTGCCCTGTGGTAGACGTTTGTTCGCCTTTGCCAAAGATACGGCCTATCTGCGTACGCGCTTCACTTTCCTTTATAGCCCCACGTTCGAGAGAATCATAGATACGATTATATTGTGTCTGATTTGCCGGATTGCCTGCAATACCTATATCCCCACCCTTGTTGGCTATGATTTCGCGTTGGACCCGGATATTGTTCAAGGTTGCAGCGCCTTCATCACTGAGTGTGCTGTTGAGATAGGCGTCGCGCGAAGAAAAATCAATGTTGGGTTCATATAAAGCGTGACCACTTTCATGTGACAGAGACTGAACGACTGCATTCGGGTTACCGAGCTCATTTTTATCAACGGTAATAACGCGCTTTTGACGATTGGCAAACGTCCCCTTGCCTGCTTCACCTTCTTCAAATGTCCAGCCTCGTTTCTTTAACGTCGCTATGTCATTTTTCATCGTCGGTGATTTATCGACAAGACTATCTACATCCTTTCCATATCCGCTTGAAGGAACATTGGATGCTGGAGGCGTAGCGTTTTTAGAGGTTTCGGCAGGTGCGCTGGCAGCCACACCAGCCTTACTCTCCTTTCCCGGCGTAAATTTCGCCTGCACCGCCGCATCAATATCCCCTTTATGCCCAGAACCCGGCGCCGTTGTGCCCGGCTTGGTGCCAGAAGTATTCAGATGCAGCTTACCGCCCGTGGTGATATAACCATCCCCTTCCACGAAGAAGTTAAACTCTTTGCCGATCAGGTTAATCTTGCCGTTAGCGTTAAGCTCAATAGCGCTCTCACCTGAGACCAGCCGCAGCTTCGTCCCGGATGCAATAACATACTGCTCGACCGCCGCATCCAGCTTGCCTTTCCCCGTCAGGATCTCGGTGCCACCTTTCACGGCCTGCGTCTGGTTCGCTTCTACGCGATGCAGCTCATTTTTCTTCACGTAATGGCTGCGCGCCCCGCCGACGCTGTGCGTTTCATCATTTTTAACGCTGGTGTCCATGTTGCGCTCGGCCTGGATCCACACCTGCTCTGCACCCGCTTTATCCTCAAAGCGCAGGGCGTTAGCGTTGTCCACGGAACCGTCTTTCGTGCGGCTCATAAAGCCCATCTGCGTTGCCGCAGCCGGCAGCGCCCACGGCGGCATGCTCGCGTCGTTATACACGCGGCCGGTAATGATCGGACGGTCCGGGTCGCCGTTGATAAAGTCCACCACCACCTCGTCGCCGACGCGCGGGATCTGCACCCCGCCGTAGCCCTGGCCCGCCCACGCGCTCGACACGCGAACCCAGCAGGAGCTGGTGTCATCGCCCTTCGCCAGCCGGTCCCAGTGGAACTTCACCTTCACCCGGCCATATTTGTCCGTCCAGATACTCTCGCCCTTCGGCCCGACCACTTTCGCCGTCTGCGGGCCGTAGGTGCGTGGCCACGTCGTGCTCTGCGCCGGACGGTAAACCACCGCCGACGGAATGACCGTGAAATCGGTACGGTGTATGGTCTCCCCCTCGCCGCTGGCGTAGCGGTTCTCCTCGAAGTGGTAGCCCGCCGCCGTCACCAGATACTCCCCGTTGTCGCTGAAGAACGGCGCGCTGGTTAACGTGAAGGTGTGCCCGGGCGCAATCCCCGCCGCCGTGGCGGTGGCCTGAATCTGCTGGTGCTCAACCTGCCAGCGCTCCTGACGGATACGGGCATAAAACTCCCCGTGACCTTTGTCCACAAAGCGACCCGGCCAGTCGTACACGTCGATGCTGCCCGGCTTCGGCGACGCCGGATTCTGCTGGGCCTGGAAAAGCCACGCGTTCGGCTTGCGGAAGTCATAGTCGTCGAGGCTGTAAATCCCCGGCGTCACGCTGTCCTCCAGCGCCCACTGGCTGATGCCCTCTTCATCCGTGCTGCCGCCGGACGGCGTCTGGTGGTAAGGAATGACCTCATAGCCGCTGAACGGCTGATGCTGCGTGGCGGCGTCAGTCAGCACCAGCATGTGCTTGTCCGCATCGTGTCTGAAGTGATACGCAATCCCTTCCAGCTCCATCAGGCGGCTGATAAAGTCCAGGCTCGACTCCTGATACTGCACGCAGTAGTCCCAGACCCGGTAGCTGCCGGTGAGCTTATCCTCAACGTTGACCTGATGCTCACCGAGCAGGGTTTTGACAATCTGCGGCACCGTCTGGCCCTGGAAGATACGCAGGTTACGGTCGCGCTTCATCGGCCACAGGTCCGGCTCCACCGTCAGCTGGTACACCGCATAGCGGGTGCCCGTCAGCTCAACGGCGCTGACCGCCACGCGGGTAATTTTTCCGTTAATATAGCGGGACGTCAGCAGATTCTGCGTCGGGATGGTCACCGTGACCGGCTGGCCCAGCAGCTTACTGCGGTCAATGCGCGCGTCCGTGCCGAGTACGGTCAGCGTCAGCGCGAACGACTCGGACATCGCCTCGCGGCCTGAGAGTTTCCAGAAAAGCAGCCCCTCCACCGGGAGCTGAACGGTAATTCGGTTGAGCATAATCATTATTCCACTATGGACTAATCTCAGTGCCAGAAGTTAACTCATTTCAATACGCAAAGCGTAAACGCTGCTGGTTTGATAATGAGTAGCTGTAAGATTGACTTCTCATGCCACAAAAAAACCACTTTTCCTGAATTTTCATCGAGATAAACAGTTACAAGAAAGTGTCTTCAGGGGCTCTATCGAACAATTCACCAGCCATTTTGGCGATACGTTCATGTTGTACGAGTTTATTTTTCCACTCCTGCGGAATAGCGGAATAACCATATAATGCTCCCGCTATTTGTCCCGCCGTTGCCGCAACGCTGTCAGCGTCATCGGCAAGATTGGCAGCCAGCAGAATCGCATCCCGGAAATTATCAGTATTCCATACGGACCACATCGCGGCCTCAAGCGTATCGATAACATAACCACTTGAACGAATCTGATCGCGAATTTTTTGCTTATACTCACCCGCATTTATGATCATTACACGCGCGCACAGTGGGAAAACATGAGGGGAAAAAGCTTCTTCTTTTTGATAACCGTTAATTAAATAGTGCAATACCAATCCGAGAAATTGGCATGCGTTAATTGACTCTACCGCGCCATGCGTTGCTCGACTCTGAGCCTGGGATTCGAAGTAAATCGCACGCAGCGATTTTCGACGAAAGATAGACACCGGTGCTTGACGAATAACCCCAGCATTACCAGCAGTGTGTTTCTCTGTATTACCATACCAGGAAGGTCCGACACGCATATACTGTTCAAGTGCGAATCGCGTCGTATTCCCGATATCGAAGCACCGACCATTACTACTATTCTCTCCGTCAAGATACCATTTCAGGAGATATTTTCTAAGCACATCGGTGTGCATTCTGTTTTCTGAAAGATAAGTCTCTGCCAGACATAATGCCATGGACGTATCATCTGTCCATTCACCAGGTTTTAATTGAAAAGGTCCCCCACCAATCATATCCGCTACATGTTCGCTGTCTCTGCGTTTAAATTCAAGAGTAGTGCCAACTGCATCTCCAACAGCCAAACCCACTAACGCCCCAAGTGCTTTATCGCGTGAAACATCTTCATTTGTGATTAAAGGTAATATTTCATCCCATACATGAGAGGAATTTGAATCATCAATGCTGCTTCTTATTACCTTACGAACATTAACTGGCATGTAGTTACGATAACGATCGGCATAATGATTAATTACTGAGTCTTCGCTGTAAAGATCTATCATCCCGCACCCTTTAATCAAACGTTGTTTACCACTTGCGATATCGTTTTTGCCTTTTCAAATACTCAACGTCTTGCTCATGAGGGAGAATAAACTTCAATCCTTTTCCCATTTGCGAAGCTATATAATTAACATTGGACAAATGCTGAGCAAGTTCTGCATCGGTTGTATCAAACTCTTTTGACGCAAGCACTCCAAGATTTAATTTGTGCAATTTACTTTTATCTTTCTCAGACCCCGTTAGAATAGACTTAATATAGTCCAGCTGATTCTTCGCCATAACATATAAAGAAAATGTAGGATTTTCATCTAATCGATGATTAATTGCATCAATAGCATCATTGATATAATCCAGCGCGGTGTAATTTTCTTTACTCATGAGTCACCTCAAATACTGCCCTGGCGATGGCCTGAACCTGCGGATGCTCCACTTCTACCTGTTACACAGCATAGTGCATGCCCGTTCTCTCAACGGCACCGTTCGCCACATGGATAATCTTGCCGTTAACATAGCGGGATGTCAGTTTTCAGAACAGAATATCCACTCCCGCGAGCTGAACGATAGTTCAGCTGAGCATGATTTTTTATTCCACGATGATCTGTTCTCAGTGCCTGAAGTTAACTAATCCTCAGAACGAGGGCGGTTATGATATTATTTCTGTGAAACAAAAAATAAAACCACATTTCTATGGTTTTATTTAGATGGCCATGAATTAACTTTGTCAGCTCATCGTTTTTCTATGCGAAACGTAGAAAGAATGATTTCCATGCATCGTTTATTGGCTTCGTAATAATAATCCTGATGATTACGATGAGGCCCAACCACCTCAACGTAACACCACAAATCATTCATTTTAAAGATACGCATATCGTAATAAGCCCTGATATTCTCAGCAGCACTGACTACCTCTCCCGTACAGCTATAAAGATCGCCTGTAAACGAGGGATTGATATCATTTGGGATGCTGGCAATGTCCGATGTCGTAAGAGAGACCGCACTATCGTGGCGGTTAAAGCGCGCAGTTGCTTCATCGAAAATAGCCTGCGCAGCGGGATAATCAGCCTGACGGAAAAGACAGAAATTAATCACTCCATGGTTGACGTTACCTATTGTGTGTTCAATTACCAGACGATTATCATCCAGCGTATTCACCAGCCATGAATCCGGAATTTTAAATCCACTGTCATTTTTGTTGCTAAGGCTGACTGTTTTCAACAGTTCTGAAAGCATCAAATTGCTGCGATGCAGTAAATCCCAGTTGATAGCAATCAGGAAAATAGTATCGGCAATCGTGTTGTAATCTTTCGACGCACAAGCCGTTTTCAAAAGGAAGTAATTTCCCCCACCATTTACAGGATTATAATCCTTCTGCACCGTATATCGTGAAACGACCTCATCACCCGATGGCATCGTTTTAATGGACAGGATATCCGCAAACTTCCCGCTTCCTGAAGGATGCGTAATTATTCTTTGGCTCAGTACTTTCTCACCCATTAAATCGAGCTTATTTATAAGCCAGTCTGACGCATTCATCTCCCACTGACAGTGTTCATATGCAGCCCAGACTTCAATATAGGGGCCGGTGTCATCGGCGATGTATCGTCCGATATTCGTCAGCCCAACCTCCTGAAATGTGATCGGCTTTAACTCTGCTGGCTTAACATTCTGGGGTAACAATAGCCAGTAATGAAGCATCTCTTTTTCTGCAGAGGTATAGAGACATTTCCAGAAATTTTCCCGAATCTCTTTTTCCTGATCCTTCATCTCAAGAGGAAAAAAATATTGTTTTTCAGCAACCATAATGCAACCTCACTCGTCGCGCTTACTTAAGCCATAAACCCGAAAACATAAGGAAGCTTCCGAGGGTAATTAAGCTTTTAGCAAAGATAAGTAAGCCAGGCGCCACGGCACGTGTCATAGACGATAATTTTTCATAATTTTCCGCGTTGTATCTTTTGTGCCCCCCCATAATCCCGGAAAATAACGTGCAGAGCAGCACTACTGTGATCTTTAATCCCCAAACACACAAGAAAGACATGGATAAGATGATCGAATAATGCTTGGCCGTTGCGACGGAAAATAATGACATTGACTGAGCAAGCCATTTCAACGTAAAGCCAATGACGACCGTAGCCACTAACACTAGAACGAACATTAACCCCGCAAGGAGCCATTGCTTTTTGTTAAATAAATCTTTTCCATTCCAGATAAGCGCTAGCGTCCAAATCATAAAGACTATAAAGAAAAACCAATGCATCACAACGTTCCCCATTTACACATTTTAATCTCCTATCAGGACTGTAACACAGCCAGTCTTAATCACACCATCGCCACTGCCCGCCGCTGGGGACGGCTTACTTTCATCATCGTCATAAATCCAGTCAAGAATCGGTTTGAGAGCAAATTTGATACTGGCATCCCCTCCCAGACCGAGCGCCGCTGCAAGCTCACCGGACACCTTAAGGTTAAATGAATAATCAGTGCTATCAATCCAGGTTCCCACGCCTGCAGAAGCGCCAGCGCTCCCTGCACTCCCTGAAAGCTTGCCATCGGCAACGACTACGCCATAAAAATCGGCTTTAGCCGTCGCCTCTCCTTTGACCGCCGCGGCTTCTGCGCCAAGTTCAACATTAAAACCATAACGCCCTTTATTTCCGTCATATAGTTCACTGACGGCCTTCGCTTCAGCGGTTGCCAGGTATACATCCCCACCGACGCCGCCGTATTGTTGCCCTTCTTTTCCAATGCTTCCCGAGGCGCCATATTGTATTGCGGTGGCGTTTGCATTGAGATTAATCGCCCCGTAATCAGCTCGATCGGTCACTAACGTGCCGCTGGCAGTCGCCACCCCTACTTTAGTACGTACCTCGCCTTTATATTTATCCTGACTTTTTGTATTCCCGACCGTGATATCGGCAAGTGCGAATCCGGCTGAAGCCGTATCGGGTGTTCCAAAGCCGGATTTATCTTCAAGGCTTGCATAGGCGCCAAGCACACGGGCGTCGTAAACATCACCATGTATAGCACCATCTTTACCCGCATCCTTCGCCGCCGTTCCGCCCCAGTATTGCGGAGGTGCGGGTTGAGTGGATGCGACCGCAGGGGTTGCTGAGGTATTGCAACCCGTCTTGTCACCTTCCCTGGCGAGAGGCAAACCATTCACAAATACCGTTGTTGAACCACTGAGAATACTTCCCTGACCATGTTGGGAGCATGAAAGCGGGTCGCCTTTTCGTGCTGCCGGAAATCCGCCAATAATTACGTTGGGACTTCCGCTTTGAATTGGGCCAGTATGTGCGCTGGAATCAATGCGCGCTCTGGCGGCTGGTTTTCCCATAATAGCGTTCTCTGTACGCAGATTAACTGTTAACTTTTACAATCGCGCCCTTAATATCGGTAAGGTTAGTTCCCGTTATACTCACCGTATCATTTGCTTTGAGCTCGGTATTGATCCCATCACCTAGTCTTGTAAGCTCATCACCTTTGAAGATGGCTTGTTCCACAGCCTCTGCTTTGAGGTTGCCTTGGCCTACGTGAATCTCAATGGTATCCGGGGCGATCAGAATATAATTGTCTTTAACTTTGAGTTTAATCGTGGTCACAGATTCCAGCAGCGCGTTACCTTCTTTATCCATGGTCAAGACGGTTTGATCTTTCCCAACGTTTATAACGTGCTTGTTACCAATATTATGCGTTTCATTATTACCTACATCTGATTTCAGGTTCCGCTTAATCGTAATATTCTCATCCTGTCCGATGGTTTTTCTACGATCGACACCGACATCATGAGTTTCAGAATTTTCAATATCCGTATCCATATTTTTTTCTGCATGGATCCAGATCTGCTCGTGCCCGGCTTTATCTTCAAAACGGAGAATATTGGCATTGTCTTTATGGCCATCTTTGCTGCGGCTATAAAAACCCATCTGCGTCGCCGCAGCCGGAAGCGCCCACGGCGGCATGCTCGCGTCGTTATACACGCGGCCGGTAATAATCGGACGGTCCGGGTCGCCGTTGATAAAGTCCACCACCACCTCGTCGCCGACGCGCGGGATCTGCACCCCGCCGTAGCCCTGGCCTGCCCACGCGCTCGACACGCGAACCCAGCAGGAGCTGGTGTCATCGCCCTTCGCCAGCCGGTCCCAGTGGAACTTCACCTTCACCCGGCCATATTTATCCGTCCAGATGCTCTCCCCCTTCGGCCCCACTACCTTCGCGGTCTGCGGGCCGTAGGTGCGCGGCCAAGCCGTGCTCTGCGCCGGACGGTAAACCACCGCCGACGGAATGACCGTGAAATCGGTACGGTGTATGGTCTCCCCCTCGCCGCTGGCGTAGCGGTTCTCCTCGAAGTGGTAGCCCGCCGCCGTCACCAGATACTCCCCGTTGTCGCTGAAGAACGGCGCGCTGGTTAACGTGAAGGTGTGCCCGGGCGCAATCCCCGCCGCCGTGGCGGTGGCCTGAATCTGCTGGTGCTCAACCTGCCAGCGCTCCTGACGGATACGGGCATAAAACTCCCCGTGACCTTTGTCCACAAAGCGACCCGGCCAGTCGTACACGTCGATGCTGCCCGGCTTCGGCGACGCCGGATTCTGCTGGGCCTGGAAAAGCCACGCGTTCGGCTTGCGGAAGTCATAGTCGTCGAGGCTGTAAATCCCCGGCGTCACGCTGTCCTCCAGCGCCCACTGGCTGATGCCCTCTTCATCCGTGCTGCCGCCGGACGGCGTCTGGTGGTAAGGAATGACCTCGTAGCCGCTGAACGGCTGATGCTGCGTGGCGGCATCGGTGAGCACAAGGGTGTGCTTGTCCGCATCGTGTCTGAAGTGATAGGCAATCCCCTCCAGCTCCATCAGGCGGCTGATGAAGTCCAGGCTCGACTCCTGATACTGCACGCAGTAGTCCCACACCCGGTAGCTGCCGGTGAGCTTATCCTCAACGTTGACCTGATGCTCACCCAGCAGGGTTTTCACAATCTGCGGCACAGTCTGGCCCTGGAAAATACGCAGGTTACGGTCGCGCTTCATCGGCCACAGGTCCGGCTCCACCATCAGCTGGTACACCGCATAGCGGGTGCCCGTCAGCTCAACGGCGCTGACCGCCACGCGGGTAATTTTTCCGTTAATATAGCGGGACGTCAGCAGATTCTGCGTCGGGATGGTCACCGTGACCGGCTGGCCCAGCAGCTTAGTGCGGTCAATGCGCGCGTCCGTGCCGAGCACGGTCAGCGTCAGCGCAAACGACTCGGACATCGCCTCGCGGCCCGTCAGTTTCCAGAACAGAAGCCCCTCCACCGGGAGCTGAACGGTAATTCGGTTGAGCATAATCTTTATTCCATTTAGCTTATGCGATGCAAAAAAGCGGGTCGCATCTCTGATAAAGCATCATTCAAGAAAGGGGCTTTTCCCGCTCGTTCATCCAAAAAACAAGAGAGTAGATTTTCAGTGACTCTGATGTGATAAATAACCCTACATTCAACCAGACGTTTGAAATTCCAAACACGCTTACTAAAAGAGGGAAAAATGAGACTGAACATCTGAATGAAATCAAACGAAATAATTCCTGAGCAAGAGCAAATTTGACTGCACCGTTCTTTCGTTTGAAGAATAACCAGGCCGAAGCAAACAAAGAGAGTAGTAAAAGTAAGTCAAGCACAAAAAAAAGCATGACCAAAATGCTGAAACCATCACCTGCAAAATAATTCAACGAAGCACTAAATGCTTTTGCGTCAGAAAGAAATGGGATTCTGTTGTGGCGTACTGAATTCGCGCAATAAATTAAAATTGCGAGAAGATCCATACTTCCCCAGAAATACCCTGATTTACTCTTTAAATGAGCGACATTTTGTTTATACACGTAATTAACACTGACAAAAATGGAATTCCGCAACTTCGCTTCAGCTAACTCTCCGGGGTCGGAGACAAAAGGGCCTGTCGTTTTTCACTGACGGTGGTCAATTAAGACCACCGCTACTAAGCCAACTGAGCTTTCAATCCTAAAGCGATTTTGTACATAAAGAGGAGAGACGCTCTTCGAACACCTTTGGAATAAGTCTCTGGCCTTGAAGATCGTGCATTACTAAGGATTCACCAGCCAGGTGCCCGGCTTGCTGATATCCAGCGTCTGGCTGCGCGTTCTCCCGTTGCCCTGCAGCTCAATCTTCGTCTCACCGGCTGGCAGCTTGAGCGAGGCATAGCCGTTGGTCGCCGGACGCAGCGCTTTTGGTTCGCCGTTCACTTTCAGCGTTTCACCGTCCTGGATACGGATATAAACCAGCGCGACCGGGCTGGCGTCGGCAGGTGGTGGCGTCTGTTGCGCCGTCGCTGACTCGCTCACCGTCGCCGTTTCTGGCTTCACCTCTGGCGCGTTCGCGGCAGTTTCTGTCGGACGCGTCTCTGACGGGGCCTGGGCAGCCTGCTCAGGCGCATCATTCCCACCGCTGAACAGCATCGCCCCGGCGACAACGCCCACCAGCACGCCCGCGGCAACCATGCCCGGGATCTTATAGCGACGCCAGTCGAGCACCGAAGCTGGCTTCTCTTCCTCAACCGGAACCAGCATGGTGCCGGTCTTTTTGGCGGTGAGCACGTCGTTGATCCCGGCGACCGGCATCTCAATCAGCGCCGCGAATTCGTCGATAGACTGCGGACGGTCCTCCATGTGCAGCGCCAGCGCGCGGTCGATGGCCTGCAGCAGCGGAATGGAGTAGCCCTGCGGCATGATTTCCACCAGCGGCTTACAGGTATCCTGGATGGAGCGCACCACGCTGACCGGCGGCGGAGAACCCACAATCAGGGTACGCAGCACCGCGCCGAGGGCGTAAATATCCGTCCACGGCCCCTGCTCGCTCTCGTTGTCGTCGGTGTACTGCTCAATCGGCGCAAAGCCGGGGCGCAGCATGGTTTCCGTTTCGTCGGAAAGGTTGCCGATGGTGCGGCGCGCGGAGCCGAAATCGAGCAGCACCGGCAGGCCGTTATCCTGGATCTGAATATTATCCAGCGAGATGTCGCGGTGCAGATAGCCTTCGTCGTGGATGGTCTTGATCGCCCCGAACAGCATCGGCAGCGTGCGGCGGATCCAGGCCTCGTTGATCAGCTCCGGTTTTTCTTCGCGCAGGCGTGAAAGCGTGGTGCCGCTATAAAACAGCGTCCCCATGTAAGCCGTGTCGTTTTGCACCCAGAAACGCAGGACGTGCAGCAGGTTCGGGTGGTTAAAACGCGCCAGCAGACGCGCTTCCTGAATAAAGCTGTTCAGGCCCGCGGAAAATGCTTTGCCAAAGCGCTCGCTGCGCAGCACCAGGGTCATGTCGTCGCCGCGCACGGCGAGCGAGGAAGGCATAAATTCTTTGATAGCGATAGTGCGTTCGAGCTGGTGATCCCACGCGCGATAGACAATGCCAAAACCGCCGCCGCCGATCACCTCTTTGATTTCAAACTCGTTGAAGCGGTACCCGACCGGGAGCGCGTTTGGGACAGTCCGATTGTTATCATTATCCGTCATCTTTTACAGTTCTCTTGATGATTATTACGCGGCAAACTGACAGTGAAACTCGCCCTGCTCGCAGGTGACATGCAGGCGTCGGAACTGCTCGTCGCTGCGGCTGGCGGTAAGTAAGATCTGGCTCATCTGAGGCAGCAGGGTGTTAGTCAGAATAGCATCCACCATGCGGCCACCGGACTCCACCTCGGTGCAGCGCTGAACAATCTGTTCCACCACGCTGTCGTCAAACTCAGAAATAATGCTGTGATTCTCTTCCAGACGACGCTGAATGCGCTTGAGCTGCAGGCGCACAATCTGCCCGAGCATCTCGTCGCTGAGCGGGTAGTACGGCACCACCAGCAGGCGGCCCAGCAGCGCCGGCGGGAATACTTCCAGCAGCGGCTGGCGCAGCGCGCCGCTTAATGCGTCAGGCTCCGGCATCAGCTCCGGATCGGCGCACATGGCGCTTATCAGCTCGGTGCCGACGTTGGAGGTCAGAATAATGATGGTATTACGGAAATCAATGTGGCGCCCCTCGCCGTCCTCCATCCAGCCTTTATCGAATACCTGGAAGAAGATCTCATGGACGTCCGGGTGCGCTTTTTCAATTTCGTCCAGCAGCACCACGCTGTAAGGGCGACGGCGCACGGCCTCGGTTAACACGCCGCCTTCACCATACCCTACGTATCCCGGAGGCGCACCTTTTAAGGTGGAAACGGTGTGCGCTTCCTGGAACTCGCTCATGTTGATGGTGATGACGTTCTGCTCGCCGCCGTACAGGGATTCCGCCAGCGCCAGCGCGGTTTCAGTTTTCCCGACGCCGGACGGGCCGCACAGCATAAAGACGCCCACCGGTTTGTTCGGATCGTCGAGCTTCGCCCGCGAGGTTTTCACGCGGCGGGCAATGAGATCCAGCCCGTGACGCTGGCCGATAACGCGCTGGTTCAGCGTATCGGCAAGGTTCAGCACCGCGTCGATCTCGTTTTTCACCATCCGGCCCAGCGGGATCCCGGTCCAGTCAGAGACGACTGCGGCGACCACGTTTTCATCTACCGCCGCAAACAGCAGCGGCTCGTCACCCTGTAAGGCGTTCAGCGCCTGCTGCTGCTCCGCCAGCCGGCTGCGCAGCTCGGCGGTCTCTTCCTCGCCCGCCGCAAACAGCGCGGCGCGCAGGCGGATGATCTCCTGCACCAGACCGCGCTCGTCTTCCCAGCGCCGGGCCAGGGCTTCGCGTTTTGTTTCATACGCGTCGCGCTCTGTGATTAACGTCGCTACGCGCTCTGCGTCACCGGCGCCGACGCGCGCTTCGCGTTCAGCAATTTCAATTTCCACGTCCAGCGCGGCAAGATGGCGCAGGCAGTCTTCCAGCTGCGCCGGCGGCGCGCTCTGGCTGACGGCCACGCGGGCGCAGGCGGTGTCGAGCAGCGCAACGGCTTTGTCCGGCAGCTGACGCGCCGGGATATAGCGATGGGACAGCTTCACCGCCGCGCTGACCGCTTCGTCGAGCAGCAGGACCTGGTGGTGCGTCTCCAGCGGCGACACGGTGCTGCGCAGCATCAGAATGGCTTTCGCTTCGTCCGGCTCGTGAACCTGTACGGTCTGGAAACGACGGGTCAGCGCCGGGTCTTTCTCAATGTACTTTTTGTATTCCGCCCAGGTGGTGGCACCGATGGTGCGTAGCTGACCGCGCGCCAGGGCCGGCTTCAGCAGGTTCGCCGCATCGCCGGTTCCCTGCTGGCCGCCTGCACCAATCAGAGTGTGGATCTCATCGATAAACAGAATAATCGGCGTGGCGCTGGACTGGACTTCATTAATGAGCGCCTGCAGACGGGCTTCAAATTCGCCTTTCATGCCCGCGCCTGCCTGCAGCATGCCGATATCCAGCAGCCACAGCTGAATGTTCTGCAGTGGCTCCGGCACGTCGCCGTCGGCGATACGCAGCGCCAGCCCTTCAACGACTGCGGTTTTGCCGACCCCGGCCTCCCCGGTCAGCAGCGGGTTGTTCTGGCGGCGGCGCATCAGGATATCCACCATCTGGCGGATCTCCTCGTCGCGCCCGACAACCGGGTCAATCTTCCCGTCGCGGGCGCGGGCGGTCAGGTCCTGGCCGTACTGGGCCAGCGTACCCTGAGCCGCCGGGACCGCACCCGCCGGTGCATCGACGGCGGCAGCGGCCTGCTGCGTCTCTTTACTGTTGCCACAGATGGCGTCGAACTGCTCGATCAGCACTTCGACGTTAAGGCGGGTGAACTGCGCCGAGATGCTTTTCAGCACGTTGGCCAGATTCCAGGTCTTGAGGATGCCAATCAGCAAATGGCCGCCGCGAATGCGGCTGACGCCAAACTTCAGCGAGCCGAAGACCCAGGCGCGCTCCACGGCGCTGTCGATATGTTCGGAGAGATCGGAAACGGAACTTGCGCCGCGCGGCAGAGCGTCCAGCGCCGCCACGATATCGCGCGTTAGCTGCTGTTCGTCGAGGGCAAAGTGGCGGATGACCTGCTGCAGATCGCCATCCTGCTGCTGCATCAGCTGATGCAGCCAGTGCACCAGCTCAACGTAGGGGTTGCCGCGCAGCTTGCAGAAGGCAGTCGCGCTTTCCAGAGAGGTAAATAACAGCGTATCCAGTTTGCCGAAAAGCACGGCACGGCTAATTTCTGACATGTTCGGTTCCGTTGATAACAATGCGTTAGAAAAATTTATCGCTCTGCGCGATACACCAGATCGCCACGCGGGACAGGCTGCGGCTGATGCCCCAGCCAGGTGTTAAAGCCTAATCGCCCATCGCTGCCGAGCGTGGTACCCTGCACCGCGTCTTCACGCAGGATCACCCGTGTTTCCCATTCAAACTCAATTCCCGCGTACTGGCGCACCCAGTCGCGCAGCTCGGTGACCCACGCTTCGCCCGGCAGAAAGCGGTTGTACTCCTCCGCGCTCAGCGGGCCAATCTCGATACGAAACTTATGCTGCACGTCGCGGACGGCGACGCCGAGAAAAGCGGATTCCCCCATGCGCGGCATGCGGCGTCCTGCTCCCAGCTGCGCCTGCTCGCGGGTGGAGAGCGGCATCCACTGCGGCACGTTGCTCACCAGCTTAACCGGCGCTTTAAAATAGCTGCGCAGGATCTTCTCCAGCCCTTCTGGATCCCGCCCGTGGCGGGTCAGGTGCCCGGCGTGGGCAAAGCGGGCATGGGCGCTCAGGCTGCCCTTGTTCATCTGACCCGGCTGTCCCATGCCGATCAGCGACGCCAGGTAGCCCTCAAAGCGCTTATTGTCGGCGCGATCGAGGGAAACGGCAGGCTGCGCATCCGCCCAGGCGCGGTAAAACAGCAGCGCCAGACGATGATGGAACAGATCGGCAAACGCGCTGAGGCTGGTGTCCTGGTGATGATGAATCCGTTCGCGGGCGTACTCGGTCATATGCACCGGCAGCGGGCCGTTCGGGCCAAACAGGCCAAAGCTGAGGATCGACACCTCATGCAGCCCGCTTTCTTCACGCTGTCGCACCTGGGCCAGCGTCGACGGCGCAAAGCTCATTGAGGGCTGCTGGCCAATGCGCAGCGGCTCAAATTTCGGCAGCGGCGCGCGTCCCAGCGGGTAGCGCTCGCCGCCCTGGGCATCAATGCGCCTTAACAGCTGAAACAGATCGTAGCGCCAGGGCGTCTCGCGGACCCCGTGCCAGAATGTATCCGGCAGCTTCGTCAGGCGATGCACGCGCAGCGGTGCGGTGGCAGCGTCACTCATACCAGCGCCCTTTTACCCATGCGCGGCGCCCAGTAGCCTATCTCGCCGCGCTGCTGACTCTTCAGGGTGAACTCGGTGAAGCTGTTGATGGAGACCAGACGGGCAAAAAGGCGCTCCATCACGCTGCCGAAAAGCCACGGGCTGGCGCCGGAAAACGCCCGCTCGTCCACCGTCAGGGTGATGCCAATTCCGCGGGCGAAAACGACCGGGCCGGGTTCAGGCACGCGGCGGTGTACCGGCTCCAGCACGCAGTGGCGAACCCCCTCCACCTGACGTGCAACCGGCGTTTCGGCCAGGTTGGCATACAGACCTAACAGCTGGCGCAGCGCCGCTGCCCCCTCTTCATTTTCGCTGTCCATCAGGCTGAGGTAGTTCATCTGCAGCTGGCTGATGAGCCGCCAGGTGCTGAACCCTTCCGCCAGCGCCGGACGCGGCGGCGTCGGACCTTTGCGCAGGGTTAACCCCTTCACCGGCATGGAGTCGGCCATAATGAACTGCCCGAGCTCCTGCTGGAGCATCAGCGGCAGGTCGCGGCTGGTACAGAGCACCTCGGCAGAGATGTAGCGCAGGTTTTCCTGCCACGGGGCATGCTGTTCATCCACCAGCGAGACAAAGACCTCCGAGCCGATATAGCCGGTACGGGTGCCGTAGCGCAGGGCGTGTTCGGAGAGCACGCGCTGTTCCCGGCGCAGGGAAAAATAGGCCCCGTAGTTGCCCGCGTCGCCGCTCCAGGTGCTCCAGAACGGACGAAACGTCTGGTCGTCGCGCTGGCCGTCGGCGCTGCCAAAAATTTTATTTACCGCATAAATTTCGTAGTCCAGCGGGCGGATGTTATCAACCACCAGATGGTATTCATGCTGGCCTTCATTCAGCTTCTGCCGGGCCGCCACTTTCGGGAACAGGTTGATGACCGGCGTGCAGTGCAGCGCCAGATGGCTGGCGTCGACCACGCGCTCCAGCTGTTCATCCGACTTATCCAGCAGAATGAAGATATCGAAGGCTTTTTCGTTTTCGCAGCGCTGGATAAGCGTGCTCAGACCGCTCAGGCTGATAAAGCGGAAGCGGGCCGGAAACGCAAAATACTCCTGCAGCAGACGGTAGCCGTCAAAGTTGCGCAGATCGTCCGGGAGGAGCGCCTGGTCCGGCGCAAAGCCCTCCTGACGCAGCGCATCCGTTGCCAGCAGCTGTCGCTGCGGCTGCGGGCTGACCGTCTGGCAGACGATCCCGGCGTGGTGCTCCATCACCAGCTCCAGCAGCTTCAGCACCTCAATGTCCGGGCCGCTAAGGAAAAACTCCAGCCGGTCAAAATTCAGGTGCCCGAGGTTTTGCGGGCCGTCGCAGGCAATGCGGATCCGCAAGGCGCTGTTGATCCCCCGCTGGCTTAAGCCGAGCTGCGCCAGCGGCAGGTCAGCGGGCACGCCGCCGAGCTCAACTTTGTCGATTTTCAGCGGCAGCAGATTGACCTCGTGCGCGGTGGTATAGCTGCAGGTTACACCGATTTTTTTCAGCGCCAGGCTGTCCATCATGGTGCCGCGCGGCACAATAAAGCCGTTGCTCAGATCGCCGCGGCTGCTGTCGGGCTCAATTTCCGCAATCGCCATGGAAGGGGTGGGCGCGAGGTAGTTCGGCGCGATCATCTCCAGCAGACGCTGGGAGAAGCGCGGAAACTCCGCGTCCATTTTCATCTGCACGCGGGAGGTCAGAAACGCGAAACCTTCCATCAGGCGTTCGGTGTACGGGTCCGCCACTTCGATGCCGCGCATGCCCAGCCGCCCGGCGACCTTCGGATAGCGTTCGGCAAACTCGGCCCCCATTTCGCGCAGGTAGGCCAGCTCACGGTTGTAATATTCGAGCAGTTTACTTTCCATGATTACCCCGCATCTTTCAGTTCAAAATGGCCGTTTTCCAGATCGACATCGGTGCGAAACAGAAACTCCAGCGGGTACGGCACACACCATAAGCGCCCTTTAATCTCAATGGAGAGCACGTTATGCAGATCCAGCGAGGAGGTATCCGACACGCAGCGGACCTGCAGCCCCTGCGGCAAAATGCGCGGTTCAAAATTGATGATGGCCTCGGTGAGCTTGCGCTGAATGTCGTGCCATTCGATGTCCGACATTCTCTTCCCGGCCAGCGGCGCGACGCCGAAGTTAACCACCGAGCGGCTCACGTGCGGCAAGGCGCTCAAATCCCCGGAGGCATCGTGGTTGATGGTGTTAAACAGCCACTGCAGATCCCGCAGCACGTTACGACGCAGCGCGGCGTGGGTGATCAGGTTGCTGTTGGCCGGCTCGCGTTTTTTTTCCGGATCGTTATCGGTGAGGCGATCGAGCAGCGAAGGCTGCATTTTGTCGCGCGCCCCCACCTTCTCCTGCCTGCTGCGGGCTTGCCAGCCGCTGCGCAGCAGATCGCCTTCGCCAGCGGGATTACTCATCGGCTCCATCCGTCGCAAACGACACGAGGCTTAACGACAGCAACGGGCTTTCGCTTTGCTCGCTGAGCCAGGCTTTCTGGCCCATCCCTTCGTACAGGGTGCCGTCCTCATCGAGCGGCTGCCACTCGGTAGTGCGGCCCAGTTTGATCGCATCCGACGCATCGGCAGCAAACGGGTAACGCGCCGGGATCTGACATACCTGCTCCGTACCGTCGGTCAGGCGCACCAGCGCGTGACGCCAGACCAGATCGGTCACGCTGGCAGGCGCCTGGAAACGGATCTCGGCGATTGCGTTAAACGGCAGCCAGAAATAGCGGCCGTTCACGATGGTTTCGCACACCGGGCCGAGACGGGCATCGCCGTCCATCAGCCAGTCAAACGGCTGAGCCTCATCGTTTTCGAGGGTGATGTGGCCGGGAGTGGCCTGCGCCTGGTCAAGCGCTTCAAGGCGCAGCGACCGGGCACGCTCGCCCTCCTCGCGGAGCGCCGCGGCCAGGGTGGTCAGCCACGGCCACTGAGTTTCAGGCATGGCCGGACGCGCCTGCCCCGCCATCACCTGTGCGCGCTGCAGCTCGCCCTGAATGGACTGCTCCAGCAGCGTGACGGTGGGTTTCGCCTGCGGCTTCAGCGCCAGCCAGCTTTTCAGCTGGGTCAGCGCGCGCGTCCCGTTGCCGCTGAGGATTAAAAACTGCACGAACGCGGCGCGGAGGTCTGCATCTGCCGGACGGGCTTTGATCTCTGTTTCAAGACGCGCCAGCGCGTCGTTGAGCGTTTCACCCGCAAGCTGTTGATAGAGCGTATTCATAGCCATTCCTTAATTCGCCGCGCGCCAGGCGCCTACTGCCGGATCGCGCAGCTGAGGACGCAGGGTATCAATTAGAACGATATTCAGCGGGGTGCCTGGGGCAACCCAGGCGCTCCAGGTTTTCTTCACCGCCGCAATACGCGCCTGCAGTTTTGCATCGTCGCTGGCGGTCTCGCGGGAAATTTCTACCGCAACCGTGCCGTTGCTCTTCCAGCTGTTCAGGGTGCTGTCGTAAGGCAGGATCATCCAGCTCTGATCGCTGTCTGGCGTGCTGAATACCATGCGCTCTTTATTGACGGAGGTGATCAGCGCGTTTTCCGGATCGGCGCTCTGATTCAGCCCCATCACCGGGAAGCCGTGAATGTACGTCACCGCCATCTCTTTCTGCCCGCCGTTGCGGGACTGAGAGATAACGGTGTGACCGCTCAGCCAGCTGCCGTTACCGCAGCGGGTGGTGTCAGAATCCGGAATAAAGAGCGCCGGAGCGGACGCGCCGCCCTCCCAGAAGGTGCGCAGGTGGCAGCCATCCTGCAGGGTAAACTCCTGCCACGGCGTGCGGTCGGCCGCAACGGTGCGGGAAGCCACGTTCTGATCGGGTGGCAGTAACGCGCCGCTGGCTGGGGTTGCGGTGACGGTCTCGGCAGGCGCGGCCTGCTGCTGTTTCACCACCAGCGCCCAGTCCTGCGCTTTAGCTGCCGTGCCCTGCGCCAGCGTCGTTCCCTCGGGATCGTTGAGCGTCCAGCTGAGTTTATTCACTTTGCTGCACTGGTGTTCCAGCAGCGAGCCAAGACGCGGCACAAAGTTTTCCAGCACGGAGACGTCTTTCTTGCCGTTCGCCACAATGCGCAGCGCCACTTCTGGCTTACACCAGCTCTGCGGGGTGTTGTCTTTGATGTTGTCGATCCAGATATCCAGCTTCTGCGCAGGAGACTGCACGATGCGGAAATTTTCAGCCTGCGCGGTGGAGGTCGCCGCCAGAAGTGCCAAACCCGATAGCCAAAGTTTCATATCGTTCCTTGTGTGTCTAATCAGTTCCGCAGGGAAGAAATTGTGCTGCGTCAGAGAGGGTGTGCAGCAAAGTGGTGTCCTGAGGGTTGCCCATCCATACCGCTAGGGCGGTATAGTTATCCTGCGCATTCCCCTCCTGCTCGCCATTCTTTTGAATGATTTGGTTCATTAAGGTCAGCCACTCCTGCGGCGTATTGACCATGTGCAGCGACTGCTTCATTTGCTCTTCGCTGACGCCGTGCCAGAATCCGTCGGTGCAGAGTAAAAAGGCATCGCCGTCTTCTACCTGCACCACGTCGCTGTAGCTCGCTTCCGGTCCGCCGTTTTCAATTCCCAGCGCCAGATAAAGCAGGTTGCTGTTGAGATCGTCCGTCTGATGCCCGGCATCCTTCATCTGCTGCACCAGACTGTGGTCCGTGGTGACGTGCCACAGCCACCCCCGGCGAAACAGGTACAGGCGGCTGTCGCCGGCATGCGCCCAGTACGCCAGCCCGTAGTCCCGGTCAATGAACAGGCTGACCAGCGTCGTGCCCATCCGGCGATAGTCCTGAACGGCCTGCTGTTCGCTCAGAATGGTGCGATTCGCCGTCTGCACGTAGTCGCGGATATGCTGCGCGTTGAGGTGCTTGTCGCCATCGAAGCGGGAGATAATGCTGTTACGGGCCAGTTCCGCGGCGACTTCACCACCGGGCAGACCCGCGATGCCGTCGCAGACGACAAAGCAGGCCGAGCGTTCCCCTATGGTTTCTCCCGTCTGATCCTGGTTGCTGGCGCGCGTCCCCTGGCGGGAGAGAGAAGCGGTTGCGATATTCATTTGTCTTCCGATCCGCTCTGTGAGTCTTTGTACTGATTCACCTCCATGTCATACGCATGAAGGAA
Source organism: Enterobacter bugandensis (assembly GCF_900324475.1). NCBI lineage: Bacteria > Pseudomonadati > Pseudomonadota > Gammaproteobacteria > Enterobacterales > Enterobacteriaceae > Enterobacter > Enterobacter bugandensis. The sequence goes on from NZ_LT992502.1 coordinate 2,784,417, forward strand.
GGCTTCGCCGAACAGGGTGTGGAAGTCATCCTCAATCTCGCCCGCCGTCTCGCCATAGCTGCGAACAAAATAGTCCCACAGGGCGGCTTTGCGGCTGCCCGGCAGCGCCAGACGCGAGGTCATGCCGTTCTGCTTCGCCTGCTCCTCCAGCTGTTCCGGGTTAAAGGACTGCAGCATCGCGGCGATGATGGCGCGGATACCGGAGATCATCCCCAGCTGGTGCGCCTGCAGGTCGATCAGCGCATCGCGCACCGATTTGGTCGGCGGCATAAAGCCCGGCATCGGGGTGCCGAACATCTGAATTAAGACGGTTTTCCCGGTCGGCAACAGCTTGAACGGGTTGTTGGCATCGTCCAGCACCATGGTCATATCGGCTTTTACGCCGCGTTTCAGGATGGAGCGCGACGAGAGCAGCGCCACGGTGCCCTGCGAGAACATGCCGAGAATCTGCCCCAACTGACGCATATTTTCCCGGTCAAACTGCGGAACAGGCTGCATTTCGCTCAGGCCCATACCTTCAAGCAGCGCCTGCAGCAGCTCGCCCTGCAGCACTTCACCCTTCTCGCCATTATTCGGGCTGGCGGTTGGGGATGCCGCGTTATTGACCGGGTCGATGCGCAGGCGCCCCTTCGGTGCCTGAGCGCTGCTGCGCGCAACGGCCTGCGGCGTAGGCATGGTGAAGCCTGCGTAATCCGGCCGCGCCGGCTCTTCTTCACGCGGCGTTTCCTGCGGCTCTGGGGCGAACAGCGGAGAATCGGCAAGCACGTCCTCTTCCTGCTCCGGTTCAGGCGTTGATGCTGGCTTTTCGTCTGCAATATCATCCGGGTGGGTTAACGGTGCTCCGCCCATCAGCCCGAGCGGGTCATCATTGCGCGCGGCTGGCGCGCTGGCCTTTCCACCGAACAGCGCCAGCGGGTCAAGCTCGTCCGCCGCGTCTTCTTTAGGGGCGGGTTGCCCCTCAACCGGCGGCACCAGCGTGGAAGGCGTCACGTCGTCAAAAATGCTCTCTTTTTTGAACAGCGCTTCGTCGCTGAACAGCGTGTCCGGGTCGACGTTCTTGCGCTCAAGCGTTGGATCGCTGTCGTTGAACATCGCCAACGGATCTTCGGCATTACGTTCCGGCGCGACGGGCTGGGAGAAGGGATCCTGTGAGGCCGCAGGCTGCGGTTTTGCGCGGTTGCTGGAGATGCTGTCGGAGATGGAGAACTCCTGCATCAGGCTGTCCCAGATTTCGGAAGGCACGGCGGTCGGTTCCGCCTTCCCGCGTGGCGCGGGGTTAGCAGGCTTCGCTTGCGCTGCGGGCGCAGCGGGTGCGGCTGTCGGACGCGCCTGCTGCTGCATGCTGGCCGCCATGCGGCTCACCGGCTGCGTGTCGTGGATAAGCTCTGTCACTTCAATACGGTAGTCATCAATACCGAGAATGTCGCCATCCTGCAGTTCAACCTGACGTCCGCGCTCCAGCGGAATATCGTTTAATACCACGCGGGTGACGCTGCCACGGTTGGTGACACGGCATTCTCCCTGAGCGTCAACGTGGACAATGGCCTGCAGACGCGAGATGGTGCGGTCATTGTCCGGTAATACCAGATTGTTATCCGTACCGCGCCCAATGGTGCCGCCCGGGGCGTAAAAATCACAGCTGCTTTGCGGCGGCTGATGACCGGGTTTCGTAGAAATAATCGTGAATCGCATGGCGTATTCCTGCTGGTATGATTAGCGCTCAAACGCTGCCGCTCTCGGGACGAGAACGGCGGCGTTTGGGGCCGCTTCCACTGCTTCTATTTTGCGGTTTTGAGCGGACGAATCGCGTCGCTGTTGGCGATTAAGCTGCACTTTAAAACCTGATATTGACCCGGTTCCGTACCGCCTATCTTCTCTTTCAGAGAAGAAACAATGATCTGGTCAGCTTTTTCAAAATTTTCAGCAGGGAGATTGCTTGCTTCCAGCCAGGCGGCCGCGCTGGCCTCTGCATCATCTTTCAGACTTTTACTGGCCGCGATCTTACTGATGCAACGGTTTTGCACCCAATTTTCAAAGATTTGTTGCTGAGTAAAAGTGCTGACGGCAGGCAGATTTTGGGCATAAACAGCAGAGGCATTGATAGCCAAAACCAGCAGTAATAAACGTTTCATTTCAGGCTCCAGAAGGTGGCGTTGGTCGGAATAAACGAACCATTACCCGGTGAGCCGAGGAAATGGCAATCATCAGAGCAAATATTTCCATTCCAGAGTGTGACATGACCGGTTGCGTCGCTCCAGCCATGCCCGGTAAAGATGATAATGCCTTGCTTGCCTGCAAATTGCGCAGGCGTTGGGGAAGAGACCGACATATCTGCATTGCCCAGTACCGTGGGGAGAAATGCAATCATATCTTTAACGCGGAACATATAGCGCTTTTTGTCATTCCCGGTCACTGTCGCATATTTACTGTTAGAAGGAATCGGAATGCCACAGTAATTTAAAACGTAACTCATACGAATTGGGCAGGCATTTTTAAAAATACCGGCGTCGATATTATGCTGAACTTTTCCACCCAATAATTTGCCAACCTGTTCTACGTTTACGTTCACTTCTCTGAATCTGTTCCAGGCGGCACCAAAAGCAGGACGCATATGAGACATCTCGTTTCTCCTTGATAAGAAGCTCAGGGTAAAGTGAGCCCTTTCGGGCCCACTATTATTATGCTTCTTTGTTTTCTTTGATATTCCAGCCAGCGCTGCTTTCAGCACCTTTACCACCCGACGTGGTCTGCTCCCAGTACTGCTGTTTCACTTTCGCAGCCTGGAATGCATAGGTCACACCCACGGTGTCGCCGTTGTCTGCACCGGTGTACTGAACGGAAGTCACCAGCACATCTTCCAGCGTAATGCGGGAGTATTCCACCTGCTGACCGCCCGCTTTACAGACGGACAGCTCAACCTTAGTCAGGTGTTTACCGCTGGCGCAGTGTTTCAGGATAGCGGTGGTGGATTTGTCGATCAGCGCGTTAACGTGCAGGTCGTTAAAGTTAACTTTACCGGCACCGCCGCCACCGCCAACGCTCATATTACCTGGCTGGGAAGCGCCCCAGGAGAAGGAGGTAATATCAGTCCAGCCGGTGTGGTTAGAATCTTTAGATTCGCCCGTAACACCCTCGACCTTCAGAAACATATCAATAGCCATAATATCTACTCTTCGTGGATGAACAATATTGCTTTCGAAAAAGCACTTATATGGCAAACAGGAAAGCATGGGGCTGAATAAAACCGTCCATATTTTACCTCTGCCTCATATCAAATGACCCGTGTCATTTGACAGTCTTACATTCCTCCGAAATAACGGAATGAATGTGAAGTCATTATTACCGTTCCAGCCGTCTTTCTTGCCGGCCCGTGCAAGATGTTGCTCTTACGCGTCTTTCGTCTTCAGCGACGGCAGCTTAGATACCAGACGCAGGGAAACGGTCAGACCTTCCAGCTGGTAGTGCGGGCGCAGGAAGAACTTCGCGGCGTAGTAGCCCGGGTTGTCTTCGATTTCCTGCACCTGCACTTCCGCAGCCGCCAGCGGTTTGCGGGACTTGGTTTCCTGGGAGGAGTTAGCCGGGTCACCGTCGACGTAGTTCATCACCCAGTCGTTCAGCCAGCGCTCCATCTCTTCGCGCTCGCGGAAGGAGCCGATTTTGTCGCGCACGATGCACTTCAGGTAGTGGGCAAAGCGGCAGCAGGCGAACAGGTAGGGCAGACGAGACGCCAGGCGCGCGTTGGCGGTGGCATCCGGATCGTGATACTCGGCCGGTTTTTGCAGAGACTGCGCGCCGATGAAGGCGGCAAAGTCGGAGTTTTTACGGTGAACCAGCGGCATAAACCCGTTTTTCGCCAGCTCGGCTTCGCGACGATCGCTGATGGCGATCTCGGTCGGGCACTTCATGTCCACGCCGCCGTCATCGCTCGGGAAGGTGTGGCACGGCAGGTTTTCCACCGCCCCGCCGGACTCCACGCCGCGAATCGAGGTGCACCAGCCGTACTCTTTGAAGGAACGGTTGATGTTGGCGGCCATCGCATAGGCCGCGTTCGCCCACGAGTAGCTGTTGTGGTTTGCGCCGTCGGTCTGCTCTTCAAAGTCAAAGCTGTCCACCGGGTTAGTGCGAATGCCGTACGGCAGGCGCGACAGGAAGCGCGGCATCACCAGCCCCAGATAGCGGGCGTCTTCGGATTCACGCAGTGAACGCCAGGCGGCGTATTCGGTGTTCTGGAAGATCTTGGTCAGATCGCGCGGGTTGGCCAGCTCCTGCCAGGACTCCATCTGCATCACGCCCGGCGCGGTGCCGGTGATGAACGGACAGTGCGCCGCAGAGCCGATGCGCGCCATTTCCCCCAGCAGCTCAACGTCCTGCGGGCTGTGGTCGAAGTAATAGTCGCCGACGATGCAGCCAAACGGCTCGCCGCCGAACTGACCGTACTCCTGCTCGTAGATTTTCTTGAAGATCGGGCTCTGGTCCCAGCCCACGCCCTTGTAGCGCTTCAGGGTGCGGCCCAGCTCCTGCTTGGAGATACTCATAAAGCGGATCTTCAGCATCTCGTCAGTTTCGGTATTGTTGACCAGGTAGCTCAGGCCGCGCCAGGCGCTCTCCAGCTTCTGAAACTCTTCGTGGTGAATAATCTGGTTCACCTGCTGCGAGAGCTGCTCGTCGATACCGGCAATCAGGTTCTGAATGGTGCGGTAGGTGTCGTTCGAGAAGGTGACGGTATTTTCCAGCGCCTGCTGCGCCAGGGTCTTGACCGCACTCTCCACGGCGGAACGCGCCTGATCGGTTTTCGGGCGGAACTCTTTGTTCAGCAGCGCGCTGAACTCATCCTGGCTGAACGCCTGACCCGCCTGCTGATCGTGTTGTTGAGTCTGGTTGCTCATCGATTATTCCTCGCTACCTTTCGCACTTTCGTCATTTTTTGGCAACTGGCTCAGGGATTTGAGCAGCGTCGGATCCTGGAGAATTTTTGCAATCAGCTCTTCCGCACCGTTTTTGCCGTCCATGTAGGTCAGCAGGTTAGAGAGCTGCGTGCGCGCCTCCAGCAGCTTGTTCAGCGGCTCGACTTTGCGGGCCACCGCGTCCGGCAGGAAGTCGTCCATGCTGTCGAAGGTCAGATCGACGTTGAGCTTACCTTCGCCGGTCAGGGTGTTATCTACCTGGAACGCCACGCGCGGCTTCAGCGCCTTCATGCGTTCATCGAAGTTATCGATGTCGATTTCCAGGAATTTACGCTCGTCGACGGCTGGCAGGTTTTCCACCGGCTTGCCAACCAGATCGGCCATAACGCCCATCACAAACGGCAGCTGAATTTTGCGTTCTGCACCGTAGATCTCTACGTCGTATTCGATCTGCACGCGGGGAGCACGGTTGCGTGCGATGAATTTCTGTCCACTGTTACTCATTGCCATGATGTTCTCCATCAAAGATGCGCGGTGAAGGTGAAACGGCAGACTCCATGCCTGTCGTCATAATGCCAGGACGCGTCATTCGCGGCGTCCAAAGATGTTTTCCAGTTGGTTAACGCCGTCTGGCGCCAGGTCGCGAATAATGTCCATAAAGTTAAGTTCTGACAGCCGCTGCACCCGTTCAATCATCAGCGGCGCGGGGTGGCTCGGTTCGTACTGCGCGAAATACTGCTTCGCTTTTTCCAGCATTAGCTGCGCGTCGGCGCGGCTGGTAACCTGCACGCTGCGCCAGTCGGTGACCGGCTGAACGGGATGCGCTGCCGCAGGCTGCGGCTCAGCGTGCTGTTCAGCCTGCGCTTCACGGTTCGGCAGCAGCTTACTGATGTCGGTCACCTGACAGGCGCTGGCGACCAGCCCCACGGTTTTCAGCAGCTGCTCCATCTCGGGTACGCCGCTTTCACCGAGATGCCCGGTGAGCAGCTCGCGGATGGCCAGCAGCCGTTCGTTAATCACAATGACCGCTGCGGTCCCCGGCTGGTCGCCGCGCGCCAGTTCGTCAATCAGCCTCGGGCGACCGCCCGGATAGTCCGGACACTCGGTTTTACTGCCGTCCAGCAGTGCCTGGGCGTCACGCAGCGAAATTTCATCGCCGTTTGAACGCAGCAGCGAGGCGTTACGTACCGCGACGGTGAGCTCGGATTTATCGCTCAGCCCTGCCAGAGCGTTAATGCGATAGAACGGGTCGGTTTCGCCATACTCTTCCAGCAGCGGATAGAGCGGCTCCCAGTAGCGCGCGATCGCCTCCTGTACCAGCAACAGTCCGTCGGCGTAGCCTGCAAGACCGCGACGGCGGGTCCAGGCGTGGGTTAACGCCAGCATCACGCGAAGATCTTTGGTGCGGCTCAGCAGGCTGGTAGCGAATTTTTCTACCGTGTTCCAGTCCGCAGGCTCTGCCGGGATGATGGTGTCGCCAAACTGCTGTTCCGCTTTGCCCTGACTGGCCTGGTTCATCGCCTGGAAGTCAGCGTCATATTCCAGATTGTCGCCACAGGGCTTGTCGGGACTTATTGGCGCGAGAAATTCTTCGATATTCATGAGATCCCTGCTTATTCAAACATAGGCGGATAGAGACCGTGACGCCCCGGGCGGGCGCCCCCTGCCGGGTCGAACAGCAGGGTAAAAAGCTGCCCGGTGAAGTTGCCGCTGTGAACGTGGGTGTACAGCGGGTAACCGTCGCAGCGGTTGGTCCACCAGTAGCTGGTCTGACGCAGCGGGTCAAAGCACTCTGCCGCCTGCGGCCAGCCCAGCGTGCTTTGGCCGTCCTCGTCGTAACCAATGACGTCGAGGATGTCAGAGCGCTTCTGCGGCTCGACGGGCTGCGGCGCCGGAATGGACATCAGCATCTCATCCAGCTGCGAGGCGGAAAAGCTGTTACGCACCGCGTGCAGCCCCAGACGACCAATTTGCTGATACCAGCTCTCCGCCTGGCTGAGCAGGCTGGTCGACCACTCTGACGGGGCGAAGCTCAACTGAATGCAGACCGGGTACTGTCGGCCAACGCTGTCGCGGCCGGGCAGCAGGCAGCCCATCTGGATCATCTGGCTGCCCAGCATCGGCGGGACGACGAAATTCCAGACCGGAGCTTTGGTGAACTGGCGCTCGCCGCTGCGCTGCTCTTCCTGCTGCCAGGCCAGCAGGCCAACCTGAAACCAGTGCGACCACTGGCGCTGTAAGGTGTCAGGAAAGCGACGCTGCAGGAAATCTCCGGCGCTGGGTAATTTGCCATACCAGCTGTAGCGGTTCATCGCAGGGGTATTCGTCATACGGCTGTCCTTGCGGTTATGGGCATGAAAAACGGGGAAGCTGGAACGGGTTGCGGATGCTGTTCGGCGCAAACTCCAGCGTGACCTGATGTCCGTCGACGTTGAAGGTGGCCTGACGGCTCAGGCTACCCGCGCCCGGACTGGTGCTCGCTTTGTCAAAAAAGCGGTTGAGCGCCCAGGAGCCGTTGGTCACAAGCGTCGCGGTGCTGCCGTTAGCCAGACCCAGCTGCATACGGACCTGGTTGGTACCGCCCGGCCCCGGCCAGTTCATGATCTGCACCGCCTGCGGACCGTGGCTGTAACGCAGCAGCTGACCGTCGACATCCAGCGTCAGGTTCAGAATGGTGTTATCCATTCGAACGGTGCGAACCGTCACCTTGAAAGACGGCGTGGTTGCGCCGTTAGCAAAGAAGGCGTCGCGAATCGACTGGGCCTGCTGGAACGGTCTCAGCAGCCCTTCGCTGCCCGGCAGGGTTTTACCGTCGATACCCGGCATAAAGCGCCAGTTTGCCTGCGTCGTATCCACTTTGCTGGTCAGGTTATCGCGAAAGAAGGTATCCATCAGCCCGGTGCCCGGCGCGAACATGCGGGCGAGATCGTCCGGAGTGACCTCAGTGCTGGCGCTGCGCACCAGCGGGTAGCGACCGGCGATCGCCTGACGGCAGAAACCGCCGACTTCAACGTTGATCCGCTTACGCACGTTTTCCAGATCGCGGCGCTGGGTATCGCTGCTGGCCCCCACCGCCATGTTGCTGAACATGGTTTGCAATCCGCCCGGCAGTCGACCGGCGCTGGCCTGCAGACGGCTGATCGCCTCGCCGCCCGGTGCCGGCATACCGCTGTTGGCGGCGTCCTGCACGGCGGTCAGGTAACGATAAAGCTCGTCCACCTGCTTAAGAAAATCATCAAAGACGATGGTCTTGCCACCCTTTTCCAGCGGCTGGGCCAGCTCAATCATCGGCGCGTAGTGGTCCGTCACCAGCTGCTCCGGCGCCTGAGTAATCGCGGCGGCCTGCGTCGGAGCATTGTCATTATTGCTGAACAGCGCTTCCAGCGTGCGGGTGGCGCGGTTGCTCTGCGCCTGCGCTTTATCGGCATCTTCCGGTGCCGGGGTATCCCGGGAGAGCGTCAGCACCTGGCTCAGGTTCTGCACCAGACGGCGCAGGGGCGAGTTTGCGCCAGAGAGCAGGCGCGCAGTGTTGATGCGCTGGGAGAGATCGGCGCTGTTGTTAAGCTGGATGTCGGCGAGAAAGCGATCCCAGTTCGCGATAAAGTCGCGCATGTAGAGCTGGCGTACGGCGTTATCGATCTGCTGTTTATCTTCCTGCGCGGTCGCGGCGCCCAGCACCCAGGCGTCGTCTTCATGCAGGGCGGTCGTTACGCTGTCAATCTGGCTGTTAAAGCTTTTCCAGTAACCGTCCGGCGTATAAAGACCCGGCACCCCTTCGCTCACCGGCTTACCGCTTTTGCGTGAAAACACCAGCTCGCTCTGTGGCCCGCCCAGGTCGGAAAGGGAGACCGGTTTGAGGTTGTCGTCATGTTCCAGCAGGCGCTTCAGGCGACCGTAGACGCGGGTTGAAAGCGGCTGCTGGTTGATCAGCGCTCTTTCACGTGCCACCAGGGATTCGTCCTGCGCGTACGGCGAGGCCTGAATTTTCGGCTCCAGCAGTTGGGTGAGATGCCATTCGAGCTGCTGCAGCTGCGCCTTCGTGACGTTTTGCGGCAGGTTGCGCTGCAGGTTGAGCATCACCCAGGAGTGCAGGAATTTGCCGTCGTAGTGCTTCGGCTGATAGAGCATCTGATAGGCTTTCAGCGCCTCGTAGCTGTACTCCACGTCGCTGCCGTTATCGTTGCGCAGCCAGGTGGTGATGTGCATAGCAACGGCGGGCAACAGCAGCTGATCCAGCGCCTTCTGGTACAGGGACTGCGAAGCATCGCTGACGTCATCCCCACGGTAAAGCCCCATGCGGCGGGAGACTGGCGGATCGTTGACATCAAACGCGTCGCTTTTCGGCAGGTCCACCAGGCCATTCAGCAACGGCAGCAGATCGAACAGGTCACGCTGCGGCTGGTTCTGCAACGCTTTGCTCTGCTGGTCCAGCAGCGGCACCTTCGCATCCACCTCTTCCAGATAGGCCTTGTTTTTAGCATAGCTGGTCAGCCACAGCCCGCCGAGGATCGCCAGCAGGGCCAGCAGCGCCACGTAGCCGGACCAGATCACCGCCCGGTTGCGCAGTTCCCACCAGCGGTTTTCCCCGGCGATCCCGGCTTCCTGGAAAATAACGTTTTGCAGCAGGTTCTTGATGAAGAAACTCTGGCCCTTCGCGCCCGGGATTGGGGCTTCTTTACTGACCGAATCCCAGTTATCGCGCTCTGCCCCTTCCGGCAGGGAGAGCGCGCGGTTCAGTTCGCCCATTACGCGGTCAAACGGCATGCCTTCCTGCGTCCCGCTGGCGAAGTAGATCCCGCGCGGGGAGAACTCAGTTTCGAAGTTGGAGCGCGCAAAGACCGTGCTCAGGTAGTCCGCCAGCAGCGGACGCAGCGCAGCGAACTCCTGCGGGAAGAGATACGCTTCGGCGCGGGTTTTCGCGTCATGCTCTTTGAGCATGGTTTCCGGCAGCCCGGCATCGAGGCGCTGCTGCAGCAGCGAAAATTCCTGCTGGAAGTTGCCCATCAGGTCGTAATCGGCGTGTTTGGTCTGCTCCCACGGCAGCGTGAAGCCCCAGATCTGGTCGCGCTGCGCTTTATCGTAGTCGGCAAACCAGGCGCGGAAGCCTTTGAGAAGGTCGGCCTTGGTCACCATCACGTACACCGGGAAGCGGATACCCAACTGTTCATGCAGCTCGGACAGGCGCTGGCGCAGGTTCACCGCCTGCTGGCGGGACGCCTCGGCAGACTGTGTCAGCAGGTCCGAAATGCTGATCGTGACGATGACGCCGTTGATCGGCTGGCGGCGACGGTACTTGCGCAGTAGCCCCATGAACTGCAGCCACTCACCGGCATCCTGCGCCTGCTCGCTCTCCTGGGTGGTATAGCGACCCGCGGTGTCCAGCAGCACGGCCTCGTTGGTGAACCACCAGTCGCAGTTGCGCGTGCCGCCAATACCGCGCAGCGCGGTCTTACCAAAACGGTCGGCCAGCGGGAACTGCAGCCCGGAGTTCACCAGCGCCGTGGTTTTACCGGAGCCCGGCGCGCCGATAATGACGTACCACGGCAGTTGATAGAGATATTGCGTGCTGAAGCGCTGGGTCCACTGGGCGCCCTGGCCCGCTTTGCTGAAGTGCGCTTTTTTAAGCATCTGCGCGGCTTCATCAAAACGGCTGGCGAGGATCTGCTCCTCACTGTTCAGGCGCTGCTGCGGATCCGCCGCCTCCGGGCTGGTGGTGTTCTCGTTGAGCTTGTCCATCAGCTTGCGGTTCAACCAGGCGTTATAAAGGCGCGGCAGAATATGGCCCTGCGCCCACAGCAGGTAGACCACGGCGATACTGATGATGCGGTTCTGTTCGGATTCGAGCGGTCGGGTGTCCACGATGGACAGCAGAGGGCCAATCATCCAGATCACCGCCGCCAGCGCCGTTACGCCGAGGAAGCTCCACAGAATGCGGTTGGTCAGAATGGAAAGAAGTGTAGTCAGCATCCTTAGTTTCCTTGCGGCAATCCGTTCAGCTCGGCCTGGGTGTTTTCAGGCGACACCAGCAGAGTAATTTCCACACGGCGGTTACGGGCGCGGTTTTCCGGCGTCGTGTTCGGCGCCACCGGGTTAATCTCGCCCCGCCCTTCCGCCTTCACGCGGCCAGGCTGAGAGAGGCTTCCCTGCAGCATTTTCTGTACGGAGCGCGCGCGTTCCAGTGAGAGCTCGTAGTTAGAGGCAAAGCGCGCGCTGCGGATCGGCACGTTATCGCTGTAGCCCACCACCAGAATTTTGCCGCTGACGTTGTTCATCGCCTGCGCAATGCGGTTGATGACCGGTTCATAGCGGTCGCGCACGACGGTCGAGGCGGAGGCAAACAGCCCGTCGCCCTTCAGGATCACGACGCTGCGATCTGCCTGGTCTTTTACCGCCACCAGGCCCGCCTCAATTTCAGGCTTCAGGAAGCCGCGCAGGTTAAGCACCGCGGGCAGCTGACGCGCCGGCTGCTGGATGGTGGTTTCCGGCAGCTGGGACTGATAAATCTTCGCCAGCACCGGGTTGGTGTTGTCGCCAAGGCGCCAGTTAAGCACGATATAAAACAGGCAGGCGATAAACCCGGCCAGCGCCACGCAGGCCCACAGGGGAACCATCGGCCGCCAGAGCTTGCGCAGCACCGGACGATCTTCCGGATGAGGAGAAAGCGGCGGCGGATAGCTGCCGCGCACGCCGCGGATCATCTGCCACAGCCGCTGCTTGATGGTTTCAAGCTGGGTGCGGCCATTGTCCAGCACCCGATAGCGCCCCTCGAAGCCGAGCAGCAGGCAGTAGTTGATCATCTCCAGCAGCAGGATATGCTCGCGCGGGTTCTGCGACAGGCGCGCCAGCAGCTGGAAGAACTTTTCGCCGCCCCAGGTTTCGTTATGGAACGTCACCAGCAGGCCATTGCTGGACCAGACGCCGCTGCTGCCCCAGGGAGTCAGCGCGGCGGCCTCGTCCAGCGCCGTGCACAGGCAGTAGCGCGCCCCGACGATCACTTCGTAGGGCAGCCCCGCCTGCTGACAGCGGACTTCAAAACGGCGAATCTCATCGATCAGGCGCTGGCGTAACGCCACCTGATCGTCATGTGATACCGAATGACGGATCTGCGGAATCGCGTTGAGCAGCGGATTGGCGGCCGCCACCAGCTGATTGTTGCTACTGGCTCCGGTAAACGCGGCATCACTGCCGCTATCCTGTCGTTCCTGCATATTAAGCGCTCGCTTTATTATTCTGTCGGGCTACGGATGGCCCAAAACTCCATATCCAGCCCCGGGAACTCCCCTGCAAGGTGCAGGGCGAATGCGCCGGACTTATCCATCTCGTGCCACAGCTCGCTACCCTTCTCCAGCTCGAAGTAGCTGTAGCCGGCATGCCACGGGATCTGCGGCGGCGCGACCGGCATGGCGCGCAGCATAATGCCCGGCAGCTGCAGCTGAACCAGATCGCGAATTTTCGAGACCGGGGCAATTTTCATCTGCGCCGGGAAATGGGTTTGCAGGTGTTCGCCCGGCACGTTTGCTTTCACCGCCAGCACGAAGCCAAATTCGCGCACCATGCTGGTTTCAGGAACAGTGGCGATGTTCAGGCCATGCGAGCGCTCGTTAAGCGGCAGCTGAATGGCGTGGTCTTCCATCACCAGCGACAGCCCCTGGCGCAGCATCAGCATCAGCTTGCTGAAGCAGTTCGCCAGATCGTCGTGATCGTAGATCGGCAGCACGCTCTCGGTGGTGCGCTGCGACGTCCAGGTCGTGAGCTCGGTGGCAAACGGCAGCCAGCTGCGCCAGAGCGTTTCCGGGTGCAGCAGCGGCAGCGTTTTTAAATGTGAAACCTCGCCCAGATGACGGTTCACGAGCGAAAGCAGCGTAAATTCAATCAGTTCAGAGGTATTAAAGCGGCCAGGCTGACGCAGGCGGCCGCCAATCTGCTGGCTGCGCTGCACCAGCAAACCGTGCAGATCGTTGATCATGCTGTAGATCTGCGGGCTGTTATTGGCGTTCAGCATCGGCGGGATGTAGCTGTTATCCAGCCGCACGTGGTTGTCGTTGCGTTTTTCAGTCACAAACGCCACGCCGATGGATGTCCATTCTGCCGTGAGGTCTTTTTCCAGCATCAGCGTCAGGCGCAGGCGGCCAAACTGGACGGTGGCATCCCCCACCGACATGGCGTTATCGTCCTCCACCTCCTGCTCAAACGCGACGAAGCGGGCCAGCGAGGCAGGCTCTTCGCTGAAAATCACCTCTTCCCGCTCGCCACGACGAACCGGCAGCGCGAGCACCACCTTTTCGTTGGTGAGATTGTCAGGAATTTTTAGCGGCGCGGGACCATTGCGTCCGTTGCGGACCTGGAAAAAGGTGCCGTCCGGCAGTAACCCGCTGCAGTAGCTCAGGGCAATGCAGCCCTGGCGAAGCATCGCTTCGTCCAGTTCTACGTCGAGAAAGCCCCAGAGATAGGAACGCTGCAGCGCACCCCACTCACGAACATGGTTGAGCAGATAACTTTCAGTCCGCTGAAAATGGTGTGGACGCAGGAACATGCCTTCGGTCCAGACGACCTTTTCTGCTTTGGTCATGATGATGTGTTTCCTGTTGTGAAGCGCGTTACTGGCTGATGACCCGAATGCCGTTTACGTCGAGAAAAACGTTGGCCTGGAGTTCATCCGCGGACCATTTCCAGAACTGGTAGATATGATTTTCGCCTGGCACAGGTAGCGGGAGTGAAACGCGCCATTTTTTACCGTCCAGCTTTTGATATTCCGCCATCACGCCGATATAACGCGCCTCAGGATCGCTCTGACCGCTGAGGGTTTTGGACAGCTGTCCCGGCATCAGGAAGAAAACGTCGCTGTTCAGCAGATTCGCGCCAAGCGTTGTTGACGCGTTGTTCTGCAGGGAATAGAAGTCGCTGGACATGAAATCCGCATCGGATTTCAACAACAGCACCCGGACTTTAAGTGGCGCAGAATCATTGATTTGTGGATGAGCCTGAAACTGCAGATTGTAGCGGGAAGGGTCGCTGTGTGAAGACGACGTACAACCACTGACAAGGGCGAAAATCGCCGCGTAAAAGACTAACCACAGCCTATGAAACTTTTTATTATTCATAAAAATACGCCCACGAAAGCCGTTTAGTTCAGGATCCAGGTACCGTTAGCGCTGTCTTTGCAGGCTTTGCTGTTGCCATCCACATCGACGCAGGTCGCTTTTTTACGCACCTTAGGACGAATGGCCTGTTTGCGGACGGTGGCTTCGTACTGGTCGGCTTTGATAACGGCACGCATCGGGACGTAGCCAATCAGCTGGTCGTTCCCCTCATCGGCGAGCGCCATCCAGTAGTGTTCAACCTGCCCCAGCACTACATAGGTTTTTCCGGTTTCCAGCGTACGGATAACCTTTCCGCCAAAATCAGGACGGCTCATCAGGGAGGCCGGGTACATGGCACGATAAGGCTCGTTGAGCTGGGTGAATTCCGTTGGCGGCACCACGGCGTGACGGTGGGTCAGGGTGACACCGTTGACCTGGCTGGTCACGATCGTGTCGTCAGTGATTGCCGGTTTCTGTGGCGCTTTACAGCCCGCCACCGCCATTACAAACAGAAGTGAAAACAGTACGCGCATTTTCATATGCTTTTCCGTAGCGATATTTTGATGATGGAGATAAGGGGATGAAATTTGACTTAGGTGCTATTGTTAAAATAGTCAGGATAATTTCGGGATGTTACTAATTTAAAGGCATAGCTACCGCACGAGCCCTTCAGAATAAGGCCCAGCGTCTTCCTGACATATTTTGACAAACGGTAAACAAGTTTACATGAGCTTTGCTTCAATTCAATATTTACCGCAGCGTAAGTGGTGGTAATTGAAGCAGCCAAAACATTATAGGATTAATCTGATAAAAAAACCCGACATGGCCTGGATCTACTTATTTCAACACCATCTAATGATATAACGCACTGTTATTAAAGCATAAAATTCAAAAGAGAACGGATTTCATTAACGCAATAATGCTATTATCGCCACTACCATAATTAGTAGAAATGGCGTTTTGGTGATATCAGAAGAAGATATCGACGATGAATTATTTGTTGCACTAACAGGGTATGTTTAATATTGCCGCATCACCTGACGACACCATCGCTATTTAACTTATTGACTGCGCCTTTAATTTCACGACTCAAAATAACTTATATTTCATGTTGTGATAATAACCCTGTAAGTGATTATACATTTTCATTAATAATTAAGCCTGAGTAAACCTTCTCATCACTATTTCGAATACCGACGTTGCTACAGTGCCTGTCAGCCGCCATGTTTCCATTTTTGAGCGACCGTCTCTTTCATTCGAAATTTTACCTGCGCTACATGCTTTCTCTCTCGATGCTATCTATCCTGCCTACCGGATGATAGATACAATTTATTATTAAAATGATAAAATTTCGTTATAATTTCTTTAAATAGTTGCATGCCAACATTTTTAACTCATTGTTATAAAGATAATTACAGGCAAGAGCCGTAACTCGACCGCGTGGATTTCCATCTCCGCCAGTCATTGCTTTTGCTTATTACCCAGCCGTTGCGCGACCAAACACGTCAGGAGTCAGTATGAACACGAAAAGACGCTCAGTTCCCGGTATCAGACACTACGATGGTCCTGCCGGCGGCTGGGGCGCGTTGAAGGCGACGGCCATTGCAGTACGTACCCAAATGGATACCCTGGACGCTCCCGCGACGCTGCTGCGTACCAACCAGCCGGACGGTTTTGACTGCCCCGGCTGCGCGTGGCCCGATAAAGAGCACAAGTCGACATTCCAGTTCTGCGAGAACGGCGCGAAAGCGGTAACCTGGGAAGCGACCAGTAAGCGCGTGACGCCCGATTTTCTGGCGGAAAACAACGTCTCCTCGCTACTGGCTAAATCAGACTTTGAGCTGGAAGGTTACGGTCGTCTGACGCATCCCCTGCGCTATGATCGGGCCAGCGATACCTTCCGGCCCGTCGACTGGGACGAGGCGTTTCAACGCATCGGGGAAATATTGCGCGGGCTCGAACCGGACCAGGTCGAGTTCTATACTTCCGGGCGCGCCTCTAACGAAGCGGCGTATCTGTTCCAGCTGTTCGCCCGCGAGTACGGCACCAATAATTTCCCGGACTGCTCGAATATGTGTCACGAGGCCACCAGCGTCGGCTTGCCGCGCTCCATCGGAATTGGGAAAGGCACCGTCTCGCTGGACGATTTCGACAAGACTGAGCTGGTGATCTCCATCGGTCACAACCCCGGCACCAACCATCCGCGAATGATGGGTACCCTGCACGAGCTGGCGCGTCGCAATGTGCCGATTATCGTTTTCAACCCGCTGCGCGAGCGCGCCCTCGAACGTTTTGCCGACCCGCAAAGCGTGATTGAAATGGCAACCTATGGCTCTACGGACATCGCCTCGACCTACTTCCAGGTGAAGGCCGGGGGCGATGCCGCCGCGCTGAAAGGCATTGCTAAACACCTTCTGGAGATGGAGGCAGAACGCGGTGACGTGCTTGACCGCGCGTTTATTGCAGAACACACCCGGGGTATTGAAGATTTTGCCGCCGATATCGCGCAGACCCGCTGGGACGACATTGAGCGCGAGTCGGGGCTCAGCCAGGCGGCGCTCAAAAAGGTGGCCGAGGCCTATGCCAAATCAAACGCCACCATCATCACTTACGGTATGGGGATTACCCAGCACAATAAAGGCACGGCGAACGTCCGCCTGATTGCTGACCTGCTGCTTCTGCGCGGGAATATCGGCAAGCCCGGCGCGGGGATCTGCCCCCTGCGCGGCCACTCTAACGTTCAGGGGAACCGGACCGTCGGGATTAGCGAGAAGCCTGCCCCGGCCTTCCTGAACCGCCTGAAAGAGGTGTTTGGCTTTGAGCCCCCTTCCCGTCACGGACACGATGCGGTGCAGGCGACGCAGGCCATGATCGACGGTCGCGCAAAAGCGCTCATTTGCCTCGGCGGTAACTTTGCCGTCGCGATGCCCGACCACGAGAACGGTTTCCCGGCGATGGGTAACCTGGATCTGAGCGTGCACGTCGGGACCAAGCTGAACCGTACCCATCTGCTGGTGGGCAAAGAGACCTTTATTTTCCCGTGTCTCGGCCGCACGGAGCTGGATATGCAGGCCACCGGCCGTCAGTCCATCACCGTCGAAGACTCTATGTCGATGGTGCATACCTCCTCCGGCAAGCTGAAACCCGCCTCGCCGTTGCTCCGTTCGGAGCCTGCCATAGTCGCTGGCCTCGCAAAGGCTACCCTGCCGGAAACACGCGTGGACTGGCTGACGCTGGTCGAGGATTACGACCGCATCCGCGATTTGATCGAGCAGACCATTCCGGGCTTTGAGAACTACAATGCGCGGATCCGTGTTCCCGGCGGCTTCCGCATGCCGCTGCCTCCGACACAGCGTATCTGGCCGACCGCAACGGGCAAAGCGATGTTCTCGGTATTCGACGGCGTACAGGAAAACGCCAGCGGTGAAGGCGAGCATGTGCTGCGCCTGATCACGCTGCGCAGCCACGACCAGTACAACACCACCATTTACGCCCTGGACGATCGCTACCGTGGCGTATTTGGCCGCCGCGACGTGCTGTTTATGAACGAAGAAGATATGGCGCAGTCAGGGCTGGAACACGGCGATCGCGTGGATATCGAAACCGCCCTCCCCGGCAGCGCGCAGCGTCTGGAAGATATTACGGTGGTGGCGTACAACATCGCCCCGGGCTCCGTCGGCGCGTATTACCCGGAGGCCAACGTGCTGGTGCCGCTCGATTATCTCGATAAGGACAGTGGTACGCCGTCGTATAAATCGGTTCCGGTTCGCATTACCCTGCGCTCGAAAGAGATCCGCATGCTGTAAGGCTTTACGCGCAGAGAAGAGTGATGGACATAAAACAGTTAAAATATTTACTCGCGCTCGACGAGACCCGCCACTTTGGTAAAGCGGCATTGCGGTGCAATATCACCCAGCCGACCCTCTCCATGCGCATCCGCAGCCTGGAAGAGGAGCTGGGGCTGGTGCTGATCGTGCGCGGGCAGCGTTTTGAAGGGTTTACGCCGGAGGGAGAGCGCATCCTCGCATGGGCGCGCGCGCTTCTTGCCGCGCACGACGGATTGCAGGCGGAAGCCGCGCTGTGTAAAGGCCAGGTGGTGGGAGAATTACGTCTGGGGATGGTGCCGCTGGCGAGCGTGGATCCGATGATCTTTATCCGCCTGCTTACGCAAAAGTACCCGGAGCTGACCTACAGCCTCTATTCTATGTCTTCGGCGCAGATTGCCGACGGCGTCAGCCGCAATCAGCTTGAGCTGGGGATTTGCTACCTGAACAGCATCGACACCAGCCTGTTTGACATTATTCAGCTTCCTAAAACGAAGATGGGGCTGCTCCACGACACCCGTCATTTCCAGCTTACCCCGGAGACGCTGACCTGGCACGACCTGACGGATTTTCCGCTGGGGTTCCTGACCAAAGGGATGCACTACCGGGCGCATATGGAGGCCAGCTTTAAAGCTGCTGGCATCGAACCGACGGCCGTTTTTGAGAGCGACTCCACGTTCCAGATCATTCAGGCGGTTCAGAGCGGCGTATGCTGCGCCGTGATGCCGCTGAATAACGGGCTGGAAGCCCTGAACAGCACTTTCAGGATTGTCCCCATCGCCGACGCGAACATTGAGGCTCCCATCGGCCTGATTATGCGCAGGCAGAAACCCGTCTCTTCGCTGGCGCTGCGCTGTTTTACCGACGCGCAGGCGATTTATCACGCGGGCAAGGAGGCGTAAGCCTGACGCGTCACCACGCTGAAACCGCCGATCAGCACCGCGGCGCAGACCTCCCGGTATTCCGGCGCACTCACCAGCTCGCGCAGCGCATCGCGAATGGCGTTGAGCGTTTCTGGGGACGTGCTTCGCGACGTGATTAATGGCAGCCCTGGCGTCAGCGGCGTTCGATCGAACGCCGCCAGCCCCGCAAGCCGTTCCGGCTCATGACGCTCCAGCAGCGCCCAGGTCACGCAGTCGATGGCGGCGATATCGCTCTTCCCGCGCTGCACGTCAATCAGCGACTGACGGTGGCTGCCGCTGAAAGACGTTTGTGAAAAAAATGGTCCGTCAACAATCAGGGGAGCCACCTTTTTTCGCAGCGCGTTATAGCCGGACTGCGAGTCTTCCGAATTACAAACCGCCCGACGTCCGCGAAAATCCGCCAGCGTGAGATGCCTTTCCTCCGCGCGCGCTACCAGAAAACTGCGGTACTGGCTCCCTTCGCAGCCCGCGGCGGTGTAGTGAAAACAGCCCACCACCTGTACCTCCGGGAGCTGCGTCACCAGCGGGTAGCCGCATGTCTGGCTGAGGATAAGCTCAGGCTGCTGCCAGTGGGCCAGCAGGTCAGACTCCGGCCAGCCGGGAGCACCACCGACGGGCACGCCACGCGCGGCCAGCAGATGCTGCACCGCCAGCCAGAGCGCGCGGGTATCGCCGCGATCCACGGCGTACATGGGAAACGCCAGCAGGTTACTCATACCTCTCCTCCTGTTGTTTTCCGGGATGGACGGTGACCTCCACTGGCCGGGTCCAGAACTGGCGTAGCCATTCACCGTAGCCCCGGACCACAAAGCCGTGGTTACGCTGCCGGTACGCCTCCCGGTTTTGCCGGTAGATCGTCGGCAACCCGTACCAGGGAACGCCCGGTAAATCGTGGTGAATAGAATGGTAGTTGAGATTCAAAAACAGCACCCGCCAGACTAGCCCGGCCTCGTTAATCACCGAGCGCGCGAGCGGATCGTCTGCCGCCCGATGTTCGTAGAACGAGCGGACCTTGGTCAGCGCCAGCGCCGGATAGCTCACCGCCAGCACAAACCAGACGGGCGAAAAGCCGTGATGCACCATCCACGCGAAAAGTGCCGCCAGCAGCAGAACGTGAACCAGCCACATCGTCATCGCCCGCAGGTGAAAATCACGAAACGCCGCCACGGCGCCACCCAGCGCCTGAAGTATATCCAGCAGCGGCGCCAGCACCAGCCGCCCGACGAAAGTATTCCGGGCCCGGATCGCGCGCTTCTGCCACGGGGAAAAGCGCGCCCAGCTCGCCTCGGTGAAATAATACGACTCCGGGTCATCCGCCGGAAAGGTCAGGCTATCGTGACGGTGATGGGCCAGATGGGAATCCCGGTACAGGCCATACGGATACCAGACCGCCAGAGGGAGCGTGCCGAACAGCTGGTTAAGCCAGGCAAAACGGGTGGGATGCCCGTGGATCAGCTCGTGCTGCAGGGACATGTACCAGGCGGTAAACCAGATAAGCAGCAGCGTGGCGGGAAGCAGGCCGAGCGTTTGCCAGAATGTTAGGGTGGAAAACCAGCCGGTATAGATAATGACGATCAGCAGCCACGTAGGGAGTTCACTTCGCCACAGAATCCCAGATGCAAGTCGGTGGATGTGATTGCGCTGCTGCGGATGTAAATAGAGGGAGCTTCGTTTACTCATTCCTTCAGATGCCGTTTCGCCAGAGACAATACTCTGACGATCGGGGATAACGCCTGAAATGACAAAGAACTTAAATCGCTTTGCTTTGCCGGAAACGCAGGGTCACGCCCGGCTTGACTTATTCTGTGGTAAAGGTACTTTTCAGGACATGAAGAAAATACTAATTATCGTACCTGACGGCGGCATGCTGTTTGAGGCCGCCGGTATCGCCGACATTCTGATGCAGGCCAACCGGCTGCATCCGGAAGGGCTGACCCAGCCCCGCTACCGTATCATCATTGCCACCACTCAGCCCCATCAGGTGATCCACGGCCAGTCTGGCCTGAACCTGCTGGCGGACTATCGTCTGCCGGAGCTGGATCCGCGCGAACCGCTGGACACCATTATCATCACCGGACGCGGGATCAACGAGCAGGAGAGCACGGCGGTGGTGGACTGGCTGCATCTCGCTGCGCCGCACGCCCGGCGGGTCGCCTCCATTTGCGGGGGCGCGATGCTGCTTGCCCAGACCGGCTTGCTGGACGGCCGCCGCGCAACCACCCACTGGCGGCTGCTGGAGACGATGCAAGCCCAGTACCCGGCTATCCACGTCGAAGGCGGCCCGCTGTATATTCAGGATGGCCCCATCTGGACCTCCGGCGGCGTGAGTTCCGGGTTCGATCTGACCCTGGCGCTGGTGGAAGACGACTACGGATTTACCCTCGCCCGCGACGTGGCGCAGGATATGGTGATGTATCTGCGTCGCCCCGGCGGACAGCTGCAGTTCAGCCGCTACAGCCTGCAGCAGCCTGGCGCATCGGGGCCCATAAGCGAACTGCAAACCTGGATCCTGCAGAACCTCACCGCCGACCTGTGCGTGGAAAATTTGGCCGAAAAGGTGGCGATGAGCCCGCGCAATTTCACCCGGGTTTTTACCCGCGACGCGGGCGTCTCGCCTGCCCGTTACGTGATGGAAGCGCGCCTGGCCGCCGCCCGACAGCTGCTTGAGCAGACCCATGATCCCCTTGAGCGGGTTGCCGAGCAAAGCGGGTTTGGCACCAGCATTAACCTGCGCCGCGTGTTTGAGAAACAGCTCCACCTCACGCCAGGCGAGTACCGCCAGCGCTTCCACTGCCGCAAGATGGCGTAATCTGATCCTTTTTTGTCGTTTACGCCAACCGGTCCCGCGCCTACAGTGACTCCAGACAACAGAGATAAGGAGTGCACCATGGTTAAGGTCGGTATTAACGGTTTCGGCCGTATCGGACGTAATTTCCTGCGCGCGGCGCTGGGTAACCCGGATCTTCAGATTGTGGCCATTAACGATCTGACGGACAGTAAAACCCTCGCCCACCTGCTGAAACATGATTCCCTTCTGGGCAAACTGCCCGCGCCCGTTGAAGCGGCTGACGGCGCGCTGCAGGTGGACGGTCAGCGGATTGTGGTGTTTAGCGAACGCGACCCGGCAAATATTCCGTGGCGCGATGTTGGTGTTGACGTGGTAATTGAGGCCACCGGCTTCTTTACCGATCGGGAAAAAGCGGCGGTGCACGTCACGCAGGGTGGCGCAAAGCGCGTCATCATCTCCGCGCCCGGCAAGAATGACGATCTGACGGTTGTGATGGGAGTGAACCACGATCGCTACGACCCGGCTCAGCACGTGGTCGTCAGTAACGGGAGCTGTACCACTAACGGTCTGGCGCCGGCGGCTCAGGTGCTGCATCAGCAGTTCGGGATCGAGCATGGTCTGATGAACACGACGCACGCCTACACCAACAGCCAGGCGCTGCACGACCAGCCGGAAAAAGATCTGCGCGGCGCGCGCGCGGCGGCGCTGTCGATTGTGCCTTACTCCAGCGGCGCGGCGAAAGCGCTGGGCAAAGTGATCCCCTCCCTGGACGGCAAGCTGACCGGGTACTCCCTGCGCGTGCCGGTGCCGGTGGTGTCGATTGTGGATTTAACGGTAACGCTCAGCCGTAGCGTAACCGCCGAAGAGGTGAATGAGGCGTTCCGCAACGCGGCCGCCAGCGGGCCTTTGAAAGGGATCCTGGGCTATAGCGATGAACCGCTGGTCTCCAGCGACTACCAGGGCGACCCGCGCTCCTCCATTATCGACGGGCTTTCCACGCTGGTGATTGGCGGGAACATGGTGAAGATCCTGGCGTGGTATGACAACGAGTGGGGCTTCTCTAACCGCCTGGTGGATCTGGCGGTGCTAATGGATAAGAAAGGGCTGTAAGCCTGGAGCCGGGTGGCGCGAACGCTCACCCGGCAAAAAAATCATTCCGCTTTCACTTTCACGCCCATCAACACAATCACCATCGCCGTCACCAGCAGGAACCCGCTTCCGGCGAATACGCCGCTGGCACCGTTAAGGTCAAATACCGCCCCGCCCCCGGCCGCACCGGCGCTTATCGCCAGCTGGATTGAGGCCACCAGCAGCCCCCCTGCACTTTCGGCTTCATCCGGAACGGTGGTGGCAAGCCAGGTTGACCAGCCCACCGGAACCAGACCAAACGCAAAGCCCCACAGCGCCACCAGGAAACCGTCCAGCATTGCCAGATGGCCAAACGCCACCATCGTCAGCGCCAGTATGCCCATGGCGAACGGCACCAGCGCCAGCGTCAGGCGTAGATTACGTGCCAGCAGATGTCCGGCAACGGAAGTACCGACAAAGTTCGCCAGCCCAAAGCCCAGCAGGATCAGTGAAATGGTCTCAACGTTCGCCTGCCCCACCGTTTCCAGGAACGGGCGCAGGTAGGTAAAGAAGGCGAAATGGCCGCTGAAGATCAGAATAGTGGCCAGCATGCCGCCGATCATGCCCGGTCGACGCAGCACGCGGAACAGCGTGCTGAGGCTACCGCTGCTCTCGGGCTTCATGGACGGCAGCACCCAGATCTGCCACAGCAACGCCAGTACGCTCGGCAGTATGCAGAGCACAAAGACGTTGCGCCAGCCGATCAGGCTACCCAGATAGCTCCCCAGCGGGGCAGCAACCACGGTGGCAATCGACACGCTGGAGAAGATCACCGCCAGCGCCTTCGGCACTTTATCCGTCGGAACCAGGCGCATCGTGGTGGCCGTCGACATCGCCCAGAAGCCACCGATGGCGACCCCTAACAGCAGGCGCCCCATCAGCAGGACGTGCAGCGTAGGCGCAAAGGCCACCAGCAGGCTGGAGATGATTTGCAGCACGGAGAAAAACATGAGTACCCAGCGACGGTCGATACTTTTGGTCGCCGGCGTAATCAGAAGCCCGGTGACCAGCGCCACCAGCGCGGTGGCGGTGACGGCCTGCCCGGCCATGCCCTCGCTGACGCCCAGGCTCGCGGCCATCGGCGTCAGCAAACTGGCTGGCAGGAACTCAGCCGTTATCAACCCAAACACGCCCAGCCCCAGTGAATAGACGGCCCGCCAGGCGGGTCTGGCTGGCGCCACGGCCTCTCTCGCCACGACACATGAATTCATCTGTTGTTCTCCCGTTATAAAAATGTGACAACTGTCGCAAAAGCATAAAGGGTTCACCGTGGACGATCTATGACATATAATCTCCACTTATTGATTATTCGTCCGGAGTTGCGCCATGACCGTTCAGTCCCCCGATTTGATCAGCGAACTCTTACGCGGCATGCGCCTGTCGGGCGTGAAATACCGACGGATTGAAGCCAGCGCGCCGTTTGGCGTGGCGTTCCACCAGGCGCCCGGTAAGGCGCAGTTCCATTTTGTGAGCCACGGTAGCGCCCTGCTGCGTATGGAGAGCGGTGCGACCTTCGAACTGAGCGGCGGCGACGCGCTGTTTATTCCTGGCGGGAATGCCCACGCCCTGCTCTCTGACGCGCAGGCAGCCATTACCCCGGTGAACGCTTTTCCGAGCGAACCTATCTGCGGCTCGGTGTGCGCCATTACCTGCGAGCCCTGTCCGGAGAGCGAGAACACCATCATCTTTAGCGGGTGTATGGATTTTGAGCTCGGCGGGATGCAGCCGCTGATCAAAGCAATGCCGGAAGTGATGATGGTCAGCCGGCTGATGTCCACCTGGCCGGAAATTCATCCGCTACTGGCGGCGATGGAGCGAGAATCCATGACCCGTCAGGCCGGGTTCGCCGGGATCCTTGCCCGGCTGGCTGACGTGGTGGCGGCGTTAATTGTGCGCGGCTGGGTTGAGGGCGGCTGCGGTAAAGCCACCGGCTGGGTGCAGGTTTTACGCGACCCGCGCCTGAGCCGGGCCATTTACGCCATGCACCAGCAGCCTGGCCTGAACTGGAGCGTGGCGGATCTGGCGAAAGAAGCGGGCACCTCACGCTCCGTGTTTGCCGAACGGTTTCTGGCCGCGACGGGGACGACCCCGGCAAAGTATCTCAGCGAACTGAGAATGCGGCTGGCGATTCAGTACATTCGTCACGAAAATCAGCCGATTGAAACGGTCGCCCTGCGGCTGGGTTACGGATCGCTGGCGGCGTTTAGCCGGGCCTTTAAGCGCATCATTGGCCATGCGCCGGGCACGCTGCGGGAAGCCGGCCAGGCCCCGGAAGAGGTCTGACCGGCAGGCTGGCATCAGAAAGAGTATTTAAAGCGCACGCGGCCACCGTAGCGATCGTCGTTTTTCTTATCGCCCGCTTTCGGGGAAGCGTTGACCCAGGACGCATACGCGCCCAGATAGATGTTGAAGTTTTTCATCTTCATGACGTTCGGGATCAGGTACGTCGTATGGATGGTATGAATATCATACTCGCCCGTCGCGTCCAGGTAAGCGGTGTTGAGGTTCATGACCACGCCGTTCTCCGGATCGGTTTTAAGCCCGTCCCAGGTCATAGTAAACCCGTAGCCGTCGCTGTAGAGATCGTCCGACTTTAATTTCCCCGTCGTTCACAGAACCGAAGAAGAATACCGCATCATCGAGATACATTTTCCCGCCGAGAGGCTGAACGGAAAATCCGGCAAAATTGCCGTTATCCATTTTCCGATAACCATCAAAACCTCATAAATTATGCCCGTTAATATCCCAGCGTTCTTTATATCCCGGCGCCCGGTCGCTATTAGTGCTTTGCTTAATGGAGGTCAGACTGCCTGTTTTACTGGCGGCATCTATATTAAACTCCACGTCACCATAAAATTTAATATCACCAAACCCTGAAAGCGTCAGCTTTGGCGGTTCGGCTTTGCTCACCGGCTCTTCTGACTGCACAACAACGGCGGGTGCTGCCTGCGCGGCGGCCGCCTGCTGCTGTCTAAGCGCCGGAATAAAATGCACTTATCAGTTTTACCGTTTTTTTTAATTTCATAAAATCCATCCTGATTATAAAAGTGAATACGCAAATAGAGAGCATCGCCATTTCGACTACATAGCCTTTTGGGTTCTATTATTTTTTTTGTTGCACAACAAATCCTTCCGGACAGGGCGTGCGAAGCGGTAAATTGTCTGGTTCTGCGCAAAATGGGATATTCAACACGCGAAGCGGGCAATATTCGTCTAAGGTTTTCAGGTGATTGATAACAGCGGTCACGCTGTTCAGGAATACAGGAGACGAACCGATGATAAGACCTCGTACTTTACGCCCTGCTCTTTTGCACCTCGCGCTGGGAGGCGCGCTGCTCGGTGTGGCAACGATGGGTTATGCTGAAGAACAGCCAGCCTACCAGAAAAATTCACCCGATATTTTGCTTGGCCCTCTGTTTAACGACGTGCAGAGTGCCAAACTGTTTCCCGATCAGAAAACCTTTGCCGATGCCGTTCCCAAAAGCGACCCGCTGATGATACTGGCGGATTACCGGATGCAGCACACCCAGACAAGCTTTGACCTGCGCCACTTTGTGGAGATGAACTTCATGCTGCCTGCGGAAGGTGAAAAATATGTGCCGCCTGCGGGACAAAGCTTACGTGAGCACATTGACGACCTCTGGCCGGTGCTGACGCGCACCACGGATAAAGCCAGTAACAAATGGGATTCCCTGCTGCCGTTACCGAAACCTTACGTTGTGCCCGGCGGGCGCTTCCGCGAGGTCTACTACTGGGATAGCTATTTCACCATGCTGGGCCTGGCGGAGAGCGAGCACTGGGACAAAATCAGCGATATGGTGGATAACTTTGCGTATGAGATTGATACCTTCGGCCATATCCCCAACGGTAACCGCAGCTACTACCTGAGCCGCTCCCAGCCGCCGTTCTTCTCACTGATGGTTGAGCTGCTGGCAACGCATGACAAAGACGCGCTGAAAAAATACCGTCCACAAATGGAGAAAGAGTACACCTACTGGATGAAGGGTGTAGAAAGCCTTCAGCCTGGGCAGGCTAACCAGCGCGTGGTGAAGCTCGATGACGGTTCCGTACTCAACCGCTACTGGGACGATCGCGATACCCCGCGCCCGGAGTCCTGGCTTGACGATATCACCACGGCGAAGAGCAACCCTAACCGGCCTGCGACGGAGATCTACCGCGATTTGCGCTCCGCAGCGGCCTCGGGCTGGGACTTTAGCTCCCGCTGGATGGACGACCCGCAAAAGCTCGGCACCATCCGCACCACCAGCATTGTGCCCGTCGATCTTAACGCCCTGATGTTTAAAATGGAAAAACTGCTCGCGCGAGCAGGCCAGGAGGCGGGCGACAGCGCGGCGGCGAGTAAATACGAGGCATTAGCAACCGCGCGTCAAAAAGCCATTGAGCGCCACCTGTGGAACGATAAAGAGGCTGGTACGCCGATTACGATCTCAAGAGTAAGAAGGTGCGCAACCAGCTCACGGCGGCGGCCCTCTTCCCGCTCTACGTGAAGGCGGCGGCACAGGATCGCGCCGATAAAGTGGCCGCGGCCACTTCCGCGCGCCTGTTGAAGCCGGGCGGTATTACCACCACCACCATCAACAGCGGCCAGCAGTGGGATGCGCCAAACGGCTGGGCACCGCTGCAGTGGGTGGCAACGGAAGGGTTGCAGAACTATGGGCAGGATAAGGTTGCAATGGACGTGACCTGGCGCTTCCTGAAGAACGTTCAGCACACTTACGACCGCGAGAAGAAGCTGGTGGAGAAATATGATGTCTCTTCTACCGGTACCGGCGGTGGCGGCGGTGAATATCCGCTCCAGGATGGGTTCGGCTGGAGTAACGGCGTGACGCTGAAAATGCTGGATCTGGTTTGTCCGAAAGAGAAACCGTGCGACAGCGTGCCGGAAAATCAGCCTGCGGCGAACGATGAGGCTGCGCCGGTGAAAGCTGCGGCGCAGTAAGGGAGTATTGCCGGGTGATGGCTACGCCTTACCCGGCTTACATTTTGAACTCACAGGGATTGACTCAGAAGCTGTAACTCGCCCCTAGCTGATACGTCCTGTCACGCCCAATCCAGCAGTTAGTCGCATCGTAGCAGGTCAGCGTCTCTTTATTGGTGATGTTCTGCATACTTGCCTTAAGCGTCAGCCCCGCCAGCGAAGGCAGAATTTCGCCCATCCGGTACGACGCCGCCAGATCGTACTGCGTGGTGCCCCCCAGCTTACCCGCATCGTTAGACGGTGAAATCTCCATCGGCCCGGTATAGCGCGCCCCGGCGCCCAGCATCAGCCCCTTCAGCGGCGTGCTCTCGAAGGTGTAGTCCCCCCACAGGTTGAACGCATTTTCCGGCACCTGAGTGGGACGCTTGCCCTGGTATTTATCATCTTCGGTATTAATTACGTGGGTGTAGGCATAGTTGGCAATCAGCGTCAGGTTGTCCGTCGGGCGGCTGATGGCGGAGAGCTCCGCGCCTTTGGATTCCACTTCACCAGTCTGACGGTAGTTCAGGAAGCCCGGGTCGGAGGTGACGACGTTTTTCTGCCGGATGTTAAACACCGAGGCGGTAAACGTCGTGGCGTACTCTGCCAGCAGATATTTTACCCCGCCTTCCACCTGCTTGCTGGTGGTTGGCTTGACGTCTTTCGCCGTGAGCGTCCCCTGCGGCGAGACCGGTGCAAAACCCTCTGAATAGCTGATAAACGGCGAAATACCGTTATCGAAGGCGTAAAGCGCCCCCAGGCGTTTGGTAACGCGATCCTGCGATACCCAGGCCTTATCGCCGTTTTGCAGGTAATCGGTGGTGACGGAGCGGTAATCGTCGTAGCGCAGGCTGCCCAACAGACTTAAGCCGCCAAATTCCACCTGATCCTGCAGGTAGTACCCGTTCTGCTGGTAGCTGAGGCGGTTTTTCTGGGCGGTGTAAAGCCCCAGCGCGCTTTCGTGGATTTGCGAATAGTCCGGATTACGCATATCCATGCCCGGCGTAGTCGACGCGTAGCGGTAGCGGAAATGGGAGTTCAGCCTCTGATAGTCAAACCCGGCCAGCAGATGGTGTTTCCAGTCGCCCAGCGCAACGGTTTTAGTCACCTGGTTGTCGATGTTGAAGCTCTTAAGATCTTCATCGGTGGTATAGGCAAAGCGGTTAAGCTGATAGACCTCACTTCCCGTTCCCGTCGCGTAGACGCTGTTCTGGTGGGTATCGACGTCGAAATAGCGCGCTTTCTGATTAAAGCCCCAGCCGCTGTCAAACTCGTGTTCGAAGCTGTAGCCCAGCATCCACTGGCGCTGCTTAAACCCGCTCCACTCATCTCCGGCGTAATCCCGGCGATCGGCATATTTGGACCGCAGATAAGCGAGCGGCAGCGGGTTAGACGGCGTCAGGCTCGGGGAGTTTTGCGCCAGCGCATCCAGGGTGAGGCGGGTTTTACTGTCGGGTTGCCATGTAACGGACGGGGCGACCAGATAATTTTCATAGCGGCTGGTGTGCGGCTGATCGTCATTCTCCGTCGCTTTACCCAGCAGGCGGTAATTCCAGTCGCTGTCGGCAATTTGTCCGGTCGAATCGAGGTAGCCTTCTTTCAGATTACGGTTCCCGGTGTTAAAACCGACCTCGGTTCGGGCTTCCCGCTGCGGCTTTTTGCTTTGAATATTTACCAGCCCGCCCGGCGAACCGCCGCCGTAAAGCACCGATGAAGGCCCTTTCAGGATATCGACGCTCTCTATTAACAGCGGATCGATGCGCGCCTTGGTGTTGCCGGTGACGTTATAGGGTAGCTGCAGCCCGTTGTAAAACTCCTGATCAACGGTAAAGCCACGAATTTTGTATTCGCTCATATAGGAGGTATTCCCCCGCACCTCGGTTGAGACGCCTGGGGCATAGCGCAGGATTTCATTCACGGAGTTCGCGTGACGCTTTTCGATCTCCGGCGCAGAGAGCGTGTTGATAACCTGCGGCGTTTTACTTTCGGCAACGGCCGATTTGGTGGCGCTGTTGGTCCAGGCCGGCAGCGCGCTGCCCTGCTCTGAGCCCGTGACGACAATGGTTGATTCTTCGGCGAAAGCCTGGACCTGCAATGCCAGCGTGACTGCACCCGCCAGGGTGCATAACGTAAAACGTGAGGAGTTCATAATGTCGTCTTGTTATTACATGCAATACGGAACGACAATTATTATCATTTAGATTAGCAAATCAATATGGCGGCAAAAAAAACGGCCCTCCGCAGAGAGCCGTTCTGTCATTTTATGCTCGTCGCAGTAATCTGAATATGCCCAGCACGACAATGGCTCCCACGACAGCGACCAGGAAACTGTGCATGTCGAAACCACTGATGTCACCACCAAAACCAAACATCGTCGCCAGCCAGCCGCCTACAACCGCACCAACGACCCCGAGTACGCAGGTCAAAATAAAGCCGCCGCCATCGTTTCCCGGCATGATCAGTTTTGCGATAGCGCCGGCAATAAGGCCAAAGATAATCCAGGCGATGATACCCATAGCAATGCCCTCTTGCAGATTAAACGCATGTGCAGAAAACCTTCTGCACAGCTAACTTAAGTATAGGTCATCACCGGAAAACCAGTTTCGTCTCACCGACTTATCCTGCGGACAACGGTAAAAAAATCTCACCGGTTTGTATTAAGTTTGAGGGTGGATTGCCGATAACACTAAGACAGTCTGTCATCAATCAAGGAGCCATCCGGCGTGAGTCATTACAGTGAGCAGTTCCTCAAGCAAAATCCGCTGGCTGTATTAGGGGTATTACGCGACCTGCAAAAAGGCGAAGTGCCGCTGCGCATCAGTTGGTCGAATAATCAGTTTATCAGCAAGATCCTTGACGTCTCGCAGGAGAGGCTGGTTATTGACCTGGGCAGCCTGGAGTATGAAAACCGCGCGGCGCTGAAAGCAGAGAATATCGTGGTCATGGCCGAAACCCATGGGGCCAAAGTGGAATTTGTCCTGCCGCGACTGGAATTGAGCGAATACCAGGGACTTCCGGCTTTTGTTACCCTCCTTCCTGGCAACCTCTGGTTTGTCCAGCGCCGTGAATATTTCCGCATCAGCGCCCCGCTTCATCCTGCCTATTTTTGTAAGGCTAAAATGCCGGACAAAAAAGAGATCCGCTTCCGTCTCTTTGACCTGTCGCTGGGCGGAATGGGCGCGCTGATGGATACCCCGAAGCCGGAGGGTCTGGTAGAAGGCATGCGGTTCACGCAAATTGAACTGGATATGGCGGGCTGGGGCCGCTTTTATTTCGATGCACAGCTGATTGCCATCAGCGAGCGCACGGTGGTGGACAGCAAAAATGAAACGATTACCACGCCGCGTCTGAGCTTCCGTTTTCTGAACGTCGGGCCCGCCGCGGAGCGCGAGCTGCAGCGCATTATCTATTCGCTGGAACGGGAAGCACGGGAACGTGCGAATAAGGTTCTGTAGGAAAAGTCGGGCAGCGAGCGCCGCCCGTTTGCGGCATTACATGGCATCCATCGCTTTCTGTACTTTCCAGATATAGCGAGGTGCCTGCGGTGCCGGATGATTTTTCGCCACATGCTCGACGAACTCATCTTTGTCCATGTCGTTGATCTCCTCAATCGCCTCTTTGCGGTCAGAGGAGAAGGTTCTGAGCAGCGCCCCGGCGCCGTTTACGTACGAGACCACCAGCGCGTATTGCATCACTTCCGGATCCTCAATGCCCTTCAGCACGCCGTGTTCCAGAATGCTCAGGTAAGCGGTCCCCATAGAAATGTTGCGTTCCGGGTTCTTCAGCTCGCTGGTCGACGGCTGGCCGCTCCAGCCCATATAGCGGTAGACCTCTCTCCCCGCCGTAGAGGCTTTCAGCTGCATCAGCCCCACCGCGTTGGATTTGCTGACAAGCGTAGGATTGCCACCGGACTCCACCGCAATAATGGCGGTGATCAGCCGCGGGCTGACGCCCCATGCCTTCCCGGCTTTTTCACTGATCGGCATCCACTGCATGGCCCGTTTCACCGGCACTTCCGGATTCCAGGGCGGGTTTTGATAATCATGTTTTGAACTACAGCCAGCCAGCAAAACAATCAAAAAAGCAAACCATCTCAATTTCACGTCATCTATCCTTATAGCCGGTCATCGCGGTGCGCCGCCCTTGAAGCAGGCGGCGTATACGCGGCATGATATAGACAATTAGTTTCTCATTCAGCAAGGAATTGCCATGTCTCAGTTTCATCTCATCGCGCCATCGGGCTACTGTATTAACCAGGACGCGGCGCAGCGGGGCGTTCAGCGCTTACTGGAATCCGGCCATCAGGTAGAAAATCAGACAATCATCCCCCGCCGCCAGCAGCGTTTTGCCGGAACAGAAGCGCAGAGGCTAAATGATATCAATAGCCTGGTGAACCTGAAGGGCGAAAACCGAATAGTCCTTGCGGTGCGCGGCGGCTATGGTGCGAGCAGGCTGCTTGAGAGCATTGACTGGCAGGGCCTGGCGCAGCGCCAGCAGCAGGATCCGCTGCTGATATGCGGACACAGCGATTTCACCGCCATCCAGCTTGGTCTTCTGGCGCTGCATAACGTCATCACGTTTAGCGGCCCGATGCTGGCCGGTAACTTCGGCGCGCCGGAACTGGACGCGTTCACCGTGGAGCATTTCTGGCGCGCGCTGCGCAATCCCACCTACAGCGTTGAATGGCAAGGCAATGGACCGCACTGGGAATGTGAGGGCCAGCTCTGGGGCGGTAACCTGGCGATGCTGGTCTCGCTCATCGGCACGCCGTGGATGCCGCAAATCAAGGACGGCATTCTGGTGCTGGAGGATATTAACGAACATCCGTTCCGCGTCGAGCGCATGTTATTGCAGCTTTATCATGCAGGTATTCTCGATAGCCAGTCCGCGATCGTGCTGGGCAGCTTCAGCGGCTCTGCCCCGAATGACTATGATGCGGGCTACTCCCTGGAAACCATGGTCGATTTCATCCGCTCGCGGCTGGATATTCCGGTTATCACCGGTCTGGATTTCGGCCATGAGCAGCAGACCGTTACCCTTGCGCTGGGCGCGCAGGCGACGCTTACACATGATGTTTCGGGCAGTCGGTTAACGATCGGTGGTCATCCGGTCATAAAAGCATAAAAAACCCCCTTAATAAAACGCTGTTGCCGTTGTTAATATGTTAGGGTTTTAGTAACAGCGTTAACATTGAGGTGGGAGAAAGAGAACATTGGATGCCGCAGCGATAATCAGCCTTTTCATTTTGGGTTCTGTACTTGTAACCAGCAGTATTTTATTAAGTTCATTTTCATCGCGTCTTGGCATACCCATTCTTGTTATTTTCCTTGCCATCGGCATGCTGGCCGGTGTTGACGGCATCGGCGGTATCCCCTTCGATAACTATCCCTTCGCCTACATGGTGAGTAACCTCGCGCTGGCGGTGATCCTGCTCGACGGCGGGATGCGCACTCAGGCGAGCTCCTTCCGCGTGGCCTTAGGGCCTGCGCTGTCGCTGGCGACCGTCGGCGTGTTGATCACCTCCGGCCTCACCGGGATGATGGCCGCATGGCTTTTCAATCTCAATCTGATGGAAGGCTTGCTGATTGGCGCAATCGTTGGCTCTACCGATGCGGCGGCGGTCTTTTCCCTGCTTGGGGGTAAAGGGCTTAACGAACGCGTTGGCTCAACGCTTGAGATTGAATCCGGCAGTAACGATCCGATGGCGGTGTTCCTGACCATCACGCTGATAGAGATGATCCAGCAGCACGAGACGGGCCTGAGCTGGATGTTTGCCCTGCATATTCTGCAGCAGTTCGGGCTGGGGATTGTCATCGGCCTGGCGGGGGGATACCTGTTACAGCAGACGATCAACCGCATTTCTCTGCCCTCGGGGCTTTACCCTCTGCTGGCGCTGAGCGGCGGCATTCTCATTTTTGCCGTTACCACCGCGCTGGACGGCAGCGGTATTCTCGCCGTCTACCTCTGCGGGTTCCTGATGGGCAACCGCCCTATTCGCAACCGTCATGCTATTTTGCAGAACTTTGACGGCCTGGCGTGGCTGGCGCAAATCGGCATGTTCCTGGTGCTGGGCCTGCTGGTGACCCCGTCGGACCTGCTGCCGATCGCCGTTCCGGCGCTGCTGCTGTCGGCGTGGATGATCTTCTTCGCCCGTCCGCTCTCCGTATTTGCAGGCCTGCTGCCGTTTCGCGGCTTTAACCTGCGCGAGCGCGTCTTTATCAGCTGGGTCGGCCTGCGCGGCGCGGTGCCGATTATCCTTGCGGTGTTCCCGATGATGGCCGGTCTCGACAACGCGCGGCTGTTCTTCAACGTGGCGTTCTTCGTGGTGCTGATTTCCCTGCTGTTCCAGGGCACGTCGCTCGGGTGGGCGGCGAAAAAGGCCAAAGTGGTGGTGCCGCCCGTAGGCTGGCCGGTCTCCCGCGTTGGGCTGGATATTCACCCGGAAAACCCGTGGGAGCAGTTCGTCTATCAGCTGAGCGCCGATAAATGGTGCGTGGGAGCCTCGCTGCGCGATTTGCACATGCCGACTGAAACGCGCATTGCCGCCCTGTTCCGCGATAATGTCCTGCTGCACCCGACCGGCAGCACCCGCCTGCGCGAAGGGGATATTCTGTGCGTCATTGGCCGCGAGCGCGACCTGCCCGCGCTGGGCAAGCTGTTCAGCCAGTCGCCTCCCGTGGCGCTGGACCAGCGTTTCTTCGGCGATTTTATTCTGGAAGCCAGCGCCAAATTTGCGGATGTGGCGCTCATTTATGGCCTGGATGAAGGTGCAGAAGACGGTGATAACCCGCAAACGCTGGGCGAAATCATTCAGCAGCGGCTTGGCGCTGCGCCAGTTGTGGGTGACCAGGTGGAGTTTGCCGGGATGATCTGGACGGTGGCAGAAAAAGAGGATAACGCGGTGCGGAAGGTCGGTTTGAGGCCGATGGAAGAGGACGCGGAGTAGTTTTTTTTACCGGGTGACGGCTTCGCGTCACCCGGCAAAGATACAAGTTACACCGTCACAACCGGCACTCTTGGTGCCAGGGCACACATCAGTTCATACCCTACCGTTCCCGCCGCGGCCGCCACGTCATCAATTTTGATTTCGTTGCCCCACAGCTCGACCGGTGAACCGATGCCCGCCTGCGGGCATGGCGTCAGGTCAACGGCCAGCATATCCATTGAGACGGTCCCCACCGTGCCCGTGCGCACCCCATCCACCCAGACCGGCGTGCCGGTCGGCGCGATACGCGGATAGCCGTCGGCATAACCGCCCGCGACGATGCCAATCCGCTGCTCGCCCTTCGCACGGAAGCGGCTGCCGTAGCCTACCGTGTCGCCCGCCTTCAGCGTCTGCACGCCGATGATCTCGCTGCGCAGGGTCATGACCGGCCTCAGGCCGCTGTTGGCAATATCCTGCCACTGGCCTGAGGGTGATGCACCGTACAGAACGATCCCCGGACGCACCCAGTTATAGTGGGCTTCAGGATGCCAAAGCGTCGCCGCCGAATTCGAAAGGGAGCGCGGACAATCGAGCCCTTCAGCCGCCTGCTCAATGCGGACCATAGCATCAGCAATGCCGTCCGGTTTCTCCGCGTCGGCAAAATGCGCCATCAGCGTCATTTCGCCGACGTTTTTCAGGCCACGCAGCTGCTGCCAGACCGTATGCACCCGCTCAGGCTGGAAGCCCAGGCGGTTCATGCCGCTGTTCACCTTGATATAAATATCCAGCGGAGCGTGGAGCTTCGCATCCTGAATGGCTTTAATCTGCCAGTTGCTGTGAACGCTGGTGGTCAGGCGATACTTATCCAGCAGCGGCAGATCGTCCGCGTGGAAGAACCCCTCCAGCAGCAGAATAGGCCCTTTCCAGCCGCGCTCGCGCAGCAGGATGGCCTCCTCGAGATTGAGTAACGCAAAACCGTCGGTCGCGCCGAGCGCGCTCCATATACGGTCAATACCGTGGCCGTAGGCGTTTGCCTTGACGACTGACCAGACGCGCGAACCAGGTGCTGCCCGGCGAACAATTTGCAGGTTTTCCTTCAGGGCCTGCAGATCCAGCTGAGCCAGAACAGGACGGGACATGACAACTCCTTAATTATGCGCGCCGTGCAGGTGCTGAGGACGCGATGGCGTAAATCCTGATTGATAGCGCGCAGCACTTAAATCGTCAAACGGAATTGCCGGCGTGCGCCCGGAAATCAGGTCGCTCAGCAGCTGGCCCGAGCCGCAGGCCATCGTCCAGCCGAGCGTGCCGTGTCCGGTATTGGTCCACAGGTTTTTGTATGGCGTGCGGCCCACGATTGGCGTGCCGTCCGGGGTCATCGGACGCAGGCCGGTCCAGAACGTCGCCTGTTCCACAAACCCGCCGCGCGGGAAGAGATCGCCCACCACCATCTCCAGCGTTTCACGACGCGGCTGCAGCAGCTCGGTGTTGAAGCCGACAATCTCCGCCATGCCGCCGACGCGAATACGGTTATCGAAGCGGGTAATGGCGATTTTGTAGGTTTCATCCAGGATGGTTGACACGGGCGCCCCGCTCTCCTCTTTCACCGGGATAGTCAATGAGTAGCCCTTGAGCGGGTAGACCGGAATATCGAGGATGCCTTTCAGCATGGCGGTGGAGTAGGAACCAAACGCCATCACGTAGGCATCCGCCTTTATCACCTCGTCGCCGCACTTCACGCCGTAAATTTTTTCGCCTTCCGACAGCAGCTTGTCGACGGAGGTATTAAAGCGGAATTTTACCCCTGCCTGCTCGCACATGTGCGCCAGACGCTGGGTAAAGAGCTGACAGTCGCCGGTTTCGTCATTCGGCAGACGCAGACCGCCGGTCAGCTTGTGGGCCACTTCGGCCAGCGCGGGTTCCACCTGCCCCAGTTGGCTGGCTTCCAGCAGTTGATACGGTACACCGGCATCTTCCAGTACGGCGATATCGCGGGTGGCGTTTTCATACTGTTGCTCGGTGCGGAACAGCTGCAGCGTGCCGCCCTGACGGCCTTCGTACTCGATACCCGTCGACGCGCGCAGGGCTTTGAGGCAGTCACGGCTGTATTCCGCCAGACGCACCATGCGGCCTTTGTTTTCCATGTAGTGCCGGGTGTCGCAATTGCGCAGCATCTGCCACATCCACTTCAGCTGGAACTGCGTGCCGTCAAGGCTGATGGCCAGCGGCGCGTGGCGCTGGAACATCCATTTGATTGCCTTCAGCGGCACGCCGGGCGCCGCCCACGGGGCCGCATAGCCAGGAGAGATTTGACCGGCATTTGCCGCACTGGTTTCAAGCGCCGGGCCGGATTCACGATCGATAACGGTAACCTCATGTCCCGCCTGACTTAAATACCAGGCGCTGGTTACGCCAACGACACCACTTCCCAGTATGACAACACGCATAGCCACTCCATTATGAGCAAAAGAACAATCATCTAATTACAGATTGATAACCTAGTTGAAAATATTATTCAACATACGACTTTTTTATGGTGACTTACCTCACACATCCCCCAGCATCAGGGGACAGGGGTAATTTGGGATCTCCTGCTGAGCTTTATTTTTAACCAGCATAAAATTCTGATGGGTGCGCTTTTTTTGCCGTATCAAAAACGGGAAATCGCAAAGAAAAAATTTCTGCGCCAGCACGCTTTTTAACACGTTGATCTATGCTTGAAAGGAGGCTCTCCAGACAGAGAGAGCACCCACAACGAGGGCGCGCTAATGGCTACTATTGATTCCCTGAACAAGGACAACACACGTCTGAGCGATGGACCCGACTGGACCTTCGAGCTGCTGGATGTCTACCTCGCCGAAATCGACCGGGTGGCAAAACTGTATCGCCTGGATACCTATCCCCATCAGATTGAGGTGATTACCTCCGAGCAGATGATGGACGCTTACTCCAGCGTCGGGATGCCGATCAACTATCCGCACTGGTCGTTTGGTAAAAAATTCATTGAAACGGAGCGGCTGTACAAGCACGGCCAGCAGGGGCTGGCGTATGAGATCGTCATTAACTCCAACCCGTGTATCGCCTATCTGATGGAAGAGAACACCATTACCATGCAGGCGCTGGTGATGGCGCACGCCTGCTATGGCCATAACTCCTTCTTTAAAAATAACTATCTGTTCCGCAGCTGGACGGACGCCAGCTCCATCGTCGATTACCTGATCTTCGCGCGTAAATACATTACCGACTGCGAAGAGCGCTACGGCGTGGACGAGGTAGAGAAGCTGCTAGACTCCTGCCACGCGCTGATGAACTACGGCGTGGACCGCTATAAACGCCCGCAGAAAATCTCACTGCAGGAGGAGAAAGCCCGGCAGAAAAGCCGCGAGGAGTATCTGCAGAGCCAGGTGAACATGCTGTGGCGCACCCTGCCGAAGCGTGAGGAGGAAAAAACGATTGCCGAAGCGCGTCGTTATCCGTCCGAGCCGCAGGAAAACCTGCTCTATTTTATGGAGAAGAACGCCCCGCTGCTGGAGCCGTGGCAGCGCGAGATTTTGCGTATCGTGCGTAAGGTGAGCCAGTATTTCTATCCGCAGAAACAGACCCAGGTGATGAACGAAGGCTGGGCAACATTCTGGCACTACACCATTCTCAACCATCTGTATGACGAGGGGAAAGTCACCGAGCGGTTCATGATGGAATTCCTCCACAGCCATACTAACGTGGTGTTCCAGCCGCCCTACAACAGCCCGTGGTACAGTGGGATTAACCCGTATGCGCTGGGCTTTGCGATGTTCCAGGATATTAAGCGCATCTGCCAGTCGCCAACGGAAGAGGACAAGTACTGGTTCCCGGATATCGCCGGTTCTGACTGGCTGGAAACGCTGCATTTTGCGATGCGCGACTTTAAGGATGAGAGCTTTATCAGCCAGTTCATGTCGCCGAAGATCATGCGCGATTTCCGCTTCTTCACCGTGCTGGACGATGACCGCAACAACTATCTGGAGATCTCCGCGATCCACAACGAGGAAGGGTACCGGGAGATCCGCTCGCGCCTCTCCTCCCAGTACAACCTGAGCAACCTTGAACCCAATATTCAGGTGTGGAACGTGGACCTGCGCGGCGACCGCTCCCTGACGCTGCGCTATATCCCGCACAACCGCGCGCCGCTGGATAAAGGACGTAAAGAGGTGCTGAAGCACGTGCACCGCCTGTGGGGCTTTGACGTGCAGCTGGAGCAGCAAAATGAGGACGGTAGCGTGGAGCTGCTGGAACGCTGCCCGGCGCGGTTGAATACGCTGTAGCGCCACCGGGCGAAAAAAAACCTCTCGATTGAGAGGTTTTTTATTTAGCGACTCTGAATCGCTAAATCGCCCGGCAGCGTTTTCTGCATACGGTGCCAGATTTCACCGGAGTCGTGGCCGTAGCGGCGTACGGTTTCATAAACCTGATCGTGCAGGCCTTCGGTGCACAGCTTGCTCAGCTTATGGTAGAAGCCCAGCGCCAGACTGCGGGCTTCAGGGTTAGCGAAGTAGTGACGACCAATGCGGGTATAGAGCCCTTTCATACCGTTGAGGATCAGGCCGTAAACCGGGTTGCCGGAGGCAAACGCCAGGCCGCGAAACACGTTGTAATCGAGGGTGGCAAAGGCGTCGGCGTGATCTTCAACTTCATTCGCGCTGGCCAGCACCGCAAGCGCATCTTCAGGATGCTGACGGAAAGCGGTACGAATAAAAATAGTCGCGATGTTGGTGCGCACGGAGAGCAGATTATCAATCAGCTGCGGCACGCTTTCGTGGTCGAGGCGCGCCAGCGTTTCAAGAATGTTCAGCCCCGAGGTTTCCCAGAAGTTGTTTACCTTTGTTGGCTTGCCGTGCTGGATCGTCAACCATCCATCACGCGCCAGTCGCTGAAGCACTTCACGCAGCGTGGTGCGAGTGACGCCAATCAGTTCAGAGAGTTCGCGTTCAGCCGGAAGAATGGACCCCGCAGGGAAACGATTATTCCAGATGCTTTCAATGATGTACTCTTCCGCGAAACCCGCCGGGCTCTGCGCCTTAATGACCATAGTGAGATTTCCATTACACAGCTTTTTGCAAATTGGACTCATCATACCAGAGGCGTGCAACGGCAGGTAGCGCGGCAAAGTGAGAAAAGAGGGATCGCCGTTTCATTTTTGTGAAATTTACAATGCGGTCTTATCCGCCTCCGGGCCGCGATTTTTGCGTATACTGATGTTTTGTATTACTTAACGGGAAGGACGTCTGTTGTGGAAATTTCTTTTGGGCGCGCGCTGTGGCGCAATTTTTTAGGTCATTCTCCTGACTGGTACAAACTGATACTGCTGGTTTTCCTGGTCGTTAATCCCATCATTTTTTGCGTGGATCCGTTTATCGCCGGGTGGCTGCTGGTGGCGGAATTTATCTTCACCCTGGCCATGGCGCTGAAGTGTTATCCCCTGCTGCCCGGCGGTTTGCTGGCATTTGAAGCCGTTGTCATCGGCATGACGTCCGCAGAGCATGTAAAAGCAGAGCTGGCCTCCAATCTGGAAGTGCTCCTGCTGCTCATTTTTATGGTGGCCGGTATCTACTTTATGAAACAGCTGCTGCTGTTTATCTTTACCCGCCTGCTGCTGAGCATTACGTCAAAAACGCTCCTCTCGCTGGCGTTTTGCCTTGCCGCCGCCTTTCTG
Source organism: Enterobacter bugandensis (assembly GCF_900324475.1). NCBI lineage: Bacteria > Pseudomonadati > Pseudomonadota > Gammaproteobacteria > Enterobacterales > Enterobacteriaceae > Enterobacter > Enterobacter bugandensis. Next base: position 2,824,656 of record NZ_LT992502.1, read on the forward strand.
TCGGCCTTCCTGGATGCGCTCACCGTTGTCGCGGTGGTGATCAGCGTCGCCGTCGGATTTTACGGCATTTATCACCGCGTGGCCTCCTCTCGCCCAAGTGAGGATTTACAGGACGATAGCCATGTCGAGGCGCATAACCGCGACGTGCTGGAACAGTTCCGCGCGTTTCTGCGCAGCCTGATGATGCACGCAGGGGTCGGTACGGCGCTGGGCGGCGTGATGACCATGGTGGGCGAGCCGCAAAACCTGATCATCGCGAAAGCGGCTGAATGGCATTTTGGCGAGTTTTTCCTGCGCATGGCCCCCGTCAGCGTGCCTGTGCTGGTCTGCGGGTTAGCGACCTGCATTCTGGTCGAAAAATTCAGGCTGTTCGGCTACGGCGCACAGCTGCCTGAACCGGTCCGCAATGAACTGCATAAATTTGACGAGCAGAGCCGCAAACAGCGTACGCGCCAGGAGACGCTGCGTCTGATTGCGCAGGGGATCATCGGCATCTGGCTTATCGCCGCGCTGGCGTTGCATCTTGCCGAAGTCGGGTTGATTGGCCTCTCCGTCATTATTCTTGCCACCACCTTTAGCGGGGTAACGGACGAACATGCTATTGGTAAAGCCTTTACCGAAGCCCTGCCGTTTACCGCGCTGCTGGCGGTCTTTTTTGCGGTCGTGGCGGTGATTATTGACCAACACCTTTTCGCACCGATTATCGCGTTTGTGCTTCAGGCCTCACCGGACTCGCAGCTTACGCTGTTCTATCTATTTAACGGTCTGTTGTCCTCTATTTCCGATAACGTCTTTGTCGGGACGGTGTATATCAATGAGGCCAAAGCGGCGATGGAGCAAGGGATCGTCAGTACCGGGCAGTTCGACCTGCTGGCGGTGGCCATCAACACCGGAACAAACCTGCCCTCCGTTGCAACACCGAACGGCCAGGCGGCATTTCTCTTCCTCCTGACCTCGGCGCTGGCGCCGCTCATACGACTTTCTTATGGAAGAATGGTCTGGATGGCGCTGCCGTACACGCTGGTGCTCACCGTTGTTGGTTTGCTGTGCATCAAAATTACTCTCGTTCCCTGTACGCAATGGCTGCTACAAGCGGGTATACTTGCGGCGCATTAAAATTCGTTTACACTGCGCTTTCTAAGCATGTTCCAGGGAAATGATTATGTTGAGATTTTTAAACCAGTGCTCCCGCGGTCGCGGAGCGTGGTTGTTGATGGCCCTGACCGCCTTTGCGCTGGAAATGGTTGCGCTGTGGTTCCAGCACGTGATGGGACTCAAGCCCTGCGTGCTGTGCATCTATGAGCGCTGCGCGCTGTTCGGCATTATGGGTGCAGGCCTGGTGGGCGCAATTGCCCCAAAAACGCCGTTGCGCTATGTGGGTATTGCCATCTGGCTGTACAGCGCCTGGAAAGGGATTGAGCTTTCCTGGCAGCACACCATGATGCAGTTGCATCCGTCACCGTTTATGACCTGTGATTTCGCCGCCCGCTTCCCGAGCTGGCTGCCGCTGGATAAGTGGCTTCCGCAGGTGTTTGTCGCATCCGGTGACTGCTCCGTACGTCAGTGGGAATTCCTGACGCTGGAGATGCCGCAGTGGCTGGTGGGCATTTTTGTGGCCTACTTCGTCGTGGCGCTGCTGGTGCTGATTGCTCAGCCGTTCAAACCGAAGAAACGCGATTTGTTTGGAAGGTAAAAGCAAAAACCCGCCCCGGCGGGTTTTTTATTATCACCGATTAGGGTGATTCATGATGTGATCTTCCCAGTCCCGTACCTCGGACTCCTTCACCGCAATGTGGCGTACCGAGATACGCTCGCCGTGCATCGCCGCTTTTGAACCGGTCAGCAGAGGATGCCAGGCCGGTAGATCTTTCCCTTCCGCCAGCAGGCGATACGCGCAGGTGTGCGGCAGCCACTCAAAAGTCGGCAGATTTTCACGGGTGAGTTTGATGCAGTCCGGCTCGAACTCGAAGCGGCGTTCGTAGTTGCGGCACTGGCAGGTTTTAATGTTCAGCTGCCTGCAGGCGACGTTGGTGAAATAGATCTCATCGGAGTCTTCATCCATCAGCTTGTGCAGGCAGCACTGCCCGCAGCCGTCGCACAACGATTCCCACTCCGCGTCGGTCATTTGGTCAAGAGTTTTGCTTTGCCAGAAAGGAATGTCGTTCATCAGGATGTCCACACGTCAAAAGAAAGCGCACCTTATAACGAGTCTGGCACGTGGTTGCAAGTTTTGCCGCCCTTTGCAGGCGGCAAGATGCGGTTACAGCACGCGGGTTTTTAGCGACAGGCCGTTAAAACCGACCTCAAGCTCATCGCCGCTGGCGAGCGGGCCCACACCTTCCGGCGTGCCGGTGAGGATCACATCGCCCGGCTTCAGGGTGAAGAAACGGCTCATGTAGGCGATCAGCGGCACAATCTTGTGGATCATATCTGCCGTGGTGCCCTGCTGGCGGATTTCGCCGTTAACCTTCATGCTGAGCGGAGTGTCCTGCGGATCGTTGGTAAATTCATTCACCGGAACAAACCCTGAAATCGGACATGCGTTATCAAAGCCTTTGGCTTTTTCCCACGGCTGCCCTGCCTTCTTCATTTTGCCCTGCACGTCGCGCAGGGTCAGATCCAGCGCCACGCCGTAGCCGGCAATCGCTTTCTCGACATGCTCTTCGGAAGCCTGGCGCAGCGTGGCGCCGATCAGCACGGCAAGCTCTACTTCGTGATGTACCGACCCCAGCCCCTGCGGCAGCGCCAGCGGCTGGCGGATGTCGCATAGCGCCGTCTCGGGCTTAATAAACAGGACCGGCTCTTCTGGGGTTGCGCTGCCCATCTCCTGAATATGCTTCGCATAGTTGCTGCCCACGCAGACCACTTTGCTGACGGGATAATCCAGTAATGCACCTTGCCAGTTATGATGTTGATACATGCTCGACCCCTAATCGGTTGATGTGTTATGCCCGAAAACAGCTGAGGCTATTTTTTCCCGGACGCCTCGAGGTGCTGTTTTAATAAATTCTCAGGCGGCGGTGGAAGCTGTAAATAATAGCCCTGCTCGGCTAATGCCGTTTTCACTTTTTCCAGATCGGCATTCACCAGTTTCTTACGGCCGTCCAGCGGCAGCAGCATCGCCAGCTGTGGTCGGCCAAAGTTCTTCATTAATTCTTCCGGCACGCGTGAAAAATCGTCTTTCTTTTCGACATAAAGATAGGTCTGGTCACGGCTTGTACTTCTGTAGATCACACAAAACATGTTTTTACTCTGAATTAATGGGTGGTTGCTTGCCTCAATATACTCCTGACTATAACATGCCTGATACTCTTCGGAATATCGCAGCGAATGGTTGCGGTTAATAGCAAATTGAGTAAGGCCAGGATGTCAAACACGCCCATCGAGCTTAAAGGCAGTAGCTTCACCTTATCAGTGGTTCATTTGCATGATGCAAAACCCGAGGTTATTCGTCAGGCGTTAGAAGACAAAATCGCCCAGGCTCCCGCCTTTCTGAAGCACGCCCCCGTCGTCATCAACGTCAGCGGTCTTGAGGCACCGGTTAACTGGACACGTCTCCAGCAGGCGGTCTCCTCTACCGGGCTGCGTATTGTCGGCATCAGCGGCTGCAAAGATCCCGAGTTGAAAGCGGAAATCGACCGTGCGGGGCTGCCTCTTCTTAATGAAGGCAAAGAAAAAACCCCACGTGCAGCACCCGCTGCCGTACAAACGCCCCCTCCTGCGGCGCAAAACGTTACCGCTCTCACAAAAACGCGAATGATTGATGTGCCGGTTCGTTCCGGTCAGCGCATTTATGCGCCAAACTGTGATCTAATTGTTACAAGCCACGTCAGCGCTGGCGCAGAGCTTATTGCAGATGGCAATATTCACGTTTACGGTATGATGCGTGGACGTGCGCTCGCGGGCGCAAGTGGCGATCGGGACGCGCAAATATTTTGTACTCACCTGACGGCGGAACTGGTGTCCATCGCAGGTGAATATTGGCTGAGCGACAAGATCCCAGCCGAATTTTATGGCAAAGCGGCTCGCCTGCTTCTGGCAGACGACGCGTTGACCGTTCAACCGTTGAATTAATCCCTTTTTAACAAGGAATTTCTATGGCACGCATTATTGTTGTTACTTCGGGTAAAGGAGGCGTTGGCAAGACCACCTCCAGCGCGGCCATCGCTACTGGTTTGGCCCAGAAGGGAAAGAAAACCGTCGTTATCGACTTCGATATCGGTCTGCGTAACCTCGACCTCATCATGGGATGTGAGCGTCGCGTCGTATATGACTTCGTGAACGTCATTCAGGGCGATGCCACGCTGAACCAGGCGCTGATTAAAGACAAGCGCACCGAGAACCTCTTCATTCTTCCGGCTTCTCAGACGCGTGATAAAGATGCCCTGACCCGTGAAGGCGTGGAAAAGGTGCTCGACGAGCTGAAAAAAATGGAGTTCGACTTCATCGTCTGTGACTCCCCTGCCGGCATCGAAACCGGTGCCCTGATGGCGCTCTACTTTGCTGATGAAGCGATCATCACCACCAACCCGGAAGTCTCCTCCGTGCGTGACTCCGACCGTATTCTCGGTATTCTGGCCTCCAAATCCCGCCGTGCGGAAAATGGCCAGGATCCGATCAAAGAGCACCTGCTGCTGACCCGCTATAACCCGGGTCGCGTAAACAAAGGTGACATGCTGAGCATGGAAGACGTGCTGGAGATCCTGCGCATTAAACTGGTTGGCGTTATCCCGGAAGACCAGTCCGTGTTACGCGCCTCTAACCAGGGCGAGCCCGTGATCCTTGATACAACGGCAGATGCAGGTAAAGCTTACGCCGATACCGTTGACCGTCTGCTGGGAGAAGAACGTCCTTTCCGCTTCATTGAAGAAGAGAAGAAAGGTTTCCTCAAACGCCTGTTCGGAGGATAAGTTATGGCATTACTGGACTTTTTTCTCTCGCGGAAAAAAAGCACCGCCAACATCGCAAAAGAACGCCTGCAAATTATCGTTGCGGAGCGTCGTCGTAGCGACGCCGAGCCTCACTACCTGCCGCAGCTGCGCAAGGACATCCTGGAAGTGATCTGTAAGTATGTGCAGATTGACCCGGAGATGGTCACCGTACAGCTGGAGCAAAAAGACGGGGATATTTCGATTCTGGAGCTGAACGTAACGCTTCCGGAAGCGGAAGAGTCGCGTCCGTAGGTTCCTGGTGTCGTAGCCCCTGTAAGCGCAGCGCTACCGGGGAGAATATGCCGGGTATATCGCCCGGCATATTTTTTATCGCGGATAACCTTCCAGCAAGGTATTCAGGCGATCGGCCATCAATACCCCGCGCCAGCCAGCCATCAGTTCCGGCACGCCATTCTGCGGTTTCAGCTTCCAGTGCCAGTTCAGCAGCTGGTTAATCTGTCTGCGTGACGCCAGCAGTTCAGCGCTCAGCTTGCTTTCCGTTGCGACATCCTGCACCAGCGCTTTGATATCCTTAAATGCTTTACGATAGCCCGGCATATCCATGAGATTCAGCAGCGTCTCAGGCAGTGCATCCTCCGGCAGCGCCTGCGCTTTGGCGACCAGCGCCAGCAGGGTTTTACCATGGAAACGGATCTCGCTGCCGGAAAGGCCAATGCTGTCCAGCTCGCCCAGGCTGCCCGGCATATAGCGCGCGACCGCCCAGAGATGCTCTTCACGCACCACAAAATTCACGGCCAAATCGCGCTCACGCGCTTTACGCAAACGCCAGTCCGCTAACAGCTGCAGGCAGGCCAGCTGACGCGTGCGAAGCTGCCAGGCGTTGGTGATATCACGCCAGGCCTCTTTCGGGTCAACCACTTCCTGGCGACGCTGCTGCGTCATACGGCACTCGTCCAGCGCGGCAGAGAGCCAGCCGGAGGCTTCCGCCTCTTTCATCAGCTGTCCAGCAATCGGCAACAGGTAAAACACGTCTGCCGCCGCATATTCCAGCTGACGCTCGGTAAGCGGACGGGCCAGCCAGTCGGTACGGGATTCACTTTTATCCAGCGTCAGGCCCGTGTACTCCTCCACCATGGCGGCAAAGCCCCACGATAGCGGACGACCGCTGAACGCCGCGAGGATCTGCGTATCAATCAGCGGCTCAGGCATGATGCCAAAGGTGTTAAGAAAGACTTCCAGATCTTCACTGCCCGCGTGCAGATATTTCGTTACCGCAGTATCCAGCAGCAGGTCACGCATCGGCGCCCAGTCGGTAATGCCGAGCGGGTCGATCAGCGAGACGTGCTTACCGTCGTACATCTGTATCAAACCCAGCTGTGGATAATAGGTGCGAGTACGGACAAACTCGGTATCCAGAGCGATGGCAGGAAAGTCGCGCGTCACTTCGCACAGCGAAGCCAGCTCGTCGTTGGTCGTGATCATCTGGTAATTCAAATCGGATTCTCTTTTGTTTGCGCCCATAAAAAACGCCGGCTTAACCGGCGTCTGGGCGATTAACGTGAAGCTCAGGCCTTATTGTCTACTTTGGCACGGGCTTCGTCACGTAATTCTCGTCGTAATATCTTCCCGACGTTGGATTTCGGCAACTCATCGCGGAATTCCACCAGCTTCGGCACTTTATAGCCCGTCAGCTGACGGCGACAAAACGTTATCAGCGCTTCCTCGGTAAGAGAAGGATCTTTCTTGACCACAAATATCTTCACAGCTTCACCGCTGCTGCCGGAAGGAACGCCCACCGCCGCCACTTCCAGCACGCCGCTGTGCTGCATCACCACGTCTTCGATTTCGTTCGGATAGACGTTGAAGCCGGAGACCAGGATCATATCTTTTTTGCGATCGACGATGCGCAGGAAGCCTTCGTCATCCATCACCGCAATATCGCCGGTGTGAAGCCAGCCGTCTTTAATGATTTCGTCGGTCGCATCAGGACGCTGCCAGTAACCCAGCATCACCTGCGGCCCTCTGACGCACAGCTCGCCCGGCTCGCCGTGAGGCACTTCGTTATCCTCATCATCCACCAGCTTTGCTTCCGTCGACGGGACCGGCAGGCCGATGCTGCCGCTGTGGTAGTCGATATCGTGCGGGTTGACGCTCACCAGCGGGGCACATTCCGTCAGGCCGTAGCCTTCCAGCAGATATTGCCCGGTTAGCTTCACCCAGCGCTCGGCCACCGCCTGCTGAACCGGCATGCCGCCGCCCGCGGAGAGATGCAGCGTGGAGAAATCAAGCTGCTGGAACTCTTTGTTGTTGAGCAGCGCGTTAAACAGGGTGTTCACCCCGGTCATGGCGGTAAACGGGTATTTTGCCAGCTCTTTCACCAGACCCGGGATATCGCGCGGGTTGGTGATCAATACGTTTTGCCCGCCCAGCTCGATAAACAGCAGGCAGTTCATGGTCAGCGCGAAGATGTGATACAGCGGCAGCGCGGTGATTACCAGCTCTTTACCCGGATGCAGCAGCGGCCCGTAGGTGGCATTGACCTGCTCAAGGTTCGCCAGCATGTTGCGGTGGGTCAGCATCGCCCCTTTGGCCACGCCGGTGGTGCCGCCCGTGTATTGCAGGAAGGCCAGGTCTTCGGAGACGACTTCAGGCTTGACGTACTGCATGCGATAGCCCGCATGCAGCGCGCGGCGGAAGGAGATAGCATCCGGCAGGTGGTATTTTGGTACCAGACGTTTGACGTATTTAACGACAAAGTTGACCAGCGTCCCTTTGGCGGTGGAAAGCTGATCGCCCATGCGCGTCAGGATGACGTGCTTCACCTGGGTTTTGTCGACCACTTTTTCCAGGGTATGGGCAAAGTTAGAAACAATGACAATCGCCACCGCCCCGCTGTCGTTCAGCTGATGTTCCAGCTCGCGCGGCGTGTAAAGCGGGTTAACGTTGACCACAATCATCCCGGCACGCAGGATGCCAAACAGCGCCACCGGGTATTGCAGCAGGTTCGGCATCATCAGCGCGACGCGATCCCCTTTTTGCAGCCCAAGTCCTTCCTGCAGATAAGCCGCAAACGCCCGGCTACGCTCCTCAAGCTTACGGAACGTCATCACCTCGCCCATATTCACAAAAGCGGGCTGGTCTGCGTAACGTCTTACCGAGTGCTCAAATAATTCCACCAGGGATTGATAACGGTCAGGATTGATCTCCGCAGGCACATCTGCGGGATAACGGTTAAGCCAAACCTTTTGCAATGCATCACCTCTGAAATGAGTGTTCGTCGTCATCACAGCCCCGATAATAAACAGTTTGTTAACATTATATTAACTCAGCGTACCAGTTTATTAATTGTTCAGATTGCAGGTTGCGAAGCGCGTCACTCTTTTTTTTCGTTTTATCCGTAAAAAAACAGAGACAGCGGCTGAGCCGCTGTCTCTTTCTTAACAATAACAGTAAGTTACTCAGTTACGATCGTTTGCACCTGTGCAGGGCCCGGGTTATACCAGCCCCATCCCGGATAACCGTAACGATAAGGATGTGGACCCCACATCCATGGGTCGATTGGCTGAGGCGGCATCACCACCTGCTGGGCGATACGCCAGCGCTTATAGCCGTTCACCTGCATGGTCATAAATTTATACGGCGTGTTGCCGATTTTGCCCTGCACCGAACCGGTAATCGGCCCGACAACGGTTACCAGCTGTCCGCGAAAATCGACCGGGTCGAGGAAACCACTAACGTCGGCATAGATACGCCCGCGAGAGGCTTCACCGAGTACGGGACGCGCGCCGCTGTCGAGCGGTACCGTGGCTATTTCCAGACGGGTTTTCCCCTGCAGGTTCTGCACGTCGATCACTTTCCCACCGAAGCGGGCTTCCTGGCCGACGTAAAGCTCGGGCGCATTCATTACCCGAACCAGATCCTGCTGTGGCGTCGGGCTGCTGCCCTTGATCGCATCAGGTACGGTTACGCAACCGCTCAGTGCTATGGCAACCGCGCCTGCCATAAAAAGGCGTACTACTTTAGTCTGAACCGCCATGATGCGACTCCTTTTTCTCAGTTCCTGTTACTGAGATTCATTCGCGGCCCGGAAGTTTCTTCCACGCGACGGTGTTTCGCAAATAAACCGGCTCCGCATGCTCAACGGCAACGGTTTTTCCTGCTGCAAGCAGTTGACGGGCAATCGGGAGCATATCTTCTGCCGCAGGCAGGAGAATGTTGCCGTCCACCAGCGTCACGCCGGTGCCGCTCGCCATCTCTGGCCACGCCGGCCAGCCCGTGCCGACCGTCGCCCACTCGCCGGACAGCTGCTTCAGGCGCTCAGTAACGGCTTCAGGCTTAAGCACTGCTTCCGTCTCTTCGCCGTGCCAGACGCCGTTTTCATCGCGGGTATATTCCGCCCAGTAAACTTCACCCATGCGAGCGTCAATAGCGGCGAGCACGCGGGTCGCGCCCGTCATGCGCCAGGCTCCCTCCGCCATCGTCGCAAGCGTAGAGACGCCGATCATCGGCAGGTCAGCGCCCAGCGCCAGCCCCTGCGCGATGCCAATCCCAATGCGCACGCCCGTAAAGCTGCCGGGGCCGCGGCCAAAGGCCAGCGCGTCGAGGTCGGTTAAGGTGGTGTTGCCCTGGGTTAAAATGGCTTTTACCAGGGGCAGAATACGCTGGGTGTGTTCCCGAGGGCACTCTTCGAAATGAGCAGAAACAGCACCGTCGTTTAACAGAGCAACAGAGCAAGCCTCTGTCGCGGTATCAATAGCCAGAATTCGCATCAGTCGTCGCGCTCTCGCAAGGGTCAGTCACAAAATGGCGCGCATCTTAGCATACTCCGGAGCGAATTACTCCGCCGTTGGGTTTGCCAGGAAACGCACCGCGCGTTTAATGTCCCGCGTACGCGGGGCGGGCGGCAGGCTGGCGAGGAAGGTTGCGCCGTAAGGACGCATCACCAGGCGGTTATCGCAGATCACCAGCACGCCGCGGTCGGTGACGTCACGGATCAGGCGTCCTACCCCCTGCTTAAGCGTGATGACCGCGTCCGGTAGTTGGACGTCGTCGAACGGATCGCCGCCGCGCAGGCGGCAGTCTTCCATCCGCGCCTTGAGCAGCGGATCGTCCGGCGACGTGAACGGCAGCTTATCGATGATCACCAGCGAGAGCGTGTCGCCGCGCACGTCCACCCCTTCCCAGAAGCTGCTGGTTGCCACCAGCAGGGCGTTACCGGCGCTGACAAACTGCTGGAGCAGCTGGCCTTTACTGGTTTCCCCCTGCAGCAGCACCGGGAGGGTCATGGTGGCGCGAAACTGCTCGGCGAGATCGCGCATCATGGCGTGTGAGGTGCAGAGCATAAAGCAGCGCCCGTTGTTGGCCTCTATCATCGGCTTGAGCATCGCTGCGAGATGCCGCGCCGCCCCCGGCTGGTTCGGCAGCGGGAGATTGCGTGGCACGCAGAGCAGCGCCTGCTTTTCGTAATCAAACGGGCTGGGCAGCAGCAGTGATTCCGCCTGCTCAATACCGAGGCGCTCGGTGAAGTGGTGCAGATCGTCATTTACAGACAGGGTTGCGGAAGTGAAGATCCAGCTTCCCGGCTTCTGCGCCATCACCTCTTTGAATTTATCGGCCACCGTCAGCGGCGTGAGCGCGAGGGTAAAGTGGCGTGAGGTGCATTCATACCAGTAGCTGTACCCCGGCTGGTTGATCTCTTTTAGCCGTTTCAGCCGCCCGCGATAAAGCGTGGCGCGCTCGAAGGCGGCGTCAAGCAGCGCGGAGCGTCCGAGGGACAGCTTCGCCACGTCGTAGCAGAGCTCAAGTGCATCATCGAGCAGCAGCAGCGCGCGCTGGATATTTTTGTCCGCCAGCAGTTCGCGCAGGTTGCCGCGATAGCCCGGCTCGCCAAGCTGTAAGCGGAAATCCTGCGCGCTTTGCGCCAGACGGTCGGCACACTTCTGCAGCTGCTGGGTATCTTTGAGTTCGGTCCGGTAGGCAATGGTAAAATCTTTCGCCAGATCCTGTAGCTGGCGGCTGGAGAGCGACTGGCCGAAATACTGGCTGGCGATATCCGGCAACTGATGGGCTTCATCGAAGATCATCACGTCCGCCTCCGGGATAAGCTCGCCGAAACCGCTGTCCTTAACCACCATGTCCGCGAGGAACAGGTGGTGGTTCACCACCACCACGTCTGCGTCCATCGCTGTTTTGCGCGCTTTCACCACAAAACAGTCTTTATACAGCGGGCAGTCGCTACCGAGGCAGTTATCGTTGGTGCTGGTCACCAGCGGCCAGGCCGGGGAATCTTCCGGCACGCTCGCGCAGGTGCTGATATCGCCCTCTTCGGTCTGGTTCGCCCAGGCGCGCAGGATAATGACGTCGCTCAGGGTTTGTACCGGCAGATCGCCGCCCGCCAGCGCCTGCTGTTCAAGACGTTCCAGGCAGAGATAGTTGGAGCGCCCCTTCAGCAGGGCCAGACGGCCTTTATATTTCAGCGCTTTTGCTACGGTAGGCAGATCGCGGCTGTAGAGCTGATCCTGCAGCGCTTTCGATCCGGTGGAAATTATCACTTTCTTTTTCGCCCGCAGCGCCGGCGCAAGGTAAGCATAGGTCTTACCCGTGCCGGTTCCGGCTTCAACCACCAGCGGCTGGGCCTTATCAATGGCGCGGGCAACGGCGTGCGCCATCTGTCGCTGAGGCTCACGGGGCTTGAAGCCGGGGATCGCCTGCGCTAATTGACCTTCAGGGGAAAAATCGTCTGCCACGTTGCTCTCTCACTGTATTTTTGCACAGGGATTATGTCAGCCCATCTTCTCCTGTGCCACCCCAAATAGTGACGACGGCAGAACAATATGGCAGTCTTGCCGCCTGACGACGAAAAATAACGAGGAAACGTTTATGACAATTGTGCGCATTGATGCCGAAGCCCGCTGGTCTGATGTGGTGATCCATAACCAGACGCTGTATTACACCGGTGTACCGTCAAATCTGGACGCGGATGCGTTCGAACAGACGGCGAATACCCTGGCGCAGATTGACGCGGTGCTGGAAAAACAGGGCAGCGATAAATCCCGCATTCTGGATGCGACCATTTTCCTGGCAAATAAAGACGATTTCGCGGCGATGAACAAAGCCTGGGATGCGTGGGTGGTAGCGGGTCACGCGCCTGTACGCTGCACCGTACAGGCCACGCTGATGAAACCGGAATACAAGGTTGAGATCAAGATTATCGCGGCGGTTTAAGCCCGATTACTCTTCATCTTCATCCTCAAAACGCGCCACGATCCGCTCGCCGGTATGGGTGGCGCGCAGCTCCTCCGCCACCTGGGAAATCGCCTGTCCGCTGCTCATCCCCTGGGACATCAGTTCCTGAATTCGCTCAACCGCTTTCTGCTGCTGTTCATGGCTCAGAGAAGGTAAACCTGCAAACATCGTCAACTCCTGCTAAATTATTCGCGCTAATTATTTCACGCTGCCCGGTAGTATGCCATACATGAACATGCGCTTCCCCACTGTTGTTACCTTACCCTGGCGCGCTGACGCCGCTGAGTTCTGGTTTGCCCGTCTGAGCCATCTTCCTTTTGCTATGCTGCTGCACTCCGGCCATGCGGATCACCCGTACAGCCGCTTCGATATTCTGGTGGCCGATCCCCTGAAAACGCTGACGACCGACGATCTGTCGACGACGGACGATCCGCTGATGCAGCTTCAGCAGGAAATCAACGCGCTGGGCTTATCCGCTACCCCTAACCTGGACCTGCCCTTCCAGGGCGGCGCGCTGGGCCTGTTTGGCTACGATTTGGGTCGCCGCTTCGAGATGCTGCCCGAGCATGCGCAGGCGGATATTGCCCTGCCGGACATGGCCGTGGGGCTGTATGACTGGGCGTTGATTGTGGACCACCAGAAAAAAAGGGTCTCCCTGCTGAGCCATGATGACGTGCAGGCGCGTCTGGCCTGGCTTGAGGCACAGCAGCCTGCTCCAGCTGAGGCGTTCACCCTGACCTCCGGCTGGCGCTCGAACATGACCGCGCCGGAATACGCGGAAAAATTCTCCCGCGTGCAGGCCTATCTGCAAAGCGGCGACTGCTATCAGGTTAACCTTGCCCAGCGTTTCCAGGCAGCATACCAGGGGGACGAGTGGCAGGCGTTTACCCGTCTCAATGCCAGCAACAGGGCTCCGTTCAGCGCGTTCGTACGTCTGGAACAGGGGGCCATCCTCAGCCTGTCGCCGGAGCGTTTTATCCATCTGGCGGAAGGGACGATTCAGACCCGCCCGATTAAAGGCACGCTGCCGCGCCTTGCCGATCCGGACGCCGATCGCCAGCAGGCGGAGAAACTCGCCGGGTCACCGAAGGATCGCGCCGAAAACCTGATGATTGTCGACCTGATGCGTAACGATATTGGCCGGGTCGCCGAACCAGGCAGCGTGCGCGTGCCGGAGCTGTTCGTCGTCGAGCCTTTCCCGGCAGTGCATCATCTGGTCAGCACCATCACCGCGCGTCTGCCCGCCTCTCGCACCGCCTGCGATCTGCTCCGGGCCGCGTTCCCGGGCGGCTCCATCACCGGTGCGCCAAAAATTCGCGCCATGGAAATCATCGACGAACTGGAACCGCACCGCCGCAACGCCTGGTGCGGCAGCATCGGCTATATCAGCCTGTGCGGCACCATGGATACCAGCATTACCATTCGCACGCTGACGGCCTGCGGCGGCAATCTGTACTGTTCTGCGGGCGGCGGCATTGTGGCGGACAGCCAGGTCGAGGCGGAATATCAGGAAACCTTTGATAAGGTGAACCGCATCCTGAAGCAACTGGAGAACTAACGGTGGAGAAAGAGAACCTGACGCTGGATGATTTTCTGTCGCGCTTTCAGCTGCTACGGCCGCAGGTCAACCGCGCCACGCTGAATAAGCGTCAGGCGGCGGTGCTGATCCCAGTGGTGCGCCGGGAACAGCCGGGCCTGCTGCTTACGCAGCGTTCGCCGCATATGCGCAAACACGCCGGTCAGGTGGCCTTTCCGGGAGGGGCGGTGGACAGCACCGATGCGTCGCTGATTGCCGCCGCGCTGCGGGAAGCGCAGGAGGAGGTGGCGATCCCGCCTGACGCGGTGGAAGTCATCGGCGTGCTGCCGCCCGTCGACAGCGTGACCGGCTTTCAGGTCACCCCGGTAGTAGGCATTATCCCCCCCAATCTTCAGTATCATGCCAGCGTCGACGAAGTCTCTGCGGTGTTTGAGATGCCGCTTGAAGAGGCGCTCCGGCTAAGCCGCTACCATCCGCTGGATATCCATCGTCGGGGGCATGACCATCGGGTCTGGTTGTCCTGGTATCAGCATTATTTTGTCTGGGGCATGACGGCGGGCATCATTCGTGAACTGGCGCTACAAATCGGCCTGAAGCCTTGACTATACTTTACATTCCAGCCTTTTTTGCAGGTTTGCGATCCGCGTCGCGCTATTAGCAAAACCCATCGTTAACCATTAGTTTAATTCATGTGAATAGTTAAGCCGAGGTTGGTGTTCCCTCTTACACTATGCGCAGTTATAACATCGTTACTGGAACCCCGGTAACCCTGTCAGGAGTGTGAAAGTGATTAGTATATTCGACATGTTCAAAGTGGGGATTGGTCCTTCTTCTTCCCACACTGTAGGGCCGATGAAGGCCGGTAAACAGTTCGTCGATGATCTGGTCGAAAAAGGATTACTGGAAAGCGTTACCCGTGTCGCCGTAGACGTTTACGGTTCATTGTCATTAACGGGTAAAGGCCACCACACCGATATCGCCATTATTATGGGTCTGGCGGGCAATATGCCGGACACTGTTGATATTGATGCCATCCCGGCATTCATCCGCGACGTGGAAGCGCGCGGTCGCCTGCTGCTGGCTAACGGTCAGCACGAAGTGGATTTCCCGCAGGATGACGGCATGCGTTTTCGCAGCGACAACCTGCCGCTGCATGAAAACGGCATGACTATCCACGCCTGGAGCGGCGAAAAAGAGATCTACAGCAAAACCTACTACTCCATCGGCGGTGGCTTCATCGTTGACGAAGAGCATTTCGGTAAAGAGAGCGCGGGCGACGTGAACGTGCCCTATCCGTTCAAATCGGCCACCGAGATGCTGGGCTACTGCAAAGAGACCGGTTTGTCGCTGTCCGGCATGGTGATGCAGAACGAGCTGGCGCTGCACAGCAAAAAAGAGATCGAAGACTATTTTGCCAACGTGTGGCAAACCATGCGCGCCTGTATCGATCGCGGGATGAACACCGAAGGCGTACTGCCAGGGCCACTGCGCGTGCCGCGTCGTGCCTCTGCCCTGCGCCGTATGCTGGTGACCACGGACAAATTCTCTAACGACCCGATGAACGTAGTTGACTGGGTGAACATGTTTGCTCTGGCGGTGAACGAAGAGAACGCCGCGGGGGGGCGCGTGGTGACCGCGCCAACCAACGGCGCGTGCGGGATCGTTCCGGCGGTGCTGGCCTACTACGATCACTTTATCGAGCCTGTGACGCCGGATATTTATATCCGTTATTTTCTCGCGGCAGGCGCTATCGGTGCGCTGTACAAGATGAACGCGTCCATTTCAGGCGCTGAAGTGGGCTGTCAGGGTGAAGTAGGCGTGGCCTGCTCTATGGCGGCGGCTGGTCTGGCCGAGCTGCTGGGCGCAAGCCCTGAACAGGTTTGCGTGGCGGCTGAAATTGGCATGGAGCATAACCTCGGTCTGACCTGTGACCCGGTCGCAGGCCAGGTGCAGGTGCCGTGCATTGAGCGTAACGCGATTGCCTCCGTCAAAGCGATTAACGCCTCACGCATGGCGATGCGCCGTACCAGCGAACCACGCGTGTCGCTGGATAAGGTTATCGAAACCATGTACGAAACCGGCAAAGACATGAACGCGAAGTACCGTGAAACGTCGCGCGGCGGTCTGGCCATTAAGGTGCAGTGCGACTAATCCTCTCTTTCGCCCATCCGCAACGGATGGGCGAATTTCTCCCTTCATTCTCGTCTCCTTCTTCTTTCCCCACTACACTTTTACGGTCGCGGCTGCTCGCGCTCGGCCTGGCATCAGGCAGCGGCTAAATAGCGAACGGGTTGAGAGAGAAGCAGGCGCGGTAGTAACGCCACAATGGCTGGCGGGAAAATCTTCCCCGCCAGAAGATCGTAACGGGCACATCGTACCCGTTAAGCAGACTTATTCGTCTTCGTCGTGTGCAGACTGTTCTTTAACAATGCGGACCAGATCGACGCGGTAGTCGTTAGCTTCAACGATAGTGATGTGCAATGGAGGAAGCTCGATCACATCCCCGACGCGCGGGATCTGACCGTTTACGGCGATAACCAGCCCCGCCACGGTTGCGATGTCTTCTTCATCGTTAACCACGTTTTCCAACCCCAGCGTATGCGAGAGCGCGTGCAGGTCGGTCGCACCTTTGACCAGCCAGCCTTCGCCGTCGGCCACAATCTCAGGCGTTTCGTCTTCATCCGGGAATTCACCGGCAATCGCTTCAAGCACGTCCAGCGGCGTCACCAGCCCCTGTACCACACCAAACTCGTTGGTGACGATAACAAAGCTACCGCGCGCGCGACGCAATACGCCCAGCAGGTTGATCGGATCCAGCGTTTCCGGTACGACAATCGCCGGCGACGAAGCTGCAATGGCCTCCACGTTGACACCCTCTTCCAGCGCCACCAGCATCTCTTTCGCCCGAACCACGCCGATGATCTCATCCAGCTCACCGCGGCATACCGGGAACAGGCTGTGCGGAGATGAGAGCAATTGCTGACGAATTTCATCAACGCTCAGGTTCGCATCGACCCAGCTAATTTCCCCGCGCGGCGTCATGATGCCGCGCAACGAGCGGGAGGCCAGGGAGAGCACGCCGTTAATCATGTAGCGTTCTTCTTCCACAAACGCCCCTTCCGGAACCGGCACCGGGTTACGGTTTTCAGGGTCAGACTGGACGTTCACCTGACGTCGTCCGCCCATCAGGCGCAGAATGGCGTCCGCCGTACGGGCGCGCAGCGGCTGATTTGACTGCTGCTTAATAAAGTTACGGCGCGCAATCTGGTTGAACAGTTCGATCAGGATCGAGAAGCCAATCGCGGCGTACAGGTAGCCTTTCGGAATATGGAAGCCGAAACCTTCCGCCACCAGGCTCAAACCAATCATCAGCAGGAAGCTCAGACAGAGCACGACCACCGTCGGATGCTGGTTGACGAAGCGCGTCAGCGGTTTCGAGGCCAGCAGCATCACCGCCATCGCAATCACGACGGCCGCCATCATCACCGGCAGGTGGTTCACCATACCGACCGCGGTAATCACCGCATCCAGCGAGAAGACTGCATCCAGCACCACAATTTGCAGCACCACGACCCAGAAGCTGGCGTAGCCCTTACCGTGACCATCATCATGCTGCCGGTTCTCCAGCCGTTCATGCAGCTCTGTTGTCGCTTTGAAGAGCAGGAATATCCCCCCGATTAGCATGATCAAATCACGGCCGGAGAAGGTGTAATCCATGACGGAGAACAGCGGTTTGGTCAGCGTGACCATCCACGAGATCACGGAGAGCAGCCCCAGTCGCATGACCAGCGCCAGCGAGAGTCCAATCAGACGCGCTTTATCACGCTGTTTTGGCGGCAGCTTGTCCGCAAGGATGGCGATAAACACCAGGTTATCAATACCGAGAACGATCTCCAGTACGACCAGCGTGAGCAGTCCCACCCAGATTGACGGGTCCATTAAGAATTCCATGACAAGCTCCTGCTAAAGGAATGACAAAACGGTGCCCCACTCAACGTGGGCAAATAAAAGGCAGACAGAGTTGATACGTGGCGTGGTTCGCCGGTGAAAAAGGCGCGGAATGGCCTGGTAGATGACTGACGTCGGTGACGGTCCATATAGTGGGCTGTAGCCCTATACTCCTGAACAAGTAAACGGAGGCTAAACATATCAGAGAGACTGTGTTTTTAGCAAAGATTTACGTTCCTTTGCAAAGTTCTGTAACACAGCGGCTATACGCTACAGATAATTCTGTAACGCGTGGCTAAATTACGGATCTTCATCACATAAATTATTTTTTCACTATCTAAAATAATTCGCGGAAGTCTTAGTTTTTTGAACTCTAACCCTTATCTGAATCGATTCGGTTCGCCAATACGATTCTCAGTACGTCTGCCCGGCAGGCGTATTAATGATAATAAAAGGAGGTAGCAAGTGACCATTGCTATTGTCATAGGCACACATGGTTGGGCTGCTGAGCAGCTACTCAAAACGGCAGAGATGCTGTTGGGCGAGCAGGAAAACGTCGGCTGGATCGATTTCGTTCCCGGTGAAAATGCCGAGACGCTGATTGAGAAGTACAACGCTCAACTCGCGAAGCTGGATACCAGCAAAGGCGTGCTGTTTCTCGTCGATACATGGGGCGGCAGTCCGTTTAATGCTGCCAGCCGCATTGTCGTCGATAAAGAGCATTATGAAGTCGTCGCCGGGGTAAACATTCCCATGCTGGTGGAAACCTTTATGGCGCGCGACGACAACCCAGGCTTCGATGAGCTGGTCGCGCTGGCCGTTGAAACCGGCCGCGAAGGGGTGAAAGCCCTGAAGGCTCAGCCGGTTGAAAAACCCGCCCCTGCCCCGGCTGCGGCGGCACCGAAAGCAGCGGCACCGGCAAAACCGATGGGACCGAACGATTACATGGTTATCGGCCTGGCGCGTATTGATGACCGTCTGATTCACGGACAGGTTGCGACTCGCTGGACCAAAGAGACCAACGTACAGCGTATCATCGTGGTCAGTGACGAAGTGGCCGCCGACACTGTCCGTAAAACCCTTCTGACTCAGGTTGCACCACCGGGCGTTACCGCGCACGTGGTGGATGTCGCCAAGATGATCCGCGTTTACAACAACCCGAAATATGCGGGTGAACGCGTGATGCTCCTGTTTACTAACCCGACAGACGTTGAGCGCATTGTTGAAGGCGGCGTGAAAATCACCTCCGTGAACATCGGCGGTATGGCTTTCCGTCAGGGCAAAACGCAGGTCAACAACGCGATTTCAGTTGATGCGAAAGATATCGAGGCGTTCAACAAGCTGAATGCCCGCGGTATTGAGCTGGAAGCCCGTAAGGTTTCCACTGACCAGAAACTGAAAATGATGGATTTGATCGGTAAAGTTGGGAAATAAGCCCGCGCCGGTTTTTCACATAAAGCTTATGTTATAGGAGAAGTACAATGGAGATTACCACTCTTCAGATTGTGCTGGTGTTCATCGTCGCGTGTATTGCGGGTATGGAATCCGTACTTGATGAATTTCAGTTCCACCGCCCTCTGGTGGCCTGTACGTTGATCGGTGCCGTTCTGGGTGATATGAAAACCGGTATCATCATCGGTGGTACGCTGGAAATGATCGCCCTGGGCTGGATGAACATCGGTGCCGCCGTTGCGCCTGATGCCGCACTGGCCTCAATCATCTCAACCGTTCTGGTTATTGCCGGTCATCAGAGTATTGGTGCAGGTATTGCCCTTGCCATTCCTCTGGCCGCAGCAGGCCAGGTGCTGACCATCATCGTTCGTACCATCACCGTGGCCTTCCAGCACGCGGCGGATAAGGCGGCGGAGAACGGCAACCTCACGGCACTCTCCTGGATCCACGTGTCGTCCCTGTTCCTGCAGGCGATGCGTATCGCAATCCCGGCGGTTATCGTTGCGATCTCTGTCGGCACCAGTGAAGTTCAGGGCATGCTGAACGCGATTCCTGAAGTGGTCACCAGCGGTCTGAACATCGCGGGCGGTATGATCGTCGTGGTAGGTTACGCGATGGTCATCAACATGATGCGCGCGGGCTACCTGATGCCGTTCTTCTACCTCGGCTTCGTCACCGCAGCATTCACCAACTTCAACCTGGTTGCGCTGGGCGTGATTGGTGCCGTGATGGCGATTCTCTACATCCAGCTCAGCCCGAAATACAACCGTGTTGCGGGTGCCCCAGCGCAGGCTGCTGGTAACAACGATCTCGATAACGAACTGGACTAACAGGTGAGCGAAATGGTTGATATGACAAAAACTACCACCGAGAAAAAACTCACTCCGGGTGATATTCGTGGCGTGTTCATCCGTTCTAACCTGTTTCAGGGTTCATGGAACTTCGAACGTATGCAGGCGCTGGGCTTCTGCTTCTCTATGGTGCCGGCGATAAAACGCCTCTACCCTGAGAACAACGAAGCACGCCGTCAGGCGATTAAGCGTCACCTGGAATTCTTCAACACCCATCCTTACGTCGCGGCTCCGGTTCTGGGCGTGACGCTGGCGATGGAAGAGCAGCGTGCGAACGGCGCGGAGATTGACGATGGTGCCATCAACGGTATCAAAGTCGGTCTGATGGGTCCACTGGCCGGCGTGGGCGACCCTATCTTCTGGGGTACTGTTCGTCCGGTCTTCGCGGCGCTGGGTGCCGGGATCGCGATGAGCGGCAGCCTGCTCGGTCCTCTGCTGTTCTTTATCCTGTTCAACGCGGTACGTCTGCTGACCCGTTACTACGGCGTGGCCTACGGCTACCGTAAGGGCGTGGACATCGTTAAGGATATGGGCGGCGGCTTCCTGCAGAAACTGACCGAGGGGGCGTCAATTCTCGGCCTGTTTGTGATGGGGGCGCTGGTTAACAAGTGGACGCACGTGAACATCCCGCTGGTGGTTTCGACCATCACCGGTCAGGATGGTCAAACCCGCGTCACCACCGTGCAGACGATTCTGGACCAGCTGATGCCTGGCCTGGTGCCGCTGCTGTTGACCTTCGCCTGTATGTGGCTGCTGCGTAAGAAAGTGAACCCGCTGTGGATCATCGTTGGCTTCTTCGTCATCGGTATCGCGGGCTACGCTGTCGGCCTGCTGGGCCTGTAAAACATTGCGTTATCGACCGGGGGCTTGCCCCCGGTCTTTTTATCTGGAGGATGAATGACTGTTACGGACATCGTACTGGTGTTGTTTATTGTTGCCCTTCTGGCTTACGCGATCTATGACGAATTCATTATGCCTCGCCGTAACGGCGAGACGCTGCTGACCCTTCCCCTCTTACGCCGTGGACGCATTGATGCATTTATCTTCGCCGGCCTGGTGGTCATTCTGATTTACAATAACGTGACCAGCCACGGTGCAATATTAACCACATGGTTATTATGTGCGCTGGCATTAATGGCGATTTACCTGTTCTGGATCCGCTCGCCGAAACTCATTTTTAAAAAACAGGGATTCTTCTTCGCCAACGTATGGATAGAATATAACCGCATTAAAGAGATGAATTTATCCGAAGACGGCGTGTTAGTGATGCAATTAGAACAGCGCCGCCTGCTCATTCGGGTCAAAAATATTGATGACCTTGAGAAAATCTACACATTACTCGTTAAAACTCAATAAGTTAACATTATAACCTCGGCTATATATTGTGATAT
Organism: Enterobacter bugandensis; assembly: GCF_900324475.1. Taxonomy (NCBI): domain Bacteria; kingdom Pseudomonadati; phylum Pseudomonadota; class Gammaproteobacteria; order Enterobacterales; family Enterobacteriaceae; genus Enterobacter; species Enterobacter bugandensis. The sequence continues at coordinate 2,845,972 of NZ_LT992502.1, forward strand.
TCTTTCGCAAACAATATAGCCGTTGCTATATCTTCTCTCGTCTTTGACTTATATTTATTAACGATATTTTCACGCATAAACCTAAATGAAAATCGTTATCAAAGACGCAGATAAATTAAGCCTTGCTCGTTGTTGTTTTATATTCTCAAAATATGTTAAGGTTGCGCCCGTCGTTGGGGAGTAGCCGATTTCCTGCACGCAGGAAATGTACGCGTCAACATACTCGTTGAAAAACGTGGCGCGTACGGATCGCTTTCAGCACGCTTACAGTGCAAAAGAGATCAGGCGAGACCATAGATACATCAACTGCTGTTTACTGGGGGCAGTGATGTGTCATATGGATATCCCCGGTCTGGACGCTCTTATGAACATCTCCGCTACGATCCTTCTCGCTTTTGGCATGTCTATGGATGCATTTGCCGCCTCCATCGGCAAAGGCGCCACGCTCCACAAACCTAAATTCACAGAAGCTCTGCGCACCGGTCTGATCTTTGGTGCCATCGAAACGCTGACGCCGCTCATCGGCTGGGGTTTGGGCATGCTCGCCAGCCAGTTCGTGCTGGAGTGGAACCACTGGATTGCGTTCGTCCTGCTGGTGTTTCTCGGAGGCCGAATGATGATTGAAGGTTTTCGCGGGAATGATGATGAAGATGAAGCACCGCTGCACCGCCACGGTTTCTGGCTGCTGGTCACCACGGCAATTGCCACCAGCCTGGACGCCATGGCCGTCGGGGTGGGTCTGGCATTCCTGCAGGTCAATATTATCGCCACCGCGCTGGCCATTGGCTGTGCAACGCTGATTATGTCCACGCTGGGCATGATGGTCGGGCGGTTTATCGGCCCGCTGCTGGGTAAACGCGCCGAGATCTTAGGCGGTATTGTGCTGATCGGCATTGGTGCCCAGATCCTCTGGGCACACTTCGCGCCTTAAGCGTCGCGCTGCCAGACGTGGATACTGAAATCCGTCTGGCAGCCAAACGTCGTCCGAGCCGCTAACGCATCCCATACTTCCGGCTTTGCCCGCCACGCGAACGGCGTCATCTGCAGCAGGGCTACCGCTTCTTCCCCGTTCAAATTCATTTCATACGCCACTGAATGCTCCTGCTTCAGCGTAAAGCCTGTCAGCTGTTCAGAGTGTGGGGCATGCAGACGCACCTCGTCGTAAATGAGTCCCTTCAGCTCCATCAGGTGACGCGGACCCGGCGTGACGGTTATCACCCAGCCTCCGGGCTTCACCACGCGCGCCAGCTCATCTGCTTTACACGGCGCGTAGATGCGGATAATGGCATCCATACTGGCATTATCAAACGGCAGCCGGTGGCTGGATGCCACGCAAAACGTCACGCCAGCGTAACGTTTAGCCGCCGCGCGGATCGCCACTTTCGACACGTCGAGACCGAATGTCACGGCCCCCTTCTCCCGCACCACATCCGCAAACCGTGCGGTGTAGTACCCTTCCCCGCAGCCGATATCAAGCATGGCGGACGCCGAATCAGGCAATAAGTCACCCAACATCTGCGCCACCGTCTCCCGCAGCGGCAGATAGTGCCCGGCATCGAGAAACGCCCTGCGCGCCTGCATCATCTCTGCGCTATCGCCCGGATCGCGGGAGCGCTTGTGCTGCACCGGAAGAAGATTCACATACCCTTCTTTCGCCATATCAAACTGATGTCCCTGCGGACAGGCATAACTTTTATCTGAGCGCGTCAGTGGCGCGTGGCAAAGGGGACAGCTGAAGGACATGGAAACTCCGGGAGATAAACCAAAGGGCGAAGTGTACCGCTATTCGCCCTGCTATAAAACGGCTGGATTACCGCATGACGATAAGGTGGTCTGAACCGGCCGGCAGGCCATCGGGTTTGATATTCTCCAGGCGCAGCACGTTGCCCATGATTTCGCTGAAGACCGGCGCGGAAACCGCCCCGCCATAGTAGGCCCCGTTTTGTGGATCGTTAATCACCACCACCAGGGCGAAACGCGGGTCGCTGGCAGGCGCAACGCCTGCGGTATAGGCGACGTATTTATCGACATATTTGCCGCTATCATCAATTTTCTTCGCCGTCCCGGTCTTAACCGCCACGCGATAATCGCGAACGGCGGCCTTAACGCCCCCGCCGCCGGGCAGCGCGACGCTTTCCATCATGTGCTCCACTTCATGCGCGATCTCCTCCGGCATGACGCGGTGGCCGATAACCGGGGGATCGATGCGGGTGATGGAGAGTGGACGCTCAAGTCCGAAGCCGCCAATCGTCGCGTAGACGTGGGCAAGCTGGAGCGGTGTGACCATCAGGCCGTAGCCAAAGGCAAAAGTCGCGCGGTCTAGCTGACTCCAGTATTTACGCTGTGGCAACAGCCCGGCGCTTTCGCCCGTTAACCCCAGCCCCGTGTTGGTGCCAAACCCAAAGTTTCGATAGGTATCAATAAGATGCTGGACAGGCATCGCCAGCGAGAGCCGGGATACGCCGGTGTCGCTCGATTTTTGCAGGATCCCGGTCATGGTCAGCTCAGGATAATAACCCACGTCGCGGATACGATGCCCGTCAAGGGTATACGGGTGGGTATCAATGACACTGTCCGGCTGGACCAGCCCCTGCTGCAGAGCCGTCATCAACACCAGCGGCTTAACGGTCGAACCGGGCTCGAACGTATCGCTGATTGCCCGGTTGCGAAAATCGTTTATCGTCGCGCCTTCACGGTTATTGGGATTGAAATCCGGATAGCTCGCCATGGCGAGTATTTCCCCGGTGGGGATATTAATGAGCACCGACGCCCCTGACTCGGCCTTATTCCAGGCGACGGCATTGTCCAGCGCGTCTTCGGTAATGGTTTGCAGCCGCTCGTCAATACTCAACTGGATGTTATGTGCCGGCGTGGGCGCCACTTCCGTCAGGTTTTCAACCACGCGCCCGTAGCGATCCTCCCGGACCTGTCGGACACCCGCTTTACCGGTCAGCTGAGTGTTAAAGCTTTTCTCCACCCCTTCAATGCCCTGCCCGTCAATATTGGTGAAGCCAATCAGGTTCGCCGCCACGTGGCCTGCCGGGTAAAAGCGGCGGGATTCATCGCGCAAATTAATGCCGGGTAAATTGAGCTTATCAATCCACTTCGCCTGAGCAGGATCGACCTGACGCGCCAGGTAGATGAAGCGTCCCTGGGGGTTGGCGTTAATTCGTGATGAAAGGGTGCTCAACGAGAGGTGCAGCGCGCTCGCCAGCGCCTGCCAGCGTTCATCAAACCCAACGCCACCTTTTGCCAGCACCGTTTTAGGATCGGCCCATACGGCCCTGACGGGCACGCTGACCGCCAGAGGACGTCCTTCACGATCCATAATCATCCCACGCGGCGCATCAATCGCCAGCTGACGGAGGGATCGCATATCTTCTTGCTTCACCAGATTGTCAGGTTTGATGATTTGTAGCCAGGCAACGCGGCCAAGTAAAAAGGCCAGACTGCAGAAAATAGCGAAACAGAGCAGCGCAAAACGCGCCGGCGTGAAATTGCCAGCGGTTAATATCATTTTTTTCTTCACCTGAACCCCAGAGCTGTTAAACAACGCTCTGATTTAACGAGAAAAGATGCGCTTAGGGAGGCGAAACTGTGATACTAACCTCGCAGCTTTGCAACAAGTTGCTAACAAGACCGTAGATAGTAATATTTTGAAAGATAGGGAATAAAAAAGCCCCGCATGATGCGAGGCTTTATGTCTGAGAGTGAAGCGCTATGCGCCCCAGTCAGCAGCGGTTCGATCAGATAGCAGTTACGTTAACTGCAGCTGGGCCTTTCTGGCCGTCCTGAATTTCGAACTCAACGTTCTGGCCTTCGGCCAGAGTTTTGAAGCCGTTACCCTGGATTGCAGAGAAGTGTACGAACACGTCTTTGCTGCCATCAGCAGGAGTAATGAAACCAAAACCTTTAGACTCGTTGAACCACTTAACTTGACCTTTAATCTTTGCCATTTTGCAAAATTCCTTAGAGTGTTTTCTTAGCCCGCAGGCATTAACTGAGATAAAACTGAGACATTACTGCATGAGGCACTAATATAAGGTTCGGCAGAGAAGCGGTATTCAACGACAACGTGTTTACTCAGGACTTCTTTACTGAAAATGCCACACATAAACAGAACTGTACCTCGTTTGACCCAAAACGTGTTATCACACACTATGTTTAATATGGCAAGCCATTTTTAAACATGTCTCGATCCGCCGCACAAATTCGAACTCTGTCTGTAAGGAATTGCACAATTATGCGCTTCTCAAACAGACGGCTATACTCCCTTACACAGACTCAACGCTGCTTGCACAACCGCTGTAATCTAAGACTTTTTTAACATAGCTCAATCATTACAATGCGTCCAGCAGTCGGGAAAAGAAATCTTTGGCGTTGATTGAGTTAGAACAAATTGTGAAAACTTATGCTTAAATCATTGTAACGTGACCGTATTGTTTCAGCCAAAAACGATGTTAATAATCCGCACCCTTCTGTATTAAAATCCATCAGGTAATTAGCAGTGTTATGCACCAAAATAATGAAATTTTTATGACTCTGCATCAAAACAAGGCAAGCAAAACGTTTCGATAAAATTAAAATTTTCCTGACGACGAATACATACACAATATACGCAACAATTCATCGCTTCGTTTATAAGGGTAAATACTCGCCAACTTTCAGTATCCTGAAAGTACTATTAACTGGTGCTACATTATCCAGCGCGTCAGTTAATTCTTTTATGGGGTCATCCAGCGCTTCATCCGCCAGCTCAAACACGCCCCAGTGAACAGGGAACGCCAGCGGGCAACCTAACTGTTGCCACAGCGCAACGGCAGACTGGGGATCCATATGGTGTACGGCCATAAACCATCGTGGAGCATAGGCTCCAACGGGCAATGCTGCAGCATCAATTTTCCCCAAACGTTCCGGTATCATCAGCAGCTCAGGCGAATAGCCGGTATCGCCACTAAACCAGAACCGGTGATGCCGCCCTTCAAAGACCCAGCCGCACCACAATGAGCGATTGCGGTTCCAGAGCGTGCGCATACTCCAGTGCTGCGCCGGTACGGCGGATAATGTTATCCCCTGCCAGGTAAAACTCTGCCACCAGTCGAGCTCAACCACCTGTTTTGCGCCCCGGCGGCGAAACCAGCCGCCCAGGCCTAAAGGAACAAACACACTGACGTCGGGAAAGCGTTTGAGAATGTGGCGAACAGTGAGTTCATCAAGATGATCGTAATGGTTATGCGAGATAACGACCGCGTCAAGCTGGTGCAGTTGATCGACAGAGAGTGCCGGAGGCGTTCTACGCTGCGGCCCTAAGAAAGGAAGTGGAGAAGCGCGCCTTGAAAAAACGGGATCGGTAAGAAGGATATTGCCGTCCAGCTGCAGCAGTATGCTCGCATGTCCGAGCCACCACGCCCCATCCTGCTGCGGCTGCTGAAGATCGGCCGGTTGCCACCACCGCCGGATAAAATCATCGTAGCCGAACGCGGGCGGCTTCGGTAAGCCAGCTGCTTTGCGTTCTTTGCGCCAGCGGTCAAGGTCGCCAGGCTGGTGTCCTGCAGAAGTAGTATTACGAAAACCGTTTGGGGTGTGATGTTTCAGGGAGGGGTCATACCAGGGATTTTTCCAGACCACTGCCACCTCCCGGAATAATACGATTAACGCTCAGCCACCAGGCGGATAAAATCGTCTTGATCGTTGTTCTCGTCAGCGACCGCTTCTTTTTGTGCTTCTTTCTCTTCCGGCTCGTTAGCCTCGCACAGACGACGCAACAGTGCATTCTGCCGTTTTTGCTGCTCAAGCAGCGCTTCCAGCAGTTCGATCTGCTCATTGGTACGTGAACTGGCACGGTTTACGAAAAACCAAATGACCAGCCCCACCAGCAGAACAACCAAAGAGATCGTCAGGGATGCCATATTTAGCAGCCCTGAATTCAGTAACTCACCCATTTCACCACCTCAATAAAAACGTCTATTTTACCACTGGCGCGAAGGAAGGAAATCACCTGAAGAAAAAATGCGTGCTACCACGGAATAAACTTATTGATTGCGCAAACGCCGCTAAAAAACTGTACATCCTGATCGCACATCACGTTGATAGTCTGCGTCCACAACACCACGCACGCTATCAGCACGATAATCAGAATCACCCAGCGTATTTTTTTCACTCCACACTCCGTTTACAGACCTGATATGACCAGGTTATCACGGTTATCTTAAACAAGGACTAACTGTAGCGCCATCAGGCTCTTTTCAGAATCCTGCACTTGTTTCATTACGTAAACCGGTTAGGCTAGCATCATGATAACAATGATAAAGAGGTAATAATGCGCTTAATTATTCGTACAATTGTTGCACTGGCGATACTCTGGATTGGCCTTCTTTTAACGGGTTATGGCGTGCTGGTGGGAAGCACCGAAAACGCCGCAGGGTTAGGCATTCAATGTAAGTATTTAACAGCACAGGGAGTCAGCACGGCGCAGTATCTCCATTCTGATAGCGGGATCATTGGGTTAACCAACTGCCCGGTACTGCGTAAGACCTCCGTCGTGATTGATAATGGCTGAGTCACAGCGTTAACGACGAATAAAAAACGCCGCAAAGATGCGGCGTTTTTTTATGCTAACCGGGGTTAGAACGGATAGTCGTGGTAACCCATCTGTTCAGAAATCTTACGCGCGGCGGTATGCAGAATAGCCACGTACTCGTGCAGGCGCTCTTCCGAGAAGCGAAGCGTTGGGAAAGAGATGCTCAACCCCGCGATCACGACGCCAAAACGGTCAAACACCGGAACGCCAATACAGCGCAGTCCTTCTTCCTGCTCTTCGTTATCTTCGCCGTACCCTTGCTCACGCACCTTGTCGAGCACCGTTAATAACTCATCGGTGTTAGTAATGGTGCGTTCTGTGCTGCGTTTGTACTCCACGCCATCGAGGATCTGTTTAACTTCTTCACGATCGCGCCACGCCAGCAGAACCTTACCGATTGCCGTGCTGTAAAGCGGGTTGCGGCGACCAATGCGCGAATACATACGCAGGTTATACATGGAGTCTATTTTATGGATGTAAACAATACTGTCTTCATCCAGCGCGCCCAGGTGGATAGTCTCTTTGGTCAGGCGGGAGATCTCGCGCATCTGAATATCCGCGCTACGGATCAGATCCACATTTTGCAAGGCCCGGGCACCCAGTTCAAACAGTTTCAGCGTCAGAGAATATTTTTCAGATTCGCCTTCCTGAGCAACGTAACCCAGTGATTTCATGGTTTGCAAAAAGCGGTAAACGGTGCTTTTCGACATCATCACGCGCTGTGACAACTCTGTGATACCAATTTCACGCTCTTCCCCGAGCGCCTGTAAGATGCCAAACACCTTCAGCACGGAAGAAACTGAATCTGGCTGTTTATCCAAATCCGCAATTGCCATTTACCACCTCATAGAGAGTGTTTTATAAAAATCAGAACCGGTTTTTATTATAAATTCCCGTCATGTTACCTGCAATCAATCCGCGTTTACTTCGTTACAAATCTGCGACATAAAACGGTGTTAACGATGCTAAAATAGTTACCCTGAGAATAATTTCACTCTGAGCTATTTATCCCCAATGGAAAAGAACCTTTCCGATGGCCTGCCTTTGCCCCAGCGGTATGGCGCTATCGCTACGATTATTATTGGTATCTCAATGGCCGTTCTTGACGGCGCGATTGCGAACGTTGCCCTTCCCACCATTGCCACCGATCTGCATGCTTCCCCGGCCAGTTCGATATGGATTGTTAACGCCTATCAGATTGCGATTGTGGTTTCCCTGCTCTCTTTTTCTTTTCTGGGCGATATGTTCGGCTACCGTCGGGTATATCAGTGCGGGCTGGTGGTATTTACCTTTACATCACTGCTGTGCGCCCTTTCGGACTCCCTGCATACGCTGACGCTGGCGCGCATCGCGCAAGGTTTTGGCGGCGCGGCGCTGATGAGCGTCAATACGGCGCTAATCCGCTTAATCTATCCGCACCGCCATCTGGGCCGCGGCATGGGGATAAATTCGTTTATTGTCGCGGTCTCTTCTGCCGCCGGGCCAACGATTGCAGCGGCCATTCTTTCTGTCGCCTCGTGGCAGTGGCTGTTCGCCATAAACGTGCCGCTGGGTATCGTGGCCATCTTCTTTGCCCTGCGATTTCTCCCCGCTAACGGCCCGAAAAGCACCATGCCGCGCTTTGACGTAGCAAGCGCGGTGATGAATGCGCTCACCTTTGGTCTGCTGATTACCGCCCTGAGCGGTTTTGCGCAGGGTCAATCCCTGATGCTAACCACCGTGGAGCTTGTTGCCCTGCTGGTGACGGGCTTCTTCTTTGTTCGCCGCCAGCTTTCCCTGCCGGTGCCCTTACTGCCGATCGATCTGCTGCGTATTCCCCTCTTTTCGCTTTCCATCTGCACCTCCGTCTGCTCATTCTGCGCCCAGATGCTGGCTCTGGTTTCTCTGCCCTTCTTCCTGCAAAGCGTGATAGGACGTTCCGAAGTGGAGACCGGGCTGCTGTTAACCCCCTGGCCGCTGGCGACGATGGTGATGGCCCCCCTGGCAGGTTATTTAATAGAACGTGTACATGCCGGTTTGTTGGGCGCGGTGGGGCTGGCCGTGATGGCAACAGGTCTTTTCGCGCTGGCGCTGCTTCCATCATCGCCAGGGGATCTGGACATCATCTGGCGCATGATTCTGTGCGGAGCCGGGTTTGGCCTGTTTCAGTCCCCCAACAACCACACCATTATTACCTCTGCGCCGCGCCACCGCAGCGGAGGGGCCAGCGGCATGTTGGGGACCGCGCGTCTGCTGGGGCAAAGCACCGGTGCGGCGCTGGTTGCCCTGATGTTTAACCTTGCCGGGCAAAACGGCAACCACGTTGCGCTTCTCACCGCAGGCGCCCTTGCCACCCTTGCAGCCATCGTCAGCGGGTTGCGCGTGACCCAATCCGGCGTTCAGGCATAAAAAAAGCCGGGCGGAGTCTTCTCCTGCCCGGCTTATTTAAGCACTTAGCGTTACTTCAGGTATTCCCCACTGCGCAGCGCTTCAATACGTTTATCCAGCGGCGGGTGAGACATAAACAGCTCGCTCAGCGACTTTGATTTGCCGTTGATGCAGAAGGCCATCATGCTGTTCGCTTCCTGCGGCTCATAGCTGGTTTTCAGACGCTGCAGGGCGGCAATCATCTTCTCACGCCCTACCAGCTTCGCTGAACCGGCATCCGCATTGAACTCACGGTGACGGGAGAACCACATGGTGATAATGCTCGCCAGAATACCGAACACCAGTTCCAGCACCATCGATACGGCGAAGTAGATCAGCGGATTACCGTTGCTCTCTTCACCTTCATCACGGTTGCCGCCCATGAAGCCAGCCGCAATCTGCGCCAGGATACGGGAGATGAAGATAACGAAGGTGTTCACCACGCCCTGAATCAGGGTCATGGTCACCATGTCACCGTTGGCGATATGGCTGATTTCGTGCGCGATAACCGCTTCGGCTTCGTCACGGCTCATGTTCTGCAACAACCCGGTGCTCACGGCAACCAGCGACGCATCACGACGGGCACCCGTAGCAAACGCGTTAATATCCGGGGCATGGTAAATAGCAACCTGCGGCATCGCAATGCCTGCCTGCTTAGACTGCTGTGCCACCGTATTCATCAGCCACTGTTCCATGTCGTTACGCGGCTGTTCAATCACTTCACCGCCTACGGATTTCAGCGCCATCCACTTTGACATCAGCAGGGAAATGAAAGAGCCACCAAAACCAAACAGCAGCGCCATAATCAACAGACCCTGAACGCTGCTCGACTGAATTCCCGTCAGGCTTAGCACTAGCCCGAAAACCACCATCACCGCCAGGTTGGTGAGCAGGAAGAGCGCGATTCGCATCATAATTTTCTTTTAACCTCAGTTTAACAAAACGCACTATGCGATTACCCACATCGTATGGGTATTACGGCTATTTTCAAGCATCCGGTGGGCGTAAGTCACCAGAAAGACACAACTTTACACAATTGGAAATCAGCCTGACGGAAGGATGCAGAACAAAAAGAAACAGGCACAATTTCTTGTGCCTGTTGGGAGATTATTTTGCCGGAGCGGGCTGTACGGCAGGCTTCTCTTTTTCCAGATTCGCCAGGTCGAGCGCGATATGCACCGTCTCGTCCAGGTACGGATCCGGCTCCTGGTAATCTTTTGGCAGATCGTCCAGTTTCTTGAGCAGAGGCTTACCTTCTCGCTTGAAGCGATCGTTGATACGCGCCAGACGCGTTGCGTCGTCCTCGTTGTTCTCTTTTTCACGCTGAGCGTAGTTCAGAGAAACAATATTCCGCTTATCTTTCAGGGCATTGAAACGCGCAATGTCCTTCATGATGTACTGGAATTCCGGGTCTTTCGCGATGCGTTCATTATGCGCTTTCAGCAGCTCAGGGCCAAACTGCGTCATATCACCTGCCTTCACGAATGTCGCAGCATTGATGCTGTCCCACGGCAACGCGTTATCTTCAAACTTCTCGCCGGTTTCGGTCTCTTCCGTGCCGGTCGGCATCATGATATCCGGCGTTACGCCTTTACGCTGCGTACTGCCGCCGTTAACGCGGTAGAACTTCTGAATGGTGTACTGAACGGAGCCCAGCGCAGGCCATTCCGGACGCAGCATCTGATCGTAAATACGGTTCAGCGAGCGATACTGCTGAACAGTACCTTTGCCGAAGGTGGGCTCACCCACGATTAGCGCGCGGCCATAGTCCTGCATTGCAGCGGCAAAGATTTCAGATGCGGACGCGCTGAAGCGGTCAACCAGGACCACCAGCGGGCCTTTGTAATAGACCACACCGTCGTTATCAGCATCTTCACGAACTTTACCGTTGTTATCACGCACCTGTACAACCGGGCCAGACGGGATAAACAAGCCTGAGAGCGACACCGCTTCGGTCAGCGCACCGCCACCGTTCGTGCGCAGGTCGATAATGACGCTGCTCACGTTCTGCTTCTCAAGTTTCTGCAGCTGAACTTTTACATCGTCTGTCAGCCCCACGTAGAAGCCAGGGATATCCAGGACACCCACCTTCTCTTTACCCACGGTTTTCACCGACATTTTCACCGCGCGGTCTTCCAGACGGATACGCTCGCGGGTCAGGGTCACGATACGGGTTTTGGTGCCTTTACCGGCAGGCAGAATCTCCAGACGAACTTTGCTGCCTTTCGGACCTTTGATCAGCGCAACCACATCGTCCAGACGCCAGCCAATGACATCAACCATGCTCTGACCGGTTTGTCCTACCCCCACAATGCGATCGCCTACGCTTATCGCTTTGCTTTTGGATGCCGGGCCGCCCGCGACCATGGAGTTGATCACCGTGTAGTCATCATCCATTTGCAGTACCGCGCCAATACCTTCCAGAGACAGGCTCATCTCAGTATTGAACTGTTCGGTATTGCGTGGAGAGAGATAGTTGGTGTGCGGATCGATTTCGTGCGCAAAGGCGGTCATCGCCAGTGAGAAAACATCTTCACTGTTGGTCTGCGCCAGACGGCGAATGGCAAATTTGTAACGACGCGTCAGCGTGTCGCGGATCTCTTTTTCATCTTTGCCGGTCAGCTTGAGGCTTAGCTCGTCGTATTTGACCTTTCCATCCCACAGCGCGTTCAGCTCGGCTTCGTCTTTCGGCCAGGGCGCTTTGCTGCGATCGAGATTAAAGGTGTCGTTGCCGGTGAAGTCCATTGGACGTTCCAGCACTTTCAGCGCGTACTGATAGCGTTCAAAGCGGCGCTTCTGCGACAGGTTGTAGAGATCGTAGAACAGATCCAGCTTGCCTGACCGCAGCTCATCACCCACCTCGGATTTGCGCTTAGCGAACTGCTCGACATCGCTGGCGAGCAAAACGTTATGGCTGTAATCCAGCAAGTTCAGATAGCGGTCAAAGATTTTGGCCGAAAAGGCCTGATCGAGATCGAACTGACGATAGTGCGAGCGGGTAAAGCGAGAGGTTACACGCTCGCTTACCGTCGCGTGCTGCGTCTCTTCCTTGAGTACCGGAATTTGATCAACACGCGTGATATCGTCCACTGCGAAAGCGTGACCTGTTATGGCAAACAGGCCCGCCAGCGCGGTGAGCTTAAAAAAAGTGTTCATGCCAGGCTTGGCCTCCGTTTCAGAACAACAAGTGTTCTGCGCGTACAATCATTGACATACCAGAAGTCAGCTGTACACGAACGCCATCTTTGGTGATTTCCAGTACTGTGGCGTCCATTGCGTTGTTGCCCGCTTTTACCTTCAGAGCCTGACCCACGCTCAGGGCGTTAATGTCAGAAACCGGAGTATGGCGCTGCTCTTCACGAGGCGCACGAGGGGCTTTCGCTGCTGGTTTGTCTGCACGCGGTTTGCGATCGTTATTGTCGTGACGACGAGGCGCAGGACGTGGTTTACGCTCACGACGAGGCGCTTCTTCCTGGCCGTTTGCCGCTGCGGCTTCGCGTTTTTTCGCCTGCTGTTCTGCACGTTGTGCCTGAACGCGTGCTTTGGCTTCTTCCAGCTGCTTGCGCGCGTGTTCTACGTGCTGCTCGTCCAGCTCGCCGCAAGGGTTGCCGTCGAGATCCACGCGGGTCGCGCCCGGTTTGATACCGTACAGGTAACGCCAGCTCGAAGTATAAAGACGTAAGGCAGAACGCAGCTGAGTTTTGCTGAGGTTCATTTCCCCTTCAACACGCGCTACCAGATCCTGAAAAATACCGACTTTCAGGGGACGTGCTTCACCTTCCGCGCTGAAGCACTGCGGGAAACGCTCGGCCAGAAATGCGATAACTTCTTTACTGCTATTCAACTTAGGTTGATTTTCCATGAAATTTCCTGATTACAACGGACGTTGCCAACAAGCGCAGGCATGAACAGGCGTCATTATAATGACGCTATCAGTAAATGCTACGTTATCCGTTGATTATCCTGCGACGCTCGCAAAGAATTTTTGATAATCGGTTGCAGCGAGGACGTTTTCCAGATTCGCCACCAGCTCGCGCAGCCCCTGTTCGTCCTCGGTTGTAAAGCGACTGAAGACCGTACTGTCGATATCCAGAACGCCAATAATCTGATTTTTTACCACCAGCGGCAGAACGATCTCTGAATTGCTGGCAGCATCACAGGCGATATGCCCGTCAAACGCATGAACATCTTCCACGCGCTGAACCTGATTCTCGGCCACCGCGGTACCGCATACGCCGCGTCCTACCGGAATACGCACGCAGGCCAGTTTGCCCTGAAACGGACCCAGCACCAGCGTTTCACCTTCCAGAAGATAAAAGCCAGCCCAGTTCACATCGGATAGCCGTTCGAACAGCAATGCGCTAGTATTTGCCAGAGTGGCTAAGAAGCTGGTTTCACCTGCCATCAATGCCTTAAAATCGCGGTTCAGATCCGCGTAGAATTCTGTTTTGTTCATTATTCAATCACTTAGTTGTCTTACAAAATTACCGCATAGCCTATTAAAATAAGCAATAAATGCGCTCATGCTCAAGATGAATCCGTTCATGAGTTAATATAACGTTCAACAATACTTATTTGCGCGCAGCTGATGGCCTTAAAAACAACCAAAATTACGCCGACAAAAAAGATAACTGTCCATACGGTAAGCGACGCTTTGCCTCGTGCACATTATCAGCGTTGCCCCCAGTGCGATACGCTTTTTATGTTGCCGAAGATGAAATCGCACCAAAGCGCCTTTTGTCCCCGCTGCGACGCTAAAATTCGTGACGGCCGCGACTGGTCGTTAACCCGTCTTGCCGCTATGGCCGTTACCATGCTGCTGCTGATGCCTTTCGCCTGGACCGAACCGCTTCTGAAGCTTTACCTGCTTGGTGTGCGCATTGACGCTAACGTGCTGCAGGGTATCTGGCAGATGACGAGCCAGGGCGATCCTCTCACCGCCGCCATGGTACTGTTCTGCGTTGTCGGCGCGCCGCTGGTGCTGGTTGCAGCCATTGCCTACCTGTGGTTTGGTAACATCCTGGGAATGAACCTGCGTCCGGTATTGCTGATGCTGGAAAAGCTTAAAGAGTGGGTCATGCTGGATATCTATCTGGTGGGCGTGGGCGTGGCATCAATCAAGGTGCAGGACTATGCCTTTCTGCAGCCGGGCGTCGGGCTTTTTGCCTTTATCTGCCTGGTATTGCTCAGCATCCTGACACTGATCCACCTGAACGTTGAGCAGCTTTGGGAGCGTTTTTACCCGCAGCGCCCTGCCACCCGCCCGGATGAAAACCTCCGCGTCTGTCTGGGATGCCATTACACCGGGTTGCCCGACAAGCGTGGACGCTGCCCGCGCTGCCACATACCGTTGAGGTTACGACGCAACAACAGCCTGCAAAAATGCTGGGCGGCGCTGATTGCCTCCCTGGTGTTTCTGTTCCCAGCCAATATGCTGCCGATATCCATTATTTACGTGAACGGTGGCCGTCAGGAGGATACTATCCTCTCCGGTATTATCTCTCTTGCACACAGTAACGTTGGGGTGGCGGCCATCGTCTTTATTGCCAGTATCCTGGTTCCCTTTACCAAAGTGGTGGTGATGTTTACCCTGCTCGTCAGCATTCACTTTAAGTGTGAACAAGGTTTACGTACCCGTATTCTGCTTCTGCGATTCGTCACCTGGATTGGCCGCTGGTCAATGCTGGATCTGTTTGTGATTTCGCTGATGATGTCGCTGATCAATCGCGACCAGCTTCTTGCTTTTACTATGGGACCCGCGGCTTTTTATTTCGGCTCTGCGGTGATATTGACTATTCTTGCTGTGGAATGGCTGGATAGCCGCTTACTTTGGGATGCACATGAGTCAGGAAACCCCCGCTTCGCCGACTGAAGCGAGAATTAAAACTAAACGCCGCATTTCGCCATTCTGGTTGCTGCCCGTCATCGCCCTGATGATTGCAGGCTGGCTTATCTGGACGAGCTATGAAGATCGCGGCAGTACCGTCACCATTGATTTTCAGACCGCCGACGGCATCGTCGCCGGACGAACCCCCGTTCGTTTTCAGGGGGTCGAAGTCGGTACGGTTCAGGACATCTCCCTTGGAAAAGGGCTTAACAAGATTCAGGTGCGGGTCAGTATTAAATCTGACATGCAGGATGCTCTTCGCAGCGAAACGCAGTTCTGGCTGGTGACGCCGAAAGCCTCCCTGGCCGGCGTGTCCGGGCTGGATGCGCTGGTTGGCGGCAACTACATCGGCATGATGCCGGGCAAGGGTGAACCGCAGGATCACTTTGTTGCGCTGGATACGCAGCCGAAATACCGCCTCAATAACGGCGATCTGATGATCCATCTTCAGGCACCGGATTTGGGCTCGCTGAACAGCGGCTCGCTGGTCTACTTCCGCAAGATTCCGGTTGGCCGCGTGTACGATTACAGCATCAACCCGAATAAACAGGGCGTCACCATTGATGTGCTGATCGAGCGTCGCTTCACCAATCTGGTGAAAAAAGGCAGCCGCTTCTGGAACGTGTCCGGCGTCGATGCCGACCTCAGTCTGAGCGGTGCAAAAGTGAAGCTTGAGAGTCTGGCCGCCCTGGTTAACGGTGCCATTGCCTTTGACTCCCCGGAAAACTCAAGCCCTGCCACGGCCGATGACACGTTCGGTTTATACCCGGATCTGGCGCACAGCCAGCGTGGCGTGATCGTTAAGCTCGTTCTGCCTGATGCCAAAGGGCTGAAAGCGGGGTCAACGCCGCTGATGTACCAGGGACTGCAGGTCGGCCAGCTCACCAAAATGACGCTCAATCCGGGCGGCTCGGTCACAGGCGAAATGACGGTCGATCCGAGCGTGGTCGATCTCCTGCGCGAGAAAACGCGCATCGAGATGCGCAGCCCTAAACTCTCTCTGAACGATGCCAGCCTCAGCACGCTGCTGACCGGAAATACCTTTGAACTGATCCCCGGTGAAGGTCAGCCCAGCAATAGCTTCGTCATTGCCCCGGCGGATAAAGCGCTGCTGCAAAAACCGGGCGTCGTGACGGTTACGCTCAATGCGCCTGAAAGTTACGGCATTGAGGCCGGTCAGCCGCTGATTCTGCACGGCGTACAGGTGGGTCAGGTGCTGGAGCGAAAGCTCTCCGAAAATGGCGTGAGCTTCTCGGTAGCTATCGATCCGCAATACAGCAACCTCGTCCATGGCGACAGTAAGTTCGTGGTGAACAGCCGCGTCGACGTGAAGGTGGGTCTGGACGGCGTGGAGTTCCTCGGCGCCAGCGCCAGCGAATGGGTTAACGGCGGCATTCGCATTTTGCCGGGCAATAAAGGCCCCGTTCGCGACAGCTACCCGCTGTACGCCAACCTGGACAAAGCGATTGAAAACAGCCTGAGCGATATGCCAACCACGACCCTGACCTTAAGCGCCGAGACGCTGCCTGACGTTCAGGCGGGCTCCGTGGTGCTCTACCGCAAGTTTGAGGTTGGGGAGGTGATCGCCGTTCGCCCGCGTGCGGACGCGTTTGATATCGAACTGCATATCAAGCCCGAGTACCGCAAGCTGCTGACCCCAAACAGCGTCTTCTGGGCCGAGGGCGGCGCGAAGGTGCAGCTTAACGGCAACGGCCTGACCGTGCAGGCCTCCCCGCTCTCGCGTGCGCTGCGCGGGGCGATCAGCTTTGATAACCTCAGCGGCGCGGGCGCGAACCTGCGTAAAGGCGATAAGCGAATTCTCTTCCCATCCGAAACCGCCGCGCGTGCCGTGGGTGGGCAGATTACCCTGCATGCGTTCGATGCTGGCAAGCTGGCGGAAGGCATGCCAATTCGCTACCTGGGCATTGATATCGGGCAGATCCAGAAGCTGACGCTCATCACCTCGCGCAACGAGGTGCAGGCCACCGCCGTGCTTTATCCGGAATATGTGCAGACCTTCGCCCGCTCGGGTTCCCGCTTCTCGGTGGTAACGCCGCAGATTTCGGCCGCGGGCGTTGAGCATCTCGACACCATTCTGCAGCCTTACATCAACGTCGAACCCGGTCAGGGCAAAGCCCGTCGTGATTTCGAGCTGCAGGAAGCTACCATTACCGACTCGCGCTACCTTGGCGGCCTGAGCATTGTAGTGGAAGTGCCGGAAGCGGGCTCGCTTGGCATCGGTACGCCGGTGCTGTTCCGCGGCATTGAGGTGGGTACGGTAACGGGCCTCACGCTCGGCACACTCTCCGACCGCGTGATGGTGGCGCTACGCATCAGCGAGCGTTACCAGCATCTGGTGCGTAATAACTCGGTGTTCTGGCTGGCATCCGGCTATTCGCTGGACTTCGGCCTGACGGGTGGCGTGGTGAAAACCGGTACCTTCAACCAGTTCATCCGCGGCGGTATTGCCTTTGCCACCCCGCCGGGAACGCCGCTGGCGCCGAAAGCGCAGCCGGGTAAACACTTCCTGCTGCTGGAAAGCGAACCGAAAGAGTGGCGCGAATGGGGAACGGCCCTGCCGCGTTAATCTGACAGGCTCCGGTGTCAACGCACCGGAGCCTTTATGTTACACTGCGCACCTGAACTTTTCCCTGTGGTGTGCTCGTGGCTCAAAACTCCGTATTTCTTCCCGATCAATTCCTGGCGCAGATGCGCGAGGCGCTTCCCTCTCATCTGTCGCTGGACGATTTTATCGCCGCCTGTCAGCGTCCGTTACGCCGGAGCATCCGCGTTAATACGCTGAAAATCAGCGTCGAGGATTTTCTGGCGCTGGTTTCTCCGTACGGCTGGCAACTTACGCCGGTTCCGTGGTGTGAAGAGGGATTCTGGATCGACCGCGATGACGAAGACGCGGTGCCGCTGGGAAGTACCGCAGAACATCTGAGCGGTCTGTTTTATATTCAGGAAGCGAGCTCGATGCTACCGGTTGCCGCCCTGTTCGCCGACGGCAACGCGCCTGAACGCGTGATGGATGTCGCCGCCGCGCCCGGTTCGAAAACCACGCAGATTGCCGCGCGCATGGGCAATCGCGGAGCAATCCTCGCCAACGAATTTTCCGCCAGCCGCGTGAAGGTGTTGCATGCCAATATCAGCCGCTGCGGTATTCATAATGTCGCTCTTACGCACTTCGACGGTCGCGTCTTTGGCGCCGCCCTGCCGGAAATGTTTGATGCCATCCTGCTGGATGCCCCCTGCTCCGGTGAAGGGGTAGTGCGTAAAGATCCCGATGCGTTAAAGAACTGGTCCGTGGAGAGCAATCTTGAGATCGCCGCCACGCAGCGCGAGCTGATCGACAGCGCTTTCCACGCCCTGCGCCCCGGCGGCACGCTGGTCTATTCAACATGCACCTTAAACCGCGATGAAAACGAAGACGTCTGTCTGTGGCTGAAAGCGCAATACCCTGATGCGGTCGAGTTCCTGCCGCTTAACGATCTGTTTTCCTCGGCACAGGAGGCGGTCACGCCGGAAGGTTTCCTCCACGTGTTCCCGCAGATTTACGACTGCGAAGGGTTCTTTGTGGCGCGCCTGCGTAAAACGCAGGCGGTTGCTCCCCTGCCCGCCCCCAAATTTAAGGTCGGCAATTTCCCGTTTGCGCCCCTCAAAGGGCGCGATGCAGCACAGCTTGTCGCCGCCGCCGAAAAGGTTGGCCTGGTCTGGGATGAGAGCCTGCGACTCTGGGTGCGTGATAAAGAGGTATGGTTGTTCCCGGCAGAGATCGCACCGCTCATCGGAAAGGTCCGTTTTTCCCGAATCGGGATCCGCCTGGCGGAAGTGCATAATAAAGGCTATCGCTGGCAGCATGAGGCCGTCATCGCGCTTGCCGGACACGAGAATACCTTTGCCCTGACGCATCAGGAAGCCGAAGAGTGGTACCGTGGCCGCGATGTTTATCCTGACAGCTCGCCTTCCGCAGATGAAGTGGTGGTGACCTATCAGGGATTCCCGCTGGGGCTGGCCAAAAAGGTCGGTTCAAGGCTTAAAAACAGCTATCCACGCGAACTGGTCCGGGATGGCCGACTGTTTACCGGTAACGATCGCACCGCCTGAAAAAATCGCATTTTTTTACTGGCGATTTTGCTCTCCTTGTCTACGATCAAAAATGGATGCCCATACTGGTCATACCAGATTTTGACAACCGACCCGGAGAGCACTATGACGAAAACCAGCGTGCGTATTGGCGCTTTTGAGATCGACGACGCAGAACTGCGCGGCGAAGCACAAGGCGATCGAACGTTAAGTATTCCCTGCAAATCCGACCCGGATTTGTGCATGCAGCTCGATGCATGGGATGCAGACACCAGCGTCCCGGCAATACTTGATGGCGAACACTCTGTCCTTTACCGTGAGCATTACGATAGTAAAACCGATGCCTGGGTCATGCGTCTTGCCTGACCTAAAGAGAACCCGCCCGAAGGCGGGTTATTTATTACTGCAGTTGAGCCAGCGTAAAGTAACCGTCAAATACGGCCCCCGTATCAATGTAGTGCAGATTGTCAAAATCATACCTTCTGTCGACGGGCGTATGTCCGAACCAGAAGTGATCCGCCCCGCTAATTCCCTGCCCTTTGCCCACCATAAACCCCATCAGGCGGTCGCGATCCCATAACACGCGCTGGGCGCTTACCGGTTTTTCCCAGCGGTATTCCTCCGCCGGGTAATCAGCATGAGCAATAACGTTCAACCCGTTCGCGCAGGTAATTTCGATAATATGCGGTAACGCACGACATGCGTTAAGTAACGAGCGCGCCCGCTGCTGCTCTTCATGCTCAAGCCGCGAAAACCACATTCCGCCATTCATTGTCCAGAGCGCAAAATCATTATTATCCAGGCTATCTATTGCCATTTGCTCATGATTGCCCCGCACTGCTCGAAACCATTTCTCATTGATGAGCTGCAATGATTTCACGCTGTCCGGACCACGATCGATCAGATCGCCAACGGAAATAAGTAAATCCTCATAAGGATTGAAATGACGGCGTTTCAGTTCCTCCATGAGCCTCTGGTAACAGCCGTGTATGTCGCTGACAACCCATACGTGACGCCACTCTCCACCTTCTATTCGCTGATACATAAGGCCTCCCTTTAACAGTATAGCCGCCGTCAAAAGCGCAAGAAGATCAGCGCAGCCCTTACAAAGTAAAACAAACGGTAAACCAAAGAGAAATAAAGATCCGCGCGCTCTTAATCCCTTTTTACTGGCTCCTTAGAATAAGGGGAGATAAAAACGAGAGGTCTTCACGTGTCTAATACACAGCTACATAACGATGTTTTCTATCCGCATCGCACGAATATTATTTCCGAGCTGGTGAACGGCAAACGCGTCCCGGGGCCAATCTGGCGGAAACGCGACTACCGACTGAAGTTCCTTTTACGTTCCCTGCTCTTTTGGTCTTCCACCCACCGTATGCTGGAAGCCCTCTCTGGCCGTGACGATTTCGACAAACTGCTGACATCGCAAATTACGTTGCCCAGCAAGACCCATCGGCAGTACCTGATGCGCGGCTTAACGGCTAACGATCGCGCCGACGCTATCGTTAACCATTACTACTGGATCGATCGCCTGAAGGAGAGCCGTCTTGCCCAGGCTATGACCGGCGCGCAGGAACAACCTATTGCGGAGTTCCACGTCAAAGACGGCGTGACCTACACGGTTAATGCGTCTTCAGCTGGCAAAGCCGAGCGTGAAGGTGAGAGTACGCTCTGGCTGCGCGACAACGAGGATACGCTTCTTGCCAGCCTGACCTTTAGCGTCGCCCGCAGCAATGGCCAGCCCGTTGTGGTCATTGGCGGACTTCAGGGCCCCCGTCGCTGCGTGTCACGAGATGCCATTAAACTGGCAACTCGCGCCTGCCATGGCCTGTTTCCCAAGCGCGTGCTGATGGAGGTACTTTTCCAGCTGGCAGCGCAGTCATCTGTTCGGGCCATTTTTGCCGTCAGCGATGAGGGACACGTTTTCCGCGCGCTGCGCTATCGCCTCAGCAAAGGCCGTCATTTCCACGCCAGCTATGACGAATTCTGGGATTCTTTGGGTGGGAAAAAACTTTCCGCCTTCTGCTGGCAGCTGCCGCTGCAGATGGAGCGCAAATCCCTCGACGAGATAGCCAGTAAAAAACGCGCTGAATACCGTCGTCGCTTTGAACTGCTTGATGAAATTGAGGCGTCAGTTAAGTCCCATTTCTAATCGCGACAAGCGTTTTCGCTCTCAGCACAGAGAATGCGCTCGGTTTGAAAAAGGAATGATAAAGCAGAGCACTCTTGCATATGCCAGGGGTGCTCAGTTAGCATTGCGCGAAATGAAAATAGCGAATGCGTTGGAAAAGCGCAGTGTAGACGCAAATTTAAGGACTTTAATGATGATTTACGACTGCTTCTTGTATTACGATGAAGATATGCTTCTTGATATCAGGCTGAATACGCTAGCAGGCGTTGTTGATCGCTTCGTTATTGTTGAGTCAACGCATACCTTTACCGGCAAAAAGCGGCAGCTTCACTTTGACATAAATAAATACGGTCCTTTTAAAGATAAAATTATTTATGTTGTGCATGATGAAACACCTATCATGAAAGCCTCTGACGGCGGCGATCAGCATCAGGACGGTCTGGTGGTGGATGCATGGGCGAATGAAGCCGCGCAGAGAAATGCCATCATGCAGGGCCTCAAAAGTGCTAAAGATGATGATTTGATTTTAATTTCCGATGTGGACGAGATTTTTTCACCACAGGTTATCGGCTCTATCAACGCGAATAAACTCTGCACAACGCTTTATCAGAATTTTTATAATTATCAGTTTAATCTGCAGGTTTTTAATACAGATAACACCCCACGAAAATGTAAACTGCCGAGAGCGACAAAATATAAAAACCTCGTTCATTTTTTTGGCGGCGAGCCTGAGTCGTTCAGAAATCTTAAACGCACCAGAAGCGTCAAAAACTGGTCCTGGCTTAAATGGAACTGGTTCAAACTTAACAATCGCATCATTGAAAATAGTGGCTGGCATTTCTCATGGGTTATGACCCCTGAACGCATATCAGAAAAAATGTCCACCATCTCCCACACGGAATACGATCTGCCTGAGTTCAACAACCCGGAACATATCATGAAGGTGATAAAAAACGCCGAAGATATCTGGGGACGAGACAGGAAGTTAATCAGGCAAGAGCTGTCGGCAGACAGTTTCCCCGAGTATATCGTTAACAACAAAGATAAATTCAGGGAATTCATTATTTAACTATCAGGCCGGGCCTTTACTTCACCGACGAAGATTCCACAGCGATCGCCAGGACACAATTTTTTAACAAAGATGCCAAAAAACCCTGGACGTACGCGGTCCTGAGTATGTTATGGTTTAGTCAGGATAGGGAACTGTCCAGCCATTCTCGGGGTTTTCGGTCCATAACCGAAGAAACCTTTTGAGAAACATAGAGATAAAAAGAGACCGAATACGATTCCTGTATTCGGTCCAGGGAAATGGCTCTTGGGAGAGAGCCGTGCGCTAAAAGTTGGCATTAATGCAGGCTAAGTCGCCTTGCCTTTTAAGAATAGATGACGACGCCAGGTTTTCCAGTCCACAGCAAAAGTGGCCTGAAAAAAAGCGTCAGAGCATCATTAAAAGTGAAAAACCGCAGTGCTTTGGCGAGCATCTGCGGTTTTTTTATTGGAAATCTGAACGTCAGCAGAGCTTATCAGCGCGCTCGATAAACGGTGCCAGGCTCATCTTCTGCCCCGGGTTGGCCGGGTCATCAATCTGAATCACACTGACTGGCTGACCGCTGCTCTTGCCGCTGGCGACCTGCTGCTCAGCGGTATCGTTGAGCGGGTACTGGACCAGCGTGCTCGGGTTGATCGCATACAGCGCATGGCCCGGGCGGCAGGTCAGCATCACCTCTTCGCGATTAAAGGCCCATTTGTCTTTGCCCACTTCAAAGCGGCTTACGGTGATTACCTGCGGTGCCGCCAGAGCGCTTCCCGCGCAGGCCAGCAGTAAGAGAGAAAGTACTGTCTTTTTCATTTAATAGTTAACCTTGTCAGAAGGGTTCCCAGGTAGCAAACAGACTGACCGTTGCCAGAACCAGCGCGCCCAGCACCACCTCTGCCTGTGTCATCCTGATAAACATCTGTTGTGCGCGCCCGGAATCCGGACGGAACCGTGGCACCAGAAAATACCGATTTGCCAGCGCAATTGCCACCATCAACGCCACGAGAGCACATTTGAACAACAAAAACTGCACGTAGCCAGCCTGCCAGGGAATATGGATGCCCAGAATCAACAGCGCATTCACTGCGCCGGTAAGCAGCACGCCTGCGACGGCATAATGCCCCACGCGCGAGAAACGCATCATGGTATAGATGGCCGCGTTCTGCCAGCGTCCTTTCGCCAGGCGCATGCAAAACAGCAGCGGCAGCAATCCACCCACCCAGGTTGCGGCACACAGCAGGTGAATAGCATGATTGAGTCGCTGTATCGCCCCCATCGGGCCGTCGCTCATCGCCGCGTGCCCTACCCCTGCCAGCAGGATAAGCTGGCCCATGGCGAGCAGCAGCAGGCGCGAGCCTTTCAGCGGCGCGAGCCACGCGACGACAACGGTGATGGCAGCGAGGATAATTTGCCACAACCAGACGCCACCAAAACGCGTTCCCAGTACGCTGTACCAGATTTGCGGGTTAAACACATCGCCCCAGCCGTTGCCCATTAAGCCGCCCTGAAGCATAAACATCAGGATCGCAGCGGCCAGGCTGACGATGGACGCCACTCTCTGCTGGAGCTGGAAACGCCGGGCCATCAGGCGGTGCAGCCCGGAAGGCGCAAACCAGACGCTGTAAAGCGCGTTGCCAAAAACGAGCATTAGCGCCGCAAAATGGATAAAGCGCAATCCTACGTATAACAGTCCCAGCATGCTATTTCACGCTGAAGCGATAACTGCCTTTGGTTTTATGGCCGTCGACGGAAACCACGTGCCAGTCCACCCGGTAAGCCCCCGGGGCCAGCGTCTGTTCCAGCGGAACGGTCAGCTGTGCTTTGTTCTTTTCGTCTCGCGTGGCGGTACCGGTTTTGATCACCTGCTTTTGCGCATCCGTCACCACGACGCCGCTAAATCCGGGCTCGATACCTTCGGAGAAATTCAGCGTCAGCACCTGCGGTGACGCCACCTGGCTGTCCGCTGCCGGGCTCTGCTGCTCAAGATGCGCATGCGCCAGCACGGAGGGTGAGATTACCGTTGAGGCCAAAAAAACCAGTGCGCATACCGCGCGGGAAGCGGATAAACCCATCACAATCATTCCTTTTTGTTATGTCTGTATGCTAAAGAATAACGCTGTATAATAAACGAGTCGAGGATCATCCCGCTCTGCTTGTCATCGTCGCGCAATCGCGGTAACGTTGCCGCCGCAAAATAAGGAGAAGGTAATGAAGATCAATCTGGCCGCCCTTCCTCAGGACGAGATGGATAAAGTGAATGTCGATCTCGCTGCCGCTGGCGTCGCCTTTAAAGAGCGTTACAACATGCCCGTCGTGGCTGAAGTGGTGGAGCGAGAACAGCCCGCCCATCTTCGTGACTGGTTTCGCGAAAGGTTAATTGCCCACCGTCTCGCCTCGGTCAACCTCTCCCGCTTGCCGTACGAGCCGAAAGTTAAATAAGCTTAACGACTCGTTACACTTCCTTACGCGGAATCTGGCAGGATAAGAAAACCCTGATTAAATTAGGTGTACTCTTTAATCCCTGCGACTCTGTGTATAAGGAAGTCACGATGTCACATTGGAATATTGCGGCAGCCCAGTATGGCGGGCAGCATCACAGCGTAGATGACCATATTGCGCACCATCTCCACTTTATTGCCGAAGCAGCACAGCATCAGTGCGATTTGCTGGTTTTCCCGGAACTCTCATTAACCGGCCCGGGCGCGACGGCATTACCGCTTCCGCCCGAAGACGATCGACTACAGCCATTGCTTGATGCCGCGCATTTTTACCGCATTACCCTCATTGCAGGGCTTCCCGTTGAACGAAACGGTCAACGCCAGAAAGGCCTTGCGCTTTTTATCCCCTCCCGCGATCGTATTCTGCGTTACCCTCAGGGGAGCGGCGCCAGCCTGGTGCCGGGTGATAAACAACTCACGATTATCGATGGGCAAAGCGATTCACCGAATCTTGATCCGCAGGCAACACTTTTCACCAGCTGCCAGTCGGTGAGGGATTACCGCTGGCGACAGTCCATCAATACCCTGCAGCGCTTTGCGCACAGGTATGCCATCGCGGTGTTAATGGCAAATGCCGGCGCGGGCAGCGCGTTATGGGATGAAAAAGGCCAGCTGATCGTTCGGGCAGATAAGGGTGAGCTCCTGTTGACCGGCACGCGCAACGGACAGGGTTGGCAAGGCGATATCATTCCTTTAGGCTAAGCGTTTTAAGCTCAGGAGATTTTCATGCTGCGCGTCATTGATACCGAAACTTGCGATCTTCAGGGCGGAATTGTGGAAGTGGCCTCGGTCGACGTGGTTGATGGAAAAATCGTCAACCCGATGAGCCATCTGGTGCGTCCCGATCGTCCTATTAGCCCACAGGCCATGGCTATCCATCGCATTACAGAATCAATGGTGGCGGATAAACCCTGGATAGAAGACGTTATCCCGCACTACTACGGCAGCCCATGGTACGTTGCCCACAACGCCAGCTTTGACCGTCGGGTACTCCCCGAAATGCCCGGGGAGTGGATTTGTACCATGAAGCTGGCGCGTCGCCTCTGGCCAGGGATCAAATACAGCAATATGGCGCTGTATAAATCCCGCAAGCTCAGCGTCAGAACCCCTGAAGGGCTGCACCATCACCGCGCCCTGTATGACTGCTATATCACCGCTGCGCTACTCATAGATATTATGAACACATCGGGCTGGACGCCGGATGATATGGCAACGATCACCGGACGCCCTGCGCTGCTGACGACGTTCACCTTCGGCAAATACCGCGGGAGAGCGGTATCGGATATTGCGGATAAAGATCCGGGCTATCTGCGCTGGCTGTATAACAACCTCGACAAAATGAGCCCGGAGCTGCGCTTAACCCTGAAACATTATCTGGGTGAAGCTTAACGCTGCACACGGCCTGGCAACGTATCCTGCGCCAGGCCTATCAAAAAGGCATACTCCAGGGCCACCCCTTCGTAGGATTTGAATCGACCCGATTTCCCCCCGTGCCCGGAGTCCATATCAGTACAGAGCAGCAGCAGGTTGTCATCGGTTTTCAGCTCCCGCAGCTTTGCTACCCATTTTGCCGGTTCCCAGTATTGCACCTGTGAATCGTGCAAACCGGTCGTCACCAGCATGTGCGGGTACGCTTTCGCTTCTACGTTGTCATACGGGCTGTACTCTTTCATATAGCGATAATAGGTTTCATCCTGCGGGTTGCCCCACTCCTCAAACTCCCCGGTCGTCAAAGGGATGGACTCATCGAGCATGGTGGTAACCACATCGACAAACGGGACCTGCGCAACAATGCCCTTAAAGCGTTCGGGCCGCTGATTGATGACCGCCCCCATCAGCATCCCCCCCGCGCTGCCGCCCATGCCGAAGCAAAGCTGAGGATCGCCATAGCCTTGCTCAATCAGCGCATCGCAGACGTCGAGATAGTCGTTGAAGGTGTTTTTCTTTTTCAGGAATTTCCCGTCTTCATACCAGTGCTGCCCCAGCTCGCCGCCGCCGCGAATATGGGCAATGGCGAAAACAAAGCCGCGGTCGAGCAGGCTTAATCTGCTGCTGCTGAAGTCGGCATCCATGCTGGAGCCATAAGAGCCGTAGCCGTAGACCAGGATCGGATTTTTACCCTTCTGGAAATGCGCCTTGTGATAAACGAGCGAAACCGGCACCTCCACGCCATCGCGCGCGGTGACCCACAGGTGTTCGCTGCGGTAATTGTCGGAATCAAAGCCCTTCACTTCGGTTTGCTTAAGTACCTGGCGCTGTCCGGTATCCATATCCAGCTCGAAGAGCGTATCCGGCGTGGTCATGGACGAGTAGCCGTAGCGCAGCCGGGACGATTCAGGTTCCGGGTTAAAGCCGATCCACGTGACGTAGGCCGGATCGTCGAACGCAATCCCTATCACCTCACGCGTTTTACGGTTGATCTGCCGGATACTGGTCAGCCCACGCTGGCGCTCCTCCACCACCAGCCAGTCGGTAAACAGCGTGAACCCTTCCAGCATCACCTGATCCCGCGCGGGAATGAGCACCTCCCACTTGCGCTCGTCGCGCACCTTGGTTTTGTACAGACCAAAGTTCTTGCCTTCACGATTCGAACGCAGATAAAAGCTGTGCTGGAAGTGATCCAGGCTGTACTCGTGGTCCTTGCGGCGCGGCAGGAAACAGAGCGGCTGGGCGTCAGGCAGTTCGGCATCCAGGAGCAGCACTTCCGAGGTGGTGGCGCTGGCGAGGAAGATAATCACATAGTGGCGCGAGGAGGTTTTATGCAGGCTGACATAAAACGTTTCGTCTTTCTCTTCATAGACCAGCTCGTCATCGGCTGAGTCCGTGCCTACGGTATGGCGCCACACCTGATAAGGCAGCAGCGTGGAGGCGTGCTTTTTAACGTAGTAGACCGTCTCGGAATCGTTCGCCCAGACAAAATCCGGGGAGACGTTTTCCAGCATTTCCGGATACCAGTTGCCGGTTTCCAGATTGCGAAAACGCAGGCCGTACTGGCGCCGGGAGAGATAATCCTCCGCCAGCGCCATGATGGTGTTGTCCGGGGAGATGGACATACCGCCCAGGGTATAAAACTCGCTGTGGGCGGCACGCTGGTTCGCATCCAGCAAAATGTCCCATTCATCCCACTCGGCGCTTAATACCGACTGTCGTTGATAGATGGGATACTCGTTGCCCGGCTCATAGATATGGCGATAGCGATAGCCGTTTTTGGTCCAGGGCGCGGAGATGTCGCGCTGGGGAATACGCTGCACCATTTCGTTCAGCAGCTGGTCCTGCAGCGCCTGCTGGCTGGCCATGACCCTGCGGCCATAGTCGTTTTCCTCGTGCAGGTAGTCGAGCACCTCTGGCCGGGAACGCGAATCGTCCCGCAGCCAGTAGTAGTTGTCTATGCGCGTATCGCCATGCGTGACGATCGCATAAGGAGTACGTCGGGCTTTCGGTGGCATGTCATCATTCTTTTAAGTTTTACACCCTATAAGGTTGGCAAAACCCGCGCATGATGCAAGCGAAACATGACCCCGGGAGCGCGAGTTAGCCCTGTAGCGCCTGTTTTTGTTCCCCGATATCTTTTTCTATCCCCTCGCGCACGTCCTGAGGGATCTTCAGCGCGTCGCCGAGGGCGTTAAGGTAGCTACGCTCCATAAAGTGATCGATATCTATGGCGGCACAGCTGAGAAAATAGAGTTCCAGCGCTTCTTCCTCATTTTTCACGCTCAGTGCCAGACGCTGCGGATCGAGCGGCTGTTCAATGGCCTGCGCCACCAGCGTTCTGCCCTGTTCTTCAACACCCGCCTCGCGCAGCTGCTGTTCGATAGCCGCTCTTTCATTATCATCAATATGCCCGTCGCTTTTGGCGGCAAACACCAGCGCAAGGATGAGCCGCTCCGTGCGCAGATCCAGCGGAGAAGTATGCTCCCCATAGTGAGGTTCATCGCGGTGCGCCGCTCGCACCCTGTCCTTATATTTGTTCCACAGCACGGTGCCGGCGATAGCGCCGCCCCCGGCCAGCAGCGCGCCGGTACCGTACTTCGCCAGCAGCTTGCGTGAGGATTTATTGGCAACCAGCAGCCCTGCCAGCCCACCGAGCGCCCCCGGTACCAGCAGTTTGCTTAGCCCCTGTTCGCCGGAACCAGACGTTTTCTGCCCTAACATGGATTGCAGTTGATTTAACCAGCCTGACATGGTTTCCCTCGCTTAACGGTTAACATGTTCTCCAGCGTAAGCGAGCAGGCGTCAGGAAATGTCCATCAAGCCTAAAGAAGCGCAAATTTCTGGTCTGCCCTTTTGCCGTGCGCAAGACAGACGCAAACGTTTTCGTTTATACTGCGCGCATCTTTTTCAGGGGGAATGTTATGACTCGTTTAGGAACCGCGCTGCGACCTGCGGCGACGCGCGTAATGCTGTTGGGATCGGGCGAACTGGGTAAAGAAGTCGCCATTGAGTGTCAGCGTTTAGGGGTGGAGGTGATTGCCGTAGACCGCTACGCCGACGCGCCCGCCATGCACGTCGCCCATCGTTCTTATGTGATTAACATGCTGGACGGTGATGCTCTGCATACGCTCATTGCACGGGAGAAACCGGATTTTGTCGTGCCGGAAATTGAAGCTATCGCAACCGATACGCTGATCGCCCTTGAGCAGGAAGGCCAGCGCGTGGTGCCCTGCGCGAAAGCCGCAAAGCTGACCATGAACCGTGAAGGCATTCGCCGCCTGGCGGCGGAGGAGCTGGGGCTGCCTACTTCAAGCTACCGTTTTGCGGGTGACAAAGCCGCATTCCTGCAGGCCGTTGAAGAGATTGGCTACCCGTGCATCATTAAGCCGGTGATGAGTTCTTCCGGGAAAGGTCAGAGCTTTATTCGCGACAGCAGCGCGCTGGACAGCGCGTGGGATTATGCGCAACAGGGTGGCCGTGCCGGTGCCGGTCGCGTGATCGTCGAAGGCGTGGTGAAGTTTGATTCCGAAATCACTCTGCTCACCGTCAGTGCCGTTGACGGCGTCCATTTCTGCGACCCGATTGGCCACCGCCAGGAAGATGGCGATTATCGAGAATCCTGGCAGCCGCAGCAGATGAGCGACCTGGCGCTGGAGCGTGCCCGGGAGATTGCCCGTAAGACCGTTCTGGCCCTGGGCGGTTATGGCCTGTTCGGCGTGGAGCTGTTCGTCTGCGGTGACGAAGTGATCTTCAGCGAAGTCTCCCCTCGCCCGCACGACACCGGTATGGTCACGCTCATTTCGCAGGATCTCTCGGAGTTCGCCCTGCACGTGCGCGCCTTCCTCGGCCTGCCGGTTGGCGGCATCCGCCAGTACGGCCCGGCGGCGTCGGCGGTGATCCTACCGCAGCTTACCAGCCAGAATGTGACGTTTGATAACGTCGAAGGCGCGGTGGGCGCAGGCCTGCAGGTCCGTCTGTTCGGCAAGCCGGAGATCGACGGTACGCGTCGTCTGGGCGTGGCGTTAGCCACCGGGGATAACGTTGACGAGGCCGTAGTAAGAGCAAAAGCAGCGGCTGCGAACGTTCAGGTAACAGGATAAAAAAAACGGGCCGAAAGGCCCGTTTTTCATGCTGCATATGGCTTACTGCTTCGCGCCTTCAACCGCTTCACGAGCCAGTTTCGTGATGCGATCCCAGTCGCCCGCTTCCAGCGCATCCGCCGGAACCAGCCATGAGCCGCCGATGCACAGCACGCTTTTCAGCGCCAGGTAGTCGCGGTAGTTAGCCGGGGAGATACCGCCCGTCGGGCAGAAGCGTACCTGAGAGAAAGGACCGGCAATCGCCTGCAGCGCTTTGGTGCCGCCGTTCGCTTCCGCCGGGAAGAATTTGAACTCTTTCAGACCGTAGTCCATGCCCAGCATCAGTTCAGAAACGGTGCTGATGCCCGGGATCAAGGGAATCGTGCCTTCGGTCGCGGCCTTCAGCAGCGGCTCGGTCAGGCCCGGGCTGATGGCAAACTGTGCGCCGGCTTCGGTCACTTCCGCCAGCTGCTGCGCGTTGAGAACGGTACCCGCACCGATGATGGCGTCCGGCACTTCTTTAGCGATGGCGCGGATGGCATCCATCGCGCAGGCGGTACGCAGGGTCACTTCCAGAACGCGAACGCCGCCCGCAACCAGCGCTTTCGCCATTGGCACAGCCTGCTCCAGCTTGTTTACCACGATAACCGGCACGACAGGGCCAGTGGTCAGGATTGCTTCTGCACTTGTTTTCCAGTTTTTCATCAGAGTTCTCTCTCGCCAGATCGTTAAAATCAAGTCGTCTTAAAACGTAATACAGGTTGCGCCCTGCTCCGCACCGGAGAGCTTCTCACGCAGCGCGCTGAACATTTCGCGTCCGGTCCCCACGCGCGATGCGCTCAGGTCAGGAATATGAGGCTGACGTGCCGCCAGCTCCGCGTCATCCACCAGCAGGGTTAACTCGCCAGTCTGGCCGTTCACGCGGATCATGTCGCCGTCGCGCACTTTCGCCAGCAAGCCGCCGTCGTAGGCTTCAGGCGTGACGTGGATGGCGGAAGGCACTTTGCCGGATGCGCCTGACAGGCGGCCATCGGTCACTAACGCAATTTTGAAACGGCGGTCCAATAATACACCAAGTGGTGGCATAAGTTTATGTAATTCTGGCATGCCGTTCGCTTTTGGCCCCTGATGACGCACGACCACCACGCAGTCTTTATCCAGCAGACCGGCGTCGAAGGCAGGCAACACGTCGTGCTGGCTTTCAAACACTACCGCCGGGGCCTCGATAACCTGGTTCTCTTCCGGCACGGCAGAGGTTTTCATCACCGCGCGGCCAAGGTTGCCGCTCAGCACTTTGGTACCGCCGTGGTGGGAGAACGGTTTGTCGATAGTGGCAATCACCTGCGGATCAAGAGACGCGGTTGCCCCGTCGCGCCAGTCCAGCTCGCCGTTGTTCAGCCACGGCTCCTGGGTGTAGCGCTGCAGACCAAATCCGGCTACGGTGTTCACGTCTTCATGCAGCAGACCGCCTTTCAGCAGCTCGCGCATCAGCAGCGGCACGCCGCCCGCGGCCTGGAAGTGGTTGATGTCCGCCGGACCGTTCGGGTACAGACGCGCCATCAGCGGTACCACGGAGGAGATGTCGGAGAAGTCATCCCAGTTAATCAGGATACCCGCCGCGCGCGCCATGGCCACCAGGTGCATGGTGTGGTTAGTTGAACCGCCGGTTGCCAGCAGGGCGACGATACCGTTGACGATCACTTTTTCGTCGACCATTTTGCCCATCGGCATCCATTCATTGCCGTTTCCTGTCAGGCGCGTCACCTGACGGGCCGCGGCCTCGGTCAGCGCCTGGCGCAGCGGCGCGTCCGGCTGGATAAAGGACGAGCCCGGAAGCTGCATCCCCATAAACTCCACCACCATCTGGTTGGTGTTGGCCGTGCCGTAGAACGTACAGGTGCCCGGCGCATGGTAGGAGGCGGCTTCGGCTTCCAGCAGCGCCTGACGATCGGCTTTGCCTTCCGCATACAGCTGGCGGATACGCACTTTTTCTTTATTCGGCAGACCGCTGGCCATCGGGCCGGACGGCACGAAAATCGCAGGCAGATGACCAAACGACAGCGCTGCCATCACCAGGCCCGGGACGATTTTGTCGCACACGCCGAGATACAGCGCACCATCAAACATGTTGTGTGACAGGCCCACAGCCGCAGACATCGCAATCACTTCGCGGCTCAGCAGCGACAGCTCCATACCATCCTGCCCCTGCGTCACGCCGTCGCACATGGCCGGGACACCCCCCGCCACCTGCCCGACCGCGTTCACGCTGTGCAGCGCTTTACGAATGATGTTGGGATAGACCTCATACGGCTGGTGCGCGGAGAGCATATCGTTATAAGACGTGATAATAGCGATATTGTTACGCAACATGCTTTTCAGGGAGGCTTTGTCATCGGGCTGGCAGGCGGCGAAGCCGTGGGCCAGGTTACCGCAGGCCAGCTGGGAGCGGTGAACGGTGTTGCTTTTCGCCTGTTCAATGCGGGCGAGGTAGGCCGAACGGGTCTCTTTCGAGCGCTCGATAATGCGCTGTGTTACGCGTAACAATACAGGATTCATAAAAGCTCCTTTAATTTATCTGTCCGGGCTCGGGAGTTTACAAAGTCGCTGGCGGTTGTTAACAACGCTGAAACGCTTGCTGTCCGGAGCTCAGGGGCAAAATCACTTCCGGCAGTGTAATAAAAAAAGCCCCGCGGGTGAATCCACGCGGAGCTTAAAAGTATAAAAATTGTGCCACTAGCTGTGTTAGATCATGTTACCGGTAAAATAACACTTTCGGGCTAGTGGATTATCCTACTCAAACTCGTTCCAGGAGCGGCCATCGCGGGTGATCATCGCCACCGACGCCACAGGCCCCCAGGTACCCGCCTGATACGGTTTTGGCGCATCCTGATCGGCAGCCCAGGCTTCGGTGATGGAATCGACCCATTTCCACGCCTCTTCCACTTCGTCGCGACGCACGAACAGCGCCTGGATACCGCGCATGGTTTCCAGCAGCAGACGCTCGTAAGCATCCGCAAGGTGCGTCTGGTTGAAGGTTTCGGAGTAGCTCAGATCCAGCTTGGTGGTCTGCAGGTTATGCTTATGATCCAGGCCCGGCACTTTGTTGAGGATCTGGATATCCACCCCTTCGTCCGGCTGCAGACGGATGGTCAGTTTGTTCTGCGGCAGCTCCTGCCAGGACTCTTTGAACAGGTTCAGTTCCGGGTTCTTAAAGTAGACAACCACTTCGGAGCACTTCGTCGGCAGACGCTTACCGGTACGCAGGTAGAACGGCACGCCCGCCCAGCGCCAGTCGTCGATATCCACGCGGATCGCCACAAACGTCTCGGTATTGCTGGACTTGTTCGCGCCCTCTTCTTCCAGGTAGCCTGGCACTTTTTTACCTTGCGCAAACCCGGCGGTGTACTGGCCGCGAACGGTTTTCTCGCGCACGTTGGAGCGGTCGATGCGGCGCAGCGACTTCAGCACTTTCACTTTGGCATCGCGGATGCTGTCAGCCGTCAGGTCAGACGGTGGAGACATGGCAATCATGCACAGAATTTGCAGCAGGTGGTTCTGGATCATGTCGCGCATCTGGCCGGCCTGGTCAAAGTAACCCCAGCGACCTTCAATCCCCACCTCTTCCGCCACGGTAATTTCAACGTGGTCAATGGTACGGTTGTCCCAGTTATTCACAAACAGGGAGTTAGCGAAACGCAGCGCCAGCAGGTTCAGTACCGTCTCTTTACCGAGATAGTGGTCGATACGGTAGACCTGGCACTCTTCAAAGAACTCGCCCACCTGGTCGTTAATTTCACGGGAGGTAGCCAGCGACGTCCCCAGCGGTTTTTCCATCACCACGCGCGCCGGCTTGGCGTTCAGTTTGGCTTCGCCCAGGCCTTTGCAGATGGCGCCAAAGGTGCTTGGCGGCATGGCGAAATAGTTAATGGTGACACGGTTTTTCTGATCCAGCATGGCACCCAGACGGGAAAACGCGCTGACGTCATTAACGTCCAGGTTGCAGAAATCGAGACGACCGCTGAGGGTATCCCACAAACTTTCATCAATTTTTTCCTTCATGAAAGTTTCGAGCGCCTCGCGGACAACTTTGGTATAAGCGTCCTTGTCCCAGTCGGCGCGCCCAACCCCCAGGATACGCGTATCCGGATGAATTTGGCCCGCTTTCTCCAGTTGATACAGGGAAGGCAGCAATTTTCGGCGTGCAAGATCGCCTTTCGCGCCGAAAATGACCAGGTCACATGCCTGGGCTGTTTGCGTTACCGCCATGTCATTCTCCTCAGTTGGATCACCTGGTGCTTCTGCCAGGTATCGTTGTAATTTTATTACAATGCACTGTACTGCTTTTACGTCATTCCCGAAACCATTAGCGCTTATCGTCTCGTGCGATACGGCGATTTTTCGCCATTCAGCCGATTATGGCGACGTAATGACGCAACAGCCGTCGATAATTTGCGCAACAGGGTCATAGCAAAACCCGACATCGATCAAGTAATGAAAAAAAACAACAACATTATCTCGTCGACTGTTACCCTTTAGGGAAGCCACAGGGGTAATATCGGCTAATCGAATCAAGATTTCATCAATGAGTGAAATCGTTTCCACCCCCATGAGCGCCTTGTTAACAATGAACATGCTTGAAAAAATCCAGTATCAACTGGAACACCTTAGCAAATCCGAGCGAAAAGTGGCTGAAGTCATTCTGGCCGCGCCCGCTCAGGCGATTCATTCAAGCATCGCCGCTCTGGCTCAGGAAGCGGGCGTCAGTGAACCGACGGTCAACCGCTTCTGCCGCAGCCTGGAAACGCGCGGCTTTCCTGATTTTAAACTGCATCTGGCACAAAGTCTGGCAAACGGCACCCCCTATGTTAATCGTAATGTGGATGAAGACGACAGCGTAGATGCCTATACGGCAAAAATATTTGAGTCGGCCATGGCCACGCTCGATCACGTTCGTCAAAGTCTGGATATGAGTTCAGTAAACCGCGCGGTGGATTTACTCACCCAGGCCAAACGCATTGCGTTCTTCGGTCTTGGCTCGTCAGCCGCCGTGGCGCACGACGCCATGAATAAATTCTTCCGCTTTAACGTGCCGGTTATTTATTCCGATGACATTGTGCTGCAACGCATGAGCTGTATGAATTGCAGTGAGGATGACGTCGTGGTACTGATTTCGCACACTGGCCGCACCAAAAGCCAGGTTGAGCTGGCGCAGCTGGCCCGTGAAAACGATGCCATGGTAATCGCCCTCACCACCGCCGGCACGCCGCTGGCGCGGGAGGCGACTCTCGCCATTACCCTGGACGTGCCTGAGGATACCGACATGTATATGCCAATGGTGTCCCGTCTGGCGCAACTCACGGTAATCGACGTGCTGGCGACCGGATTTACCTTACGCCGGGGCGCAAAATTCCGAGATAACTTGAAGCGAGTCAAGGAAGCGCTGAAGGAATCGCGTTTTGATAAAGAATTGCTTATAAAGAGCGATGTTCCCTGAAAGTAGATAACGAAGACGTAACCCATAATTAGATGTAACGATTTTCGGCATTCGGCCCCCTCTTTGCTGCCTTGCAGTAGATGAAGGCCGATTCAATGTTCACGCAACACCAAAGTTGTTTCAGTCAACGGAGTATTACATGTCCAGAAGGCTTCGCAGAACCAAGATCGTCACCACCTTAGGCCCGGCCACCGATCGCGATAATAACCTCGAAAAGATTATCGCCGCTGGCGCCAACGTGGTGCGTATGAACTTCTCTCACGGTACGCCAGAAGACCATAAATTGCGTGCCGATAAAGTGCGTGAGATCGCCGCTAAGCTGGGCCGCCACGTCGCTATCCTCGGCGACCTGCAGGGTCCAAAAATTCGTGTATCAACCTTTAAAGAAGGTAAAGTTTTCCTCAATATCGGCGACAAATTCCTGCTGGATGCCAACCTCGGCAAAGGCGAAGGCGATAAAGAGAAAGTCGGGATCGACTATAAAGGCCTGCCGGCTGATGTGGTCCCTGGCGATATCCTGCTGCTCGACGACGGTCGCGTCCAGCTGAAGGTGCTGGAAGTTCAGGGGATGAAGGTGTTCACTGAAGTCACCGTCGGCGGTCCGCTCTCCAACAATAAAGGCATCAACAAACTGGGCGGCGGCCTCTCTGCGGAAGCCCTGACCGACAAAGACAAAGCGGATATCGTAACGGCGGCCCAGATCGGTGTTGACTACCTGGCAGTCTCCTTCCCACGCTGTGGCGAAGATCTGAACTATGCGCGCCGTCTGGCCCGTGACGCAGGCTGTGATGCCAAAATCGTCGCTAAGGTTGAACGCGCGGAAGCCGTGTGCGATCAGGATGCGATGGACGATGTGATCCTCGCCTCTGACGTGGTGATGGTTGCCCGTGGCGATCTGGGCGTGGAAATCGGCGACCCTGAACTGGTCGGTATCCAGAAAGCGCTGATTCGTCGCGCACGTCAGCTGAACCGCGCGGTGATCACCGCCACCCAGATGATGGAATCCATGATCACTAACCCAATGCCAACCCGTGCGGAAGTCATGGACGTCGCTAACGCCGTGCTGGACGGTACCGATGCGGTGATGCTGTCAGCGGAAACCGCGGCAGGCCAGTATCCGGCAGAAACCGTGGCCGCAATGGCGCGCGTCTGCCTGGGCGCGGAGAAGATCCCAAGCATTAACGTCTCCAAGCACCGCCTGGATATCCAGTTCGACAATGTGGAAGAAGCGATTGCGATGTCCGCCATGTACGCGGCCAACCATCTGAAAGGCGTTACGGCGATCATCACCATGACCGAATCTGGCCGCACCGCGCTGATGACCTCTCGCATCAGCTCCGGCCTGCCGATTTTCGCCATGTCACGCCACGAGCGTACGCTGAACCTGACGGCGCTGTACCGCGGTGTTACCCCGGTACACTTCGACAGCACCAATGATGGCGTAGCCGCGGCGCACGATGCCGTAAACCTGCTGCGCGATAAAGGTTACCTGGTGTCTGGTGATATCGTCATCGTGACGCAGGGTGACGTGATGAGCACCATCGGCTCAACCAATACCACGCGCGTACTGACTGTAGAGTAAGATCCGATCCCCTCTCCCCTAAGGGGAGAGGGCAAGGTGAAGGTTTTCTATTTCCTCGGGTAAAGCTCTTTACGCTTATAGGGCTCCGTCTCTCCCGGCTTCCGCGTTTTCAGCAGCTTCAGTATCCACGTGTACTGTTCGGTATGCGGCCCCACCAGCAGCTCCACCTCTTCGTTCATGCGGCGCGCGATGGTGCGATCGTCCGCGGTCAGCAGGTCGTCCATCGGCGGACGGACTTCAATGCTCAGACGATGCGTTTTACCGTCGTAAACCGGAAAGAGCGGGATCACGCGGGCGCGGCAAACCTTCATCAGGCGCCCAATGGCGGGGAGCGTGGCTTTGTAGGTTGCAAAGAAGTCGACAAACTCGCTGTGCTCAGGTCCGTGGTCCTGGTCCGGCAGATAGTAGCCCCAGTACCCCTGACGTACCGACTGAATAAACGGCTTGATGCCGTCGTTACGCGCATGCAAGCGTCCGCCAAAACGACGACGTACCGTATTCCAGACGAAATCGTAGATTTTATTGCCCTGGTTATGGAACATCGCCGCCATTTTCTGCCCCTGGGAAGCCATCAGCATTGCCGGGATATCCACGCCCCAGCCGTGCGGCACGAGGAAAATGACCTTCTCATCATTGCGACGCATTTCGTCGATGATTTCCAGCCCTTTCCAGTCAACGCGGTCGATGATTTTTTCCGGTCCTTTCAGCGCCAGCTCCGCCATCATCGCCATGGCCTGCGGTGCGGTGGTATACATCGCGTCGATGATGGCCTCGCGCTCGGCATCGCTTTTTTCAGGAAAACAGTAATAGAGGTTGATCTGCGCACGACGACGCGCGCTTTTACCTAAGCGTCCGGCCAGACGGCCAATTTTTCCCAGTACGGGATCGCGCAGCGCGGCAGGCAGCATAGCGATGCCCGCAAAGGTGTAAACCCCCAGCCAGGCGCCCCAGTTGCGCGGGTGTCGAAAGGATTTTTCAAACTCAGGAATGTATTCAATATTATTTTTTTTTGTTTCCATGCTGGATCCAGGGTCTGGTGACGCAAAAAATTATTCAGATAGTGTAGCGAGGCAGTCGCCCACGCACAAAAGAAAAAGCCGGCGCATGCTGACACCGGCTTTTTTCACTAAACAGAGAGCTTAGTTTAAGCTCAGCTGCGGTATCACCTCTCTCGCCTGCGCCAGGTAATCGGAACGATCTTTACCTGTCAGGCCTTCGGTGCGCGGCAGTTTGGCCGTCAGCGGGTTCACTGCCTGCTGGTTGATCCACACTTCATAGTGCAGGTGCGGGCCAGTAGAGCGTCCGGTGTTGCCGGAGAGCGCGATACGGTCACCGCGTTTCACTTTCTGCCCCGGTTTGACCAACAGCTTACGCAGGTGCATATAGCGGGTGGTATAGGTACGACCGTGACGGATAGCCACGTAATAGCCCGCTGCACCGCTGCGTTTTGCCATCACCACTTCGCCATCGCCAACGGCCAGCACCGGCGTGCCCTGCGGCATCGCGAAGTCTACCCCGCGGTGAGGCGCAACGCGCCCGGTAACCGGGTTCAGACGACGCGGGTTAAAGTTAGAGGATACGCGGAACTGTTTCGCCGTCGGGAAACGCAGGAAGCCTTTCGCAAGGCCCGTACCGCTGCGGTCATAGAACTTGCCGTCTTCAGCGCGAATGGCGTAGTAATCTTTTCCCTCGGAGCGCAGACGCACCCCCAGCAGCTGGCTCTGCTCGCGCTTGCCGTCCAGCATTTCGCGGGACATCAGGACGGAAAACTCATCGCCTTTCTTCAGCTTACGGAAATCCATCTGCCACTGCATGGCTTTGATCACCGCGCTGATTTCACCGCTGGTCAGGCCCGCATCACGGGCGCTGGAAACAAAGCTTCCGCCCACGGTACCTTTCATCACGCTGTTAACCCAGTCGCCTTTCTGCATTTCACTGGTCATTTTGAAACCGTTTGCAGTGCGGTCATAGGTGCGGGTTTCGCGGCGGGACATTTCCCAGGTCAAACGCTGAAGATCGCCATCCGCCGTTAATGTCCAGGAGAGCTGTTGCCCGATTTTCAGGTTACGCAGGTCTTTATCCGCAGCGGCCAGCTGGCTGATATTGCCCATGTCGATACCGTACTGGTTGAGCACGCTGCTCAGCGTGTCACCGGTAGAGACAACGTATTCGTGGATCCCCGCTTCGTTCTCGGTTTTATCGTCCAGTTCATCCTGAGGGATAGCTTCATCTTCCTGAGCGGCCTGGTCGATAGGCTCGCTGGCTTCAGGCAGCAAAGAGCGGATCTCGCTCTTTTCAAGCTCGATGGTTTTAATGATAGGGGCAGAACTCGGGTGGTAAACATAGGGCCGCCAGACGGCGACCGCTAAGGTGAGAACTGTAAGCGACCCCAGCATAACGCGGTGGGGTCGAGGCAGATTGTTAAATGCCAGGGCGACAGAGCGGGCTATCTGTTGCACGTATTCACTTCCTCGTTAATCTCCTTTCAGGCAGCTCGCATACTGGTTCGCCAGTTGGCTGAGGAACTGCGAATAGCTCGCTTTGCTCAACTGGATATTCGTACCTAGCGGGTCAAGGGTTCCCATGCGCACGGATGTTCCCCTGGCCACGGCTTCTACGACCGCTGGCCTGAACTGTGGCTCAGCAAAAACGCATGTCGCTTTCTGCTCAACCAACTGTGTTCTGATTTCATGTAAACGCTGCGCACCAGGTTGAATTTCAGGGTTGACGGTAAAGTGCCCAAGCGGGGTCAGGCCATAGTGTTTTTCGTAGTAGCCGTAGGCGTCATGAAAAACGAAATACCCTTTTCCTTTCAACGGTGCGAGCTCATTACCTACCTGCTTATCGGTTGCGGCTAATTGTGCCTCAAAATCCTTCAGGTTGGCGTCTAGTTTGGCTCGACTTTGCGGCATAAGTTCCACTAATTTGTCATGGATTGCAACCGCTGAAAGCCGCGCTATCTCTGGGGATAGCCAGAGATGCATGTTGTACTCGCCGTGATGGTGATCTCCATCACCTTTTTCACCCTCTGCAGCGTGATGGTCATGTTCGTCACCGTCATCATCCGCCCCTTTCATGAGCAACGGTTTCACGCCGGAAAGCCCGGCAATCGCGACCTGTTTTTCATCAGCAATCTGTTTGGCGGATTTCTGCATGAATGCTTCCATCTCCGGACCAATCCAGACAACTAAGTCTGCGTTTTGTAAGCGTTTTACATCAGACGGACGCAGAGAATAGTCATGCTCTGAGGCCCCGTCAGGGAGCAGAACCTGGGTTTCCGTTACCCCATCGGCAATGGCCGACGCGATGAATCCAAGCGGTTTAAGCGAAGCAACAACGGCAGCGTTAACATCTTGTGCGGTTGTTCCCCAAAGGGCAGCGGATAATGCTGCGAAAAGAAGCGTATTTTTATGTAACATAATGCGACTAATCATCGTAGTGAATGCGTGGAATGTGATATTATAACATTCGTTGACTTCTTCAAGCTTAAATTGACATGACGACTCTGGTTTCTCTCGACAATATTTCGGTCTCCTTTGGCCAGCGCCGCGTCCTCTCTGACGTATCGCTGGATCTCAAGCCCGGAAAAATCCTGACGCTGCTCGGCCCCAATGGCGCAGGTAAATCCACTCTGGTGCGCGTGGTGCTGGGTCTGGTTACACCGGATGAAGGTGTAATCACGCGCGAGGAAAAATTGCGGATCGGCTATGTGCCGCAAAAATTACATCTGGACGCCACCCTGCCGCTGACGGTAAATCGTTTTCTGCGTCTGCGTCCCGGCACGCGAAAAGCCGATATTCTCCCGGCGCTGAAGCGCGTGCAGGCGGGCCACCTTATCGATGCGCCGTTGCAGAAGCTGTCCGGCGGTGAGACGCAGCGCGTTTTGCTGGCCCGTGCGCTGCTGAGCAGCCCGCAGCTGCTGGTGCTGGATGAGCCAACCCAGGGCGTGGACGTCAATGGTCAGGTCGCGCTTTATGATTTGATCGACCAGCTGCGCCGCGAACTGAACTGCGCCGTGCTGATGGTCTCCCATGACCTGCATCTGGTGATGGCGAAAACCGACGAAGTGCTGTGTCTCAACCATCACATTTGCTGTTCCGGCACGCCTGAAGTGGTCTCAATGCACCCGGAATTTATCTCCATGTTCGGCCCTCGCGGCGCTGAACAGCTTGGCATTTATCGCCATCATCATAATCACCGCCATGATTTGCAGGGACGAATCGTTCTGCGTCGGGGAAATGGACACTCATGATTGAACTGTTACTGCCCGGCTGGCTGGCCGGGGTTATGCTTGCCTGCGCCGCAGGCCCACTCGGCTCGTTTGTGGTGTGGCGCAGAATGTCTTACTTCGGTGATACCCTGGCGCATGCGTCGCTGCTGGGCGTTGCCTTTGGTTTGCTGCTGGATGTGAATCCCTTTTACGCGGTGATTGTGGTCACGCTGCTGCTGGCGGCCGGTCTGGTCTGGCTGGAGAAGCGCCCTCACCTCGCGATTGATACGCTGCTTGGCATCATGGCGCACAGCGCGCTGTCGCTGGGTCTGGTCGTTGTTAGCCTGATGTCAAATATCCGCGTTGACCTGATGGCCTACCTGTTTGGCGATCTGCTGGCCGTGACGCCTGACGATCTCATCGCGATCGCCATTGGCGTGGTGGTGGTACTGGGTATTCTGCTGTGGCAGTGGCGGAATTTACTGGCAATGACCGTCAGCCCGGATCTGGCGTTTGTCGACGGCGTGAAGCTGCAGCGCGTCAAGCTGCTGCTGATGCTGGTGACGGCGTTAACGATTGGTGTCGCAATGAAGTTTGTCGGGGCACTGATCATCACATCGCTGCTGATCATCCCTGCCGCCACGGCGCGCCGTTTTGCACGTACGCCAGAGCAAATGGCCGGTATCGCGGTGGTTATCGGGATGATCGCCGTCACGGGCGGGTTAACCTTTTCGGCGTTTTATGACACGCCGGCCGGACCGTCGGTGGTCTTGAGTGCGGCGGTGTTGTTTGTTTTCAGTATGATGAAAAAGACCGCGCAGTAGTGAGCATTTCCCCGGTGGCGTTTCGCTTACCGGGGCTACAATTTATCGCTACTTACGGCATCGCGGGCGGCGTAATACCGAAATGATTCCACGCCCGCACCGTCGCCATACGACCACGTGGGGTACGCTGTAAGAAGCCCTGCTGGATCAGATACGGCTCCAGCACATCTTCAATCGTCTCACGCTCTTCGCCAATTGCCGCCGCCAGGTTATCCAGCCCAACCGGGCCACCGAAGAACTTGTCCAGCACCGCCAGCAGCAGTTTGCGGTCCATGTAGTCAAAGCCTTCAGCATCGACGTTCAGCATATCCAGCGCCTGGGCGGCGATCTCGGCGGAAATCGAACCATCGTGCTTCACTTCAGCAAAGTCACGCACGCGGCGCAGCAGGCGGTTAGCAATACGCGGCGTACCGCGGGAACGTTTCGCCACTTCATATGCCCCCTCTTCGCTCATATCCAGCCCCATGTAGCGCGCGCTGCGCCCCACGATATGCTGAAGATCGGGCACCTGATAAAACTCCAGACGCTGAACGATGCCAAAGCGGTCGCGCAGCGGAGAGGTTAGCGACCCGGCGCGCGTCGTGGCGCCAATCAGGGTAAACGGCGGCAGATCGATTTTGATGGAGCGCGCGGCCGGGCCTTCGCCGATCATGATATCCAGCTGGTAATCTTCCATCGCAGGATAGAGCACTTCCTCCACCACCGGTGACAGGCGGTGGATCTCATCGATAAACAGCACGTCATGCGGTTCAAGGTTGGTCAGCATCGCCGCCAGATCGCCCGCTTTCTCCAGCACCGGGCCGGAGGTGGTACGCAGGTTGACGCCCATTTCATTGGCGACGATATTCGCCAGGGTAGTTTTACCTAACCCCGGCGGGCCAAAAATCAGCAGGTGATCGAGCGCATCGCCGCGCAGCTTTGCCGCCTGGATGAAAATCTCCATCTGGGAACGTACCTGCGGCTGGCCGATGTACTCATCAAGCAGCTTCGGGCGGATCGCACGATCCACCACGTCTTCTGCCTGAAGGGTGCCTGCCGATACCAGGCGGTCTGCTTCAATCATCCTTTACCTCACAATGCAGCGCGCAGCGCTTCACGAATCAGAGTTTCACTGCTGGCGTCCGGTTTGGCAATTTTGCTCACCATCCGGCTGGCCTCCTGAGGTTTATAGCCCAGCGCCACCAGCGCGGCAACCGCTTCCTGCTCGGCGTCATCATCAGAGGCAGGCGCACCCGGAGCAGTCAGAACCAAATCGGCAGCCGGAGTGAACAGATCGCCGTGCAGACCTTTAAAGCGGTCTTTCATCTCAACAATCAGACGCTCTGCGGTTTTCTTACCAATGCCCGGAAGCTTAACCAGCGCCGCGGGATCTTCGCGCTCAACGGCATTCACAAACTGCGGAGCGGACATGCCGGACAAAATCGCCAGCGCCAGCTTAGGCCCCACACCGTTGGTTTTAATCAGCTCGCGGAACAGGGTACGTTCCTGCTTGTTGTTAAAGCCGTACAGCAGCTGGGCATCTTCACGCACCACAAACTGGGTAAAGACAATCGCCTCTTTGCCCGCGTCCGGCAGCTCGTAGAAACAGGTCATCGGCATATGGACTTCATAGCCCACGCCACCCACTTCCAGCAGCACTAACGGGGGTTGTTTTTCAATGATGATGCCTCTGAGTCTGCCTATCACGTGACGCTCCTGCGTTCTGGGAGAAATTAACTGCCGACATAATAAAAAAAGGCTGGATGTTTATCCAGCCTGATTTCTGATTATCGTAACCTGCCTCGCGCCAGATTGAGCCGCGACTCGCTCATTTGCATCGCGTTCTGGCTGACGTGGCAGTGGGTAATCGCAATCGCCAGCGCATCGGCGGCGTCGGCCTGCGGGTTCGCGGGAAGCTTCAGCAGGGTGCGCACCATGTGCTGCACCTGGCTCTTCTCCGCGCTACCGATGCCCACCACCGTCTGCTTGACCTGCCTTGCCGCGTATTCGAATACCGGCAAATCCTGGTTCACCGCAGCCACGATGGCCACCCCACGCGCCTGACCGAGCTTCAGCGCCGAATCCGCGTTCTTCGCCATAAAGACCTGCTCAATGGCGAAATAGTCTGGCTGAAACTGGGTGATGATCTCCGATACGCCCGCATAAATAAGCTTGAGGCGCGACGGCAGATCGTCCACTTTGGTGCGAATGCATCCACTGCCGAGGTAGGTTAGCTGGCGTCCCACCTGACGGATAACGCCATACCCGGTGACGCGTGAGCCGGGGTCAATCCCGAGGATAATCGACATCACGCGTCTCCCGTAAACGGTTTACAGGCTCTCATCAGAGAGTCGCTGCAACCTCATCAGAGATTT
The DNA here is from genome assembly GCF_900324475.1 of Enterobacter bugandensis. Classification (NCBI taxonomy): domain Bacteria; kingdom Pseudomonadati; phylum Pseudomonadota; class Gammaproteobacteria; order Enterobacterales; family Enterobacteriaceae; genus Enterobacter; species Enterobacter bugandensis. Next base: position 2,890,573 of record NZ_LT992502.1, read on the forward strand.
CACCGTTGTGGTACACTTCCTGCACGTCGTCGCAGTCTTCGAGCATGTCGATCAGACGCAGCAGTTTCGGTGCGGTTTCTGCATCCATATCCGCTTTGGTGGACGGGATCATGGAGACTTCTGCGTTGTCCGCTTTCAGGCCCGCCGCTTCCAGCGCATCGCGCACGGCACCCATCTCTTCCCACGCGGTGTAGACGTCAATGGCACCATCATCGTAGGTCACCACGTCTTCCGCACCCGCTTCTAACGCCGCTTCCATGATCGCATCTTCGTCGCCTTTCTCGAAAGAGATGACGCCTTTTTTGCTGAACAGGTAAGCTACGGAGCCGTCAGTGCCCAGGTTACCACCGGTTTTGGTGAACGCGTGGCGCACTTCCGCAACGGTACGGTTACGGTTGTCAGACAGGCATTCAACCATCACCGCAGTACCGCCAGGGCCGTAACCTTCATAAATGATGGTTTCCATGTTCGCGTCTTCATCACCGCCCACGCCGCGTGCGATAGCACGGTTCAGGGTGTCACGCGTCATGTTGTTAGACAGCGCTTTATCTACCGCCGCGCGCAGACGTGGGTTAGAAGCCGGGTCGCCGCCGCCCAGACGCGCTGCTGTCACCAGCTCGCGAATGATTTTGGTAAAGATCTTACCGCGCTTGGCATCCTGTGCCGCTTTACGGTGTTTGGTGTTGGCCCACTTACTATGACCTGCCATAAAAAGTTCTCCAAAAATCGCGCCTTCTCAGGCCGCGTTAATTACAAATTCTTCAATCGCCTGCCGGTTGCTCCACGACTTGGTCAGTGCGGCGGCATCCGCCGCGTTCACCCAGCGGTAGTTCAGGTGTTCGGTAAACACGATCTCCCGCTCATGGGGGAGCGCGAGACAGAACCACGACTCCGTGTTGCGCTCAATGCCCGGCGCATAGCGATGACGTAAATGGCTAAAAATTTCAAACTCCACCGTGCGCTGACAGTCCTTCAGGGTCAGTTGCTCATGAGCAACGTCAATGGTGACCTCTTCCTTTACTTCACGCGCGGCGGCCTGCGCCGCGGTCTCCCCCTCTTCCAGGCTGCCGGTAACCGACTGCCAGAAATCAGGATCGTCGCGCCGCTGCAACATCAGCACCCGCTTCGTGTCTTCTGCATAAATGACCACCAGGACAGAAACGGGAAGCTTATATGCCATATCAGTTTTTCTCTTCCTTCTTCACCACTTCAATGCCCAGCTCGGCCAGCGCTGCCGGGTTGGCAAAGCTTGGCGCTTCGGTCATCAGACACGCTGCGGCAGTGGTTTTCGGGAAGGCGATAACGTCACGAATGTTATCGGTGCCGGTCAGCAGCATGGTCAGACGGTCGAGACCGAAGGCCAGACCCGCGTGCGGCGGTGTGCCGTACTTCAGGGCGTCCAGCAGGAAGCCAAACTTCTCGCGCTGCTCCTGCTCGTTAATACCCAGAATGCCGAACACGGTCTGCTGCATTTCACCGCTGTGAATACGCACGGAGCCGCCGCCCACTTCATAGCCGTTGATAACCATGTCATAAGCGTTTGCCACTGCCTCTTCCGGCGCCGCTTTCAGCTCTGCCGCCGTCATCTCTTTTGGCGAGGTGAACGGGTGGTGCATCGCGGTCAGGCCGCCTTCACCGTCGTCTTCAAACATCGGGAAGTCGATAACCCACAGTGGCGCCCATTTGCTTTCATCGGTCAGGTTCAGGTCTTTGCCGAGCTTCAGACGCAGCGCGCCCATCGCATCCGCAACGACTTTCTTGTTGTCTGCGCCGAAGAAGATCATGTCGCCGTCCTGCGCACCGGTGCGCTCAAGGATCGCTTCCACGATGTCCGCGTTCAGGAATTTCGCCACCGGGCTGGTGATCCCTTCCAGACCTTTCGCACGCTCGGTCACTTTAATATAGGCCAGACCTTTCGCGCCGTAGATCTTAATAAAGTTGCCGTAGTCATCAATCTGCTTACGGCTCAGCGCCGCGCCGCCCGGTACGCGCAGGGCAGCCACGCGGCCTTTCGGATCGTTAGCCGGTCCCGCGAATACCGCGAACTCAACGGATTTCACCAGGTCTGCTACGTCCACCAGCTCCATCGGGTTACGCAGGTCTGGTTTGTCGGAGCCGTAGCGACGTTCCGCTTCGGCGAAGGTCATGATCGGGAAATCGCCCAGCTCAACGCCCTTCACGTCGTTCCACAGGCTACGCACCAGCGCTTCCATCACTTCACGCACCTGTTCGGCGGTCATGAAGGAAGTTTCAACATCGATCTGGGTAAATTCTGGCTGACGGTCAGCGCGCAGGTCTTCGTCGCGGAAGCACTTAACGATTTGATAATAGCGGTCGAAGCCGGACATCATCAGCAGCTGTTTGAACAGCTGCGGTGACTGCGGCAGCGCGTAGAACTTGCCTTTATGAACGCGGGATGGCACCAGGTAATCGCGCGCGCCTTCCGGCGTGGCTTTGGTCAGCATCGGGGTTTCAATATCGAGGAAACCGTGGTCATCCATAAAGCGACGCACCAGGCTGGTGATTTTCGCACGGGTTTTCAGGCGCTGAGCCATTTCCGGACGACGCAGATCCAGGTAGCGGTATTTCAGACGCGCTTCTTCAGTGTTGACGTGGTTGGAGTCCAGCGGCAGCGCTTCGGCACGGTTGATGATAACCAGATCGGACGCCAGCACTTCGATAGCGCCCGTCGCCATGTCTGCGTTAACGTTTTTCTCGTCACGCGCACGCACGGTGCCGGTGACCTGAATGCAGAACTCATTACGCAGCTCAGAGGCCAGCTTCAGCGCATCTGCGCGATCCGGGTCGAAGAACACCTGAACGATACCTTCACGGTCGCGCATATCGATGAAGATAAGGCTACCAAGATCACGACGACGGTTGACCCAACCACACAGGGTGACCTGCTGTCCGACGTGGGACTGACGCAGCTGCCCGCAATATTCTGTACGCATGAGATATCCCTTAATTAGCCGCAGGCTAAATGTCGCCTGGTATGCAGGCTACTATGTCGCAGCTTTCTGTATGTCACAACTGGATGAAAAAAGGCGGCTATTATACTGGAAATTCCGCCGGACGATAAGAGCGAACCACCGCCAGACGGTCGTTTGCTGCACTCTTATTGCGCATTCTCACAAAAATTAACAAAATTATCCGACCGATAACAGGTCATCACGTCGTAAGGTGTTACGGAAGTGATTAATTTACCTGGAGTGACGATGTTAACACTTGATGCCCGCAAAACCGCGCTTGTTGTGATTGATTTACAGGAAGGGATCCTGCCCTTCGCCGGTGGCCCACACGCAGCGGATGAAGTCGTCAGTCGCGCCGCTCGCCTGGCCGAGAAGTGCCGCGCCATCGGTGCCCCTGTGGTCATGGTGCGCGTCGGCTGGTCCGCTGATTTCGCCGAAGCGTTAAAACAGCCCGTTGATGCCCAGGCACCCGCACATGCCCTGCCGGAAAACTGGTGGACGTACCCGGTGTCGCTGGGCAAACGCGACAGCGATATCGAAGTGACTAAACGCCAGTGGGGCGCGTTCTACGGGACCGACCTTGAGCTGCAGCTTCGCCGCCGGGGTATCGACACCATTATTCTGTGCGGCATATCCACCAACATCGGCGTGGAATCGACAGCCCGTAACGCCTGGGAGCTGGGCTTTAATCTGGTGATTGCTGAAGATGCCTGCAGCGCGGCTTCCGCGGAGCAGCATCAGGGCAGCATGACCCATATCTTCCCGCGCATCGGACGCGTGCGCAGCACGGATGAGATTTTAAGCGCGCTATGATGTACGTGGGCCTGCCCCAGTGGTCGCACCCGAAATGGGTGCGCCTGGGCATTACCAGCCTTGAAGAGTATGCCCGACACTTTAACTGCGTCGAGGGTAACACCACGCTGTATGCGCTGCCCAAAGCCGAGATAGTCGAACGCTGGCGGGAGCAAACAACGGACGATTTCCGTTTCTGCTTTAAGTTTCCGGCGACCATTTCCCACCAGGCCGCGCTGCGCAACTGCGGGGACTTAACGGAAGAATTTTTCACGCGCATGTCGCCGCTGGCGAACCGAATTGGACAATACTGGCTCCAGCTTCCCGCCACGTTTGGCCCGCGCGATCTGCCCGCCCTGTGGCAGTTTCTGGATGCCCTGCCCCGCGAATTCACCTACGGCGTGGAAGTCCGACACCAGGACTTCTTTGCGAAAGGCGAAGCCGAAAAAGCGCTCAACCGGGGCCTGCTGGATCGTTCCGTTAACCGGGTGATCCTCGACAGTCGTCCGGTGCACAGCGCGGTACCGCATAACGAGGCCATCGTTGATGCTCAGCGTAAAAAACCGAAAGTGCCGGTCCACGCCATCGTGACCGCACAGAACCCGATGGTCAGGTTCATCGGCAGCGACAATATGCAGCAAAATCAGGCGATGTTCGCCGTCTGGCTGCAAAAACTCGCGAGCTGGGAGCACACCACCACGCCGTACCTCTTTTTGCACACGCCGGATATTGCTCAGGCGCCCGAACTGGTCGATGCTCTGTGGCAGGCCTTGCAGGCCGCGGTGTCGTCCGTGGGCAGCGTCCCTTCCATCCCACAACAATCTTCTCTTTTCTGATATCACCCCCTATCATAGTGAAGTGCCATCTGCCAAAAAACAGGGAGTTAGTATGGTCAGCGCGCTGTATGCGGTGTTAGGTGCATTACTGCTGATTAAATTTTCATTTGATGTTGTGCGCCTCAGGATGCAGTACCGCGTCTCTTACGGCGACGGCGGTTTCTCCGAACTGCAAAGCGCTATTCGCATTCACGGTAATGCGGTGGAATACATTCCCGTTGCTCTCATCCTGCTGCTGTTTATGGAGATGAATGGCGCGGAAACCTGGATGGTGCATATTTGTGGCCTGATGCTTATTGCTGGCCGGTTAATGCATTATTACGGCTTTCACCACCGTTTATTCCGCTGGCGTCGTTCCGGCATGAGCGCGACCTGGTGTTCGCTTTTGCTGATGGTGCTGGCTAACCTGTGGTATATGCCGTGGGAGTTGGTTTTCTCCCTCCATTAGCGCACAATACGCCACTTTATTTTTCCCGGATTTTTACGTTATGTCAGATCGCGACACGCTTTTTTCCGCGCCTATCGCCAGCCTGGGCGACTGGACCTTCGATGAACGGGTAGCCGAAGTCTTCCCGGATATGATCCAGCGCTCTGTTCCCGGTTATTCCAATATTATCTCTATGATCGGTATGCTGGCTGAGCGCTTCGTTCAACCCGGTACGCAGGTCTATGACCTGGGCTGCTCGCTCGGCGCGGCAACGCTGTCGGTACGTCGTAACATTCATCACGATGGCTGCCGAATCATTGCCGTCGATAACTCCCCGGCCATGGTGGAACGCTGCCGTCGCCATATTGACGCGTACAAAGCCCCCGTTCCGGTGGACGTGGTGGAAGGCGATATCCGCGAGATCGAGATTAACAACGCCTCGATGGTAGTGCTGAATTTTACCCTGCAGTTCCTGGTGCCTGAAGACCGCCAGCTGCTGCTGGACAAAATTTACCAGGGGCTGAATCCCGGCGGCGCGCTGGTGCTTTCTGAAAAATTCAGCTTTGAGGATGCCAAAGTAGGCGAGCTGCTGTTCAACATGCACCACGATTTCAAACGGGCGAACGGCTACAGCGAGCTGGAGATCAGCCAGAAGCGCAGCATGCTGGAAAACGTGATGCTGACGGACTCCGTGGAAACCCATAAAGCGCGCCTGCACAAAGCCGGTTTTGAGCACAGCGAACTGTGGTTCCAGTGCTTTAACTTTGGCTCTCTGGTGGCGCTAAAAGCCGGGGATGCCGCATGATTGAATTCAGCAACTTTTATCAGCTGATTGCTAAAAACCATCTTTCCCACTGGCTGGAGACCCTGCCGGCGCAGATTGCCGCCTGGCAGCGCGATCAGCAGCACGGCCTGTTAAAGCAGTGGTCAAATGCCGTGGAGTATCTGCCGGAGCTGACGCCGCATCGTCTGGATTTACTGCACAGCGTGACGGCGGAAAGCGCAGAGCCGCTCCCTGCCGGGCAGATCAACCGCATCGAAACGCTGATGCGTAATTTAATGCCGTGGCGCAAAGGGCCGTTCTCGCTGTACGGCGTGAACATCAATACCGAGTGGCGCTCAGACTGGAAGTGGGATCGCGTACTGCCGCACCTTTCCGACCTGACCGGGCGCACCATTCTGGACGTAGGCTGCGGCAGCGGTTACCACATGTGGCGCATGATTGGCGCGGGAGCCCATCTGGCGGTCGGCATCGACCCGATGCAGCTCTTCCTGTGCCAGTTTGAGGCAGTGCGAAAACTGCTCGGCAACGACCAGCGCGCGCACCTGCTGCCGCTGGGCATAGAGCAGCTCCCTGCCCTGAAAGCGTTCGATACCGTCTTCTCAATGGGCGTGCTGTATCATCGTCGTTCCCCGCTTGAACACCTGTGGCAGCTCAAAGATCAGCTGGTCAGCGGCGGCGAGCTGGTGCTGGAAACGCTGGTGATTGAAGGCGATGAGCATGCGGTTCTGGTGCCGGGCGATCGCTACGCGCAGATGCGCAACGTTTACTTCATCCCGTCCGCGCTGGCGCTGAAAAACTGGCTGGAGAAATGCGGATTTGTGGATGTTCGCATTGCCGATGTTTGCGTAACGTCTATCGAAGAGCAGCGCCGCACCGACTGGATGATCACCGAATCGCTGGAGCAGTTCCTCGACCCGGCCGACCACAGCAAAACCGTTGAAGGCTATCCTGCACCGATGCGTGCGGTGTTGATTGCGACCAAGCCGTAGTTTTTCCCTCTGCCCCGTGGGGTGAGGGGATAAAAAAAGGCCCCTGTTGAAATTGCAGGGGCCTGGTACAAGCAAGCATCATATTGGGCGACATGATGCGCGGTAAAAATCGGTACGTTGCTACACGTGATGACGCTCAATCAGCGACTTCATTTCCGCAACCGACTCTCCCTCTACGCCGTAGCGAGAATATTCATCCGCTTCAGCATCCGTCGACATTGACAGCCCTGTATTGCGATAACGCATGGGTGAAGGTATCCATTTCCCCGCAGAGCTGTGAAGCTCTTCCACCCCGGCGTTTAAAAACCGTTCCAGATTGCTGGCACGGACTCCCGCACCCGCCATTATTATTGGAACACCGGAATGTGCTTTTAGTTCCGTAATTAATTGCAGACCTTTTTCCGCCGAAGACTGCTGTCCCGATGTCAGGACGCGCGCCACGCCAAGTTCGGCAAGCGTATCAAATGCTTGCAGGGGATCTTTGCACATATCAAACGCACGATGAAAGGTGACGGCCATTCCTTTCGCGGCGTCCATCACCTTACGCATCCGCGGCAGATCGACGTGACCATCCTCATCAAGCAGGCCGGTCACCAGCCCCGGGAAGCCCAGGTCACGAACCAGCGCGATATCTTCAAGCATGGCACTGAACTCGCCCGCCGTGTAACAAAAATCGCCGCCGCGAGGGCGAATAATCGGGTGGACCGGGATGGTGACGGCCTGGCGGGCAGACTTCAACACGCCGTATGAAGGCGTTAACCCCCCTTCTTTCGGGGCGGCGCATAGCTCAATACGGTCAGCTCCCATCTGTTGCGCCGTTACGGCACACGCCACGCTGTAACAACAAATCTCCAGCAGCGCCATCTGCTTCTCCTTAAAATCAGCTTAACGCGCCATCATGGCACGCCTCTCGTTTCGTGTCTCAGCGACGAATCACAACTCTCAGGCTTCGCTGGCAACGATCTGCTCAATGGTCCAGGGATGAAATTTCACGGTCACCTGCCCGTCCGTCACGGCCAGCGTCGGGTTAGGCAGACGCTCGCGCTCGCCTTTGGGTGAACTCGTCTTCACAAAAATCCCCGGCTTGCTTAACCCGTCGTCTGACAGCAGGGCCAGGGCGCGCGCGTTCAACGTTTCCGGCTCACCCGGCAGTACGATTTCGATATGCTCCCAGCCTTCGTGCGGATAGCGTTTCTCGCCCGGCCACGGCAGTTCAACCACGGTGAACTGCCAGTGCGCCACGTTCACCGGCTCATGCAGTTTGAACAGACAAATGGGGCGTCCATTGATGATGTTCTCAGAGAGCAACTCGCCGCACTGTTCAAACCCGCGACGCCAGCGCTCGGCGGTGGCATTCTGGTGGCAGCGCAAGGAAATGTGATCCGCCGCAAGCGGCACGATATCCAGACCAAGACGGGTGGCAAGTTCTGTGAACGCCTTTGTGAAGCGCGGTAAATCTGCGGAAATATCATGCAGTTCGTCAATGGATTGCCAGTTCGCCATAAGTCAGTCTCTTTTCGTGTCGCAAAGCCGCTAATTTACTCCGTTGCCCCGTTTTGACCAACCGCAGAATCCGGCTTTTTATGACTGCATGGTTATGCACGCTTTCTTAGCCTGGATTCTGAGCAATCTTCGGGCCCCGCAATGCTGACGCCAGAAGGCATTTGCAGTATACTCCCGCCCTAAATTCTTTAACTGGCGCGGGCGGTTGTAAGCCCGCATCAAAAACGTAAGGTATCCAGGTGAATATTCAGGCTCTTCTCTCCGAAAAAGTCAGTCAGGCACTGATTGCCGCAGGCGCACCTGCGGATTGCGAACCGCAGGTTCGTCAGTCAGCAAAAGTACAGTTTGGCGACTATCAGGCTAATGGCGTGATGGCAGTGGCTAAAAAACTGGGCATGCCGCCGCGACAGCTCGCTGAGCAGGTACTGACGCATCTGGATCTTTCCGGCATTGCCAGCAAAACCGAAATTGCTGGTCCGGGCTTTATCAATATTTTCCTTGAGCCTGCGTTCCTGGCGAGCCACGTTGACGCGGCGCTGAAGTCTGACCGTCTGGGCGTTTCCCAGCCGGAAGCGCAGACCGTGGTGGTCGACTACTCTGCCCCGAACGTGGCGAAGGAGATGCACGTAGGCCACCTGCGCTCCACCATCATCGGTGACGCCGCGGTACGCACCCTTGAATTCCTCGGTCACAAGGTGATCCGCGCGAACCACGTGGGCGACTGGGGCACCCAGTTCGGCATGCTGATTGCTTACCTGGAAAAACAGCAGCAGGAAAACGCGGGTGAAATGGCGCTGGCGGACCTGGAAGGGTTCTACCGCGAAGCCAAAAAGCACTATGACGAAGACGAAGCCTTTGCCGAGCGCGCACGCAGCTACGTGGTGAAGCTGCAGGGCGGGGATCAATACTTCCTCGAGATGTGGCGCAAGCTGGTTGACATCACCATGTCCCAGAACCAGCTTACCTATAACCGTCTGAACGTGACCCTGACTCGCGACGACGTGATGGGTGAAAGCCTGTACAACCCGATGCTGCCAGGCATTGTGGCGGACCTGAAGGCCAAAAACCTGGCGGTGGAGAGCGAAGGCGCAACGGTAGTGTTCCTTGATGAGTACAAAAACAAGGAAGGCGAACCGATGGGCGTGATTATCCAGAAAAAGGATGGCGGCTACCTCTACACCACCACGGACATCGCGTGTGCGAAATACCGTTACGAAACCCTGCACGCCGACCGTGTGCTGTACTACATCGACTCCCGTCAGCATCAGCACCTGATGCAGGCGTGGACCATCGTGCGTAAAGCCGGTTACGTGCCGGACTGCGTGCCGCTGGAACACCACATGTTCGGCATGATGCTGGGTAAAGACGGCAAGCCGTTCAAAACCCGCGCGGGCGGTACCGTGAAGCTTTCCGATCTGCTGGACGAAGCGCTGGAGCGCGCCCGTCGCCTGGTGGCAGAGAAGAACCCGGACATGCCTGCTGACGAACTGGAAAAACTGGCCAACGCCGTCGGTATCGGCGCGGTGAAATACGCGGATCTTTCCAAGAACCGCACCACCGACTACATCTTCGACTGGGACAACATGCTGGCGTTTGAAGGCAACACGGCACCGTACATGCAGTACGCCTATACCCGCGTGCTCTCCGTGTTCCGCAAGGCGAACATTGATGAAAGCGTGCTGGCGAATGCGACAGTGACCATCACGGAAGATCGTGAAGCACAGCTGGCGGCGCGTCTGCTGCAGTTCGAAGAGACGCTGACGGTTGTCGCGCGTGACGGCACGCCGCACGTGATGTGTGCTTACCTGTACGATCTGGCGGGTCTGTTCTCCGGCTTCTACGAGCACTGCCCTATTCTGTCTGCAGAAAATGAATCGGTGCGTAACAGCCGCCTGAAGCTGGCTCAGCTGACGGCGAAGACCCTGAAGCTGGGTCTGGATACCCTGGGTATCGAAACCGTAGAACGTATGTAAAAAAGAAACCCGGCAAACGCCGGGTTTTTTATTATCAGAAGTATTTCCTCAAATACTCTGTCAGACAGAGAATCGCCATCGCCTGGCCATACGGCATCGACGTCAGCGGGATCTGGCGATAAAAATCAAGATCGCTGCCCATGCCCGTACCGAACGACGTTTGCAGCAACTCCCCTTCCGGCGAGATATTTTTCACGATGCCGCGAATCGCTTTTTCAGCAACGTCAGCATATTCAGGCTCAACATAGCGCTTCCGCACCGCTTTCAGGATCCCGTAGGCAAACCCTGCCGTGGCGGATGCCTCCAGGTACGAGTTCGGATCGTCCAGCAGCGTATGCCACAACCCGCTTTCGTCCTGACATTTTGCCAGCGCGGCGACCTGCGCCTTCAGCACCTGCACCAGATAACGGCGCACGGCGTTGTTTTCAGGCAGATCAATCAGTTCGAGGAAGTCGGGGATCACGATGGTGAGCCAGCTGTTGCCGCGCGCCCAGCGGGCCCGGGCAAAGTTATGATTGCCGTCGTAGCTCCAGCCGTGGAACCACAGCCCCGTCTCCCGGTCCATCAGGTTCTGCACGTGGAGCAGGAACTGATAGATCGCCTCCTCTACGTACTCCGGCTTATTCAGCAGCCTGCCGATTTTCGCCAGCGGCAGCACCGTCATCATCAGCGTGTCGTCCCACATCTGTTGATGATTCTCTTCCGCCAGCGTGATGTGCTGCATGCCCCCATGTTCGGTGCGTGGCATCTCATTCATCGCCCACTCCGCCCAGCTTTCCAGCCACGGCAGCCAGGCCGGGTTTTTGCTCTCTTCGTAGCGATAGGCCAGCGTCAGGAACGGCGACATCGTATTGACATTTTTGGTGGTGGCGCCTTCCGCAAAGCGGTCGGCAAACCAGCTGTCGATAATGTTGCGCATCCCTTCGTCGCCTGTCTGGCAGTAATACTGCCAGATGCCATACAGGCCGACGCCGTGCGTCCACTCCCATCCGGCCCAGCCTTTGGTGTCGATCACGCGCCCGTCGTCCAGCCGCAGCAAAAATTCACCCGTTTTGTCGTGGATATTGACCAGGTTGTGCGTCACTTTTTGAATCAGCGATTTCAGCTCGTCCCGGGCGATAAAACGCTCTGGCTGACGCAATAGCGGGCTATGTTTGACAGGCCAAACTTTCATCATCTTAACCTCTGTTGTATGTCGAATTGAGTACCGCGCGATCCTTCAGCGAAGATGCCGCTGGCTTATTGCGATTCAGATAACCGATGTTGTTATTGCCCCACAGTGACTCATAAGGCATACCGGCCAGCATCTCGACGGTGGCGCGGGCGTGTGGCGTCGCTGACTCCGGCATCGCATGACCACACTCACGCATTTTCGCGGTCTCCTCGCGCAGCGTGCTGTGGGTCTGCAAATTAAGCCTGAAGCGCAGGGAAACGAGGAAACCGCAGAACAGCACCAGGATGGTGCCCACGCTCAGGATCAGCAGAATGGTGTGGCTCACTTCCGCAGGCTGTACCTTCTGACCGCTGACAAAGCCGGACATTTGCATCACGATGCCCACCAGCATCACCGCACCGGCCTGTGACGCCTTACGGGTCAGGGTCATGATGCCGGCGAAAATCCCTTCCCGGCGCTGGCCGGTGATCGCTTCATCCACGTCAGCAATGTAGGTATAGGTATTCCATGGCACGTAGTTAATACCGCCGCGACCCAGCCCAGCCACCGCTGAGATCAGCAACAGCAGAGCGTAGACGTCGCTCAGACCGGCGTAATAGAGCATGGCGTAAGAGAGAGACGCCAGGCCAAACAGCACCACCACCATGCGGTAGGACGGCGCAGGTCCGAAGCGAATACACAGCGGGATCATCCCGATCACGGCGAGGAACTGGAAGATAGCCATCGTGCCCAGCAGGTTGGACGCCATTGACGCTTCCTGCATCAGCACAAACACCACGTAGTAGGTGAAGACTGCGTTAAATACGTCCTGTGCGATGTAGCCGCCGAGGTACATGCCAAGATGCTGGCGGAAAATCTTGATGCGCAGCGTAGAGCTTAATTCGACAAACAGACGATTGATGCTTTGCCCCAGCGTCAGTTTCTTCTTCTCTTCTTCGGCACGCAGCGCCGCTTCAGACCACTCCTCACGCGGGCGCTCCCAGGTAAAGAACCAGACAAAGGTCAGCATCAGGGCGCACAGCACGGAGAAAACCAGGCTTGCGAAAAAGAATGAGACGGCATTGTCTTTACCGAAGTGGGTGAGCAGGATCCCCGGCAGGAAGGAGGCCAGAATCGCTGACATCTGCGCCATAGAAATACGCGCCCCGGAGAACTTGGTTTTCTGTTTGAAGTCGTCGGTCATTTCCGGCACCAGCGTCTCGTAAGGCACCAGAATCATGGTGTAGACAATATCAAACACCAGATAGGTCAGCAGGTAGTACCAGAAATTCATGTCCCCCACCCACATCAACGAGTAGCTGAACACGCACGGAATGCCTAGCAGGATAAAGAACTTACGGCGACCAAAGCGCTTTCCAGCCCAGGTCGTACCGAAGTTATCCGTCAAAAAGCCCATTAACGGGCTGACAACAGCATCCAGCACCCTCGCAGCGGCAAAGATGAAGGTTGCTTCAATCGGTGTGAGTCCACAGAAGGTGGTATAAAAATACAAAAGCCAGGCCGCCGTCAGGGCGGTCGTACCGGCCCCGAGAAAATCGCCTGCCCCGTAAGCAAGATAATTTGCGAGTCCAATTTTACGTGTTTTCATTGCCGTCAACCCTAAGCAAATTTGGGAGACTCCCTGCAAGTAAGGCTCATCGGGGAGTTTTTACACGGCTACAGTAAATGCAACGACGTCCTGATACCTTTCTGTTTCTGCCATCACGGGCAGGGTAAATGGCAAAAATGCAAAGAGTCGCGTCACGCGTGTCACTAATTTATAAAACAGCGTTTCTGTTGCATCAAAAGGCGAGGTCAATTTTGCGAGGCAGCCATCAGAATTGACTGATGGCTGGTGAAAAAGGCAGGCAGCTAGCGGTAGTTAACGATGACAGAATTACTCTGCACCTTTAGCGCCGGGATCAAACGTCCTCCGCCCGGCACTTCCCAGATAAAACGTAAAGGTTCAATGGCCGGCACGCCGTTGAACGCCTGCGTTGTGCCATTTTCGCCGTCGATTTCCGTGCAGCGGGTCTGTGAGCAGAGGCGCACCCGCAGTCCGGCTGGCGTTGGGCCAATCAGCCTGTAGTTCCACACCACCATCCCCATCTGACCAGAAACCGTTTCAGAGGGCGACAGCGGATTAGAAGACATGGCGACACCCCGGTTGCTGAGGGTCACGCCCATGCTGCTTGCCTGCCAGGTCCCTTCCCCGGCAGCCTGAGCCGCCAGCGGGAAGAGCAAAATCCATAGCCATTTCATTATTTTCCTCCAATCGTTGCCGTCATGCGGATATGGCGGTTATCCGACAGCTCCAGATTCGACAGCACAACAAGCTGATTCAGGCTGCGGCGCAGGAAGCGCGACAGCAGCGGACGCAGCGCGTGGTTGACCAGCAGCACCGGCGGCGCGCCCAGCATCTCCTGACGCGCCAGCGCCTCCTGAGTTTGCTCCAGCAGGCGATCCGCCAGGCCAGGCTCGAGGCCGCCACCACCCTGCAGGGCCTGCAGCAGCAGGCGTTCAAGCGGCGTATCGAGGCCAATCACCTGGACTTCGCCGGTCCCCGGGAACCACTGCTGGGTGATCGCACGCCCCAGCGCCACTCGCACCACCGCCGTCAGCTCGTGCGGATCGCTCTGCAGCGGCGCATGCTCGGCAAGGGTTTCCAGGATGGTACGCATATCGCGGATCGGCACTTTTTCCTCAAGCAGGTTTTGCAGCACCTTGTGCAGCGTAGTTAACGTCAGCACGCCCGGCACCAGGTCTTCCGTCAGCTTCGGCATCTCCTGCGTCACGCGATCGAGAAGCTGCTGCGCTTCCTGACGGCCAAACAGCTCGGCCGAGAATTGCCCAATCAGGTGATTAAGGTGGGTTGCCACCACGGTACTGGCTTCGACAACCGTATAACCCTGAATTTGCGCCTGCTCTTTCAGCGCGCTTTCAATCCAGATTGCCGCCAGGCCAAAGGCCGGATCGACGGTCTGCTCGCCCGGCAGCGTGCCTGCTGCAGTGCCAGGGTTAATCGCCAGCCAGCGTCCCGGGTAAGCATCGCCGCTGCCAATTTCAACACCCTTCATCAGAATACGATAGCGCGCAGGCGGCAGGTCCATATTGTCCTTGATATGCACCACCGGCGGCAGGAAGCCCATGTCCTGGGCGAATTTTTTACGGATGCTGCGGATGCGGCCGAGCAGCTCGCCATCCTGCTGGAAATCCACCATCGGGATCAGGCGATACCCCACTTCCATTCCCAGGGAATCTTCCAGTTGAACGTCGTTCCAGGTCGCTTCTACGGCCTGGGTGTTCTCCGGCATTTTCACCGGAACCGGATCCGCAGCTGGCCTGGTCTCACGACCACGCATCCACCAGGCCAGCCCCAGCAGCCCCGCCGTAAACAGCAGGAACACGAGGTTTGGCATCCCCGGCACCAGGCCGAGCAGCCCGAGCACTGCAGCCGCCAGCAGCATCACGCGCGGGTTACTGAAGAGCTGGCCCACCATCTGCTCGCCAACATCCTGATCGGTACTGACGCGGGTCACGATAACGCCTGCCGCAGTGGAGATAACCAGCGCCGGGATCTGTGCGACCAGACCGTCACCAATGGTCAGCAGCGTATAGCTTTCCGCCGCGTGGCCCATGTCCATCCCGTGCTGCAGTACCCCCACCAGCAGGCCGCCGACCACGTTAATCACCATGATCAGGATGCCCGCGATGGCATCCCCGCGCACAAACTTACTTGCACCGTCCATGGAGCCGTAGAAGTCCGCTTCCTGGGTCACTTCCGCGCGGCGCTTTTTCGCTTCATCTTCGGCGATAAGCCCGGCGTTCAGATCGGCGTCGATCGCCATCTGCTTGCCCGGCATCCCGTCCAGCACAAAACGCGCGCCCACTTCCGCAATACGCCCTGCACCTTTGGTGATAACCATAAAGTTGATGATCACGAGGATAACGAACACCACGATACCGATAGCGAAGTTCCCGCCCACCAGGAAGTGGCCGAAGGCCTCGACCACCTTACCCGCCGCTGCCGCGCCGGTGTGGCCCTCCATCAGGATGATACGCGTGGAGGCCACGTTCAGCGCCAGCCGCAGCAAGGTGGTAAACAGCAGAATGGTCGGGAACGCGGCGAACTCCAGCGTGCGCTGGGTGAACATCGCCACCAGCAGCACCATAATGGACAGCGCAATATTGAAGGTGAAAAGCAGATCGAGGATGAACGCCGGGAGCGGCAGTACCATCATCGACAGAATTAACAGGATGAGGATCGGCCCGGCGAGGATCTGCCATTGGGTCGATTTCAGGTTGCCGGGCAGGCGCAACATTGCCACCAGATTAGCCATCAGTGTCCTTCTCGTTCATAAAATCCAGCGCGGCAGGCACCGGAAGGTTCTCAGGTTTGACAGGCCGTTGACCGCCGGCCAGACGCCAGCGCTTCAACTGCCATACCCAGGCCAGCACTTCCGCCACCGCGGCGTAGAGTTGACCAGGGATCTGTTGTCCGATATCCGCGTGGCGGTAAAGAGCTCGCGCCAGCGGAGGCGCTTCCAGGATCGGCACGCGGTTTTCGGTACCAATTTCCCTGATGCGCAATGCAATCAGCCCCGCCCCTTTTGCCACCACTTTCGGCGCGCTCATTTTGTTTTCGTCATAGCGCAGCGCCACGGAATAGTGCGTCGGGTTGGTAACGATGACGTCCGCCTTCGGCACATCTTCCATCATGCGGCGACGGGCGGCGGCACGCTGCATCTGCCGGATGCGCCCCTTCACGTGCGGGTCACCTTCCATCTGCTTATATTCGTCGCGGATGTCCTGACGTGACATTCGCAGTTTCTTGAAGTGGGAATAGAGCTGGAAGATAACGTCAAAACCCACCATCGGAATAATGCTGAGCACCACCAGCAGCGCGCAAAGCCCAACCAGGTTCAGCGCATTGCTCATCGCGGTGAGGGGCGACTCGCTGATAAGGCGCATCATTTCGGGCCAGTGGTACCAGAGGAAAAACCCTGCGGAACTGCCCATCAGCACCGATTTGAGAATAGCCTTGAGCAGCTCGGCCCCGGTCTGCGCAGAGAACATTTTCGCAATGCCCGGCAGCGGGTTCAGTTTTGAAAATTTAGGTTGCAGCGATTTTCCGCTAAAGACCAGCCCGCCCAGCATCACCGGGGAGACCAGCGCCACCAGCACCACGCCGGTAATCAGGGGCAGTAGCGCAACCATGGCCCCTTTTATCAGTTGAATAATCTGGCTGAGGATCAGATTCGGGTCGTTGACCATGCTGTGGTCAAAACGTAAGCCGGTGGAGAGCATCCCCGCCAGCTTGCGGGCGAGCGACTCCCCGCCCCACCAGATAATGCACACCCCAACGATCAGGATCAGCAGGGAGGTCAATTCTCGGGATCGGGGGATCTGCCCTTCCTCACGCGCCTTTTCTAGTCGGTGGGGTGTGGGGGCTTCCGTTTTGTCGTCGTTCTCTTCTGCCACAGTGCATGCTCAGCCCATTACGTCACGGGTATCATGCCAGCGCAGCGGAAATCCAATGGCGGGAAAAGCCCGTTTATTCGGGCTCTTTTCGGTGATTTTGTCGTAAACCGCCTCAGGCGGCGTAACCCCCCTGAGGCGGAATGGATAATCAGAAGCCGAGGCTGTCCAGCAGGTCGTCCACCTGATCCTGGCTTGCCACGACGCCCGCCTTGCTGGCGTCGAGCTGTGGGCCATTGAGCAGGCTTTCGTTCTCGCGTTTTGGACGGGCAGCCGGTTCCGGGATGTTCTCCAGCAGCACCATCAGCAGCTGGCGCTCAATCTCCTGAATCACATCCATCATGCGCTTGATCACCTGACCGGTCAGATCCTGGAAATCCTGCGCCATCATAATGTCCAGCAGCTGGGCGTTGGTGAAGCTGGTGTGGCCCGGCACATCCCCCAGGAACTGACGGGTGTCGGTCACCAGTTCGCGGGCATCCGCCAGCTCGATGGGGTTCTCAAACCACTCATCCCAGCGTTGGGTCAGGGCTTTCGCGCCCTTTTCCATCGCATCCTGATGCGGCTGTGAGGCTTCAACGCTGTTCAGCGCACGCTCAGCTGCCTGAGCGGTCATCTGCACAACGTAGTCCAGACGGTCGCGGGCGTCCGGGATCGCTTCCGCCGCTTCGGCAATGGCCTGATCCAGCCCCAGTTCACGCAGGCTGTCACGCAGCATGCGCGTCAGGCTGCCGATGCGGACGATGATGTCGCTCGGCGAGTGTTCTTCAACGGGTTTCATTGCAGGTTGCATCATCACCAACACCTCACATGCCGAGTTTCTCGAAGATCTTACCGAGCTTCTCTTCCAGGGTCGCTGCGGTGAATGGCTTCACCACGTAGCCGCTTGCGCCCGCCTGTGCAGCGGCAATGATGTTCTCTTTTTTCGCTTCTGCAGTGACCATCAGCACCGGCATAGACGCCATGCCCGCGTCCGCACGAATGGTTTTCAGTAGCTCCAGACCGTCCATATTCGGCATGTTCCAGTCGGAGATGACAAAACCAAACCCGCCAGCCTGCAGTTTGTTCAGCGCATCCACGCCGTCTTCTGCTTCTTCAACGTTGTTGAAGCCCAGCTCTTTCAGCAGGTTGCGCACAATGCGACGCATGGTGGAAAAGTCATCCACAACCAAAAACTTAAGCTCTTTATCCGCCATAAAATAATACTCCTGAGTCAAATACGTATTGCCTGTCCGGCACTGATTTTCGCCAGCATCTGCTGGCTTACCTGGCTAAGATCGACCACTTCGCTCACGCCACCCATATTGATGGCCTCGCGCGGCATGCCGAACACCACACAACTTGCTTCATTCTGCGCAATCGTCCAGGCGCCAGCCTGGTGCATTGCAAGCATTCCGGCGGCACCGTCGTTGCCCATCCCCGTCAGGATCACCCCAACGGCGTTGCGCCCCGCATGTTTCGCCACCGAATGAAACAGCACATCCACCGACGGACGGTGCCGGTTAACCGGCGGTCCGTCATGAATTTTGATTTGATAGTTAGCGCCGCTGCGCGCCAGCTCCATATGCTTGTCCCCCGGCGCGATATACGCATGTCCCGGCAGCACGCGCTCGCCGTCTTCCGCCTCTTTCACGCTGATCTGGCACAGCTTGTTCAGACGTTCGGCGAAGGAGCGGGTAAAGCCAGGCGGCATATGCTGCGTGATCAGAATACCCGGACTTGAAAGCGGCAATGGCTGGAGTACATGGCGAATTGCCTCTGTTCCTCCGGTTGACGCCCCAATAACCAGCAGTTTTTCCGAGCTGAGTAACGGTCCGGCCTTCAGGGTTGCCGGCGCGGCCATCGGCTTGTGGGCCGCGAGCTTCGCGCGCGAGGCGGTGCGAATTTTCTCGGCGATCATCTCGCTGTACGCCAGCATCCCCTCGCGAATGCCGAGCTGCGGTTTGGTGACAAAATCCACCGCCCCCAGCTCCAGCGCGCGCAGGGTGATTTCCGATCCTTTCCCGGTCAGGGAGGAGACCATCACCACCGGCATGGGACGCAGGCGCATCAATTTCTCAAGGAAATCTATGCCATCCATGCGCGGCATCTCGACATCCAGCGTTAGCACGTCGGGGTTATATTTTTTAATTAAATCCCGCGCTACCAGCGGATCCGGCGCAGTGGCCACCATCTCCATGTCGCTGTGGCTATTGATGATTTCAGTCATGATCTGACGCATCAGCGCTGAATCATCGACAGACAATACCCTGATTTTACTCATGCTTTTTCCTTACTCAGCGCATATACCGTTTGCCCACGCAGGCTAAACTCACGCGCGAGGTTGCTGAAGTTTTCCGAGTGCCCGGCAAACAGTAAACCGTCAGGCTTGAGCAACGGAACAAACCGACGCAGAATGTCCTGTTGCGTCGTTTTATCAAAATAGATCATGACGTTACGGCAAAAAATGGCGTCGAAAGGCCCCGGCACGTTGTACTGCTTATCGAGCAGGTTAACGGGCGCGAATTCGACGCAGTTCGCCAGCTCCTGGCGTACGCGAACCAGGCCTTCATGCGGCCCCGTACCGCGCATGAAGTAACGCTGCAGCTGCTGCGGCGACAGCGTTTTCAGCTCGTCCTGGCGATACACGCCGTTGCGCGCTTTCTCCAGCACCTCGGTGTCGATATCGCTGGCGTAGACTTTCCAGCGTCCCGGCGCCATCCCCAGCGTGTCTGCAAGGGTGATCGCCAGCGAGTACGGCTCTTCGCCCGTTGAGGCGGCCGCACTCCATACGCGATACTCCCCGGTGCGACGGCGCGCATGCTCGGCCAGAACCGGAAAGTGGTGGGCTTCACGGAAAAAGGCCGTCAGGTTGGTCGTGAGTGAGTTAATAAAAGCCTGCCACTCCGCGCTGTTCTGGTTCGCTTCGAGCATGCTCAGATAGCGGCCAAAATCATCCAGCCCCAGCGTACGCAAGCGCCGCACCAGTCGGTTGTAGACCATGTCCCGCTTATGATCCGCAAGCACGATCCCCGCACGCTGGTAGATTAACTGACATATCCGACGAAAATGCGCGTCGGACAGCGCGAGGCGCTGTGTCATCTGCAACAATAATGACGTTTGCCCAGGGGGCATTGGTGATGTCATAGCGCCTTCTTAATTACATTCAGGATACAACTGGCACGGCCTGTGACCGCCCGACTTCTGTTACTGCTTCAACGTGCTCTTTCACATTAAATACCGCGACCAGCCCGGTGAGACGATCCGCCTGGCTGGCCAGCTGATCGGTTGCCGCTGCCGCTTCCTCAACTAACGAGGCATTCTGTTGCGTCACCTGATCCATCTGGCTGACGGCCTGAGCAACCTGCTCTATCCCGCGACGCTGTTCGTCCGACGCCGAGGCAATTTCGCCCATGATGTCGTTAACCCGCGTCACGGAGGTGACGATCTCGTGCATGGTATGCGCCGCCGTATCCACCAGGGCAGACCCCTGCTGGACGCGAGAGACAGACTCTTCAATGAGGGACTTAATCTCTTTCGCCGCGTTGGCGCTGCGGCTCGCCAGGTTTCGCACTTCACCTGCCACCACCGCAAACCCACGTCCCTGCTCGCCGGCGCGCGCCGCTTCCACGGCGGCGTTCAGCGCCAGGATGTTGGTCTGAAACGCAATACCGTCAATCACGCTGATGATGTCGCCGATCTTCTGCGAGCTGGCGGCAATCTCCTGCATGGTGCTGGCCACGTGAGAGGCCTGATCGCCCCCTCTCTTCGCCGTCAGCGCCGCCTGTTTTGACAGGTCAGACGCCTGGCGCGCGTTATCGGCGTTCTGGCTTACCGTCGCGGTCAGCTGTTCCATACTGGCCGCCGTCTGCGCCAGCGACGCCGCCTGCTGCTCGGTGCGGGACGAGAGGTCGTTATTCCCCGCCGCAATCTCTGAGATCCCCGTATGCATGGCGTAACTGCCCTGACGCACGTCGGATACCGTTTCCCGCAGCGACCCCTGCATGGCCTTCAGGCTGGCAAAGATCGCCGAAATTTCGTTTTTGCCAAACACCGCCACCGGACGCGCCAGATCCCCCTTCGCAATACTGTCGAAGTGGCTGCTGATAATCGCCAGCGGCTGCACAATCATTCTGCGCGCCCAGAGCAGCGCCCCGCCGGTCAGCAGCCCCGCCAGAATCACAACGACGGCAAAGATAACGCCGGACATGTGATAGCTGGTGCGGCTTGCTTCACCGGCGCGCAGAACAGACTGATTGATATCCTGCTGCCATGCGTCAAAGCTGCCGTCAAACGCCGCCTGAGACGCCTGGACCGGAGCGGTCATGAAGTCCGAAAGCTGGTTGTTCTCAAGCCAGGTCGCCTGGTGGTCCAGATCGCTGTACCACTGCTCAAAGTTCTTTTTCATGGCCGCCTTCAGCGCTTTCTCTTTCTCGCCGTCGGCCGCCTGCGCCGTGAAGGCCTTAAACTGTGCGTCTGCCTGCTTCAGGCTGTCGCGCGCCATTGCCATCAGCGCCTTAATGTCATCCGGCGGATAGCTGAGCGCGGTTAAGGTTCCTGCCTTGTTCAGCGCAGTGCTTGCCTGCAACAGCACGGCACGCGTTTGTGCCAGTGCGGAGCGCTGTTGATTACTCGCCTCAACGTCCTGCAAATTCTGATAGCCATCGCGAAACGCCCAAAAAGACAACCCGTTACTGCCAACCTGCAACACACCGCAAAGGATCAGAATCAAAAACAGTGTGGTCGAGATACGAATACGATTTAACATCCACGCTCCCATCAAGCGGCAAGCAGCCGCGGTTTAATTGTCAGTCAAAATGTTTCCCAGTTTTCATCTTGTCCGGTCGTTGCAGCACGCGTGCGGGTGACCGCCGTGTCGGCGGCTGGCGCGCGGTACGTAGCTTGCGCAGTGACCGTATTTCCAGCGAGTGAAGCGAGACGAAACGCCGAGACGGCCATCTTCAGACGGCTCGCCTGGTCTTCCAGCGCAGCGGCCGCCGCAGCGGACTCCTGCACCAGCGCGGCGTTTTGCTGTGTCACGCGGTCCATTTCCGATACCGCCAGGGCAACCTGGTCGATACCACGACTCTGCTCATCGGACGCAGAGGCGATTTCCCCCATGATGTCCGTCACGCGGGTAACGGCATTCACGATGTCATTCATGGTCTCCCCGGCACTCTCCACCAGCACGGAGCCGGTATCCACGCGGGAGACGGAGTCTTCAATCAGGGATTTAATCTCTTTTGCCGCGTTGGCGCTGCGGCTGGCAAGGTTGCGCACTTCCCCGGCCACCACCGCAAACCCGCGACCCTGTTCGCCCGCGCGCGCTGCTTCCACGGCGGCGTTGAGCGCGAGGATGTTGGTCTGGAAGGCAATGCCGTCGATGACGCTGATGATGTCGGCGATTTTCTTCGAGCTGT
The DNA here is from genome assembly GCF_900324475.1 of Enterobacter bugandensis. Classification (NCBI taxonomy): domain Bacteria; kingdom Pseudomonadati; phylum Pseudomonadota; class Gammaproteobacteria; order Enterobacterales; family Enterobacteriaceae; genus Enterobacter; species Enterobacter bugandensis. Next base: position 2,912,879 of record NZ_LT992502.1, read on the forward strand.
CGGCGATTTCGTGCATGGTTTTCACCACGCCATCCACCACGCGACCGCCGCGCTGCGCGGTTTCGGAGGCGCTTTCCGCCAGCTGAGACGCCTGGCGGGCGTTATCGGCGTTCTGCTTCACGGTTGCGGTGAGCTGCTCCATGCTGGCGGCCGTCTCTTCCAGCGCCGACGCCTGCTGCTCGGTACGAGATGAGAGATCGTTATTCCCCATCGCGATTTCGCTGGTGCCGGTATAGATCGCCTCGGATCCGTTACGCACGTTGGCGACGGTCTCGATCAATGAACGCTGCATGTGGTCGACGCTGTTGGCCAGCTCGGTGATCTCGTTACGTCCGGAAACGGTCAGCGTTTTGGTCAGATCGCCAGAGGCAATCTCGCGAATATGGGCAATCACGCGGCCGAGAGGGTTCAGCAGGATGTGGCGAATGCCGTACCACACAGCGAACAGCACAATGACCAGCGCCAGGGCCAATACCGCCATCTGCCATTTCGCAAAGCGGTAGTCATTCTGGCTTTCAGTAAAGGCCGAGTGATACAGATCGCCGCTGGCCTTCGCGTATTCCCCCAGCGCCGCGCCGAGTGCGTTTTGCATCCCCTGCGTCGGCTGTGCGAAGTAGGCATCCATGTTGCCGCTCTCAAGGAACTGGATCAGCTCCGTCAGCCCGGCATAGTAGGCGCTGTATTTTTCATCAATGTTCTGGCTCACCTGCGCCATAGCAGGCTGCGGTGCGATTTGCCTGAAGGCGGCGTAGTGTTTAGCCGCGTCGGCCAGCGTGGCCCGGGCATTTTTTAGCAGATCGGTTTTCGCGCTGCTCTGCTGATTGTTCGGATCCATCATCATGCGCGCGGACGAGCGGCTCAGGTTGATGCGCGTTTGCAGCATCAGATCCCACGTCGACGTGAGCTCACTCTGCTGCAGGCGGAGATCGTTCGAGGCGGCGAAGCTGTCCTGGTTCTGTTTTAACGACGAGAAAAAAAGCCCGCCGGAGATAAGCTGAAGTAGTGCGAAAATGACCAGCACCATCATTAGCATTGTGACAACGCGGATACGGTTCAACATACAACACCTTCTCATAGATTTATTAACGGTGTTATCGGCACAGGCCACAGGAACTTTACATTTGCGAAAGGGAAAAGCGCGGGGTTAAAACGCGACGTCAACAATCAGCGTATCGGTGTAGGTACCGGCGGGTGGCGTGGCCTGATTCGTCAGGACTTTGGCGGTGTAGTTATAGGTACGCAGCAGGCCGTCGGCGCTGACCAGCGAGGAGGTCGCGCTGGTCCAGCGTTCGCTGCCGCTGCTGCCCCAGCGGTTAGTGGTGGCTTCTTTATAGATGTCATAACTCAGGTAGTTACTGCCGCTCACCATCCGGCGCACGTTATTCAGCGCGTTGGCACCATTGTTAATCCCGATGGTATAGGTACTGCCTTTGGTACAGGTGACGGCAATCGCCTGCGAGACCGTGGGGAAATTTTGCACCAGCGGCGCACTGCTAAAGTTGACGTCCGGCGTGGTCATGGCGCTGCAGTCGTTGGTGACGGTCAGGTTAAGCAGAATACTGGTCGTCGCGGTTCCCGTTTGATTGATGGTGCAAATACCGAGCGCCCCCACGGAACAGACGCTGTAGTTAACGCTGAAGGTTAACTGCACCTGATACGGCCCGGCAGAGACGTTTTGTCCGGCGACGGTGCGGAAATAGAGCGGAATGTTGTACTGCTTTGACCCGAGCAATCCCAGCAAGGTATTTCCGCTCCAGGTATACGATTTACTTATCTGTACCTCACTGCTGCTCGCGCAACCCGAAAGTCCACACAGCCGGGTGGGGATCACGTCCGTGATGGCGGCATTATCGGTGCGTTTCAGGGTCGCACGACTGTTGGCCGATATCGTTGCTGCGGTGTAGTTCAGCGTCACCGAGTCGTTCGTCAGCAGGTTGAGTATCGCATCACACGCTACCACCAGCGTGCCGGTGGTCTCCACCTCCCCGGAGCCGCTCAGCGCAAACGACGTGACGCTGCCGAACGACGCATTGACCGTGCTGACGGTACAGGCCGCCCAGCTGCCGCCGGAGAGCAGCAGCAGGAGCAACATCACCCAGCGCTTCATGGCCCCTCCCGGCAGACCAGCGGGCCGTAGGTTTGCAGCCTGTGGTCCGGGTTCGCGCCGATGGTCAGCGTTGCCCTGCAGCGTTTGCCTGTCGGCGTCGTGACGTCGAGCAGATTGACGTCGCTGAGGTTTTCCAGCCAGGCAATCCCGTCATATCCCACCACCGCATTGCTGCGCGAGGCGCGTCGAACCTGGCTTCCCACCGGAATGGCCTCCCCCTGCGCGTCGTGCAGGATGACGCTCGCTACCCGCTCCTGTTCCATCGGGAAATCCACCAGATAACCGCTGTGGCGGCGGATCGCCACCCGCCGCTCGGTCTCTTTCAGCCGGGTGTCGGCAGGCAGGTTCAGGGTATTAATACTGTAGCTTGCCGGGTAATAGGCCGAGACGCCGCTCACCAGCAGATACCCGTTGCGGTTGGTTTTACCAACCGGCTGGTTTTCATAGCTGACGGGGACATCCGGCTGGCCATCGGTGCTGATGACCACAAACGCATCGTTGATTTTGTTTGCCGCAAACAGTTCGCCGTCCATCAGCACCAGGGAGCCCATCGCTTCGCTCCACCAGGTCATCATGCCCTTCTCGCCGTACCCGCCCCCCTGCAGCTCGATATTGTTATTGCGCCAGCCCACCGTTCCCTGCTGGTAGTTATTCGATCGCGACTGGTTCGCCCACGCCATATTCCAGCTGAAGCCGCCGTCGGAGGGCATCGAGTGGTTGTAGTTGATGCGCTGCGTGCTGCCTGCATCCGGGGTATTTTCCACGGTGAGCGCCGCGCTGTCGCGTTCGCCCAGCGGCACCTGGAATGACATCGCGACCGTCCAGTCGCCCCGCTGCTGGTCCCGGCTGGCGGCGAGGTAAATGCTGCTGGAGCCCCACAGATTTCGGCTCCAGGAGAGGTTAAGCAGCTCGGTTTTCTGGCTGTCAAAGCTCTCCACGCCGATCCAGGCCGCCCCGATGTTGCCGTATTCCCCCAGGTTGAAGGTCAGGGAATATTGATCGGTATTGCGGCTAAAGCTGGCGATGGGGCGGTCATTTTCGTCGTACACCGTCGGCTGGTCATACAGGACCAGGTTACCAAAGCCGCGATCGCGGCGGGTATGCTGGGTGGCGAGGCTGAACTCGCTGGTGCTGTACTGGTAGCCCCAGTTGATTTGCCCGCCGTCATCTCCGCGCATCCGGCTCTGGCTGTACGAGGTATTCACCACGCCAAAACGCCCCAGCTTGACCACCGTCCCCGCACCGGCGAGTGTCAGTTCCTCCGCGCCTTCGGCGTGCCCCTCCAGCGTCAGCCAGTCCGTCAGGCCGTAGCGATACGATCCGCTCCCCGCCGCCGGGCCGTAGTCAAAATTCTTAATGCCGTAGTTGCGCCGCAGGCTCCCCAGGGTAACGGCCCCATCGCTCAGCCCTTCTTTCAGCAGATCGCTGGTGACGTAAAACGGCAGCGTGGTACTCACCTGGCGCCCCAGCGCATCGGTGGTGACCAGCACCGCATCCCCGGCGCCGTTAATGTAGGGCAGGTTCGTCAGGGTGAACGGCCCGGGCTGCAGCTGCGTGGACCCGGAGCGGTAGCCGTTGATGAAGAGGTCGACCGAGGTCGGCACCGCCGCTTCACCTGAAAATTCCGGCAGCGGCCAGGTCACCAGGTCCGGACGCAGGGAGAAATCACGCCCATAGCTGATCCCGCCCATGCGGACGCTGCTGCTCCAGCTCAGGGCATCGCTGATGACATCCCCGGCGGTCCAGGTGGTGGCGTCCTCCTCGTTGGTCACCAGCAGGGTGGTGTCATAGCGGACATAGCCCTCCTGCTGACCGTCGTTGCCGGTGAAATTTTCGCGGGCGTAGCCGGTGGAGGAGAATGAACCGTTTTCATTGAAGTAGCGGAATTCATGCCAGAGCGAGGCCTGCCCGCCGACGTGCTCGGTATGGTTGGTATAAAAATCGTAATTGAGCAGCGCGCCTCTGCCATAGTGAGGCTTACTCTGCGTCGGCTGGCCGCCAAACGGGGTGACGCGGGAGGTTATCCACTCACGGGGCACGGTCAGCAGCAGACGCTGGGCGGGACTGTCGTACTCCACCCGCACCGCCGGAAGCGTGCTGAGATTGACGTCGCCGTTGGGCACATGTTCAGGCGGAAGCCCGGCGCGCAGCAAATCGGCGCTGGAGATATAGTAAGCGCCGTCGCGTTGCGTCACGGGAACCACCAGCCCGGTGTCGTAGTGGTTCAGTACCAGGGCGAGCTGGAAAACCGCCTCCCCGTTTATCGCCTGCGCTTGCGGCGGCGGCGGTAAGCTGTCATCACCCGGTTCGGCCCAGGTACTGGTACTCACGCAAAGCAGGATCATCATTGCGGGCTTCAGTTGACGGGCGTCGACTGCCATTGTGCATCCCTGGCATTAATCTGCGCGCTGATCTGGCTGGGCTGGCGGATCCCGGCCGGAATCGGCCAGCTGCGGGTGCTGCCCGGCAGCACATAGCCCAGCAGGCCATCCGCAATCATGCGCTTTTGTCCCCCCTGCTCCAGCGCCACCTGGCTGAGCCTGACGTGAACATCGCCCTGATTGCGGACTTCAATGGCAGGCTGGCCCGCCACCTGCGTGACGCGCCAGCTCAGGTTACGGGTATCCACGAGGGCATGATGCGCCCCCTCTTTTATTGTCGGTATCCCCTGTCCGTAAACGAACAAGGGTATGGAATAGCGCATCTGCAGTTTAAGGCCGATGGCGGGGTCGGCCTTCGCGTCCGGCTGGGGAATTTCATCCACGATAATGCGATAGGCTTGTTCAACGCCCATCGGAACGGTACCCTGTTTGATCAGGCGGATCAGCTGTTTACTGCCTTTGCCGATGGTGACGATGGGCGGGCTGGCGACCACGTCCTGCTGGGCGGTATAGCGCTCAAAGCCCCCCTCCTGCTTCCAGCGCACAATGCGCACCTGCATCGTTGTGGCACTGTTTCCCTGATTCTGGATCCACAGTTCAGTCGCTTTGCTGTCGGCCGACAGCCACGGATCGATGGGCCATAACAGAATGGTCGCCGCCGCCTGCGCCTGTCCTCCCGCCATGGCGGTCACGCCCAACATACTCACCAGGTACCAATGCCTGAATAGTGGCTTCATCGAATGTTCTCCCTTTTTCACCATGACAAGGTCACGGTGAGCTGATCGGAATAGGTGCCTGCCGGGCTAAATCCCGTCAGCAGCGCTACGCCAAAAAGTGGTAGTGCAATATTGTTGCTGTTGGTGTAGGTCACCGGGATGGCCTGGTTGACCCCAATCTCACTGTTCGCCGCCAGTGAACTGCTGCTGTAAAGCCGGTAGCCCACCACGTCGGTGCCGCCTGAACGCGTCATGCGGCGCACCGAGGCGTAGTTTTGCCCGCCGTTGATACTCATGCTCAGCGCCACGCCCGGCGTGCAGGCGATGGACAGCGCCCCGTTGGGCACAAAGCTGGTGCTGACCGGGGCACTCTCCACGCCGGTATGGGTTCCAAAATCCAGCGTCCCGAAGATCCCGCCGGTCCCCGTCGTGACAGAACATCCCGGCACGACGGTCGCGCTCACCTTAAACGACTGCGACGTCACAGCGCCGGCCCCGGAAACCAGGGTCAGCCCCAGCGCCAGCGCAAAAAAAGGCTGCACGATCCCCTCTGCGCAAGCGCGCAGACTTAAAAAGGAGGCCTTCATGGCTGGAGCTAGTAGGTGACGCTGACGTTGATCGTGTCGGTATAAGTGCCCGGCACCACCGTGACGCTGTTACCGCCGCCGGTGATGCGCCCGTAAAGGGTGTAGCTGTTGACCCCGCCCGCCGTCGACGCGACCGGCAGCGCCGCGTTGTTGGCGATGACGTTGTTAAATCCGCTGTCGCTGTACAGACTGTAAGCCACGCCCTGCGCCGCATTGGCGGTATTGATCAGATAGCGCGCAGGCGTGCCCGGCGTGCCGACCACGGTACCGGGTGCGGTGGAGTTAGTGTTGCCGGTGATCGCCACCGTATAGCTGGCGGTGGTGCACTGAATGGTGAACGTATTCCCGCCGCTGGCGCCGGTGAGCTGGGTGGTCAGCGTGGAAAACGTGGCGGGATGGGTACCAAAATCGAGTGTCCCGAAGTTAATACCGTTTTGCGTGGGCGATCCGTTAATCAGACACCCGTTTGTGAGGGTCAGCGTCGCACCGATGGTGCCGCTGCTGGTCACGGCCAGCGCAGGATGTACCGTTGTCGCCGCCAGTAACGCGCCAGCGCAGATTAAAAGGCGTTTTCTTTTCATTTTCCACCCTCCGGAAGTCAAACGCGTTCCCTTGCCACATTTTATTTATGCTGTTCAAGATGTTAGCCCCGCTTAAGGTTCCTCTGAGAGGGGTTAATGAGAATTTAGTTTACGGATATCGCTTCCACCACCCGCCCCAAAACGCATAATCCTTGTGTCCTATTGACTTAATATTCTTATAAATAACAATGAATTAAAATTATTTTGGCCGCATTTTTATTTTTTCAGAAGAGAATATATCCCTTATAGTGTGATCACCATCACAATATATCGTTATGCCACCAACAACAAAATCAATAAAACTTAAAAACTTGTTGTAACCCCCTACGCTTTGCGTCAATTTATGTGCCGAATATTTTCCCGCGCAGTAATAAAAAATTTATATGTATCGGCGCGGGCGACATCTGATAGCGCATAGAGGGTCTTTTTTCGTGGCAAGTGCAAACAAACTTACACTCTTCATCGTGATATTCATGCTGGCGGGTATTCTTTCAGGGGCGGCAATTCACGAGTACGCATCTGCGGATGCCATCAAAGCCTGGTCGGATAATATTACCCTTCTGACCGATATTTTCCTCCGTCTGATCAAAATGGTTATTGCGCCGCTGGTCTTCAGCACGCTGACCGTGGGCATTATGAAGCTGGGAGAAACCTCCACCATAGGCCGGGTGGGCGGCAAAGCGATGGTATGGTTCATCAGTTCATCCGTGCTTTCTATTCTGGTCGGACTGTTTATCGTCACGCTGGAGCGTCCGGGAAGCGGCCTGAACCTGACTATTCCAACCGAGGCGGTGGATACCGGTCTGGCCGTGGGCGGGATGACGCTGAAAGCGTTCCTGTCTCACACCATTCCCACCAGCATCGCGGGGGCGATGTCGAACAATGAGATCCTGCAGATAGTGGTGTTCTCGATGTTCTTCGGCATCGGCGGCGCGTCGCTGGGGCAGAAATTCAACGCGCCGCTGGTGGCCGCACTGGATGTGGTTTCCCATATCATGCTGAAGGTAACGGGTTACGTGATGTACGTTGCGCCACTGGCCATCTTCGCGGCGATCTCCTCCGTCATTGCCACGCAGGGTCTGGGCATCCTGTTGAACTACGCCTCCTTTATTGGCGGCTACTACGTTGCCATTCTTCTCACCTGCATGGTGCTGCTGGCCGTGGGTTACATGGTGCTGAAAAAAGAGGTGTTTCGCCTGGTCAGCATGCTGAAAGATCCGGTGCTGGTCGCATTCACCACCAGCAGTTCTGAAGCGGCCTACCCTAAAACGCTGGAGCAGCTGGAGCGCTTTGGCTGCTCGCGCAATATCGCCTCTTTCGTTCTGCCGATTGGCTACTCCTTCAACCTCGTGGGGTCAATGGTGTACTGCTCGTTTGCCTCGATGTTTATTGCGCAGGCGTACAACATTCACCTGAGCTTCTCTGAGGTGACGGTGCTGATGTTAACCCTGATGCTGGCGTCAAAAGGCATTGCGGGCGTGCCGCGTTCTTCGCTGGTGGTGCTGGCCGCAACGATCCCGAGCTTTAACATTCCGGTGGCGGGGATCCTGCTGCTGATGGGGATCGACCACTTCCTGGATATGGGGCGTTCCGCGATTAACGTGCTGGGGAACGGGATTGCGACGGCGATGCTTTCGCAGAATGAAGGTGCGCGGGAAGCTGAAGCTGAACTGGTAAAGCAGGAAGCGTAATGGCATGAAAAAGGGTGAGGCCTGATGCCCTCACCCCAGCCCTCACCCACAGGGAGAGGGAGCAAACACTAAAAACGGCAACCTGGGTTGCCGTTTTGCATTTACCTACGCTACATGATTCGCCGCGATATCCAGCAGCGCCATCTCTTCGCTGTTCAGCAGCTTTTCGATGTTCACCAGAATCAGCATACGCTCGCCGAGCGCCCCCAGGCCGGTCAGGTATTCGGTCGACAGCGTGACCGCAAACTCCGGCGCAGGACGAATCTGGTCAGAGGTCAGGGAAAGCACGTCAGATACGCCATCCACCACGATACCCACCACGCGCTGTCCCAGGTTCAGGACGATCACGACGGTATTGTCGTTGTAGTCAACGTCGCCCTGGCTGAACTTCACGCGCAGATCCACGATTGGCACAATCACGCCGCGCAGATTGGTGACACCTTTAATAAACGCTGGCGTGTTAGCGATGCGGGTAACCTGGTCGTAACCACGAATTTCCTGCACTTTCAGGATATCGATGCCGTACTCCTCATCGCCCAAAGTGAATACCAGGAACTCCTGCCCTGATGGCTCGCCCGCCAGTTTCGTTACATTACTCATACCGGTCATGTTATTACCTTCTACTTAATCAGGCGGCTGTGTACGCCACACGTTGTTCACGATTTAATCCCTGAAGCGCCGACACGTCGACGATCAGCGCCACGCTACCATCCCCCAGAATGGTGGCAGCAGAAATACCCGGCACCTTGCGGTAGTTGCTTTCGAGATTCTTCACCACCACCTGGTGCTGACCAATCAGCTGATCGACCAGCAGCGCGTAGCGACGGCCCGCGCTTTGCAGGATCACCACGATACCCTGCGTGGCCTCGGTCTTCGCCCCGTCCACTTCGAACACTTTCCACAGCTCGACCAGCGGCAGGTACTCACCGCGCACTTCGAGAACGCGCTCGCCGCCCGCCAGCGGATGCAGATCTTCTTCACGCGGCTGGAGGGATTCCATCACCGCGTTCAGCGGCAGAATGAAGACTTCGTCCGCGACTTTGACCGACATGCCGTCGAGGATCGCCAGCGTCAGCGGGAGCAGGATGCGGATGGTGGTGCCGGAGCCCTGTTTAGACTGGATCTCAACGTGGCCGCCCATCTCCTGAATGTTACGTTTCACCACGTCCATGCCGACGCCGCGTCCGGAAACGTCCGTCACCTGCTCGGCGGTCGAGAAGCCCGGCGCGAAGATCAGCATGCCCACTTCTTCGTCGGTCATGTTTTCATTCACCGCCATCCCCTGTGAAATGGCTTTCGCCAGGATGCGCTCGCGGTTAAGGCCCGCGCCGTCGTCGGTCACTTCGATGCAGATGTTCCCGCCCTGATGTTCCGCAGAGAGGATCAGATTCCCGACCGGAGATTTCCCGGCGGCAATGCGGTTTTCCGGCAGTTCAATACCGTGGTCGAGGCTGTTACGCACCAGGTGCGTTAACGGGTCGATGATGCGCTCGATCAGGCTCTTATCCAGCTCCGTTGAGCTGCCCATCAGGGTCAGTTCAATCTGCTTATTCAGCTTGCTGGCAAGGTCGCGCACCAGGCGCGGGAAGCGGCTGAAGACATATTCCATCGGCATCATGCGGATGGACATCACCGATTCCTGCAGGTCGCGGGCATTACGCTGAAGCTGGCCCATGCTGGTGATCAGATCGCCGTGCGTGACCGGGTCGAGTTCGTTAGAACGCTGCGCCAGCATGGACTGGGTGATCACCAGTTCGCCAACCAGGTTAATCAGCTGGTCAACCTTCTCAACGGCAACGCGAATGCTGGTGGACTCACTGGAGCGCGCGGCCGGTTTTTCACCACGGCCAGGCGCCGCGGCCTCTTTTGGCACCGCCTTCAGCACCGGGGCCGCTGGGGCCACAGCCGGTGCGGCGGCTTGGGCAACGACGGCAACCTCTTCTTCTGCAGCCGGAGCTGCTACCGCGGCGGCTTCCGTTTCGAAGGCGATCTGGTCGGCTTCAATGACAAAGCACAGCACCGCCACGATATCGTCCTGACTGATACCGTCATCGAGGGTCGCCGCGAGGCTGTCTTTGCCTTTCACTACGTTACTTAATTTCGCCAGGTTACCCAGCTCTTCTTCCAGCAGGTTAACTTCGCTCTCTTTCAGGCGTGACAGCACAACGCGCAGCTTGCCCGCTTGCGCGGCGGCTGGCGCGGCCTCTTCAGCAGCAACCGCATCGACAACGCTCAGCTTTGCCGCAGGGACAACGGCTGCAGCGACCTCACCTTTTGCTTCCAGGGCGAGCTGGCGCAGCGCATTGCAGATGTATTCAAAGCTGGCGGCATCAGGCTCTGCCGAACTTTTATAGGCGTCGAGCTGTTCCTGCATAATATCTTTGGTTTCCAAAAACAGGTTGATAATGTCGGTATTGAGCTGCATCTCACCGCGTCGTGCTTCATCAAGCAGGTTTTCCATTAAATGGGTCGTTTCCTGCAGGATGGTAAATCCAAACGTTCCGGCTCCGCCTTTAATAGAATGCGCCGCGCGGAAGATGGCATTGAGCTGCTCAGAGTCGGGTGCTTCGGGCACCAGATCGAGCAAATGTTGCTCCATATCCGCCAACAGTTCGTCGGCTTCATCAAAGAATGTCTGGTAAAAATCGCTAATATCCATGCTCACGCTATCACCTCGGATTGGCTGGTGGCGATGTTGGAACGGCAGCCGCAGGGACGGCCCCAGGCTGTTTTAAATCGTCCAGTGACTCATTCTGACTTTCGGCGTTTTCGTGCAGGATGGCCTGCTCCGCCTGCTGGTTCAGCACTAAAAGACTGATACGACGGTTGATGGCGTCATCCGGCCCGCGGTCGGAGACCCGCATGGTTGCTGCCATGCCGACTACGCGCAGTACCTTGCCATCATCAAGCCCACCTGCCACCAGCTCGCGACGCGAGGCGTTGGCACGATCGGCAGAAAGCTCCCAGTTGCTGTATCCCTTCTCCCCACTGGCGTACGGGAAGTCATCCGTGTGGCCCGACAGGCTGATTCGGTTAGGAATGCCGTTCAGCACCGGCGCAATGGCGCGTAAAATATCGCGCATGTACGGCTCAACTTCCGCACTCCCGGTTTTAAACATCGGGCGGTTCTGGCTGTCGATAATCTGAATACGCAGCCCTTCCTGGACCAGATCGATTTTCAGGTGCGGCCGCAGCGCGCGTAGTTTAGGATCTGCTTCAATCAGCTGGTCGAGATCGCCACGCAGTTTTTTCAGACGCGCCTGCTCCATCTTGCGTTTCAGCTCGTCGATGTTCGGCTCTTTTTTCACCTCACCCTTCTGCTGGGTGTAATCATCGCCGCCGCCAGGGATCGGGCTTTCGCTGTTAGAGATACGCGGCCCACCGGTCACCGCCGTCGCCAGCGGGGTACGGAAATATTCGGCAATCTGGATAAGCTCCTTCGGGCTGGAGATGGAGATCAGCCACATCACCAGAAAGAACGCCATCATTGCGGTCATAAAGTCGGCGTACGCGATTTTCCAGGAGCCGTGGGAACCGTGCCCGCCGCCCTTGTGCTTGCGTTTTTTAACGATGACGATCGGATGGGACTGGTTTTTCATGCGTCCTCAGTTGTCGTCTGTTGGTTTGGGTTTTTCACCGCGCGCACGTGTTCTTCAAGCTCGATAAACGACGGACGCTCGCTGGAGTAAAGCGTTTTACGGCCAAATTCAACCGCGATCGGTGGCGCGTAACCGTTGAGGTTAGAGAGCAGCGTGATCTTCACGCACTGCATCATTTTGGTGGTTTCCGCGCTTTTCTGGCGCAGCACGCTTGCCAGCGGAGAGATAAAACCATAAGCCAGCAAAATACCGAGGAAGGTGCCCACCATCGCATGGGCAATCAGCGCGCCCAGTTCAGCCGCCGGACGGTCCGCCGAGGCCAGGGCGTGTACCACCCCCATGACCGCCGCCACGATACCAAACGCCGGAAGGGAGTCGCCCACCAGCGCCAGGCTGTTGGCCGGCACTTCAGATTCGCTTTCGTGGGTTTCGATCTCTTCGTCCATCAGCGCTTCAATTTCGAAGGTATTCATATTGCCGCTGATGATGAGACGCAGGTAATCGACGATGAAATCCAGCATCATGGCGTCCGCCAGAATGCGCGGATAGCTGGCAAAAATTTCGCTCTCTTTCGGGTTTTCGATATCCCGTTCAAGCGAGAACATCCCCTGCTGACGCGACTTCGCCATCAGGCGATAGAGCAGCGCCAGCAGATCCATATACATGCTTTTGGTGTATTTTGAGCGACGGAACAGCAATGGAATTGCTTTCAACGTGCCCTTGATCGATTTACCGTTGTTGCCAACGATAAAAGCCCCTACCCCTGCGCCGCCGATGATAATAAGTTCAGCCGGTTGATAGAGTGCTCCAAGGTGCCCGCCGGTCATCATGTAACCGCCGAAAACTGTACCGAGAACTACCAGGTAACCTAATAAGATAAGCACGACATCATCCTTCCGCTAGTGACTATGGCAAGGACGTCCAGCTCGCAGCGTTTACCGTTTGCGGGGTAAAAAAAAGCAGCGGTAATGACTTACCGCTGCTGGAATCTTGCCCACACGTTCGGGTTAAACAGCTTGTTCGATCTGTTCATCCAGCAGTTGTGGAATAATATCGGCAGCATCCCGGGAAAGTTTACGTCTTTTTACTGCGCGGGACGGCGGCTGACATAAACTACAGGCGAAGCTGCCTGCAGGCTGATGAGCATGGGTAATAAAATTGCCGTCGCAGCAATTGCAGCGCGACAGTTCAAGCATTCCGCTCTCAACAAAACGCACCAGCGTCCATGCGCGGGTCAGCGCCAGCAGAGGGCCTTCTTCCTGCTGTGGGCATTGTTCAAGGTAAAGTTTGTACGCTTTGATCACGGCGTCTACGCCGCTACACAAACCGGTTTTGAGAAGATACTGCCAGGCATTACAGAACATGGAAGCGTGGATGTTCTGCTCCCAGGTCATAAACCAGTCCGTAGAAAACGGCAGCATGCCTTTCGGCGGGGGACTACCGCGTAACTCTTTATACAGTTTGATGAGGCGACCACGGCTCAGCTGAGTCTCGCTTTCCAGCATTTGTAAACGAGCACCCAGCGTAATCAGCTCCATGGCCAGCTGTATGTCACGCGCTTCCTGAACAATGCTTTTTTCGCTCATTGCTAGGCCCTTTTCTTACGGGCTGCGTCATCAGGCTGACTGATGTCGCTAAGCAAGCGAGTGGAGAGCAGGATACCGGTATGGATCTGTTGCAGATCGTCCACGCGGGATTCCTGCGTCAGACGCGTTATCGTCTGCGGATTATCAAAACGGAACTGGCACACCAGTTGATTCGTTTCCGCCAGTTTTACCATCTGCGGGAGGGTTAATCCACCCAGCATGGTTGCCATTTCTTCGTTAATACCCAGACGAAACATCGCGGACGCTTTGTCCTGACTAATTAAACGCTGCGCGAGCAGTAAATATGACAAATTGATGTCATAGATATGTTTTAGCAACTCGGATGTATGCATTGTTCCCATCCCGAATAACCAACTATTATTTTTATGCGGAAAGACCGCACCCCGTGATGTCGCCGGGAAATCACCCGGTATAAAAAAGAAAAGGCTAAATGCATAGTTGAATCTAGGTTTGTATTCATCCAAACGCGCAAGGGATGCAACGCGGTTACATCTCTTACAGGTTTTATCATTTCTTACAAATAACTAAGATTTTTCCTAATTCGACGCAAACTCTACTCGCCAGATTTGACACATACAATGCAGCCACCCTCAAATTTAAAAAAAATGTGATCCACGTCACACAATTTAAGTGAATGTTACCCATAAATCCATCAGTATGACTTCTAATTTGCTTATTTTTTAAGCAATCGGCACTGTTTTGTATTCTTAATCGACGAATACTCATGCATAAGCTTGAGAATAAGTGGCACGCAATGTGCTTTTACCCGTGCGTGCAGAATCAGCAATCGTTTACATCGCGTATGCGTCAGGGACACATTTTGATTACTTCGATAAAACATAGAGTTATGCATTTCTGGCAAAAAAATTGTTTCATTGCGTGATCATTCGAAATGCGTTTATAACTTGTTAGAACGATTTAATAGTGAAAGCGAGGATTTGTGTGACTTACGTTAAGTTGTTAATTTTTTTCATTTAGGCGCATTTATCAGTTATTCTTCTTATAAGAATAATTAATGAATAATTATGATAAGCTTCACACTAATGTCGTATTCAAGTCTTGCGAAACCAGGAAATTCGCGGTAATGGTGATGAAACGCTGTCTGTTAGACATCTAAGGAGTGCGCCATGAGTTACTCCCATCTTCTTGTTTCTGTTGCCGTTTCCCCCGAAAGCCACCAGCTTGTCGCCCGGGCCGTTTCCATCGCCCGGCCGCATAATGCGCGCATCAGCCTCATTACCCTCGCGGCCGAGCCCGAGATGTACAATCAACTGGCGGCCCCGATGCTGGAAGATATTCGTGAGGTTTTGCAGGAGGAAACGCAGCAGTTTCTGCGAGAGCTTGTCGAAAAAGCAGAGTACCCCATTGATGAAACCGTTATTGCGACGGGGGAACTGAATGCCCATATTCTTAATATGTGCCGCAAGCAGAATATTGATTTAGTGATTTGCGGGAACCATAACCACAGCTTTATATCAAGGGCTACCTGCGCGGCAAAATCTATTATCGCCTCAAGCCAGGTTGACGTGCTGTTAGTCCCGCTTGGGGGGGCTTAACCCCCCCAGAGGAATATCAGGCGAGTTTAGGGAAGGTCGCGATCTTTTTTTGCAGATCGCCTTCGTGACTTTGCGGGGCTATTTCGCGTAGATCCTGAATAAAACGCGCCTGCCAGTGATTTATATCGTTATTCCGGATCGTCTCCATCATTTCGGCATGGCGGGAAATTCGCTCCGTCAGCGGCATGGTCAGCGCGCGGTTGAGGGCATTTGCCACATCATCCCGATCGTAAGGGTTAACGAGCAGCGCTGAGGTCAGTTCGTTCGCTGCCCCTGCAAACTGGGAAAGCACCAGCACGCCCGGATCCGCCGGGTCCTGAGCCGCCACGTACTCTTTTGCCACCAGGTTCATCCCGTCACGCAGCGGCGTAACCAGGCCAACGTCGGCGTAGCGGAAGACCTTCATCAGGATCTTACGGTCAAAATGCTGATTCAGATAAAAGAGCGGCGTCCAGCCCAGTTGGCCGTAGCGCCCGTTGATGCGCCCTGCTTCGGTCTCCAGCTGATGACGAATATCCTGATAGGCCTGCACTTCCCCGCGCGACGTTGGCGCGATCTGGGTATAGCGGATTTTACCGTGGTGCTGAGGATATTTATCCAGCAGCGTTTCATACGCCAGGAAGCGTTCCGGCAACCCTTTGGAATAATCCAGACGCTCTACCGAGAAGATATTCTTCACGTGCTTGAGTTCATTCTTAAGCTGGGCCAGCTTCGGCGGCAGCGGGCCCGAGGCCTGTTCCGCAATTTCGTCGGGTTCAATACCAATCGGATAGACCTCGGTGTGGAAGGTTTTTCCCCACGCCGTATGGGTTTTGCCGCCGTTGGTTACCAGGCGCGTTTTGCCTGACACGGAGTCCAGGAACGCGAGACGGTCATTTTCGGTCTGGAAGCCCAGCAGGTCATAATCACACAGCGCCTCCAGGAGTTCTTCATGCGGCGGCAGCGCGGTGAAAATTTCCGGCGTCGGGAACGGAATGTGCAGGAAGAAGCCAATTCGGTTATTGACTCCCCTTTTACGCAGCTCTCTGGCGAAGGGGAGCAGATGATAATCGTGGATCCATAAAATATCGTCTTCCTCTATTAAAGGCAGCAGTTTATCCGCCAGCAGCGCGTTCACCCGCGAGTAGCCCTCGAAGGATTCACGCTGGAATTTCACCAGGTCAAGACGATAGTGAAACGCAGGCCACAGGACCGCGTTGGAGAACTGCGAGTAATACTCGTCATAGTCTTTCTCTTTGAGCGCAAATGATGCCCACGTAATGTTCCCGCGCGTCACCTTTTTAAGCGGTTTCTCTTGTTCATTGATTTCACCGCTCCAGCCAAACCACAGCCCGCCAGCAGCTTTTAAGGCACCTAATACCCCTACCGCCAGGCCACCTGCACTGGCTTTTTTATCATCAGGCGGTGCAATTCGGTTAGAGACGACGACTAAGCGACCCATAATGGTTTCCCCCTTTGTTTTGCGCTATTTGTTGTTGTTGCTGGTTAGCGATATCAGAAATCCACTGCCAGACGGCCTCGACATTCGCCAGACGCCATTCAGCGACAGTGTCACCAGGCCCTACCTTGACGGCGATCCCTCCGGCCTGTTTCACCACGCGAAAACCGGCCTCATCGGTCAGGTCATCGCCAAAAAATACCGGTGTACGTCCCTTAAATGGCGGTTCCGCCATAAACGCCGCAATAGCGGCCCCCTTATTGATGCCCTCAGGTTTTATCTCAACGACGCACTTCCCCGGCTGCAGCGCGAGCTGCGGATGTGCATCGGCCACGCTGCGGGCAATCGCAAAAATCGCCGCTTCGTGATGCGGAGCCTGCCGATAATGCAAGGCGAACGCCATGCCTTTCGCTTCCAGTTCCGTGCCCGGGAGCGACGCCAGCGCCGAGGAGAGTTCAGTATGTAACGCCTGAATTAAGGTATCGGGGAGTGATACAACATGCAGTTGATCATGGATATCGCGGCGCTCCGCTCCGTGTACACCGGCCAGCGGAAAGTGGTAAGGACTGGCGAGCACATCCAGCTCGGCCATTGAGCGCCCTGAAATCAATGCCAATGCGCCCTCGTTCAGTCGAGAGAGCTGCTGCAAATTCTCTAGCACCGTATCCGGTACGACCACGTCGTCAGGATGCGGCTGGATCCCGGCGAGCGTCCCGTCGAGGTCAAAAAAGAAAGCATATTTTCCGGGCAGTACAGGCGGTGCGGTTAACAAGTCAGCCACCCTAATCCTCCTTACGGTTTACGAGAGGTAAACGCCTTTACCTCTTTCATAGCCATGTAAGTATAGACAGTGTGATGGGCCTCGCCATTTGACAACCGCCCCGCCAGCAAAACTGGCGAGGCGGTTCAGGGGTCAACTATGGTTATTAGTTGAGCAATAAAAAGTCAGCGCTGGGGTTACACGGTACGCTTCGCTTTTTGCTTGTAACGGTCGAAAATCACGGCTGCCAGCAGGATCAGGCCGCGCACGACGTACTGAGAGAACGGCGAAATATTCAACAGGTTCATGGCATTTTCCACCGTGCCCAAAATCAGGATACCGGCCACCACATATGAGATTTTTCCGATGCCTCCCTTGAGGGAAACGCCCCCTAAAACGCACGCCGAGATGACGATCAGCTCATAACCGATAGAAGTCATTGGCTGGCCGCTGGTCATACGCGACGCCAGAATAATCCCCGCCGCGGCGGAGACCAGCCCGGAGAGCACGAAGATAATAATCTTGGTGCGTACAACCGGCACCCCTGCCAGACGAGCCGCTTCTTCATTGCCGCCGATCGCCAGCGTATTACGGCCAAAGGTGGTGCGGTTCAGCAGGAAGCCGAACAGGATCAGGCAGGCCACGGTGAGCCAGATAGGCGCAGGCAGGCCCAGCCAGTTGGCGTAGCCCAGCGTAAAGAAGCGCTCGTCTTCAATCCCTACCGCTTTACCGTCGGAGATGATATAGGCCAGACCGCGGACTATCTGCATCGTTGCAAGCGTGGTAATCAGGGCATTAATCTTCAGGCGTGCGATAACAAAACCGTTCACCAGACCGCTGATCATGCCGAGCAACAGACCGGCAAAAACGCCAATCCACAGGCTTTCCGTCATGTTGATCACCACCGCCGTGGTGACGCCCGCGCAGGCGATAACCGAGGCCACCGACAGGTCGAAATCACCGGAGGCCAGACAGAAGAGCATGCCGCAGGCCACCATGCCGGACATGGAAATCGCCAGTCCCAGCCCTTTCATATTAATGAAGGTGGCAAAATTAGGGACGAAGATTGCACAGGCGATGAAGAGTGCGGCAAAGACCACCAGCATGCCGTACTGATCCCAGATGCGTCCAAAACTAAAAGCCGACTTCGGCGCTCCGGATGTAGTAACAGAGGACATCATTAACTCCTTACTCAGGCGACAGCCTGGCTGACTTTAGGCATGGCGAGGTTCAACGCCTGTTGTTCATTCGCCTGTTCATGAAGTAATTCACCGGCGATTTCGCCTTCGCGCATCACTACAATGCGGTCAGCAACGCCAAGCACCTCAGGCAGATCGCTGGAGGCGAACAGCACCGCCACGCCGCGTTTTGCCAGTTCATATATCACGTTGTAAATCTCGTGTTTTGCGCCCACGTCGATACCGCGCGTCGGCTCGTCCAGCAGAATGACCTTCATGTCCTCCGACAGCCAGCGGCCTAAAATGGCCTTCTGCTGGTTTCCTCCTGACAGATTCATAATCAGCTGTTCCGGTCCCGGCGTTTTGATATTCAGCGAGCGAATATGATGGTCGGCGTTGCTCGACTCCCAGCCGTCGTTAATCAGGCAACCCGCGCGGATAAATTTACGCCGGGCGGAAATGTTGATGTTGTCGCGCACCGAATGCACCGGAATGATCCCCTCCGCCTTGCGGTCTTCCGGGCAGAGCATCATCCCGGCCCTGATTGCGTGGGCGGGTTTCTGGATATCCACCTGCTCGCCGTCAATGGAGACCTGCCCTGCGGTAATACGTGTACCGCCGAACAGCCCTTTCATCAGCTCGCTGCGCCCCGCCCCAACAAGGCCAAACAGACCGACGATCTCACCGCTGCGTACGGATAACGAAACCGGCGTTCGCACGCCCGGCGCTTTGACGTTGTCCAGACGCAGACGCTCGGGGCCGTACTCGCGCGGTTTCCAGTGATAGATATCGCCCAGATCGCGCCCGACCATCGCCTGAACAAGCTGATCATGGTTAACCTGCTGCATATCGGTAAAGGTGCGCACATAGCGCCCATCCTTAAATACGGTGATGGCATCGCTCAGGGCAAATATCTCCTCCATGCGGTGCGAGACGTACAAAATGGTGCGGCCTTCCTGCCGCAACTCGCGGATCACGCGGAACAGGTTTTCGATTTCACGCGCGGAAAGCGAACTGGTGGGTTCATCAAAGGCAATAACCCTGGCGTTACGCGCCAGCGCCTTGGCAATTTCAACCATCTGCCACTGGCCGATGGAGAGGTATTTCAGCGGGGTCTGGGGATCGACGTCCAGACCAAGATGCTTAAGCTGCAGCCCCGCTTCATAATTAAGTAGCGAACGATTCACCACGCCGCTTTTGTGCGGAAGCTGGCCTAAATAGATATTTTCGGCCACGGTCATCTCAGGGATGAGGTGCAGTTCCTGATAGATAATGGCGACACCGGCGTTGAGCGCCGCCGTGGTATCGGCAAAGGCCACCTCTTCACCGCGAATGGCCAGCGTGCCGGTTGTTGGCGCGTAGTTGCCGCTGAGGATTTTTAGCAGCGTGGATTTCCCCGCTCCGTTTTCCCCCATCAGGGCATGAACCTGGCCGGCATAGCAGTCGAAGCTGATATCGGTCAGCGCGTTAACACCGGGAAACGTTTTCCCGATGCCGCGAAAAGAGAGATACGGATTAGACTGTTGCATAACGACTCCGTGATTCCTGTAGTGTGTACGTCTGGCCCCTTACGGCGAGTAAGGGGCACAATCACAGCGTATTACTTACCGCCCAGTCCCTTTTTCGCCAGTTCCTCTTTGAAGTTGTCGCGGGTAATCAGCACCACGTCAGTCACTTCGGTAAATTTCGGCGGTTCAGCCCCTTTGGTTACCCAGTTGTAGAGCATTTCGCTGGATTTGTAGCCGTGAACGTCCGGGCTTGGCAGCAGAGAGCCGTAGAAGCCGGTGGCCTGAGCTTTGGACAGCTCGCTCACCGCATCCACGCCGTTGATGCCGATCCCGATAACGTCAGGCGCCTTGAAGCCCTGACCTTCCGTCGCGCGCACGCCGCCCAGCACGGTGTTGTCGTTCATGCCGACCACCAGCCAGTGCTTCACTTCCGGGTGCTGGACCAGCATAGAGTTCGCCGCGTCAAAGGCGCCCGGGATGTCGTTAGATTTGGTTGGCACTTTATAGATCTGTTTTTCAGGGAAGCCGGCCGCTTTCAGCGCGTCCATTGATCCGGTCGTACGACGACGCGCCGTGTCCAGCTCGTCTGCGGTGATGGCCATGACGGCGGTCTCTTTCACATCCCAGCCGCGTTTCTGCATCTCTTTATAAAGCTCCTGCCCCTGACGTTCACCAATTTTGGTCGCCGCCATCATGACCAGCGGAACGCTGTCCATCGGTTTGCCTTTGGCGTTAACGAACTGATCGTCAACCGCAATAACCTTCATGTCGTAACCGCGGGCTTTCGCCGCAATTGCCGATCCGAGTTTTGGATCCGGAGTGCAGATAACAAAGCCTTTCGCGCCGCTGGCCGCCAGGCTGTCGATGGCGTTCAGGGTTTTTTCACCGTCCGGCACGGCGATTTTAATCACTTCAAAACCTAAATCTTTTCCGGCTTTATCAGCGAATTTCCATTCGGTCTGGAACCAGGGTTCTTCCGGCTGTTTTACCAAAAAACCGAGTTTTAAATTCTCAGCGATAGCGGATTGTGACATAACGGCAGCCAGACCGATGGCCGCCAGCGCTTTAGTAAATTTGTGCATGGTAAACTCCAGCTTTAGCATTCTTTTCTGTAGGGAAGATTTGCGTGCTTCTTATTTAATCGGACTTAAAACAAGGCATTAGCGCTTACCTCGTCATAAGCGTTATTGCTGGTGATAGTTTTAGCGGGAAATTAATCATCCATAAGAGAGCCCCATCACACCGCAGAATTACAGTAATTGCGTACATAAATTCAGCGAAAAATGACATAAAAAAGGCAGAAATTGTCTGACAAATGAAAGCGGGGTAAGCAGAATTATCCATAAGATTAGCTAAGAAATCCCTGATGCCTTACGGCGGATGTCGCTGCGGCTCTCCCCTGACGAGGATTCATGCTTTTCATCAAAAAAACGAACGCGTCATGAAAAGGCGTTATTCCGTTAAAATTGACTTAGCGCAAATTCAGCAACGCATCATATATTTGAAATGAATAATCTGTATTTATTTTTCTTACAGAGCATTATTCCGGCTAAATGTTCACGAAAGTAAATCAGTATCCCTATAAAGACACTTAGCCTTTAATATCAACAACTTAATAAAATTTCATTTGGTGGCTATATATTTGTATTTTTGTACTATATTAAACTTTGTAATGTATGGTAAACACAGCATAATTAAGAGTTTTCTTAATCATAAGACAAAGGTATGCTTATTTATATCGAACACAGGAAGTGAATTTTCGATCGATTTTAGTCACTGCAAAAATTGCAATTCTGTTTTTCTTCGTATTTGCCTGGCTGTCAGGTTAAGCAGCGGACATCACGTCCCACAGTCTATAAGGATATGAGTATGGCTACCCAAACGATGATGCAAAAACTTAACGCGCAGATGAACCTTGAGTTCTACGCCTCGAACCTGCACCTTCACCTAAGTGCATGGTGTTCTGAAAAAAGTCTCACGGGCTCTGCCACGTTCTTTCGTTCACAGGCACAAAGCAACGTCACCCATATGATGCGCGTCTTTAACTTCCTGAAGGCCGCGGGGGCTAACCCGGTTGTTAAAGCCCTTGATGGGATCAACGAAAATTACTCTTCTCTGGAAGAACTGTTCCAGAAAACGCTGGAAGAGCATGAGCAGCGCTGTACGACGCTCAACAAGCTGGCCGATGAAGCCAGAGCACAGCATGACATCATCACTCTTAAATTTTTACGCGATATGGATAAAGAACAGCAGCAGGACGGTATGCTGCTGAAAACGCTGGCGGATGAGATCCACAATGCGCGCCAGGCCGGTTTACGCCCGGAGCAAGCCGACCGCCACCTGCTCGATCTTGTGACGGTGCAGCACCACTAAGCGTTTAACCTGCCTTGGCCCTGGTTCAGGGAGGCAGGTTCCTTCTTATCTCCCCAACCCTCTGCTTTTGCTGAAATTTAACAAATCAGATCTCGCTCTCAATGATTAACCTTACAAAATGTAATGATTTATTTAATTACATAATCATTGACGAGGGAAAAGCATGATCACCATTGAGTTTGTTGTCATTCTCCTCTGCCTGCTGACGGGAACACGTTTCGGCGGCATGGGGCTTGGGTTAATCAGCGGTATTGGCCTTTTTATTTTGTGTTTTGTCTTTGGGCTCCAGCCCGGCAAGCCTCCGGTTGACGTCATGTTAACCATTCTCGCGGTGATAGGCTGTGCCGCTACCCTGCAGACCGCGGGTGGCCTCAACGTCATGATGCAGTTTGCTGAACGCCTGCTGCGCAAACACCCGCAGCACATTACGCTTCTCGCCCCTTTTACCACCTGGATGCTGACCTTTCTGTGCGGCACCGGGCACGTGGTCTACACCATGTTCCCCATCATTGCGGATATCGCCCTGAAAAAAGGGATCCGCCCGGAACGCCCAATGGCGGTGGCATCGGTGGCATCCCAGATGGCGATCACCGCGTCTCCGGTTTCCGTCGCCGTTGTGTCGCTGGTCTCCATCCTGGCCGCACAGCATGGGATTGGGCACGCCTGGGGGATCCTGGAAATCCTCGCCGTATCGGTTCCCGCTTCGCTTTTCGGCGTCGCGATCGCGGCCCTGTGGAGTTTACGTCGGGGGAAAGATTTAGCTGATGACGGGGAGTTTCAGGAGAAACTGAAAGATCCCAAACAGCGCGAGTTTATCTATGGCGGCACGGAGACGTTAATGAACCAGCGTTTTCCGAAGCAGGCCTACTGGTCGACATGGATTTTCTTTGCCGGTATTGCGGTGGTAGTCCTGCTCGGGGCTTTCCCCGAACTGCGCCCGGCCTTCGAGCTGAAAGGTAAAATGACGGCCCTGTCGATGAACCTCGTCATTCAGATGATGATGCTCATTGCCGGTGCCGTGATGCTGATGGCCTGCAAGGTCAATGCCTCAGCCATCTCAAACGGTGCGGTATTCAAGGCCGGTATGGTGGCGATCTTCTCGGTGTTCGGGGTGGCGTGGATGAGCGATACCTTTTTCCAGGCGCATCTCGATGAGTTAAAGCTGGCGCTGGAAGGGGTGGTGAAAAGCCATCCGTGGACGTATGCCATCGTGCTTTTCCTGGTGTCGAAGCTGGTAAACAGCCAGGCGGCGGCCCTGACGGCCGTGGCGCCGATGGGATTGATGTTGGGCATCGATCCAAAAATGCTGATCGCCTTCTTCCCGGCGTCCTACGGCTATTTTGTTCTGCCGACCTACCCGAGTGATTTAGCCTGCATCGGCTTTGACCGCTCGGGAACAACCCGCATCGGCAAATTCATCATTAACCACAGCTTTATTCTGCCGGGGCTAATTGGCGTGAGCTGCGCCTGCGCGGCGAGCTACCTGCTGGTCCAGACCTTCTTTTAACGTTTTCAACGGGCGACACACGCGGTCGCCCGTTCGCGTTTTAATGAGACTCGCCCTGCGGCGTAAAGCGCAGTTCAATCAGCGCGATGGCTTTCTGGATCGCGCGAAGCGTCACCGGGTCGGCAGCCGCGGGATGGCTGGCAAAATCGATGTTTTTCAGCTGCGTGGACATCTTCTCGCGCACTTCAACCGGTGCAATAACGTCCAGAACATCAAGAATTTGCTTGATAACCAGCTGACAGGCGACAACGTCAGAGACCAGTTCCTGATCGGCGCTCAGGTTTTGTGACATGGGGGTTTCTCCTTATTCAAAGGCCGCCATAGTATCAAAACGTGGCCCGTGACATCTGCCCTTCATTGCCGCAGGACACAAAAAAACCCGCCGAAGCAGGTTTTTTTTATCAGAACATGGCGCCAGGCGGCACGTCTTTAAAAGTGCGGCAGTAATTGGCCCACATACTTTTCAGGATTTTGCGCAGTTTCATTGTGATGCTCCATTAACTTGTTATACAACTTTATAGTCAATGTGCCTATAATATGACCATCGTCACAAAAATCAATATTTTTGTGACGCATATCACAATTTAAACTGCACAGTGCGCATTAACCCACGATACTGCGAACAAAATCCTCGATCGCCTTATCCTGGCAATTTTCAAAGAAGCACTGCTGGAAACGCGGGCCGGAAACAGCGGTCTTCACAAGCTCAGGATCGATGGCGCGCAGCGAGTCAAGATAGTTATCTTTTACCACGGCCGCTTTTACCTGGTTCAGAATACCGGCATTACGCACCTGCGGCTCTTTACGCTCTGGAGGATAACCCTCCCCTTTTCGGCCGGTAAACGCCTTTTCAAAGATAAAGCGAACGTTTAGCTCCGCTCCCCAGCCAAACCCTTTGGCAAAAGGCAGAGAGAGCGCATTGCCGTTATTGATTTGCGCGAAGAGAAACGCGTCTGCGGGATCGATGCAGTAGCCGCATATCACGCCAGGGTGGATGTTTAACGACATCAGCGCCCCCTGCCCGGTGCCGCAGCCGGTGACCACAAAATCCACCGCTTTCGCATTCAGCAAAATGCTCGCCATAATGCCCAGGTGGATGTAGGTCAGGTGATGATCGTTTTCGTCGCTCATACCCACGTTGTAAACCGGAAACCCTTTTTCATCGGCTACCGTTTTCAGCTCTTTTAATATGACTGGGTTTTTAGCCGCCTGGCTGTTTTCCATCATCAGTGCAATTTTCATCGTGTCTCTCCAGAATGCGCTGCGGGCGCTCCCCGCCATGGATACCTGTTCTCGTTCATTCTGGCATCAAATAAACAGACTTTCAAAGTAAATGAAATGGAGTTTTAAAAACTAAATGCACGCTCACAATTTTGTGAAGGGGAGGATCTACGCCGTCCGTTGCAAAGAGTGAGGGTAGATCGTCCGGCTATTCCTGGCATTGCAGCGGGCATCTGCGGGTACGATAACGTATTTCCTTCCACTCAGAGCGAACCATGAAAAGAGCCATCGTAGTCGCTACAGTCCTGCTGCTCGCGGGATGCAGCGTTAAACGCCAGGCGGAAATCAGCAGCCTCGACGCGCCGAACGGCATTGTCCGCCTCGACTATGGCCAGGCCGTGCTGCAAAACGCCTGGTCCGATGAATATGTTAATAACGGTACCGCGGTAAAAGCCTGTCAGAACATGGGCTATGCCACCGCCTCTGCCTACGGGCAACCGGTCAAAACCTGTACCCTGACAAGCGGCTCTTTGTGCCTGAACGAGAGCGTTACTATCCAGTATAAGTGCATGGGGTATGCCGTTAACCCTAAGGCAAATAATCCCTGGTATTAATCAAAGCTGCCAGCGTTTGCTGGCGCTTTATTTAACTAAGAACAAAAATAATTCGCATTAATAAAAATAAATATCGCCAATGCGTTTTATTCCCATTCGTATTTTAAACGAACAAATATTTAATTTTACGTTTTGCAAATAATTAAATAACAAATTATAGTGTCGCTCATTATGAACCCGTAATAATAATCCGGAGCGCCACCATGCTGAAAACTGAAATGATCGACAAGCTCAATGCACAAATGAACCTTGAGCTCTATTCATCCCTTCTCTACCAGCAGATGAGCGCCTGGTGCAGCTATCACAGCTTTGAAGGTGCGGCCGCGTTTCTGCGTCGTCACGCCCAGGAAGAGATGACCCACATGCAGCGCCTGTTTGATTATCTGACCGATACGGGCAGTCTGCCGCGCATTGAGAACGTGGCATCGCCTTTTGCTGAATATAATTCTCTCGACGAACTGTTCCGCGCCACCTACGAGCACGAACAGCTGATCACCCAGAAAATTAACGAACTGGTTCATGCGGCAATGATCGGCCAGGATTATCCAACCTTTAATTTCCTGCAGTGGTACGTCGCGGAACAACACGAAGAAGAGAAGCTGTTTAAATCCGTGCTGGATAAATTATCCCTGGTGGGTAAATCCGGCGAAGGACTTTACTTTATTGATAAAGAACTGTCGACTCTCGATACGCAGAATTAATATCAGCGCGGTGCCGGGTTCCGGCGCCGCGTTAATTTACCTTTCCCCTGCATTAAAACACGCATTTTATTCCCCGTACGCCTTATTTACGTCACGGCTGACCGTCGCCCCACTCAGTATGGGCAGTAGCGCGGTACGTAAACCTTTCATTACACGCCTTGTAACGGTGGTTTGACGAACTACCGCTTTTGCCTTACTCTGCGCCGCAGATTTTGTTGCGGTTAAGCGTCGTTGTAGAGGAAAGCGTGAAGAACAGAACCCTGGGAAGTATTTTTATCGTCGCCGGAACGACGATTGGCGCAGGAATGCTGGCAATGCCTCTGGCTGCCGCGGGAGTGGGATTTGGGATGACCCTGCTGCTGCTTGGCACGCTCTGGGCATTAATGTGCTATACCGCACTGCTGCTGCTTGAGGTTTACCAGCATGTGCCCGCCGATACCGGGCTGGGTTCGCTGGCGGCGCGCTATCTGGGACGCTACGGCCAGTGGATCACCGGCTTTAGCATGATGTTCCTGATGTACGCCCTCACGGCCGCGTATATCAGCGGTGCCGGGGAGTTAATCGCCTCCAGCGTCAACGACTGGTTTGGCTCTGACATTACCCCTGCAACGGGGGCTATCTTCTTTGCGCTTATTGGCGGCGGCGTGGTCTGCGTGGGCACATCGCTGGTCGATCTCTTTAACCGTTTTCTCTTCAGCGCCAAAATTCTGTTTCTGGTTGTCATGCTGGCACTGCTGGCACCGCACGTGCACAAGGTGAACCTGCTGACGCTGCCGCTGGAGCAAGGGCTGGCGCTTTCCGCCATCCCGGTCATTTTCACCTCGTTTGGCTTCCACGGCAGCGTGCCGAGCATCGTCAGCTATATGAACGGCGATATCCGCAAGCTGCGTCGTGTGTTTGTTATCGGCAGCGCCATTCCGCTGATCGCCTACATTTTCTGGCAGCTGGTGACGCTGGGTAGCATTGACTCTTCAACCTTCGTCGGGCTGATGGCGCAGCACGCTGGCCTGAACGGTTTTCTGTTGTCTCTGCGCGAGGTGGTCACCTCGCCGCACGTGGAGCTGGCGGTTCACCTGTTTGCCGACCTGGCGCTCGCGACCTCGTTCCTGGGCGTAGCGCTCGGCCTGTTCGATTACCTGGCCGACCTGTTCCAGCGTCGCAATACTGCCGCCGGGCGGTTACAGACGGGAGCCATTACCTTCCTGCCGCCGCTGGCGTTTGCGCTGTTTTACCCTCGCGGGTTTGTGATGGCGCTGGGCTACGCGGGGGTGGCGCTCTCTGTCCTGGCCCTGCTGCTCCCTTCCCTGCTGGCGTGGAAAAGCCGTCAGCAGCATCCTCAGCAAGGATATCGCGTCGCGGGGGGAAAACCGCTGCTGTGCGTTGTGTTTGGCTGCGGGGTAATGATTATTCTGGTGCAGGTGTTGATTGCCGCCGGGATGCTGCCGGAAGTGGGTTAAAGATAAAAGGGGCTATCATCAGCCCCTTTTTTTATCAGTGCAGGCAGCAGCTCTTAAACTTCTTCCCGCTGCCGCAAGGACACGGATCGTTACGCCCCACTTTCGTGCCGTTCACGACAGGCTTCTTCGCTTCCGGCTGCTGCGGGTTCTCCACCCAGTAGTTGTATAAGCGCAGGGCCGCAGGCTGGATGCTCTCGATGCTGGCGATATACTCCTCTTCGGACAGTTCATCCAGCTTCTCGCTGTTCTCTTCCGTTCCGTGCAGGGCAATCACGTCGAGCTCGGCCTTCAGGGCTTCCGGCAAGGCTGACCAGTCCGTCAGCGCCACGCCACGCATATAGCCATAGCACCACTCTTCGACCACGGTGTAACTCTCACCGTCAACGTCGTTATAGCCGAACAGCGGCTCAAACTGATCCGGGTATTCACTCAGGCGCTCGGCAATGTCGTTCATATGCTTAAAGCAGAGATCGATAAAACGGTTCATCTCGCGATCGTTTTTCCAGCGGGGGATGTACTTCTCCCCGCCCCACACCGCCACCAGCCAGGCATCTGGCTCAACGACAACAGGGCCGGAAAGCACTGCAGTAAGCATGCCGTCCAGTTCGGACACGTCAATCACGGACGCATCGTCATTACCGTAAGACATTAATGTCTCTTCCAGCCACGCCATTTCGCTTTCATTTAATGGACCTTCCGTCATCGCGGACACTCCTGATAAAAAAGGAAAGGATCCTACCACAGATCGCACGCCTGCCCTGGCTGAAGTTTAGGTCTTTATTGCTGCAAAAGTGTGCAAATCGTGACCGTTGCACAACTTATGGGCTTTATTGTTAACGATGTGTGATCTCCGCTGTAAATTCTTCTCCTGGCGCAGGGCGGGATAACGCGGCGCTCTATACTCAAACATGTCATAACCCCGTCAAGGGGTTAACCATTCTGGCAACGTTTTTGCTTGCTGTTCTTCGCGCGACGCTGCGCATGGAAACCTCGCCGTATCACGCAGGATGCCGTTCGTTTAGTGCATTTTGTTCTTGCTCGTGTTTTTGGATTGGCTGCGCCCTGGGCGTTCAGGCTTACGCCGTGGTGCAAAAACCTCTTTGCTAAGGAACATAATAATGTCGCTGAAATTTATCAAAACGCCTGTTTCTCTTGTGCTGGCCGGTTGTCTGGTAACGGCATTTTCCGCCCGGGCAGATATCGTGATCGGTGTCGCCGGACCGTTCACGGGCCCTAATGCCACCTACGGCGATCAGTACTGGCACGGCGCAACGCAGGCCGCCGAAGACATTAACGCCGCAGGCGGTATTAACGGTGAGAAGATCAAACTGGTTCAGGGGGATGACGCCTGCGAGCCTAAGCAGGCGGTGGCAGTCGCCAACCGCTTAGTCGACCAGGATAAGGTCAACGCCGTGGTCGGCCATTTCTGCTCCTCTTCCACCATGCCCGCCTCCGAGGTGTATAGCGACGCTGGCATCATCGCGATTACTCCCGGCTCAACTAACCCGCAGATCACCGAACGCGGCATGAGCGACATGTTCCGCATGTGTGGCCGCGACGACCAGCAGGGTCAGGTCGCCAGCGACTTCATTATCGACAAGCTGAAAGCCAAACGCGTGGTCATCATTCACGATAAAGACACCTATGGACAGGGGCTGGCAGACGCCACCAAAGCGGCGCTGGCGAAGCGCGGGGTGAAGGATGTGATGTATGAAGGTTTATCCCGCGGTGAAAAAGACTTTAACGCGCTGGTGACGAAGATCGGCGCGCAAAAACCGGACGTGGTGTTCTTCGGCGGCTGTCACCCGGAAGCTGGCCCGCTGGTTCGCCAGATGCGTGAACAGGGGGTGCAGGCGAAATTCTTCTCCGGCGACTGCATTGTCAACGAAGAGATGGTGACGGCAGCGGGCGGCCCGCAATATACCAACGGCATTTACATGACCTTTGGTAAAGATCCGCGCCTGATCCCGGACGGTAAAGCGGTTATCGACAAATTCCGCGCCGGTAAATTCGAGCCGGAAGGTTATACCCTCTACTCCTATGCCTCCGTACAGGCCATTGCCGCAGCCTTCAAGGCCACCGGCGGCAAGGATTCCGCGAAAGCCAGCGAGTGGCTGAAAGCCAATTCCGTCGACACGGTGATGGGCAAAAAAGCCTGGGACAGCAAAGGCGACCTGAAAGTGTCTGACTACGTGGTTTACCAGTGGGACGACAAGGGAAAATATAAGGAAGTGCAGTAACGGGACGGAGTCACGCTCAACGTCGGCGGGCTTGCCCGTCGGCGCGTAATAAACATCAGGCTGCGCGCCTCGCGCAGCCTATAAAACGAGCGCGCTAAGATGAGTACATTCTTCCTGCAGCAGTTAGTCAATGGCTTAACGCTGGGCTCCGTCTACGGCCTGATCGCCATCGGCTACACCATGGTGTACGGCATTATCGGGATGATCAATTTCGCCCACGGCGAAGTGTATATGATTTCCGCCTATCTCTGCGCCATTGGTCTGGCGCTGCTCTCTTTCTTCGGGCTTGAGTCCTTCCCCCTGCTGATTCTGGGTACGCTGGTGTTCACCATCGCGGTAACTGGCGTGTACGGCTGGACTATCGAGCGTATCGCCTACAGGCCGCTGCGCAACTCCACGCGCCTGGCGCCGCTTATCTCCGCCATCGGGATGTCGCTTATCCTGCAAAACTACGCCCAGCTAAGCCAGGGCCCGCGCCAGCAAGGGGTGCCGACCATGCTCGACGGCGTGATTCGACTGCATCTTGGCGACGGGTTCGTGCAGATAACCTACACCAAAGTGTTTATTCTGCTCGCCTCGTTTGCCGGCATGCTGGTGCTTACGTGGATAATCAACCATACCCGGCTGGGGCGGATGTGCCGCGCGGTACAGCAGGATCGCAAAATGGCCTCTATTCTGGGGATCAACACCGACCGGATTATCTCCCTGGTCTTTGTTATCGGCGCGGCGATGGCCGGCCTGGCGGGCGTACTCATCACCATGAATTACGGCACCTTTGATTTCTACGTCGGGTTTGTGATTGGCATTAAGGCCTTTACGGCGGCGGTGCTCGGCGGTATCGGTTCCCTGCCCGGCGCCATGCTCGGTGGCCTAATCCTTGGCGTCGCAGAAGCCCAGTTCTCGGGCATGGTGAACTCGGACTATAAAGATGTCTTCTCGTTTGGCCTGCTGGTCATGATCCTGATTTTCCGGCCCCAGGGTCTGCTCGGGCGTCCGGTTGTGGCCAAAGTGTGAGGAAGAGAATGATGACATCGCACGGTTTTTCTCTCAAGCGCTGCGTTCTGGACGCGATTTTTTCCGGGCTGATTGCGCTGATTATCTTCGGCCCGATTGCTGGCGTGGTGCTGGACGGGTACAGCTTTAACTTTGCCGGACAACGGCTGGCCTGGATGGTCGGCATTGTAATGCTGGGGCGTTTTCTCTTGAGCGCTTTTTTGGGTACCGCCGCGGGCGCTCGTTTCCAGGCGCGCTTCGAAGCCGATAACGCGGGCGTCTATGTTAGGTCTCCGGACTACAAAAGCCGCATGCGCTGGATTATTCCTCTGGTGATTGCGCTTGCGGTTTGCTTCCCGTTTGTCGCCACCAAGTATGTGCTGACCGTCGCCATTCTCGGGCTGATCTACGTGCTTCTCGGTCTGGGGCTGAACATCGTCGTGGGGCTGGCCGGCCTGCTGGACCTGGGGTACGTCGCCTTCTACGCGATTGGCGCGTACGGTCTGGCGCTGGGGTATCAGTATCTGGGGTTAGGCTTCTGGAGCATGCTGCCGCTGGCGGCAATCATGGCCGCCGCCGCCGGTGCCCTGCTCGGCTTTCCGGTACTGCGCATGCACGGCGACTATCTGGCGATCGTCACCCTCGGGTTCGGGGAGATCATTCGCCTGATCCTGAACAACTGGCTGACCTTCACGGGGGGGCCAAACGGCGTGTCAGCCCCTCCCCCCACCTTTTTCGGTCTGGAATTTGGACGACGCGCGAAAGAAGGCGGCGTGCCTTTTCACGAGTTTTTCCACCTGACCTACAACCCGAACATGAAGTTTATTTTTATCTATACCGTACTGTTTCTGGTGGTGATGCTGGTGCTCTACATCAAGCACCGCCTGACGCGGATGCCGATTGGCCGGGCGTGGGAAGCCCTGCGAGAAGACGAAATTGCCTGCCGCTCGATGGGGTTGAATCACGTCCTGGTGAAGCTCTCCGCCTTTACGCTGGGCGCGTCGACCGCGGGGATTGCCGGGGTGTTCTTCGCAACCTATCAGGGGTTTGTGAATCCGACCTCTTTTACCTTCTTTGAATCCGCGCTGATCCTCGCCATCGTGGTGCTGGGCGGCATGGGCTCTACCCTTGGCGTGGTGCTGGCCGCCTTCGTGCTGACGGTAACGCCGGAGCTGCTGCGCAGTTTTGCGGAGTACCGCGTCCTGCTGTTTGGCATGCTGATGGTGGTGATGATGATCTGGCGTCCACGCGGCCTGATCCGCATTAACCGCAGCGGGTTTGCCGTGCGTAAGGGCGTGGCGCCATGAACGGGACGATATTGCGCGTGGAACATTTGATGATGCACTTCGGTGGGATTAAGGCGCTTAACGACGTTAATCTGGACGTGCAGCGCGGCTCCATTACCGCCCTTATCGGGCCAAACGGAGCGGGAAAAACAACCGTGTTTAACTGCCTGACGGGTTTCTATAAGGCTTCCGGCGGCAATATTTTATTTTCTACCCGCACTAAAACGACCAACGTTATTCAGGTCCTCGGACAAAAATTCCAGCCGGGCGACTGGATTAACCCCGCGCAGTTCGGGCAGCGCCTGTTCTACAAAATGTTTGGCGGAACGCACCTGGTGAACCGCGCCGGGCTGGCGCGCACCTTTCAGAACATCCGCCTTTTTCGCGAGATGTCTGTCGTGGAAAACCTGCTGGTCGCGCAGCATATGCGCGTTAACCGCAATCTGCTCGCCGGGATCTTAAACACGCCGGCATATCGGCAGGCGGGAGAGATGTCGTACGGGCAGCAGCGGCGTCTGGAGATCGCGCGGGCAATGTGTACCGGGCCCGAGATGATCTGTCTGGATGAGCCCGCCGCCGGGCTTAACCCGGTCGAAACGCATAAGCTGAGCAGCATTATTCGTTTCCTGCGCGATCGTCATGACATCACGGTCTTACTGATTGAACATGATATGGGGATGGTGATGGAGATTTCGGACGACATTATCGTGCTCGACCACGGCGATGTTATTGCCAGAGGGAAACCCGAACAGATTCAGCATGATGAAAAGGTGATTGCTGCCTACCTGGGTACGGACGAAAGCGAGGTGACCCTATGACCGAACCGCTGCTGGCATTTCGCGAGGTGGATGTGTTCTACGGCGCCATTCAGGCGCTGAAGCAGGTCTCCCTTGAGGTCAATGAAGGTGAGACCGTGGCGCTGATTGGCGCGAACGGCGCGGGTAAATCCACATTGCTGATGTCTATCTTTGGCCAGCCGCGCATCCGGAGCGGGCAGATTCTGTTCAATGGTGACGACATCAGCCATCAATCCACCCACTACGTCGCCTCCGGCGGCATTGCGCAGGCGCCTGAAGGCCGGCGTGTCTTCCCGGATATGACCGTCGAAGAGAACCTGCTGATGGGAACCATCCCCATCGGCAACCGGTTTGCGGCTGAAGATATGCAAACCATGTTCGACCTGTTCCCTCGCCTCAAGGAGAGGCGCAAGCAGCGCGCGATGACCATGTCAGGCGGGGAACAGCAGATGCTGGCGATCGCCCGGGCGCTGATGAGCCGTCCCAGGCTGCTGTTGCTGGATGAACCGAGCCTGGGCTTAGCGCCGATAGTTGTGAAACAGATCTTCCAGACGCTGCGCGAGCTGGCCCGCAACGGCATGACCATTTTTCTGGTGGAGCAGAATGCGCACCATGCGTTGAAGCTTTCCGACCGCGGATATGTGATGGTTAACGGGCAGATCCGGTTGAGCGGCAGCGGCGAGGAGCTGCTGGGAAATCAGGAGGTGAGGAAGGCGTATTTGGGTGGATATTAAAACGCCCGCGATAGCGGGCATAAAGATGCCGTATGGATTAACCAAACATTATTATCCAAACAGATAGTGGTTTAATTCCGATCACCCTTATTTACAAAAAACTGCAACTTCCAGGCGTAATGTTTCCCTTGTTAACCATTAAGTCTATAAGGGATTAAATTATGTGGAGTGCCCATAAAGCCGCAGTTTATGCCCGCCAGCATGCGGGCGAGCATAGCCAGAAAAGATGTACAGAATTTGTTTCAAAAGCCATTCGCGCTGGCGGTGATAAACTGCAGAACACAAATTATGCTAAGGATATGAAAAGCAATTTGATTTTGGCTGGCTTCCATCAGATTTACGGCGAGCCTGTTGAGGGTGACGTGGCAGTGATCCAGCCTACAGCCCATCACCCCTATGGCCATGCATGCATCTATGGCGGGAACGGCGTCTGGTACTCTGATTTTGTTCAGCGAACAATGTATCCGGGAAAAGAATACCGGGAAGTAAAGCCAGCGTATGCAATATACAGGCATGACTAACATGAAAAAAATAATTCTTGCTGCCCTGCTTCTGCCCACTCTCGTATCAGCTGCACAGAAGCTACCCCCTGAGGCATCCGCCGCCCTTCAGTTTAATAAGTGGTACATCTCGCAGATTCTTAGCGGGAAAGAGCCAATTAAAAACTATGAAGCGCTGAGCCGATACGTTACCCGCGAAACAATCAGCAAACTCAAAGCCATGGATAAGCTGGATCCGGATGAATATGACGTGCCTGACGTCGATATGTTCATAAAGGCCCAGGGATATGATGATGACTGGGGCATCGTCAGTGCGCGGGCATTAGATTACGATGCCGCATGCATGCAGGTGTATATATCATTCGGCAAAAAGCGGGATCACACCGTGATTGACTGCATGGTCAAAGAAAATGGCGCATGGAAAGTTCAGTCCGTGGCAAGCGTGAATATTTCTGACAACCTGAGCGCAGAATGATATCGGCGATATGACAGGGGTACTGATGCAATGCATCTTCGCGAATCCCTGTCGTATCGCCGACAAATACACCTTCGCTCTGGATAACTGAATAACTGAATAACTGAATAATAACAATGATGCAAGAAAGTGGATTTCAGGCACAAAAAAACCACCTTTCGGTGGTTTCACGACACTGCTTATTGCTTTGATTATTCTTTGTTTCCCATGGTACCCGGAGTGGGACTTGAACCCACACAGCGCGAACGCCGAGGGATTTTAAATCCCTTGTGTCTACCGATTCCACCATCCGGGCTCGGGAAGAAAGTGGAGGCGCGTTCCGGAGTCGAACCGGACTAGACGGATTTGCAATCCGCTACATAACCGCTTTGCTAACGCGCCGTAAAACTTTTCTAACTGACACCCGCAATTGCGCATGTCTTTAATCTGGAGCGGGAAACGAGACTCGAACTCGCGACCCCGACCTTGGCAAGGTCGTGCTCTACCAACTGAGCTATTCCCGCATGTTATCAAGTTAACTGCTAACCACTTGATTTCATTATCGTCCGGCTTGCTGTGCCGCCGTTCGATGCGTTGCATTCTACTGATATGACGTGATGAGTCAACGTTATTTTTTGCTTGTCTGGATTGTTTGCTGAAAATTACGGCGAAACGATCACTGATCAAGCAAATCCCCGCGCGCAGCGTTCAAATATTGCAGCATTGACCACAGCGTCAGCACTGCCGCCACCCACAGGAGGCCAATCCCCGCCCACTCAACCCAGGCGTTTGGACGCCAGAGCATCCACACCAGCGAGGCCATCTGCGCGGTGGTTTTCACTTTACCAATCCAGGATACCGCGACGCTGCTGCGTTTCCCCAGCTCCGCCATCCACTCACGCAGCGCAGAGATGATGATCTCACGGCCAATCATAGTTGCGGCGGGCAGTGTCACCCACCAGGTATGATAGTGCTCAGCCACCAGCACCATCGCGATCGCGACCATCACTTTATCCGCTACCGGATCGAGAAAGGCGCCGAAACGGGTGCTCTGGTTCCAGCGGCGCGCCAGATAGCCATCAAACCAGTCAGTTACCGCTGCAATAAGGAAGATCAATGCGCAGGCGAACGGTGCCCAGACGACCGGCAGGTAAAACGCCAGCACAAAGAACGGAATGAGTACAACACGAAAGAGAGTGAGCAACGTAGGGATATTATATTGCATAGTGACGGTAACTATTTGTTGTCAGTAAAATTTAGCTCTATGTTGCTACAGAGCCCTCAATGTTTCAACGAGTAGTAGATCTTTTCTGCCAGCCCTTGCGAAATACCCGGCACTTTTGCAATTTCCTCCATACTGGCGTTGAGTAATCCTTGCAATCCGCCCATATACTTCAGCAGCATCTGGCGGCGTTTTGGCCCAACGCCCTCAATAGTCTCAAGCGTGCTCGTGTTTTTGACCTTCGCCCGTTTTTTGCGGTGGCCGCTGATGGCATGGTCGTGCGACTCATCGCGAATATGCTGGATGACGTGCAGTGCCGGGGAGTCCGGCGGCAGGCTGAAGCCCTCACCTTCCGGCTCAAAAAACAGCGTTTCCAGACCGGCCTTACGATCGGCCCCTTTTGCCACGCCTAACAGCAGCGGATGGTTTTTGTCCCACTCAACGTCGAGCGACTCGAATACCGCTTTCGCCTGACCTAGCTGCCCTTTCCCACCGTCGATAAGAATCACGTCCGGGATCTTGCTCTCTTCAATCGCTTTACCGTAGCGACGGCGCAGCACCTGATTCATGGCAGCATAGTCGTCACCCGGAGTGATGCCGGTGATGTTATAGCGGCGATACTCGGCGCGCAGCGGGCCGTTGGCGTCAAATACCACGCAGGACGCCACCGTCTGCTCACCCATCGTATGGCTGATATCGAAACATTCCATTCGCTTCACTTCCGGCAACTTCAGGAGCGTCGCCAGCGCGGTTAAACGCTGGCTCACCGTCGATTGCTGGGACAGTTTAGTGGTGAGCGCCGTCGCCGCGTTGGTCCGCGCCAGCTTCAGATAGCGTGCACGGTCGCCGCGCGGTTTGGTTTGAACATTGACCCGACGCCCGGCCAGTTCGGAAAGCGAATCGGCCAGCAGGGTTTTATCATCGAGGCTAAAATCGAGCAGGATCTCCGAGGGCAGTGTACGCATCTGGCTGCCCTGAAGATAAAACTGGCCAACAAAGGTTTCCACCACTTCACCCAGCTCAGTGCCGCCAGGCACCTTCGGGAAATAGCTGCGGCTGCCGAGCACTTTGCCCTGGCGAATAAACAGCACATGCACGCAGGCCATGCCGGCGTCGAAGGCCACGCCAATAACGTCGAGATCGTCGCCGGTATTTGAGACAAACTGTTTCTCAGTGACTCTGCGCACCGCCTGGATCTGGTCGCGGATCCGCGCAGCCTCTTCAAACTCAAGCGCGGCGCTGGCTTTTTCCATTCTGCCGATCAGCTGGGTTAAAACCTGATCGTCTTTGCCAGCTAAGAACAGGCGTACGTATTCCACCTGCTGCGCATACTCGTCTTCACTGACCAGCCCGGCAACACAGGGGCCAAGGCAACGCCCAATCTGGTATTGTAAACACGGGCGCGAGCGGTTGCGGTAGACGCTGTTTTCACACTGGCGGATCGGGAAGATTTTTTGCAGCAGCGCCAGCGTCTCTCGCACGGCATAGCCATTCGGGAAGGGGCCGAAATATTCCCCTTTCGCGTGTTTTGCGCCGCGGTGCATCGCCAGGCGCGGATGGGTGTCACCACTCAGAAAGATAAACGGATAGGATTTGTCGTCCCGCAGCAGCACGTTATAGCGCGGCTGGTAGAGCTTAATATAGTTGTGCTCAAGCAGCAGCGCTTCCGTCTCGGTATGCGTCACGGTGACATCAATATTCTGAATGAGTGAGACCAGCGCTTCGGTCTTACGGGAGGCAAGGTTACTGCGGAAATAGCTGGAAAGACGCTTTTTAAGATCTTTGGCCTTCCCCACATAGATAACCGTACCGCCAGCGTCATACATCCGATAGACGCCTGGCTGGCTGGTTACGGTTTTCAGAAATGCTTTTGAATCGAATACATCACTCACTGACTTAACAACGTCTCCGCGTTACATAAACCGTGCCGGATGGCCAGATGAGTCAGTTCAACATCACCATGAATGTTCAGTTTACTGAACATACGATAACGATAGCTGTTGACCGTTTTCGGGCTGAGATTCAGCTGCTCTGAGATCTCATTCACTTTCTGACCCTTGGTGATCATCAGCATAATCTGCAATTCACGCTCAGACAAACTGGCAAACGGTGATTCCGTTTTCTCGGGTTCGATCTGGCTCAGCGCCATCTGCTGCGCAATGTCGGAGGCAATGTAACGCTGCCCGGCAAATACAGAACGGATAGCATTGACGACTTCCTGCGGTGCGGCGCCTTTGCTCAGGTAACCGGCTGCCCCCGCCTGCATCACCTTCGCGGGAAGCGGATTTTCAGTATGCACGGTCAGCATGATGACTTTTGTATCAACAAAGGTACGCGCGATTTTGCGTGTTGCCTCAAGGCCACCGATACCGGGCATATTCATATCCATCAGCACCACATCGGCCGAGTTTGTGCGGCACCATTTTACGGCATCTTCCCCACAGCACGCCTCACCGGCAACTTTAATACCTTTAATATCTTCAAGAATGCGTCGTATCCCTGCGCGCACCAGTTCGTGGTCATCAACAAGAAGGACGTTGATCAAAGGAAATGTCTCCAGAATAGGGATAACGCTACTGAGTGATAATTTGGCTTATATTAACGGTTTTCATCACAAGATTAAAACGTTAAAAAATCGGCTATTCGATTTTGCTCTCGTTTTTGGAAATTAGCCTGTACAGTCCATGGAAAGAGAGCCCTTGCCATCAGAGCTTTTGCGGCTATTTTTAAGCATCTGTATTCAAAAAGTTACAAAAAGCTTGCACGCTTTCCTCGCGGAAAAACTGTTCTCAATTTTTGTAACAATAATTAACGGCAAGTAAACCAGGCGCAAACAATTAATAGCCGTACCAGAGCATCAGTTTACCGGCTGGCTCTGTTTACGCAAATAAACACTGGCGTAAAAGTACGAAAAACAACCGCTGCATTTTTTGCTGCATCTTGTGGTATACTCCGCCGCCTTGACTTTCGTCGTCGCGCTTTAGCGCCGTTTAATAATGAGGAAAATAAATGAGCACACCTGAATTTGCCACTGCGGAGAATAACCAGGAACTGGCACAGGAAGTAAACTGCCTGAAAGCGCTGCTAACGCTGATGCTGCAGGCGATGGGCCAGGCTGATGCTGGTCGTGTGATCATTAAAATGGAAAAACAAATCGCGCAGATGGAAGACCAGGCGGAATCGGCCGTATTTGCTAACACCGTTAAGCAAATCAAACAAGCGTACCGCCAGTAACAAAAAACGGCTGGATGCAGTGCATTCAGCCGTCCACTCGTCTGTCACGCAGAACGTACTCTCTAATCAGATCAGTCCCGTAGCCGCCGCATAACAGGCAATCTGCGTCTTGTTTGGCGCGTTAAATTTTTTCTGCATATTCTTCTGATGGAAGTTAACCGTATTCTCTGAAATAGAGAGAATGATCGCTATTTCCGCCGACGTCTTCCCTTCCGCGGTCCATTTCAGAATTTCTCGTTCGCGTTTGCTGAATTTCATCTCAGGCGGCATAACCATCTTATCTTCAAAACGCAGCAGCGCGGTTAATGCCATTTGCACCAGCATCTGCAGCCGCAGCTCTATTTCCTCGCCGGCAAACGGTCCTTCCTGTGCGCGAGTACGGGAAACTGAGAGGAAGCCGAGCGCATGATTAGGCAGCATCAAACACTGAGTTATTCCCGAACGTAGACCGAAGTCCTGCGCCCTATGCCATAATTCCTGAGCATCCGCAAATAATTCGTCCGTCCAGGGTAAATGCCCCTGAATGAAATTCTCCGGCTTTAGCACCGGATCGATGGTGAAATAGTTCTCTGATTGATATTGCGCCAGCCACTGTTGCGGATAAGTGGCATGCACAGCAATTTTAGGCCGCGTAAACGGCACCGGATGGCGCACACAGAGTGAGTAATAATCGAATTCCAGCGCCTGAGTTTGTCGCTGAAGTTCATGATATACCTCGGCGGCACAGGTCAATTCCTGAAACCGCAGGGAGCAATCCCGTCGCCAGGTGAAAAAGTCTGAATCCTTCATACTTACTAAAAGAAGCCTCTGAAAAGATAATCATTATTATGGTGAATATAACCTAACACATAAAACTTATTTCTAACTACAAAATATCGGCACTAGCACAATTAACTGTGCTATGGATAAGGATTATTCTGTTCGAGTAGAATAAAAGAACACCATTTAAGGCGATGAGCGAGAATAATTTGCTCCAGAAGAACTTTCTGGAGCAAATGAGTACATAAATGCTACTGCATAAGGAATTTTTCCAGGAACTGACGGGTTCGCGGTTGCTGAGGGTTAGCAAATAAGCTTTTCGCCGGTCCCTGCTCCACAATCCGCCCCTGGTCCATAAAGATGGCTCTATCCGCCACGTCGCGCGCAAAGCTCATTTCATGGGTCACGATAACCATCGTGCGTTTTTCCTGCGCCAGCTGGCGGATGGTGTTCAGCACCTCACCCACCAGTTCTGGATCGAGCGCGGAGGTCGGTTCATCAAACAGGATCACGTCAGGGCGCATCGCCAGCGCGCGCGCGATGGCCACGCGCTGCTGCTGCCCGCCCGACAGGCGGCGCGGATAGCTGGTCTCTTTCCCTGCCAGCCCGACTTTGGAGAGCAACTCGCGGGCGCGTGCCGTCGCTTCCTCTTTGGGCTCACCTTTTACAATGACCGGTCCTTCAATAATATTTTCCAGCACCGTGCGGTGCGGGAATAGATTGAAGCTCTGGAACACAAAGCCAACATGCTGACGCAGGCGGCGAATCAACCCTTTCTGCTGGCTGATGGATTTACCGGCATCAATCGTTATCTCCCCAACCCGAATGGTGCCCCCTTCCGGCTGCTCAAGCAGGTTGATACTACGCAGCAGCGTGGTTTTCCCCGACCCGCTCGGGCCAATAATCGCCACGACTTCGCCCTGCTCAACTTCCAGGTCGATGCCGTGGAGCACCGTTTGCCCGTGGAATTTTTTCACCAGGTTTTTGACGTCAATTGCACTCATTTTGGATCACGCTCCTGGCGGTTAAGCTGGTTTTCAAAGTAGTTTTGCAGAGCAGACAACACCGTCGCCATCACCCAGTAGATCAGCGAGGCGGCCAGATACATGGTGAAAACT
Organism: Enterobacter bugandensis; assembly: GCF_900324475.1. NCBI lineage: Bacteria > Pseudomonadati > Pseudomonadota > Gammaproteobacteria > Enterobacterales > Enterobacteriaceae > Enterobacter > Enterobacter bugandensis. The sequence goes on from NZ_LT992502.1 coordinate 2,953,798, forward strand.
TCAAGGGTGCGCGAGGTAATGAGCTGCGCCTGACGGAACAGCTCCGGCACCTGGATGGTTGCCGCCAGAGAGGTATCTTTCACCAGGCTAATGAAGCTGTTGCTCAGCGGCGGAAGCGCTACCCGCGCCGCCTGCGGCAGAATGGCGCGTCGCAGCGTCTGCCACGGCGTCATCCCGATACTGGCCGCCGCTTCCCACTGGCCTTTATCAATCGACGAGATCGCCGCGCGCAGGGTTTCGGAGGTATAGGCCGCCGTGTTAAGCGACAGGCCAATCATCGCCGCCGGGATGGGATCCAGCTCGATGCCGAACTGCGGTAAACCGTAGTAGATCATAAAGAGCTGAGCGATAAGCGGCGTACCGCGAAACACGGAAATATAAAAGCGCGCCAGCCAGCGTACCGGCAGGATGGGCGACATGCGCATTAAGGCCAGTACAAAGCCCAGCACAAGACCGAAGAACATCCCGCCGATACTGAGCTGTAGCGTGAATACCGCACCTTTCAGCAGGAATGGCAGGGAATCAATAACCAGTTGAATACTTTCTTGCATTATTATTTTTCGACCTGATTTTTAGACATGAGGATGATAAGCAAACAGCGCGGGCGCCCCGCCGGTGTGCACAAATAAAATCGGCCCTTCATCCTTAAAGCGTTTCTGCGCAATGCCATCGATAAGCCCGGCCATCGCTTTACCCGTATAGACCGGATCGAGCAGTATACCTTCAAGGCGCGCCAGCAGCTTAACGGCTTCCATCCCCTCTTCATTGGGCGTACCGTAGCCCGGCGCAAAATAGTCATCCCAGAGCAGGATCTCGGCCCTGGCCTTCAGCTCCAGCTGCTCTGCCACCGCCTGTTGCAGCGCCACTACTTTTGGCTTCTGGTCCGCGACGCTGCGGGAAACCGTCACGCCAATCAGCTCGACATCCGGCAGCAGCTGTTCCAGCCCCACCGCCAGCCCGGCATGCGTGCCCGCGCTTCCGGAGGCGACAACGACCGACGAGAGGCTAACGGCGCCCTCGCACTGCTGGGCGATTTCCAGCGCGCTTTCCACATAGCCCAGCGCGCCCAGCGCGTTCGAACCGCCGACGGGAATAACGTAGGGGCGGAAACCCTGCGCTTCCAGACGCGTGGCCAGATCGTCGAGCTGTGCGGTCGGGTCGGTCAACGCATCCACCATCTCCACCTGCACGTTGAACAGGTCTAAAAGCAGGCGGTTACCGTTGGTGAGATAGTTTTCCGCCCGCGTGCCAATCGGGTTTTCCAGCAGAGCCACGCAGTGAAGCCCGAGTTTTGCCGCCACGGCGGCCGTCTGACGAACATGGTTGGACTGAATGGCCCCGGCAGTAATAAGCGTATCCGCGCCTTCGCGCAGCGCGTCAGCCGCCAGAAACTCCAGCTTGCGCAGCTTATTGCCCCCCATCGCCATCGGCGTCACGTCATCGCGCTTAATAAAAATATCGCGTCCCAGATAATCAGAAAATCGCGGCAGGTACTCCAGCGGCGTCGGCGCACCGATAAACTCCAGACGGGGAAAGCGCGTTAAATTCTGTAGTGACATGGACTCTCCGGTAACTCAGACAAAATGTGATATTTTTCATTATGCACGCAGACGCGTAAGAAATAAAAAAGGCGCTTTTAAAAGCGCCTTTTTTCCAGGTCACCGACTTATTTGGTGACGTCGGCCCCGAACCACTTCTCAGACAGCGCCTTCAGACTGCCGTCTTTCTGCATGTCAGCAATCGCGGAATCAATGGCTTTCACCAGATCCTCGTTGCCTTTACGGACGGCCACGCCGGATTCCTGACGAGAGAACGCATCACCCGCTACTGCCAGGGTATTGTTGGTTTTCTTCACCAGATCCAAAGCGGCCAGACGGTCAACCAGAATGGCGTCGATACGGCCTACGCGCAGGTCCTGATATTTCGTCGGGTCATCATCATAGGTGCGGATGTCCACGCCCTGAACGTTCTGGCGCAGCCACTCTTCGTAGTTAGTTCCCAGACCGACGCCGACTTTTTTGCCTTTCAGATCGGCAGCGGATTTAATGGAGCCTTCGTTACCTTTCTTCACCAGCGCCTGAATACCGGACACGGTGTACGGCGTGGAGAAGTCATACTTCTTCTTACGCTCGTCAGAAATGGTCACCTGGTTAATCACCACGTCAATACGTTTTGAATCCAGCGAGGCCAGCATACCGTCCCATTTGGTCGGTTTCAGGGAGGCTTTAACGCCGAGGTGCTTCGCCAGTTCTTCTGCAAATTCCACTTCAAAACCGGTCAGCTTGCCGTCATCACCCTGGAAGCTGAACGGAGGATAGGTTCCTTCCAGCCCGACCAGCAGCGTACCGCGCTCTTTTACTTTATTTAGCAGGTTTTCTGCAGCGAACGTTTTCACGCTCATGCCCGCTACCAGCGCGACGGCCATAACACCCATCAGCGCCTGACGACCCAGAAGTGCAAATTTCATAAATACCCCGATATAGTGGAATTTTTACGTAGTGTAGAGAAATCGCCTGCAACGTCAAAGGCGACTGCGCTACATCTTATTCTTTTTTAATATATATCAGAAGTTGTTCCGGCGAGCGCTTTCTGCTTCACGGAACCCGGCATTTGTACCTTATATTGCGCATACTTGCGCAGCGCAATACGGTAGTTGTTGGTGCTGGTTGCAGGCAGCCACGGCTCCAGGTTCTCGTCCAGATAACCGGTTTTCAGCAGATCGCGGGAAATGTTGTTAACGGTCAGATGTTGACCGAGGCGGCGCAGGCGAACCACATATTCGCGAACGGTGCCGTGGCTCATCTCCGTTTGTTCAAACAGGAACTGCTTGAAGCCGATGATATCGAAGAAGTCGCTTTGCTCTTTGCAGTGGAGATCGCCACAGAAACGGCAAAGCGCCACCCACTCTTTTTGCTCTTCGAGCCACGCGGCTTCATCCATTAACGTGTCGAGGCGAGAGATAGCGATTTTATTCACGATCTCGCCGCGGCGAACCAGCGTGATACGATCGAGTAATTTGTTACAGTGGGCGCAATGCGTCTGGCTGTGTTTAAAGTCTTTCAGGTAGCGGCTTAGAGGCCGTCTTTTAGATTGCTGCACCGTCATGATAACTCCTGGTTGTCAATACGTTGTGCGGCATTTTTCGGGTGATTGAATCACCTATAACTTACCCAGCTTGGTTCGTAAGCGTTTAATGGCCTGGCTGTGCAGCTGGCTAACCCGCGACTCCCCCACTTCCAGGACCGCGCCAATCTCTTTGAGATTAAGCTCTTCCTGGTAATAAAGGGTCAACACCAGCTGTTCGCGCTCGGGCAGAGCTTCAATCGCTTCCATTACGCGCTGGCGTAAATTCCCTTCCATTAAATGGTGTAACGGGTTTTCCTGCTGGTGCTCGTCCGTCACCAGCTCGATGCTATCGCCATGCTCTTCGCGCCACTCGTCATAGGAGAAGAGTTGGCTATTATTGGTATCGAGCAACATCTGACGATACTCTTCAACAGCAATGCCAAGACGTTCCGCCACTTCGGTTTCCGTTGCGTTGCGTCCCAGTTCCTGTTCCAGCTGTCCCATCGCATGCGCCACTTCGCGCGCGTTGCGGCGAACGCTGCGCGGCACCCAGTCGCGGCTGCGCAGCTCGTCCAGCATCGCACCACGAATACGCTGAACTGCGTAAGTCGTAAATGCCGTTCCTTGCAGAGCGTCGTATCGGTCAACTGCATTCAATAACCCGATACCGCCCGCCTGTAGCAGATCGTCAAGTTCCACGCTCGCCGGCAAACGCACCTGGAGGCGCAATGCTTCGTGACGCACCAGCGGGACATAACGCTGCCACAGCGAGTGTTTATCCATTACACCTTCAGCGGTATAGAGTGAATTCACGATAAACAGCCCTGCGTTAGTTGAGTTATCGGCATGATTATCCGATTCTGCAGGGCGTTCAATTGGATGAAAAAGGGGGATAAAGTGAGGTTATTCTGAGGTTGCCCGCAGCAGGGGCAACTTTTCTGGCTAAATTAACAGTTGTAACAATGAAAGATCGTCGCCCAATTTGACGCTATCTATATGTTGATGAAAGAGCTTTCCGGCTTCCTGATTATGCTGGCTCAGGGAGTGGAAGCTGTAAATAACGTCAATAATATTGTCTTGTTCAATTTTCCCCGCCGCGATGGCCTGACCGGCAAGCAGCGATTTGAGAAAATAGAACTCCGCAACGATTAAATAAAGATTATTCAACATGCTGCGGCCATTGCTCTGCGGGAAGCCCTGCTCCCAGAGCTTGTATTTAAAAAAGTTCTTAAACAGGTGATCGTTTGCCGCGATGTAACCGCCCGCCACATCGCGCCAGACGGACTCAATGTTTTCCATGACCTTTTCTGCCGAAACGGTGTCATCGACAGATTCAAACTGTTTATAAAGCTGATCAAAATAACGGTTTAATACGGCGCCACCGCGGGCCGTCGCTTTCTTCGTAAAGTAGCTTTGGATGAGCGAGATTAACGCGAATTTCAGGCTGTAGTTCTGATTAAACCCGCCTAACTCCATCTTGATTTTACCGCTCACCAGCTCGTTCACCAGCGAATAATAAACCGTTTCGAGCGTGCTGATATTCTCTTCCAGGTTTTCGAGCTTTTCAGCCACCATGAGGAATTTCACCACGGCATAAACTTGTTCTTCAACGCTCACCGCCTCAACGCTGAAGAGGTTCTGGCAGAAGAGATTGATGACCTTAATCTTCAAATCCATCGCTGGCGCATTATTCACGTCCTGCTGAACGCTGATGGATTCCATCATCGACATCGATGCCCGATCGTTCAACAGCAGTCGAGTGACTTCCGGACACGAGAGATTAAGTGATTTTTCAATTTCATTTTTATAGACCCGGTTTGTCCGCGGGAACGTCGAACAGGTCGGGCTTAAGGCCTGAGCGCCCATGGCGCTATGAATAGAACAGAGCTTTTCCGTATCCATAAACGGGCAGTTTTTACTTTCCGTATGGAAAATCACTTCGCCCCAGTTGCCGTACTGTTTTTTTGTGACTTTTATCGCCTTCTTTGCCGTGTGACGAATGGCGGCATTTTTACTGTTCAGATAGCGGTTAACGGAGGATTTATCAAACGCGATGGTCCAGCCCTGACAACAATGTTCACGGCATTCCCCACCGACACAGGAAAAATCTGCGACAAGTTTAGGCTGGGTAATAACGATCTGTTTCACGGGCGGATCCTCAAAATTCAGAGACAAAAAAACCCCGCCGAAGCGGGGTTTGATGCGTAAAATTAACGCAGCAGAGACAGAACGGTCTGTGGAACCTGGTTTGCCTGGGACAGAACAGAAGTACCAGCCTGCTGCAGGATCTGCGCGCGGGACATGTTGGAAACTTCAGTTGCGTAGTCAGCGTCCTGGATACGGGACTGAGCAGCAGACAGGTTGTTAGAGGTGTTGTTCAGGTTGTTGATTGCAGAAGTGAAGCGGTTCTGCACAGCACCCAGACCGGAACGAGCGGTATCAACTTTAGCGATAGCTTTGTCAATGGTGTCCAGATCGGTCGCAGTCATTGCTTTCAGGTCGATAGCGTTCACGCCAAGAGTCGTGGTGTCAGCTTTAGCACCGCTCAGGTCCAGATCGATGGTGTCGCCGTCGTTCACGCCAACCTGAATTTTAACCACGCCAGCAGTACCTGCAGAACCGTCCAGCAGTTTGATGCCGTTGAAGTCAGTTTTGCTGGCAACACGGTTGATTTCAGCCAGACGAGCGGTAACTTCATCCTGCAGAGAAGCCAGGTCAGACGTGCTGTTGGTGCCGTTGCTTGCCTGAACAGCCAGTTCACGAACGCGCTGCAGGTTGTTGTTGATTTCGTTCAGGGAACCTTCAGCAGTCTGCGCCATGGAGATACCGTCGTTGGCGTTACGTGCTGCCTGAGTCATGCCTTTAATCTGAGCGGTCATGCGGTTTGCAATCGCCTGGCCAGCGGCATCATCTTTCGCGCTGTTGATACGCAGACCTGAAGACAGACGCTCAATAGCAGTGCCCAGAGAAGACTGAGATTTGTTCAGGTTGTTCTGAGTAGTCAGGGACAACAGGTTAGTATTGATAACTGCCATAATTTTCTTTCCTTCAAAAATTGGGTTTTAGGTCCGGTGCCTAACACTCACAGCGTCTCTCACCGTCAACAAGGTTATCGACGGGTCCCGAAAAGACTTTAGAATCAATTTCGAAAAAATTATAACTCTATGATTATTAATGGTTTTATTTTTAAAAAATCAATTAAGGTTAATCATAAGGTTATTATTTACGGCTTTTTATTACGCGGAATATGCCAAAAAAGGCACACACTTATCTGTGTTATTGACGCACTAAAAATCGTCCCAAAGTGCAATCGTTTCATTTAACGCGCCAGGACATGCCTATTCTTTGGATTATTTTTTTCTCACCATCGTAAACTTTTACTATTCGAGGCCGATAAGAGTCCTGAACTACTTTCGTATTTAAGGAAAATATGCATGGCTACTATCAGTAACCTCGGGATAGGTTCTGCAGGACTCGGGGAATTATATAATCAGTTGGATGCAGCAGAACGAACCAAGCTGACGACGATTACTACCCAGCAATCAACGTATAACGCACAGTTAAGCGCGTACGGCAAGCTGCAGAGTGCCATGACCTCGCTGCAGACTGCGACCGCTGCGCTGGGTAAAGCGACCACATGGAACTCAACCGCAGTAAGCAGCACCAACACGGCCTTTACGGCAACCACGACCGCAGACGCATCCGTCGGCTCTTATGTGGTTAATGTCAACCAGGTGGCAAAAGCACAGGCGCTCACGACGGGCTCCTATGCCACCAACACGGAGCTGCTGGGCGATACGACCGGCACGACGCGTAAAATTACGATTACCCAGCCGGGGACTAAAACGCCTTTAGAGGTGAACCTGGCCGATGGCGATACGTCGCTTGCCGGGATCGCGAGCGCGATTAATAAAGCGAACGGCAACGTCACCGCCAGCGTAATCAAGGCGAAAGACGGCGATTACCGCCTGATGCTCTCCTCGAAAACCACCGGTACGGATGGCGAGATGACCATCAGCGTCACCGGGGACGACAAGCTGCAAAGCGTAATCGGCTACGACTCAACCGCCAAAACCGGCGCGCTGGCGGTAAATACCGCGGCCCAGAACGCGATTGTCGTTGTGAACGACATCAAGATTGAGCGTCAATCGAACACCATTTCCGATGCGCTGCCGGGGATGACCTTCACCGTGAAGGCAGAAAGTAAAGCGGATGAAATGCTGGAAGTGACGCGCGCCACGGATGCAAACCAAAAAGCCGTAACGGACTGGGTAACCGCGTATAACTCGCTGCAGTCCACCATTAACAGCCTCACCAAATATGTGCCGGTCGACGCAGGTTCTGGCAGCCAGTCCACCAGCAACGGCGCGCTGGTGGGTGATGCAAACGTGCGCGGGATCCAGTCTCAGCTGCGCGGTCTGCTGACCGAAGTTCAGGCTGGCTCCGTTCAGATCATGGCTCAGCTGGGGATTACCCAGGATCCGGTGAAAGGTGCAGACGGTACGGTCGGTAACCTCAAAGTGGATTCCGATAAGCTGAAAAAAGCGCTGACCGACAACCCGACCGCCGTACAGCAGTACTTTATCGGTGACGGAAAGAAAACCGGTCTGGCGACTCAGATGAACAACACGCTGACCACCATGCTCAGCACCAGCACCGGCAGCGCGGGCGTGATCCAGAACGCGAAAGACGGTATCAACAAAACGCTGAAAACCTTGGGCGAACGTTACGACTCTATGGAAGCCACTATTGATGCCACCATGGCGCGTTACAAAGCGCAGTTCACCAGCCTGGACGTATTAGTCACCAAAATGACCAGTACGGCCAACTATCTGACCCAACAGTTCTCACAAAAATAGTCGTAGCCTTCAGGAGTGGATATGTATAAGACCTCTGGTGTTCAATCCTATCAGCAGATAGGAGTAGAAAGCGCAGTTATGAATGCCAGTCCACACCAGCTGATTGTCATGTTGTTCGACGGGGCGCATAGCGCCCTCGTCCGCGCGCGTTTGTTCATGGAAGCCGGACAAATTCGTGAAAAAGGCGAAGCGTTATCGAAAGCCATTAACATCATCGACAACGGTTTAAAAGCAGGACTGAACATGGAGGTTGAGAGCGAGCTGTCCAGTAATCTTGCCTCCTTGTACGAATATATGGTTCGACGTTTATTACTGGCGAACGTCAGTAATGACGTAGACGCAATTGTTGAAGTCGAGGGTTTATTAAACAACATTGCGGATGCGTGGAAGCAAATCGGCCCCAATGCGTCCTCTATTTCAGGATAATTTTGATGAATAATCCCAGCGCAGCGCTTAGCCACTGGCAGGCGTTACATGCTCAGAGCATTGCTATGCTAAATCTCGCACATTCTGGTCAATGGGATGCGCTTATTGAGCAGGAAATGCATTACGTTCAACTGGTGGAAAGGATTTCGCAAACGCCCATCATGTCATGCCCCCCGGCTCAGGTTGAGCAAGCGCGTGCGCTGCTGGAGATGATCCTCGACAATGAGAATACGTTAAAGGCGCTGCTGAAAGTGCGGATGGACGAACTGCGTAATCTCATCGATCAGACCGGCAAACAGCAATCCATCACCTCTACCTATGGAAAGCTGTCAGGGAATATTCTTTATCCAGAAAGTGTTACCCGCGACACACAATTATGATTTCTTCATCCATACTCCAGAAGTCTGCCATATGGCTTCTGGAGCACGGACGATGAAAAACCCCACCCTGTTACAATGCTTTCACTGGTATTACCCCGCTGGCGGTGAATTGTGGCGAGAAGTCACGGCGTTAGCCCCCAATCTTAATGAAATCGGCATCAACATGATCTGGCTGCCGCCCGCGTATAAAGGGGCTTCCGGCGGGTATTCGGTTGGCTATGACTCTTACGATCTGTTTGACCTCGGCGAGTTTGACCAGAAAGGCAGTATCGCCACGAAATATGGTGACAAAGCGCAGCTGCTGGAAGCCATTGACGCCCTCAAAAGCAACGAGATTGCCGTCCTGCTGGACGTGGTGGTGAATCACAAAATGGGGGCTGATGAGAAAGAGCCTGTCCGCGTGCAGCGCGTGAACGAACAGGACCGTACACAAATTGATGATGAAATCATCGAGTGTGAGGCCTGGACTCGCTACACCTTCCCCGCCCGCGCCGGGCAATACTCGCAGTTTATCTGGGATTACAAATGCTTTAGCGGCGTCGACCATATTGAAAACCCGGATGAAGACGGGATCTTTAAAATCGTCAACGACTACACCGGCGAAGGCTGGAATGACCAGGTCGATGATGAGATGGGTAACTTCGATTACCTGATGGGCGAAAACATCGACTTTCGCAATCACGCCGTCACCGAGGAGATCAAATACTGGGCCCGCTGGGTCATGGAACAGACGCGCTGCGACGGTTTTCGTCTGGACGCCGTCAAGCATATTCCCGCCTGGTTTTACAAAGAGTGGATTGAGCACGTTCAGGAAGTGGCCGAACAGCCGTTGTTTATCGTGGCGGAATACTGGTCTCACGAGGTGGATAAACTTCAGGCCTATATTGACCAGGTCGACGGTAAAACCATGCTGTTTGATGCCCCCCTGCAGATGAAATTCCACGAAGCGTCGCGCCAGGGACGAGATTACGACATGAGCCAGATCTTTACCGGCACGCTGGTGGAGGCCGACCCGTTCCATGCGGTGACCCTCGTCGCGAACCATGACACGCAGCCTCTGCAGGCGCTGGAAGCCCCGGTCGAGGCCTGGTTTAAACCGCTGGCGTACGCGCTGATCCTGCTGCGGGAAAACGGCGTGCCGAGCGTCTTCTATCCGGATCTGTTCGGCGCAAGCTATGACGATACGGGAGGGGACGGTGAAACGTACCATATTGATATGCCGGTGATTGAGCAGCTTCACGAGCTTATCCTCGCCCGCCAGCGCTTTGCCCACGGCGTGCAGACGCTCTTTTTTGACCATCCAAACTGCATCGCCTTCATCCGCAGCGGCACGGAAGACGATCCCGGCTGCGTGGTGGTGATGTCGAACGGCGACGACGGCGAGAAGGTAATTTGCCTGGGGGAAAACTACGGCAACAAAACGTGGCGTGATTTTCTCGGCAATCGTGAAGAAACGGTCACCACGGCGGCGGATGGCGAAGGCACCTTTACCTGTAAAGGGGGAAGCGTCAGCGTGTGGGTGATTGAGGATGCGTTGTAAAAACAATGCCGGGTGGCGCTGACGCTTACCCGGCACAAAAACGGCTACGGTAGTTTACTCTCCAGCGGGTTTTTGCTCAGGTAGTCAGCACACTCCACCGTCGGGCGGGCAACCTTTTGCAGCTCCATCCCGTCATACTCAAGCGTAGCGCCGTCGCGATCCAGCGGATAGATATCCAGCTTACGGGTCACGTTGTAATAGCTGTCTGAGCGCAGCATGACCTTACCCGGTACGGCAATCACGCGCTGCCACTGGCGGCAGTCCAGCGTATCACCCTCTTCCGTCACCACCAGCGTGGCAATTGCTTCAGGGCTGACCAGACTGCTCTGAGGCCCTTTCGACTGCCAGTATCCCGCCAGGTTCGCGGGGACGGGATGCTTGATCACGTCATTATAGTTATCGACCTGAACGCACCCGGTCAGTGCCAGCAGCGCGCCAGCAATTGCTATTTTTTTCATCATCTTTCCTGCATTCGAAGAAAAAAATATTGTGGCATTAAAGCGCAGAGGCTGCCAGCGAAGTTCGACAGGTCTTAGACCGGTATATAAATGTTATGAGCGAACATTTTTCATAATCAACAAAGGTCTGGTCGACCTTCATGATCGTCGAGTGCGTGCTGTCCATTGGAATGAGCTGGACTGGTTGGGCGCAGCTCACGACCACGAAAGCAGATGAGCGGTGAGCTGTACTGCCGCAACGAAGACGGTGTGTATGTCTGCAGTGCGTGGCATGATCATTTGTAAAATCAACTGTATAAATATGCTGCGTGGTTAAACATGAGGGTCGATCAAGTGAATGCCAGATGCTACAATTCGGACTTTTCTGAATTTACTGATTTCTCAAATGTTCAAGTTATTCGCCAGATACACATCAATAGGTGTAATAAACACGCTAATTCATTGGGTCGTCTTTGCTGTATGCATATACGCATTCCACACAGGACAGGCGCTTGGCAACTTTGCCGGATTCGTTGTCGCTGTGTCGTTCAGCTTCTTCGCCAATGCAAAATTCACTTTTAAATCTTCCACAACAACCATCCGCTACATGCTTTACGTAGGTTTTATGGGCACATTGAGTGCCGCTTTTGGCTGGTGTGCAGACAAATCAGGCATAGCTCCTGTCATCACATTAATCGTGTTCTCCGCCATCAGTTTGGTGTGCGGGTTTGTATATTCAAAGTTCGTTGTATTCAGGGATGCTAAATGAAAATTTCACTGGTTGTTCCAGTTTTTAATGAAGAGGATGCAATTCCGATTTTCTACAAAGCCGTGCGGGAGTTTGAAGAGCTTAAGCAACATGAAGTCGAGATAGTGTTCATTAATGACGGCAGCAAAGATTGTACAGAATCAATTATTAACGCACTTGCCCTTGCCGATCCGCTTGTAGTTCCGCTGTCCTTCACTCGCAACTTTGGTAAAGAACCTGCGCTGTTCGCAGGTCTGGATCACGCTAGCGGAGAAGCTATTATTCCGATTGATGTTGACCTGCAGGACCCTATTGAAGTCATTCCACACCTGATAGAGAAGTGGCAGGCCGGAGCAGATATGGTGCTTGCCAAACGCTCCGATCGCTCTACAGATGGCCGTCTGAAGCGCAAGACCGCCGAGTGGTTTTATAAGCTACATAACAAAATCAGCAATCCGCAAATCGAAGAAAATGTTGGAGACTTCCGCCTGATGTCCCGCGAGGTCGTGGAAAATATTCAGCTCATGCCAGAGCGCAACTTGTTCATGAAGGGCGTGCTGAGTTGGGTTGGCGGGCGTACTGATGTCGTGGAGTATGCACGCGCTGAGCGCGTTGCCGGCAGCACTAAATTTAACGGCTGGAAACTGTGGAATCTTGCACTTGAGGGAATAACAAGTTTCTCTACCTTCCCGTTAAGGGTTTGGATGTATATAGGCTTCATAATTGCATCTATTTCATTCTTATACGGCGCATGGATGACTTTGCAAACATTAATTATAGGCAATCCGATAAAAGGGTACACATCCCTATTGGTATCCATCCTGTTTATCGGCGGCGTTCAATTAATCGGCATTGGTGTTTTAGGTGAATATATAGGGCGCATCTATATCGAAACCAAAAAAAGACCACGCTATTGTTTAAAACGGAATAAAGAAAAATGATTTCCAAAAATAATCTGTTAGTTCTAATTATTATTTTTTTACTTATGTTGGTGCCATATTTACACACACCAGTATTGTCAGATGATTATTATTATTATTTTCATGCCAGCCTTCAAGAGCAAATCGGTCATTATTTAGTCTGGAGTGGAAGGCTAATTACTAACATATTTAGCTCATATATGCTCAAATATGTCAATCATGATATCTATCAGTCTTTGACAGCTGCTGCGCTAGTTGCCAGCGTTTATCTTATTGCAGCGATACCATCTGCGTTATTTGATGGCAAGCCAAAACCTAGCGCTATTTCGATAGTAATTATCTTTTTAGCTCTTTGGATATCAAATCCAGCGCTTGGTGAAACTTTCTTCTGGTTTGTTGGCGCATCGAACTATCTATGGCCTATATTTTACATATCTTTATTTTTCGTTATTCTCGCTCGACAAAGAAAACCACATACATTACTTAGTTATTCTGGGGGGATATTAGTTGGTTTTTTGGCAGGTTGTTCAAACGAAAACACGTGCATTGTCGCAACGATACTGACAGTTTTATATTCTATTTGTTTTAACCGCTTTAAACTGTCGGCACCCTATTTGATTGGGATTATCTTGGGTTCTGCGGTGCTTTTATTCAGTCCAGGCTCTGCCATCAGATCGTCTTATTTTAAAGATTGGCACTCATTAACATTAATAGAAAAACTTGATCTACATTTATTTGAAAGACTTCCTGCAGCGCTGGATAGCTTATGGCCAATATTTCTAATCATCATTTTCATTGCACTTTCATTTGGACTACTCAAAATAGAATCAAGGGGTTCATTAATTTGTGCACTAGCATTTTTCATTGGTGGGATGTTGTGTGACCTTGCATTTGTTGCTTCACCATACATGCCTGAAAGATCTGGTATTGGTGCCTTATTTATGTTTTTAATAACCCTTTCTTTTTTAATTTACTCTGCTAATTTTTCAAATGAAAAAATATATAAAAACTCGATATTTAGTATTTTCATTGTGTTCGCTATGACTTACTTTGTACCCTCTTACGGCCTGATTTCCTATTCTAGTATAAGAGCGTCAAAGCAAGATGCAATACGCATGGCGATGTTAACACAGCAAATCAACGAAGGAAAAAAAGAGATCGTAATACCTGACTTTTACCTTAACCGACTTTTAAAAAAATCAGATGGTTTCCCTACTTTCAAGAACTCATATATGTTTAATTATTTTAAAGTAGATAAAATCATTGAAGAGCCAATTAATTTCGATTACTCAATCATTGACTTACTTCCCAAGAGAGACGTCAATGCAAAATTAAATGAAGGCATAACATTGAAATCGATTTATTTTTACACTGATAAATTATCAGGTAAAAATAAGCTTATATATCGTATCTCGGGTGACATAAATGTTTATTTGATGAATAACACCGCCATTTTTTCTCATGTTACTTTAAAAAATAATGATAACATAAACATGGATACTATAATTAAGGCAATTAAAGTAGGGAGTGATTGGTATACTTATAGTGATGCAGGAAAGTTAGATTTATCAGAAATAAGTAAAATCAATATCGGAATGTACACTACTGATCCAGTAAAAATACTATCTAGTAATTATTTAGAATTTAAATAATCACTTTGCAGTTTTGCTGGTATATCGGAAATGGCGTTATCCAAAACGCCATTCTTTTGAAGTATTATGTAAAAAACATCCCTATTTATATAAAGGATATCAATATGGTCAAAAGTATTCATTACTTAAGGGGAATTGCGGCTTTATTCGTGGTGCTGTTCCATTTAAGAGGCTATGTTAACAACACTTACATACAGTCAAATCTTGGGGATTTACTGTTTGTTAATGGAGCTTTTGGTGTAGATTTATTCTTTGTAATTAGTGGGTTTATAATCTGTTTTGCAACTCAAAAAAAGGAATATTTATATCCACTTAAGTTTTTTATTAGAAGATTTTTTAGAATCTACCCACTTTTGATCTTGGCGGTGTCAATTTACTTTATATTTTTGACAATCAAAAAGGGCTCAACCGGCTTAGACGCATGGTTTATATGGTCAATCGCACCTCTCCAAATCGATTATCACGCTGGGGCTCCTTTCTTTGGATACAATGTACTCGCAATAGCATGGACATTAACTTACGAGATTTCTTTTTATATTATTTTTCTTGCAGCCATGATTATATCCCACAAATATAGGGCTATATTATGCTCATCCATAATCTTGACAATGGTTTTATTTTCACAATTAATGAGCGCCACTCCAACACTCAATGGCGTAAATACAAACTATATCGAAAATGACTTTATTACTCTTATTTCATCACCTATATACATTGACTTTGTATATGGTATGGTATCATATTTGATATATAAAAATATTTTACCTGCGCTATCGAGATACAGGGGAACAGTTTTAAACATTTTGCTAATTTCAACCATAATTGTTACTACAGCATTAATATTTTCAACACAACACAACGATCACGGCCCTTTAGGCTGGGGGGCTATGGCATTTATCATTGTCGTCTCAACGACTTTAATGGAAGCAAGTTTCACGACAGCAAAACACAAGCCTCTAATTATGCTCGGGAATATTTCATTTTCTCTTTACATGTGGCATTTCATTTTTATAGAAATAACTAACACATATTTCCCAAGCATTTCAATGAATGGTTTTTATACCTTAGCCATTATGACAACCTGCTCAATTGCAATCGCATGGATTTCATTCAATCTCATTGAGATTCCATCAATTAACCTTTCAAAGAAAATCATATCATGGATAGACAGAAACAACCCAGAGCGTGTTGTTTCATAGCTAAACAGTGCCCAATGTGCGTCATTCTAAAAAATGATAGCGTTAACCAGATAAAATAATCCGCTCTAATGGATCTAATTATCGCCGCGATACATAGAACGCCATCATTTCCATAGAATATCAACTCACTTATGCGTTTCCGAATGAATTTTCGTCCATTTATTATCCGATCAGCCCCATACTTGGGGCTCAGCACACACGTGCCAGTGAAATTATTTTCAGTTCCATCACATTCGAATGATTGTAATTTTGAAAGCGGTATTGAAGTCTTGAGACGTGACGATGACGCATCGGGGAGGTGTGCAATTGCTGCTTTTAATCGTACCCAGTAATTGGGTATAGCCCTTCAATCGGGAACAATGATTACCCGTGCCTGCCATCATTACGCAGTCGGGTCTTTCAACCAGTCGCAAGAGGCAGCAATGCGGCGCGCAAATGGTTTACCGGGTGTAGGGATCCTGGATGGCTAAAAATAACCAGGACCAGGTCCTCATTCTCAAACAGAAATCGAGAGCGTTTGCCCCATACATTCCCCACGCTGTAGGATCGGATGATTAATAATTATAAATAGCATCAGGTTAGATAACCTACACCTGCATCCCCATCACTTCCTGATAAGCCGACACCAGCTTGTTACGCACCTGGATCCCCATCTGGATAGAAACCGAGGCTTTTTGCAAATCGGTCATCACATCATTGAGCGCCACGCCCGGCTCGCCGAGGGTGAACTTCTCCGCCTGGGTACGCGCAGCGGTCTGGGTATCGCTGATACGGTCAAGAGCGGCATGCAGTTGCCCCGCAAAGCTGATGGTCGGCTGCTGTTCTGCCACATTCTGATTACGGGCCGTCATCGCCGTTGCCTGCAACTGACTGATGACCCCTTCAATGCCCTGTATAGCCATGACTCTCCCCTGGATGGTTTTTTACGCGGTCAAGACTAACAGCTTGTCAATAAGATAATGGCGGTAAATAGCGTGAAAAAACCAGGTTATTTGACGCATAGAAAATCCGGAATCGTCAAATAATGGCAGGGCCATCAATATGGAACTTTTGTCGTGTTTGCCGACCCGGGAGTCAGTTTTGTTTCTCTACACGAATAACGTAAACCACCAGGATTTAAGAGGTGCGCAATGAGTGCAACAGCATCGACAGCGCCACAAAATAAATCACTCGAGTGGATGAACCGCCTTCGCGCGAATCCTAAAATCCCGTTGATCGTGGCAGGCGCTGCCGCAATTGCGATCCTTGTAGCGATGGTTTTATGGGCGAAAAGCCCCGATTACCGCACGCTCTACAGCAACCTTTCCGATCAGGATGGCGGCGCCATCGTCACCCAGCTTACCCAGATGAACATCCCGTATCGCTTTGCCGATAATGGCGGTGCGCTTGAGGTACCGGCGGATAAAGTGCACGAGCTTCGTCTGCGCCTGGCACAGCAGGGCCTGCCAAAGGGCGGCGCTGTCGGCTTTGAGCTGCTGGACCAGGAAAAATTCGGCATCAGCCAGTTCAGCGAGCAGGTGAACTACCAGCGTGCGCTGGAAGGCGAGCTGGCCCGCACCATTGAAACGTTAGGCCCGGTGAAGAGTGCCCGCGTGCACCTGGCAATGCCTAAACCCTCTTTATTTGTTCGGGAACAGAAATCCCCTTCAGCTTCCGTTACCGTGAACCTCGAGCCCGGCCGCGCGCTGGACGAAGGGCAAATCAGCGCGGTAACGCATCTCGTCTCCAGCGCCGTCGCCGGCCTGCCGCCGGGTAACGTGACGCTGGTGGATCAAAGCGGACACCTGCTGACGCAATCCAATACCGCCGGGCGTGACCTGAACGACGCGCAGCTGAAATACGCCGCCGACGTTGAAAGCCGTCTCCAGCGCCGCATCGAAGCGATCCTCGGCCCGGTGGTGGGCAACAGCAACGTGCACGCCCAGGTGACCGCGCAGATTGACTTCTCTAATAAAGAACAAACCGAAGAGCAATACAGCCCGAACGGCGATGCGGCTCAGGCGGTCATGCGTTCACGCCAGATCAACTCCAGCGAACAGATCGGCGGGGCCTACCCTGGCGGCGTGCCGGGCGCGCTCTCTAACCAGCCAGCACCGGCAAACGCGGCGCCGATTTCCACGCCGCCGGCCAACCAGCAGAACGGTCAGCAAAATAATCAGCAGACCACCTCAACGACCAATAACGCCGGTCCGCGCTCCAGCAGCCGTAACGAAACCACGAACTATGAAGTGGACAGAACGATCCGCCACACTAAGCTGAACGTGGGCGATATTCAGCGTCTTTCCGTTGCGGTGGTGGTGAACTACAAAACCCTGCCGGACGGCAAACCGTTGCCGTTAACCGCCGAGCAGATGAAGCAGATTGAGAACCTGACCCGCGAAGCGATGGGCTACTCCGAGAAGCGCGGCGATACCCTCAACGTGGTGAACTCTCCGTTTAACTCGGTTGAAGAGACCGGCGGTGAACTGCCGTTCTGGCAACAGCAGGCGTTTATCGACCAGCTGATGTCCGCAGGCCGCTGGCTGCTGGTGCTGATTGTCGCGTGGCTGCTGTGGCGTAAGGGCGTTCGTCCTCAGCTTCAGCGTCGTGCGGAAGCCGAAAAAGCGGCGCGCGAGCAGATGAATACGCGTCAGGAAACGGAAGAAGCGGTTGAAGTTCGCCTCAGTAAAGATGAACAGATGCAGCAGCGTCGTGCTAACCAGCGCATGGGCGCTGAGGTGATGAGCCAGCGCATTCGCGAAATGTCAGATAACGATCCGCGCGTCGTGGCGCTGGTCATCCGCCAGTGGATGGGTAACGAACATGAGTAATACGCTTACGGGCACCGATAAAAGCGTCATCCTGCTGATGACCATTGGCGAAGATCGCGCGGCAGAGGTATTTAAACACCTCTCCCAGCGAGAAGTGCAAATTCTCAGTGCGGCGATGGCCAACGTGCGTCAAATCTCCAACAAACAGCTGACCGAAGTGCTGTCAGAGTTTGAACAGGAAGCCGAACAGTTTGCCGCGCTGAACGTCAACGCCAACGACTACCTGCGCTCCGTGCTGGTCAAGGCGCTGGGCGAAGAGCGTGCCGCCAGCCTGCTGGAAGACATTCTGGAAACCCGCGATACCGCCAGCGGTATCGAAACGCTCAACTTTATGGAGCCGCAGAGTGCCGCCGACCTGATTCGCGACGAGCACCCGCAGATTATCGCCACCATTCTGGTTCACCTCAAACGTGGCCAGGCGGCGGATATTCTGGCCCTGTTCGAAGAGCGCCTGCGTCACGACGTGATGCTGCGTATCGCGACCTTCGGCGGCGTTCAGCCGGCCGCGCTGGCGGAGCTGACCGAAGTGCTAAACAACCTGCTCGACGGCCAGAACCTCAAGCGCAGCAAAATGGGCGGCGTGAGAACGGCGGCGGAAATTATCAACCTGATGAAAACGCAGCAGGAAGAAGCCGTCATTTCGGCGGTTCGCGAATTCGACGGCGAGCTGGCGCAGAAAATCATCGACGAGATGTTCCTGTTCGAAAACCTCGTCGAAGTGGACGACCGCAGCATCCAGCGCCTGCTCCAGGAAGTGGATTCCGAGTCGCTGCTTATCGCCCTCAAAGGCGCCGAACAGCCGCTACGCGAGAAGTTCCTGCGCAACATGTCCCAGCGTGCGGCCGATATCCTGCGCGACGACCTTGCCAACCGCGGCCCGGTGCGTCTGTCTCAGGTGGAAAACGAACAGAAAGCCATCCTGCTTATCGTTCGTCGTCTGGCGGAAACCGGCGAGATGGTGATTGGCAGCGGAGACGACACCTATGTCTAATGAGCTGTCGTGGAAGCGCTGGACGCCGGACGATCTGGCCCCTCCCCTTGCCGAATTCACGCCTGCGGTGGTCTCGCCCGCAGAACCCGACGCGGACGTTGAACAGCCCGAGCTGAGCGAAGAGGAGCAGCAAGCGCAGATGCTGGCCCAGCTGCAAATGCAGGCGCACGAGCAGGGCTATAACGCCGGTCTGAACGAAGGCCGCCAGAAGGGGCACGATCTGGGGTACCAGGAAGGCCTGGCGAAAGGGTTAGAGCACGGCATCGATCAGGCGCGCCAGCAGCAGGCGCCGATCCATGCCCGCATGCAGCAGCTGGTCAGCGAGTTCCAGCACACGCTGGACGCGCTGGACAGCGTGATTGCCTCGCGTCTGATGCAGATGGCGCTGGAGGCGGCGCGTCAGGTTATCGGCCAGACGCCCGTGGTGGATAACACCGCGCTGATTAAACAAATTCAGGGTCTGCTTCAGCAGGAACCGCTGTTCAGCGGCAAACCGCAGCTGCGCGTCCACCCGGACGATCTGCAGCGTGTTGAAGAGAGCCTGGGCGCAACGCTTAGCCTGCACGGCTGGCGTCTGCGCGGCGACCCATCCTTACACCACGGCGGATGCAAAGTCTCTGCCGATGAAGGCGACCTGGATGCCAGCGTCGCCACCCGCTGGCAGGAACTGTGTCGCCTGGCGGCACCGGGAGTCGTCTGATGACCGCACGCCTTACCCGCTGGCTCACCACGCTCGACAACTTTGAGACGAAGATGGCGCAACTGCCATCTGTTCGTCGTTATGGGCGACTGACGCGCGCCACCGGTCTGGTACTGGAGGCCACCGGCCTGCAGCTTCCCCTGGGTGCGACCTGCGTCATTGAGCGTCAGGATGGGCAGGAAACGCGTGAAGTGGAAAGCGAAGTGGTCGGGTTTAACGGCCAGCGCCTGTTCCTGATGCCGCTTGAAGAGGTGGAAGGCATACTGCCCGGCGCGCGCGTTTACGCCAAAAACATCAGCGGCGACGGGCTGCAAAGCGGGAAACAGCTGCCGCTTGGCCCTGCCCTGCTCGGCCGCGTGCTGGACGGCAGCGGGAAGCCGCTGGATGGCCTGCCCGCGCCGGACACCACCGAAACCGGCGCGCTGATTACCCAGCCGTTCAACCCCCTGCAGCGTACCCCTATTGAGCACGTGCTGGATACCGGCGTGCGTCCGATTAACGCCCTGCTCACCGTAGGGCGCGGACAGCGCATGGGCCTGTTCGCCGGTTCCGGCGTCGGGAAATCCGTCCTGCTCGGCATGATGGCGCGCTATACCCAGGCCGACGTGATCGTCGTGGGGCTGATCGGCGAGCGTGGTCGCGAAGTAAAAGACTTTATTGAAAATATTCTGGGTGCGGAAGGCCGCGCCCGCTCGGTGGTGATCGCCGCGCCGGCGGACGTGTCGCCGCTGCTGCGTATGCAGGGTGCCGCCTACGCCACCCGTATCGCCGAAGATTTTCGTGACCGCGGCAAGCACGTGCTGCTGATCATGGACTCCCTCACCCGCTACGCGATGGCGCAGCGTGAAATTGCGCTGGCCATCGGCGAGCCGCCGGCCACCAAAGGCTATCCGCCTTCGGTCTTCGCCAAACTTCCGGCGCTGGTAGAGCGTGCGGGGAACGGCATCAGCGGCGGCGGCTCCATCACCGCGTTCTATACGGTGCTGACCGAGGGCGACGACCAGCAGGACCCGATTGCCGACTCCGCGCGCGCGATCCTGGACGGCCATATCGTGCTGTCGCGCCGCCTGGCCGAAGCCGGGCACTACCCGGCAATTGATATTGAAGCGTCCATCAGCCGTGCGATGACGGCATTGATTACCGAGAAGCACTACGCCCGCGTGCGTAACTTCAAACAACTGCTTTCCAGCTTCCAGCGCAACCGCGATCTGGTCAGCGTGGGGGCGTATGCCAAAGGCAGCGACCCGATGCTCGACAAGGCGATTAGCCTGTGGCCGCAGCTGGAGGCGTTTTTACAACAGGGCATTTTTGAGCGTGCCGACTGGGAAGATTCAATCCAGGCGCTGGAGCTAATTTTCCCGCAGGTGTAACACAGGTGGAGGGCGAAGGTCATGGCGCAAAACAGCGCGTTATCAACGCTGAAAGATCTGGCTGAAAAAGAAGTTGATGATGCCGCATTGCAGCTTGGCGCAATGCGACGCGGGTGCCAGCAGGCTGAAGAACAGTTGAAGATGTTAATCGACTATCAGCATGAATATCGCACCAACCTCAATACCGATATGACGCAGGGCATTGGCAGCCAGCGCTGGATTAACTATCAGCAGTTTATCCAGACGCTTGAGAAGGCGATAGAGCAGCACCGCCAGCAGCTAAACCAGTGGACCCAAAAAGTCGATACCGCGCTGAATTTCTGGCGCGAGAAAAAACAGCGGCTGCAGGCCTGGCAGACCTTACAGGACCGGCAGATTGCAGCCTCGACCCTGGCGGAAAACCGCCTGGATCAGAAGAAAATGGATGAGTTTGCCCAGCGCGCATCAATGAGGAAACCGGAATGATCACACTGCAACAACTGCTGATGAGCGACAGCGACCCGTCAGGCGGGATGCAAACAGGGAAAGGCACCGAGGGTGCACAGGACTTCCTCTCCCTGCTGGCGGGCGCCCTGACGGATGCAACGGGCAAGGGCAACGATGCGCCGCTCACCCTGGCGGATCTGAAAGCCGCCGGCAGCAAGCTGTCGAAGGTCGCGCAGGAGGCCAAAGGCGATACCGCTCTGCAGGCCAAAATTGCCGACCTGCTCTCGCGTCAGCCTGCGTTGAATGGCGTTGAAACGTCGGAGTCCGCGCCGCTTGAAACGTTGGTCTCCGGGCTGGTACCGCTGTCAAAGGGCGACGCGCTTAAGACGCTCACCGCGGCCAACGGTAAAGATGACGCTAAAACCGAGCTGAGCGAAGAAGAGCTGGCGGGGCTAAGCGCGCTGATGGCGATGCTGCCGCACCAGCAGACGACCGCCTCTCGTGCGGCAGGCATCGACGGCGTTCACGCCACCTCGGCGCTGAGTTCAGCAACGCTTTCGCAAAACGGTGCGGGACAGCCGCCGTCCCTGAACGCGCCTGCGGGAAGCCATGATAAAGCGCAGCTTTCTGCGTCCTATCAGAGCCAGGCGAAGAACAACGTTCCGGATCTCGCCGCCAACGCGCCAGCCACACCGGTCGTGGCCGCAGCCGCTGAGAAACAGGACTTCGCCAGCGCCTCTTCGTCATCTTCGCCGACCGCTACCCTGGCGCCGATTATCTCCAGCCATGCGGCCAGCCAGCCTGCCGCTACCGTTGCCACCGCCCCGGTGCTAAGCCAGCCTCTGGGCACACATGAATGGCAGCAGTCCCTGAGCCAGCACATCACCCTGTTCACTAAGCAGGGCCAGCAGACGGCGGAGCTGCGCCTGCACCCGGAGGATCTGGGCCAGGTGCAAATCTCGCTGAAGCTGGACGATAATCAGGCACAGCTGCAGATGGTCTCTGCGCACAGCCACGTACGCGCGGCGCTGGAAGCCGCGCTGCCGGTCCTGCGGACCTCGCTGGCGGAGAACGGCATTCAGCTTTCTCAAAGCAGCGTCAGCAGCGAGAGCTTTGCCGGGCAACAACAGTCTTCATCCCAGCAGCACCATGCTTCACGCCCGGGCCAGCACGGCGGTTTTAATGAAGAGAGCGATGAGCTCCTGCCGACCCCAGCCGCCCTGCAATCCGCGGCGCGCGGTAACGGTGCCGTAGACATCTTCGCCTAAACGCCAGAGGTAGCGTGATTATCCCCGTCTTTTCCACGCTTTGACGACGGCAGGACACGGGATAATCACCTTATTAAGCTGTACCGAAACAGGAAGCTCGTATCAGATGACAGACTCCGCTATCACCAAAAAAAGCAAGCGTTCCATCTGGATCCCGCTGCTGGTGTTGATCACGCTCGCCGCCTGCGCTACCGCGGGCTATAGTTACTGGCGTATGCAGCAGGAACCTTCAACCGCTGCGGCCAAAGCCGAACCTGCCCCACCGCCGGCGCCGGTCTTTTTCCCTCTGGACACCTTCACCGTTAACCTCGGTGATGCGGATCGCGTGCTGTATGTCGGTATTACGCTGCGCCTGAAGGACGAAGCAACCCGCGCGCGCCTGAACGATTATCTGCCGGAAGTGCGTAGCCGCCTTCTCCTGCTGTTTTCTCGTCAGGACGCCTCCGCGCTGGCTACCGACGTGGGTAAGCAAAAGCTGGTCGACGCCATCAAGCAGACGCTGGCCACCCCGCTGGTAAACGGTCAACCTAAGCAGGAAGTCACTGACGTTCTGTACACAGCCTTTATTCTGCGGTAACGACATGGGCGACAGTATTCTTTCTCAGGCAGAAATCGACGCGCTGCTTAACGGCGACAGCGATAAGAGTGACGACCCGCAACCGGGTCTCACTGGCGACGATAATATTCGTCCTTACGATCCCAATACCCAGCGTCGCGTGGTACGTGAACGTCTGCAGGCGCTGGAGATCATTAACGAACGTTTTGCACGTCAGTTCCGTATGGGGCTGTTTAACCTGCTGCGTCGTAGCCCGGATATCACGGTCGGTGCGATCCGCATCCAGCCGTATCATGAGTTTGCCCGCAACCTGCCGGTGCCAACCAACCTTAACCTGATTCATCTGAAGCCGCTGCGCGGCACCGGTCTGGTGGTGTTTTCCCCAAGCCTGGTGTTCATCGCGGTGGATAACCTGTTCGGCGGCGACGGGCGTTTTCCGACCAAAGTGGAAGGTCGTGAATTTACCCACACCGAGCAGCGCGTCATTAACCGCATGCTGAAGCTGGCGCTGGAATCCTACAGCGACGCGTGGAAAGCGATTAACCCGCTGGAAGTGGAGTACGTCCGTTCTGAGATGCAGGTGAAATTTACCAATATCACCACCTCCCCGAACGATATCGTCGTCAATACGCCGTTCCACGTGGAGATCGGTAACCTGACCGGTGAGTTCAATATCTGCCTGCCGTTCAGCATGATTGAACCGCTGCGCGAGCTGCTGGTTAACCCGCCGCTGGAGAACTCACGCAACGAAGATCAGAACTGGCGTGAAAACCTGGTGCGCCAGGTGCAGCACTCGCAGCTGGAGCTGGTGGCGAACTTTGCCGACATTTCGATGCGGTTATCCCAGATCCTGAAATTACAACCCGGCGACGTTTTGCCGATAGACAAACCCGACCGCATTATTGCCCACGTAGATGGTGTCCCCGTACTTACAAGCCAGTACGGCACGATTAACGGTCAGTATGCGTTACGCGTTGAGCACTTGATCAACCCGATTTTGAATTCGCTGAATGAGGAACAGCCCAAATGAGTGACATGAACAATCCGTCCGATGAAAACAGCGGAGCACTGGACGATCTGTGGGCTGACGCGTTAAACGAGCAAAAAACGACTCCGACAAAAAGCGCGGCGGACGCGGTATTCCAGCAGTTAGGCGGCGGCGACGTCAGCGGCACGCTGCAGGACATCGACCTGATTATGGACATCCCGGTTAAGCTGACCGTTGAACTGGGACGCACCCGGATGACCATTAAAGAGCTTCTGCGCCTCACGCAGGGTTCCGTTGTGGCCCTTGACGGCCTGGCCGGCGAGCCGCTGGATATTCTGATCAACGGTTATCTGATTGCCCAGGGTGAAGTGGTGGTAGTTGCCGATAAATACGGCGTGCGCATCACCGACATCATCACCCCGTCTGAACGCATGCGTCGTCTGAGCCGTTAAGCATGAAAACCCAGGCAACAATATCACAGCCTTCCGCCGTTCCCGGCTCCCCGCTGCTCCAGGTGAGCGGGGCGCTGTTCGGTATTATTGCCTTTATTCTTATCGCCGCCTGGCTGGCAAAGCGTTTTGGCCTGGCGGGTAAAACTGCCGGCACCCGCGGCCTGAAGGTCAGCGCCAGCACGACGCTTGGGCCGCGCGAACGCGTGGTCATCGTCGATGTGGAAGATGCGCGTCTGGTTCTGGGCGTAACCGGCTCAAACATTAACGTATTACATAAACTGCCGCCCGCCCCGGTCACGGTGGACGAGCGCGCACAAGCCCCTGCGGATTTTCAGTCCGTCATGAAGAGTTTGCTTAAGCGTTCCGGGAGAACCTGATGCGCCGTTTGTTATCCCTGACGCTTGCGGGCGTTGGCCTGTTTGCTCCTGCAGTTTATGCGCAGCTGCCCGGTCTGGTTTCCACGCCGATTGCGGGTGGCGGCCAGAGCTGGTCGCTCCCGGTTCAGACGCTGGTCTTCATCACCTCGCTGACCTTTATTCCGGCCATTCTGCTGATGATGACCAGCTTTACCCGCATCATCATCGTTTTTGGTCTGCTGCGAAACGCGCTGGGCACCCCTTCGGCGCCGCCAAACCAGGTGCTTCTGGGGCTGGCGCTGTTTTTGACCTTTTTCATCATGTCGCCGGTGATCGATAAGATTTATACCGACGCCTACCAGCCGTTCAGCGAAGACAAAATTTCGATGCAGGAGGCGCTGGAAAAAGGCGCGCAGCCGCTGCGGGAATTTATGCTGCGCCAGACGCGCGAGGCGGACCTGGCCCTCTTCGCCCGTCTGTCCAACACCGGCGAGCTGCAGGGCCCGGAAGCGGTACCGATGCGCATTCTGCTGCCGGCCTATGTCACCAGCGAGCTGAAAACCGCGTTCCAGATTGGCTTTACCATCTTTATTCCGTTCCTGATTATCGACCTGGTGATCGCCAGCGTCCTGATGGCGCTCGGGATGATGATGGTGCCGCCCGCCACCATTGCCCTGCCCTTTAAGATCATGCTTTTTGTGCTGGTCGACGGCTGGCAGCTGCTGGTCAGCTCGCTGGCGCAAAGTTTTTACAGTTAAGGAACGGCAATGACACCCGAATCGGTCATGATGATGGGCACGGAAGCGATGAAAATCGCCATTGCCGTTGCCGCGCCGCTGCTGCTTGTCGCGCTGGTTACCGGTCTGATCATCAGTATTCTCCAGGCCGCCACGCAGATTAACGAAATGACGCTGTCGTTCATCCCGAAAATCATCGCCGTGTTCGTGGCGATTATCGTGGCCGGGCCGTGGATGCTGAACCTGCTGCTGGACTATATGCGCAACCTGTTTACCAATCTGCCGTACATCATCGGCTGACCTGACGATGCTGCACTTCACCAGCGACCAGTGGGTTCAGTGGCTCGGCGTCTATTTCTGGCCGATGCTGCGCATTCTGGCGCTGATCTCCACCGCCCCCATTCTCAGCGAGAAATCGATCCCCAAGCGCGTTAAGGTGGGGCTGGGCATTATCATCACCATTATCGTCGCCCCTTCCCTGCCACCCGTGGATATTCCCATCTTCTCGGCTAACGCGGTATGGGTCGCTTTACAGCAGGTGATGATTGGCGTCGCCGTGGGCTTTACCATGCAGCTCGCCTTCGCCGCCGTGCGCACGGCCGGCGAGTTGATTGGCCTGCAGATGGGGCTATCGTTCGCCACGTTTGTCGATCCCGGCAGCCATCTCAACATGCCGGTGCTGGCGCGCATCATCGATCTGCTCGCCATGCTGCTGTTTCTGTCGCTCAACGGTCATCTGTGGCTCATCTCCATGCTGGTGGATACTTTCCATACGCTGCCGATCGGTGATAACCCGGTCAACAGCAATGCCTTCCTCGCGCTGACCCGCGCGGCGGGGCTGATCTTCCTCAACGGTCTGATGCTGGCTCTGCCGATCATCACCCTGCTGCTCACCGTCAACCTGGCATTAGGCTTGCTGAACAGAATGGCACCGCAGCTCTCGGTGTTTGTGATTGGTTTTCCGCTAACGTTGACGGTCGGAATTTTATTAATGTCATTACTGATGCCCCTTATCGCCCCCTTCTGTGAACATTTATTCGGCGAGATATTCAATCTGTTAGCGGATATTGTCAGCGAATTGCCACGTAAATAATAGTCCTCACGGTTGCTATTGTCTTTCTGAGGATATTCCTAAAATAAAACGCGAAAAACATCTTCCAGGATATATCTGACGCGGTTTAAATGTTTCTAACCACCTCACAATACTTAATATTTACTTTACTTTAAGAAGATTCCTGGCAAATTATACGTAACTTTACGGGATAGTGAGTCCGCCTGAAAGTCTTTGTCATGCTCACAGGTTTATTATTTTTTTCCATCCCGTATGGCTGTTTTGAGCTCTCAGGCAGATGGTGAATTATCGTTACGCATTGAGTGAGGGTATGCCATGTCAACGATCATTATGGATTTATGCAGCTACACCCGGCTAGGGTTAACCGGGTACCTGGCAAGCAGAGGGGTAAGAAAGAGAGACATCAACGATGCACACACCGTTGAAGAACTCGCAGCCGCTTGTGACGAACTCAAACCAGGCGTGGTGTTTATTAATGAGGACTGTTTCATTCACGATCCAGCCAACAGTCAGCACATTAAGCAAATCATTAATCAGCATCCAAAAACCCTGTTTATTGTTTTTATGGCGATCGCGAATATCCATTTCGATGAGTATTTGTTGGTCCGTAAAAATTTATTGATCAGTTCTAAGTCGATTAAACCCGAGTCGCTGGATGACATTCTGGGTGATTATTTGAATAAAGAAGTTAAAAATGTAGGAGCGGTTAACTTACCCACCCTTTCATTAAGCAGGACTGAATCAAGTATGCTGCGAATGTGGATGGCTGGACAAGGGACTATTCAGATCTCTGACCAGATGAATATTAAAGCGAAAACCGTTTCGTCACACAAAGGAAATATTAAAAGGAAAATTAAAACGCATAATAAGCAAGTGATCTATCACGTGGTACGTCTGACCGATAATGTGACGAACGGGATTTTCGTCAACATGCGTTAGTGGCTTAAACCCCTTTGCACCCTACCTTTGATCTCTGGCCTGGCCAGAGATTTTTGCTTTTGCAGACGTGGTCGGGCACGCGCAATGCCACCCGACGCTGTACTACTCCGCTTTCTCAACAAAAATGCCGTCCGGATGCCCCAGTTCGTTAAAAAACCAGATGCCGAGCGGGTAGTCTTCCAGTGAGACCAGGTACATTGTGCCTTCACTAAACTCTTCAATTGCCAGCACCACCCCCGGGCGGCGCGGCCCACCGTCCGTTTTAACGGTTACCCGATCGTTGACCTTCATACATTCCTCCTCTGGTTTTGAGCCAGTGTAGAACAAAACGCAAAAACACACATCGCCGCACGGCGTGAATGGCGTTTTTATACACAGTCTATACTTACCGTGGACACGGTTTAATGAGGAGCCCCGTAATGAAGACCGATAAAGAGTACAGCGACACCATCAAACGCGAGGTCGAGGTGGATGTCGATGCCCTGCTGGCCGCCATCAATGAGATCAGTGAGTCAGAAGTCCGCCGCACGAACGATGGTTCGGACCACGTCATTGTTAACGGGAGGGATTATCACACCTACCGCGAGCTGGCGGAGGCCTTCGAGCTGGATATTCATGACTTTAGCGTGTCTGAAGCAAATCGTTAGCACGAAAAAAATCCCGGTCATGGGGATGGCCGGGATCAAAACTTGCTTATGCAAGAAGCACTTGAAAATTCGTTACACCAGGAAATCTGATGTACAAATAACACTATCCCCAACGATTTTGCATGACAAGCATATATTCTTACGATGAATATAATATTTTTAACATAATCGTTTTGGTTATGAGCAACAACATGCGCCGAATGCGGGTTTGGCTGGATCGGTTCTCCTCAATCCGGTTTAAGTCCAGATATTTTTTAGGAATATTCTTAGATTAAGGCTCATTCGTTTTCGGGAGTTACTATGCTTTCACTCCGGGGTCCCCTGCTGATTTTTTCCGATCTGAATGGGTCGCTGCTGGATATTCATACCTATGAGTGGCAGCCCGCAATGCCGTGGCTGGATAAACTGCAGGACAACCAGGTGCCGGTGATTCTTTGCAGCAGCAAGAGCGCAGCAGAAATGCTGGATATTCAGCAGGATCTGGGTCTGGAAGGGTTACCGTTTATCGCTGAGAACGGCGCGGTGATTCAGCCTGACGTGCGCTGGGAAATGGGTCAGCGCCACATCAACGGCATGACGCACCGGGAGATTCGTCCGCTTATTGAGCAAATCCGCCAGCAGGCGGGCTTCAAATTCACCACCTTTGACGACGTGGACGAACGCGTCATTAGCGAATGGACGGGGGTGACCCGCTACCGGGCGGCGCTTGCCCGCAAGCATGACGCCTCCGTCACGCTCATCTGGCGTGATTCCGACGAAGCCATGGCCCGGTTTGAAGCGGCGCTGACGCAACGCGGGCTGAAATGCCTGCAGGGTGCCCGTTTCTGGCATATTCTCGATGCCGGCTGCGGTAAGGACGTTGCGGCTAACTGGCTAATCGCGCAGTACCGTGAACGAGAAAATATTGAACCCACGACCCTGGGGCTCGGCGATGGGCCGAACGACGCGCCGCTGCTGGACAGCGTGGACTTCGCGGTGGTGATTAAAGGGATAAACCGGCAGGGTATTACGTTACGGGACGATAACCCCCGCCGGGTTTATCACACCCGGCAGGCGGGACCGCTCGGCTGGCAGGAGGGGCTGGATCACTTTTTGTCATGATCGTGCCAGACAACCCGGTTACGTCCGTCCTGTTTAGCTTTATATAACCGGGCATCCGCCACGGACTGCAGCTGTTCAAAATCGTAGTTACCCGTTTCATCCGCGCTGCTGACGCCCAGTGACGCGCTGATGCGCAGGGTGGTGCTTTTCTTCACCAGGATCTCCTTACTGTTGATCCGGCAGCGTATACGGTCGGCGACGCCTTTCGCCTCCTCCAGACCGATCCCCGGCAGGACGACACAGAACTCTTCTCCACCGACGCGCCCGGCCACATCATTCTTGCGTAACGCGCTGGCAATCACGCCTGCCGTATGGGAAAGCACCTTATCACCGGCCTGATGGCCGAAACGGTCGTTGATGTTTTTAAAATGGTCGAGATCGATCTGAATCACCGAGAACGGCAGCGACTGCTGACGACAGGTTTCCGCCAGCAGTTTTGCGCGGTCGAACAGCGCGCCGCGGTTATTGAGCCGGGTCAGCGGATCGTGCCAGGCCTGCCACTGGAGCGAGTGCTGAAGCGTATACATGTTACTCACCATCCGACGGATCACCAGCCACGAGATCAACAGCATGGCGGTAAAGAGCGCCCACAGCAGCGCCAGCACGATGCTGATACTGCCGAAATCGTCCTGTACCCCTTCATGCAGCGTGTGGATCCGCAAGACGACGCCATCGAAGTGATCGAGCCGCTCCCAGGTAATAAACCGGCTCCCGAGGCGGATACCGCCGCCGGTATCGTGCTCAATCGCGTGGGCAATCTGCGCCGTTTCGCGTTCGTCAAACTGGTTAACCGGGCTTCCCGCATGGGCTGAGGTGGCAATCATATTGAGCCGGGTATCGTACAGCTGATACTCCCCCTCCGTCCGCTCTTCCGTCGCGTCGGTCAGCAGACGCTGCATCGTGTCTAAGGTAAAATCCATCGCCACGACGCCATACCAGTAATGATCGAAGTAGATGGGGACGCTGGCGGTGATCGTTCGTTTATCCCCGGTCCAGAATGAGGCTGTGGAGATAAACCAGCGCACGGCGCGCGCGCGATTGTTACGCTCTGACTGCTGGGTAAACCAGGACTGCGTGACCAGATGATAATAGCGGGCGGTAATATCATCCTCCCGATCCGGCGTATCCGTGGAAAGGTAAAACCCGGCGCGAGAGACGTAGAGCACCCGCGTTTCCGTTTGCGCTCTCGATGACGCCAGCCTGAGCAGATACCCCACTTCAAGCGCGGCAGAAATTTCATGACTGATGCGATCGGCGTCCCGATTCAGAAGCGTGGTTTTATCCACGAACGCGTCCGAGACCCCGTTAATGGGAAGCGTGCGCTTTTTATCAACGGCAAGCTGCCAGGTGGGAAGCATGCGGACGGCATTAAAGCGTGACACCGCGTCCTGTAAGACATCAAAGGCCAGCGGCGTCTCGATCGCATCACGCATGCCCTGGCGAAATAACAGCATCCTGTCGACGCTGTTCTGTAACTGCCTGTCCAGCGAGCTGGCCACGGTTTCCAGGTGGTTGCGCTGGCTGGAGATATACGCCTCTTCGAGGACCACCACTTCACGCCAGGTCAGGAGGGTTGAAAACACCAGGACAGTGATAAAACAGAGGTTAACAATCAAACCCGGATTGCTACGCTTATGCAGCCATTGCAGAAAAGTTCGTCTTACAACAAAGGTATCGCGCTGCACACACACTCCCTGATTACTGCCTTACACCCGGTACTTCAGGTAAAAACGCCCGGCAAAGCCGGGCGTTATGTGATTAAGCCTGATCGTGCTTGCGCTGGCCGTCACCCGGCTGAAGCTCATCTTCACGAAAGGCTTCCTGTTTAATGCTGTAGCCATCATGCCACCGACATTCCACCATTCCGCTGGAATACCCGGTGACAATCATGCGCGGGCCGCCCTTCTTAGGCTTAACTTCATCACTGACCAAAAAGACCATACCTGCCTCCTGTATCAGGGTGAAACTGTTTCAATTTAGACGAGGAATGGTCTTTTTGCACCCTGCGACGGGTAACAATTAGTGCGCCGTACCGCGCATTTTTTCGATCAGTTTCACCGCCGCCACCACGATAGCGCCAACGATAAAGCCCAGCACCAGATTAAGCAGCGTGGGCAGAATCGCTGCCACCACGCTCCCCTGCGCCGAGGCGAAATGTTCGATGGCATGGTGCAGCGGCGCAATGCCGTGGACCACAATGCCGCCACCCACGAGGAACATCGCCAGGGTCCCCACCACGGACAAGCTCTTCATCAGCCACGGCGCCAGCGTCAGTAAGCCTTTGCCGATGCCTTTAGCCACCGCGCTGGATTTCTCCTCCAGCCAGTAGCCGATATCATCCAGCTTCACGATCAGCCCGACCAGGCCGTAAACGCCCACCGTGACCAGAATGGCGATCCCGGAGAGGATCAACACCTGATTCAGCAGCGGCGCATCGGAGACGATGCCCAGCGTAATGGCGACAATTTCAGCCGACAGAATGAAGTCGGTGCGAATGGCGCCTTTGATTTTATCGCGCTCGAAAACTTTCGGATCCTGCGCGGCAAGCGCTTCAAGGCGCTGCTGGCGCGCCTCCGGGGTATCCTTCTGCTTGCGAGAGCTCAAAGAGTGCAGGACCTTCTCCACGCCTTCGAAGCACAAGAATGCCCCGCCAATCATCAGCAGCGGCGTGATGGCCCAGGGGATGAATGCGCTGATCAGCAGCGCCAGCGGCACCAGGATCACTTTGTTCAGAAACGAGCCTTTTGCCACACCCCACACTACAGGCAGCTCACGGTTAGCCCGTACCCCGCTCACCTGTTGGGCGTTAAGCGAGAGATCGTCCCCCAGCACCCCTGCGGTTTTCTTCGCCGCCAGTTTCCCCATCACGGAAATATCATCCAGTAAGGTGGCAATATCATCCAGCAATGTTAATAAGCTACTTCCTGCCAAAATGGTGGTCCTTCTTTTTTTGGTAATTAAGTGAATAGTATGGAGCAAAAGCGCAATCGCGGAAACAGGCAGCTTTCGTCAACAAAAAATTCACATCAACTACACAATTAAAGGGCTCGCCAGCGCGATAGTTTTCGCGTTTACTATCAGCGACCTTTTTATTTCGTCGTGAGGGATTATGCGTTTCCGGCAACTGCTTCCGCTTATCGGAGCACTTTTTTCGCTGTATATCATCTGGGGTTCAACCTATTTTGTCATTCGCATCGGCGTGGAAAGCTGGCCGCCGCTGATGATGGCGGGCATTCGCTTCCTCTCGGCGGGTGTGCTGCTGCTGGCCTTCCTGCTGCTGCGCGGGCATAAGCTTCCACCGCTCCGCCCAATGCTGAACGCCGCCCTGATAGGCCTGCTGCTGCTGGCGGTCGGTAATGGCTTTGTGACCATTGCCGAGCACCAGAACGTACCGTCTGGGATCGCCGCCGTGGTCGTTGCCACCGTACCGCTGTTTACCCTCTGCTTCAGCCGCCTTTTCGGCATCCGCACCCGCAAGCTGGAGTGGCTGGGGATTGGCATCGGCCTTGCCGGCATCATTCTGCTTAACAGCGGCGGTAACCTGAGCGGGAATCCGTGGGGCGCCGTGATTATCCTTATCGGCTCGATGAGCTGGGCGTTTGGTTCCGTATACGGTTCGCGTATCGAACTGCCGACCGGCATGATGGCGGGGGCAATAGAGATGCTTGCGGCTGGGATTGTGCTGCTGCTGGCCTCAGCCCTGACAGGAGAGGAGCTGACGACCCTGCCGCCGTTGTCGGGCTTCCTGGCGGTAGGCTATCTGGCGCTGTTCGGCTCCATCATCGCCATCAACGCCTATATGTTCCTGATCCGTAACGTCTCACCGGCGGTTGCCACCAGCTATGCCTACGTCAACCCGGTCGTGGCCGTGCTGCTCGGCACCGGGCTTGGCGGTGAAACGCTCTCTCCGGTTGAGTGGTTAGCTTTAGGGGTGATTGTTTTTGCCGTCGTGCTGGTGACCTTAGGCAAATATTTGCTGCCGGCAAAGCCCGTGGTTACGCCTTGCGAGGTGGAGAAACCGTAAGCGCGTGGATCCCCTGGGTGTCGATCTGCGCGGCCTGGCCGCCGCCGCAGATCCACTCTTCCAGCCGTTCGCTCAGATCGGCATCGTTCAGCTTTAACCGTCCTCTCAGTGCACACTCCCAGACGATCAGCACTCTCCAGCCCTGCGCGACAAGCGTGGCGAGATCCCGCGCATCTCTCTCAACGTTCTTGCCAATCTTCTCCAGCCAGAAATCGGTGCGCGTCGCCGGGACTTTAAACAGGTAGCAGTCGTGATGATGCCAGAAACAGCCGTGGGTGAAGATAATGCACCGATACGCGTCAATGACGAAATCCGGGCGACCCGCAAGTGCGGGATCCTGCACGCGAAAGTCGAAGCCCGCCTGCGTCAGCAGCCCGGCCAGACGCTTTTCAATCGCGGTGTCACGCGTGCCGATGGCACGCATGTTTTTGCTACGCGTGGCCTTATCGTGAACGTCCGTCATTGACGGCCTCACCCTGGCGGAGCGCCACCGCCTGTCTGATGCGCGGGGCCAGCAGTTTTGCCACCGCCGCGAACGCGGGCACCACCACCGAGTTACCAAACTGACGGTAAGCCTGAGTGTCCGAAACCGGAATGCGGAAACGGTAGCCCTGTGGCGTTTCAAAGCCCATCAGCCGGGCGCACTCCCGCGGCGTGAGGCGCCGCGGACGGTGACGCTGGTTTTGCGGATCGTCGAAATCTTTCTCGCCCAGCGCTTTATCCCAGCCTCTGTCGATCAGGATTTCCGCGCCGTCTTTATAGTAGCGAGCGGACAGCGTGCGGGTCACGCTGTGCGGATCGTTTGGGTTCACCATGCCAAACCCAAATCCGTTGCCTTTGGCCTGATGCTTTTTGGCATAGCGGTAGAGGTATTTCCACAGGATCGGGGTAAGGATAAATTTCGCGTCGACCACCGGCTCCAGCAGGTCGGCAATCGTTGGACGACGCTCGGGGTATAAGGAGGGAATATCCCGCAGGGTGAAATCCCCCTTCAGATTGAGATCGCGGCGGAAACCGACGAGCACAATGCGTTCGCGATGCTGGGGCAGGAAATGTTTCCCGTCGATAATTTTCGGGTCATCCGCGCCCATGTCCCCGGAATCAGCCACGTCATAGCCCAGCTCGTCCAGCGTCTGCATGATAATGCGGAAGGTCTTTCCACCGTCATGGCTCTTTAAGTTCTTGACGTTTTCCAGCACGAATATGGCCGGGCGACGGGCGTCAATGATTCGGGCCACATCGAAAAACAGCGTTCCCTGCGTATCGCAGGCAAAACCGTGGGCACGCCCGAGGGCATTCTTTTTGGAGACGCCGGCCAGCGAGAAAGGCTGACACGGGAAGCCCGCCAGCAGCACGTCATGCGCCGGAATCGTCTGGCGAATGTGCTCGGCGGCTTGTTCATCCGTGACGCCGCTTTTATGGCTCAGGGTAACGTCGCGGATATCGGCGTTGAAATGATGTTCATGCGGATCGCAGTACCAGTTCGCTTTATAGGTGCGTACCGCATGTTTGTTCCACTCGCTGGTAAACACGCACTGACCGCCGATAGCTTCAAAGCCGTGCCGGATGCCACCGATGCCGGCAAACAGATCGATAAAGCGGAAGGCATAGTTCGGGTGCGCGGCAGACGGACGCGGAAGCAGGTCTTGCAGATAACGAAACTCGCTTTCGCTCAGGCGGCGCCCTGCCCGATCGCTGGTCAGCAGTCGCTTAAGGATGGCCGGGCTCCAGTGGCTTTCGCCGTGCGCCACCAGCTGGTTTGCCAGCGTTTTCGCGTCATAAATATCCAGCAGCTGGCGCAGTAATGCCTGCACCGTTGCCGTTGACTTCTCAGCCTGCTCTGGCGCGGGCTCTGTCACTGATCGATTTTCCTGCATTCTTTTAACCGGGCAATAAAGACTGGAAACAGATTACCACAGTTCACTTTCGCAAACTGCGACGGAAGCGGTGTTGAATCTGGCTATCCAGCCCGATGCAGTCGCCCTGTAATTCGGCACTGAGTTTCGCCATAAACTGAATCAGAAAATCGGCGTTGTGCTGCGCGAGCTCGCGCCCGACGTCGGTTTGCATTGTATCAGGCAAGCGCAGCAGCTTAGTCTGAAAATGATCGAGCGCAAACGCCCGGTCATCAAGCGGGCGCGCGTCGGCAAACGGATCGTCCGCGTCAAAAAGCGGTACGCCCAGCGCGCCTGACACGGCAAACACGCGCGCCAGGCCAATCGCCCCCAGCGCCTCCAGACGATCTGCATCCTGGACAATTTTGGCCTCAATCGTATACGGCGTCAGGCCGGCGCTGAAACTGTGCGCCTCGATGGCGTGCTCCACGGCGGCATAGCGATCGGACGGGAAGTCAGGGAAATCGCGGTGCAGAATGTCCCGCGTTCTGCGCGCAGCCAGACGCGACGACTGGCTGCGTTCAGGATGATTTTTCGGCAGGCTAACGATGTCGTGAAAATAGCAGGCGGTCAGGATCGTCAGCGGGTCGACGTGGTGATGAACCATGATTTTCTGCGCCGTCAGCCAGACGCGACGGAAGTGTGAAATATCGTGCGCGGTGTCGTCGGTCGCGTGATGTTCATCAAGCCAGGATTCAAAGCGCTGCTGCCACTGTATGAGTTCCATCATCCTTTCCTGTTACGAAAATGGGCACTGAATTATAACATAGCTAAATAAAATAAATTAAAAAATAGAACCCCGAAATACTTAATAATAATTACCCGCAATACTTTCAAGCGATTAATTCATTTGAAAAATAAAGAGATTTTTGGAAATATTTTGTAATATTTTCACTGGTTTAATTACATTTATTTTTGAACCAAATTCACGAGCCATAGAATAGTATCAAACACGTAATTACGGAGGGTGATTACATATATTCATATAAATTATCTTTAAAGGGAATATATAATGAAAAGAAAAGTTCTGGCAATTCTTGTACCCGCTTTATTAATGGCTGGCGCGGCAAACGCGGCTGAAATGTATAACAAAGACGGCAATAAAGTTGACCTGTACGGCAAGGTTGACGCGCGTCATACCTTCTCCGACAACGCGGGAGACGACGGCGACGAAACCTACGTGCAGATTGGTTTCAAAGGCGAAACACAGATTACCCGCGATCTGGTCGGTTACGGTCAGTGGGAATATAAAACCTACGCAAATGATACCGAAGACGCCGGGGATACCTCTTTCAACCGTCTGGCCTATGCGGGCCTGAAATATGGCGAATACGGTTCATTTGATTATGGCCGTAATTACGGCGTCGTGTATGACGTTGAAGCCTGGACCGATATGCTGCCGGTATTTGGTGGCGATTCCTACACCTGGACTGACAACTATATGGTTGGCCGTACCAACGGTGTTGCGACCTACCGTAATAATGATTTCTTCGGTCTGGTTGATGGCCT
Organism: Enterobacter bugandensis; assembly: GCF_900324475.1. NCBI lineage: Bacteria > Pseudomonadati > Pseudomonadota > Gammaproteobacteria > Enterobacterales > Enterobacteriaceae > Enterobacter > Enterobacter bugandensis. The sequence continues at coordinate 2,990,866 of NZ_LT992502.1, forward strand.
GAACTTCGCGCTGCAGTATCAGGGGGCTAACGAAGGCGCAAACGCTAACGAAGATCAGGAAGGCACCAAAAACGGTCACGACGACGTACGCTTCCAGAACGGCGACGGCTTCGGTATGTCTACCACCTATGACTTCGACTTCGGTCTGACGCTGGGTGCGGCGTATTCTTCCTCTGACCGTACCAACGATCAGGTTGCTTATGGTGCGGGCAACTATAACCGCTTCAGCAAATACGCAGGCGGTGACCGTGCAGACGCATGGACCGTTGGCGCAAAATATGATGCTCAAGGCGTCTACCTGGCGATGATGTACGCGGAAACCCGCAACATGACGCCGTACGGCAGCGACGGTATCGCCAACAAAACGCAGAACTTTGAAGCCGTAGCGCAATACCAGTTTGACTTCGGTCTGCGTCCATCCCTGGCGTGGGTCTATTCCAAAGGCATCGATCTGGGCGGTAACGATTATCATCCACGCAATGGCTATGACTATGTAGACCAGGATCTGGTTAACTACATCGACCTGGGCATGACCTACAACTTCAACAAGAACTTCTCCACCTACGTTGATTATAAAATCAACCTGCTGGACGAAGATGACGCCTTCTACAATGACAACGGTATTGCAACCGATGACATTGTTGGCATCGGCATGATCTACCAGTTCTGATCCCTGAAAATACTAAAGCCCGCATTTGCGGGCTTTTTTGTTTCAAGGGACACTATTTTACGGCGCTTCCTGCAGCGCCACGCGGATAAACCCGTTATTCTGCGCCAGCAGCTCATGGGCTTTCCACGCATCAAGGCCTGTCAGCACCATCAACACCGCCGTTTTACAGTGATGGTTACAGCTCTCCAGCGCGGCTTTTGCCTGCGCCCGGGTGCATCCCCCCGCTTCCATCACAATGGCGATTTGCCGTTCAGCCCATTTGGTATTGCTTGCCTCAAGATCCACGCGCAGGTTGCTGTAAACGCGCCCGGTGCGAACGGCCAGCGCGGTGGTAATCATTGAGAGGATCATTTTTTGCGCGATCCCCGCCCTGGTATTGCGATACCCGGCAACCACATCAGCCCCAAGCTCTGGGGCAATTACCATGCTTGCCAGCTGTGCTGCTTCGCTTTGTGCATCACCGGTGATGACCGCAACCGGCGCTCCCAACGACCACGCATGCCGCATTGCCCCCCAGACCCACGGCGTTTTTCCGCTGACGGTCACGGCAAGCATCATATCGTGCTCATCAAATTTAATGGCCTGCAGGTCAGCCACCCCGCGCTCGTAGCTCCCATCCCCCTCTTCTGCCGTCACGGCAAATACCGGCGTTTTACCCGGCGCATACTCATCTGCAGCCTGTTGTGCGGCGCAGCCCGACGGTCCTGCCCCGACAATGACCAGACGGCCGCCGTGGTTGAGCGCCGAGGCGGCGTTATCCACCGCGCGGGCGATTGTCGTTAAGCAGGGGGTTATAGCAGCAGAAATGCGTGCATCTTCCTCATGGATAACCTTCAGCATGTCCAGCGTGGACAATCTATCTATATTCATCGTGCTGGCGTGCCGTCTTTCCTTGACTGAACCGGTAAGCGTAATGCTCATAAACAGCCTCCTTATTATGAGTACCCACACACTATAAAGTGTTTTATATAGATGACCTGCGAGTGGGGTCACGAAAAGAAGAGTAAATCGACGCTTTTACATGGCTTTAAGAAAAGCCCATCATCAGCGATAATCACTCCCTTTCTTAATCATCGCGGAGTGTTGATGAGCGATCTGCAGCCTTTCCCTCTGACGCGCAAGCGCCCCATGAAACTGTACACGCTGGTCACGTTGATGGTGTCCGCGATTATCGCCTCGGTGTTGCTGGTAGTTTTTGCGCTCTATTCCGTGCAGATCACCCGGGCGACCCGCGATGATGTAAAAGATACCGCTCTGGGTATCGCCCGCACGCTGGCCGACAGTCCGGAGATCCAGCGCGGCCTGATGCAGTCGCCGCAGGCCGACATCATTCAGCCCATCGCCAAAGCCGTCACCCAACGCAACGATCTGCTACTTACCGTGGTGACCGACATGCGGGGGATTCGCTACTCGCACCCGAACGAGGCGCTCATCGGCCTGCATTTTATCGGCAACGATCTGGAACCCGCGCTGGAAGGCAAAGAGAATGTCTCGGTTAACCGCGGCGCCCTCGCCGAGGCGCTTCGCGTTTTCACGCCGGTCTATGACAGCCAGCACGATCAGATCGGGGTCGTCGTGGTCGGGATCTCCCTCAAAAAGGTGGAAGACCAGATAGCCCGCGGGCGGCTCAACGCGCTCTGGACAATTCTGTTCAGCATCTTTATGAGTTCGATGGCGATATGGGGTCTGGTACGGGTCCTGAAACGCATCCTGTTCGGGCTTGAACCTTACGAAATTTCCGCCCTGTTCGAACAGCGCCAGGCGATGCTGCAGTCGCTTCGCGAAGGGGTGCTGGCCGTCGACATTCACGGCCGCGTGACAATGATTAACCACGCTGCCAGAGAGATATTACTTCTTCCCTCCGGCAAGCAGACCGAAAACACCAGCGAGCCGCTGCTGGCAAGCCTGCGTGAGGTATCGAAAACCGGGATTGCGCGTCAGGATCAGGAGATCAGCTGCAACGGACGACTGCTGCTCTGCAACATGGTGCCGGTCAAAAGCCAGAATCGGGTGATCGGGGCTATCAGCACCTTCCGCGATAAAACGGAAATCAGCCAGCTGATGCAGCGTATTGATGGCATGGTCAACTACGTCGACGCCCTGCGCAGCCACACGCACGAGTTTATGAATAAACTGCATGTGATCCTCGGCCTGCTGCACATGAAGCGTTACGACAAGCTGGAGGAGTACATCATCCAGACGGCGCATAATTACCAGACGGACATTGGCACGATCCAGAGCAAGGTAAAGTCCCCGGTCGTTGCCGGGTTCCTGCTGGGTAAAATCAACCGAGCGAAAGAGGCCGGCGTCACCCTGACGCTGGCGGATGAAAGCCTGATACCGGATACCGCCAGTGAAGAGCAAGTTGCGGTGCTGATCACCGCGCTGGGTAACTTAATCGAAAACGCGCTCGACGCGATGGCAGGACAGCAGGAAGGCGAGATTGGCCTGCTGCTGCATTATCAGAATGGCTGGCTCAGCTGCGAAGTCAGCGACGACGGCCCCGGCATTGATCCCGCTCAGCTGGAGGCTATTTTTACTAAGGGGTTCTCAACAAAAGGTGAAAACCGCGGCGTTGGGCTGTTCCTTGCTCGCCAGCAGATCCAGAACCTGGGCGGCGATATTACCGTCGAGTCTGAGCCTGGCGTATTTACCCAATTTTTTGTTCACATCCCCTGGGATAGCGAGAGGAATATCGCGTGATAAATGTATTAATTGTCGATGATGACGCCATGGTAGCCGATCTCAACCGTCTGTACGTCAACCGTGTTGAAGGCTTCAGCTGCTGCGGCGTCGCCTCCACGCTCAATCAGGCCAGGGCCTTTATCAATAACCCCAGCCAGCCTGTCGATCTGGTGCTGCTGGACGTCTACATGCAGCAGGATAACGGGCTGGATCTGCTGCCCGATATTCGCGCGTCAGGCCGCCCGATTGATGTGATAATGATCTCCTCGGCCGCCGATGCCGCCACGATCCAGACCTCCATCCACTACGGCGTGGTGGATTATCTGATAAAGCCGTTCCAGTTCCCGCGCTTTGAAGAGGCGCTGAACGGCTGGAAGGCAAAGCACAGCCTGATGGGCTCGCACCAGTATTACGAGCAGGCGGACGTCGACAGGCTGATCCACGGCGGCGCGCCGGAGCTGGCGGACACTAAAAAATTGCCGAAGGGGTTAACGCCGCAAACGCTGCGCACGATTTGCCAGTGGATTGATGGCCACCCGGAGACGGAATTTTCCACCGACGATCTGGCTAACGCAGTCAATATCTCCCGCGTCTCCTGCCGTAAGTACCTGATTTGGCTTGCGCAGATCAACATTCTGTTCACCAGCATTCACTACGGCGCCACCGGGCGTCCGGTGTATCGCTACCGTTTACAGCCGGAACAGATCGGGCTGCTCAAACAGTACTGCCAATAACGCGGTAGCTCTCATCCAGAAGGGTAAAACGGAAGTGGTGCATCGAGGAGATCACCACTTCTTTTGTTTTGGTCACAAAGATAGCTTCAATATCGGGGCGCGCGCGCAGGGCGGCACAGCCCTTTTCTACCCCCATGCCGTACATCAGCGTGGTCCAGATGTCGCCGTCAATGGAGTCTTTTGAAATGATAGTGACGCTCTCCAGCTCGTTGTCGAGCGGATACCCGGTGCGCGGATCGAGAATATGGTGATAGCGCTTGCCGTTCTGCTCGAAGTAGCGCTCGTACGTTCCCGAGGTCACCACGGAGAGGTTCTCCACCGTCATCGCACCGATAAGCGCGTCACCGGCAAACGGTTTTTTTAGCCCCACGCTCCAGCCACCTTCCGGCGAGCCTAACGTCTGGATGTTTCCGCCGAGGTTGATCAGCCCCAGCTCAGCGCCCTCTTTGCGCAGGTAGTCCCGCACCCGGTCGGCGATATAGCCTTTGGCGATGGCCCCCAGATCAATCTCCATCCCCGATCTGGTCAGAAACACGCTGGTCTGCGCCTCATCAAGGATGACCTCCTCGGGCCGGGTTATCGCCAGCAGGGACGCAATGTCATCGGCAGGCGGAACGCTGTCTCCCTGAAAGCCAATCTTCCAGCGCTTCACCAGCGGGCCGATCGCCAGGTTAAACGCGCTGTCTTTTAGCATGCTTGCCGCTTTGGCACAGCGGATCAGTTCAAACACCGGACGACTGACGGCAACCGGATGCTGGCCCGCCGCATGGTTGATGTCCATCACCTGGGAATGCGCCCGGTTAACGGTGAGGAGATCTTCGTACTGTTTGATCAGGCGGAAAACGCGGGACGCGAGGGCTTCGTCATGGAAGAAGAGCTTCAGGAGAATGGGCGAGCCCATCAGAACGGCGGAGTAGCTGTAAACGCGATGGCTATCAGGCATTGTATGTGTCCTCAGATGTAGCCCCGGCAGGCACCGCGCCGCCGGGGAGACAGGAGCCTTACGTTCTTTTTGAGCGCATCGCCGCCTGATGTCCTGCAAGGGTACCAAAAATAATGATATCCGCCACCGCGTTACCGCCGATACGGTTGCCGCCGTGGATCCCCCCGACCACTTCACCCGCCGCAAACGCCCCCGGCAGTACGTTGTGGTTGCTGTCCAGCACGCAGGTTTCGGTGTTGATGGTCACGCCGCCCATGGTGTGGTGCACGCCTGGCGCAATCTGAATAGCGTAGAAAGGCCCTTCGTTGATAGGCGCACGCAGCGCGGTGGTACGACCAAAATCGTCATCGTGCTGTTTTTCAACGAAACCGTTATAACGTTCCAGGGTCGCGAGGAAAGCGTGGTGATCCATACCGAGCGCATCCGCCAGCGCTTTTGGCGAGCTGGCGCTGGTCACGAAGCCTTTCGCAATATACTCATCCGCGGCTTTGTTTTTGGCACGTACGTGCTCGTCAAAGACGATGTACGCGTATTTCTCCGGCAGCGCGATGATTGACGCCGAGACTTTATCGCGGGTCGACATTTCGTTGTAGAAGCGCTCCCCTTTCTGGTTGACCAGAATCGCCCCGCCCCCGCGGATGGATTCGGAAATCAGGTACGAGGTGTTCTGCTCAACGGTTGGGTGAATTTGGATTTCGCCCATATCCACGGTGCCCGCCCCGATGCGCTCCAGCAGCGCGATGCCGCCGCCGGTTGCCCCTTTGTGGTTGGTGGTGACGAACCCTTCCAGATCCGGACGGTATTTGACGACCATCTGGCTGTTGGCGCTGAAGCCGCCCGTCGCCACGATCACGCTTTTCGCTGCCACGGTGACGGTTTCGTTCTCTTCAGTGGTCAGGCGAACCCCGGTCACTTCACCGTTCTCGAAGATGATGTCGCTGACGGAGGTATCCAGCATCACCTCGATGTTGCGTTTGTTGACGTTACGCACCAGGCCGCTGATCAGGTAGCCCCCCACCGCAGAGCCGTCTTTTGGACGGTGAGTACGGTCGATGCTCATCCCACCGGTGGTGGTGATGTCGTTCAGCATGATGCCGCGCGTTGCCAGCCACTCAATCGCCTGCGGCGCGTTCTCGACAAAGCGGCGCAGCAGTTCAGGGTTGTTCTTGTTGCCGCCGCCTTTCAGGCTTTCCTGGTAGAACAGCTCTTTGCTGTCCTGAATGCCCTTCACGCGCTGGAAGCGGGTTTCGGCGGCATTCATACCGGCAGAGGCTTTAATGGTGTTCCCGCCGATGGTCGGCATCTTCTCAACAATCAGCACGCTCGCGCCTTCGTCGTGAGCCTGAATCGCCGCCGCCAGACCGGCGCCGCCGCTGCCGACCACCACCACGTCCACGCTGCGGGTTTCGTTCGGGTCCACGCCCTCTTCCGCTGCCAGCGCTTTGCTGGATTTCAGCATCGCTTTAGAGACTGCTTTCTTCACCGCTTCACTCTGGCTGGTTGCACCGGTGATGGCATCCACGTGCGGGGTATTGGCGTCAAGAATGCGGGTACGGATCTCTTCAAAGCTGGTGACGAACTCAACGTCATCGCTCGGGCCAGAGGCCAGCTCGATGTCCGCAATGCGGTCGGTTTCCAGACTGACGTTAATCACCAGCTCGTTCGCGTCATCCTGCACCTTCTCGGTGAACATGCCCGGTTTGAATTTCGATTCGCCCATGCTCATGTCGCGGATCATCGCTTCCACCAGCGAGAAGCGCCACAGGGGTTCAGGAATGCTCAGTTCCTCGCGTTTGGTGCTGTCCATAAACAGCTCCAGCGTTTCCCCGGCCGCGATGCGGTCGGTCCAGTCCGGGTAGGCAATGGTGGCGCGGCCAACGGCAATCAGGTCGTAACCGTGGTCCAGCGCTTCATTCACGTCTGACGCATTCACCACGCCGCCCACGCCCATCACCGGAACCTGCGCCAGCGTTTCAGAACGCATCGCGCAGTATTTTTCGATCAGCGGCGTCGGGTCCTGGGTGTCGACAATGGACGGACGCAGGGTCGCGCCGACGGAGAAGTGCAGGTAGTCCACGCCGCGCGCCGCCAGTTTTTCCAGCAGGTACATGGTGTCTTCAAAGCGGATGCCCGGCACTTCCAGCTCTTCAGGGGAGAAGCGGTAGCCAATAATAAACGCGTCGTCCGCGTACTGGCGTACCATTTTGTGGGTGATGTCCAGCACCGCCAGCGGGAACTTCGCGCGATTGTCGCGGCTGCCGCCCCACTCGTCATCGCGCTGGTTAGAGTTTGGAGAGTAGAACTGCTGAATCAGGTAGGTGTTCGCCCCGTGGATTTCCACGCCGTCAAAACCGGCCTGGATGGCGCGGCGCACGGCTTCACCAAATTTGCCGATCATGCCTTCCACTTCTTCGGCGGTCAGGGCAACCGGCGTTGCGGCACCGTCACGCGGCGCGGCCACGGCGCTTGGGCCAACCGGGGTACGGCCACCGATCAGTTTCGGATCAACCATGCGGCCACCGTGGTAGATCTGCAGCAGGGCCTTAGAGCCTTTGGATTTAATGGCCTCGGCGATTTTCGCCAGCCCGGCGATTTTCTCGTCGTTATCAATACCAATTGCGCCCGGGAAGGCGAGGCCGAGATCGTCGACGAAGCAGCACTCCACGATGATGGTGCCAATGCTGCCGGAACGGGCCCGATAGTACTCCACCAGTTCGCTGGTAACGGTGCCGTCATAATAGCCGGTACAGGTGGTCATAGGGGCCATTAACAAACGGTTTTTCAGTTCAGTGCCATTCGGTAATGTGAAGGGGCTAAGAATGCGTTCGTTAGTGCTCATAATAGAAACTCCAAACTTTTAAAAATTGAGAATTCGTTATCGGATTGATTTTTTTATTTCGTCGTTTTTTGCCGATGTTATGATATTAATATAATGATTTTTTTAGTTTCTAAAGTTATTACGTTAGTTAAAAAACTATTTAATCCCTGTGATAACACTAATAATACATTGGTGTTAGCGATTGTCATTCAGGCATTCACAATATTTTAAAATACGTTAAATAAAAAATGGTAAAGCCATTACACCAAAAACCAAAAACACCCTTTAAAATCAACCAAATAGTAATTATTAAAAATTCAAATTGTTACAGAAATGATAAAATAAACCCGCAAAAAAGATAATAACCACATACGCCAGAGTGGTTATTAATAAAAGCATAAAAATAACGCTGCAATTCTGTTTTTTTGATCTCGATCAATAGTCATGGCATTTAAAAGCGCAATATAAAAACATCATCATTTTTTAATTTAACGCACACAAAAAAGCGTTAAATCGCTATTACTGAAAATACAAAAACGCACCTTTAATAACTAAAAAAAGCAAAGAAACTTAAGAAAGCAATTTTGACTTTTCAGTGCGACCGAATTTTTGACAACTTAAGACGTGAAACTATGAATACAAAAACTGCTGTAACGCCCCCTGTGGCGAACCAGGCATCAAATGGAAACGCAAAACGTCTGCTGATGATGGCACTGCCCGTCATCGTCGCCGTACTGCTGCTGTTTGTTCCGGTACCGGAAGGACTGCCTCCTTACGCGTGGCACTACTTCGCCATCTTCGTCGGCGTGATCGTCGGTCTTATCTTCGAACCCCTGCCGGGCGCGGTGATCGGTCTGACCGGCGTGGTCGCCATTGCCCTGTGCAGCCAGTGGGTGCTGTTCAGCCCTGAACAGCTGGCTGACCCAAAATTTAAGCTGGCGGGCGCCTCCTTTAAGTGGGCAGTGAGCGGGTTTGGTAACTCCACCGTCTGGCTGATTTTCGGTGCCTTTATGTTTGCCGCGGGCTACGACAAAACCCGCTTCGGCCGCCGTCTGGCGCTGATTCTGGTGAAGTATCTTGGCCGTCGCAGCCTGACGCTCGGTTACGCGATTACGTTTGCGGACCTGCTGCTGGCACCGTTCACTCCGTCCAACACCGCGCGCAGCGGTGGGACCATCTACCCGATCATCGCTAACCTGCCGCCGCTGTACGGTTCAAAACCCAACGACCCAAGCGCGCGTAAGATTGGTTCTTACCTGATGTGGGTGGCGATCACCGCGGCCTGTATCACCAGCTCAATGTTCCTCTCCGCCCTTGCGCCGAACCTGCTGGCCCTGGCGCTGGTGAAAAGTACGGTTGGGATCGACATCTCCTGGGGGACCTGGTTCCTCGCCTTCCTGCCGCTGGGCATCCTGTTGATCCTGACCATGCCGCTGCTGGCCTACTGGTTCTACCCGCCAGAGGTGAAGGTGAACAACGAAGTGCCGCTGTGGGCGACCCGTGAACTGGAAAAACTGGGCAAACTGTCGCGCAATGAGATCCTTCTGCTGGTGTTCGTATGTTGCGCGCTGCTGATGTGGATCTTCGCCGCCGCGTGGATTGAACCCGCGATGGCGGCCCTGCTCATCGTCGGCCTGATGCTGTGGACCGGCGTGCTGGAGTGGAACGATATCACCGGCAACAAAGCGGCGTGGAACACCTTCGTCTGGTTCGCCACCCTGGTGGCGCTGGCGGATGGCCTCTCCTCTACCGGCTTTATCAGCTGGTTAGGTAAAGAAGGCGGTCTGCTGATGAGCGGTATCTCTCCGGGCGTAGCGACCATCGTGCTGCTGCTGGCGTTCTACCTGCTGCACTACCTGTTTGCCAGTACCACCGCGCACACCACGGCGCTGCTGCCAGCGATGCTGACCATCGCCTCCACTATCCCGGGCATGAATATGGAAGTGTTCGTTCTGCTGATGGTGACCTCGCTGGGCGTGATGGGGATCATCACCCCGTACGGCACTGGCCCAAGCCCGATTTACTACGGTAGCGGCTACCTGCCAACCAAAGACTACTGGCGCCTCGGCACCATCTTCGGTGCCATCTTCCTGGCGGCCCTGCTGCTGATTGGCTACCCGTGGATGTCCATGATGTTCTGATTCCTGACCGCCGGACTTCTCCTCCGGCGGTTTTATTTTTGTGGAGCAATACTATGTCGAATAAACCGTTTTTTTATCAGAACCCCTTCCCTCTTTCGCATGACGACACCGAATACTACCTGCTGACCAACGAGCATGTCTCCATTGCCGAATTCGACGGCCAGGAAGTGCTGAAGGTGGAGCCCGAAGCCCTGACCCTGCTGGCGCAGCAGGCCTTCCACGACGCCGCATTTATGCTGCGTCCTTCCCACCAGAAGCAGGTTGCCGCCATTCTTAACGACCCGGAAGCCAGCGAGAACGATAAGTACGTGGCCCTGCAGTTCCTGCGCAACTCGGAAATTGCCGCCAAGGGCGTGCTGCCAACCTGCCAGGATACCGGCACGGCAATCATTATGGGTAAGAAAGGCCAGCGCGTCTGGACCGGCGGCGGTGACGAAGCGGCCCTGAGCCAGGGCGTGTATAACACCTATATTGAAGACAACCTGCGCTACTCGCAAAATGCGGCGCTGGATATGTATAAAGAGGTGAATACCGGCACTAACCTGCCCGCACAGATTGACCTCTACAGCGTCGACGGTGACGAGTATAAATTCCTGTGCATGGCGAAAGGCGGCGGCTCAGCCAACAAAACCTATCTCTACCAGGAAACCAAAGCGCTGATTACCCCGGCGAAGCTGAAAAACTACCTGGTTGAGAAGATGCGTACCCTGGGGACCGCAGCCTGCCCGCCGTACCATATCGCGTTTGTTATCGGCGGTACCTCAGCGGAAGCCACGCTGAAAACCGTGAAGCTCGCCTCCACCCGCTACTACGACGCGCTGCCAACCGAAGGCAACGAGCACGGCCAGGCGTTCCGCGACGTTCAGCTCGAACAGGAACTGCTCCAGGAAGCACAGAACCTCGGCCTCGGCGCGCAGTTCGGCGGGAAATACTTCGCCCACGATATCCGCGTGATCCGCCTGCCACGCCACGGTGCCTCCTGCCCAATCGGCATGGGGGTCTCCTGCTCCGCCGACCGTAACATCAAGGCGAAAATCAACCGCGACGGGATCTGGATTGAGAAGCTTGAGCACAACCCGGGTCAGTATATTCCTGAATCCCTGCGCCAGCAGGGCGAAGGCAACGTGGTGAGCATCAACCTGAACAAGCCGATGAATGAGATCCTGGCGCAGCTGTCTCAGTATCCGGTCTCTACCCGCCTGTCGCTGAACGGGACGATTATCGTGGCGCGCGACATCGCCCACGCGAAGCTGAAAGAGCTGCTGGATAACGGCGAAGCGCTCCCGCAGTACGTTAAAGATCACCCGATTTACTACGCGGGCCCGGCCAAAACGCCGGAAGGCTACGCGTCTGGCTCCCTCGGCCCAACCACCGCAGGGCGCATGGACTCGTATGTCGACCTGCTGCAATCCCACGGCGCGAGCATGATCATGCTGGCGAAAGGCAACCGCAGCCAGCAGGTGACCGACGCCTGCCATAAGCACGGTGGCTTCTACCTGGGCAGCATTGGCGGCCCGGCGGCGGTGCTGGCGCAAAACAGCATCAAGAGCCTGGAGTGTGTGGCCTATCCTGAGCTGGGTATGGAAGCGATCTGGAAAATTGAGGTGGAGAACTTCCCGGCGTTTATTCTGGTGGATGACAAAGGCAACGACTTCTTCCAGCAGATCCAGAACAAGCAGTGCAAAGGCTGTTCACAGCGCTGAGATTTTCCATAACGCCAGCAGCAGCGACAGCAACTTGTTAATTAACTCCTGCTGTCGCTGCCCTGTATGGAGAATAGTTTTCTTATTCTCCATACACACCATACAAACGCTTTTTCTTCATTTTAGTTTTTCAATATATGCTAACGCCGCATGCTATTGTCGAACAACGGCCTGATAACTGAGATAATTACCGTCGTCGGTAATCACACGATAGGCTATTGTTTTTCCCGGCAAGAGTGGCTTATCAGGCAAAATCACCTTTTCCGCCCGTGGCGAAACCATAATATTGGTCAGCGGCCTTTGCCCGGGAATCTCCACGTTGAGGCTAATATTCCAGGGCGTCGGGTTAGTAATGATTAACCGCATATCATGAGCGCTGAACTGAAGCGTCTGATACTGAAGAGCATCAGGATCGCCGATGTCGGCAGGACGAATAAAGACCTTCATCCTTAAGCGTAACGGCAGAATTAACTTTTGCGCGTTCTGCCGGGTCCGCTCACTCTCAGGCTGGATCTGGAAAATATTCAGCCAAAAGACGCTTTCCCGATCGTTCGGCAGCCCCTGACGTGTCGTAAGCAGCAAACGCAACGAGCGAATCTCCTTCGGCAACATTTTGAAAACCGGAGGAGTAGACACAATCGGCGTGCTGACTTTGTCCGGCGGCACCAGCGGATCGCCCGTGTCCGTCCAGACCTGAATTATGGCTGGCGTTTCACCATCGTTAGAGAGATTCAGCGACTGAGCCATTTCGCCTGCGCTGAAAATCACACGAGTCCGATCGACGTTAACCACGGCATAGGCCTCAGCGATGAGGCATGTCATCAGCAAGCCTGCCAGAGCAAGCCTACTGGAAATTAACAACGACTTGTAATTGCGCATTAACCGTACCTGGCGTCACAGTTTGCCCACTGAGGGCCTCTAATGATGCGGTAAAATCACCGGTATAGGTGTTTACCGCCCCCGTCGACGTCAGGCTGGTAAGATCCTGATACGCATACCAGCCGCGCGAGTTTCCCGTGCCGGTTATGCTTCTGTCGGGTAACAAATTGATTGCCGTCCCACTCCGGTTAAGGATTTTTATACCCACGCCAGAAGCCACGCCGCTGTTACCGTAATGCGAATCCAGTAGCCAGGTTAGACCCCCACCGCTGGTCACCAGCCCCAGCCCTTGCGCAGCACTGACAGCAACGGCCTGGTTGACTAAAAAGCCCATGGCCACGTTTGCCTTGCTGGCCGTGGACGTGGCGGTACCGGAAACCGCACCTGACTCGCACTCGAGGCTGACCGAGAACGGAGCCTGACTGGTACCTCCGGCCTGCAACGCGGCGGATCTGACGGTGGGTAAAAGCACAACGGCGGGATAGTCTTTAACCTGACATAGTGCACCACGGACGTAGGTCACGGCATTGTAGGTACTCCATGCGCCGGGCCAGTTTGTATACCAGCCATAATAATAAATCGCGCTATCCTGGCCCACCACGATTGAATTTGATGCCAGCCCGGGGCCTTTAAAGGCTATATAGCCTCGCGGTTGGGTATAGGCATCTTTATAGTAATTGCTGGCGTTAAGATAATAGGTGGTGGATGAAATCTTATACATTTCATACAGCACATTGCTGAATGCGCTGGCTGGAATGTAAATATAGGTTCCATCCTGATACCAGTCTGCCGAGGTGATTTGTCTTTGCTTCCAGTAGCGGCTGTAATATTCCCCGGTGCTGAGATTGGTCATTCTTACGGCGACGTTTTTTGCGACATCATAATACGCACCCTCAATTTCAGCGGAGGCATACATGCCGGTATAGGCATTATCGCCGTTGGTGGCATACATTTCATATAAACTTCCGGCGTCAGACAGGGCGCAGCGGAACAGAATTTGATTACTGGCATAGGTTTTGTTAGTCGCTGCCGTTAAAAAATTGCCCACCGCGCTGGCAAGCAACGTTCCCGACGGCTGAAAGTTAGTGCCGCTGTTGATACTGATTACCGCCGGCAGCCCAATATTGCCATGGCAGGTATCACATGCACCCGACCAGTCGGCGGCAGTATACCCAGCCGCGATGGCCATGCTGGAGAGTGATGACGTGCTGGTCACCCTAATGCAGTTTGCCCACCCGGGCTGGCTTATCAGCAAAAACAGCCCCAGTACCAGAAAATGTTTTAACCTGTCCTGCATTTTAATTTTCCTTTTCACATATCTGGCTCAGGTAAACCAACGGCTCTGCGTTTCGCCCGGTAATTTGATACGGCACACGGCAGCGCTGGTCGCGCTCTTTGCCCCATTTCACGCGCAACACACCGGAGGCTTCCGGGACGCGGGCATAAATTTGGCCACCCTGCCCCACCATGCCAATCAATGTTCCCTCGGTATCCCGCACCTCCGCCCCCATTGGCGGTAGTTCTCCGTCACGGGTACTGAGAGTAATGAGAACGGCTTTGCCTTTCAGCGTGGCAAAGTCCACCCGGACCACTGCCCCCGCATAGGGCACGACGCGCTGACTTCCGCCTTTCAGTTCGGCATCCGCCATCATAGTGCGCGAGTCCAGGCTGACATTGTTGCTACGGTAAGGGGAAAGCGACGGCAGAATGGCGTAGCCAAACGCGTCAATCGTCGCCCCCTGTCCGTTCTGCACGCGCGCACCCTGGGCACCATCGGCGTGTACCAGTGCGAACGTGTCGCTGGTATACGGCCCGAGCGTTAATCCTCCCGGATGTAGCACCAGTGTTCCGGATGCACCAAGCCCTGCCTGCCGGTAGTTATCCCCCTGGTCATAGCTGGCCTGTACGGACCCCACGCGGGTATTTTCCTGAACGTTTCCACCAAACGTCGTGGCGTTACCGCTGCTCCCATCCCGATAACGTTCATATCCGCCGTACACGGAGTACGATCTGTCACGACCGTCCCCTGCCGTGCCGGTTAGCGATACTGTCGAGGAGCGGCTGGCGCGCGACTGGTTGTAGTTGTAAGCCACCGACGCCAGGTTGCTGCCCCAGTCCAGGGGGACCGACACGTTGAAAGAGACGGTATTTTCGGTGTATTTCTCTATTGAACTGTCATCAACCGGCTCGCGAGTACTGGTATAAAAGCGTCCGTAGTCCCAGCTCGTCCGTTGTCTGGCTACGTTCATCCCATAGCTAATCCGTCGCCACTGATTGCTGTAGCCCAGCTGCAGCTGGGTCATACGCGACTGATTGCTATAGTAATCCGCCGTGCTGGCACTCAAATTAAGTACCCCCCAGCTTCCCATCGGCTGGCTGACCGTCGCCGTCAGTCGATTGCGCTGATGCAGGGTGTCTGAATAGTACTCCGTACCGCTTTTCTGCTGGCGGCGAACGCCCAGCACATCCTCCAGATCGCGATAACCACTCGTCGAGTAGCGGTATGCGGCAAGCACGAGGTTAGTGCCTGCCGTAAACGTCTTGCTGTAGCTGATTTCTGCACGCCATCCCTGCTGCCGGTCATCATTTTCAACCAGGGCATCAGACCAGGTGGCATTCAGACCAATTGCACCGATTTCAGTCGCCAGCACGCCCCCTGCCAGAAAAGCCGTGTAGTCCTTTGCCACGCGCAGGCCGAGGTTGCTGGTGACTTCATTGCTCAGCCCTCGCTGTAACACGCCTTCCAGGAAGGTGTTTTCAATACTGTAGTACTGACGAACGCGTCCGAATGAGAGGCCGTATTGCCAGTTGCCCGGACGCACGGAATCAGGCACAGCGGAATAAGGCACGGTAAAACGGGATGTTTTTCCGCTGGCCTCAATGACCTCAACCTCAAGATCCCCCTGACTGCGGGTGTTGTATAAGTCATTGATAACGAATGGTCCAGGCGGAACGTTGGTTTCATAAATGACGTTATTTAGCTGCTTAATCACCACGTGTGCGCTGCTGGATGCAACGCCCCTGACTTCCGGAGCATAGCCCCTCTTCCCCTGCGGCCACATGCGTTCATCGGTTGCCAGTTTCACCCCATTGAACGAGAGGCTGCCAAAGAGGCTGCTGTCGGTATAGTTATCCCCCAGCGCCAGCACGCTATCGATCGGTTCGATGGGACGCTGTACCCAGGTTCGAACGGCGTTATAACTCGAATCGCTTCCACTTATGCTGCTGTCCGCATAGCGCAGGTTTCCCTGATGTCGAACCTGCCACAGCCCAAGGTTGGTTCCGGCATTGATGCCGCTCCATAAATAGTGATAGCGGTAGCGAGTGTCTGTATTTTCCGTGAACGTGTAGCGGGTGTTATGCCGCAAAAAGATCGCCGCCATACCCGCGTCCCATTCACTTACCGGAATATAGCCGCGAGGCGTACGCTGGAGTTCCGTCATCGGGATAGCCAGCTGAAGGCGCAGTGAGGCCTGGTCAAACAGCCAGGTTGCATGTTCAGCCCACTCACTCAAAAGGCGACACGCTGTCCCCTCATCGCGGTCTGCTGCTTTCAGTTTTGCGGCCTGCATGAGCGATTTGCCCAGACAGGGTTCAGGATCGCGACCATCTGCTTTAGCGCGGAAGACGATCTTTTCTTCGCTTTTCACCAGCGTATTGTTGACGTATACATCCACCAGATAACGTCCGGGTGCGACCTGATGCCGGTTAAACTGCTCCAGATCCATGCCCCAGGACGAGCCCTGCAGCAGTGAAGAGTCAAAAACATATTCTTTCGCCTCCACCAGCCCCGTGCAGCTCAACGAGATACACAGCGCCAGCAGATTGCGACGAAACTCAGGGGTACGAGACAGGGTAGTGCCCATTGATCCGTGCTCCCTGATCGTTAACAAGCCATACCCTGACCGTACCGTTTCCCACGGTTTTGGTTTTCCAGTTGTTAAACCAAAACGTTTGACGATCGAAAGGCGCTACCGTATCAGCTGTGAGGGTATGCTTTTTCCCCCCCGCCTCAGCCTCAATGAGGGTTAATGACGCATACCACGGCTGCGGGTTCTCTATCGAAATCCCATATCCCTTTTGCGCATCGAAAGTGGTGTTGACCCGCAGCCCGTTCAGCTGATTTTTTGGGGAGCCAATGCCGGCTGGCCGGTAAATCACTTTTACCCGGGTACGTAGCATGACCAGCATTCTGTTCTGCCCTTTTTCACTCTCGAGATTCGAGGGTGGGACCTGGAGTGCATTGAACCAGTACAGGGATTCCCGATCCTGCGGTAAATCGCGCGCGCCGGTATGGGTCACGCGGATAACTTGTCCCGCTTTCGCCTGGATTCGAAACACGGGAGGGGTCGTCAGAAAAGGGATTTTCGCGCCCTCAGCCGGAGTCGCGTTAACATTACCTTCGTCAAACCAGGTTTGAATCACGTAAGGAATGTCATCATTATTCTTGAGCTGCACGTCAACGGACGAGGCCCCGGCAGGATAAATAATCCGGCTGCCCAGTATCGTGACGCTTGCGGATGCGGTGTTTGCCAGCATCAGTACACATATCAAATAAGTCAGGTACTGAGCGATACGCTGAAGATGTGCGCTTATCATTATTAACAACTCCCGGGTCGAATGAACCTGGTGTGGCGAGACCCTGACTGCAATGCGCTGAGTGGAATGTGCACGTTTGCATCCTGCAAAACGTGCACACGTTAGTTCCAGTGCGGCCTGTTACTGGTAGGAAACGGCATATTGCAGCGTGGCCTCTACCGTACCCGCCGTCGCCGCTGCGTTGGCGTAATACTGCGCGGTATAGGTAGCGGAGGCGTCCGTCTGGTTCGCGGCCAGCTTGAGGTCGCCATTACCGGTAAAGCCATTGCTCAGGTTCACAACGGCATTGGCGGTATCCAGGATCTGGACTTCAACGTTCTTCGCGGTGCCGGTGTTGCCAAGGTTGCCGTTAGACGTCACCTGATTACCGACAAACACCGTCGAGATTTTCGTTTCCCCACTGGCGTTGCCCGTGCAGCCGCTTACCCCGATATCAAACGTGACCGATCCCACGGTATCACCGCTGGCGGCAAGATCGGAGGCGCTGACCGTTGGCAATAAAACCACCGGAGAGGCGCTGTTACCGTTTACGGCAACTGAACAGGTTTCATCCGTCACCTCCCCCTGGAAGGTGATGGTGTTGTCAGACGCAGCAAAAGCCCCACCAGAGACCAGTGACGCCCCCAGAACTAACGCAATAATATTTTTCTTGTTCATAACGCTTATTCCTGTTTTATCAATTGAACCGATAATGAAAACTTCCTTTTTTACAGACAAACCGGTCATATGAAATTGAACGCCAAATAAAATAAAGGCGAACGCGTAAACCCTGCCCGATGAGCTGCAGGAACAAATCTATACGAAAATCCCTATTACAAAAATAATTAACCATTAAATCGCAAAACTTAAGATTATAATGCTACCAACGAGGTAATTTAATGTGCGATGAAGCTTTTTATGCCAGTCGCGTCATAATTGCAGTGATTACTTATGCGCCAGCGAGGGAGAAAAAAAAGAAATTATGCTTTTCTCAAGATTTTGAATGAGAAAAGGATGTTGATTCTCTGGGAGAATTAAACCGGTAATCAGGAGGGAAGATTAAATTCCCGGCGAATACCGGGAAAATAAAGGATAATGCGCTCAGCGTGGTGGCAATAACCCCCAGCATATCTCTTCTTTGCCGTCACTCAACATGCCGCAACGCATAAAATAGAGACGCGAGAGATTGGAAGAATACGTTTTGAACGTACTGCTTTTGATGATCAGGACATACTCATTACTCTTACAGACGGGGTTAAGCTTTACTGCTAAATCCATCACGACCTTCTTTACGTCAGGATTGGTTATACTGTCCAGCGCCTGTTCAGACATCATGACCTTACAGGAGCCAGCATTTCCCATGTAAATCTCATTACGTTCAACGGGCTTACTGGCAACCCAGAATCCTGCAGCCCCGCCCAGCGCCACAACAGCGAAAAAAAGCACCAGCTGATTTACTATTCCTGTTTTCATCTTACGCCAGCGAGATACTTCGCCCGCGCTGCTTTCGGCAGTTTTGCCTTTTAGTAAACGTCCGTTGGCAATATAAGCGGTTTCGGTTTCTGAAGGGGCCCCCATGATGACGTCAACCGGCTCTGAGCATTTTTCGATGTCAACGTGCTGATGCAGCATAAAGCCTATTTTGGGTACGGTGACAATCACCTCCTCATCCATGCCAAGATTCTTCATAATCTTACGTAACTTACTTACGCACTGGTTAAGATTATTGTTGCTGGAAACCATGCCATAGTCGTCCCAGACTTTCTTAAATATTACTTCCCTTTTTATTGCCTCTCCCTTATGGGCAATAAGCAACAATAAAAGTCTCTTCGTAGGGTTCGAGATTTGAATCAACTCATCCTGAGAACCTTCGAGGCCCAGCGTACTCATATCTGAGTCAAATATTATCTGCTTATTCATTATAAATTTCATATGCATAAACTCTTATTAAGTAAGTTTTCCTCCGGGCATGCGCGAAATGGCTCCTGACGCGTTACCTCGCTTGGGCACGTGACGCAGATCATTTTTAATATTTTCATCTTGTTAAGTTTATTTTTTTTGCGAAGTCCAGGATACATTACACAGTGCAGGCCCCATAGTCAGAATTTTGTACTGTATCACAGACAAGTTATCGCATCATTTACTAAAAACAACAAAAATTTAATATTTTAATCTTGAAAAATATTAATAAATTTTAATCGCCTTACCCGACTCTATTTCAGCAATCAGGAATATTCAGGAATAATCAGAATTATTAAATTAAGAAAGGGGCATATCTGAACGCTTAATGTGTACTCAGCACTATAACCTTGAAAGTAAAATTCATTAATATTCAACAAGTTAAGTAAAGCAGTGGTTATTTTGATATATCGCATGATTCATCTTTAAGGTGAGAAAAAACTGAAAATACAGTTTAAAATTGATCCAAATCAATTTTAGGTGAGATTTATCCTTAAAAATCACATCATAAATACAGCTCAGACCTAACATCGCTCATTCGCCTCAATAAACCTGTCGAAAAATCAGTCGTATATAAGAAAAGATCGCCTGTATACCAACAATATCACCTTCCGTTCTGCCGTTTTGGCTCCTGTGATTAAGGCGATTAAAAATAGCGCAATTGTACTTTGATGGCCGGTTAAATATTTACAATTCTTTCTGACTTTTTTAATTACACTACTGAGCAGACTGACTAACTTAACTCAAAAACAACAAATGATGAACAAGGGATAAACAGACGCAGAAAAACATTAAACGGGCCGATAAAAGGCATCCAGACCAGTATAAAAAACTATTTTTACACTGTTCACAAAGATTAACCTCATTAAATAAAGGGAGAGATATAGAATTAATCACCTATAAAATCGCACACTCACGTCGTCATGAAACGTTTTACTATTCGGCTGCAGCCCATAATGTCACTCACTACGAGGCAACTCTGTGGATATGAAGTGCTGTCTGAG
This sequence comes from Enterobacter bugandensis, assembly GCF_900324475.1. Lineage (NCBI taxonomy): Bacteria > Pseudomonadati > Pseudomonadota > Gammaproteobacteria > Enterobacterales > Enterobacteriaceae > Enterobacter > Enterobacter bugandensis. The sequence continues at coordinate 3,010,980 of NZ_LT992502.1, forward strand.
CCTCCCACTGAGGTCAATATTGCAGAGTGGTTTGAACAGTGCTCATCCGCCCAACTCCTGCAGTTGAGAACGTGGCAGCTCAAGACGCTTGAAAGTCAAAAAATCACCGTAAAGCTCTTTGTTAACCTCACCACAGCCATTCTCGCCAGCGAAGAGGGGACCGCGGCGCTTCTGCAAGGCCCTTTACCGGGGGTCGTTGAGCTTCAGGACCCAATGGCAATCGCCCGTCTTGACGCGACCAGGCTCGCATTACTGGATAAAAATCTCCGGCGTCTTCGGCATGCCGGTATGGAGGTCTGGCTCGATGATTATCTCAGCGACTATGGCAGTACGCTTGCCGATAGCGGGCTGGAATTCGATGGGGTGAAACTCGACTGCGCTGCGTTCCAGCAGTATCGCAACGATAGCGCGGGTTTAGCGCACCTGATCGCTGAAGCACGACGTTTCGGAACGTTCGTCCTTGCGGAAGGGGTTGAGAGTCAGCGAGACGTCAGAGCGGCATTGCTGGCGGGGGCCGATCTGGCGCAGGGATTTTACTGGCCGGAGAAAAAAATCCATGCGGTGCAGGCCCCGTCGGTTCAAACCGTCCAGAGACAAATGCGCAATGTCACATAACCGTAATAGCAAAATGCCGCCCTCCTATCGTAACCATATAATTAAATAGATGTTAACTTATTGTAAATTATAGTCATCCAGCTACACCATGAAGGATTGATGCATGTCACGCATCAGCTTATGTGTAATTTGCGCTTATTAATTTTCCCTCACTGATCCAGTTTTCAGAAACAGACGCGTAAAACGTCAACAATAAACTGGAGATAACCATGTTTTCCTCAACCTCACCTGCAACCGTACGCTCTAAGGCGGGCGCGATACTTCGCGTGACGTCCGGCAACTTTCTTGAACAATTCGATTTCTTTCTTTTCGGCTTCTACGCCACCTACATCGCCCACACGTTCTTCCCGGCGAGCAGTGAATTTGCGTCGCTGATGATGACCTTCGCGGTCTTCGGCGCGGGCTTCTTGATGCGTCCAGTCGGGGCCATTGTGCTGGGGGCTTATATTGACAAGGTCGGTCGCCGCAAAGGGCTGATCGTGACGCTTTCCATCATGGCGGCAGGCACCTTCCTGATCGTGCTGATCCCGTCCTATCAAAGCATCGGGCTTTGGGCACCGTTGCTGGTACTGACGGGCCGTCTGCTGCAGGGCTTTTCCGCCGGTGCGGAGCTTGGAGGCGTCTCGGTCTATCTCGCTGAAATCGCCACGCCGGGCCGCAAAGGGTTCTATACCAGCTGGCAGTCCGGCAGTCAGCAGGTTGCCATTATGGTCGCCGCGGCGATGGGCTTTGCCCTGAACGCGCTGATGGAAGAGAGCGCCATTCGTGAATGGGGCTGGCGTATCCCGTTCCTGTTCGGCTGTTTAATCGTGCCGTTTATCTTTTTCCTGCGCCGCAAGCTGGAGGAGACGGAAGAGTTCAGCGCGCGCCGCCATCATCTGGAGATGCGTCAGGTCTTTAAAACGCTGCTTGGCAACTGGCAGGTGGTGGTCGCGGGCATGCTGATGGTGGCGATGACCACCACCGCGTTCTACCTGATCACCGTCTACGCGCCAACCTTCGGCAAAAAAGTGCTGATGCTGAGCGCCTCGGACAGCCTGCTGGTCACGCTGCTGGTGGCGATCTCTAACTTCATCTGGCTGCCGGTGGGCGGCGCGCTGTCGGACCGCTTCGGGCGTAAACCGGTGCTGATTGCCATGACCCTGCTGGCGCTGGCCACCAGCTACCCGGCCCTGACGCTGCTGGCTGATGCGCCAAGCTTCTCCATGATGCTGAGCGTCCTGCTGTGGCTCTCCTTCCTGTATGGGCTGTATAACGGGGCGATGATCCCGGCGCTGACGGAAATTATGCCCGCTGAAGTCCGCGTGGCAGGGTTCTCTCTGGCTTACAGCCTCGCAACGGCGATCTTCGGCGGCTTTACCCCGGTGATGTCCACCGCGCTGATTGAATACACTGGTGACAAAGCCTCGCCGGGCTACTGGATGAGCTTCGCCGCGGTGTGTGCCCTGCTGGCAACCCTCTACCTCTACCGTCGTCGCGCGGTATCGGTGCAAAACACCGTTAAGTCGCAGGGGGCCGCATGACTCGCACTTCTCGTTATGCCGCCACCGCGCTGATGCTGACGTTCCTGAGCGCCAATGCCTGCGCTCAGGAGGTGAAAGTGATGATTTCAGGCGGTTTCAAAGCCGCCCTTGAAAAGCTGGCACCGGAATATGAACGCCAGACCGGCGATACCATCGTGATTATTCCCGGTCCGTCAATGGGCGCTACGCCGCAGGCGATCCCAAACCGGCTCGCGCGCGGCGAGAAAGCCGACGTGGTGATTATGGTGGGCGATGCGCTGGCGAAGCTCGAAAAAACCAGCCAGACCCAGCCGGGTTCGCGAACCGAACTTGCGGACTCCCCCGTCGGAATGGTGGTGAAAAAAGGGGCGGATGTCCCTGATATCAGCAGCGAGGCGACGCTACGTAACGCGCTGCTTCAGGCCAGCTCCATCGCCTATTCAGACAGCGCCAGCGGCAGGTATGTCAGCCAGACGTTGTTCAAGAAACTAGGGATTGAAAAGGAGGCGGCGGCTAAAGCAACGATGGTCGAACGCATTCCGGTTGCTTCGGAAGTGGCAAAAGGGAAATACGCCGTGGGCTTCCAGCAGGTGAGCGAGCTGCTGCCGGTTCAGGGCGTCACCTTTATCGGTAAAATCCCGGATAATCTGCAGTACATCACGCGCTTCGCGGGTGCGGTCACCCGTCACGCTGAACATCCTGACGAGGGGAAAGCGCTGCTGACCTATCTCGCCTCACCGCCCTCACGCGCCGTCATCGAGAAGACGGGGATGATCCCCGTTACGTCCGGCGATACCGCTCGGTGATCTCTTTTTCCAGTTCAGCCGCGATATAAGACTGGATGCGCCCCCGGCGCCGGATAAGCCCCACGGTACGTTTAACTTCCGGCGCCACCAGCGGCAGATGCGTCAGCGGCGTGTACTCTGACGTCGGCATCGACATGGCGGGAACGGCGGCAATGCCGATCCCCGCCTCTACCATACCGAGCATCGTGGTGACGTGGCGCGTTTCGCAGACGCTGGGGCGCTCGGGAATGATATCCCCCAGCATCCGATCCAGCAGGTTGCGGTTCCCCGACGTTTTATCAAGGGAGATATAGTCCTGCTGGTAAAACGCCTGCCAGGTCAGGTGGCTCTTCTGCGCCAGCGGGTGGTCCTTTCTGCACGCCACAACGTAGACATCCTCCACCAGCGGGAAAAATTCAATTTCAGACGGCAAGTTTCCAGCAAAGCAGATGCCAAAATCCGCCTGGCTTCGGGCCACGGCGTCAATCACATTCCCCGCGCTGCTGTCGATGAGCTTAATGCGAACGCGCGGAAAGCGGGACTGAAAGCGACGGATCACATCAGGCATAAAGTAACAGGCGGCGGAAGGTACAGCGGCGACCGTAATCAGCCCCGTCCGCTCTTCACTGGCCTTATCGACATCCGCCAGCATTGATTCCACGTTGTCGAGCAGCTGTGCTGAGCGTTCAGCAAAGTTTTGCCCGTATAACGTCAGGGCGACGCGGCGGGTGGTTCGGTCAAACAGCCTGGTTCCCAGCGCGGCTTCCAGCTTTTCGATCCTGCGGCTCAGCGCCGACTGGGATATGCAGATTGATTCAGCGGCGACACGGAAGTTACCGTATTCCACTAACGCCCTGAAGGCATAGAGATCGTTAAGGTCGAAATTCACGGGCATAGCGTCTGGATGTCCTGTCAGGGAAAGCAACAAAGTCAAAAATAATAGCGTCTTATTGACCTTCCGCAACCGGCGCGGTGTTGAAATAGGTCAGAGGTCGTTGAGATTGAGGCGAATGCGCCCGGCCTGGTCAGCAATCGCCTGCCGTTCCTCTTCCTTCATATCGGCAAGCTGTTTATAGACAATGCCCAGGCGGGGATTGTTACCGAGGCGCGCCCGGTTGCGCGCAAAGAAATCCCAGTAGAGGGCATTGAACGGGCACGCCAGTTCTCCGGTGCGCTGGTTGTGCTGGTACCGACATCCCTGACAGTAATTACTCATCTTATGAATGTAGGATGCGCTTGAGACATAGGGCTTACTGGCCAGTAACCCGCCATCGCCAAACTGGCTCATGCCGAGAGTATTGGGCAGCTCCACCCATTCAAACGCATCAATATAGACCCCCAGATACCACTCATGAACCGCCTGCGGCGACAGGCCGCTGAGCAGACTAAAGTTCCCGATCACCATCAGGCGCTGGATATGGTGGGCGTAAGCCTCGGTAAGCGATTGCCCAACGGCATGCGCCAGGCAGCGCATCTGCGTTTTGCCCGTCCAGAACCAGTCCGGCAGCGGGGCGTGCTGCTCCAGGGCATTCAACTCGCGATAGCCCGGCATTTGCGACCAGTAGATCCCGCGCACGTACTCCCGCCAGCCGAGAATTTGTCGGATAAACCCTTCAACGGCAGGCAGCGGCGCGTGGCCAGAACGCCAAGCCTGCTGGGCGGCGGCCACCACTTCCCGGGGATTAAGCATTTTGGTATTCAGCGCAAAAGAAATTAACGAATGAAAAAGAAAAGGTTCTTCCGCGTGCATCGCATCCTGCCAGTTTCCAAACTGCGGGAGCACGTGAGAAATAAACGCATCCAGACTGGCTTTGGCTTCCGAACGGTTGAGCGGCCAGCGAAAATTGTCGGCCTGCGGTTCGCCGAAGGACTTTACGCCGCAGCGTTGGATCTCTGCCCACAAGGCTGAACGATCCTGGCGGGGGCGCGAGTCACCCGGTGCGGGTGGCTCGCCGGACCAGCGCCTGCGGTTTTCAGCATCATAATTCCATTTCCCCCCTTCCGGCTCGCCTTCAGAGGTCAAGAGAATCCCGTGCCGACGGCGCATTTCCCGATAAAAGTATTCCATTCGCCAGCTTTTACGCGACGCAAAAAACGTGCTTACCGCGTCCCGGGGGGTGAAAAAATGCTCGCTGCTGACGCAGGCTGTTTCGACGGACGCTGTTTTCGCCCACGCCTGCAGCTGCGCATCAAGACGCCATTCGTCGGGCTCCTGCCACAACACCCTTCCGGCGCTGTAATGCGTAACAAGCGCGTTGAGATTCTCTTCCAGCGCGCCGCGGTTTGAACCGTCAGAGAGCCGGACATACCTTACCCGATGCCCCTTCTCTTTCAACGCTGAGGCAAACGCCCGCATGGCGGCGAAGATAGCGATAACTTTCTGGGCATGATGCAGCACGTATGCGGTTTCCGCCCGCAACTCCAGCATCACGTAAATGACGTTCGGACTGCGGGTATCAAACCAGCTGTGATGCGGATTAAGCTGATCGCCCAGGATCAGACGCAGCTCGGTCAACGGTGGCTCCTGCGGCAACGCTCGGAACAGTATTTGACCTCATCCCAGCATTTCGCCCATTTTTTGCGCCACGTCATGGGCCGCTGGCAGTGCACACACAGCCGCCTGGGCAGTTCCTGCTTGTTGCCTTTGAAATCGCTCATCTTTTCAATACCGTACTGATTTATTCACCCCACCTGCGGATAAAGGCTACGACAGACGTCACAAAATGAAGGTGATGCCTGCAAAGCGCTACCCACCGCTACGTACGAAATGATAGTTTATTCGGGCTGTAAGTGTTGCAATGATAACGTTCCCCTTTGTGTTCAAGTGACGAGTTTGCGAGCAAAGTGATGATTAAGTGGCCCTGGAAAACGAATGAGGCTGGCCGGGATATGGCGCTGCCGTGGGATGACGCGCTGGCGATCCCTGTTCTGGCGAATCTTAAGCCGGATGAACAATCGAAACTGGTTCAGATGGCGGATCGTTTTTTGCAGCAAAAACGTCTGGTGCCGCTGCAGGGGTTCGAGCTTGATCCGCTGAAAAACGCCCGCATCGCCCTGCTTTTCTGCCTGCCGGTGCTGGAGCTCGGCATTGAGTGGCTGGATGGTTTTCATGAAGTGCTGATTTATCCTGCACCGTTCGTCGTCGATGACGAGTGGGAGGATGATATCGGGCTGGTACACAACCAGCGGGTGGTGCAGTCCGGACAAAGCTGGCAGCAGGGGCCAATTATCCTCAACTGGCTCGACATTCAGGACTCGTTCGACGCCTCGGGCTTTAATCTGATTATTCACGAGGTGGCGCATAAGCTTGATACCCGCAACGGCGATCGCGCCAGCGGCGTGCCTTTTATTCCGCTACGTGAAGTCGCAGGATGGGAGCACGACCTGCATGCGGCAATGGATAACATCCAGGATGAGATCGATCTGGTGGGCGAAAGCGCGGCCAGCATTGATGCCTATGCGGCAACTGACCCCGCCGAGTGCTTTGCGGTGCTCTCGGAGTACTTCTTCAGCGCCCCCGAACTCTTCGCGCCCCGTTTCCCGGCGCTGTGGCAGCGTTTCAGCCAGTTTTATCAGCAGGATCCGCTCCAGCGCCTGCGGCAAAATGAGGCGTCCGGCGGGCATTCCTCCCGCCAGGTCCATTAAGCTTTTTCAGCAGGGGTACGCGCGGTTGACCATACCCCTATGCTCAGGACTAAAAACAGCAACGCCATTCCCCATGCGGCCACCGTTAAAGACTGCTCCCCGTAAAAGCGCGTCACGACCGGCACCAGCAGCGCGCTGACGCCATAGCCTAACGTATGGCTGGTGGCGATAACGCCAGCCCCTTTCCCCGTGGTCAGCCGATCGTTTAGCAGCAGCTGATAGCCCGGCGTAGCCATCGCCGCCCCGAGTGACGTGATAACAATCCCCACGTAGAACAGCGCTAAACCGGCGACAGCCATCAGCCCAAGCCCGGCCACCATCAACGTCGCCGCGATGCAGAGCAATGTTACCGGGCTGAAGTGCTGTGGGCGAACCACCAGAAACTGTGCCGCGAGCGTAGCCAACGCGGCCAGGCTCAGCAGGAGCGCAACATGATGGCTGATATCCCGGGCGTTGCCGTCCAGCAAGGGGCTGAGGTGCGGTGACAGGCCGAGCTGCATCAGGCTCACCAGCGCCGCCAGCAGCATCGCCAGCAGCAGGAACGGCAGCATGGACATCTGCAGACGGGTCGCCTGGTGTGCCACCGGCGGCAACGGCGGATCCGCCACCTCGCGCAGCACCAGCAGCAGAGCGATTAACGGCGCGATCGCCATCAGCCAGAGCGGCGCGACCGGGTTAACGCTGAGCATCAGCGCCGCCAGCGGAGGCCCCAGCAGGCGGCCGCAGCTTAGGCCGGAACTGATGGTTGCCAGCGCCGCCATGCGTTTATCCAGGCCCGCACGCTGAATGGCCCACGTCTGCGCGGCAGGCACCATGCCCGACACCGTCAGGCCATACAGCAGACGCGAGAGGATCAGCCCCGCCAGCCCCCAGGTGCTTTCCAGCCTCCCTGCCGCCATCGCCCAGACCACCAGCGCCATGACGCCAAAGCTGGCGAGATAGCCGCTGAGGGAGGCCACCATAACGACCTTACAGCCGCGGCGCTCGCTCTGGCGTCCCCACCAGGGGGACGCGGGTAAGAAAAGCATGGAGCCGAACATCAGCAGCCCGGCCCAGACCGAGAGTGAAAGTCCGGTCAGGGTCACCAGCTGCGGAAGCATGACCAGCAAACCGTTTTGCCCGATGCCCAGCAGGCCCGCGCAGAGCGCCAGGGGCCAGTTGGCTTTGGAGGTGATATTTTCGGTCAACGTTTCAGAATCAGCGCGCATGAAAATGTGAACATAGTGTCAATAAATGTGTGGAAATTATGAAGTTAATGAAAACAAATATTGCAAAAATAGTTGCCACTGTAAACAGAATGAATATCATAACGAGAATTATTATCAGTCATGGAATGAGGTACATCTATGCGTGCTCTGCCCCGCTCTGCCGGTACAGACGTTGCAGCCCAGTGTTTTTTAAACGCCCTGTTACGCGAAACGAAGGACTGGCGCTATCTCCCTGCAGCCGCAGCGGATGAGTTAGCGCACATTCATATTCCACTCTCTTCCTCCCAGGCCCTTCGGGTTCCGGTACGCTATTTCTCCCCAACCCAGCACCATCAGTACCGTTTCCCGGCAACGCTTATTCAGAGCGATAGCGACAGTGGTGACGCCGTCACTTTCACTCAACTGATTGATTTAATTCTTGAAAAACCCTCAGTAAAAGGCTCACTGGATGCCGATACGCTGACTCGTTTTAAACAGCGCGCGCTGGAAAGCCATGCCCATACCTGGCAGGCGATTGATTTGCGCCACGGCTGGGCAACGCTGCGAGACAAGCCGCTGACGTTTGCCGAAGCGGAACAGGCGCTGCTGGTGGGCCACGCGTTTCACCCTGCGCCAAAATCCCACGAGCCGTTCAACGAAACCGAGGCGCGCCGGTATCTGCCGGATTTCGGCTCCCGCTTCCCGCTGCGCTGGTTTGCCGTTGAGAGCACGCTCGTTGCCGGCGACAGCCTGAACGTCTCCCTGCGCGAGCGTCTGCTGCGCTTCGCCGCCCAGAGCGCGCCCGATCTGCTCGGCCACTTCACCGACACCCGCTGGCTGCTGCCGATGCATCCGTGGCAGGCCGACTATCTGCTGGAGCAGGACTGGTGTCAGCGTCTGGCGGCAAACGGTTCATTACAGGACCTGGGTGAAGCGGGCGCACAGTGGCTGCCCACCAGCTCCTCACGCTCGTTGTACAGCGAAACCAACAGCGACATGATTAAATTCTCCCTCAGCGTGCGCCTGACCAACTCCGTGCGCACGCTGTCGGTCAAAGAGGTTAAGCGCGGTATGCGCCTGGCGCGGCTGGCAAAAACAGAACGCTGGCAAGATTTACAGGCCCGCTACCCGACCATGCGCGTGATGCAGGAAGACGGCTGGGCGGGACTGCGTGATGAAAACGGCGTCATTCAGGAAGAGAGCCTGATGGCCCTGCGCGTTAACCTGCTGTTCGATACGCCAGACACCCAGACCAACGTGCTGGTCAGCCTGACGCAGGCCGCGCCTGACGGCGGCGACAGCCTGCTGGCCGCAGCGGTACGCCGTCTTAGCCAGCGTCTGGATTTACCGCTCGCTCAGGCCGCCCGCTGCTGGCTGGACGCCTACTGCGACCGCGTGTTGCTTCCGCTGTTCAGCGCCGAGGCGGACTACGGTCTGGTGCTGCTGGCGCACCAGCAAAATATCCTCGTTGAGATGCAGCAGGATTTCCCCGTCGGGCTGATCTACCGCGACTGCCAGGGCAGCGCCTGGACCGAAGGGGCCGACGCGTGGCTGAAAGAGGCGGGCGAAACCGACGTGGAAAACCGCTTCGGTGAAAGCCAGCTGCTGCGCTACTTCCCTTATTACCTGCTGCTGAACTCCACCCTTGCCGTCACCGCCGCTCTCGCCGCCGCCGGTTTCGACAGCGAAGAGCACCTGATGTCCCGCGTGCGTGACGCGCTGGCCGGGCTGCGCACGACGGCGAAGCAGACCCGCTGCCTCGACTACGTGCTCGACAGCCCGACCTGGAACTGCAAAGGCAACTTCTTCTGCTACCTGCACGATCGCAATGAGAACACCATCGTCGATCCGGCGGTGATCTATTTCGACTTTAGCAACCCGTTTTACAAGGAGAAGGCGTGATGGCCATCGCGAATATCGTCCATTCCGGCTACGGCTTTCGCTGCACCGCAACGGAACAAAATCTGCCGCTGACGCTGGGTCTTGACGGCAGCGCGGTGCTGGAGCGTCTGACCGGGATCCCGGCCGGCTGGCTGGTGGAAGCCCTCGATCAGCTGTTTGTTGCCGCGCCGGCCCTGACCGGCATTACCCTGCCGTGGGCGGACTGGCAGGATGAACCCCAGGCGCAGGCGCTGTTTAGCCAGGCCCACGGGGATTATCTGGCGCGTGCAACCTTCTGGCAGCTGCCGCTGTGGCTGCAAGGCGAACGTCCGCAGGCAAGCGGTGGGATGCAGTTTGATGAGAGCCGCCAGCTTTACTTCCCGCTGCGTCCTCGTCGCCCGCAGGGCGAGGTGTATCGCCGTTACGATCCGCAAATCAAGCGCACTTTAAGCTTCCGCGTGGCGGACGTGGCGCTGGACGGCGAGCGTTTCACTCAATGGATGAATAACCCGCGCGTGAACGCCTTCTGGGAGATGGCGGGCCCGCAGGCCGAGCAGGAAAACTACCTGCGCCGCCAGCTTGACTCGACCTACTGCTACCCGGTTATCGGCTGCTTCGACGACCAGCCGTTTGGCTATTTTGAACTCTACTGGGCGGCAGAAGACCGCATTGGCCGTCACTACCGCTGGCAGCCGTTTGACCGCGGGCTGCACATGCTGGTGGGCGAAGAAAAATGGCGCGGCGCGCAGTATATCCGCAGCTGGCTGCGCGGCCTGAGCCACTATCTGTATCTCGATGAACCGCGCACCGCGCGCATCGTGGCCGAGCCGCGCTTCGACAACCAGCGCCTGTTCCGCCATCTGGCCTCCGCCGGTTTCGACACGGTGAAAGAGTTCGACTTCCCGCACAAGCGCTCGCGCCTCATCATGAGCCAGCGTCACCGCTTCTTCAGCGAGGTGGGCCTGTGAACGCGCTCTGGCAGAAAGTGAACCGCGAGATGGTGGCGAAGATCCTCGCGGAGCTGGAATACGAACGCACCCTGCGCGCCGAGCCGGTTTCGTCGGACGGCTGGCGCATCGCCATGGGCACCGAGTCCTGGCAGTTTCGCGCCGCGCGCGGGATCTGGGGCTGGCTGCATATCGACCCGGACAGCCTGACCACCGCCAGCGGCGCCGCCGTGGAAGCGGAAAGCGCGCTGCTGCAGCTGACGACGGTGCTGGAGATGAGCGACGCACAAACGGCGGAGCACATGGAAGATCTCTACGCCACGCTGCGCGGCGACATGCTGCTGCTGCAGGCGCGTGAAGCGCTGGACGCGGACGCGCTGATCCACCTCGACCCGGACGAATTACAGTGTCTGATGAGCGGCCACCCGAAGTTTATTTTCAACAAAGGCCGCCGCGGCTGGGGTCTGGACGCGCTGCGCCAGTACGCGCCGGAATACCGCGGGCGCTTCCGCCTGCACTGGGTCGCCGTCCAGCGTGAACATCTGGTCTGGAGCAGCGACGCCGATTGCGACATTCACGCTCTGCTGGCCAGCACCATGGATGATGCCGAGCGCGCCCGGTTTGACGCTCGCTGGCAAGCGCTGGGTCTCGACGACGGCTGGCTGCCCGTGCCGCTGCACCCGTGGCAGTGGCAGCAAAAAATTGCCATTCATTTTCTTGCGCAACTGGCGCGCGGTGAAATGGTTGAGCTGGGCGAGTTTGGCGATGAGTACCTGGCCCAGCAGTCCCTGCGCACGCTCACCAACGCCAGCCGTCGCGCGCCGTATGACATCAAGCTGCCGCTGACCATCTACAACACCTCCTGCTATCGCGGCATTCCGGGCAAGTACATTGCCGCCGGTCCTCTGGCCTCGCGCTGGCTGCAGCAGCAGTTCGCCGCTGACGCCACGCTGATCCGCTCTGGCGCGCAGGTGCTGGGCGAACCCGCCGCCGGGTATCTGTCGCATCCGGGCTACGCGGCGCTGCCGAAAGCGCCCTACCGCTACCAGGAGATGCTGGGCGTGATCTGGCGCGAGAACCCATCCTGCTATCTGCAGGACGGCGAACAGGCGGTGCTGATGGCGGCGCTAATGGAAACCGACAACGCCGGGCGTCCGCTGATCGACGCGTGGATCACGCGCTCGGGGTTAACCGCCGAAGCGTGGCTGGAAAAGCTGTTTGAGGCAACGGTGATCCCGTTCTACCACCTGCTCTGCCGCTACGGCGTGGCGCTGATTGCCCACGGCCAGAACGTGACGCTGGTGATGAAGGACTACGTCCCGCAGCGGATCCTGCTTAAGGATTTCCAGGGCGATATGCGCCTGGTGGACGAGGATTTCCCGCAGGCTCAGAGCCTGCCGGAACAGGTAAAAGCGGTGACGGCGCGCCTGAGCGCGGATTACATCATCCACGACCTGCAAACCGGCAACTTTGTGACGGTGCTGCGCTTTATTTCACGCCTCACGCTGCAAAGCGGCGTCAGCGAAACGCGTTTCTATCAGATCCTCGCCGGGGTGCTGCACCGCTATATGGCCGCGCATCCGGAGCTTGCGGAGCGCTTTGCGAAATTCGATCTGTTTAAGCCGCAGATTATTCGCGTGATCCTCAACCCGGTCAAACTGACCTTCTCCGAACACGACGGCGGCAGCCGCATGCTGCCGAACTACGTTACCGATCTTGATAACCCTCTTTTTCTGGCCTCCCGGGAGTCCGCGCAATGAAAACCTATGATTTCATCGGCATTGGTATTGGCCCGTTTAACCTCAGCGTCGCCGCCCTCGCAGAAGGTCTGGACGGCTTTAGCTCGCTGTTCCTTGAGCGTAAACCGCACTTCTCGTGGCACCCGGGCATGATGGTGCCGGACTGCCACATGCAGACCAGCTTCCTGAAGGATCTGGTCAGCGCCGTGGAGCCGACCAACCGCCACAGCTTTCTGAACTACCTGGTGCAGCGCAAAAAGTTCTACCGCTTCCTGACCACCGAGCAGCGCACGGTTTCCCGCGAAGAGTTTGCCGACTACCTGTGCTGGGCGGCAGACAACCTCACCAACCTCGCCTTCAGCCAGCAGGTGCAGCAGGTGAGCTTTGATGAGCAACGCGGCCTGTTTGAGGTGGTGACCCAGCGCGACCGCTTCCTGGCGCGCCACGTCTGCGTGGGGATTGGCAAACAGATCAACCTGCCTGACTGCGTCACGGCGCAGGACGATACCTGCTTCCACGCCAGCGAGATGATGCTGCGCACGCCGGATCTCGCCGGCAAGCGCGTCACCGTTGTCGGCGGCGGCCAGAGCGGCGCCGACCTGTTCCTGAATATTTTCCGCGGCGAATGGGGCCAGCCGCTGAGCCTGAATTGGGTCTCGCGCCGCAATAACTACAACGCACTGGATGAAGCCGCCTTTGCTAACGAGTATTTCACGCCGGAGTACGTGGACAGCTTCTCCACGCTCGGTGAAGAGTCGCGTCGTCAGATGCTGCACGAGCAGAAGATGACCTCCGACGGCATCACCACCGAGTCCCTGCTGGCGATTTACCGCGCCATGTATCACCGCTTCGAAGTGCTACGTGAAAAACCCTGGGCACACCTGATGCCGTCCCGCTCGGTGACGGCCCTGACGCGTCAGGAAACCGGACATCGCCTGAGCATTCAGCATCACCTCGACGGCGGCCACGAGCAGCTGGAGAGCGACGTGGTGATTTTTGCCACCGGCTACCGCGCCGTGCAGCCCGCGTTCCTCGCGCCGCTGTCTCACCGCCTGCATCTGGATGCGGACGAAGCGTTCTGCATTAACAACGATTTCACCCTCGAATGGGACGGTCCGCAGAGCAACCGCCTGTTCGCCGTGAACGCCGGGATGCACCGTCTCGGCATTGCCGAACCCCAGCTCAGCCTGATGGCCTGGCGCGCGGCGCGAATTCTGAATCGCGCACATGCCGACGAGCCGTTTGAACTGGCCACCACCCCTGGCGTTATCCACTGGCGGAGCACCACCAGCCCGGAGAGCAGCCAGGTTTTTAAATCGTTAGCAAAAACCACTGAGTACTGACACACACAATCAGGATCAACATAACAATGAAACGTTCTCATCTTTGGGTTTTAAATCCTTGCTTGCTTGCAATGCTTTCTACCTCTGCGTGGGCGGAAGAACAAAAGGAAGAAAATATCGTGGTCTCTGCCAGCCGCGCGCACCGCAGCGTGGCCGAGATGGCGCAGACCACCTGGGTCATTGAACGCTCTGAGATCGAGCAGCAGGTTCAGGGCGGGAAAGAGATTAAAGAGGTGCTGGCGCAGCTGATCCCGGGCATGGACGTCAGCAGCCAGGGGCGTACCAACTACGGCATGAACCTGCGCGGCCGCTCCATGATGGTGATGGTGGACGGCGTACGCCTGAACTCGTCCCGCAGCGACAGCCGCCAGCTCGACTCCATCGACCCGTTCAACATTGACCGCATCGAAGTCATCTCCGGCGCCACGTCATTGTACGGCGGCGGCAGCACCGGCGGCCTGGTGAACATCGTCACCAAAAAGGGCCAGCCGGAGACCGAAGTTGAGTTCCAGACCGGAGCAAAAAGCGGGTTTAACAGCCACAATGACCACGATGAGAACGTGTCGGCTGCGGTCAGCGGCGGCAATGACAACGCCTCCGGTCGTCTGTCGGTGTCGTATCAGCGCTACGGCGGCTGGTATGACGGCAACGGCGACGAGGTGATCATCGACAACACCCAGACCGGCCTCCAGTATTCCGACCGTATTGATGTGATGGGAACAGGCACCCTCAACATCGACGATCACCAGCAGCTGCAGCTCACTACCCAGTACTACAAGAGCGAATCCGACGGCAAGCATGGGCTGTATCTCGGGAAGAACTTCTCGGCGGTAACGGGCGATGCCACCGCGTACAACAAGGATAATCTCGACTCTGACCGCGTGCCGGGCACCGAGCGCCATCTGATTAACCTGCAGTACTCCAATACTGATTTCTGGGGCCAGGATCTGGTCGCGCAGATTTACTACCGTGACGAGAGCCTGACCTACTACCCGTTCCCGACCCTGACCAAAGGCGTGGTGAGCAGCATCGGCGCGTCGCAGCAGAAAACCGATTTTTACGGCGGCAAGCTGACGCTGAACAGCAAGCCGGTGGACGATTTGACGCTGACCTGGGGTGTCGATGCCGACCACGAAACGTTCGATGCCAACCAGCAGTTCTTTGACCTGAGCAAAGCGGCGGCGAGCGGCGGCATGGAGCTGGACAACGCCTACAACGTGGGCCGTTATCCTGGCTACAGCATCACCAACCTCGCTCCGTTCCTGCAGGCGAGCTATGACATTGACGCCATCACTCTGAGCGGCGGCGTGCGCTACCAGTACACCGAAAACAAGGTGGATGATTTTGTTGGCTACGCCCAGCAGCAAGCCATCGCCACCGGGAAAGCCACCTCCGCCGACGCGGTGCCGGGCGGGAAAACCGATTACAACAACTTCCTGTTTAACGCCGGGATCCTCGGTCGTCTGACCGAACAGCAGCAGCTGTGGTTTAACTTCTCCCAGGGCTTTGAAATTCCTGACCTGGCGAAGTACTACGGCTCCGGCACCTACCAACTCAGCAACGGCCACTATCGCCTGCTGAACAGCGTAAACGTCAACGACTCAACGCTGGACGGCATCAAGGTCAACGCCTACGAGCTGGGCTGGCGCTTCACCGGTGACAACCTGCGCACGCAGGTCGCGGCGTATTACTCGCTCTCGGATAAAACCATCACCATCAACAAGACAGATATGACCATCAACCTGGAAGACGACAAGCGTCGTATCTACGGGATTGAAGGCCAGGTGGACTATTTCTTCACCGACAGCGACTGGAGCACCGGCGCGAACTTTAACGCCATCAAGTCTGAAACCCGCGAAAACGGGAAGTGGGAGAAGCTGACGGTCGACAGCGCCAGCCCGTCGAAAGCCAGCGCATGGGTCAACTGGGCGCCGGGCGACTGGACCCTGCGCGTGCAGAGCACGCAGACCTTTGACGTGTCTGACGCCGACGGCAAGAAGATCGATGGCTATAACACGGTCGATTTCCTGGGCAGCTACGCCCTGCCGGTGGGGAAAGTCAGCTTCAGCGTGGAAAACCTGCTGGACAAAGACTACACCACCGCCTGGGGCCAGCGCGCGCCGGGGCTGTATAGCCCAACCTACGGTGCACCGGGCCTGTACACCTATAAAGGCCGCGGACGTACGTTTGGTCTGAACTACTCCGTACTGTTCTGATCCTTCGCGCCGCCTGCGGGCGGCGCATTTCGTTGTGTAATTTCAACGCGAATTTGCTATAAAATCAGCGATTTGCTGAAATAGTCGGCAAACGAACAAAAAGCGCGTTTTCCCCTTTGACAAGGCGTACCGAGGTCGATAATATGCGCCTCGTTCACACGATTCCTCTGTAGTTCAGTCGGTAGAACGGCGGACTGTTAATCCGTATGTCACTGGTTCGAGTCCAGTCAGAGGAGCCAAATTTGAAAAGCCTGCTTTTAAAGCAGGCTTTTTGCTTTTCATTTTCCCCTCCGCATCGGGAGAATTTCGGAGCCAGGTTGAGGTCCCCCCATCATGGCTTCATAACAATACGGCCAAGCGGTTTCGCTGTCTCGGCGTATTCATGGGCCGCGGCGGCGTTAGCCAGGGGGAAGATGCGATCAATGACAACCCTGATGCGCCCTGCCGCTTCAGCCTGCAACATCTCGTCCACGCTTGCCCGAACCTCAGGCCTTTCAAAAAGGGGGCCCATGAATACCCCCATGAGCGTCTGGTTAGACTGCATTGCCGGCCATAAGTCGGCTGTCAGGCTGCCACCGCCCGCATTACCGACGAAAACGAGACGCCCTTCCGGCGCGAGTGCAGAAAGCGACGCAGGCAACGTCGTCCCTACCGGATCGATGACGAGGTTAACACCGGTGCCGCGGGTGACCTGTAGGACACTCTCCACGACGTTATTCTCTACACGATCCACAACATGATCGGCCCCCAGTTCCAGCAACCGGTTTTTTCGCTGCGTTCCGCTTGCCACGGCGATGACCGTCGCGCCAGCTTGTGAGGCAAGCTGAACGGCCGCGAGCCCCACGCCACCCGCTGCTGCCTGAATCAGAACGGTTTCTCCGTGCCGGAGCATGCCTCGTGTGAAGAGGCAGTGATATGCGGTTCCAAAGGAGATCGGTACCACCGCCGCTTCTGCTGCATCCACTCCGTCTGGTATAAGCCAGGTTCGTTCCTCAGGCACAGCCCAACGTTCCGCATGCGATCCCTGCATGCTAAAAGCAGTCACTCTGTCTCCAACCTTGCGGCTACGGACTTTCGACCCGACGGCAACCACCGTCCCCGCAGCCGCGTAGCCAACAATCCATGAAGGAAAAGGCGGCGGAGTTGAACGTCGGTTGATCAGATCTCCCCCTTCAATTGAGATAGCCTCGACAGAAATCAGGACATCGTCAGGCCCTGCGACCGGATCCGGAACATCGACATATTGCAGGACGCCGGGAGCGCCTTCCACGTCATAAACCGCTGCCTTCATAAATTTTCCTCTGACTTACCTTTTGACCGTCGGAAAGATCCGTAACGCTCAGGGTAGCCTGGCAATCACCTTTATCTCAAACTTGAATCCGTACAGCCACGTCACGCCGATCCCGGTCAGCGTCGGATAAGGTGCTTCCCCCCAATAGTCTGGCAGGACACTCCAGATAGCGTCGAGGTTTGACTCGGGATCGACAACAAAAAGGGTAACGTCAACCACGTCATCGAACGTGCAGCCCGCAGCCGTGAGAACAGCATTAAGGTTATCAAACGCCAGACGGATCTGCGCTTTTATATCCTCTTCAGGCGAACCATCTTCCCGGCTACCCACCTGCCCCGAAACAAACAAGAAGCCATCAGATTTGATGGCGGGTGAATAGCGATTGCGCTCATAGAGCGCCTGGCGTCCGAAGGGAAAAACGGCTTCGCGTGTTGTCATATGTGTACCTTTGTAATGGGGCGAACTCTGCCCGGTGAACGTAAAGAGACTTTACAGCTGCTGAAGCAGAGGGATAAACAGGCGACTTTGTCCATCATTGTTTGTAATATCCAAACAATCGGTGAAAAGAGAGGACATGGGATGGATCGTTTTGATGCGATGCGCGCCTTTGCTCGCGTGGTGGAGGCAGGCAGCTTCACAAAGGCTGCCCAAACGCTCCATATGAGCAAAACCACGGTGACGCAGCTTATTCAGCAGCTGGAAGCGCGCCTGCGCGTCAAGCTGCTCCATCGCACCACCCGCAGGCTCGGCGTCACTCCCGATGGCGCGGTCTACTACGAGCGCGTTATCCGCCTGCTGGCGGACATGGAAGATGCAGAAAACAGCCTGTCCAGTGCGGCGATGACGCCCAGGGGACGCCTAAGGGTGGATGTGCCCACTCCTCTCGCCCGCCTTGTGCTGGTGCCCGCGCTACCGGCTTTTCACGCGCGCTACCCTGATATCCAGTTTGACATGGGCGTAAGTGACCGGGTGGTGGATCTGATCGGCGACAACGTGGATTGCGTCCTGCGGGGTGGCGAAATCAATGACCAGTCACTGATCGCGCGCCATGTCGGCGATTTGCAAATCGGTGTTTACGTCGCACCGAGTTATGTGGAACGCCTCGGTGCCCCCGCGCATCCGCGAGAGCTGGAAAACACGGACCATCGCATCGTGGGATTCTTGTCCTCACGCACCGGTAAGATTGATCCTCTGGTACTGCGCTGTGAGAGTGAACGCATTGAAATTACGGGCAACTATGTGCTTGCTGTGGATGATGGCAATGCTTACCTCGAAGCTGGGCTAGCGGGATTGGGCGTGATTGCGCTGCCGGTCTATATGGCGGCAGCACATCAGGCTCGCGGTGCCTTGATTCCGCTATTTGAACGCTGGCGTATTGCTCCAATGCCCCTGTACCTGGCATTCCCGCCTAACCGCCATGTCAACGCTAAACTGCGCGTTTTTATTGACTGGATCGTTGAGTTGATGCAGCAGCATGTCCCTACTTCTACCATTAAGTGACTACATCTATTCGCTCATCACCGCCGATTGGTGGTCATTCAGGCGGTTTTGACAGAAAGGGAAATATTTATTTGTCTGTTACTGGCAAAGTCGAACCCATTCAGAGGAGCCATTTTTGAAAAGCCTGCTTTTGAAGCCGGCTTTTTGCATCTGTGACCCACTAATAGTTACCAAGCGGATTCTTTTCACAGGCAATACCGCAAATGCCCTCAAGTTCGGCTTCGAGTGTTTTAACCAACGATTGAAGATAGTCTGGCCCTTCCTGATACTGGCGACGTTGTAACTGGTATTCTTCGGTAGAGAGCAAAGTTAATCGTTCTTTGACTCGCTCACCGCATGACGCTATCTCTTCAATAAAATCAATATCATAAAATGGAAGAATTTCTTTAGTTTTGTTATTAAAAACGATGACTTTGACGCTATGAGCATCCAGAACTTCAATGAATTTTTTATCACAGGTTAAGATTGCGGGAAAAAAGAATGCCGCGTTTTTATCAATATTTAAGGTAATAACAAATTCGAGAAAGCGCTGATGGCGAAGATCCCAGGCCATACCTCTAACGTACTCCCAAAATCCCGCCGTATTACGGTTCACTTTGTGAAAAAAGGCTTCCTTAGAACCATTTTCAAAAAAACGCTTAGCGAGCAAAATCTCTCTAATGCCAAAGAAATGGGCTTCATTGTGAGTAAATTCTAGCAGTTCGAGTAATTTTTCCTGCACCTGCTTAGCACTTGTTTTTGGGTTCCGCAGGTGAATCGCGCACATTTTTAACACATATACATATAAGCGATTATAGTCACGAGCCAGCTCTTCCATTAGCGACTTATTTATAAACTCATAATTTTTACGTGCCATATATTGCTGCGTTTTAGCTATAATTTCCTGTTCAGACACATTAAATTTTAACTGCCTATGCTGCTGCCAAGCCGCAACATCCAGGTTGCGTAACATCTCATAAGCTCTAATGCGTTCGAAGATTTTTTCCTGTTTATTGAGATCGCTAAAATTACAAAGATTTTCGAGTTCATACAGCAAAGGATCAACATTGACTTCCTCTCTGGCGATGAAGTCAAAAATTTCTTCAAAATCATCGGGAAGTCGCGATCTTTGCCCTTCAAAGAAAGGCTTAAGATAACTTAATACCTGCGTATCGAGCGAGATAGAATAGTCGATGGGAAATGTAACGCGGTTACCAGAGATAAACATTTCTCTGAATATGTCTGGTGTAAGAATAAACACATGCGGCGTTTTGAATAAGCTACGCACGGCAGAACCACTGCTGAAGTTCCTGTTAACCGATAAGCCCGGAGTCGCACCTTTCTCCGCTGCAAAAATGAAGGTATAATCGTCAAGATAGTGGTAATAGAGTGCATATTGTTGAACAGCTGCCTCAAGATTTCCTGAGTGGCAGATATCATAAATAAAATCATGAATAACATTTGCCATTGTGCCCTCCCGGCATCGACCTAGCCTCCATTTTTAACACGCCTAAGCTTTTGCTATCAATATTCAGTATTTATTCCTGCATGCATACTTCATAAAATTTATGCCGCGATACTAACGCACCGGGCATAAACGATAACAGACTGCTTGTCTAAGTTGGATTATTAAATCTGATAATCAATCGCCACTTCTTCCGGCTCCATTACCTGGCGTTTGATCTCATCCACCGACAGCCCGGCATTGCACAGCTCGATAAAGCGCCACACATAGTTGCGCTGCAGCTGCCCGCGCTTCAGGCCCAGCCACACTGTATTGGCGTCAAACAGATGCCGCGTATCCAGGCGCACCAGGTTCCCGTCTTCGCGTTCTCCGCTGGACTGTTCCGCCACCAGGCCAATGCCCAGGCCCAGCTCGACGTAGGTTTTGATCACGTCAGAGTCCTGCGCGCTCAGCACGATGTCCGGCGTTAATCCTTTACGGTTGAAGGCCTCGTCTATGCGCGAGCGTCCGGTTATGCCCTGGCGATACGTAATCAGCGGCCATTTCGCGATCGCTTCCAGCGTCAGTGGTGAAACCTGATTCAACGGATGATCGAGCGGGAGCAACAGGCTGTGGTACCAGCGGAACCAGGGGAAGGCCACCAGCAGCGGGTCGTTGCTCAACCGCTCGCTGGCAATGCCGATGTCTGCCCCACCGTTTTGCAGCAGCACTTCAATTTCCTGCGGCGTGCCCTGGATAAGCTCCAGACGGACGTCAGGGAAAAGTTCGCGGAAGGCTTTAATCACCGGCGGCAGGCTGTAGCGCGCCTGGGTGTGGGTGGTGGCGATGGTGAGCACGCCCGAGGCATCGTTGGTGAAGAGATCCGCCAGACGCCGCACGTTGCTGGCTTCGTTGAGGATCCGCTCAGCGATGGTGAGCAATGCTTTACCCGGCTCCGTCATGCCGAGCAGCCGCTTGCCGCGGCGGATAAAGATCTCTATGCCCAGCTCCTCTTCCAGCTCGCGGATATGGCGGCTGACGCCGGACTGAGAGGTATAAAGCATATTGGCGACCTCGGTCAGGTTGTAGTCCCGCCTGGCCGCCTCACGGATAATTTTAAGTTGCTGGAAATTCACGATTCACTCCGGCGCATCTGACATAGCTCTATTGTTAGAGTCAGCCGAGCTGCAGAACAAATAATAAAAACCAGCATCTTATGCTTTTCTGGAATATCAGCTCACGAGCTGGAGCTCACGGTTCTCAAGCGACGGCTTGCTGACCAGCGACATTAAAATCTCTTTTACCGCCTGCGCCTGCGGCGACAGCGAACCGCGAGCGGACATGTTCAGCGACAGCGGCAGGCTCATCGAAGGCGTGGTGATCCGCGCCATCCAGCCGTTTGCCGCACCGCACAGCGAGCGCGCGGCGGATTCCGGCAGTACGGTGACACCCATTCCGCTGGCAATGGCCGCGGTCAGCGTGGAGATTGAGTCGATTTCGCCGATGATTTTGGCCGTCAGGCGGCGCAGGGAGAACGCTTCGTCCACGCGCACGCGCACGGCGCTGTAGTCGCGCGGCAGATAGAGGTTCATCTCTGCCACGGCGGTAAGATCGACGCTCTGGCCCGGACAGTCGCGGGTGCCCACGAGGTAGAGATCTTCCTTGAGCAGCGGCTGGCTGGTGATCCCGGCAACCGGGGAGCGATCGTAAAGGACCGCCATGTCCAGCTGGCCGTTGAGCAGCTTGTCATTCAGTACAGAACCACTGTTTTCATGAAGATAGACCAGCACTTCCGGCAGCTCGGCGCGCACGGCCTGCAGAAGCGGCATAGTGATAGAGGACGCCGCCGTTCCCGGTGCCAGCCCGATAGAAACGTGCCCGCTCAGGGTCTGGCCCACGTTGTTCACCGCAAGCTGCGCCTGTTCACATTGACGCAGGATAGTGCGGGCATGGGTATACAGGATCTTGCCTGCTTCCGTTGGCGTGACGCCGCGTTTGGTGCGGATCAGTAACTGCTGATCCATCTCGCCTTCCAGAGTAGCCACCTGCTGGCTCAGCGCAGGCTGCGCGATGTGCAGCACTTCTGCCGCTTGAGTCAGGCTGCCGATATCGACGATTTTTACGAAGTATTTCAGTCGTCTTAAGTTCATTTTGCCCCCTGTTCGAAATGCATTGCCGGAACCGGCTGTCGTTGTTGAACAGGTTTTGCAATATGAATGCCACTTTTACCGTGCGGTCTGAATTGTTCGCTAACCGCCTGAAAATAAGGAAACCTAATCATGGAGGGGTGATTTATTACTGAAACAGCAGTTTACGATCTGCCCCATTAGAGGTATATCCGCACCATTACGGTGCATTCCGCTGTCAAAAACATCATTTTGCCGATTTTGTCAGCAAACGATCAAAAGGCGTTGATCCACCCTTTGACAAGGCGAACGCAGGTCGATAATATGCGCCCCGTTCACACGATTCCTCTGTAGTTCAGTCGGTAGAACGGCGGACTGTTAATCCGTATGTCACTGGTTCGAGTCCAGTCAGAGGAGCCAAATTTGAAAAGCCTGCTTTTAAAGCAGGCTTTTTGCTTTTCTGCGCAAGGTAAATGCAAAACGGCAACTGGGTTGCCGTTTTTAGTGTGTCCCCCTCTCCCGTGGGGAGGGTTGGGGTGAGGGCACCAGCCCGCACTATGCCCTTACATGCCGATTTTAACCGGCATCCCCGACCGCCGTTCCAGTTCAGCGCCCGCCCCCTCGTTTATCAACTGTGTCTGCTGTGCGGCGGAGATGGGCAGAGGCACTTTCCGGCTCGATTCAAATTCCGCCCGGTTACGCGACAGCGGTTCGTGAACCTCCACCCAGCGGCTGCCGTCCGGCTCCGTGGTCACCTTAACGGGGCGATCGATAAGCTGCACGCGGGTGCCCACGGGGACATTATCAAAAAGATATTTAATGTCGTTGTTACGCAGACGAATACAGCCCTGGCTCACCCGCAGCCCAATGCCGAAATTGGAGTTTGTGCCGTGTATGGCATATAGCCTGCCGATATATATCGCATACAACCCCATCGGGTTATCCGGCCCGGCGGGCACGAAGGCGGGCAGCGTTTTCCCCTCTGCCGCATAGGCACGACGCGTGTTCGGCGTAGGTGACCAGGTGGGGCCCTCCTGCTTGCGCTCAACCGCCGTGACCCAGTTACGCGGGGTTTCGCGACCGGCCTGACCAATGCCGATGGGCAATACTTCGACGGTATTGCTGCCCGGCGGATAATAGTAGAGACGCATTTCCGCCACGTTAACGACAATCCCCTCGCGCACGGTGTCGGGCAAAATCAGCTGCTGAGGAATGACCAGCCGGGTGCCGGATTTAGGCAAAAAAGGATCCACGCCCGGGTTCGCTTCCAGCATATTGCTGAGCCCCAGCCCGTGCTGTGCAGCAAAGGCCTCAAGCGGTAACGTATTGCGCTCGGGAACGGTGATGGTAATCGGGGTTCCCACCAGCCGACTGCCTTCCGGCGGTAGGGTATAGGTTACGGCAAACGCACTGGGAACAGCGGCACACAGCGTAAGGACGAACCAGGTAAGTCGCATCATAATTTCCTGTGCTCACAAAAGAGAAAGCCTGGACTCAGGCAGGCTTTCTCAGTTTACGCTATTACGCTTCGATTTTACGCCATCTGCGCGTCAGCACTTTTTCCGCCTCGACGATAAGGAACATCACAAAACCAATCAGGAAGGTAATGACCCAGTAGCGGAACGGCAGCGCTTCGGTGCCAAACAGCATCTGCATGAACGGGGCGTAAATGATAAGAAGCTGTAGCGCCAGCAGTACGCCGCTCACGATCCAAATCCCTTTATTCGCCAGCAGACCTTTGCTCAGTGAGAAGCCGTCATTAACGCGACAGTTGAGCATGTAGAACCACTGCGCGGTCACCAGGGTTTGCAGCAGCACGGTGCGGATGAATTCCGCCGAGTAGCCGCGCGGCTGTAGCCAGGCTTCCAGCACGAAGGCGCTAATGGCAATCATCAGACCGACAAACACCACGCGCCAGATGGCGTAGCCGTCCATCACATGCAGATTCGCCTTGCGCGGTGGCCGGTTCATGATGTCCTTCTCACCCGCTTCAAACGCCAGGCCAAACGACAGGGTTGCTGAAGTGGCCATGTTCATCCACAGGATCAGGACCGGCGTCAGCGGAATCAGGTTCCCGGCCAGCAGCGCGATGATGATCAGCAAAGCCTGCGCGATGTTGCTCGGGATAACGAACAGAATCGTTTTTTTCAGGTTATCGTAAACCCGCCGTCCCTCGTGGACCGCACTGGCAATGGTGGCAAAATTGTCATCCGTTAACACCATGTCGGCGGCTTCCTTGGTGACCTCAGTCCCCTTAATCCCCATGGCGATACCCACATCCGCCCGCTTGAGCGCCGGGGCATCGTTTACGCCATCCCCGGTCATGCCCACCACTTCCTGTTTACTTTGCAGGGCCTGCACGAGGCGGAATTTATCCTCCGGGCTGGTTCGGGCGAAAATATCGTACTGCTGCGCGGCGTCGCTCAGCTGACGGTCATCCATCGCCTCCAGCTCACGTCCGGTGATTGCGCTTGCGGCGTTACCAATCCCCAGCATTTGCCCAATGCTCATGGCCGTTTGCGGGTGGTCGCCGGTGATCATTTTCACGCGAATCCCGGCCTGCAGACAGTCGGCAATCGCGGTAATGGCCTCCGGACGCGGCGGATCCATCATTCCTGCAATACCCAGCAGGATCACGCCATCATGGAGGTCCGGGTGATCCAGCTCGCGCTGTCCCTCGCGGGCAGGTTTCCAGGCCGCCGCCACCATGCGCAGCCCTTCCCGGGCATACTCTTCAATCTTCCCTTCCCAGTAAGGTTGATCGAACGGCTGCAGTCCGTCATTCGTCTGCTGGTACTGACAGAGGCGGAACAGGACGTCCGGCGCGCCGGTGATTAAAATCGCCTCTTCTTCACCCAGTCGGTAGAGCGTGGACATGTATTTATACTGCGAATCAAACGGGATTTTACTGCGCATTTCCGTATCAAGCGGTGGGAGCGGGATTTTCGCCGCCAGCACCTTCAGGGCGCCCTCGGTGGGTCCTCCGGTGATTTTCCACAGTCCCTGCTCGTCTTTGATCAGCTGGCTGTCATTGCAGAGGTCAATGGTGCGCAGGTAGCGTTCCAGCAGGGAACCCTGCGTCACGCTGACGGGCGTCGGGTCATCTACGTGGTGAATATTCCCCACCGGTTCGTAGCTGTCGCCCTCCACGCGATAGGTCGTGTCAGCGGTAATCACCGCTTTGACCGTCATTTCATTCATCGTCAGGGTGCCGGTTTTATCCGAGCAGATGACCGTCATTGCGCCCAGGGTTTCCACCGTGGGCAACTTGCGAATAATGGCCTTGCGACGCGCCATGGCCTGTACGCCAAGCGAAAGGATGATGGAAATGATGGCCGGCAGGCCTTCCGGCACGGCGGCAACGGCGAGGCTGATAAGCGACAGCACCAGTTCAGAAACCGGCATATCCCGGAACAGGAGGCTAAAGACGAACAGCGCTACCATCATCACCAGGATAGTGATGAAGATGGTCTTACCGAGCTTGTCCATCTGCACCATCAGCGGCGTGCGGTGCTTTTCAATGTCGGACATCATCTGATTGATGTGGCCAAGCTCGGTCTCGCCCCCGGTTGCCACCACCACGCCTTTACCGCCGCCGGAGCTGACGGTGGTGCCTGAGTAGAGCAGATTATAGCGATCGCCTAAGGGCAGTTCCCCGCTTAACGCATCGCTGTTTTTCTCAACAACAGTGGATTCGCCAGTCAGGATGGCCTCCTCCACGCGAAGGTTATGCGCCTCAATCACGCGCAGGTCCGCAGGGATACGATCCCCGGCGCGGATCACCACGATATCGCCCGGGACCAGCGCCGTAGTGGGGATCGTTTCATGATTCCCCTGTCGTACCACCACGGCTTCGCTGGAGAGCATATTGCGAATACTCTGCAACGATTTCTCAGCATTGCTCTCCTGGATATGGCCGATCAGCGCGTTAATGATGGCAACCCCGAGGATCACAAACATGTCTACCCAGTGGCCCATAAAGAGCTTAAGCAACGCGGCCACCAGCAGAACGTAAATCAGTACATCGTTAAAATGCGCCAGGAAGCGCAGCCAGGCGGGTTTGCCCTTTTTTTGCGGTAACGCATTCTCACCATGCTGCTGAAGTCGGGCTGATGCCTCAGTGCCGCTAAGTCCTTCCAGAGTGGAGTGGATATTCGACAGGGTTTCATCAACGGTTTGTTGATAATACGGACGTTCAGGTTTTCCTGTTTTCATTGTTACTTCCTCAGGTTCTATTCAGAAATCACCTTGCTTTCATGAAATTAACGAATAACGAAAACAGGAACATGGGCGTAACGAACAATACTTGCCGCCTCCGATCCTAACAAATGGGTTTGAATATTTGGATTGCGGGAGCCGACGATAATCGCGCCAGCAGCAAGTTCATCCGCCAGCTTAATAACCTCATCACGAACATTTCCGCTGCGAACATGGAGGTGAACGCGCTCTTCTGGCAAATTCAATTTTTTGACCAGGTCAGACAGTTTTTCTTTTGAATTATTAATCATATATTCATCCATCTTTCGCGCATCTGAAATAAAACCGCGCGTCAGCTCGGCTGAAAATTTTGGCATGACGTGCAGCAAATGAATGTCACCCAATGCGCTTTGCGCCAGAAACTGTGCATGCTGCAACGCTTTATCCGCCAGGCTTGTCTCGTAGACATCCACCGGAACGAGAATGTTTTTATACATATCGAGCATCCTTTTTATAACCAACACGAGAGTGAATGAAGCAAAAAAAACGCATTAAATGCAGGGGGTTGCCCTTAATGCCAGTTACGGTAAAAGAGATGAATAATATTAAACGTAGCACAGGAATTTCAGGTTTAGCGCGTCCCCACTGCTAATGGTTATTTAACATTTATCTTTTCGCCGACTATGCTCATAGTGAGTTACCGCTTCCGGCTCATGGAGGAATGTATGTATGGCATAAGCCTGATCCGACTGGGTATGTTTATTGCGCTTGCCATTATCGCCAGCACGGCGATTGGTTTATTTACCTATATGGTCGTCACTGTTCTGGCAGAATAGTGTCACCCCTGTCCAGGTTATGGAATAAATAAAACAGTTATTTATTAGGGGAATACAGTGAACCGCTACCTCTCTCTTTTACCGTTCGTTTTGTTAACGCTCACGGCGTGCGATCCTAAACCTGAACAAGCCTCCCCCCTGCCCAGAATGGTTAAAGTGGCGGAGGTGACGGTTCCCGGTTATGCCCAGCAGCGCGTTTTTCCCGCCCGCATTGAATCGGGCGATGCCACAGACCTTTCCTTCAAGCGCGCTGGTCAAATTGAAGCGCTCGATGTGCGTCAGGGCGCAGCCATCAAGCAGGGCCAACAGCTTGCAAGATTGAACGCCCGTGAAGCCCAGCAGCGGGTTAACGACAGGCAGACGGCGGCGACGCTGGCCCAGAGGCAGTTCGATCGCTTCCAGACGCTGGCGGGCCGCCAGGCGATTTCGAAAGCCGAAATGGACGTACAGCGTGCGAACCGCGATTCGGCGAATGCGGCGCTGCAGATTGCCCGAGAAGAGTTGAATCAGATGACGCTCGTCGCCCCCTTCAGCGGGACGGCGGCCAGCGTACATGTCAGAAACCATCAGGTGGTGTCTGCCGGTCAGCCCATCGCGACGTTAACCCGCACCGATCTGCTTGATGTGGTGTTCAGCATCCCTGAAAACCTGTTTAAGACCTTTGATATCCGCAACGCGCAGTATCGTCCGGTAGTGAGAATTAACGCCATTCCGGATCGGGAATTTACCGCCGTCTACAAAGAGCACTCGGGCAGCAGCGACAGTAATACCCTGACCTGGCAGGTGATACTGACCATGCCGCGACCAGATGATTTTCCCGCCGTCGGTGGCGTAAGCGGTACGGTGACCATCAATTTAACCAACCTCCCGGCTGGCGCGGACGCTCAGGCGCTGGTTGTACCGGTTGAGGCCGTCTTTAACCCGGACAACAGCCCACGCAATGAGCCGCACGTCTGGGTTGTGGCGGGAGAAGGCGACACGCTCCTTCTTGAAGACCGCAAGGTCAGCGTGGGGCAAGTGATAACCGAAGGCGTGACGATCACCAGCGGGCTTAAGGCGGGCGAGCGCGTGGTGGCCGCAGGCGTGGGAGAGCTCCATGCTAACCAGCCGGTGCGTATCTGGACGCGTGAGCGGGGACTGTAATGGATATCACTCGTCAATTTATTAATAACCCGGTTCGCGTCTGGCTAACGATTCTGCTGCTGGGCATTGGGGGGATTTTCGCCCTGTTGAATATCGGCAGGCTGGAAGATCCCGCCTTTACCATCAAAACCGCCGTGGTGGTCACCCACTACCCCGGCGCATCCGCTCAGCAGGTTGAAGAAGAGGTGACGCTGCCGCTGGAGAATGCCCTTCAGCAGCTGCCTTATCTGGACAACGTGAGCTCCATCTCTTCAAACGGTCTGTCGCAAATCACCGTTAACATCGCTTCACGCTATCACTCGAACGAACTGCCGCAGATTTGGGATGAGCTGCGCCGCCGCGTGGGCGATGCCTCGCGTCAGTTCCCGCCCGGCGTCGTCACGCCCTTTGTGAATGACGATTTCGGCGACGTGTTCGGCTTCTTCTTCGCCATTTCCGGGGATGAATTCAGTAATCCTGAACTGGTGAGATATGCAGAGCAGCTGCGCCGCGCGTTGATTCTAGTTCCCGGCGTCGCGAAGGTCGCCATCGGCGGGGCCATTAGCCAACAGGTCAACATCGATATTTCCCTGACCAAAATGGCCGCGCGCGGCATTACGCTGAACCAGCTTTCCGCCCTGCTCAGCAGGCTCAACGTCGTTTCCAGCGCCGGAGAAATCACCTCCGGCAGCGAATCCATTCGTCTGCACCCGACCGGTGAGTTCGAGAATCTTGATGAACTGGCGGATCTCATCATCACGCCTTCCGGCACCGGGGCGGCGACGCGCCTGCGGGATATCGCCACGCTGTCGCGCGGGCTGAACGAATCGCCCGCCAGTATCTACCATGCCAACGGCAAAAAAGCCGTCACCATGGGCGTCTCGTTTATTCCCGGCGTGAACGTGATCGACGTGGGCCACGCGCTGGAGGCGAAGCTAAACCAGATGTCGGCGGAAAAACCGGCTGGCATACAGATAGATCTGTTTTACGATCAGGCAGCCGAAGTGGGCCACTCTGTTAACGGTTTTATTATTAACTTCCTGATGGCGCTGGCGATTGTCATCGGCGTGCTGCTGATCTTTATGGGCGTACGCAGCGGGATCATCATCGCGGTTTCTCTCGCCCTTAACGTGCTGGGCACGCTGCTGATTATGTATCTGTGTGGCATTGAGCTACAGCGCATCTCGCTCGGGGCGCTGATTATCGCCCTCAGCATGCTGGTGGATAACGCCATCGTGATTGTCGAAGGGGTGTTGATTGCCCGGCAGCAGGGCTCTCCGCTGTTAACCGCCGTAAACAACATCATCCGCCGCTCCGCCCTGCCGCTGCTGGGGGCGACGGTGATCGCCATCCTTGCGTTTGCCCCTATCGGGCTATCGCAGGACTCCACCGGGGAATACTGTAAATCTCTGTTCCAGGTGCTGCTGATTTCCCTGATGCTGAGCTGGTTCTCGGCGCTCACCCTCACCCCGGTGCTGATTAAGTGGTGGTTGTTTAAAAACGACAGCGCGCCGGACGCCACTGACGAGTCAGATCCTTACGACAAACGTCTCTACCGCCTCTACCAGCACCTGCTGAACGCACTGCTGCACCATAAAGCGCCGACGCTGGTAGTGATGGCCGCCCTGCTGGCCGCGTCTGTCTGGGGGTTTGGCGCGGTGCGGCAAAACTTTTTCCCGTCGTCCAATACGCCGATTTTCTTTGTCGACCTCTGGTTACCCTACGGGACAGATATCAAATGGACCGAGAAAATGACCGGCGACATTGAGAAAACAATCAAGGGACGGCCCGGCGTGGAAACCACCGTCTCGACCATCGGTCAGGGGAGCATGCGCTTTATTCTGACCTACAGCGGACAGCGGCAGTACAGCAACTACGCGCAGATCATGGTGCGTATGGATGACCAGCGCAGCATCTCCGCGCTGACGCGCTACGTGGATGAGTACATCGCGCGTAACTACCCGCAGGTCAACGCCAGCACGAAACGGGTGATGTTTGGGCCCTCCGGCGACAGCGCCATTGAAGTGCGCATTAAAGGCCCGGATCCTGACAGGCTGCGTCTGATTGCCAGCCAGGTGGACGATATCCTGGCGCGCGACCCGGCCACGGGGAGCGTCCGAAACGACTGGCAAAACCGCAGCAAAGTGATCCGTCCGCAGTACGTCGCCGCGCTGGGACGCGAGCTTGGCGTGGATAAGCAGGACGTCGACAACGCGCTGGAGATGAATTTCTCCGGCAGCCGGGCGGGGTTATATCGGGAAGGCAGTGACCTGCTGCCCGTGGTGGTGAGGCCTCCGGAAAGCGAAAGGCTGGACGCCAGCCACCTGAACAACGTGCTGGTGTGGAGCCATGCGCGGCAGCAGTATATCCCGCTGAGTAACGTCGTTAGCAGCTTCACGCTGGAGTGGGAAGATCCGCTCATCCTTCGACGCGACCGCTCGCGGGTACTGACGGTTCAGACGGATCCGGACCCGCTGAGCCAGCAAACCTCCGGTGATATTCTCGCCCGCGTGAAGCCGCAGGTGGATGCCCTTCCCCTGCCACACGGCTACAGCATCGAGTGGGGGGGCGACGCGGAAAACTCCAGCGAAGCGCAGCAAGGGCTGTTCACTACGCTACCTCTCGGGTATCTGGTGATGTTTGTTATTACGGTGCTGATGTTCAGCTCGGTAAAAAATGCCGTCGCGATCTGGCTGACCGTACCGCTGGCGTTGATTGGCGTCACGCCAGGATTTTTAATTACCGGCATTCCCTTTGGCTTTATGGCGCTGATTGGTCTGCTGAGCCTGAGCGGAATGCTCATCCGCAACGGCATCGTGCTGGTGGAAGAGATCGAACAGCAGAAAACGCACAAGGATCAGCACAGCGCGATCGTTTATGCCGCCACCTCGCGCCTGCGCCCTATCCTGCTCACCGCGTTCACGACCGTACTTGGCCTGGCACCGCTGCTGCTGGATGTTTTCTTCCAGAGCATGGCCGTTGTGATTATGTTTGGACTGGGGTTTGCTACAATCCTGACGCTACTGGTACTCCCCGTGATCTATGCGTGTTTCCATCGTAAGGACGAAGCCAAACAACAATGAATGCGACAGGGCTGAACATTATCAAGACGCTGGGCTGTATGACGGCGGTCACCTTCTTCACCATCTACAATACCTGGGATCATTATGACTATGACTATCACTGGATCCTGGGCTTTTTAACCTTTATCTCGACCATCGCCACGCCGCTGTTTTTTGTGGTGTCGGGCTATCTCGACGGGCAATCACGGCACGGCACGCGCTGGCAGCTGGGGAAAATAAAAAGTCTGGTGATTGTTTTTCTGTTCTGGATAACGATCTACTACCTCTGGGAGCCTTATCAGCGCGGGTATTTAATTCAGCCCTGGTTCGTGTTCGCATTTGTGGTGATTTACACCTTCCACCCGGCGGTGGAGTGGCTTAGCCAGCGGAGATCGCTGTTCTGCGGCGCGATTGCTGCTCTGCTGTGCTTTTCCTACGGATACGATCTGCTATCGGCGCTTTATCCTGAAACGCACGTCCTTTCGCTTTCGCCGCAGTATCGGCTGTGGACATGGCTGCTGTTTTATCTGACCGGGCAGCTCTTCTGCGACCCAAAAGTCGCCGAGTGGATAAGCCGCAAAAACGTGGTTCGGGCGGCGGTTGTCGCCATCCCGTTTATCTATCTCTTCACCTGGTTTTACGAGCGCCACTTCTTTTTTGCCCTGTTTAAGGCAGACAGAAACGCCTTTATTCTCACCGGCTCGCAGATCTACATCCTGATTATTGCCCTGGTGATTGCGGCGAACGGCGTTCGCTTTCGCCGCAATGCTGAATTAAAGGAGTCCATTCTGGCCGCCATCAGCAAAACGATGACCGGCGTATATATTGTGCACTACTCGGTGTTTCATCTGCTGACGGCGCTGATACCGGTGACCTCTCTCGGCATGAAGCTGGCGCTGATTGTGCTTACGTTCGTCACCTCTGTTCTCTTCTCCATGCTGGTCTTGTCTAACGCCGTGGCAAAAAAGGTGATCACCCTTTAAAAGCCTAAGCGCAGCCAGGCAAAGAGCACGTTGCCGTTGTTATACGTTCCGGGAATATAGGTGAACTGGACGGTAACGCGCTTATAGCCGGCAGAAAACAGCGGGAAGATGAACGGCAGAGGCACATAGTTCGCAAAATCATCTCGCGCCGTGATGCCCGCGGCGGCACCGAGCCCAAGGCGGAAATCTTTGGCATTATCCAGATACCAGCCCTTCTCCCAGCCATAGCCCATCGCGGGCTGCCATTCGTTGTGCGAGTCCTTGAACATCATTGCGAAAAGCGCGCTCCAGTTGCCCTCTTCGTTATAGCGAGACACGCCCAGGCCGCCGCCCCACGGCATTTCGTTGTAATTGTCGGTTTTTTCTTTATCGTACATAAAGCGGGCGTGCCAGCTCAGAAACGGCAGGTACAAATCGTAACGTTGCGGCTCTTCCCAGGTCTGGGAGATATCATCCGTCAGCGCATTCCACCAGCCGCTAATACGCTGTTCGCCATAGACTTTCGGCTCGGCATGAAGCGGTGCGGCGAATAAAAACAGGACCATCCAGAATGCCGAAAAGTTACGTTGCATCGTTTTTCCCTCAGCTTTAGTCACGCAGCGGTATCTATTACTGTAATCCATTCAGCACGAACCGGAGCCAAACAGACTGATTTATCTCGAGGCAGGGGAAGATGAAATTTATTTATTCAGCGCCTTCCGGAAAGATAAAAACGTTTTCTCAGGCGTTTTGTCGCGGTAGTCTCATAGGTTCCGTTTATATGACGGCTGCTATGTGAGTGACCTTTTCTTATACCAATAATAAAAAACAGTACGGACAGGATAACTATGGACTCCACCCTCATCTCCGATCGTCCCAACGAGGAGACACCTTCGCTCAATCGCGCCCGCCGCGCTGCACTCGGCAGCTTCGCAGGTGCCGTCGTCGACTGGTATGATTTTCTGCTTTACGGCATTACCGCCGCGCTGGTGTTTAACCGCGAGTTTTTTCCCCAGGTCAGCCCTGCGATGGGCACGCTCGCCGCGTTTGCCACCTTCGGCGTCGGCTTTCTGTTTCGCCCGCTGGGCGGGGTGATTTTCGGCCACTTCGGCGACCGGCTTGGCCGCAAGCGCATGCTGATGCTTACCGTCTGGATGATGGGGATCGCCACCGCGCTGATTGGCATTCTCCCGTCGTTTTCCGCTATTGGCTGGTGGGCGCCTGTGCTGCTGGTGACGCTGCGCGCCATTCAGGGCTTCGCCGTGGGCGGCGAATGGGGCGGCGCGGCGCTGTTATCCGTTGAGAGCGCGCCAAAAAACAAGAAAGCGTTTTACAGCAGCGGCGTGCAGGTCGGGTACGGCGTCGGGCTGTTGCTTTCCACCGGGCTGGTATCGTTAATCAGCCAGCTCACCACCGACGCGCAGTTTCTGAGCTGGGGCTGGCGCATCCCTTTTATCTTCAGCATCGTGCTGGTGATTGCCGCGCTGTGGATCCGCAACGGGATGGATGAGTCGGCAGAGTTCGAACAGCAACAGCGTGAGGAGCCGTCCGTCAAAAAACGGCTGCCGGTGATGGAAGCCCTGATTCGGCACCCTGGCGCTTTTCTGAAAATCATCGCCCTGCGCCTGTGCGAACTGCTGACGATGTATATCGTTACCGCGTTTGCGCTGAACTACTCGACGCAGAATCTCGGCCTGCCGCGCGAACTGTTCCTGAATATCGGCCTGCTGGTCGGCGGGATCAGCTGTCTGACCATCCCCTGCTTCGCCTGGCTGGCGGACCGGTTTGGTCGCCGCCGCGTCTACATCACCGGCGCGCTGATTGGCACCCTCAGCGCCTGGCCGTTCTTTATGGCGCTGGAGGCTCAGTCTGTGTTCTGGATTGTCTTCTTCGCCATTATGCTCGCCAACATCGCTCACGATATGGTGGTCTGCGTGCAGCAGCCGATGTTTACCGAACTGTTCGGCGCCAGCTACCGCTACAGCGGCGCGGGCGTGGGCTACCAGGTGGCAAGCGTGGTCGGCGGCGGGTTTACGCCGTTTATCGCCGCCGCGCTGGTGACCTTCTCCGGCGGTAACTGGCACAGCGTGGCGATTTATCTGCTGGCCGGCTGCCTGCTGTCGGCGGCAACGGCGCTGTTAATGAAAGAGACGAGCCACCGCTGATCTCCCTTTTGTTTCACAGGCGTGTGACATACTATCGGATAGAGTCGCACACCTGTGGAACAAGGAGACAGAGATGAATAATAAGGGCTCCAGCCTGACCCCGGCTCAGGCGCTGGAAAAACTCGACGCGCTGTATGAACAGTCCGTCAACGCGCTGCGCAGCGCCATCAGCGAATATATC
Organism: Enterobacter bugandensis; assembly: GCF_900324475.1. Lineage (NCBI taxonomy): Bacteria > Pseudomonadati > Pseudomonadota > Gammaproteobacteria > Enterobacterales > Enterobacteriaceae > Enterobacter > Enterobacter bugandensis. The sequence goes on from NZ_LT992502.1 coordinate 3,045,705, forward strand.
GAAACGGGGAAACTTCCCGATCAAAAGGCCAGAAACGAAGGCCTTTTTGTTTATCCATCGCTCTCTGTAACCTGGGACGGCAGCGCAAGCACGACGCCGAAAACCCGCGCCTACGCCCGTTTTACCCACTCCGGCTGCTACAGCACCACCGTCACCCGCCCTGCACTGTTCCGCCCCTATCTGGAAGAGCAGCTAACGCTGTTGTATCAGGATTACGGCGCGCATATTGCCGTGGAGCCTTCGCAGCACGAGATCCCGTATCCGTACGTTATTGACGGTTCGGCGCTAACTCTTGACCGCTCCATGAGCGCGGGACTGACCCGCCACTTCCCAACGACGGAACTGTCACAGATTGGCGATGAGACGGCTGACGGGATTTATCACCCGGCAGAGTTTTCCCCCCTGTCGCACTTTGACGCCCGTCGGGTGGATTTCTCCCTGGCGCGCCTGCGCCACTACACCGGCACGCCCGCCGAGCATTTCCAGCCGTTTGTGCTGTTTACCAACTACACCCGCTACGTGGATGAGTTCGTTCGCTGGGGCTGTAGCCAGATCCTTGATCCGGACAGTCCATATATCGCCCTCTCCTGCGCGGGCGGGATCTGGATCACCGCCGAGACCGAAGCGCCCGAGCAGGCCATTTCCGACCTGGCGTGGAAAAAACACCAGATGCCCGCCTGGCACCTGATCACCGCCGACGGTCAGGGGATCACCCTGATCAACATCGGCGTCGGCCCGTCGAACGCCAAAACCATCTGTGACCATCTGGCGGTGCTGCGCCCCGACGTGTGGCTGATGATTGGCCACTGCGGCGGCCTGCGCGAAAGCCAGCTGATTGGCGATTACGTGCTGGCCCACGCCTATCTGCGCGACGACCACGTGCTGGATGCGGTACTGCCGCCGGATATCCCAATCCCGAGCATCGCCGAAGTACAGCGCGCGCTGTATGACGCCACCAAAGAGGTCAGCGGCATGCCGGGTGAAGAGGTCAAACAGCGCCTGCGTACCGGTACGGTAGTGACGACGGATGACCGCAACTGGGAGCTGCGTTACTCCGCCTCCGCGCTGCGCTTCAACCTGAGCCGAGCGGTGGCGATTGATATGGAGAGCGCCACCATCGCCGCCCAGGGGTATCGCTTCCGCGTTCCTTACGGCACGCTGCTGTGCGTGTCCGATAAGCCGCTGCACGGCGAAATTAAGCTGCCGGGTCAGGCCAACCGTTTCTATGAAGGGGCGATTTCCGAACATTTGCAGATCGGCATTCGCGCCATCGACCTGCTGCGGGCGGAAGGCGACCGACTGCATTCGCGCAAGCTGCGCACCTTCAACGAGCCGCCGTTCCGCTAATAACAATAAGGAAAAACCATGCACACCCCTACTCCGCTCTCTGCCCTGCGTCAGTGGCTTCAGGAAAACAGCCTCGACGGGATGATCGTTCCGCGCACCGATGCCTGGCAAAGCGAGAATTGCGCGTCGAACGACGAAAAGCTGGCCTGGCTGACAGGCTTTAACGGCTCTGCTGGCGTCGCGCTGGTACTGAGGAATAAAGCGCTGCTGTTCGTCGACGGACGCTATCAGGTGCAGGCCCGCGTTCAGGTGAATATGGATGAGGTTGAGATCCACCATCTGCACAACGAGCCGCTGGCAGACTGGCTGACGGCCAACGTCGCGGCGGGCACGCGCATTGGTTTTGACCCAATGCTGATGACGAATACCGAGTTTACGCAGCTGTCTGCCACACCGTGTACGCTCGTGCCGCTGAACGCGTCACCGTTTGACGCCTTATGGACCGATCGCCCTGCCGCACCGGCGGGGCTTATCCGTGAGATGCCGGTTGCGATAAGCGGTGAAAGCAGCGAAGACAAACGTCAGCGCGTTGCCGCCGTGCTGGCCGCGAACAACGCTGACTACCTGGCCGTTACGCTGCCGGATAACATTGCGTGGATGCTCAACGTGCGCGGCTCAGATATCCCCACCAGTCCGGTACCGCTCTCATTTGCCCTGCTCGGTCGCGACGGCCGCGTTGAGTGGTTTGTTAACGACAATAAGCTCGCAGAACTCCCTGATGCAGTTCTGAACGCCTTCACGATTGCGCCACAGAACACTTTTATTGAGCGCTGTCAGCAACTTGCTGAAGGGAAGCGGGTGATGGTTGATGCCGACTCCGCGCCGGTGGCCCTGCGCTTTGCCATTGAACCGCGCGGTGAAATTGTCTGGCGAACCGATCCCATTACCCTCATTAAGGCTACCAAAAACCCGGTCGAGCTGGCAGGGTATCGCGAGTGCCATCTCCAGGACGGCGCCGCGTGGGTCAACTTCCTGGCCTGGCTGAGCCGCGAAGTGCCGCTGCGTGCGGCGGCGGGACAACCGCTAACGGAGCTGGAAGTGCAGGCGCAGCAGCTGGCATTTCGCAAACAGCAGCCCAGTTTTATTGAGCAGAGTTTCGCGACCATTTCCGCCTCTTCGAGCAATGCGGCGATGTGCCACTATCATTCAAGCGAGGCCAGCAACAAGCCCCTCGGCCATAACCATTTTTACCTGAACGATTCGGGCGGTCAGTACGCTAACGGCACCACCGATGCCACGCGCACGCTGGCGTGGGGTAATGTCCCCTCGCAGCAGCGTCTGCACTACACCGCCGTGCTGAGAGGCTTCCTGTCGCTGATTACCCTGCAGTTCCCTTCCGGTACGCAGGGGCACCAGTTGGATGCTTTCGCGCGTCGTCCGCTGTGGGAGATGGGGCTGGATTACGATCACGGTACCGGGCACGGCGTGGGCCACCAGCTTCTGATCCACGAAAACCCGCATCGCATCGCCAAAAAGGTCAACCCGTGGCCGCTGGTGGCAGGGAACATCATGACCATTGAGCCGGGATACTATCTGGGCGATAGCCACGGTATCCGTATTGAAAACCAGGTGGAGATAGTGGAGAGCCGTCCGGGGTTTTGCAAATTTGCTTCTCTGACGCTGATCCCGATTGATTTAAGCCAGGTCGAGCTGGATCTGTTGAGCGAGCAGGAAAAGCAGTGGCTGGATGAGTATCATCAGCAGGTACGTGAGGCACTGACGCCGCTGGTGAATAGCGAGGCGCGTTCGTGGCTGGAGGCGGCGACGGCGCCGGTTCGTGTGTAATTTCGTGCGGTCTGATGCCCTCACCCCATCCCTCTCCCACGGGAGAGGGTGAAAACACTAAAAACGGCAACAAGGTTGCCGTTTTGCATTTACTTGACGCAGAAAAGCAAAAAGCCTGCTTTAAAAGCAGGCTTTTCAAATTTGGCTCCTCTGACTGGACTCGAACCAGTGACATACGGATTAACAGTCCGCCGTTCTACCGACTGAACTACAGAGGAATCGTGTGAACGGGGCGCATATTATCGATGCTCCCCGATGATGTCAAAGGCAGAATGCATATTTCCGATCGTTTGCCGAATTATTCTCCATTTCGCGCAATTGTCAGGCATTTTGTCGCGGATATTTCCACAGCCAGCGCCCGCTGACCATGCGCCAGTAGAACAGCGCCCCGCGTACGGCCCAGTCAAGGAACATCCCCAGCCAGACGCCCACCACGCCCCAGCCCAGCACCACGCCCAGCGTATAGCCCGCCACAACGCGACACCCCCACATGCCAAGCATGGACACCCACATGGCAAAACGGGCATCGCGCGCCCCTTTCAGCCCGGCAGGTAACACCCAGGATGCCGCCCATATGGGCATAAAGGCGGCGTTGAGCCAGATAAGGATCTTCACCACCTCTTTCACGTCATCTTCATGGGTATAAAACGCGGCCATCAGCCCGGCAAACGGCGCGGTGCCCCAGGCGATCAGCGTCAGCCCAATCGTCGACAGCCAGAACACATGGCGCAGCTGCCGCTCCGCCTGGCCTATCTGCCCTTTCCCGAGACGTTTACCCGTGATGATGGTTGATGCCGACCCAAGGGCGTTACCCGGCAGGTTAATCAGCGAGGCGATGGAGAAGGCGATAAAGTTACCGGCGATAACGTCGGTGCCCATTCCGGCGACAAACATCTGCGTGAGCAGCTTCCCGCCGTTGAACAACACGGATTCAATGCTCGCGGGAATACCAATCCCCATCACTTCCCAGATAATGGCGAAATTAAAGGGCCGGAAGTAGCTCTTAAGCGTAAGACGCAGCGAGGGGGTAATCCCCGTCATCAGCACCCCGATGATGGCCGCCGCACCGATATAGCGTGATATGGTTAATCCCAGCCCGGCCCCGACGAACCCCAGCCCATCCCACGAGAACGCGCCGTAGATCAGCACGCTGCTGATGATGATATTCAGGATATTCATCCCACCGTTGATCAACAGCGGGATTTTGGTGTTACCTGCCCCGCGCAGCGCGCCGCTGCCAATCAACGCGATGGCCGCCGCAGGATAGCTTAAGACGGTCATTTCGAGATAGGTCAGCGCCAGGTCTTTGACCTCGTTCGTGGCTTCCCCGGCGACAAAATCGATAATCTCTTTACCGAAATAGTGGATCACCGCCGCCAGAACAATCGAAAAGAGGGTCATGATCATCAGCGACTGACGTGCAGCCTCGCGCGCGCGTTTGGGATCCAGCTTGCCGAGACTAAAGGCCACCACAACCGTCGTCCCGAGATCGATGGCGGCAAAGAATGACATCACCACCATGTTAAAGCTGTCTGCCAGCCCGACCCCCGCCATCGCCTCTTTCCCCAGCCAGCTCACCAGGAAGGTGCTCAGCACTCCCATCAGCAGAACGCAGGTATTTTCCAGGAAAATAGGCACGGCAAGAGGGGTGATTTCACGCCAGAACAGAACACGATAGCTTTTACGTTTTGCGTACCATGGCGTGCGCACGATCGCCTGGCGCAGAGGGGCAGTGACGTTCAAAATGGACCTTAGCGAGAATAGTTGAAACTCCATTTCAAATGATGGGGGAGAAATGCTAATCCTGCAAAGTATTTTCCTGAAAAAGATGTGTGTATTTACAACAAACTGACGACAGAATCGGCAATCAGTCGATTTTCCCTAAGATCAGGTTTGACAAAAGTTTTTTCGCCGCTAAGATAAGCCTCCACAACGATTCCTCTGTAGTTCAGTCGGTAGAACGGCGGACTGTTAATCCGTATGTCACTGGTTCGAGTCCAGTCAGAGGAGCCAAATTTAAAAAGCCTGCTTTGTAGCAGGCTTTTTGCTTTTCTACAGTAGATAAAATTGTCGGCTTGCGGCTGCGCCTGACCCGACCTACAAATCAGCGGACCGTTGATCGTCAAATAAAAAAGGCCCCCTGTCACCAGAGAGCCTTTTTCACAATTCGCTGCGATTATTCGCTTTTAGCTTCGGCGTTTTTGATTTCGCCCATCACTTTCAGCTTTTTGGAGATGTCGCGACGCTCTTTGGACAGCTCGGCATTTTTGATGATGTAATCATCAACGCGGTCTTCATAGTCGCTCTTCATGCTGGCGATGATGCCCTGAATAGCTTCAACGCTCATGCCCGGCTTGATGTAGTCGCTCAGGTTGTCGAGCAGCAGAACACGTTTCTGGTTGTCACGGATCTTCTTCTCAACGTCCTGGATTTCACGCTGCAGTTTGTTTTTGCGGCGGAACAGGCGGACGAATTCCAGAACATCCTGGAACGAAGGCTTGATAGTTTCCATTTTTACACCCCTGATAATGTGAGATTCGGATTCGTTAAAGCAACCGTTGTAACAATAACCTTACTGACAGCGGCTGCGAATGACAATGGCTATATCGTTTAAAGCTATCATAACCCCAATTGCTGCTGAATCGAAGCAGCAGGCGTCACATCCGCGTTTTATTTGCGCAGCGCCCGACAAATCAGGTGCGATAGCAGTTCAAGCTGTCGCGCCAGCTCCAGGCTCAGCCAGACATAGCCGTGAATGGGCGTTTCCGCCACGTTATCGCCCTGCCGCTCGTTGATTAACTGCTTTAGTTCCGCCACGATTTCATTGAGCCGCTCGCTGTTCGCCAGAACGGGCTGCGGGTTGCCTTCATAGAGCGCATGGGCGATGGTCAGCAGGGTCTGCTGCGTCATCATCTGCGTCTCTTTGAGGGTCTGGGCGTTAAGCATCAACAGATGGCTGGGACGCGTGGCCCAGTGCGCGTTGATTTGCAGTTCAAGCATGCACACCAGATTGCGGCTGACCGTCTGGATAGCTTCGAAAATCGCTTTCTGAATATGGGTCTCTTTACTGGCTGGTACTATCAGGCCGCGCATTTTGACCACGTCGTTGAGGATGGTTTGCAGATGCTTTTCCAGCCGGGGACGCTCAACCAGATTCGGTGAAAACCCCGCCTGGTAAACGCGGTTAAACGCCGTGACGTAGTTAGCCATCTGGATACGCCAGTGCAGAAAAGCCCGCTGCGGCCAGATGCCGGTAAACAGCATGGCGAGCAGCGAGCCCAGAATAACGTCCCCGCTTCGCCACATCGCCGTGGTCATATCCCCTGCTGGCGCGCCGACCACGACCGCGAGAGTGATACCAATCAGCAGCGCCTGATAAGGCCGTTTGCCCAGCGCCAGCCAGCCGCACAGGAACATGGCGGCACCGCACCATGCCAGCATCACTGGAAATGAGATGAGCTCAAGCTTCAGGGCAATCAGCCCCAGGGCAGAGCCAAGCACGGTACCACCTATTCGCTCGAAGGCGCGCGGGACAACGTTTCCCCAAAATGAGATTGGCCCCATCACCACCACCAGCGTGATCAGCGGCCACGTTCCTTCCGGTATATCCAGCAACCTGACCAGTACAAAGGTCAACACGAACGCCAGCGCGATGCGACACCCGTGCACCACGCGGTAATGTTTATATAAGCGAATTTCAAAAGGGGTTAATGATTTGTCGGGACGCACACCCGCTCTCCAGCAACACGGCAAATCACAATTGTACTGTGTTTTCAGCCGGGCGGATCGCTCCCGGCTGAAAAACCCTTCATTAAGCAGGCTTAAACCGTTTTGTGCTCTACCGCGATAAACATTTCAATATCCCAGTAGCCGTCCGCGTTGCCATCATTGAGATAGCGCTCAAAGCAGGGCTTAAGCGCCATCTGGTATTTATTATCCTGCAGCAGGGAATTAAAGAACTGATACCACGGGGTTGCAAAGTCGTAGTTTTCCACGCGCGCCGTCGCCACGGCATAATCACCGGCCGCGATTTCCGTCATCATCACCCCTTCGCTGTTTTCCGGGATGACGAAATCATCCGGTACGGTAACGGCCGTATCGCAGCGCAGTTTTTCTGCCGGAACCTCATCGGGGTTATCGTAATAGACCGCCACCCACTCCAGCGGCTCAATGTGACGCCCGTCTACCCACATGACCAGCTGTTCAAAGCCCTGCTTGACCGTTTTTTCCCACGGCCCAACAAGATGAAAACCCGCAATCTTACGTTTCTGTTGCTGCTTGATGCTGAAGTCCATGCTGCCTCCGATTAGCACTGTATATTTATACACTATAAAGCAGGATTTCTATTATCGGCAAACGAGGAGTGTTTATTATGTGAGCAGACTCGCAACCCTGCCAGTCTGCCCATCAGCGGTTAAAGCGTGTGGTGAAGATAATCGCTCAAGCGTGAGAATACGCCTCCCTTATCAACGGCTTCCAGAGTGACCAGAGGCCAGTGCGCCACGACCTTGTCGCGGTCATAGAGCTGGATCTCCCCGACCCGCTGATGCGCGGCAATCGGTGCTTCCAGCTCTTTTTTATCCAGCACGTATTTGGCTTTAATGTTCGGTACTTCCGCTTTCGGCAGGGCCAGCCAGAAGTCCTGGTCGGTGCCCAGTTTCACCTGTTCTTTATCGCCGTACCAGATACGCTCTGTTCCGACTTTTTTACCGTTATGCAGGATCTGCACCGTATCGAAGTTCTGTTGTCCCCAGTGCAGTAGCTTACGCGCCTGGTCCTCGCGCCCTTTCGGGCTGTCCGCGCCCATCACCACCGCAATCAAACGACGCTGACCGTCCACCGCGGAGGCAATAAGGTTAAAGCCTGCTCCTGAGGTATGCCCCGTTTTCAGGCCGTCCACGTTCATGGTTTTATCCCACAGCAGGCCGTTACGGTTTTGCTGGGTGATGCCGTTCCAGGTAAGACTCTTTTCGCTGTACATATGATAAAACTCTGGCTCACCGTGAATGATGGCCCGAGAGAGCACGGCCAGGTCATAGGCCGAGCTGTGCTGGCCCGGCGCGTCCAGACCGTGGACGGTTTCAAAGTGCGTATCACGCAGGTTCAGCTTCTGCACGTAGTCGTTCATCATCTTCACAAACTGCGGCTGCCCGCCCGCCACGTGATCGGCCAGCGCCACGCAGGCATCGTTGCCGGAATCGACAATCAGACCGCGGCTTAAGTCACGCACGGTGACGCGATCGCCCTCTTTCAGGAACATCAGCGACGAACCGTCAAACACCGGGTTCCCTTTTGCCCACGCGTCACGCCCTACGGTGACAATGTCATCCGGCGAAATGCGATGGCTGTCAATGGCCCGATCCACCACATAGCCCGTCATCAGCTTGGTGAGGCTCGCCGGGTTACGTTGCTGATGTTCGTTGCCCGCCGTTAAAATTTGACCAGTCGTGTAATCCATCAGCACCCAGGAGCCAGCCTGAATGGCCGGAGGCTGCGGCGAAAAATCCAGTGGTTCGGCCGCAAAAGCAGATGAGACACTCGAAGCGAGTAAAGAAACAGCAATAAACAGACGGCGTTTCAACGGTATATCCTCAGGTCATTAAAAATCGATGACCTTTTTACGGGACTTCTGATGTCGTTACCTGGCTTAATTGCAAAAAAATGTGACAGAACGCAGGTTTTACGCGGAAGCGGTCTCGCAAATTTGCGACGCGGCGGCGCTTTTTATTCGGTCTGACCCGCACGATCGTTTACCATAGTGACGTCATTTTTTAACAGGATGGTATTACTGGTGTCTGACTCTGCCGCACGCCCGACTTTTTTATTCCACGACTACGAAACCTTTGGCACGCATCCGGCGCTGGACCGACCGGCGCAGTTTGCCGCCATCCGCACCGATGACGAATTCAACATCATTGGCGAGCCTGAGGTCTTTTACTGTAAACCGGCTGATGACTACCTGCCGCAGCCCGGCGCGGTAATGGTCACCGGGATCACGCCGCAGGAAGCACGGGAAAAAGGCGTTAACGAAGCAGAGTTCGCCCGCCGTATCCACGATCTGTTTACCGTGCCTAATACCTGCGTGGTCGGTTACAACAACATCCGCTTCGATGATGAAGTGACGCGCAATATCTTCTATCGCAACTTCTACGATCCGTACGCCTGGAGCTGGCAGAACCGCAATTCACGCTGGGATCTGCTCGACATCATGCGCGCCTGTTATGCCCTGCGCCCTGAAGGCATTAACTGGCCGGAAAATGAGGAAGGGCTGACCAGCTTCCGGCTGGAACACCTGACGCGCGCCAACGGCATCGAGCACAGCAATGCCCACGATGCGATGGCAGACGTTTATGCCACCATTGCCATGGCGAAGCTGGTGAAAACCGCACAGCCCCGGCTGTTTGAATATCTGCTGAGCCACCGAAGCAAGCAGAAGCTCATGACCCTTATCGACGTACCGCAGATGAAGCCCCTGGTGCATATCTCCGGCATGTTTGGCGCCTGGCGCGGCAATACCAGCTGGGTTGCGCCGCTGGCGTGGCACCCGGATAACCGTAATGCGGTTATCATGGTGGACCTGGCGGGCGATATTTCGCCGCTGCTGGAGCTTGACAGCGATACCCTGCGCGAACGGCTTTACACCCCGAAAAATGAACTCGGGGATCTGCCTGCGGTGCCGGTTAAGCTGGTGCACATCAATAAATGTCCGGTGCTGGCGCAGGCGAACACGCTGCGTCCGGAAGATGCCGACAGGCTGGGCATTAACCGTCAGCACTGCCTGGATAACCTGAAAGTGCTTCGCGATAACCCGCAGGTGCGCGAGAAAGTGGTCGCCATCTTCGCCGAGGCGGAGCCGTTCGTGCCGTCCGAAAACGTGGATGCCCAGCTCTACAACGGCTTCTTCAGCGATGCCGACCGCGCAGCCATGAATATTGTTCTGCAAACCGAGCCGCGTAACTTACCTGCGCTCGACATCACCTTCGCCGATAAGCGCATCGAAAAGCTGATGTTTAACTACCGGGCGCGCAATTATCCCGGCACGCTGGATGAAGCAGAACAGGCGCGCTGGCTGCAGCACCGTCGAAACGTGTTTACGCCAGAGTATCTGCAGCATTACGCGCAGGAGCTTGAGTCGTTATACAACCAATATGAAGGCAACGCAGAAAAACAGATCCTGTTAAAAGCCCTGGTCCAGTACGCGCAAGAGATAGTCTGAAGTGAGATATAAAAAAACCGGAGACAAGGTCTCCGGTTTTTTTTTAAATGTTAAGACTTAAGCAACGTCTTCGTACTGCGGAACCGGGTTACGGAAGCTCTTCGTAACGCAGGCCAGGTACACCAGACCGATACCTGCCCAAATCAGGCCAAGCACCATCGAGCTCTCTTCCAGGTTAACCCACAGCGCGCCCACGGTCAGGGCACCGCACATCGGCAGGAACAGATACTGGAAGTGATCTTTCAGCGTCTTGTTACGCTTTTCACGGATCCAGAACTGAGAGATAACCGACAGGTTAACAAAGGTGAACGCCACCAGCGCACCGAAGTTAATCAGCGCCGTTGCCATCACCAGGTCAAAGTTAATCGCCAGAAGCGCGATCGCACCGACCAGGATAATGTTCATCGCCGGGGTACGCCAGGTTGGATGCACGTAGCCGAAGAAGCTTTTCGGGAATACGCCATCACGACCCATTACGTACATCAGACGCGCAACGCCTGCATGCGCGGCCATACCGGACGCCAGTACGGTGATGGTGGAGAAGATCAGCGCGCCGACCTGGAACGCTTTACCCGCCACATAGAGCATGATTTCCGGCTGAGACGCATCCGGATCCTTGAAGCGCGAGATATCCGGGAAGTACAGCTGCAGGAAATAGGTCGAGAAAATAAAGATCAGACCGCCAATCAGCGCCGTCAGGAAGATGGCACGCGGGATCACGCGCTCTGCATGCTTCGTTTCCTCAGACAGGTTGCTAATCCCGTCGAAACCGGTAAAGGAGAAGCACAGAATCGTCGCCCCGGTAATCATCGGGATCACATGCGCATCACCAGACCAGAACGGTTTGCTGCTCGCCAGGGTGCCCGCGCCTTCGCCGTGGAATACGCCATAGATCACCATGCCAAGAATCACGGCAATCAGGACAACCTGAAGCACAACGATAACGGAGTTAAAGTTGGCAACGGACTTGATGCTGCGCAGGTTAAAGGCCGTCATAAAGGCTACCAGCGCCACGACGAAGATCCACGAGGGAATCGATGGCACCAGCGCTTCAAAATAGATTTTTGCCAGCAGAATGTTGATCATCGGCGCGAACAGGTAGTCGAGCAGCGAAGACCAGCCCACCATAAAGCCAACCGTCGGGCTGATGGATTTCTGGGCATAGGTGTAGGCGGAACCTGCAGACGGATAGCGACGCACCAGTTTACCGTAGCTCAGCGCGGTAAAGAGGATCGCAATCAGCGCAAAGCCGTAAGCCGTCGGCACATGACCGTCAGTGAGGCCCGATACGATACCGAATGTATCGAACAGCGTCATCGGTTGCATATAGGCAAGGCCCATCATAACAACCGGAATCAACGTAAGCGTTTTACGTAATTCCACGCGAGAGGTGTTTGGAGTTGCGTTATGCGACATAGTTATTCTCCTTTACGGTGATAACCGCCACGTAAGCGAAAAATTGCCCCATTTCTTTCTTCCTCAGCGACAACAACTGTCGGATTTTAGTAAATATCTATCCGGTACGAAGCCCGGCCTCTTGGTTTTTAGTTTCGTTTCGTACATGCAAAAAAAAATAACCGACGCCTTTTATATCGTCGATTATTCATTTGGTTGCAGCGGCGGCATTTTGCCCCACATCGGATACAAAAGGCAATACTTTGCAACGCACCGGGTCATTTTCTTTTTTCTAACTGGCTGATTTCTCGGCGCTCCCCTGAGAGTAAACTGCAGCGATAGCACTATTTGCTAAAATTTCGTCCCGCCACCAGGCGCTGGCCAGCCCGGCGGTTTGTTCATTCCAGCCGACCCACACCGATTCGTTACTGCTTTGCGCAAGCACCTGTTTTTCAACAAGCGCACCGCTATCAATAAAGCGCTGCGCCAGATAGCGCGGCAAATAGCCGCAGCCCAGACCGCTAATTTGCAGCTCCAGCTTGGTTTTAAAGTCAAAAACGGTAATGGCCTCCTGCTCATCCAGCAGCTGCGAGGAAACCGCACATTCGGGGCGCGAGCTGTCCCCGACTACTATTGCGCGGTACCCCTTAATAACGCGGCGGTTAAGAGGCTCAGGCTCCTGAGCCAGCGGATGATGGGGCGCCACGGCAAATACCTGCTCCAGCACGCCCAGGCGGGCAAAACCAAAGTCACTCAACTGGGGAGGCTCGTGCAGGGCACCGACAAAGATGTCCGCCCTGCCCTGGGTTAAAGCCTCCCAGGAGCCGCCCAGCACGCCGTTGATGAAAATCAGCCGGGTGACGCTGTGATGCTGATAAAACGCTTCAATGAGCGGCGTCAGTAAAGAAAACGGAAAGGTATCATCCACGCCAATCACCAGCTCATTCTCCCATCCCTGATGGAGCTTGACGGCCTGCTTTTCCAGCTCGCGAACGGTATGAAGAACGTCACGACCTTTTTCCAGCAGCATCTGCCCGGTGCGGGTAAACCGCGCGCGGTGCCCGGTGCGATCGAGGATCTGAATATTGAGGTCGCTTTCCAGTTTTTGAACGGTATAGCTCAGGGCCGAAGGGGTTTTGTAGAGCTTTGCCGAGGCAGCCGCAAAGCTCCCCTCTTTTTCCAGTGCATCCAGAATAATAAGAACATCCAGCAGCGGTTTCATGCTCGCCCCCTTCTGGTGTGCGATTGTCTCCGCTGAGGGTCTTATTCCATGGGCATCACCAGCGGATCGGGATACTGATACTCAAACCCCAGCTCATGGCAAATGCGATTGCCATCAACAATTTTGCCTTTACTTTCGTTCTTTGCCTCACCAAAAACCGGCGGAGCCAACCCAAGCTGGCGTGCCATGAGCGGGTAAAACGTGCTGCGCGCCGGATGAGACGGTGCACATATATTATAGATGTGTCCGCCTTTTGGAGCCTGTAAGAGTAGCTCAATCGCGCCAATAACATCTTCAAGATGCACAAGATTCACGCCATGCTGACCGTCTGGTGCAGTCTTACCGGCAAAGAAGCGCCCCGGATGACGCCCCGGGCCAACCAGCCCCGCCAGACGAACGATATCGACCTGCGTGCCGGGAAGGTTATGCAGCCAGTCTTCCAGCTCTTTCAGGACCTGACCGCTCGCGGTTACGGGACGGCGCTCGGAACTCTCTTTCACCACGCCCTCAGCATCGCCATAAACCGACGTCGAGCTGGTAAAAATTATGCGCGGGACGTGATGCGCCAGCGCGCTGTCGACAATCTCCTGCATCGCCTGCAGGTAGAATGATTCGCCCGGGCCACTGCGCCGTGCGGGTAGCGTAATCACCAGCGCATCTACGTTCATCAGCGTGTCCAGATCGTCCGCATCACACACCAGCTCAGGCTCCAGACGCAGTTCAACGCCATCAATACCGCACATGCGCGCCGCTTCGACCCCATCCCGGGTGGTCTTGCTCCCGGTCACCTGCCAGCCTTTCGCGGCTAATGACATCGCCAGCGGCATTCCCAGCCATCCTAAACCGACAATCGCGACCTTTTTCATGCGAATTCTCCTGACTCTCACTCGTCTTTCATAAGGCTACGCCAGCCCGGCAGAACACACAATTCATAGCATCAATATGAAATGAATTAATGATCAAAAAAAGCCCTTGCAATATGTCGTACAACTGGTTTAGGTTAAAAGACATCAAATGAATAAGCATTCATCGAGAATTTATATGACACGCGTTCAATTTAAACACCACCATCATCACCATCATCCTGACTAGTCTTTCAGGCGATGTGTGCTGGAAGACGTTTGGATCTTCCAGTGGTGCATGAACGCATGAAAAAGCCCCCGGAAGATCTTCTTCCGGGGGCTTTTTTTTGGACCGAATTCAGACAGGTTAAAACAGGTTAACGAGGAATAAAGAATGTTAGATAACTCACGTTTACGCATAGCTATTCAAAAATCAGGCCGTTTGAGTGACGATTCACGCGAACTGCTGGCCCGCTGCGGGATCAAAATCAACCTGCACACCCAGCGCCTGATTGCTCTGGCTGAAAACATGCCGATCGACATTCTGCGCGTGCGTGATGACGATATTCCCGGCCTTGTGATGGACGGCGTCGTTGACCTCGGCATCATCGGTGAAAACGTGCTGGAAGAAGAGTTGCTGACCCGCCGCGCGCAGGGTGAAGACCCGCGTTACTTCACCCTGCGTCGTCTGGACTTCGGCGGCTGCCGCCTGTCGCTGGCAACGCCGGTTGATGAAGCGTGGGACGGCCCGGCCGCGCTGAACGGCAAACGTATCGCCACCTCTTACCCTCACCTGTTGAAGCGTTATCTCGACCAGAAAGGCGTGCAGTTTAAATCCTGCCTGCTGAACGGCTCCGTTGAAGTGGCACCGCGTGCGGGTCTGGCGGACGCCATCTGTGACCTCGTCTCGACCGGCGCGACGCTGGAAGCGAACGGTCTGCGCGAAGTGGAAGTGATTTACCGCTCTAAAGCGTGCCTGATTCAGCGCGACGGCGAGATGGCCGACGCCAAACAGCAGCTGATCGACAAGCTGCTGACCCGTATTCAGGGCGTGATTCAGGCGCGTGAGTCCAAATACATCATGATGCACGCCCCAACCGAGCGTCTGGATGAAGTGATTGCCCTGCTGCCGGGCGCTGAGCGCCCAACCATCCTGCCGCTGGCGGGCGATCAGCAGCGCGTGGCGATGCACATGGTGAGCAGCGAAACCCTGTTCTGGGAAACCATGGAAAAACTGAAGGCGCTGGGCGCAAGCTCCATCCTGGTGCTGCCAATTGAGAAGATGATGGAGTAATGGCCATGAGCTTTAACACAATCATCGACTGGAATACCTGTAGCGACGAGCAACAGCGCGAGCTGCTGATGCGCCCGGCAATTTCCGCCTCTGAGAGCATCTCACGCACCGTGGCGGAGATCCTGGATAACGTTAAAGCCCGCGGCGATGACGCCCTGCGTGAATACAGTGCAAAGTTTGATAAGACGGAAGTCGGCGCATTGCAGGTTACGGAGCAGGAAATCACTGATGCCAGTAATCGTCTGGGAGATGACATCAAGCAGGCGATGGCCGTTGCGGTGAAAAACATTGATACCTTCCACACCGCGCAGAAGCTGCAGACCGTGGATGTCGAAACCCTGCCCGGCGTGCGTTGCCAGCAGGTGACGCGCCCGGTTGCGTCAGTGGGGCTTTATATCCCTGGTGGTTCAGCGCCGCTGTTTTCGACCGTATTAATGCTCGCCACGCCGGCGCGTATCGCCGGATGCCAGAAAGTAGTGCTGTGCTCTCCGCCACCGATCGCCGATGAGATCCTCTACGCGGCAAAACTCTGCGGCGTACAGGCGGTCTATAAAGTGGGCGGCGCGCAGGCGATTTCCGCCCTGGCGTTCGGGACGGAGTCCATTCCTAAGGTCGACAAAATTTTTGGCCCGGGCAATGCGTATGTGACCGAAGCCAAGCGTCAGGTCAGCCAGCGTCTCGACGGCGCTGCCATCGATATGCCTGCCGGTCCGTCTGAAGTGCTGGTCATTGCCGACAGCGGCGCAACGCCGGACTTCGTGGCCTCCGACCTGCTTTCACAGGCGGAACACGGCCCGGACTCGCAGGTCATCCTGCTGACGCCGGATGCCGATATGGCGAAACGCGTGGGTGAAGCCGTTGAACGCCAGCTTGCCGACCTGCCCCGCGCCGACACGGCACGTCAGGCGTTAGCGGCCAGCCGCCTGATTGTGGCGCGCGATCTCGAGCAGTGCATCGCCATCTCCAACCAGTACGGCCCGGAACACCTGATTATTCAGACCCGCAACGCGCGCGATCTGGTCGACAGCATCACCAGCGCGGGCTCGGTGTTCCTCGGCGACTGGTCACCGGAGTCCGCGGGGGATTACGCCTCCGGCACCAACCACGTGCTGCCAACGTATGGCTACACCTCTACCTGTTCCAGCCTCGGCCTGGCGGATTTCCAGAAACGCATGACCGTGCAGGAACTCTCCCGTGACGGGTTTGCCTCACTGGCTTCTACTATTGAAACCCTGGCCGCCGCTGAGCGTCTGACTGCCCACAAAAACGCCGTGACGCTGCGCGTTGCCGCCCTGAAGGAGCAAGCATGAACATTGAAGAATTAGCCCGCGAAAATGTCCGCCGCCTGACGCCTTACCAGTCTGCGCGTCGTCTGGGCGGAAACGGGGACGTCTGGCTGAACGCCAACGAATTCCCGACTGCGGTGCAGTTTGAGCTGTCGCAGCAAACGCTGAACCGCTATCCGGAGTGTCAGCCAAAAGCGGTGATTGAAAACTACGCCCAGTACGCGGGTGTGAAGCCGGAGCAGGTACTGGTCAGCCGCGGCGCGGATGAGGGCATTGAACTGCTGATCCGCGCGTTCTGCGAGCCGGGCAAAGACGCGGTGATGTACTGCCAGCCCACGTACGGCATGTACAGCGTCAGCGCCGAAACCTTCGGCGTGGCGTGCCGCAACGTCCAGGCGCTGGAGAACTGGCAGCTCGATTTACAGGGCATTGCCGACAATCTCGACGGCGTGAAGGTCGTCTTCGTCTGCAGCCCAAATAACCCCACCGGGCAGATTATTAACCCGCAGGATATCCGCACCCTGCTGGAGATGACCCGTGGTAAAGCGCTGGTGGTGGCCGACGAAGCCTACATCGAGTTCTGCCCGCAGGCGACGCTGACGGGCTGGCTGGAAGAGTATCCGCATCTCGTTGTGCTGCGCACGTTGTCAAAAGCCTTCGCCCTCGCGGGCCTGCGCTGCGGGTTTACGCTGGCGAATAAAGAGGTCATCGACCTGCTGCTGAAAGTGATCGCCCCGTACCCGCTCTCAACGCCGGTTGCCGATATTGCGGCACAGGCGCTGACGCCTCAGGGTATCAACGCGATGCGCGAACGCGTGGCGCAGATCCTGGAGGAACGTCAGTACCTTGTCACCGCGCTGAAAGACATCCCTTGCGTCGAGCAGGTGTTCGACTCGGAAACCAACTACATCCTGGCGCGCTTCACCGCCTCCAGTGCCGTATTTAAATCTTTATGGGATCAGGGCATTATCTTACGAGACCAGAATAAACAACCTTCCCTGAGTGGCTGTTTACGTATCACCGTAGGCACCCGCGCAGAGAGCCAGCGCGTCATTGACGCCCTGAAAGCGGAGAAAGTATGACCCAGAAGATCCTTTTCATCGATCGTGATGGCACCCTTATTTCGGAGCCACCAGCCGATTTCCAGGTCGATCGTTTCGACAAGCTGGCTTTTGAACCGGACGTCATCCCGGTGCTGCTTAAGCTTCAGAAAGCGGGCTATAAGCTGGTAATGATCACTAACCAGGACGGTCTGGGTACGGACAGTTTCCCGCAGGCGGACTTTGACGGCCCGCATAACCTGATGATGCAGGTGCTGACCTCTCAGGGCGTGGTATTTGATGAAGTGCTGATTTGCCCGCACATGCCAGCCGACGAGTGCGACTGCCGTAAGCCAAAGGTGAAGCTGGTTGAGCGCTATCTGGCCGAAGATATGCTGGATAAAACCAACAGCTACGTCATCGGCGATCGCATCACCGATATTACGCTGGCGGAAAACATGGGCATCGCGGGGCTGCGCTACGATCGTAACGACCTTAACTGGGCAAAGATTGGCGAGCAACTGACAAAACGCGACCGCTATTCTCACGTTGAGCGTAACACCAAAGAGACGCAGATTGATGTAAAGGTATGGCTGGACCGTGAAGGCGGCAGCAAGATCCACACCGGCGTCGGTTTCTTTGACCACATGCTGGACCAGATTGCCACCCACGGCGGTTTCCGCATGGAGATCGCGGTAAAAGGCGACCTTTATATTGACGATCACCACACCGTGGAAGATACCGGCCTGGCGCTGGGTGAAGCCCTGAAGCTGGCGCTCGGCGACAAGCGCGGCATCAACCGTTTCGGCTTCGTCCTGCCGATGGACGAGTGCCTGGCGCGCTGCGCCATGGACATCTCGGGTCGTCCGCACCTGGAATACAAAGCTGATTTCACCTACCAGCGCGTCGGCGATCTCAGCACCGAAATGGTGGAGCACTTCTTCCGTTCCCTGTCCTACACCATGGGACTGACGCTGCACCTGAAAACCAAAGGCAAAAACGATCACCACCGCGTGGAGAGCCTGTTTAAAGCCTTTGGCCGTACGCTTCGCCAGGCGATCCGCGTGGAAGGCGATGCCCTGCCCTCGTCGAAAGGAGTGTTGTAATGAACGTGGTGATTCTGGATACCGGATGCGCCAACCTCAACTCCGTGAAATCGGCCATCGCGCGCCACGGCTATGAGCCGGTGGTGAGCCGCGATCCGGACATTGTATTGCGCGCTGACAAGCTTTTCCTGCCGGGCGTTGGCACCGCACAGGCGGCGATGGACCAGATTCGCGAACGCGATCTGGTCGATTTGATCAAAGCCTGTACCCAGCCGGTGCTGGGGATTTGCCTGGGCATGCAGCTTCTTGGCCGCCGCAGCGAAGAGAGCAACGGCGTTGACCTGCTGGGCATTATCGACGAAGACGTACCGAAAATGACCGACCACGGCCTGCCTCTGCCGCATATGGGCTGGAACCGCGTTTACGCCAAAGCGGGTGACCGGCTGTTTCGCGGCATCGAAGACGGCGCGTACTTTTACTTCGTGCACAGCTACGCCATGCCGGTGAACGTCAATACCATCGCCCAGTGCACTTACGGCGAGGCGTTTACCGCGGCGGTGCAGAAAGACAATTTCTTCGGCGTGCAGTTTCACCCGGAACGCTCTGGCGCCGCTGGCGCGCAGCTGCTGAAAAACTTCCTGGAGATGTGATGATTATTCCCGCTTTAGATTTAATCGACGGCACGGTTGTCCGTCTTCATCAGGGCGATTACGGTCAACAGCGCGACTACGGAAAGGACCCGCTGCCGCGCCTGCAGGATTATGCCGCCCAGGGTGCACAGGTGCTGCATCTGGTGGATTTAACGGGCGCGAAAGATCCGGCGAAGCGCCAGATCCCGCTGCTGAAAAAACTGGTTGCTGGTGTTGACGTGCCCGTGCAGGTCGGCGGCGGCGTACGCACCGAGGACGACGTGGCGGCTCTTCTGGATGCAGGTGTGGCGCGCGTGGTGGTCGGTTCAACCGCCGTGAAAGAGCCTGAGACGGTGAAGGGCTGGTTCCGCCGCTTTGGCGCCGACGCCCTGGTACTGGCGCTGGACGTGCGCATTGACGAGCAGGGTAATAAGCAGGTGGCGGTCAGCGGCTGGCAGGAAAATTCCGGCGTAACGCTGGAAGCGCTGGTCGAGACGTATCTCCCTGTGGGCCTGAAGCACGTGCTGTGCACGGACATCTCGCGCGACGGCACGCTGGAGGGTTCCAACGTCTCGCTGTATCAGGAGGTATGCGCGCGTTATCCGCAGGTTGCGTTTCAGTCTTCAGGCGGTATTGGTGACATAGACGACGTGGCCGCGCTGCGCGGTACCGGTGTGCAGGGCGTAATTGTGGGCCGGGCCCTGCTGGAAGGTAAATTTACGGTGACGGAGGCGATTCAATGCTGGCAAAACGGATAATTCCTTGTCTTGACGTGCGCGATGGTCAGGTTGTGAAAGGCGTGCAGTTCCGCAACCACGAGATCATTGGCGATATCGTCCCGCTGGCAAAACGCTATGCCGATGAAGGCGCTGACGAACTGGTCTTCTATGATATCACCGCCTCCAGCGATGGCCGCGTGGTCGATAAAAGCTGGGTCGCGCGCGTGGCGGAAGTGATTGATATTCCGTTCTGCGTGGCGGGCGGGATTAAGTCTGCTGATGACGCCGCCAAAATTCTCTCTTTTGGCGCCGACAAGATTTCCATCAACTCCCCTGCTCTGGCCGAGCCGGAACTGATTACCCGCCTGGCCGATCGCTTTGGCGTGCAGTGCATAGTGGTAGGGATTGATACCTGGTTCGACGCCGCGACCGGCAAATATCACGTTAACCAATATACCGGCGATGAAAGCCGGACGCGCGTGACGCAGTGGGAAACGCTCAACTGGGTGCAGGAAGTGCAGAAGCGCGGCGCAGGTGAGATTGTGCTGAACATGATGAACCAGGACGGCGTGCGTAACGGTTACGATCTCGAGCAGCTGAAGAAAGTTCGCGCGGTCTGCCACGTTCCGCTGATTGCCTCCGGCGGCGCGGGCACCATGGAACACTTCCTGGAAGCCTTCCGCGATGCGAACGTCGACGGCGCGCTGGCCGCGTCCGTGTTCCACAAACAGATTATCAATATTGGCGAGTTAAAAACGTACCTGGCCGACCAGGGCGTGGAGATCAGGGTATGTTAACAGAGCAACAACAGGCGCAGCTGGACTGGGAAAAAACTGACGGATTACTGCCGGTGGTTGTACAGCATGCCGTCTCAGGCGAAGTGCTGATGCTGGGATACATGAACCAGGACGCGCTGGCAAAAACGATCGACAGCGGCAAAGTGACGTTTTTCTCGCGCACGAAGCAGCGCCTGTGGACCAAGGGGGAAACTTCGGGTCACTTCCTGAACGTGGTCAGCATGACGCCAGACTGCGATAACGACACCCTGCTGGTGCTGGTGAACCCAATCGGTCCAACCTGCCATAAAGGCACCAGCAGTTGCTTCGGCGAGGCGAGTCACCAGTGGCTGTTCCTGTATCAGCTTGAGCAACTCCTGGCGGAGCGTAAAACGGCGGATCCTGAGAGCTCCTATACCGCGAAGCTGTATGCCAGCGGGACTAAGCGTATTGCGCAGAAGGTGGGTGAAGAAGGTGTTGAGACGGCGCTGGCCGCGACCGTACATGACCGGGAAGAGTTGACGAATGAAGCGTCGGATTTGATGTATCACCTGCTGGTGCTGCTGCAGGATCAGGAACTGGATTTGACGGCGGTGATTGAGAATCTACGAAAGCGTCATAAATAAAAAAACCGGGGATTTTCCCCGGTTTTTTTTAATCTGCAAATCAGACTTTTGGTTTGTAGTTGTGCAATGCGTTACGCGCCAGTACCACTACAGAACCCATCATCAAGCCCAGCAGCACGGCAAGAGTCAGAATGATTGGTTTTTTGGGGCTGTCACGATGTACAGGCAGATTTGGTTTCATAACGTAACGGTAGACGTGGATAGTATCCGGGTTTACGTTCAGATTTTGAATATCCAGCAAGTTTTGTCTGGTCTGATAGTAAGCAGCAGAAAAGACCAGCGGGCGTGACGCTTCATTGTCAATCATCGATTTCAGACCGTCGCTTCCCAGCAGAAACATCGTTTCCTGAGTCACATCCTGGGTTTGCTGAATGCGCGGCGAGGTAATTTTCGCCGCCTCAGCATTTTTCAGCGCCTCAGCAATCTGTTTGATTCGCAGCTCTTTCTGCTCTTGAGCGACCTTTTCCTGGCTTACCAGAGAATCGTTCAGGGATTTAATCTGTTCCTTGATATTGTCCTTGAGGTCAAGGGCAAGTTCTTTTGCCGTCTGTTCATCTACTTGCTGAATGTACTGCGCTAACTGCTTTTGAGCCGCTTCAGCAGAAGTGCTGATATAGGAGACGGTTAATGGCAACGTTTCCCCTTTAACAGCAGGCTCAATGGTCAGTTTTTCTGGCACGTCCTGATTGTCCAGCGCCTGCGATAACGCTGAGAAAGAAGAGTTAAAACGTCCAATAGCGCGCGTTTGAATGTCCAGCATCGAAGGAGCAGCGCTGCCGTAGAGGATGTTCAATGCATTTGAATAAGTCGCTATCTGGGCCGCATCTGGTTGTGCAATAATCGCCCGTGAGGTCCACTTTTCCTTTGCGACTGATAGATATCCTATCGCCATGGCAATAAAAAGAAAAACAAAAATTGCTATCGTCCACTTCCCACGCCACAGCTGTAGCATTAATGCAAGTAAATCAATGTGCTCAGGGTCATTGCTTCGGCTGACCGGACTATTGTTGTTTTGCGTCATACAATCCCTAACAGATAAAAAGGGGGAAAATTATTATGTTTGCATAGTGTATATATTGCTGAGGATTTTTCTATAAGAATCCGATGAGTTATATCGGAAAGATGCGTTATGTAACTCGCCCCCTTCGCGCTATCATAGTCACTATGTGATGCGTTATCGCATCTGTAAGCGTTAGGTATTTGAGGAAAGATATGAAATTTCTGGTAACGGGTGCAGCGGGTTTTATCGGTTCGAATGTCAGCAAACGCCTCATTGAGGGCGGTCATGAGGTTGTCGGTATTGATAACCTGAACGACTATTACGATGTTAATTTAAAGCTGGCACGTCTGGAACGGCTACAATCTGAGCGATTCACCTTCCACAAGATGGAATTAGCTGACCGGGAAGGTATGGCTGCGCTTTTCGCTGACGAGAAGTTCGATCGCGTTATTCACCTGGCCGCACAGGCAGGCGTACGCTACTCCCTGGAAAACCCGCATGCGTACGCCGATGCCAACCTTATTGGCCACCTCAACGTGCTGGAAGGCTGCCGCCATAACCACGTTCAGCATTTGCTGTATGCCTCATCCAGCTCCGTATATGGCCTCAACCGTAAGATGCCCTTCTCCACTGCCGATTCCGTAGATCACCCGGTTTCACTCTATGCCGCGACCAAAAAAGCCAATGAGCTGATGTCGCACACCTATTCGCATCTCTACAACCTGCCGACCACCGGATTGCGCTTCTTTACCGTATACGGTCCGTGGGGACGCCCGGACATGGCGCTGTTTAAGTTTACTAAGGCGATGATTGAAGGCAAAAGCATCGATGTCTATAACTACGGCAAGATGAAGCGCGATTTCACCTACATCGATGATATCGCTGAAGCAATTATCCGCCTGCAGGATGTTATTCCCCATCCTGACGCAAACTGGACCGTCGAGACTGGCTCACCGGCAACCAGTTCAGCACCTTACCGCGTTTACAACATCGGTAACAGTTCGCCGGTAGAACTGATGGACTACATCACCGCGCTGGAAGAGGCGCTGGGTAAGAAAGCCGAGAAAAATATGTTGCCACTCCAGCCGGGCGACGTCCTGGAAACCAGCGCCGACACGAAAGCGCTCTATGACGTGATCGGTTTCAAACCGCAAACCTCGGTTAAAGACGGCGTGAAGAACTTCGTTGACTGGTACCGCGAGTTTTACAAGGTCTGAAAATAAAAAACCCGGCAAATCAGCCGGGTTTTTTATTTTAACGTAAGAGAATTAGTCGCTACCGAACAGATCGCGGGTATAGACTTTGTCAGCGACGTCAGCCAGCTCTTCGGCCATACGGTTCGAGATGATGACATCCGCTTCCTTCTTAAAAGCATCCAGATCGCGGATCACGCGGGAATTGAAGAACTGATCTTCCTGCATGGCCGGTTCATAAATAATAACCTCAACGCCTTTCGCCTTGATGCGCTTCATGATCCCCTGAATGGAAGAGGCGCGGAAGTTATCGGAACCGCTCTTCATGATCAGACGATACACGCCGACCACTTTCGGCTGGCGCGCAAGAATAGAATCGGAGATGAAATCTTTACGCGTACGGTTAGCGTCAACAATCGCCGATATCAGGTTATTCGGCACAGCCTGGTAGTTTGCCAGCAGCTGCTTGGTATCTTTTGGCAGGCAATAACCGCCGTAGCCAAATGACGGGTTGTTGTAGTGGTTACCAATACGCGGGTCGAGGCAAACCCCTTCAATAATCTGGCGGGTGTTCAGCCCAAGACTTTCTGCATAGCTGTCGAGCTCATTGAAGTACGCGACTCGCATTGCCAGATAGGTGTTTGCGAAAAGCTTAATCGCCTCCGCTTCGGTGGAGTCCGTAAACAGCACCGGAATATCTTTCTTCACTGCGCCTTCCTGCAGCAGTGCGGCAAAGCGTTCAGCGCGCTCAGAACGTTCGCCAATAACGATACGGGAAGGATGCAGGTTATCGTAAAGCGCTCTCCCCTCACGCAGGAACTCTGGCGAGAAGAAGATATTATCAATACCAAACTTTTCTTTGATGGATTTGGTAAAGCCGACAGGAATGGTCGATTTAATAACCATCACCGCATCAGGATTAATCGCAATAACATCTTTGATAACCGCTTCTACGGTTGAGGTGTTGAAATAGTTGGTTTTTGGATCGTAGTCAGTAGGCGTCGCAATGATGACGTAATCCGCATCGCGGTATGCATCTTCTTTATCTGTCGTGGCGCGGAAATTCAGCGGTTTGTTGCTGAGATAGTCCTGGATTTCTTTGTCGACAATCGGCGATTTCTTCTGATTGAGCATATCCACTTTGGCCTGCACGATATCCAGCGCAACCACTTCATGGTTCTGAGCAATCAGAATGCCGTTAGAAAGACCGACATACCCTGTTCCGGAAATTGTTATTTTCATTCGCTAATGACTTCTTTTAGTTAACTGTATTGATGGCCAGCAGACCATCGCGATAAACATAACTGTTGGGCTTTGTACCTCCTGGCAAACAGCACTGTCAAGGCAAACCAGGAGTAATCACAACGAGGGGGATGAGATTCAGACTACTTCGAATAATGCGCGGCATTTTTTGCATAAAAAAACCCGGAGACAGGCTCCGGGTTTGATGATAGCGAGTAAGTTAACTTATTCCATCCATTCGGTGTGGAACACGCCTTCTTTATCCGTGCGCTTGTAAGTATGCGCGCCGAAATAGTCACGCTGTGCCTGAATCAGGTTGGCAGGCAGAACGGCAGCGCGGTAGCTATCGTAATACGCCACCGCAGCGGAGAAGGTTGGAACCGGGATACCGTTCTGTACAGCGTAGGCAACCACGTCACGCAGCGCCTGCTGGTACTCGTCTGCAATCTTCTTAAAGTACGGTGCCAGCAGAAGGTTAGCGATACCTGCGTTTTCAGCATAGGCATCGGTGATTTTCTGCAGGAACTGCGCACGAATGATGCAACCCGCGCGGAAGATCTTCGCGATCTCGCCGTAGTTCAGGTCCCAGTTATTCTCGTCAGACGCCGCACGCAGCTGTGAGAAGCCCTGCGCGTAGGAGACGATTTTACCCAGGTACAGGGCGCGACGAACTTTCTCGACGAACTCAGCTTTGTCACCGGCTGGTTTAGCCTGTGGGCCTGACAGCACTTTAGAAGCAGCAACGCGCTGCTCTTTCAGAGAAGAGATATAACGCGCAAAGACGGATTCGGTGATCAGAGACAGCGGCTCACCCAGATCCAGAGAGCTCTGGCTGGTCCATTTACCGGTACCTTTGTTCGCTGCTTCATCCAGGATCACATCAACCAGGTATTTACCCTCTTCATCTTTTTTCGTGAAGATATCTTTGGTGATGTCGATCAGGTAGCTGTTCAACTCGCCTTTGTTCCACTCGGTAAAGGTTTCAGCCAGCTCTTCATTAGAGAGATTCAGGCCGCCTTTCAGCAGGGAGTATGCTTCTGCAATCAGCTGCATATCGCCGTATTCGATGCCGTTGTGCACCATTTTTACATAGTGACCCGCACCGTCCGGACCGATATAAGTCACACACGGCTCGCCATCTTCCGCAACAGCAGCGATTTTAGTCAGAATAGGCGCAACCAGTTCGTACGCTTCTTTCTGGCCACCAGGCATGATAGATGGGCCTTTCAGCGCACCCTCTTCACCACCGGAAACACCGGTACCGATGAAGTTGAAGCCTTCAGCGGACAATTCACGGTTACGACGAATGGTGTCCTGGAAGAAGGTGTTACCGCCATCAATGATGATGTCGCCTTTTTCGAGGTAAGGCTTCAGGGAGTCGATAGCTGCATCGGTACCTGCGCCCGCTTTCACCATTAGCAGGATTCGACGAGGCGTT
Source organism: Enterobacter bugandensis (assembly GCF_900324475.1). NCBI lineage: Bacteria > Pseudomonadati > Pseudomonadota > Gammaproteobacteria > Enterobacterales > Enterobacteriaceae > Enterobacter > Enterobacter bugandensis. Next base: position 3,071,801 of record NZ_LT992502.1, read on the forward strand.
TCCAGAGACTCAACGAACTCTTTCACCGTATAGAAAGGAACCAGCTTCTTGCCTGGGTTCTCGGCAATCACTTCTTCAGTCTTATCACGGGAGCGGTTGAAAACGGAGACGGTATAACCACGGCTTTCGATGTTGAGCGCCAGGTTGCGCCCCATCACTGCCATACCGACAACGCCGATCTGTTGCTTGGACATTACATACTCCTGTCAGGTGTGGTCCCACCAGGTACTTCCCGGTGGATATATTATCGAATAATCTTAACTCAGAAATCGAGAGCAGAGGTAGGTAATTATGGTCATTAATACACTTTAGCCATAACAAAAGCATGGCTTTATCAAGTGGTCATTTTTGCGTCGTTGAAATACATTGCTTTTTATATTCTTTAATAGTTTTCTGGTAAATATAATAGCTTAACTTAGGTATACGTTTCAAATTCTTATCATCGAAATCGACACCAATTATTCCAAACCTATTTTTGTAACCCCATAACCATTCGAAATTATCGAGCAAGCTCCAAAATAGATAGCCCTGAATATCCAATCCTTCCTTTTTTGCATTCATAACGGCAGTAACATGTCTCTTGAGATAGTCTGCTCTCAACTTATCAGAAATGACCCCTTCCTTAAGTTTTTCATCAGCTAAACCAAAACCTGCACCATTCTCAGTAATAATGAAGGTAGGATGAGCATATTCGGCATCAATCTTTTTCATCATTGTAACCAACGCCTCAGGAGAAACAGGTCCGTTGACGGATGGTTTTTTATCTGGGTTAGGGACATTACCTATTTCAAACGGTTCAGATTTATCATGCCTAACCAATGTTGGACCATAATAATTTACGCCGATGAAATCAGGTTTTCCTTGGGTAATCAATTGCATATCTTGAGATGTGGGCTTAAATTTAGGATATGCTGATTGATACATTTTCAATACTGAATCTGGATATTTTCCCTTATATAGAGCATCGAGAATCCAGTTGTTGTGGAGATCGTTACATAACTGCTCAGTAGTACTATTTGGATGTCCATTATCGATGCAAGGAGATAAGTTTAACGCAATGCCAATACGTCCATCATATTTAGCCTTATGGTAATTACGTACCACCATCGCATTTGCAATCAAAAGGTTGTGTAATGCTACCGCTTGTTTTCCACGAGACGCTACGGACAAAACGTCACGGTATCCGTCTGGTTTTTTTTCAATGAGATTTGCTGCAAGGGGTTCAAGAGTAAAAACATAGCCTTCAGGCTCATTAAAGGTAATAAAATTATGACTTTTATTACCAAAATTCTCAAAAATAACTTGCGCAAATTTTTCGAACCACACTGGTGATTCAGGGTTAGACCAACTACCTTTTTTATAAAGCGCTAATGGCATGTCCCAGTGGTAAAGTGTAATCACCGGCTCAATATTAGCTTCTTTTAAGTCAGCAATAAGTTGGTTGTAATATTCTAATCCCTTTTTATTTACCGTTACACCGTCAGGCATGACCCTGGACCAGGATATGGAGAAGCGGTACGAATTGACACCTAATTCTTTCATGAGTTGTATATCTTTTAGATAGACATCCCGAGAAATTTGATTGGCTGCAACATCTCCATTTTCAACGGTACCAATAGTATATTTTGTTACTTCATTATGAGTAAAATAATCCCAGTTTGAAGGACCCTTTCCACTCTCATTCCAGCCACCTTCAACCTGGTAAGATGAGGATGCCGTGCCCCAGAGAAAATCACATTGCTGTTTTTCACCAGAGAATGCAGGAGGTAAAAGAAGCGCAGAGGTAAGGAAAAAATGTTTTGCTTTCATTTTATAATCAAAACCTGATAGCTATTAAGGGTATGATATTGTTAATTTTATGAATCGCTATTTGCTATTTTTTATTAAATTGAGCAAATACTGGCCGTAATTGGTCTTGCTCATTTCATTCCCGTAGGTCAGGACCTCACTCTCAGTGAGCCAACCGTTACGGTAAGCAATTTCCTCCAGGCAGGCGATTTTGAACCCTTGTCGCTTCTCAATAGTATGAATAAATTGTGATGCTTCGATTAAACTGTCATGGGTACCGGTATCGAGCCATGCAAAGCCTCGTCCCAGTAATTCTACCTGAAGATTTCCCTGTTCGAGATACATCTCATTCAGCGTAGTAATTTCAAGTTCACCGCGTGCTGATGGTTTAACGCGTTTTGCCATATCAACCACGTTTGCATCATAAAAATATAGGCCAGTAACAGCCCAGTTGGATTTAGGTGCAGCTGGTTTTTCTTCTATACTTAATGCCTTGAAGTTTTCATCAAACTCTACAACACCAAAACGCTCTGGATCCATTACCTGGTAGCCAAAAACAGTAGCCCCGGCATTACCTGAAACAACCGATTCAAGTTTCCTACCAAAACTCTGCCCGAAGAAAATATTATCACCTAATACTAAGGCACATTTATCACCAGAGATAAACTCTTCACCAATAATGAATGCTTGCGCAAGGCCATCAGGAGACGGCTGAATTTCATAGGACAAATTAATTCCGAAACGACTACCATCTCCTAACAAACGTTTAAAAGAAGGCAGATCTTCAGGTGTTGTGATTAAGAGAATATCACGGATACCCGCAAGCATAAGCACCGACATTGGATAATAAACCATAGGTTTATCATAAATGGGTAAAAGTTGTTTAGAGACTCCACGTGTAATTGGGTGTAAACGTGTTCCTGAACCGCCAGCAAGAATAATACCCTTCATTCTACTACCTCAATACTCTTAAGCTAAATTAGAATTAATATCTTTCAATTAAACAACATCTTTTCTGATATCAGTTGAGCACAATGTTTTTACCCATGAGTCTACGCTATAACGCGAAATTGCATCCGTATGCTTTTCATCATACGGGATATCAAAAAAAGCAGAGTCTATATAAATATTTTTGCGGTCTATAAAATAAAAATTTTCAGATGCATAAAAGTCGTAGTCCTTAACTCTGCTATTAGTAGTTATGAACTTCCTCTTTAGAGGTAAGCATTCTATTGTTCTCATCGTCAAACCTGTCTGCCGGGGATGCTGGATGTCAAGCACAGCATCAGCACCAGAGAAGAATGACGCAATCTGTTTTTTATTTCTAGAGCGAAGTGTAAAACTAAAGAGTCTGTATTTAATGACATCTTTTATATTGGTAAGAATAAAACCAGCCAATACAACAATAGAAGGAAAATAAAGCACAAACCTTAAATCATATTCATTTTTATATTTCTCATAAATTTCCCCTAATAGCTTGTATCTGTCACTATGTACGGTACCGAGGAATGCAATACTTGGCTTAACGTTCTTTGCTGTTTTTCTTGTCGCTGTGCTTACAAAATCAGGGGAATAAAACAATGGCAAATGATCCATAAAATCATATTCTCGAGCATCATTATCATCAAAGGTAAACACTCGGTCAAATAAGTTTAGATACTCCTGAATATGAGGATAATTTTTAATAGAATCCCACGCGTAGTAAATGAATTGAGCACTCTTATATTTATTTTTGAATTTAAGAAGATTTTTTCTATCGAGAGACTCACCTTTAAGCACTATAACATAGTCGTAATCATCTCTTGTTTGAAGCAATATCCTCTCAAAATACGCGTCTGAAATGCGTTTAAGGAAATTATTATCTTTCCAGAGCCTAAGTAAAATTTTAAAAAAGACGTTATTAAATGGCTTTTCATCGAAATAATCAACGGTGGCACCGGCTCGCCTTAATCCATCAGATATTTCGGTTTCATAATTAAAAAAGCGAGGACATAAAAACAGCACTTTCATTTTAAATACTCTTCTTCACAATGGCCGGAATGCCTACAAGTAGCACATTGTCATCACAGGAATGCATTACAACAGCGTTAGCCGCGACAATAACATTGTCACCAATTCGAATACCACCAAGAACCTTAGCCCCAGATGCAATTACTACATTATCACCTAAAACAGGGCGATTAGCGTGATTGAATGGAATATCGATATTTTTCGCACCCAGCGTAACTTGCTGGTATATTGTTGCGTTAACACCAATTTTAGATGCGCCAATAACAATACCCTGCGAGTGTGGTATAAAAAAACCACCACCTATTTCGCAGTTTGACGCAATTTCAACCCCAAAAACAATAAAATTTATTAGCGAAAAAATCTTTCCTAAAACAGGGATTCTTTTCTTATAGCAAAAATGACTCATGCGGTATAAAATAACTGGAGTCATTTTCATTCCGATAAAAGCTGAAATTATACCTAAAAGAGAAACTTTTGATTTATTACGCCCACTCAGTTTGTAATATCTCCGTACATCTTCCTTAACTAACTCAAACATTAGGATGACTCCCTGTAAATATTTTAATTCTCACAAGAACAAGAGTTACAATAAAAAGTAAGAAATATGTCTGAATAAAAAATAAATTATAAAAGCCACTAAATATTGCGCACTGCATTGCAATCGCATAAGGAAATAAACTAAAACGATATGACTTTAGCAAATTCTTGTAGGCAATACTGAAAAGCAGAAGTAAGCATGTAACCACAATTAGGGAGCCCGCGATGCCAAGATCGGGCATTAGCTTTTCAAACATTGTTGAAACGTTGGCATTATCATCTACTAATGCCATGGTATCGTGGAATCCTAAATCACTATAAATGAGATTTCGGATAACACTGGGGAAAAGATCCTGGAAGCTTGTAAAATCGTATACCGGCACTATATCCGCAAAGTTATAGGCAAGATTTGCAAGACCCGCAGTAACATAGACATAAAACCATGTAAATCCTGAAGGCAGACTCGACAAAAATTGGCCTTGTGGTGACAACAAATATTGATACGGATTTTCTGCGCCCCTGATATCTCCTACTGCTCCAAAAAGTAGAACTATTGTCACAACTGACAATACAGTATAAACAAACATCTTTTTCGTGAATTTTTTATAAATAAAGAATAAAAAGAATATTTCTACGAGACCAGACATCAGAATACCACGTCTGAAGACCAGCATTTCCCAGATGCTCATTAACAGAATTACCAGAAGTATACTTTTCCGTTTTGATAAAAGAAAATGATAATATAGTGACGGAAAAACAAAAAGGAATAGCATATTAACTATCCCATGATATGTTGGTATGCCGAACTCGGTATAGTTATAGCCGCCCCTAAATTGCATAATCATTGGGATCCCACCAGCAACAACCACATCAGGTATTATTGCAAAGCACCAAATGATGAGCCATATTTTAGTCGCTCGCCAGGATGGCATAATATCTTTAAGACGAACATGATTAATACTGCCAGGAGTGATAAATGGAAGTGAAAAAATCAACCCCAGAACAACATTGATTGACAAAAACACCATCATCTCACTTGAGAGAGGGCTAATATTAGTCGTCAATCCAAGCGAATATAAGAAAATTGTAAACAACCAAATTGAAGCATATACAAACCCTGGGGACAATAAAAAAATACTCATTCTACATCCTCAGCTGTCGAAGTCTTCCACCTTCAATATATGAAAGTGCCAATACGACTTTATATACAAAATCGGGTATTTTAATCGTTTTTGAATCTAATTTATCACACAAGCAGAGCAGAATTTTTCGTGTCGTTGTTATTGGAAGAATATGTATAGCCTTTATGAGTAGTTTACTAAGGAGTTTTGTATCTTCCAACATCACTTCGTAAGATGAAAAGAGACTGTCCTTCACGCATTCCGGATGTTTTTCTTTCAAAACAGGGAAAGATTTTGACGCATATACAACCATTCTTTCCGAAGCTCTGCGCAAAGTTGGGGTATCACTGTCTTCTGCTCTTGCATCGGGTAAAAAATAAAAGTCATACTTTGCTTTTGAAACTCGGATGCCAAGTTCCTCATCTTCACAGCCGTAATGATAGAAAGTTTCATCAAAACCGCCAATTGTGTCAATTATATCACGCGTCAGGATAATGCCGTCACTTGCGAAGAAACGAGTGCTTATAACTCCTTCAGGCATGTTACGCGCCCCCAAATAACGACTGTCAAAATAGCGGAGGTAATTGCTGGTGTTGAGTCTGGCGGGATCGATTCGTATGTTAATTCTGGCTGCTGTATAGCTCTTATCATGGAAAAACGAAACGATCTTTTTTAATGCGTTAGGTTCAAGCAGATTGTCGATATCAATAAACATTATCAACGAATTTGTCGCGAGAGAAATACCCACGTTACGGGAAATTGCCCTGCCAGAATTTATTTGGTTCCTGTGGAATAAAAAATTTATCTTATCTTTAAACGCTTCCGCATACGAGCCTGCGATTTCTGCAAGTGAAATTGGGCTACAATCGTCAATAAGGATTAATTCGACAAGGTTGTTTGGATAATCAATATTCAGTATAGCATCCATGAAGCGCTTAACTTTCGATGGTTCACAGTAAGCAGGGACCACTATTGAAATCTTATCATTGTACTGCACTAATGCACCTCGTAGAATAAATTATATTAAAGGCGTAGACTACTGCTAAACCGATGACGATGTTACTCACCCCCATATAATGGAAAATGGCAGGAACAATAGCCACTACCAGGCAGAAGGCTATTAACCACTTAATAGCTAATTTTTTTAACTGCTTCATTCTAATTAGAACCATACTGAGCAACTGATCTATAGCTAATATTGGTGTTAACCAGACAAATGTTTTTAAATAACTATATGCGTAAACGAGTTTTGCACCATAAAGGACGTGAATAATCATGTCGGCAAGAATTGTTGTAAACAGTGCGCCAGCACAGGTTACTGAAAGCGTAGCGAAAATACAGAACGGCAATTTTCTTTTTATTGTTGTAATATCAATAAATTTAAATATAAAAATTGGTGCGATTGCCTGAACAAACAGAATACATATTGCATACCAGTTATCGACTAACTGAAGTGCTGCTGCATAGTTCGAATACGTTTCTCCAGAAATTTTTCCTTCGAGATATACTCGATCAAATTTCATGGTGACCTGCTGCATAATCAAACAAAACCATACGGCGACACCAATCTTAAAATACGAAAAAATCTCAGAATCAACCTTCACGAATTTAAATCCTGTAGCTTTTCTGAAAGTATAAAAGATAAAGCCACAAGGTAAAAGTGATTCTATAACCCATGCCACCCAAAGATAATTTATTGGCAATTGATTCCTTACACCAATATAAATGACAATGAGTTTAATTATTGCAGCGAACATCAGCACGAGGCAAGGTAACTTGAGACGAGCCTGGCTTTGGTACCATGTTAAACCTACAATAAAAGTTTCTCGTAATGCAACAGATATGGCCAAACCAATAATGAACTGTCTGGACAGTCCACTGGCAGCAAAGATTCCCCATGCCACCATGCACAATGCAACGAAAACTCCTGCCGCTAGACGCAATAAAATCACGTTGCTCATAGTGGAGTTTATTTTTGATGGTGCATCCAGCAATTTAGGAATAACCACCTCAGCCCCACAGATCCATGTGCCTGTCATGAATATAGCCAGAATAACGAGAGAATATTGCCAGCTACTGAAATCACCAAAATTATAATGATTTATCAATAATCTGTTAATAATAATAATGATAACGAGTTGAGTGATTCTCTCGAGGCTAAGATAAAAAAAGTTCACAAAGACTTTTCTTTTATCTTCATCCGCCACATTTTTTTTAATGGCTGATAAGAAAAAATTAGACATCTGTCATATTCTTTTTAAAGTTATCGATCATAATTTCTATATCAGACAATACATTTTTATAGACATGGCCGAACTCATTTATAGTTCTGGTATTATCCGTAGGAGGGAAATACTCACCTTTGAAACCTTCATGCCATTTGATCGTACAGCCAGTTTTACTTGCAATTAAATCTGCAATATCAGATGCTTTGGTATTTACACCAGAAGCAATGTTATAGATCTGATGTTCATTCTTACGGCTGATGAGGTAAATCATTTCTGCAACATCCGTAACTGAAACATAATCTTTTGCATATGCAGGCGCAACATACATATCAATATGTTTATTCGAAATTGCATTTCTTATTATGCTTGGCAGGAATAACTTACTTTTTAACGCCAAACCGTAAACGTTACTAGGTCTGACAATAATCGTATCTCGGCTGCTTTTAAGGCATAACTCTTCACTTACCAGTTTAGTAAGGTTAAAAAGTCTTCGGTTATCGCTGCTGCATACCGTAAGATTATCATTTTCCGACGCGCTATCTTGTTCCATATATACGCGCGTTGATGAAATATAGATTAATTTCGAGAACTCAGCGCGTTCCAAAATTGATGCCAGCAACTCGGTGTTTGATTTATATACATCAAATGGTGTGTTTGCACAATCACCATTGCCAGCAGCATAGATGACAATGCCCAGATCTCTATCAAAAAGAGTCTCATCATCGCGTGGCGGGACTTCAACTTTTTCCCCCTTAGCCAGAAGGTTTTCCACGATTTCACTACCAATGAAACCACGTCCACCGATCACTGTATAATGTGCTTTCATAACGTTTTCTTATACTCAGCGAGTGTAATTAATTTGATGTCTTTTTCAGAGAGGAGTGGTGATGTTATCGGCCAGTCAATGGCAATATCCGGATCATTCCAGATAATCCCACCTTCATCCTTTGGATCGTAAAAATCAGTACACTTATAGTGGAAATCGGCATAATCGCTTAATACGCAGAATCCATGGGCAAACCCAGGAGGAACGTACAACTGGTTATTCTTCTCGCCTGAAAGAAGTACACCAACATATTGGCCAAACGTATCAGAATCTTGGCGAAGATCCACTGCAACATCATAAACTTCACCGCTGATTACGCTAACTAATTTACCCTGAGGCTTCGTTTTCTGGAAATGCAGTCCACGTAGAACATTTCGACTCGAACGTGAGCGATTATCCTGTACAAAAGTACCTTTAATTCCTGCATCTTCATATTTTTCTTTATGCCAGGCTTCAAGAAAAAAACCGCGAGAATCACCAAAAACCTTAGGCTCAATGATCACACAATCTTTTAAAGGTGTTTGAATTACGTTCATTATAAATCCTTCGGTGGGAAAGAATCTCTTTCCCATCTACTTTGTGAGTTAATTTCAGATTTTGGTACTGACTTAAAATACTTAACTGTTGTTTTCTTTCCAGAGTAAGTCACAGATGTCATCAGTAGGATTAAATGCAGTAGGTGCATTTAGCAATATTTTGCGCACCCGTTCATAATCAAAGTTGCGACATGAGATATCCAATTCTGCAAGAATATTTTTCATTTCACTCCACGGAAGCATGACTTCATTAGCCGTTTTAATTCGTGGATGTTGTGTTATAGAGACGTTATCGCCTATTAAAAGCTCTTCATAAAGCTTCTCACCAGGCCGCAGTCCCGTCGTTTTGATAGCAATATCACCATAAGGATTTTTATCATCACGGACGGAAAGTCCCTGCAAGGCAATCATGCGGTGGGCGAGATCAATAATTTTAACCGGGTCGCCCATATCCAGCACAAAAACATCTCCCCCACTACCCATTGCTCCAGCCTGGATCACAAGCTGCGCTGCTTCAGGAATGGTCATGAAATAACGGGTGATATCAGGGTGCGTTAATGTTACCGGACCACCAGCAGCGATTTGTTTTTCAAATAGGGGGACAACCGAACCGGACGAACCTAACACATTCCCGAACCGGACCATGCTGAAGCAGGTTTTACTCGATTCTGATGCCAGGGCCTGCAGAATCAGCTCCGCCATACGCTTTGTTGCACCCATTGTGTTTGTTGGCCGCACAGCTTTATCTGTAGAGATAAGAACAAAACTTTCGACGCCACAATTTTCGGCAGCTTGAGCGCAGCACAAAGTTCCAAAGATATTGTTACGGACACCGTCAATAACATTGAATTCAACTAGCGGAACATGCTTATAGGCTGCCGCATGGTATATAGTCTCAACGTTAAATGCCTTGATTAGCCTTTCAAGATGTTCCATATCCTGAACGTTACCTAAAATTGGGTAAATCTTAGTATTCAAGGATTGTGTCAGAATTAAATTTCTTAGCTCAGAATCGATAGAATAAAGTGAGTATTCTGATAACTCGAAAAGAATTAGTTGTGAAGGTTTATTTTTGATTATTTGTCGGCATAGTTCAGAACCAATAGACCCTCCTGCGCCAGTGACCATGACCGTTTTATCAAGAATATTCTTTGAGACTAATTCAGGGATCGGTGAAACAGGGTCGCGACCTAACAGATCGGTAATTACTACTTTACGTAAAGCATCGATTCTCGCTTTTCCTTCAACCAAGTCAACCATTCCCGGAATCGAAAGCACCTCACAAGGTAGTCCTTCGAGGGTAGAAATCACCTCATTTTTTCTCGCACGGCTGGCACTTGGCATCGCCAGCAGAATTTTCTTAGCCTCATACTTCTCGATTAGCCATGCCAATTTTTCTGGCGAAAACACACTTACACCATGGATAACCTGCCCCTGTAATGAGCGATTGTCGTCAACAAACGCAACGGGATAGTATTCATCCATCTGACTCAACGCGGGAAGTAACTGTCGTCCTGAAGCTCCGGCCCCATATATGATGACGCGGGTTCCCAATTTTAAGCCACGATTAACTAGCATTCTCATTCCAAGGCGCGAGCCCGCCACAAGCAATACCCCGAACGAGAAATAAATAAAGGGGATGGTTCTTGGAAGATAGAGGTTTGTGTAAAAAGCGGCAATAATCAGGAGTAACGACGAAATTAGCATTCCAAGAGAAACAACAAGCAGTATTTTCGCGGTTATGTAACGTATTACAGCTCTATAAAGTCCAAGTTTTACAAAGATGGCAAGAGTAATTACTATTATTGATGTGAGCAGTAACCAGTGGGATACGCTAGTTAACGGTGTCATAGAATCAATACGAACCCAAAATGCAAACCAAAATGCACACGTTAACAAAACAACATCAATGGAGAGTGTAATAATCCGTTTTATTGGTCTTGGCAAAGAAATTAAATAAGTTAGCATACTAAAAACTAGTCGCCTCGTTAAAGCTTGCTATTAATTTATAAAATAGTACCGGGAGGGCATATGGCATGCTCATCCACTGTTGCACTATATCCACCCACTGTTCCCGCTTGCAGAAAAGCCGATCTCCCAATATTCGCACCACCGGCAAGATGCACGCCAACCCCTAAGTGGGCAAAATCACCAAGAGTCGAATCATGATCCACCGTCGAATGACTATTAACTATCGTACCTGCCCCTAAGGTTGAGTTTGCGCCAATAACTGCACCGGCTAAAACTACGCTCCCGCTCCCCAAGGTAGCGGACGGACTCACAAATGCAAAGGGGTGTACCAGCGTTGTAGGAGTAATACTTAAACTTTGAAGCTGATGGTGGAATACTTCTCTTAGCTTATTATTGCCAATGCCTATAGCAATATGTTTGGCAGTGTCCGCATAGAGATTAAGATCTGATGTTTTCCCAATAACATGAATCTCTGAAGTATTTAAGCACGATTCATTATCATCGAGGAATACAATCTTTTCATATCCCAAAAGTCTAGCAGTTTCGTACAGCGTACGTCCATGCCCTCCAGCTCCTATAATGATCAGATCATTCATTTATGCATTCTCTTTGTCTTTGACTCCAGCCCCACATTTGAAAGCGATAAATATCAATGGTAGCCACGCGATGATGATGCCAACAATTCCATCAATTTTTGCAGAAACGATTAAGTATGCAATTGGGAACAACCACACAATATTTATTGCAATCGCCGCCAATGTTACCGGAACATGGCTCTTATATTTGCGGGCAAGAATTTGATAGCAATGGCTTGCATGTGCTTCATAAACTTTTTTACCAGCCAGTAATCTTCTAAGCAAGGTAGTAGTTGCATCCACAATAAAAATGCCAAGCAGACAAAGTTCAGCGAACAAGACATGTGAATCTAGCTTTGCAAAATAAAGAATCATCAGGCCAATAGTAATACCTAAAAAACCACTTCCAGCATCCCCCATGAAGATCCTTGCCACAGGGAAGTTCCACACAATGAATCCTGCGGCAGCCCCAGCGAGAGCCAGTGCAATCATCGTCATCGCATCAGGAGAACCAGCGTTTTGGCTAAGCGTTATTATAACGACACTGCACAGAGAAAAAGTAATGGCTTGAGAGCTTGCAAGACCATTAATGCCATCCATAAAGTTATATAGATTCAACATCCACACAAGATAGACGCTTCCTATGATTATTCCAAACCATGACAAAGATACGACATAGCCAAATATATCAATATCCGGAAACGTTCCTAAGAAATAGAGACCTATTGCTGCTGCTAAGAAATGCATCAGCAAACGCCAGCGCGCAGCAATGTGTCCATGATCATCGAGAAAACCGATAACCGCAATCAATAAGCCCGGCACGAAGAAGCCTAAAAATGTCTCATAAGAGATATGTTTTGTCAGTACCAACCATAGTAATGCAGCTAATAATGTTAATACTATAGCAACCCCTCCACCGCGCGGCGTCGGCACACTATGTGAGCTTCTTTGGTTTGGCTGATCAATCACATTATTCTTGATGGCGTACAACCTTAAACCCCAGGTCATCGCGCATGAGATAAAGAATGCAAAAACGACAATCCCCAGATACAACATTATTTTTTACCTTCAATAAAATTCTTCGCTGTTTTTACCATCGTTTCCTGCAACGTAACGGGTGGAGTCCATTGAAGCTGTTCCCTTGATTTCGTTGAGTCGACTTCCAGATCGCCATACAGTTGGTCATATATACTTTTTTTCCTCATTGCTGAAAGAAAAATTTTAAGTAATGCCCGAGGGAAATAAACAATCCGCGCTGTCATGCCCATCCCGGTAGAAAATGCCGTAATCATTTCTTCAGTTGAAGGATGCTCCTGGTCAGCCAAAAGATAAAGTTCATTTTTTGACTTTTCATTTGTTGTACATTCGCTTATAAAGCTCACAACATTGTCCAGTGAAACAAGGGCGCGCTTATTTTTTACTGACTTAAAAGGCAGAGGCAGGTTTTTAGACACTAACTTTAATAAGCGTTGAATATTACCCGGAGCATTTGGCCCACAGATTAAAGCCGGACGAACGATTGTTATTGCCATATTACTACCTGAAAATGCCTTGAGAAGGCTTTCCTCGGCTTCCAGCTTGGAAATAGCATAATCTGACGTTGGTCTGGCAGGTGTCGATTCACTGAAAGGGATTCCCGATGTGGAATTACCATTTACTCCAATTGAACTGACGAAGATGAAATGTTTTACGCCACAGTTTGCAGCGTCATTAGCTAATTTCATTGTCGCATCATGGTTGACACGACGAAATTCTGTCAGCGCATCTTCAGCATCATCTTTAAGGATATGAGCTCTTCCTGCGGTATGAATGACAGTATCACAACCTTGTAAAAGCGTAGTCCAATTCGTTTGAGCCGAAATATCGCCAAGATTATACATTCCCTGTTCAATATTTTCTTCTCGACGCGTAGTGAAAATTACCTGGTGACCTGCTGATCTTAACGTTTTGACTAAAGCAGTACCGAGAAATCCAGTTCCCCCAGTCACTAAAATTTTCATTGTCGTCCCCTATCAGCTAATTAACCATATAAATATCGAGGCGGACAGCCCTTAACGATTTTGATAATTTTGTACAATCCAGGTCTTATAATTCCCGCTTTTAACGTTTTCTACCCATGTCGTGTTTGCCAAATACCATTCAACTGTTTTACGAATCCCACTTTCAAATGTTTCCGCAGGCTTCCAGCCAAGCTCAAGTCCAATTTTCTCAGCATCAATCGCATAGCGGCGGTCATGGCCCGGACGGTCAGCAACATAGGTAATCTGATCGCGATACGACCCCTCTTTAGGCACAATCTCATCCAGCAGATCGCAAATCGTATGCACCACATCCAGGTTTTGCTTTTCGTTATGTCCACCAATGTTGTACGTCTCCCCCGGTTTCCCTTGGGTGACCACGGTATAGAGTGCACGCGCATGGTCTTCAACATAGAGCCAGTCGCGGATTTGATCGCCCTTGCCGTAAATAGGCAGCGCTTTGCCGTCCAATGCATTCAGGATAACCAGCGGAATCAGTTTTTCCGGGAAATGGTAAGGGCCATAGTTATTTGAACAGTTGGTGACGATGGTCGGGAAACCGTAGGTACGCATCCAGGCACGAACGAGATGATCGCTGGAGGCTTTTGACGCTGAATACGGACTGCTGGGCGCATACGCGGTAGTTTCAGTAAAGAGTGGCAGCTCAGTTGATGCAGGATGCTCATCAGGATGCGGCAAATCTCCATACACTTCGTCGGTAGAGATGTGATGGAAACGAAACGCTTTCTTCGCCTGCTCATCAAGCGTGGACCAGTACGCACGGGCGGCTTCCAGAAGCACATAAGTGCCGACGATATTGGTTTCGATAAACGCTGCCGGGCCCGTAATAGAACGGTCAACGTGGCTTTCAGCAGCCAGATGCATTACCGCATCAGGCTTATGTTTTGCAAAGATCCGATCCATGGCGTCTTTGTCGCAAATATCGGCATGCTCAAAGGCATATCGGTTGCTATCACTAACTTCTGTTAGCGACTCCAGATTTCCGGCATAGGTGAGCTTATCTACATTGACGACATCGTCCTGTGTATTTTTAATAATATGTCGCACAACCGCTGAGCCGATAAAACCAGCCCCGCCCGTCACAAGAATTTTCACGTTATCTGTTCCGTCTAGTGTATATGTCTGGATACTGGGGTTCTGAAACCTGAGTGTTTAATAACGGTTTCAGAAATTGAGCACGCTACCGCCCCTGGCTTAACAGCTACCAGTGCACTGAGCGATGTTTGATTAATGATTTTGCTTGTCTGGTTACAGACAAAAACTGGCGTTAATTGTCGTCCTAAACGACCAGAGAAACAAGCACAAATCGCTACAAAGCTGCTGAGATTTGAATCAGATAACCCTATGTAATCATTAAAATTAATAACAAAAAACGGCAGTTATCATTTTGGTTATGTCTCAACACCAAAAATGATAACTGCCGTTTGTTATGGACGCGGAATGAATATCAGTCGTTAGCCAACAGCTTCTCAATCCGGTTTCTGAACTTAGCCCCTTCCTTCAGGTTGCGCAGTCCATAGTTCACAAACGCCTGCATGTATCCCAGCTTCTTACCGCAGTCGTAGCTGTCACCTGTCATCAGCATCGCGTCAACGGACTGTTTTTTCGCCAGTGCTGCAATTGCATCGGTCAACTGGATACGATCCCAGGCGCCTGGCTCAGTTTTTTCCAGCTCCGCCCAGATATCGGCATTCAGGACATAACGGCCAACCGCCATCAGATCCGAATCCAGCGTCTGCGGCTGATCGGGTTTTTCGATGAACTCAACGATGCGGCTCACCTGCCCTTCCGTCTCCAGCGCTTCTTTTGTCTGGATAACGGAGTACTCGGAAAGATCGCCCTTCATGCGTTTCGCCAGCACCTGGCTACGGCCGGTTTCATTGAAACGCGCCACCATTGCCGCCAGGTTGTAACGCAGCGGATCGGCTGAAGCGGTATCGATGATGATGTCCGGAAGAACAACGATGAATGGGTTATCACCCACTACCGGACGGGCACACAAAATCGAGTGACCCAGACCCAGCGGCTGTGCCTGACGCACGTTCATAATGGTTACGCCTGGCGGACAGATAGACTGCACTTCTGCCAGCAGCTGGCGTTTGACGCGCTGCTCAAGCAGCGCTTCGAGTTCGTAAGAGGTGTCGAAGTGGTTCTCAACCGCATTCTTGGACGAATGGGTAACCAGGACGATTTCTTTGATCCCTGCAGCAACAATCTCGTCGACGATGTATTGAATCATCGGTTTGTCGACGATCGGCAGCATCTCTTTAGGAATGGCTTTAGTGGCGGGCAGCATATGCATGCCCAGGCCTGCTACCGGAATGACTGCTTTCAAATTAATCATTATTTCTTCCACCTTAAAATGGTTGACGAATTATAGCTCTTAAACCTGTTTTCGCCAGCATGATTTGCCGTAATCCTCTGACAATGTTACGCCTTAGCCCCACAAATTTCTGTAGTTGTAATCTGAATAGATCACACTTCTGTGCCAGGAATAGTCTCAAAAAAGAAAGTTGTCGATTATCTGTGCGGAAGCGCAAAATTCAGCCTTTCCACATTCACTACCTGCTGATCCACCCGGTCAATATCCACCGAACTCTGCCCCTTCTCATTCACCGCTTTAATGTTCGCCAGCGACAGCAAGGTTTCGTCTTTGGCCATAAATTTACCCCGCACATCTTTACGCAGGTCGAAGTTGATCTTCAGCGCGGGGCCAATAGCTGCCTCCTGCATCACGTTGATATTACGTAAGAAAAGATGCTGCGGCTTATTGTGCAGCTCAAGCGTCGCCCGCTTCATCTCCACGTTGGTGATCGCTACAAAGGAGGTCGCATTACCGGATGAAATTTGAATTCCGCGCAGCTTATACGCTAGCTGGCGATTATCGAGGTGAATATTGTTGAGCTTGAAGTTCTGGGGTATGGACAAATAATCACCTTTAATTACCCCATAGCCGATTAACATTCCGGCACTATTGACCATGTCGACATTATCAATAATGAAATTATCACAGCCATAAATGGCGACCGTCGCATTGTCTATACCCGCCTTTTTACTGAAATCGGGGGTAATATTTTTGGCCTTTATATTGCGGATAACAAAGTGTTTGCCGTTCTCAACGTGCACCAGCTGGCGACAGTTGCTGCCGGTGATATTTGCCACCACGAAGTTCTTCACGGTTTGCTTTTCCGGGTAGTCGTTATCGTAGGTGCTGCCGGCGAGGCCGATGCCGATGCCCCAGTTGATCTTGCCGTTGGTGCAGTTGATGTTATCGATCACATGATCGGAGATCAGAATATTGCGGTCATTGATGGCCACGTTCCACTCGATCGCATCGCCCTGCAGATGGCTGAATTTGCTGTTGGTGATCCGGGCGCCATCAACCTGATTGTGAAAGCCCTGGCGCAGGATGGCGTAGTTAGCCTGGCTCACGCTGATGTTATCAATCAGCAGATTGCGCATCACGCGCGGTTTCTTGCCGCCAATGTAAATCTGCGTCACCGGCCCAAATCCGCTCATTGCCAGCCCTTTGATCGCGCAGTCCGAGCCGCGAACATCGAGCGTGATGTTCTCCGTGCGCCCGCTGCCTTCACCGATTACTTTGCAGCCTTCCTGCAGCACAAAACGCCCACGTCCGTTGCCGGTCAACGCTCCGCGGATCAGCAGCGTTTTACCGTCGGGAATGAAAATGCCCGTATTTATGTTTTCGCAGGTAAGTCCGGCCGGGACAACGACGGTGTCACCGTCCTTAAACGCCTGCTTAAAAGCGGCGATCCAGTCGTTGTTATTGTACTGATTAATGGAGACCGTCTTTCCGCTTGCCGCCCGCGCCATGCGGGACGACAGCAGCGGCGAGGCCGCCAGAACAGACAGAGAAGAGACAAAGGTGCGTCGGGTAATCTTTTTCAGCATACAACCTCGGCGTTACAGCGTTTGCAGCAGGCTCGCTAACTGGCGATTGATTACCTGCTGGTTAAAATCGGTTTCAACTTTTTGTCGGGCATTCTGGAGCACAGGCTCCAGCGCCTGCTGGTCGATGTCGCTGAAGGCAGCCAATCGATCCGCAAGAGCCATCGCGTTATTCTCCGGCACCAGCCAGCCGGAATGATCAGATTTGATCAGCTCCGGGATCCCGCTGTGCAGCGTCGATACCACCGGGATCCCAACGGCCATCGCCTCCATCAGCGCCACCGGAATGCCTTCCATATCGCCATCGGCGCCCGTTACAGAAGGCAGCAGGAACACGTCCGCCTCATCGAGCATGGCTTTAACCTCATGGCTCGGCTTGAAGCCCGGCATCTCCACGACATCGTCCAGCTGATACTGTTCGATAAGCGTGCGCAGACGACGTTCCCACGGGCCAATGCCGAGAATGCGATAGTGGAACGCCACCCCGCGCGCCTTCAGCTGTCGGCAGGCTTCGATGGCCACGTGCAGACCTTTCTTCTCGGTCAGACGGGCTACGGAGATGATCTGCAGCGGTTTTCCCGGCACCTTAACCGGGCGGCGAGTGAAGCGCGTTAAATCCACGCCCATACGCGACACGGCAATTTTCTCCCCCGGACAGCCCATGCTTTTCAGTCGTCCGGCCCACAGGTCGCTGATGGGCAGCATCATGTCGCCGCGGCGGAAAAGCGCCTGATACTCCGGCGTGTAGTGGTTCAGCACCTCGCGGCTGGAAATGTCGATACCGTGGAAGATGGTCGCAATTTTGCCGTCAATTACGCCAAGCTCACGCAGTTTCGCGGCGATGACCCCCGCCGGGCCAAAGTGGGCGATAAACACGTCGGCACGATACGGCTGCGCCGTTTGCCCGCAGATGGCCGACAGAATTAAATTGCGAGATTCCGATCCATAGCGGGAAACGTTCAGCGCGCGCCACGTCGACGCGCGGTGGATCCCGCGTAACGTCTGGCTGGCCCGGTAGCGTAGCTTGCTCAGCTTCCCGGCCGGTTCGTCCTGCAGCCAGCGGGTCTTCGCCTCCAGCCCATACTGGGCATACGCCGCATGGGTATTTTTGGTGTCGCCCTTTTGCAGGGCAACGATCTCCACGTCATATCCCATATCGATAAACGCGGTGATTTGGTTCAGTACAAAGGTCTCAGAAGACAGCGGAAATTTCAGTAAGAAGAAACCAACCTTCATTTCCCCTCCCGCACGCGTTCAAGCACCGATTTCACCATTCCAATGCCCTTCTCGCGCTCGGCTTTCACCGCCACCGCCAGGCGTTCATTGATCGCGGGCAGTTGACCCAGGGTGTCCCCCACCATTGCACCGAGCGATCCGTCCAGCAGATGACGAATATCCACGGCCATTTCCGGCATGCCAAGCTGCTGCATAATCCCGGCGGACTTGTGCTCATAGTTAATGGCGATGGCCGGCGTGCCAAAGTTCATGGAGATAATCGCCGAGTGCAGACGGGTGCCCACGGTCAGGTCGCAGGCTGCGAGCAGTTTGCCCATCTCCAGGTCGTTCAGCTCGTCCATCACCACGTGGTAGCGGGACGGGTCGTTCACCAGGTTGCGCAGGTTCAGCGCCACCATGCGGTCATCTTTGTTGTAGCTGTCGATGCCGGTACAGGTTGAGAGCGCCAGCACCTGATAACCGCTGTCCAGCACGCGATTCACCACGTCGGCGAACGCTTTCTCATAGGCTGCCTGGGTGGTGCCAAGACGCTTATCGAACGGGGCGAGTTCACGCAGGGTAATCGCAACGGTTTTCTGTTTCGCCGTCACGTCGAGCCAGTGCTGCACCGCATAGCTCGGCTGGAAGTCATTGTCCTGGTGATCCACCAGCCAGGCGGTATCCACGCCGTGTTCTACTTTAGAGGTGTCAATTTCGCTACGCTTCATCATGTCGAGGCTGACCGATTCGCGCAGGATCAGCGCGTCGCAGTGGCCAAACACATAATTTGCGAGCTGGTTAAACTGCGGATCCTGGAACGGCCCGACGCTGTGGCCGATCATAAACAGCGGCTTTTTCGCCATGAACGTGCACAGCGCATGCTCAAACTGCGGCACGCCGTAGAGATCGACGAAGAACGAGCCGCCGACCTGAATAATGGCGTCATAGCCGGAAAGCAGGCGCACGAAATCGGTAAAGCCCTGCGCGATCGCGATGTTGCGCAGCCTGCCGGTGTCGGTGACGCGGGAAAGCAGCACCTGATGCTGGTAGCGACGGCGCAGCACTTTCTTCACGCGCCCCATCACGCCCGCGGCGTTGTTGTGCTGTTTCATCTGGCTGTAGAGCGGGTCGCCCATCACCGGGCGGTTCAGTAACCAGGATGAGCTGACCGGATAACGGCTCATCACATCCACTTCAGTCTCAGGCTTAAGGGTGTTAATTGCATCCAGTAAACCGCGCAGGATGGCGCTGTCGCCACGGTTGCCGCAGGTATGGTTGCCAAGAATTAATAATTTCATAATGGCCTCTTAAAGAACTAGCCTGCGCGAAGCAGCGTTTTCATTTTTTCGTTACGGCAAAACTGGCGCTTCAGCTCTACCACCAGCGCGTTGCGCGACAGCACAATCATCACGCCAAACGCCAGCGCGCCCGCGGCAACCTGCACCGCCAGCAGCGCGGCCAGCGGCAGATGCCCGCTGAGGATAATGCCCAGACCGTAGCTCACCGCCAGGGTCGGCAATGAGAGATAGAACGGCAGCCACAGGCTCAGGATGTACTGACGGTAGCTGGAGCCCAGCACCGGTTTGATCATGATGAAGTAGCTCAGAACGGTATTGACGATCTGCACCAGCAGGAAGCCCAGCGTGACGCCGATGGCGCCCGCCATATGCCCGCCGACGATAATCGCCGGAATAAACAGGAAAGTTTTGAACACGTTGAACTTAAAGCTGATATCCACGCGCGCCTTCGCCATCAGCAGAGAACCAATCGGATTGCCCACGGAGCGCAGCAGCCCCACCACGCACAGCAGCTGCAGGATCGGGATAATGCCGTTCCACTTCTCGCCAAACACCAGCGGCACGAAGTTGCTGGAAACCACCATCAGCCCCAGCAGCACCGGGAAGTTGATAATCCCCACCACGGAAAGCAGCTTGTAGAAGTTGACGCGCAGCTTCTCGGTGTCGTCCTGAATCTTGGCGAACGCCGGGAATAGCACGCGAGTGATAATGGGGTTCAGCTTCATAGGAGGAACAACCGCAACGTTATAGGCCAGGTTGTAGCCCCCCGCCACGCTCGCGCCCAGGATGCGCGCCAGCACCAGCGTCGAGAGGTTGGTGTTCACATAGTTAATAATGCTGTCCGCCGTCAGCCACGCACCAAAGCGCAGGTTGGACGAGACGGACGCAAGAGAGAAGTGCAGCCCCGGACGATAAATCTTGCGGCCAAAGTAGCCGAACAGCAGCGTACGCACGGCAGAGTTAACCAGGTAACCGAGGATGGCGGTCATCGCCAGCGGCCAGAAATGGGCGCTCACCACGGTAAAGGTAAAGCCCGCCAGCACCGCGCTGGTTTCAATCATGCCGATTTTGTTGAACTCCAGCTCTTTTTGCATCAGCGCGCGGAATTGCTGCCCGTGGGGGATCACCACGAATGCAAAGGACAACGTACGCATCAGCGGAGCGAGGTCCGGGTTGTGCAGCACGCTGGCGATGGTGTCGCTCAGCAGGAACACCAGCACAAAGACGAAAATCCCCAGCCCCACGTTCAGCCAGTAGAGCGTGGTCAGCTCGAGATGGCTGATCTCTTTGCGCTGGATAATGGAGTTGGCGATACCAAAGTCAGACAGCGTGTCGGCCAGCGCGATAATCACCAGCGAGACGGTCAGCAGGCCGAACTGGTGGTTATCGATAATGCGCGCCAGCACCGTCATCTGCACCAGGCCGAGACCAATGATGACGATGGTCGCCATCGCTGACCACTTGGCGCCGCTGATGGTTTTTTCACGTAAGCTCATCTTAGTACGCCGCTTTGTTCACGAAACCTTTGAAGATGGTCAGAAAAACAATCTTGATATCGAACCAGAGGCTCCACTCGCGGATGTACTCCAGATCGAACTCGATGCGTTTTTCCATTTTTTCCAGCGTGTCGGTCTCGCCGCGCCAGCCGTTGATCTGCGCCCAGCCGGTGATGCCCGGCTTCACCTTATGGCGCAGCATGTAGCCTTCAATCAGCGAACGGTACTGCTCGTTATGCGCCACCGCGTGCGGACGCGGACCAACAATCGACATGCCGCCGGTAAAGACGTTGATGAACTGCGGCAGCTCGTCAAGCGAAGTGCGGCGCAGGAAGTTCCCCACGCGGGTGACGCGCGGATCGTTCTGCGTCGCCTGGGTCACCACCTTGTCGTTCTCCATCACCTTCATGGAGCGGAATTTCCACACCATGATCGGCTTACCGTCCATGCCGTAGCGGGTCTGACGGAAGATAACCGGGCCGGGAGAGCTCAGCTTCACCGCCAGAGCGATGCAGCACAGCACCGGGGAAATGAGCAGTAAAATCAGGGAAGAGAGTACGATATCTTCCACGCGCTTGAGCACGCGGTTGATACCCGACAGCGGCGTGTCGTACAGCGGTACCACCGGTACGCCGTTCACCTCTTCAATGCGGGAGTGCAGAATGTTGAAGGTAAACACGTCCGGAATCAGGATCACCGAGCAGGTGGTGTCCGCCAGCTCGCGCATCAGCTGCTTGATGCGGGTTTCGTCTTTCATCTGCATGGCGATATAGACGTTATGAATTTTTCCGGCCTTCGCGTCTTCAATAAGCTGCGCGTAATTGCCCGCCCAGTCCGCAGGCACGCCGCCCGGCTTCGCGTCGTGGTAAATCCCCACCACTTCAAAGCCTAACCACGGCTCTTTGCGGAAGCTGTCGAGCAGCACTCTCCCGACCGGTAAATCACCCGCTACGGCGACGAAACGACGGTTATAGCCGCGGTTACGCAGCCAGCCCGCGCCAAAGCGGATCAGGGAACGGCACACGACCATGCCGACGCTGGTTAACAGGTACCAGCAGAGATAGGTCACGAAGCGGTTGTCAAAATCATGGCTGAACGCCACCAGACCGGCGCTGAAGATCAGGCTCAGGGTCCAGTTCTGCAGCAGCAGCATCAGTTCGGTGGTCATTTTCACGCCGCGCCACGAGCGGTAGAAATCGGTCATTCCGCCGATCATCTGAAACACAACCAGCGCAATCAGGGCCATCAGAAGATGCATATATAAGAACGGCAGCCCGCTGATCCGACACACCGCCCACAATCCACCGACCATGATGGTGATATCAGAAAAACGCTGCACCATAGAGATTAACGATGCATTCGTTCTCGCTCGTTCGCGTTTTTTTAGATTCGTCATCGTTGTTCCTGTATTCGGTTCCCCCTCCCGCCGGGAGGGGCAATTGTTACTGATTCAACAGCGCCAGAATGTCCTTCGTTCGGGCTTCCATCAGCGCCGTATCAGCGCGGGATTCCACGTTCAGGCGCACCACCGGCTCGGTGTTGGACGAACGCAGGTTAAAGCGCCACTGCGGGAACGCCATGCTGATGCCGTCCGTACGGTCAATCTCCAGCGCGTGAATGGCAAAGTGCTGTTCAACGCGGGCAATCGCCTCGGCCGGCTGCGCCAGCTTGCTGTTGATCTCCCCGCTCGCCGGGAAGGCCGCCATGCGGTCGCGCACCAGCTCGCCCAGGCTCTGCCCTTTCAGGCACAGCAGCTCGGTCACCAGCAGCCACGGGATCATCCCGCTGTCGCAGTAGGCAAAATCACGGAAATAGTGGTGGGCGCTCATCTCGCCGCCGTAGATGGCGTCTTCTTCGCGCATGCGCTCTTTGATGAAGGCATGGCCGGTTTTAGACATCACCGGCTCGCCGCCCGCGGCCTTCACCACGTCGACGGTGTTCCAGGAAAGACGCGGATCGTGAATGATCTTCGCGCCCGGGTTTTTCTCCAGGAACGCTTCCGCCAACAGGCCAACGATGTAGTAGCCTTCGATAAACTGCCCTTTCTCGTCGAACAGGAAGCAGCGGTCGAAGTCGCCGTCGAAGGCGATGCCCATATCGGCACCGTGCTCGATCACCGCGTTACGGGTGTCGTCGCGGCAATCCGGCAGCAGCGGGTTAGGAATACCGTTCGGGAAGTTACCGTCCGGCGTGTTGTGTACCTTGACGAAGGTCACCGGCACGTTCAGCGCCTTAAAGCGGGCTTCCAGCGCATCGACAACCGGGCCGGCCGCGCCGTTACCGGAGTTGATAACCAGCTTCAGCGGCTTGAGGTTCGCCACGTTGATGTAGCCCAGCAGGTGGTCGATGTACTCTTTCTGCAGGTTAATCTGCTTGTAGCTGCCGCGCTTCGCTTCGTTCACCGGCGGGAAGTCGTTGGCTTCCGCAAGGCGCTGCACGTCGCGCAGGCCGGTGTCGCCGCTAATCGGGCGGGCGCCCTTGCGCACCAGCTTCATGCCGTTGTAGTCCATTGGGTTGTGGCTGGCCGTCACTTCGATACCGCCGTCCACGCCGAGGTGGAAGGTGGCAAAATAGATCTCTTCGGTACCGGACAGGCCGATGTCCAGCACGTCCACGCCCGCGTCCTGCAGCCCTTTTGCCAGCGCCAGCTTCAGGGATTCGCTGGTCAGACGCACGTCGCCGCCCAGCACGATGGTCTTAGGTTTTAAATATTCGCCGTACGCGCGACCGATGCGCCACGCGATGTCTTCATTCAGCTCTTCGCCCAGCTTGCCGCGAATATCGTAGGCTTTAAAACAGGTTAATTTTTCCATGATGACCCCTTTTTCAGGCAACAGTTGGCCCTGACCACTTAATGGCCAATTTATTTTTGTCATTCGTAGGCCCGGCAGGCGCAGCGCCGCCGGGCATGATGCGGCGTGCTACACGCGCCCGTAGCGATCCTGGAAGCGCACAATATCGTCCTCTTCCAGATACGAGCCGGAGCGCACCTCAATTAAGTCGAGAGGAATTTTTCCCGGGTTTTCCAGACAGTGCGTGGCGCCCAGCGGAATATAAATGGACTCGTTTTCACCCAGCAGCTTCACTTCGCCGTCGATGGTCACTTTGGCCGTACCCGCCACCACCACCCAGTGTTCAGCGCGGTGATGGTGCATCTGCACCGACAGCCCCTCGCCCGGCTTCACGGTGATGCGCTTCACCTGATAGCGGTCACCCGCGTCGATGGAGTCATATTTGCCCCACGGACGGTACACTTCACGGTGAATGTGGTGTTCGTGACGGCCATCGGCCTTAATCTTCTCAACCACTTTTTTAACGTCCTGCACGGCGTTACGGTCGGCAATCAGCACCGCGTCTTTGGTCTGGACAACCACCAGATCCTTTACCCCGACGGTGGTGACGAGGCCAGACTCGGCGTAAACGTAGCTGTTTTCGGTTTTGTGGCTAATCACATCGCCGTGATGGACGTTACCCTCCGGGGTATGGGCGCTGATCTCCCACAGGGAGGACCAGGAGCCAACGTCGCTCCAGCCTGCATCCATCGGTACCACCACCGCGTCAGCCGTGCGTTCCATCACGGCGTAGTCGATAGACTCTTCCGGGCAGGCGAGGAACGCCTCTTCATCCACGCGGATAAAGTCGAGATCCGGGTCCACCACCGCCATCGCTTTTTCGCAGGCGTTCAGAATATCCGGGCGGTATTTGCGCAGTTCTTCGAGATAGCGTCCGGCGCGGAACAGGAACATCCCGCTGTTCCAGTAATATTCACCGCTGGCGACATAGGCCTGCGCGGTTTCGAGATTCGGTTTTTCGACAAACTGCGCCACGTCAAACGCCACGCTATCGCCCTCACCCGGCGTTACGCTGCCGCGACGGATGTAACCGTAGCCGGTTTCCGGCAGATCCGGCACGATGCCGAAGGTCACCAGCTTGCCGCTCTCGGCGTAAGGGATCGCGGCACGCACCGCGTCGCGGAATGCGTCTTCCTGCTGGATAACGTGATCTGCCGCCAGGACCAGCATCAGCGGGTCACAGTCAGGGCTGCTGCGTTTTGCCGCCAGCGCCGCCAGTGCGATCGCGGGCGCGGTATTACGTCCGGCAGGCTCCAGGATGATGTTTTCCGTGAGCTTGTTCAGCTGGCGCAGCTGCTCGGCAACGATAAAGCGGTGCTGTTCGTTACAAATCACCACCGGGCTTTCACACTCCACGCCGTGCAGACGGTTTACCGTCGTCTGCAGCATGGTGAGATCCCCTTTCAGGCAGAGGAACTGTTTTGGATAGAGCACGCGGGACAGCGGCCACAACCGGCTACCAGAGCCACCAGCCATCACAACCGGATACAAAGTGGTTTGACTCATGATTTATCCCCGTATATCTGCAATAAATTGGCTCAGCACGTTCTCTTTCTCGAGCGTGCGTTCGGCATATTCACGTGCCACCGTGTTCACTTTTGGCATGGCGAGTGCCTGTTCAATGCCGGTGACCAGCGCGGGAACGGATTCCGGCTCCACGCACACGGCAATCCCCGGATAGCTGCCACACAGCTGGCCTAATTCAGTTTCGGCTTCGGCCGTAATCACCGCGTTACCGCCCACTGCCAGAATGTTGGTCAGCTTGGACGGCAGCACCGCATCCGCCGCGCCGCGTTTTTGCACGACCAGATGGCAATCCGCCATTTTCAGCAGCGCAGGCAGCGCGTCGTACGATTGCAGCGGGAAAAACTTCACGTTGGTCAGGCCGCGTTCACTGGCCATCTTTTCCAGCCGCGCTTTTCCCCCGCCCTGTCCGACAATCACAAACGTCCACGGCTGTTCGATCAGCAGCTGGGCCGCTTCAATAACGCTCTCCAGCCCCTGCTTTTCGCCAATGTTGCCTGAGTAAAGAATGATTTTTTGGTCTTCAGGCAAGCCGAGCCGGGCGCGCAGCGCCTGAGCCTCTTGCTCCGTCACGTCGCGAAAACGCGCCACTTCGGACCAGTTCGGGAAGAAGATCACCTTCTCCGCCGGGACGCCCTTCTCCTGCGCTTTGTTCATCATCGAGCGCGAGATCGTTGAAACGTAATCCACGTTATGCAGGCCGCTGCGCTCAAAGGCGCTGGCGAGCTTCGCCACCTTGCCGCCCTTGCCTTTCCCGGCCATACCCAGACCGAGCATGGCGTCCACTTCATAATCCTGAATGTGCAGCAGGGTGCGCGCGCCGGAGAGTTTTCCCAGCAGGCGCATGCCCGGCGTGCAGAACAGCGTCGGCACCACGCCGATAATGCGATCCGGCTTCCAGCGACGCTGCGCCATCAGCGGGAAGAAACTGCTGAGGGCAAAGCTGCCCAGATGAATTAAACGTTTCAGCGTCGAGGGCTGTTTCGGCACGTAGAGCGGGCAGCGCCAGACGGTCGCGGCCCCCTCTTCGCGGCGATAGCGCCAGCTGGAATAGCGTTCGCCTACCTTCCACTCCGGGTAGTACGGCGGGGCAGTAATCACCCGCACGTCATGTCCCTGGCTCGCCATCCACTCCACCATCTCGCCGGTGTATTTCCCGATACCGGTTAATTCCGGCGAGTAGTTAATTCCGTAGACGAGGATTTTCATAGTCCTGGCACCTCGGCCTGACGTTCCGCGAGGAAGTACGCCCGACTGTTGTCATGGACGTTGTCGCTTGCCAGCAGCGCCTCTGGCGTTAGCCAGCGGTAATCGTCATGCTGAGAATCAGGCAGACGCAGGTCTGCCTCACTCACCTTCAGGCGGAACCCCAGCACGACGTAGTGCGTGGAGAACCCGGTGCCTGAAAAGTTATCGTCATAGAAGTGCTGCCAGACCCCGTAAAACTGGCCCGCTGCCATCGGCAGCTGCAGGCCCAGCTCCGCCAGAGTGAGACGCTCAAACGCATCAACCAGCGTCTCATCCTTCTGCACGCGCCCGCCGGGCACGAACCAGAAGCCCTGTGCAGGACGATTGGTTCGTTTCCCCAGCAAGAACTCGCCGCGTTCGTTCTCCACGATCAAATCAATCGAAATGAGCGGAGTGGAACGCACTACCGTGGCAAAATCTTCCTGACTTAAAAACATCATTACCCCCGGAAGCGGTGCTGGTTTTCCAGGAACCACTGGTAGGTGCTGGCCAGCCCCTGCTCCAGTGAGACCTCGTGATACCAGCCCAGCTGATGCAGACGGGTCACGTCCAGCAGCTTGCGCGGCGTGCCGTCCGGTTTGGTCGCGTCAAACACCACGCGGCCCTTGTAGCCAACCACCTGCGCGATGGTCTGCGCCAGCTCGCGAATGGTGCAGTCCACGCCGGTACCCACGTTAATGTGCGACAGCATCGGCTCGGTGTTTTCCTGCCACACCTCGCGATCCAGCTCCATCACGTGAATGCTGGCAGCCGCCATGTCGTCCACGTGCAGGAACTCGCGCATTGGCGTCCCGCTGCCCCACACCACCACGTCCGGGGCGTTTTCGGCAGTCGCCTCGTGGAAGCGACGCAGCAGCGCCGGGATCACGTGCGAGTTGCTCGGGTGGAAGTTATCGTGCGGTCCATACAGGTTAGTCGGCATCACCGAGCGATAGTCGCGGTTGTACTGACGGTTGTAGGACTCGCACAGCTTGATCCCGGCAATTTTGGCAATCGCATACGGCTCGTTAGTGGCTTCAAGCGTGCCCTGCAGCAGCTCGCTTTCGGCAATCGGCTGCTTCGCCATCTTCGGGTAGATACAGGATGAACCGAGGAACAGCAGCTTGTTCACGTTGTGCAGATGCGCCGCGTGAATGATGTTGCTCTCAATCATCATGTTCTCGTAGATGAAATCCGCCGGGTAGGTGTTGTTAGCGACAATGCCGCCCACCTTCGCCGCCGCCAGATACACCTGGTCAATGCGTTCGTTGGCAAAGAAGTCCTGTACCGCACGGCTGTCGAGCAGGTTCAGCTCGTCACGGGTGCGGACAATTACCTCTACGTCACCGCGCTGTTCCAGCTGGCGGACAATCGCGGAACCCACCATTCCGCGATGACCGGCGACAAAAATACGTTGTTTTGTCATTCTCAGGACTCCAGCGCGATGGCAACCTCGTAGCCATGAGACTTGAGCAGGGAGTGTTTTTTCGCTGCTTCAAGATCTTTGGCCACCATCTCGGAAACCATCTCCTGCAGAGTGGTTTCTGGTTTCCAGCCCAGCTTCTCGTGCGCTTTGGTTGGGTCGCCCAGCAGGGTTTCTACTTCAGCAGGACGGAAGTAACGCGGGTCAACCTGCACAATCACGTCGCCTGGCTTCACGCCCGGCGCGTCGTGGCCGGTCACGGATACAACGATACCCTTCTCTTCCACGCCGGTGCCTTCGAAGCGCAGTTTGATGCCCAGCTGCGCCGCAGCCATCTCAACGAACTGACGCACGGAGTACTGCACGCCGGTCGCGATAACGAAGTCTTCTGGCTGTTCCTGCTGCAGCATCATCCACTGCATTTTCACGTAGTCTTTGGCATGGCCCCAGTCACGCAGGGAGTCCATGTTGCCGAGGTGCAGGCAAGATTCCAGACCCTGAGCGATGTTGGCGATCGCACGGGTGATTTTGCGGGTCACGAAGGTTTCGCCGCGACGCGGAGATTCGTGGTTAAACAGAATGCCGTTACAGGCGTACATACCGTAGGATTCACGGTAGTTCACGGTGATCCAGTAGGCGTACAGTTTTGCTACCGCATACGGAGAGCGCGGGTAGAACGGCGTGGTCTCTTTCTGTGGAATTTCCTGCACCAGGCCGTACAGCTCGGAGGTAGATGCCTGGTAGAAGCGAGTTTTCTTCTCAAGACCGAGGAAGCGAATCGCCTCCAGCAGACGCAGGGTACCCATGGCGTCAACGTCAGCGGTGTATTCCGGGGACTCGAAGGAGACCGCAACGTGGCTCATCGCCCCCAGGTTGTACACTTCATCCGGCTGTACTTCCTGCAGGATACGGGTCAGGTTGGAGGTATCGGTCAGGTCGCCGTAGTGCAGGTGGAATTTCGGGTTTGCCGCGTGAGGATCCTGATAGATGTGATCCACACGTTCGGTGTTAAAAGAAGAGGCACGACGTTTAATACCGTGCACTTCATACCCTTTCTCCAGCAGCAGTTCTGCCAGGTAAGAACCATCCTGCCCGGTAACGCCGGTGATGAGAGCGACTTTAGACATGTTTATATTCCTCTACTTATGAATTTAATCAGTTTCAACGCGTTCGCGTATCACCACTGCGGGGTTGCCACGGCAAATTTTATTTGCCGGTAGCGATTTAAAAACGCTGCTGCGGGCACCGACTACCGTGCCATCGCCAACAGAAATACCTGGTGCAACAAAAACATCCGTTGCCAGCCAGCACTTTTCACCGATCACAATAGGCGAAGCGGTAATATCAAAATGCGGGCTCATAAAGTCGTGGCTGCCGGTGCACAAATAACACTTCTGTGAAACCACCGAATTTGCGCCAATCGTAATCTCGCCCAGGGTATATAACACCGCGTCATCCCCTACCCAGGCGTAATCCCCGAGGGTTAATTTCCAGGGGTAGGTAATCTTTACCGAAGGTCGAATAACTACGTTTTTTCCGATTTTTGCGCCAAACAGGCGCAATAAAAAGGCTCGCCAGCGGTACAGTATTTGCGGTGACCAGGCAAATAAGGTTGCCTGAACCGCCCACCATAACTGTACCTTAATACCGTTCCCGCCCCGAAAACCTTTCGGTACGGAGAAACCTTTTAAATCCTGCATTGCGTTTCCTTATATTCAGGCTTTGTTATATAAGGTTTTCGTTTTACCTGTCGTACGCAGGCGTAATAAATAAGACAATTCCGCCCAGAATCCCGGCACGCGTAATATTTGACGCTGCACCTTTTTTGCATCCTGGCATAATTCCAGATTATTAGACGTTGACACGCCGCCCATCGAAAATTCAGACACCAGCCCTTTAATTCGACGGAACGGGTAACCTGATTTATACAGGCTGGCGGCCAGCGCATAATCGGATGACACCTTGTACTGCAAATCGTAAGGCTGTTTTTTCAGACCGTTTACCGGGAAGAAAATGGCCTGATGGCTGGCTGGCAGGCTGTGGTAGATATACCAGCCTGGCTTGGCGCTGCGGCAGACTTTATGCCCGTCGCCAAAATCGAGCAGCGCATCGCCAATATACATGGCATCCTCTTTCTGGCGCGCCAGCTGACGGGCAAACAGCGCCACGTCGTCGTGGAAAATATCGCCGGAGTTGAGGAAGATGGCATAACGGCCCTGGGCCATATCAATGCCCTTGTTCATCGCATCGTAGATGCCTTTATCTTTCTCGCTGATGTAGCGTAAGTTGAACTCACCGTTGAGTTTTTCCAGAAACTCCGCCGTGCCATCGTTCGAGCCGCCGTCGACCACGATCCACTCAAAGGTGAGGCTTGGATCGCGCGCCAGGTTGCGCAGCGAGCGCCAGGTTTCTACCACCCCTTCGTAATTACGAAAAGCGACAGTAATGACGCTAAGAAACATAAATCACCTCATTTCGTCATACGTTCGTAATATTAAGCGCCTTACGCAAAATAAACGGACAGACAATCAAGAAAGCATATTCCGGGCTAAATATTGACCCGGTAAAAAACAGCGACACCGGCGTAAAAAGATAAAGCTGCACGCGAAAGTTCTGGTTATCACCAAACGCGTTGATCATCATTTTGAAAACTTTAAACAGATACCACAGCGTCAACAGTACGGCGAACCATGAAAAATAAATAATTAACAGATACAGACCATTGTCTATGGTTTTACCGACATCCGCACCGTTAAAGATTCCGAATGATGCAACATATTCGTAAAGTGAGCCGAATCTTACTACACCATCGATATGGGTTAAGGAATAACCCACCATCACCAGCGGACCAATGATGCGATAATAGGACGATGACCCTTCCGTTCCCAAATCACCCAGACGTTCTGAAATGTACGGAAACGCGAATATGACGCCTACTAAAAATACCGTCAGAGAGATTATCGCCAGCGGCAGTTTTTTCTTAATCGCATCTTTGTTCAGGTACTGGAACGCCCACTCCAGCAGGTAAAACAGGATAAATGTCATTACCCCTGAGAACGATCCAGACAGAACGATTCCTGCAAGAATCATAGCATCGGTCTTAGGCGTTTTGATACCAAACTGTTTGATGCTGAGCCAAATTGAGATTAACGCCAGAGCGAAAAACGCCGGTTCAAAATAGAGCGCCGTTGTACGCTTCCCACCAAACTTAATGAAGTTCAGTACATAGCTGTTACTGTAAATGAGATATTTCGAAATTATCTCCATCAGGCTGCTGCCACCGGTCAAAATAATCTGCGCCATTTCCAGTGCGGCAAGCACAACAATTAACGCAACGGCAATATAAAAGAACCTGAGGATTTTCCGATAATTGTGCGGTGAAATAGTTTTGAAGCGAATACTCCAGACCATGCCAATAATAATAACGATATAAACAAACAGCATGGTTGAAGTGACATATTTACTGGCATCCAGCGACTGGCCAAAGATGTAGTTAAACAGCGTCAGGCCCGTGCCCAGCCCCAGGGCAATCATCAGCTTCTTCAGGTTGATTTTATCGACATACAGCAGAAGCAGAACGGGCAAAAAAGTCACGATGGTTATCGGGAAGCTTTCGCCGAGCTGGGCAATTTTGACGTTGACCAGCAGGTAGATCAGCGGCAGCAGCAGATAACTACAGATTCTGATAGAACGAGACATACTCCTCCAGCATCTGTTGTCCACTGTAGGCCTTGCGGCTGCGGTTGCGGAACGATTCCAGGTCAGTGCCAAAAACGGCCTCGGCGATCTGCGCCTTCGGCAGTTGCACCAGAGGCAAAACCTCGTGCGCGGCGAAGGTTTTTCCGCCAGATTTTTCCAGCACTTCGCGCGCTGCATCGCTGTGGGTGGCAATCACCGGCACGCCGATGGAGAGCGCCTCGCAGAGGATCAGCGGGTAATTATCAACGCGAGAGCTGAACACCAGTGCGTCCATACCATTCAGGGCGCTCATCAGCTTGCGCTTGTCGGTTTCAAACCCGTGATTCACCACGTTAGCGCCTTCGAACGGGGAAAACTTGCCGAAGGTGTGCAGTTCAATTTTGTCGCCGAGCGCCATCATGTCGCGCACCAGCTGCTGGTTGGTTTTGCCGTCGTAGCGCAGATCGTGCGCAACGATGGCAATTTTCGGTTTGCCCGCGGTTTCCGCCACCGGCGTCAGCTCGGCCAGGATGGCTTCCGTCGCCACGTCGATACCGTTGTTGATAATCTGACAGCGCCCTGCCCCATACAGGCTGTTGAAGGCGTCGGCCACGTGCTGGCTCGGGGAGATAAACGTGCAGCCGAGCGAAAGCATGTCGCGGAACAACTGACGCTTTCCGTCTACCAACTGATGCGCGCGATCCACTTTCACCGGCGGATAGTTGCTCAACGTCGGGCATTTCTGGCAGCTATCTTTCCAGCCTTCGCAGCCGTCGGTAAACGCGCAGCGTCCGGTCACGCTCCAGTGATCGTGCAGCGTCCAGACGAAGCGGGTGTCGGGCTTGTGGGCCTGCACCTTCTGACAAAACGCCACCACCTCTTCCAGATTCAGCCAGTAGCTGTGCAGCACGTGAAAATGCAGCACAACCGGGCCGGTAGTGCGGGTCACGGTGCGATAAAGACTGTTCAGGTTGCCAAACAGATCGCGGTTAAACAGGCGGAACAGCGCAATGTTGGCAACAGAGGTCAGACGCGGCGTGTGCTTGTGCACCTGCGGGAAGTTATCATGGCTGACGCTTTTCTTGCCGCCTTTGCCGTAGCCGTAATAAACCGGGACTGAGTCCTTTTGCAGGGCACGCTGGTGCAGATCCAGCGCCACGCCTGCCGCTCCGCCTTCTGCGAGGCGTACGTTAAATTGCAGAATGTTCATTTAATCACCTTCACGCGGGCTTTCTCACCCACCACCAGCGCGTTATCCGGAATGCTGTCCAGCACCACGCTACCCGCCCCGATCGTCACGTTGTTACCAATCGTAATGTCGCCAATCATCACCACGTTCGCCCCCAGCTCGACGTTATTGCCGATCACCGGGCAGGCCAGGCTGTCCGGCCCGCGGTTACCGATCGTCACCCCGTGGCGAATGGTGAAATCATCGCCCGCAACCACGAACTTGTTGATCACCACCGCATAGCCGTGGTGGATGGTAAAGCGGCGGCCAATGGTGGCAGCGGCCTGGATTTCATAGCCAAAAAAGCATTCGGTGATGATGCGGTACAGCACCAGAATCGGTGCCGCCCAGATATTGTTCAGTACGTTTTTTTTGCGCCACACCGAGCAAAAGTGCGCGATGCGGTACGCCAGAACCATGCAGCACGGGCGCAGGCTCCAGCTGTTTGCGCGGCAATCTTCCAGAAACATTATTTCCCCCGAAGCCCGTCAGCCAGACGCTTGCCGTTACGCACCGACAGCAGCGTCAGCAGGGTGCGCCAGTTCATGCGCTTATTGCGGATCTGATACAGGGTAAAGAGCTGATACTTACGGCTGGCACGGTCAAACTTGTCCTTGTGCTTGCGATAAAAATGGAAGTAGCCTGAAAACTTCTTCGGTGAGGAGGTGATCTGCATCTCCCCGTGGTTGATGTGCAGGATCTGCGTGGCCTCTTCCACTTTCCACGGCTCGCCGTACTCCACCACCATCCGCAAGAAGATGTCGTAATCCTGCGCGGCCTTCAGTTCGGTATCGAACAGGCACTCCTTAAAGCGCCACGCCCAGGTAAAGACCTGATTACCGATAATGTTGCGCTTGTAGAACAGGCGACGGGAGTACGGTGATTTCGGGTACAGCGGCAGGCTCGCGGGCTGCGAGTAAACCTCGCCCTGGCAGACATAGTCGTTGGCATACAGAAAAGCGTGCGTGACCAGCTGCTCTTTATGCGAAAGGAAGACGGACAGGCGGTTCGGCGTCCATTCGTCGTCATCGTCGATGCCGGTCAGATACTGCCCTTTGGCCTGCATAATCGCCTGATTACGCACCGCGCACGCCCCGGAGTTAATCGGGTTATGGGTATACATCACGCGCGGATCGTTAAGTTCGGTGACAAATTTTTGCAGCTGTTCATACGAGGAAGAACAGTCATCCACGATGATCAGTTCCCAGTTATCGTAATCCTGACGTAAGACCGACTTAATAGCGCGGATCGCCAGCTGCTGACGGTTCCATGTCGGCATATAGATAGAAACTAAAGGGCGTTGTGTGGTCATCTTTTCCTCCTACCCCTCACCCCGGCCCTCTCCCCTGAGGGGAGAGGGTGAAAGGCGGCACCGGACAGTTCCCTCTCCCCTCAGGGGAGAGGGTTAGGGTGAGGGGGGGTGTTTTGTTATTTGCTGTCAGACTTGTATTCGTACTCGTAATAACCGTAATCCTGGTACCCGGTCGCACGACGGAAGATGGAGTTCAGGATGACCCCTTTCACCTCAATGCCGTTCTGCTCGAAGCGGCTCAGGCTGGTTTCCACTTCCTTCAGGGTGTTCACCGCATAGCGCGCCACCATCAGCGTGGTACCCGCATGACGGCCAACCACGGCGGCATCGGTCACGGCCAGAATTGGCGGCGTATCGATCAGCACCAGGTCATAGTTTTTGCTCGCCCACTCAATCAGCTGGGTGAAGCGTTCGCTCATCAGCAGTTCAGACGGGTTCGGCGGTACCTGACCACGCGGGATCAGGTCGAATCTCGGAATCGAGGTCGGCTTGGCGCTCTGGCTAATCTCTCCCTGACCCAGCAGGATTTCCGACAGACCGTTCACATTGTTGGTGCCCAGCAGTTCGTGGGTATAACCCTTACGCATATCGCAGTCGATCAGCAGAACGCGCTTGTTGGTCTGGCTCACCACGGCCGCCAGGTTGGCACAGACAAAAGTCTTACCGATAGACGGGCTGACGCCGGTTAACATCAGGACGTTGTTTTTAGCCTGCATCATGGCGAAGTGCAGACTGGTACGCAGGCTGCGGATCGCTTCAATCGCCAGGTCGGTTGGGTTACCCACGGCCAGCAGCTGGCTCTGTTTGTAACGCTTAACGCCCTTGATGGTCTTGACGCTGTCACGGGATTTTTGCCACTCAGACAGCGGAATGCTGGCATAGACGTTGATACCACTCTCTTCCAGCACCTGCGGGCTTTCGATACCGCGGTTGAACAGCGAGCGCAGCAGGACGCCAACGATAGAGAGCATCAGGCCAAGAATAATGCTGCCGAGAATAATCAGCGCTTTCTTCGGCTTCAGCACGCCAGGCTGGGTAATGGCCGGGTCGACGATGCGCACGTCGCCCACGGTGCTGGCCTCGGTGATTTTCAGCTCCTGCTGTTTGTTCAGCAGCTGCATGTAAACCTGCTGTCCGGACTCCACGTCGCGGGTCAGGCGCACAATCTCCTGCTGCGTTTTCGGCATCGCGGTCACGCGGTCGTTCAGCTTCGCCTTCTCTTCTTCGAGAGTGCGGCGCTTCTCCAGCAGCGTGCGGTAGGCCGGGTGGCGTTTGGTGTATAGCTTGGAAATCTCTGCCTCTTTGAAGGTCAGCTCGTTGAGCTGCGCATCAATATTTACCATCGAGTCGAGAACCGATTTCGCCTCCAGCGGCAGGTCGACGGAGTCTTTATCCTGACGGTAGGCATTCAGCTTGTTCTCGGCATCATCCAGACGGGCACGCACTTCCGGGAGCTGTTTAGCGAGGAACGCCAGGCTTTTCGCCGCTTCCGCCGACTTGCGCTCGACGTTCTGCTCAAGGTAGTTGCGGGTAATGCTGTTCAGGATGTCGCGAATTTGATCCTTATCTTCACCGGTAAAGGTCATGCTCAGCACGCCGGTGTCCTTACCGTTTTCGGTGACGGTCAGGTTGTTCTGCAGATTGTTGATCATTCCCAGCGTGGAGAATTTGGTGACGGTGAATTCACCGCCCTCCTGGGCGTGGATCGCGCTAACCATCATGCTAACGCCGTCTTTGTTCAGCATCTGCCCCACTTCGCCGCGTGCGCTAAAGCCCGCATCGCTGGTCAGCTGATACTGTTTCGGGCCCAGCACCGTCAGGGTAAAGGTTTGATCCCCCGCCCCTTTAGGCAGCACAAAGTCAGTGACCTTTACGGTGTCATTGCTGCGCCCCATCAGACGGTCCCAGCCGGCACCGAAGATCGGGAACGTATTTTTGGTGACGGAGATGTCGAGTCCGAGGTCGTGAACCGTTTTACCCAGCACCAGACGCGACTGGATCAGCTGAATTTCAGCGTCGGATGCTGGCGGTTTGTTCGCCAGCGCGGAGCCGATATCCTGCACCAGCGAGTTGCCGGTATTCTGCTCGATCTGCACCAGCGCGTCGGCGCTGTAGATAGGTGTGGCGAACAGCGTATACACGACGGCCGCTGCGGCAAACACGGCGGTAATGCCAAGCACCCACCACTTTGCCTCGATAACCGTGCCGACCAGGCGACCAATATCAATTTCATCACTGCCCGAAGTCGGGGCGGCAGAAGGTCTTGTTTTTTCTGTCATTGTTATCCCTGCTGAGCTTTCAGTGCCTGCGCCCACTGTTGGGCAGACTGGTCAAGTAAGGTGTAAACCGCCTCGAAGGCTTCATGGCTCTTGCGATACGGATCGGGGATTTCGCGTTCGTTGTCCCAGTGACCAAACAGCATCACCTTGCCGCGCATCTCCGGAGCGATATCGCATAGCGCATGAATATGGCGTTTTTCCATTGCCAGAATCAGGTCATACTCCCGGCACATGCGGCCGGTGACCTGGCGGGCGATATGCCCGTCAAGAGAAAGGTTGTGATCGCGGGCCACGCTCGTGGCGCGCTCGTCGGCACCTTTGCCCACCAGCGCGCCCAGCCCTGCGGACTCGACCGTTAACTCGGGCTGGTACTGTTTCAACAGCCGTTCAGCCGTGGGGGAACGGCAAATGTTCCCCACGCATACCACCAGAATTTTGTTAAACATCGCGGATTACCAGGTATGAATGTCGCGCGCCGTATCCGTCATGTAGCGAACGCCACTGATGGTTGGCAGCAACTGGTTGATCAGACGGTTCCAGCGGGCAACCGGCGCGGTGGTGACGTAAACCACATCGTATGGCTGGAGACGGAACTCCGTCGCCATCACCAGAGACGTCGCATCGGACATATCCAGCTGGTAGATGTTGGCAATCTTGCCCTTCGCGCTGCCTTCACCCTTCAGCGGACGGATGACGAAGATACCGGTCGCGTTAGAGGTGGTCAGATCGATACCTTCAGCATTGCCCAGCGCTTCGGTCAGGGTCATGCCGCTGAAGTCCATTTTGAGGGTGCTCTGTTTCTTCACTTCACCCATCACGAAGACTTTCAGATCGTCGTTGCGCGGTACGTAGAGAATATCGCCCGGATAGAGCAGGCGGTTCTGGGTCAGGTCGCCGTTTTGCATCAGCGCCTGCAGCGAAATGCGCTGCTCTTTGCCGTTGTGGGTCAGCACCACGTTGCGCCAGTCGGCGCCGTCGGTTAAGCCGCCCGCGGCGTTAATGGCGTCCAGAACGGTGAGCGGAACGTTGGTGATGGCCTGCTGGCCGGATTTGTTCACCTGACCGGAGATATAGGCTTTTTGCGAGCGGAATGCGGCGATATTAACGTCCACCTGCGGGTCGGCGATGTACTGCGCTAAGCGGCCGGTAATATCACTACGGATCTCGGCAAGCGTTTTCCCGGCGACATGTACTTTACCAATGTACGGATAGAACATGGTGCCATCTGACTGTACCCAGTTCCCGGTGTCGCTTGAGCTGCGGTACTGGCCCGCTGGCGTGGTCAGTTCAGGGTGGTCCCAGACGGTCACGTTGATCACGTCGCCCGGCCCCACGCGATACTGATAGGAGGCAATTTCCTGGTCCAGAGACATATTCGGCTGGGCAACATTCGGACGTGGACGTAATTGTTCGACCAGACGTGGCGTAAGTGGATAAACATTCACCATTTTGTCGAGATCAAAATCGGCATCCTGTTGCTTGATCACATCCTTACCCATTGTTGACATATTGCTGCCGGGAAAGACCGTGCAACCACTCATCAAGGTCACAGACACCAATAATGGCATCAATTTCATTTTGGATTTCATCATTGATTATTTATCACTTTGGCAGAGTAATTATCCTGTGCAATTTAAATAAGCCTGAGACGTATTGGGTTTCAGCATGCAGTTAATCAAATAGAAATATAACTGGCATCAGTCCTAAAAAAAGCTTATTCATCCATTGGCTATTGACAGAATAATCGAGGCTGATTCACACGCTTCCAGGCACGCTACCGCCCTTGGCTTTCAGTTACCAATCCACTGACTAAACAATGTGTTATGGATAGACACCCTCTTGAGTAAGGTCTTCTGGAAATATATCAGCCGCTTGAAATACACAACGGATAATGAATGACCATTCCGAAGACCAAAACAATAATAGCAACAACAAGATTTAACATTTGATGCTGGGAGAATTGTTGCAGCTAACCTAATAGCAGGCAAGGAGACAACTGTCCTAATATCTGTTTTTAAGATTAATATTAAGAGCAAAGTTTTGACCTTTTAGGATTTTCTTTATATTGACAAAAAGAGAGTAAAAACCATTATCTGCGATATATCCTAAAAAGCACTCAAAATAATAAAATATACGTATTTTGCTTATTTACACTCACCTGAGACTGCTCTCTTTTTTACGCATCGTATTAAGAGAAATCTCAGCCCGACATTGCATTTTCCCCCAGCTTTATCCATGATCGAAGTGTGACATTCGTCATATAACAGAAGGTATTGCTA
The DNA here is from genome assembly GCF_900324475.1 of Enterobacter bugandensis. NCBI lineage: Bacteria > Pseudomonadati > Pseudomonadota > Gammaproteobacteria > Enterobacterales > Enterobacteriaceae > Enterobacter > Enterobacter bugandensis. Next base: position 3,111,152 of record NZ_LT992502.1, read on the forward strand.
TTACTATGGAATGGATTGCCGATCCATCAATCTGGGCCGGGCTGGTGACGCTGGTCGTCATCGAATTAGTGCTCGGTATTGATAATCTGGTGTTTATCGCCATCCTCGCTGAAAAACTGCCCCCTTCCCAGCGCGACCGCGCGCGCGTGACGGGTCTGCTGCTGGCGATGGTGATGCGTTTACTGCTGCTGGCCTCTATCTCCTGGATGGTCACGCTCACTCAGCCTCTGTTCTCCGTTCGCGGCCTGAGCTTTAGCGCGCGCGACCTGATCATGCTCTTCGGCGGGCTGTTCCTGCTGTTCAAAGCCACGGTGGAGCTTAACGAGCGGCTCGAAGGCAAGGACAGCGAGAACCCGACCCAGCGACGCGGGGCGAGATTCTGGCCGGTGGTGGCGCAAATTGTGGTGCTCGATGCAGTCTTCTCCCTGGATTCGGTGATTACCGCCGTCGGGATGGTGGACCATCTCGCCGTCATGATGGCCGCGGTAATCATCGCCATCACGCTGATGGTGATGGCAAGCAAAGCACTGACCCGCTTTGTGAACAGCCACCCGACAATCGTGATCCTCTGTCTCAGCTTCCTGCTGATGATTGGCTTTAGCCTGGTTGCCGACGGTTTCGGCTTCCACATTCCGAAAGGCTACCTGTACGCCGCCATTGGCTTCTCCGTCATGATTGAAGCGCTCAACCAGCTGGCGATATTTAACCGCCGCCGGTTTCTCTCCGCGAATCAGACCCTGCGCCAGCGCACGGCCGACACCGTGATGCGCCTGTTGAGCGGCAGGAAAGAGGATGCCGAGCTGGACGCCGAATCCTCTGCCCTGCTGGCCGATCACAGCGACGGGCAAATCTTTAACCCGCAGGAGCGGCTGATGATCGAGCGCGTGCTCAACCTGAATCAGCGCACGGTCAGCAGCATCATGACCTCCCGGCATGACATTGAGCATATTGACCTCACGGCACCGGAAGAGCAGATCCGCGCCCTGCTGGATAAAAACCAGCACACCCGCGTGGTGGTCACCGGCGGTGAAGAGGAAGAGGAGCTGCTGGGGGTGGTACACGTGATTGACCTGCTCCAGCAGCAGCTGCACGGCGAGCCGCTCAACCTGCGCGCGCTGGTACGCCAGCCGCTGGTTTTCCCAGAAGCGCTTCCGCTGCTCTCCGCGCTGGAGCAGTTCCGCAACGCGCGCACCCACTTCGCGTTTGTGGTGGATGAATTTGGTTCGGTGGAAGGGCTGGTCACGCTCAGCGACGTAATGGAAACCATCGCCGGTAATCTGCCAAACGAGGTGGATGAGATTGATGCCCGCCACGACATTCAGAAAAACGCAGACGGCTCGTGGACGGCCAACGGCCACATGCCGCTGGAAGACCTTGTGCAGTACGTGCCGCTACCGCTGGATGAAAAACGGGAATACCACACCATTGCCGGTCTGCTGATGGAGTATTTGCAGCGCATCCCGCAGCCGGGAGAAGAGGTTCAGGTGGGCGACTATCTGCTTAAAACCCTGCAGATTGAAAACCATCGCGTGCAGAAAGTGCAGCTTATTCCACTGCGGGATGAGGAAGAGCTGGATTTTGAGGTCTAGGTAAACCAAAACGGCAACCCCGTTGCCGTTTTAGTGTTTGCTCCCTCTCCCGTGGGAGAGGGTCTGGGTGAGGGCATCAGGCCGCACCGCCGTCAAAGCTTATCCAGAAGCTTCTTTACATCCTTGCCGTTCTGGGAATCTTTATTACGATCCGCCCAGCTGTTGAGCCGACGCTTCGCTTCATCCTGCAGATGCTTACGCAGGATCTGATCTACCTGAAGGCTGTAGTTCAGCGCCTGCCATTTGCCGTATACGCTAAGCGGAACCGGCGTCTCTTTGAGGAAGTCAATCAGCTTGCTTTCGCCCTGCCAGCCGGACAGCACCCGGACATTAAAGCGCGTGTCCGCCGTCTCTTTGACGAGATCCAGCGAGCCTTCTCCGGTTAACGACAGCATAGATGAAGTTCCCTGCATCCCGGCCAGCGTCAGCACCCCGTTATCCAGCGTCAGGTCAGTGGTGAAGCTGTCGAGGCGAGTTGCGCTGTCGTAGTTTTCCTGGGCTTTAACATCGCTGCTGCGCTCCACCGCCTGCTGAACCAGCTGCTGGAAGTTGAGCCCTTCCATTCGCGAATCTTTCAGGTCAACATGCGCCTCGCCCTGCCACTCACGGCGGAAGGCGTTGGCATCAATTTTGGTGCCTGAGAAATCGCCCGCCAGCGTCAGCTGACCCGTCAGGGATATCGGATAGTTAAAGGCTTTGAGGATGCTGCCAATCTCAACGTTGTCGAGACGCGGCTGGAATTCAGCGCTGGCAACGTCCTTACGCACGTCCAGCGTACCCGGAAGTGACAGGTGACCCACCCCCATTTTGCCGCTCAGTTCTGAAATTACCAGCAACCCGTTGTGGTTGAACATCTGGCCGCTCACGTCGGTAAAATCAATACCGCGCCAGCGCACGCTGTTGGCTTTCAGCAGAATATCCGCCGTGAAGCCGCGCAGCACGTTATAGTCAGGCTGTTCAAGGTTGGATGAGATAACCGGACGCGACACCGGTGACTGGCTTTGCCCCGTCTGCACGGCATCGCTGTCCGTTGCGCTTGCTGGCACCGGTGGCAGGATGTTCTCCAGGTTGAGCTTGTCAAACTGCAGGTTCAGCACCCACTTCGGCTTATCGTCGAGCGTGACGCTCGCCTGCCCTTTCAGGCTGCTGTCGTTGGCCTGCAGGTTAAGGTTATCCAGCGCCAGCTGTTTTTGCTCTTCGCGCCATACGGCCTGCAGCGTCCCCTGCCCGGCGATCCCCTGGGTCGGGAGATCCGCTCCCGTCAGCTGCCAGCTAAGCTGCTGGATGTCGGCCGTCAGCTGATGCGGATAGTCCGACGCATTCACGTTTGCATTCAACGAGAGGGACAGATCGCGCTGGTCGCGGTTTACCCGTCCGCTAAATTCCAGCGACGCAAGATGGTGTTCATCCTGTTCCATCTGCAGGTTGATGTTGCGAACGGTGACCTGCTCCTGATCCTCATGCTGGAACACCAGCACGCTATCGGCCACTTTCAGTTTGCCTATATCAAAGGACCAGCCCGTATCGGACGGTTCATCCGGTAAGGTATTCTCGCGCGGCGCAACCGGCGCATTCGCGTCGCGCACGGCTTCGGTCTGCGGGGTAAGCTGAATGACCGCGCCCTTCAGCATCACCTGATTAACCTGCAGCTGATGGGAGATGAGCGGGATCAGCGCCACATCGAGACGCATGTTGTCCGCAGAGACCAGCGGCTGTGCCGCGCCCGGCGCGGTTAACGACATGCGGCCAGAGAGAATGCTGAGCTGCGGCCAGACATGCCAGCGCAGCGGCCCGTCAAGCTTCAGTTGGTAACCACTGCGTGCCTCGACCTGCCGCACCATGTAAGCGCGGAAATCATTCGGGTTAACCAGCAGAACCAACGCCGAAAGGCCAGCAACCAGCACTACCAGCAAAATCATCAGCGTTGTCAGAACTCTTCTCATGGCATCCTCAATGGACTAACGATCAGTCTTTATCAATACGGCTGGCAACCGCACCCTGCTGGTCGCGGTATTTTGCGTCCTGGCGGCGGTTATAAGGCCTGTCTGCCGGGCCTGTGAGAGGTTCAAAGCTTAACGCACCGATCATCATTCCGGGGCGCAGCGCCAGCGGCAGTTTACCGGCGTTGAAGAACTCCAGCACGATACGGCCGGACCAGCCTGGGTCGATACGGTGCGCGGTCACGTGAACCATCAACCCCAGGCGGGCCAGAGAAGAACGGCCATCAAGCCAGCCGACGAGATCCGCAGGCAGGGTCACGGATTCATACGTCACCGCCAGCGCCAGTTCACCCGGGTGCAGATAAAAAGCTTCACCTTCGTCAATGATGATTTCATCACTCATGACGCGATCGAGCGCGGCGCTGACTTCATCCTTCGGCCCGCTGAGGTCGATGAACGGCGCAGTATGGCCGCTAAAGGTGCGGAATTTATTCCCCAACCGTACATCAACGGTCACCCCATTGATGCGCTCCACGGGGGGACGTGGGGTAATAGACAAGCGGCCTTCATCCAGCCAGGCTTCAATATCACGATCGCAAAGACGCATGGTTCTTTCTCCTTTCATGCATCGTACCCTGAGCCGTTGAACGCTCAGGGTAAAACCAGGTTATCTCTGAACGGTACACAATTCGCGCGGCTTATTCAAAAAACTGGCTGATTTTCGCTTTTAAGATATCAATAGCAATGCGGTTTTTGCCCCCGCGAGGCACGATGATATCGGCGTATTGTTTGGATGGTTCAATAAACTGCAGGAACATCGGACGGACCGTTTTCTGGTATTGCGCCATGACGGAGTCCATCGAACGGCCGCGCTCGTTAACGTCACGCTTGATGCGGCGCATCAGGCAGATATCCAGCGGGGTATCGACGAAGATGGAGAAGTTCATGGATTCACGCAGGCGGGCATCGGTCAGGAGCAGGATGCCTTCAAGAATAATGACCTTCTTCGGCTCGATGCGGATCGTTTCCTGGGTACGGGTGTGTTCTACGTAACTGTAAACGGGCAGTTCGATCGCCTGGCCGCTCTTAAGCGCTTCTAAATGCTGGAACAGTAAACTGTGATCCATCGCATTCGGGTGGTCGTAGTTGGTTTTTACACGTTCTTCCATCGACAGATGGGATTGATCTTTGTAGTAGCTGTCTTCGGGAATGACGCCGATATGCTCATCACCTACCTGTTCACGCAGTTCGCGATAAAGCGTACTGGCAATTAGACTTTTACCTGAAGCCGATGCGCCGGCGATGCCTATAATGACGCACTGATGAGACTTATCAGTCATAAATTTAGCGACCTGAATAACCTGGATGTTAAGGAAGGACGACGCCGGAGCGTCAAACGCGGCAATTATAGGGATTTCGCGGGCGTGATACCAGTCGAATGCGCAGGTTCTGCGAGACAGGCTGAAAAGTGGCGCATTGATCCCTGAGAGAAATTTTAATGACCGTTTTTTCAGCGTTTAACAGGAATTTTTTAGCGAGTAACTATTTAATAAGTCTATGATGTCAAATTATGAGCAGTCGCCATATGAATTGTAAATTGTTTGTACTAGCATAAACCAAATTATCAAATTCACTCGTGCGTACTTCTCTCCTGACGGCATGGCGTCTCTGGATAAAGCGGTAATGAATAAACAATACCAGCGGGTTTTGGTTACCACCCCACATCCTTTATTACGACTTGTCTGTCTGGGCCTGGTCACCTTTATCTTTACCTTATTTTCGCTGGAGCTTACCCGCTTCGGTACCCTGCTGGCGCCACTCTGGTTTCCTACCGCCATTATGATGGTGGCGTTTTACCGCCATGCAGGAAAAATGTGGCCCGGGATAGCCCTGGCCTGTTCATTTGGCAATATTCTGGCCTCGTGGATGCTGTTCTCCTGGGCGTCGATAACCCCCACCTACACCGCAATAAACGTTATTGAGGCCCTCATCGGTGCCGTGTTACTGCGCAAGCTGCTTCCGTGGTACAACCCGCTGCAAAATTTAAACGACTGGATCCGCCTGGCAATAGGCAGCGCGCTGGTGCCGCCGCTGGTGGGCGGTATTCTGATGACGCTTCTGATCCCCGGCCCTGAACCGCTGCGTAATTTCATCGTCTGGGTGCTATCTGAATCCATTGGCGCGCTGGCGCTGGTGCCGCTGGGGCTGCTGTTTAAATCCCATTACCTGCTCCGCCACCGTGACCCGAGATTGCTGCTGGAAACCCTGGTTACCATGGCCGTAACGCTGGCCCTCAGCTGGGCATCCATCACCTGGCTGCCGTGGCCCTTTACCTGCGTGATTGTCCTGCTGATGTGGAGCGCCGTACGCTTGCCGCGGATGGAAGCGTTCATGGTGTTTCTGGTTACCGTGATGGTCGTTTCACTGATGATTGCCCATAACCCTTCGGCGCTGACCACCCAACATGCCGGGCCGATGATGAACGCGCCGTGGCTGCCGTTCCTGATGCTCCTCCTCCCCGCTAACGTGATGACCATGGTGATGTATGCTTTCCGTGCCGAACGCAAACACATCACCGAGAGCGAAGAGCGCTTTCGTAATGCGATGGAGTATTCCGCTATCGGTATGGCGTTAGTCAGCATGGAGGGCCAGTGGCTTCAGGCCAACAAGGCGCTGTGCAATTTCCTCGGTTACAGCCAGACCGAGCTACAGTCGCTCACCTTCCAGCAGCTCACCTGGCCGGAAGATTTGCATACCGACCTGGAACAGCTGGAGCAGCTGGTCAACGGCGAGATCAACACCTACACCCTTGAAAAGCGCTATTACACGCGCAACGGAGAGGTCGTCTGGGCGCTTCTGGCCGTCTCCGTCGTGCGCCATGCCGATGGCTCGCCGCTCTATTTCATCGCCCAGATTGAAGACATTAACGATCTGAAGCAGACCGAGTGGGTCAATAAACGGCTGATGGAGCGCATTACGCTGGCCAACGAAGCGGGCGGCATCGGCATCTGGGAGTGGGATCTGGAGCCAGACATCATCAGCTGGGATAAGCGGATGTTTGAGCTGTATGAAATTCCGCCGCACATTAAGCCCACCTGGCAGCTCTGGCACGAAAGAATATTGCCGGAGGATCGCGCCCATGCGGAGCAGGTGCTGCGGGATTCACTGGTTTCTCGTCTGCCGTTTAAGCTTGAATTCCGTATCCGCGTGAAGGAAGGCGTGCGCCATATACGATCCCTGGCAAACCGGGTGCTGAATAAAGAGGGTGAAGTCGAACGTTTGCTCGGCATCAATATGGACATGACCGAGGTGAAGGAGCTTAACGAAGCGCTGTTTCAGGAAAAAGAGCGTCTGCACATCACGCTCGACTCCATCGGCGAAGCGGTGCTCTGTACCGATATCGACATGAACGTCACCTTTATGAACCCGGTCGCCGAGAAGATGAGCGGCTGGCTGCAGACCGAGGCCATCGGCCAGCCGATCCTGAAGGTGTTACACATCACCTTTGGGGAACGGGGCCAGCTGATGGAGAATATTCACAGCGGCGATATGTCACGCTCCGATATCGACCAGGATGTAGTGCTGAACTGCCGCACCGGCGGATCGTTTGATATCCACTACAGCATTACGCCACTCAGTACCCTTGATGGGCACAGTATTGGCTCGGTGATCGTTATTCAGGACGTCACCGAGTCGCGCAAAATGCTGCGTCAGCTAAGCTACAGCGCGTCGCACGATGCCCTCACCCACCTGGCAAATCGGGTCAGCTTCGAAAACCATCTCAAACGGCTTCTGCAAACCGTTCGCGAGACGCGTCAGCGTCATGCGCTGGTCTTTATCGATCTGGACCGCTTCAAAGCCGTCAATGATAGCGCAGGCCATGCGGCGGGAGATGCCCTGCTGCGGGAACTCTCTTCCATGATGCTAACCATGCTTCGCTCCAGCGACGTGCTGGCGCGCCTGGGCGGTGACGAGTTTGGGCTGCTGCTGCCGGACTGCAATATTGAGAGCGCGCGCTATATCACCGGTCGTTTGATCCATACCATCAATGACTATCACTTTATGTGGGAAGGTCGCCTGCACCGGATTGGCGCCAGCGCAGGGATCACGCTGATTGATGAGCATAATAACCAGGCGTCAGAAGTGATGTCGCAGGCGGATATTGCCTGTTATGCCTCGAAAAACAGCGGTCGCGGCATCGTGACGGTGTACGAACCGCAGCAGGAGCGGGATCGGAGCGCGCGCAGCATGATGTCGCTGGACGAACAGTGGCATATGATCAAAGACAATCATCTGATGATGATAGCCCGCAGCGTCGCCTCCCCGCGCATACCGGAAAGCTGTAACTTCTGGCTGATTTCGCTACGCCTGTGGACCAGCCAGGGTGAAGTCCAGGAGGAGCACGCCTTCCGTTCTGGTCTGGCGGAGCCCGAACTGCTGCACGCCCTCGACAGACGTATCTTTGGTGAGTTTTTCCGCACCTATGCCGCACAGGTCGCCCGTAAAGGGATGGGGGTAGCACTGCCGCTTTCTGCCGCCGGTTTAGCCAGCGTAACGCTGGTCGATGAACTCCTCGACCTGCTCGATAACAGCCCCATGCCGGGCCGTCTGCTGCATCTGGTTATCGCGAGCGACGTGGTGTGTAATCCGGATGAGAATCTGCAGCGAGGGCTGCAAAAGCTTCGCCAGGCGGGCTGCCGGGTGATCTTCAGCCAGATAAGGCGCGACATGAACGTCTTCAGCCACCTGAGCCCGAACATGGCCGATTATCTGATGCTGGACGCCGAGGTGGTGAGCAACGTGTATGGTAATCTGATGGATGAGATGATGGTGACCATCGTTCAGGGCCACGCCCAGCGTCTGGGGATGAAAACCATCGCGGGCCCCTGCAACCAGCCCATCATGATGGATACGCTTTCCGGCATCGGCATTGATTTTATCTATGGCGACACCATCGCCGAGCCGCAGCCGCTGGATCTACTGCTCAACACCAGTTATTTCGCCATCAACTGACGGCGTCCAGCCGTCGGTATACCAGATGTGCAGCAGCGCGTAGGAGCGCCACGGCTGCCAGCGCTCGGCGTAACGACGGATCTGCGCGGGAGTCATCCCGGCGAAGCGTTGCTTAATCAGATAATCATCCGGCAGGAACACATCTTTCGCCTGCCAGCCTCTCAGGGCCAGGTAATTTGCCGTCCAGCGCCCGATGCCCGGCCGCTGCTGTAGCGCCTTCATGCTCGCCTCAACGTCCTCGGGCGGCGTCAACGGAAACGTCCCGTCAACAACCGACTGCGCCAGATGAATCAGCGCCTCCGCGCGTTTTACCGGCATCCCGAGCGCCTTGAGCGCCAGCGGATCGGCAGCGGCCAGCGCTTGCGGGGAGGGAAAGCAGACATAACCCGGTGCATCCTTCACCGGCTCACCGCACAGGGCGACAACGCGGGAAGCCAGCTTCGCCGCCATCGCCACGCTGACCAACTGCCCGAGAATGGCCCGTACGCCCTGCTCGTACGCATCCATCGCCCCCGGCAGACGCAAGCCGGGGCGGGCAGCGCCGAGATCCCCCAGCGTATCCGCGATGTGCTGCGGGTTACAGGCGAGATCGAACAGGCGCGCGATGCGTTCAAGACACGTCTGCGCAACCGGAACCAACCCCGGGCTGAGCGTCACAATCAGCGTGTGGGTAGCGATATCCGGCGTCACGCGAAATATCCCCTGATGGCCGTCGCAGGCAAAGCTGCGCTCGTAGTAGTCGCTCGTGACGGTTTCAATGCCCGTCACCGCACGCGCGCCGAGAAAGCCAAACATCCACTGCCAGTCGTAAGGGGGTTGCCACGTCAGGGTATACATCGCTGCTCCTTTTTTATTTTTATCAGCATAAACGGAAAGACCTTGTTTTGCCTTGCTTTCATATTCCTGTTGTCGCGATGCAGACATTTCGTTAAAGTCTCGCCCCTTCTCACCGGCATGGGGATTAATCGTGTTTATTGGATTTGACTACGGTACGGCAAACTGCTCGGTTGCGATCATGCAAAACGGCCAACCGCAGCTTCTGAAAATGGAAAAAGAGAGCACGCTGCTGCCATCAATGCTCTGCGCGCCGACGCGCGAAGCGGTGAGCGAGTGGCTGTTCCGCCACCATCAGGTTCCGGCTACCGCGGCGGAGACCCAGGCGCTGCTGCGTCGGGCGGTCAGCTTTAACCGCGAGGAAGACATCGACGTTACCCCTTCAAGCGTGCAGTTTGGCCTCTCCTCGCTCGGGCATTACATTGAAGACCCGGAAGAGGTCTACTTCGTTAAATCGCCAAAGTCCTTCCTCGGCGCGAGCGGCCTGAAGCCGCAGCAGGTGGCGATGTTTGAAGATCTGGTGTGCGCCATGATGCTGCATATCCGCAATCAGGCGCAGTCGCAGGTGCCGGATACTATCACCCAGGCGGTGATTGGCCGCCCGATCAACTTCCAGGGGCTGGGCGGTGACGAAGCCAACCAGCAGGCGCAGGGGATCCTTGAACGTGCGGCGCACCGGGCGGGATTCCGCGACGTGGTGTTTCAGTACGAGCCGGTTGCGGCGGGGCTGGATTTTGAAGCCACGCTGACGGAAGAGAAGCGCGTGCTGGTCGTCGACATCGGGGGCGGTACAACGGACTGCTCGCTGCTGCTGATGGGACCGCAGTGGCATCACCGTCGTGACCGCGAAAACAGCCTGCTCGGGCACAGCGGCTGCCGCGTAGGCGGCAACGATCTGGATATCGCCCTGGCCTTTAAGAGCCTGATGCCGCTGCTGGGCATGGGCGGGCAAACGGAGAAAGGCATTGCCCTGCCGATCCTGCCGTGGTGGAACGCGATTGCCATCAACGACGTTCCGGCGCAGAGTGATTTTTACAGCACCGCGAACGGGCGCTTCCTCAACGATCTGGTGCGCGACGCGCAGGATGCCGAGAAGGTCGCCCTGCTGTATAAAGTGTGGCGTCAGCGCCTGAGCTACCGCGTGGTGCGAACTGCGGAGGAGTGCAAAATCGCCCTTTCCGACCGTCCTGAACATGCGGTCTCCTTGCCGTTTATCAGCGAGGATCTGGCCACGGCGATTTCACAGGAGGGGCTGGAAACGGCGCTTGCTCAGCCGCTGCAGCGCATTCTGGAGCAGGTCCAGCTGGCGCTGGAGAACGGCAAAGAGAAGCCGGATGTGATCTACCTGACCGGCGGTAGCGCCCGTTCGCCGTTGATCAAGAAAGCGCTGGCGGAACAACTGCCGGGCATTCCGATTGCCGGTGGGGATGACTTTGGCTCCGTTACCGCAGGGCTGGCGCGCTGGGCGCAGGTGATGTTTAACTAATGCGGTTGTGCCGGGTGGCGGCTTCGCCTTACCCGGCTAAAACGATCGCCACACTCAGACCATTCCTGACAGTCTTCCATATTTCCTCCATTTTTCCGCTGTGTTAGCTGACTAAACTAGTATCATTCCCCGAAGTATTCAGGATGAGAACGTATAACGATGAAAGGCAGTAACAAATCCCGCTGGGCAATCGCCGCTGGCATCATTGTGGTGGTCCTTGCCGCCGCCTGGTACTGGCACAGTCAATCTGCGAACTCCGCCGCTCCCGCTGGCGCCAGCAGCCAGGCCCAGCGCCCGGCTGGCGGCGGCCGTCACGGCATGCGCGGCGGCGCGCTGGCACCGGTTCAGGCGGCGACGGCGGTGAGCAAAGCCGTTCCGCGTTATCTGACAGGACTCGGAACCATTACCGCCGCCAACACCGCCACGGTGCGCAGCCGCGTTGACGGTCAGCTCATCGCAATCCACTTCCAGGAAGGTCAGCAGGTCAAAGCGGGCGATCTGCTGGCGGAAATCGACCCGAGCCAGTTTAAAGTCGCCCTCGCTCAGGCGCAGGGGCAGCTCGCGAAAGACAAAGCCACCCTCGCCAACGCCCGTCGCGATCTGGCGCGCTACCAGCAGCTGGTGAAAACCAACCTTGTTTCTCGTCAGGAGCTGGACACCCAGCAGTCGCTGGTCAGCGAAACGCAGGGCACCATCAAAGCCGACGAGGCCGCCGTCGCCAGCGCGCAGCTGCAGCTGGACTGGAGCCGCATCACCGCGCCGATTGACGGACGCGTGGGCCTGAAGCAGGTCGATATCGGTAACCAGATCTCCAGCGGCGACACCACGGGCATCGTGGTGATCACCCAGACCCACCCGATTGATTTAGTCTTTACCCTGCCGGAAAGCGATATCGCAACCGTCATGCAGGCGCAAAAAGCCGGCAAAGGCCTGGTGGTGGAAGCCTGGGACCGCACCAACAAGCAGAAGCTGAGCGAGGGTTCCCTGCTCAGTCTGGACAACCAGATCGATACCACCACCGGCACCATCAAGCTGAAGGCGCGCTTTAACAACCAGGACGATGCCCTCTTCCCGAACCAGTTCGTCAACGCGCGAATGCTGGTCGCTACCGAAGAGAACGCGGTAGTGATCCCCACCGCAGCGCTGCAGATGGGTAACGAAGGAAGCTTTGTCTGGGTGCTGAACAGCGACAATAAAGTGAGCAAGCATCTGGTGAAAACCGGGATTCAGGACAGCCAGACGGTGGTCATCAGCGCCGGGCTCTCCGCCGGCGACCGCGTGGTCACCGACGGCATCGACCGTCTCACCGAAGGCGCGAAAGTTGAGGTGGTTGAACCTGCAAAACAGGGAGCGACCTCCTGATGCAGGTTATGCCCCCGAGCTCTACAGGTGGGCCGTCACGCCTGTTTATCCTCCGCCCTGTCGCCACCACGCTGTTGATGGTGGCGATCCTGCTGGCCGGGATCATTGGCTACCGCTTCCTGCCCGTGTCGGCGCTGCCGGAGGTGGATTATCCAACGATTCAGGTTGTCACTCTCTATCCTGGCGCCAGCCCGGACGTGGTGACGTCCGCCATTACCGCCCCGCTGGAGCGCCAGTTTGGCCAGATGTCCGGATTAAAACAGATGTCCTCCCAGAGTTCCGGCGGGGCATCCGTCGTGACGCTGCAGTTCCAGCTAACGCTGTCGCTGGACGTCGCCGAGCAGGAAGTGCAGGCCGCCATCAACGCCGCCACCAACCTGCTGCCGTCGGACCTGCCTAACCCGCCGGTCTACAGCAAGGTGAACCCGGCGGATCCGCCGATCATGACGCTGGCCGTCACCTCCTCCGCCATGCCGATGACCCAGGTCGAAGACATGGTCGAAACCCGCGTGGCGCAGAAGATTTCTCAGGTCTCCGGCGTCGGCCTCGTCACGCTGGCGGGCGGCCAGCGCCCGGCCGTGCGCGTGAAGCTTAACGCACAGGCGATTGCCGCGCTGGGGCTGACCAGCGAAACCATCCGCACCGCCATCAGCAGTGCCAACGTCAACTCGGCAAAAGGCTCGCTGGACGGCCCGACCCGAGCGGTCACCCTCTCGGCAAACGACCAGATGCAGTCCGCCGATGAATACCGTCAGCTGATTGTGGCCTACCAGAACGGCGCGCCGATCCGCCTGGGCGACGTCGCCACCGTGGAACAAGGCGCGGAAAACAGCTGGCTCGGCGCGTGGGCGAACAAGCAGCAGGCGATCGTGATGAACGTGCAGCGCCAGCCGGGCGCCAACATCATCGAAACCGCCGACAGCATCCGCACCATGCTGCCACAGCTGATTGAAAGCCTGCCGAAATCGGTCAGCGTAAAAGTCCTTTCCGACCGCACCACCAACATTCGTGCGTCGGTCACCGATACCCAGTTCGAGCTGATGCTGGCGATTGCGCTGGTGGTAATGATCATTTACCTGTTCCTGCGCAACGTTCCGGCAACCATTATCCCCGCCGTCGCCGTGCCGCTCTCGCTGGTCGGGACCTTTGCGGTGATGGTGTTCCTCGACTTTTCGATTAACAACCTGACGCTGATGGCGCTGACCATCGCCACCGGGTTCGTGGTGGATGACGCCATCGTCGTTATCGAGAACATCTCGCGCTATATCGAGAAAGGTGAAAAGCCGCTGGCCGCCGCGCTGAAGGGCGCAGGGGAAATCGGCTTTACCATTATCTCGCTGACCTTCTCGCTGATTGCGGTGCTGATCCCGCTACTGTTTATGGGCGACATCGTCGGGCGGCTGTTCCGCGAGTTTGCCGTGACGCTGGCGGTCGCCATTCTGATCTCTGCCGTGGTGTCGCTGACCCTGACGCCGATGATGTGCGCCCGCATGCTAAGCCACGAGTCCCTGCGCAAGCAAAACCGCTTCTCCCGCGCCTCCGAGCGGATGTTCGAGCGAATTATTGCCGCCTACGGTCGCGTGCTGGCGAAAGTGCTGAACCATCCGTGGGCAACGCTTGGCGTGGCGCTGGGCACGCTGGCGCTCAGCGTAATGCTGTGGATTTTTATTCCGAAAGGTTTCTTCCCCATCCAGGATAACGGCATTATTCAGGGCACGCTTCAGGCTCCGCAGTCGGTCTCCTTCGCGAACATGGCGCAGCGCCAGCAGCAGGTGTCTGAGATCATCATGAAAGACCCGGCGGTGGAGAGCCTGACGTCCTACGTGGGGGTGGATGGCACCAATCCGTCGCTCAACAGCGCGCGTCTGCAGATCAACCTCAAGCCACTGGATGAGCGCGACGACCGCGTGAACGCCGTCATCGAGCGCCTGCAAAGCGCCGTGGCCCGCGTGCCGGGCGTTGAGCTTTACCTGCAGCCGATTCAGGATCTGACCATTGATACCCAGGTCAGCCGCACGCAGTATCAGTTCACGCTCCAGGCTACGTCGCTTGACGCCCTCAGCACCTGGGTGCCGCAGCTGGTTGAAAAACTTAACACCCTGCCGCAGCTCGCCGACGTCAGCAGCGACTGGCAGGACAAGGGGCTGGCGGCCTACGTCAACGTTAACCGCGACACCGCCAGCCGTCTGGGCATCACCATGTCGGACGTGGACAACGCCCTGTACAACGCCTTCGGTCAGCGCCTGATCTCCACCATCTACACTCAGGCGAACCAGTACCGCGTGGTGCTGGAGCACAACACCGAGCACACCCCCGGCCTGGCCGCGCTGGACTCGGTGCGCCTGACCAGCAAAGACGGCGGCATTGTGCCGCTGAGCGCCATCGCCACGGTGGAGGAGCGCTATACCCCGCTGTCGATTAACCACCTGGATCAGTTCCCGTCCACCACCATTTCCTTCAACGTGCCGGACGGTTACTCGCTGGGCGAGGCGGTGGAAGCCATCCAGGCTGCTGAAAAAGCGCTCAGCTTCCCGTCCGACATTCAGACCCAGTTCCAGGGCAGCACGCTGGCGTTCCAGGCCGCGCTGGGCAACACCGTCTGGCTAATCGTCGCGGCGGTCGTGGCGATGTACATCGTGCTTGGCGTGCTGTACGAAAGCTTTATCCACCCGATCACCATCCTCTCTACCCTGCCAACGGCGGGCGTGGGGGCGCTGCTGGCATTGATGCTGGCGGGCAGCGAGCTGGACGTTATTGCCATCATCGGCATCATCCTGCTTATCGGGATCGTGAAGAAAAACGCCATCATGATGATCGACTTTGCGCTGGCCGCCGAGCGCGAGCAGGGCATGTCGCCGCGCGATGCCATCTTCCAGGCCTGCCTGCTGCGTTTCCGCCCGATCCTGATGACCACGCTGGCCGCCCTGCTGGGGGCGCTGCCGCTGATGCTCAGCACCGGCGTCGGCGCAGAGCTGCGCCGCCCGCTGGGTATCGGTATGGTCGGGGGCCTGCTGGTGAGTCAGGTGCTGACGCTCTTCACCACGCCGGTGATCTATCTGCTGTTTGACCGCCTGGCGCTGTGGACCAAAAGCCGTTTCCCGAAACGTGAAGAGGAGGCGTAAGTGAAGTTTTTCGCCCTCTTCATTTACCGTCCGGTGGCGACGATTTTACTCTCCGTCGCCATTACCCTGTGCGGCGTGCTGGGCTTCCGGCTGCTGCCAGTAGCCCCCCTGCCGCAGGTGGATTTCCCGGTGATCATGGTCAGCGCCTCGCTGCCGGGTGCGTCACCGGAGACCATGGCCTCGTCCGTTGCCACGCCGCTGGAGCGTTCTCTTGGGCGGATTGCGGGGGTCAACGAGATGACCTCCAGCAGCTCGCTGGGCAGCACGCGCATCATTCTGGAATTCAGCTTCGACCGGGATATTAACGGTGCCGCCCGTGACGTGCAGGCGGCCATCAACGCCGCGCAAAGCCTTCTGCCGAGCGGGATGCCGAGCCGTCCGACCTACCGCAAGGCCAATCCGTCCGACGCGCCAATCATGATCCTGACGCTGACCTCGGACACCTATTCTCAGGGGCAGCTCTACGACTTTGCGTCGACCCAGCTGGCGCAGACGATCTCACAAATCAACGGCGTGGGTGACGTGAGCGTTGGCGGCAGTTCCCTGCCCGCCGTGCGCGTGGGCCTCAACCCGCAGGCGCTGTTCAACCAGGGCGTGTCGCTGGACGACGTGCGCTCCGCCATTAGCAGCGCCAACGTGCGTAAACCGCAGGGGGCGATTGAGGACGGCAGCCACCGCTGGCAGATCCAGACCAACGACGAGCTAAAAACCGCCGCGGAATACCAGCCGCTAATTATTCACTACAACAACGGCGCGGCGGTACGCCTGAGCGACGTCGCCAGCGTCACCGACTCGGTGCAGGACGTGCGCAACGCCGGGATGACCAACGCTAAACCGGCGATCCTGCTGATGATCCGCAAGCTGCCGGAGGCGAACATTATTGAGACGGTGAACAGCATTCGCGCCCGCCTCCCGGAGCTGCAGGAGACCATCCCGGCAGCAATCGATCTGCAGATTGCCCAGGATCGCTCCCCGACCATCCGCGCCTCGCTTGAAGAGGTGGAGCAAACGCTGATTATCTCCGTCGCGCTGGTGATCCTGGTGGTGTTCCTGTTCCTGCGCTCCGGCCGCGCGACGCTGATCCCGGCGGTGGCCGTGCCGGTGTCGCTGATTGGGACCTTTGCCGCCATGTACCTGTGCGGCTTTAGCCTTAACAACCTGTCGCTGATGGCGCTGACGATTGCGACGGGCTTCGTGGTGGATGACGCCATCGTGGTGCTGGAGAACATTTCCCGCCACCTTGAAGCGGGCTTGAAACCGCTGCAGGCCGCGCTGCAGGGCACGCGCGAGGTGGGCTTTACGGTACTTTCCATGAGCCTGTCGCTGGTGGCGGTATTCCTGCCACTGCTGCTGATGGGCGGGCTGCCGGGCAGGCTGCTGCGGGAGTTTGCCGTCACGCTCTCGGTCGCCATCGGGATTTCGCTGGTGATTTCCCTGACGCTGACGCCGATGATGTGCGGCTGGATGCTCAAGCGCAGCAAGCCTCACTCGCAGCCGCGCCGCAAAGGCTTTGGTCGTTTTCTGATGGCGATGCAGGAAGGCTACGGCAAATCGCTGAAGTGGGTGCTGAACCATACGCGGCTGGTCGGCCTGGTGCTGATCGCCACCATTGGGCTCAACGTCTGGATGTACATCACCATCCCGAAAACCTTCTTCCCGGAGCAGGACACCGGCGTGCTGATGGGCGGCATCCAGGCGGACCAGAGCATTTCATTCCAGGCGATGCGCGGCAAGCTGCAGGACTTTATGAAGATCATTCGTGAGGATCCGGCTGTAGACAACGTCACTGGCTTTACCGGCGGCTCGCGCGTTAACAGCGGGATGATGTTCATTACCCTTAAGCCGCGCGGCGAGCGCAACGAAACGGCGCAGCAGGTGATTGACCGCCTGCGTGTGAAGCTCGCCAAAGAGCCGGGCGCAAACCTGTTTTTGATGGCCGTTCAGGATATCCGCGTCGGCGGGCGGCAGGCGAACGCCAGCTACCAGTACACGTTGCTCTCGGATGATTTAGCCGCCCTGCGCGAGTGGGAGCCGAAGATCCGTAAGGCGCTGGCCGCCCTGCCGGAGCTGGCGGACGTGAACTCCGATCAGCAGGACAACGGCGCGGAGATGGCGCTCACCTACGACCGCGAAACCATGTCGCGGCTGGGCATCAACGTTGAAGCCGCCAACAGCCTGCTAAATAACGCCTTCGGCCAGCGCGAGATCTCCACCATCTATCAGCCGATGAACCAGTATAAGGTGGTGATGGAGGTCGACCCTCGCTACACCCAGGACATCAGCGCGCTGGACAAAATGTTTGTGATCAACAGCGACGGCAAGGCGATACCGCTCTCCTACTTTGCCAGCTGGCGACCAGCCAACGCGCCGCTGTCGGTGAACCATCAGGGGCTGTCGGCGGCGTCGACCATCTCCTTTAACCTGCCCGCCGGTTCGTCGCTTTCCGAGGCCAGCGACGCGATCAACCGCGCGATGACGCAGCTTGGCGTGCCGTCCACCGTGCGCGGCAGCTTTGCCGGGACCGCGCAGGTGTTCCAGGAGACGATGAATTCGCAGGTGATTTTGATCCTGGCGGCCATTGCCACGGTCTATATTGTGCTGGGCGTACTGTATGAGAGCTACGTTCATCCGCTGACCATCCTCTCGACGCTGCCGTCGGCGGGCGTGGGAGCGCTGCTGGCGCTGGAGCTGTTTGGCGCGCCATTCAGCCTGATCGCGCTTATCGGGATTATGCTGCTGATCGGCATCGTGAAGAAAAACGCCATCATGATGGTGGACTTCGCGCTGGACGCCCAGCGCAACGGCAACCTCTCGCCGGAGGAGGCGATCTTCCAGGCCTGCCTGCTGCGTTTTCGTCCGATCATGATGACCACCCTGGCGGCGCTGTTTGGCGCGCTGCCG
Organism: Enterobacter bugandensis; assembly: GCF_900324475.1. Classification (NCBI taxonomy): domain Bacteria; kingdom Pseudomonadati; phylum Pseudomonadota; class Gammaproteobacteria; order Enterobacterales; family Enterobacteriaceae; genus Enterobacter; species Enterobacter bugandensis. The sequence continues at coordinate 3,129,399 of NZ_LT992502.1, forward strand.
CTGGTTATCTCGGGCGGCGACGGCTCAGAGCTGCGCCAGCCGCTGGGGATCACCATCGTCGGCGGCCTGGTGATGAGCCAACTGCTGACGCTGTACACCACGCCGGTGGTCTATCTGTTCTTCGACCGCCTGCGGCTGCGCTTTTCGCGTAAAAACAGAGAAACGGTAAACGGGTAAATGACTGAGCTTCCCAGCAACGTTCGCTGGCAATTGTGGATAGTCGCCTTCGGCTTCTTTATGCAGTCGCTGGATACGACCATCGTCAACACCGCCCTCCCCTCCATGGCGAAAAGCCTGGGAGAGAGCCCGCTGCATATGCACATGGTGATTGTCTCCTACGTGCTGACGGTGGCCGTGATGCTGCCTGCCAGCGGCTGGCTGGCGGACAAAGTGGGCGTGCGGAATATCTTCTTTACCGCCATCGTGCTGTTTACCGCTGGCTCGCTGTTTTGCGCCCAGGCCAGCACCCTAGACCAACTGGTGACGGCGCGCGTGCTGCAGGGCGTCGGCGGGGCGATGATGGTGCCCGTCGGGCGGTTAACGGTGATGAAGATTGTGCCACGCGAGCAGTACATGGCGGCGATGACCTTCGTCACGCTGCCCGGCCAGGTAGGGCCGCTGCTGGGCCCGGCGCTCGGCGGGATGCTGGTGGAGTACGCCTCCTGGCACTGGATCTTCTTGATCAATCTGCCGGTGGGCATCATCGGCGCCATCGCCACCCTGACGCTGATGCCGAACTACAAAATGCAGACCCGACGCTTTGATTTCTTCGGCTTTATCCTGCTGGCGGCTGGCATGGCTACGCTCACCCTGGCGCTCGACGGGCAAAAGGGACTGGGGATCTCCGCCCTGACGCTCGGGGTGCTGGTGGTTATCGGCATCACCGCCATTTTGTGGTATCTGTGGCATGCTCGCGGGAATGACCAGGCCCTGTTCAGCCTGAACTTATTTAAAAACCCCACCTACCGCCTTGGCCTGTTCGGCAGCTTCGCCGGACGTATCGGCAGCGGCATGCTGCCGTTTATGACGCCCGTGTTTCTGCAAATTGGCATGGGGTTTTCGCCGTTTCACGCGGGCCTGATGATGATCCCGATGGTGCTCGGCAGCATGGGGATGAAGCGCATCGTGGTGCAGGTGGTGAACCGCTTTGGCTACCGTCACGTGCTGGTGGCCGCCACACTGGGGCTGTCGCTGGTGAGCCTGCTGTTTATGACCGTGGCGCTGATGGGCTGGTACTACGTCCTGCCGCTGGTGCTGTTCTGCCAGGGGATGATCAACTCCATGCGCTTCTCGTCGATGAATACCCTGACGCTGAAAGACCTGCCGGACGATCTGGCGAGCAGCGGCAACAGCCTGCTGTCGATGATCATGCAGCTCTCCATGAGCGTGGGCGTGACTATCGCGGGGTTACTGCTCGGCATGTACGGCCAGCACCACCTCAGCGTCGACACGCCAGTGGCGCATCAGGTCTTTTTGTATACCTATCTCAGCATGGCGGTGATTATCGCCCTGCCCGCCGTCATCTTTGCCCGCGTGCCGGATGATACCAGCAAGAACGTCGTGATTAGGCGCGGCAAAAGGAGTGGCTCATGAAATTCTGGCGTCCGGGTATTACCGGCAAGCTCTTCGTGGCGATCTTCGCCACCTGTATCGTCCTGCTGATCACTATGCACTGGGCGGTGCGGATCAGCTTTGAGCGCGGTTTTATTGATTACATTAAGCATGGCAATGAACAGCGTTTACAGGGCTTAAGCGATGCGCTGAGTGAACAGTACGCCCAGCACGGCAACTGGCGTTTTCTGCGCAACAATGACCGCTTTATTTTCCAGATCCTGCGCTCGCTGGAGCACGATGCCGGCGACGATCGGCCTGGCCCGGGCATGCCGCCGCACGGCTGGCGCACCCAGTTCTGGGTAATCGATCAGGATATGCGCACGCTGGTTGGGCCGCGCGCCCCGATACCGCCGGACGGCACCCGCCGGGCGATTAAGGTGAATAACGCGACCGTCGGCTGGGTTATCGCCTCACCGGTGGAGCGCCTGACGCGCAACACCGATATCAACTTTGACCGCCAGCAGCGCCGGACCAGCTGGCTGATCGTCGCTCTCTCCACCCTGCTCGCCGCGCTCGCCACCTTCCCGCTGGCGCGCGGTCTGCTCGCGCCGGTGAAACGGCTGGTGGAAGGCACGCACAAGCTGGCCGCCGGGGATTTCACCACCCGCGTCGACACCCGCAGCCAGGACGAACTGGGCAAGCTGGCGCAGGACTTTAACCAGCTCGCCAGCACGCTTGAGAAAAACCAGCAGATGCGCCGCGACTTTATGGCCGATATTTCCCACGAGCTGCGCACCCCGCTGGCGGTGCTGCGCGGCGAGCTGGAGGCGATTCAGGACGGCGTACGCCAGTTTACGCCCGAATCGGTGGCCTCTCTGCAGGCGGAGGTGGGCACGCTCACCAAGCTGGTGGACGATCTCCACCAGCTCTCTATGTCCGACGAAGGCGCGCTGGCCTACCAGAAGGCGCCCGTTGATGTCATTAACGTACTGGAGGTGGCGAGCGGTGCCTTCCGCGAGCGCTTTGCCAGCCGCAACCTGAAAATCGACCTCTCCCTACCGGACAGCGCGGTGGTGTTTGGCGACAAAGACCGGCTGATGCAGCTGTTCAACAACCTGCTGGAGAACAGCCTGCGCTATACCGACAGCGGCGGCGGGCTGCATATCTCCGGCAGGCAGGACAACGGGCGCTTCGCCCTCACCTTCGCGGATTCCGCCCCCGGCGTGCAGGACGCACAGCTGGAAAAATTGTTCGAGCGCTTTTACCGCACCGAAGGCTCCCGCAACCGCGCCAGCGGCGGTTCCGGCCTGGGGCTGGCGATTTGCGTTAACATCGTCGAGGCGCATAATGGCACCATTCGCGCCGCCCATTCGCCTTTTGGCGGGGTTAGCATTACAGTAGAGTTACCTCTGGAACGGGATTTATCGAGAGAAGTATGACCGAGTTACCGATTGACGAAAACACGCCGCGCATTTTGATCGTCGAAGACGAACCCAAGCTGGGACAGCTGCTGATCGACTATTTACGCGCGGCCAGCTATGCCCCGTCACTGATCAGCCACGGCGACCAGGTGCTGCCGTACGTGCGCCAGACTCCGCCGGATCTTATCCTGCTGGATTTAATGCTGCCTGGCGTTGATGGCCTGACCCTGTGCCGGGAAATTCGTCGCTTCTCCGACGTGCCTATTGTCATGGTCACCGCTAAAATCGAAGAGATTGACCGCCTGCTGGGACTCGAAATCGGCGCGGACGACTACATCTGCAAGCCCTACAGCCCGCGTGAGGTGGTGGCCCGCGTGAAAACCATTCTGCGCCGCTGCAGGCCGAAGCGCGAGCTTCAGATGCTGGACGCCGAAAGCCCGCTGATTGTGGATGAGAGCCGCTTCCAGGCGAGCTGGCGCAGCAAGCTGCTGGACCTCACCCCTGCGGAGTTCCGCCTGCTGAAAACCCTCTCCCACGAGCCGGGAAAAGTCTTCTCCCGCGAACAGCTGTTGAACCACCTGTACGACGATTACCGCGTGGTGACCGATCGCACCATCGACAGCCACATCAAAAACCTGCGCCGCAAGCTGGAGGCGCTGGACGCCGAGCAGTCATTTATTCGCGCGGTGTACGGCGTGGGGTATCGCTGGGAAGCGGATGCGTGCAGGATTGCGTGATTTTGCAATGAGTATCGGTGGAAAACAATCCACACGATACTCATTTCTTAGAGACTTAATACAATAATTTGCTTAAATATTTTTTGGGTATAAATATTCATTAAAATAATATTTTCATATTGAACTTAACGTAATGACTTCAAAATTGTGTTTTGTTCAGTTACCATACTATCATAATCAGTTTCAATTATTTTATTAATAAATACTCTTTCCCTGTCAACTTGAAGCGGGTATACATTAACTTTCTCGTGTTTTTTGAAATCATTTACTTGTATAGGTTCTTCAAAAGATCTAATTATATCCATTGCAGATAAGACCTCCCCTTCCCATTGATTTATTATTGCTCTCGACTCCGACATCTTAAACCTTTCCTCATGTGAAATCATTGTTGCATTTATATACTTTGACTTTATTAATCGACTAAATGAAGATGAATCGGTCACATAAACACCATTAATTTTCCCTGGAATTGAATGGGGGAGATTATTCATAATAACAGGGATTATTTCATAATTATGCAGATCAAAACCAAAGTATTCTTCGAATATTTCCGGATATATCTCAAGACCTTTAACGAGCCTCTTGACTTGATAGGTGGTTTCAAAAAGAAATTTTTTCCTCTGATAGGCTCTAGTAACGGATCCAGAAGATAAATTAGTATTCTTGCATTCTAGAACAAATAACTTATCATCTAATAAAAATACAGCGTCATATTCATATTCTTCTTTATCTCGAGTAAATTTAAATTTTTTAACATTTAAGCCATGATCTTCAAGCGTACTTATTATATCCTTTTCAAATCCATATCCTTTTGCCGTAAGATCTGCTTCTTCAGAGGCGAATTTTGATAGTATGATGTTACTAATTAAAGGGGATGTATAAGCAGGAGTGAATAATACATATGTATTATCCTCAACTTTAATTAATGGCGAGTCATATATATCTCGACTTTTCATACTGAATGTAAGCTTATCAATAAATGTTTTCGCACTACTCTCTGACAAACCTCCAAGACGCAGAATGCCTACAAGAGCACTGTGACTATAATGTATTTTTTTCTTTTTATTTTTGGAAATATAAGTAATAACAGAATATCCCCTAACCCACTCACGGATGGTGAGCCCTAGAACTACAGTATTAACATCATTACTCGAAATTACATCAAAGAGAGAAACCAAGGCAGGTAACTCTTCAAGGATTACCATCCTATGGTCAATTTTTCCAGGCCACTCTGTAATATCTTTAAGTAAATTTTCCTCAAGATTATACTTAGCGACTCCTTCCCAAAAATTCTGGCTAATTTTTCTTGAAAGTCTTTCATTGGAGATCACATCATACCTCTCAAGACTATCAATTGTTCTATCAAAAACTACAACTGATTCAACCCCCTCTCTCTTGTAATCTTCTGGAATATCCTTTGACTCCATCGTTAATAATTGATTATCAAAATAGATACAGCTTTTTGTACATGTGAGAAGTTCATTCCAAATGAGAGCATAGTAAAAAACAGGGATTGCTTTTTTTATATCCTCTTCAACCATTACAATATTTTCCGGCAAGACAATTACGTCCCCTTTGCAGAGTTTATTCTCATAGGAAAACATTTTTAACGTAAGAGTCAAATAGTTCACTATTTTATCTAATGCTGAATCAGGAGAGAACGACTTTCCTTCATCATTTTTAATATTCCGAGCATTTGTAGTAAGCATTGATTCTTTGAAATCAAAGCTTTGTATATTTTTCTCTATCAAATCCTGGAGAAAATACCCCTCATCCAGAGCATGGCTAATTACGGACCAACATTGTTCCCGTACCGATTTTTTCATGATCTCTAAATTATGTAATCCATCCTTGATGCCATCAAGTAGATTTTCAGAAATTTGACATGTTGTTAATACTTTTTTCGTCAAGTCTATTATTTCCTGACTACTACAATTTTTAATAATTGATTCTAAAAAAACATTTCTTTTCTCTCTTTTATCAAAGTCATGCATTTGGAAATTTTTAAAATTTTTAACATGATACTCAAGAAAGCTATGTAACCCTCCTTCATTTCCAGTCGAGCTTAATGCATTGACTAATCGTTTGGTTTTGTAATTAACGCAATCCTTAGCTAATTCTTTAAAATTTATATTTGACATTGAAAAGGTTCCTTTTAAATTGAATCCACCATATTTAAAACTGTCAGACTTCATAAAAAATGACAGCAAGTAAAAAAACACGCATAAAAGAAACGGCTTATGCGATATTAAAATTAATAACATAAAAAATCAATAAAAGATAAAACCACTGTTATTTTGCATTTAGATAAATTATTTTAAATCGCATTATTGACTTATTAAATATGAAATAAATTTCAACTACCATAAAGAGTAGTAAATTACTTTTTTAAGAGTCCCGCGCTTTACCTCCCTGCCCCGCAGCGCTACAATGCCCGCCCTTAAAGTGGGGGATCTCCCCTTACCGCTGCACCTGGTGCATGCGGATCTGACCTGTCATCAGAACGAGAACAAACATGTTTAAACCGGAACTCCTTTCCCCGGCGGGAACGCTGCAAAATATGCGTTACGCTTTCGCCTATGGCGCCGACGCCGTGTATGCGGGCCAGCCGCGCTACTCGCTGCGCGTGCGTAATAACGAATTCAACCACGAGAACCTGCAGCTCGGCATCAACGAGGCGCATGCTCTGGGTAAAAAATTCTACGTGGTGGTCAACATCGCGCCGCACAACGCCAAGCTGAAAACGTTCATCCGCGACTTGAAGCCGGTGGTGGATATGGGGCCGGACGCGCTGATCATGTCGGACCCGGGTTTAATCATGCTGGTTCGGGAGAACTTCCCGGAGATGGATATTCACCTCTCCGTACAGGCTAACGCCGTCAACTGGGCGACGGTGAAATTCTGGAAGCAGATGGGGCTGACCCGCGTCATCCTGTCTCGCGAGCTTTCGCTGGAAGAGATCGAAGAGATCCGCACTCAGGTGCCGGACATGGAAATTGAAATCTTCGTTCACGGCGCGCTGTGCATGGCCTACTCCGGCCGCTGCCTGCTCTCTGGCTATATCAACAAGCGCGACCCGAACCAGGGCACCTGCACCAACGCCTGCCGCTGGGAATATAACGTCCAGGAAGGCAAAGAGGACGATATCGGCAACATCGTCCACAAGCATGAGCCGATTCCGGTGACGAACGTTGAGCCGACGCTGGGCATCGGCGCGCCAACCGACAGCGTGTTTATGATTGAAGAAGCCAAACGTCCGGGCGAGTACATGACCGCCTTCGAAGACGAGCACGGCACCTACATCATGAACTCGAAAGATCTGCGCGCCATCGCCCACGTTGAGCGCCTGACGCAGATGGGCGTGCACTCCCTGAAGATCGAAGGCCGCACCAAGTCCTATTACTATTGCGCGCGTACCGCACAGGTGTACCGTAAAGCCATCGACGATGCGGCGGCCGGTAAACCGTTCGATACCAGCCTGCTGGAAACGCTGGAAGGCCTGGCGCACCGCGGCTATACCGAAGGTTTCCTGCGCCGTCATACCCACGACGACTACCAGAACTACGAGCACGGCTACTCCGTTTCCGAGCGCCAGCAGTTTGTCGGTGACTTCACCGGCGAGCGCAAAGGCGCGCTGGCGGCCGTGGCGGTGAAAAACAAGTTTACCAAAGGCGACAGCCTGGAGCTGATGACCCCGCAGGGCAACATGAACTTCACGCTGGAGCATCTGGAAAACGGCAAAGGCGAAGCGATTGAGGTCGCGCCGGGCGACGGGCACACCGTCTGGCTGCCGGTTCCGGAAGAGGTGGAGCTGAAGTTCGCACTGCTGATGCGTAACTTCAACGGTGAAAGCACACGTAATCCACACGGCAAATAGTCAATCAGGGAAATTTTTTCGCGCTGGGATAATTCTTAGAATCGGATCACATACCGCTTCGTTCAATACGGGTATTATCCCCCCGCTGAAAAACATAACCCATAAATGCTAGCTGTACCAGGAACCACCTCCTTAGCCTGCGTAATCTCCCTTACGCGGGCTTATTTTTTGCCTTTCATCCTGTTCTTACCCGCTTTTTTCCTCTCTGCTATACACTCTTATTAACGCTAAAAAAGGGAGCAGCGAGGATGGCAACCTATCCAGACAGTTTATTGATTCTCAATGGCAAAAGTGCAGGCAACGATCCGTTGCGTCAGGCGATTATGGGTTTGCGTGACGACGGCGCACGTATCCACGTGCGCGTGACGTGGGAAAAAGGCGACGCGGCACGCTATATCAACGAAGGCTTAGCGTTAGGTATCAGCACCATCATTTCCGGCGGCGGCGATGGCACCATCAATGAGATCGCCTCTGCGCTTATCGACCTGCCACCGGCAGATCGCCCGGTGATGGGCATATTACCGCTCGGCACCGCCAATGATTTTGCCACCAGCGCCGGGATCCCGGAAGATTTAGAGAAGGCGCTTCAGCTGGCGATCCTCGGCAAAGCCACCGCCGTGGATATCGCCCAGGTGAATGACAAAACCTGCTTTATCAATATGGCGACGGGTGGATTCGGCACGCGCATTACCAGCGAAACGCCGGAAAAACTGAAGGCGGCGCTGGGCGGTGTGTCATACCTGATCCACGGATTGATGCGTATGGACACCCTCAAGCCGGACCGATGCGAAATTCGCGGTGAGGATTTTCAGTGGCAGGGCGACGCGCTGGTAATTGGGATTGGCAACGGACGTCAGGCAGGCGGCGGACAGCAGCTCTGCCCGGAGGCGCTGATTAACGATGGTCAGCTACAGCTGCGCATTTTCACCGGCGACGGTCTGCTGCCCGCGCTGTTTACCACGCTGACGCAGCCGGAAGAGAGCCCGAATATCATTGACGGTAAATCGGCGTGGTTCGAGGTGAATGCTCCGCACGGGATGACGTTTAACCTCGACGGAGAGCCTCTAAGCGGGACGCAGTTCCGCATTGAGGTATTACCCGGCGCGCTGGAGTGCAGGCTGCCGCCGGACTGTGTGCTTTTGCGCTGATGTTTCACACGGTGCGCGATGATGCCCTCACCCCAACCCTCTCCCACAGGGAGAGGGAGATGGAGACGTCAGGCAATTGTGACTTTACTGTCCAGATAGACGTCCTGAACCGCATTGATCAGCTTCACACCGTCGGCCATTGATTTCTTGAACGCCTTACGGCCAAGGATCAGCCCCATGCCGCCCGCGCGTTTGTTGATAACTGCCGTACGCACCGCGTCTGACAGGTCGGTATCGCCGCCCGCCGCGCCGCCGGAGTTAATCAGCCCTGCACGACCCATGTAGCAGTTCGCCAGCTGGTAGCGCACCAGGTCGATCGGGTTATCGCTGGTCAGCTTGCTGTAGACGCGATCGTCGGTGTAGCCAAAGTTCACCGCTTTATAGCCACCGTTATTCTCCGCCATTTTCTGCTTCACGATGTCCGCGCCGATGGTGGCCGCCAGATGGTTCGCCTGGCCGGTCAGGTCGGCGGAGACGTGATAATCCACCCCGTCTTTTTTGAACGCCGAGTTACGCAGGTACGCCCACAGCACGGTCACCATGCCCAGCTCGTGCGCGCGCTCAAATGCTGCGGAGATCTCTTCAATCTGACGACGGGACTGTTCAGAGCCGAAGTAAATCGTCGCCCCGACGGCCACCGCCCCCATGTTGAACGCCTGCTCGACGCTGGCGTAGAGGGTCTGGTCATACTCGGTGGGGTAGCTGAGAGTTTCGTTGTGATTCAGCTTCACGAGGAACGGAATGCGGTGGGCATAGCGACGCGAAACCGAAGCCAGCACGCCGTAGGTGGAGGCTACACAGTTACAGCCCGCTTCAATCGCCAGCTCAACAATATTCTTCGGATCGAAGTAGAGCGGGTTCGCCGCGAAAGAGGCGCCCGCCGAGTGCTCAACGCCCTGGTCCACGGGCAGAATAGAGAGATACCCGGTACCGCCGAGTCGCCCGGTGTTGTAGAGGGTCTGCATGTTTCGCAGAACCGCAGGCGGACGGTTGTTATCCACCATCACGCGGTCAACGTAGTCGTGACCAGGCAGATACAACTGGTCGGCTGGAATGGTCATACAACGATGCTGTAAAAGGCTGTCGGCGTCTTTGCCAAGCAACTGCGCAATATCAGTCATGTGATACTCCCGTAAATCCGACGTCGTGTCGGTGTGTGTTTATCCAGTCCCATCTTTTATGGGCAGACTAAGCCTGGTACCGACTTAACAGATTTTCCACCATATGCATTTTTTTTCAGCACAATCTGCTGGCTCGATTCGTGTACAACAAAACTGTTACATTGATCAAACAATCGCCACAAAGGTATTTAAAAGGTATTATTGAGTGGTATGTTAAAGGCGTACCTTATCTGACATGCAGGATTAAAAAATGAAAACGAAAGTCCAACTGTCATTCATGATGTTTGTTGAATGGTTTATCTGGGGCGCGTGGTTTGTGCCATTGTGGCTGTGGCTGAGCAAAAGCGGGTTTACCGCCGGGGAAATTGGCTGGTCTTACGCCTGTACCGCGATTGCCGCGATCCTCTCTCCTATCCTGGTCGGCTCGCTGACGGACCGTTTCTTCGCCGCGCAGAAAGTGCTGTCGGTGTTGATGTTCGCCGGCGCGATCCTGATGTACTTCGCCGCGCAGCAAACCCAGTTCAGCACCTTCTTCCCGCTGCTGCTGGTCTATTCCCTGACCTATATGCCGACCATCGCGCTGACCAATAGCATTGCCTTCGCGAACGTGGACGACGTTGAGGCTGATTTCCCGCGTATCCGCGTGATGGGCACCATCGGCTGGATCGCCTCGGGGCTGGCGTGCGGGTTCCTGCCACAGATGCTCGGCTACAGCGATATTTCCGATACCAATATTCCGCTGCTGATGACCGCAGCCAGCTCCGCCCTGCTCGGCGTCTTTGCCCTGTTCCTGCCGAACACGCCGCCGAAAAGTACCGGCAAGCTGGATTTCAAAGTCATGCTGGGGCTGGATGCGCTGGTCCTGCTGCGCGACAAAAACTTCCTGGTATTCTTCTTCTGCTCGTTCCTGTTCGCCATGCCGCTGGCCTTCTACTACATCTTCGCCAACGGCTATCTCACCGAAGTGGGGATGAAAAACGCCACCGGCTGGATGACGCTCGGCCAGTTCTCTGAAATCTTCTTTATGCTCGCCCTGCCGTTCTTTACCAAACGCTTTGGTATTAAGAAGGTCTTACTGCTGGGCCTGATTACCGCCGCCATCCGCTACGGCTTCTTCGTCTACGGTGGCGCTGAACAGTACTTCACCTACGCCCTGCTGTTCCTCGGCATCCTGCTGCACGGCGTGAGCTATGACTTCTACTACGTGACCGCGTACATCTACGTGGATAAAAAAGCGCCGGTGCACATGCGCACCGCCGCGCAAGGCCTGATTACGCTGTGCTGTCAGGGGTTTGGTAGCCTGCTGGGTTACCGCCTGGGCGGCGTGATGATGGAAAAAATGTTCGCTTACAAAGAGCCGGTGAATGGGCTGACCTTCAACTGGGCCGGAATGTGGACATTTGGTGCAGTCATGATTGCCGTGATTGCCGTGCTGTTTATGCTGTTTTTCCGCGAATCGGATAAAGAGATCACCGCAATTGAGGTGGTTGATGGCGATACCGCGCTGACACAAGGGGAAGTTAAATGAAACAAGACCGTATTCTCGGGGCCCTTTACGGCCAGGCGTTAGGGGATGCGATGGGCATGCCGTCGGAGCTGTGGCCGAGAAAGCGCGTCAAGGCGCACTTCGGCTGGATCGACCGCTTTTTACCCGGCCCGGCAGAGAATAACGCGGCCTGCTATTTCAAACAGGCAGAGTTCACCGATGACACCTCGATGGCGCTGTGCCTGGCCGATGCGATCATCGAGTGCGATGGGGAGATTAACGCGGACGTTATCGGCAAGCATATCCTGAACTGGGCGCTCGACTTCGACGCGTTCAACAAGAACGTGCTCGGCCCGACCTCGAAAATCGCGCTTAACGCGATTCGTGACGGGAAGCCGGTCAGCGAGCTGGACAACAACGGCGTGACTAACGGGGCGGCGATGCGCGCCTCCCCGCTGGGCTGCCTGCTCCCGGCGACGCGGCTGGAGCACTTTGTGAACCAGGTGGCGCAGGCCTCCAGCCCGACGCATAAATCGGATCTCGCCATTGCCGGCGCGGTGGTGATTGCCTGGGCGGTTTCCCGCGCCATCGATGGGGAACGCTGGCAGAACATCGTCGATGCCCTGCCGGGGATCGCCCGCTATGCGCAGGAGGCGAAAACCACCACCTTCAGCGCGTCGCTCGCGGCGCGCATTGAGCTGGCGCTTAAGACCGTGCGGGACGCCAACGGCATCGACTCCGCCAGCGAGCAGATTTATCAGCTCACTGGCGCAGGTACCAGCACCATTGAGTCCGTTCCGGCAGCCATCGCGATGGTGGAGCTGGCGGGAACCGACCCGAACCGCTGCGCCATTTTATGCGCCAATCTGGGTGGCGATACCGACACCATTGGCGCGATGGCGACGGCCATCTGCGGCGCGCTCCACGGCGTGCAGGCCATTAACCCGGCGCTCAAAGCCGAACTCGACGCCGTTAATCAGCTCGATTTCGGTCACTACTGTGAAAAACTGCTGCACTTCAGGGAGCAAAGGGAGGGCGTATGAATGCATTTGCCCAACGTCTCGACACCCTGCACGCCACGCGCCCGGTGACGGTGTTGGGCGCGGCGGTGATTGACGTCATCGCCGACGCCTACGCCCTGCCCTGGCGCGGGTGTGATATCGAGCTTAAACAGCAGGGGGTGAATATCGGCGGCTGCGCGCTGAATATCGCCATCGCCCTGAAACGGCTCGGCATTGCGGCGCAAAACGCCCTTCCCGTCGGCCACGGCGTGTGGGCGGATATTATCCGTAACGCAATGGCGAAGCAGGATCTGCACAGCGCCGTGGAGGCTGAAACCGGCGACAACGGCTGGTGTCTGGCGCTGGTGGAGCCTGACGGCGAGCGCACCTTTATGTCCTTTAGCGGCGTCGAGAACCAGTGGCAGCAGCGCTGGCTTGACGAGCTAAACGTCCCGCAAAATAGCCTGGTTTATCTCTCCGGCTACCAGCTGGCCTCGCCGTGCGGCGAGCTGCTGACGGGCTGGCTTGAAGGGCTGGAGGACGTGACGGCGCTTATCGATTTCGGCCCACGCATCGCGGATATCCCCGACGCGCTGATGGGGCGGATTATGGCCTGCAGGCCGATCGTGTCGCTTAATCGTCAGGAAGCGGAGCTCGCTGCTGAAAGGCTGGGCGTTGAGGCTGAAAACCTGGGCGAGGAGTGGCAGCAGCGCTTCGGCGCCGCGCTGATTGTGCGGCATGATAAAGACGGTGCTGCCTGGTATGACGGCGACGCATCGGGCGTTGTTCCGGCGTTTCCCGCCACGGTAGTGGACACCATCGGCGCTGGTGACAGCCACGCGGGCGGCACGCTTGCCGGGCTGGCGGCGGGATGGTCGCTGGCAGACGCCGTTCTGCTGGGGAATGCCGTGGCGTCCTGGGTGGTGAGCCATCGCGGCGGCGACTGCGCGCCCACTCGTGAGGAATTACTCCTCGCACACAAAGACGTATAGGTCGCTGCGACAGTAGCTGATGCTGTACTCAATCGGCCGGTGCTGCTGGTCAAGCGCAACCTGCTTGATCACCAGCACCGGTATTTTTTCGTCCATCTTAATGTGCGCCTGAAACTCGCTGTCCGGCATGCGGGCGCTGACCCGTGAACGGGTGCGCTGCGGGAAGATATTCTGACTGCGGAAGTAGTCGTACAGCGAAATCCCTATCGCATCCGGTTCGGGAATGAGCCCGACCGGCACCCAGGACTCTTCAATCGACACCGCATCGTCATCCACATAGCGAATACGCTTCAGCAAAAAGACGTCGCTGTTCGGCTCCAGTGACAGGTGGCCCGCCACCTCTTCCGGGCATTTCACCACGCGTTTATTGACCCACAGCGTATTAGGCGTTTTACCGCGCAGCACCACCTGCTGAGAGAACCCGCGCGCTTCCTTGAGCGAGTATTCGAAGATGTTGTTAATTTGCGTGCCGTAACCCCGGGCACGCGTGACAACGCCCTCGGCTTCCAGCGCCTGCATCGCTTTGCGCACGGTGATCCGCGACACGCCGGTTAACTGGCTCAGATCGCGCTCGCCGGGCAAAATGTTCCCGTGCTCCAGCACGCCGCTGCGCACCGCGTTTTTTACCGTTTCGGCAAATTTCAGGTACAGCGGCGTGTTGTCAGGCGCGGCGATCCGTTCAGTCAGTTGAGCGATTAACCGGGTATGCGCTTGTTCCATCTCTGTTTTCTCAGGCGTGGTGTTTCCTGCCAGTATACTGGGTTACCACCACGCATGAAAATGATGAACCGGCCCAATACCGTGACCGACTTCCAGAGTATCGGCTTTTGCCAGCGCCGCCGACAGCCAGATTTTCGCTTCTCGCACCGTATCAGCCCAGCCGTCATGCCGCGGGCGCAGCGCCGCCAGCGCGGCGGAGAGAGTGCACCCCGTGCCGTGGGTGTTTTTGGTCTGTACGCGCGGAGCCGTAAAACGTTGCTCGCCGTCGCGGGTAAAGAGCCAGTCCGGGCTTTCAGCGTCATCCAGATGACCGCCTTTCATCAGCACCGCCCCGCAGCCCATCGCCAGCAGCGCATACCCCTGCTCTTTCATTTCGCGTTCAGTTTGCGCGTGCGACGTGCCTAACAGCGCGGCGGCTTCCGGCAGATTGGGCGTGATGAGCGCCACCTGCGGCAGCAGCTTATTGCGGAGCGTCTCAACGGCGGAGGCAGAGAGCAGCGGATCGCCGCTTTTTGCCAGCATGACGGTATCCAGCACCACGTTTTGCACCTGATAGCGTTTAAGCCGCTCGGCCACCGCCTCCACAATGTCCGTTTCGGCCAGCATGCCGATCTTGGTGGTATCAATCCGCACGTCGCTGAACACCGAATCCAGCTGCGCGGCAACAAAATCCGGCTCGATACGGTAGACCGACTGCACGCCGCGCGTGTTTTGCGCTACCAGCGCGGTAATCACCGAGCAGCCATACGCGCCAAGGGCCGAGAAGGTTTTCAGATCGGCCTGGATGCCCGCGCCGCCGCTGGGGTCGGTACCGGCAATGGTCACGGCGTTAATCCGCTTCATGCCTGTTCCTCCAGCGTATAGAGCGCATCCAGGAAGGCGCTGGTAAAACTGCCTGGCCCGCGCGAGCGCGCAACGGCTGCCGTTCCGGCGCGCTTCATCCATCCGCAGGCGGCGGCAACATTATCCAGCCTGTTCCCCGGCAGCGAGCAGCTCGCCGCCACAACGGCAGAAAGCGCGCACCCGGTTCCCACTACGCGCGTCATTAACGGGTCTCCGCCCGTTACCGTTCGGGTCCGCTCTCCGTCAGTGATGTAGTCCACCTCGCCGGTGACCACCACAATGGCATAGGTCTGGCGGGCCAACGCCTGAGCGGCAGGCAACGCGCTGGCGGCGGTGTCGGTGGTATCAACACCGCGCCCGCCCGCGCTCATTCCGGCCAGAGCCAGGATTTCAGAGGCGTTGCCGCGAATGGTGGTCGGGTTCAGGGCCAAAATTTGATGGCAAAAACGGGTGCGGAACGTCAGGGCACCCACCGCAACCGGGTCCAGCGTCCAGGGTTTGCCTGCCGCCACCGCGCTTTCAATGGCACGACGCATCGACTGGGCGCGCGGTGCGGTCAGCGTGCCGACGTTGATTAACAGCGCATCGGCTATCGCGGCAAACTGTTCGGCCTCTTCGGCCTCAATCACCATCGCCGGGGATGCGCCAAGGGCCAGCAAAACGTTGGCCGTAAAGGTCTGTACGACATCGTTGGTCATGCAGTGGGTCAGCGGAGAACGGGTACGGAAGTAGTGTAAAACGTGTAAATCGAGCAGGTCAGGCTGCATGGGTTCGCTCCTGCCTTGCGTGAAGAAGCGATGACCGGGAAGGCATCTGACTTCCCTACGCTGGCATTATCCAGATCAGGTAATACGGGTATTTCTCAGCCTTCAACGAAGAAGGGCACCCCGAGTCATTTGGTAAGAATTGACTTACTTTTTGCCAGATTAGGGGAAGTTGCTGGCTGACGCAAGCGCCCTTGTGGGGATCGCTTCTTCACGCAGGGTTGGTGCGAAAGAAAAGGCTAGCAGCGATAATTACAGAACTATTATGCCACTTCTTTAAATCAACACCATCCGCTATAACATTTCCATTACGTCCAAAAAACATCCACTTTTTCAGCGTGTAAGAAATAGCTCGACCAACATAATTTTTTTCCGCTTTCAGTTAGTCTATTTTACGTTTCATTAATCATTAAAACTTATTTCGAATGAAATATAAAGCAATCCCCAAACGGTTTAACCCCGCTAAACATTTAGCCTCTCAATCAAGGGGTTACCGCGAAACTCGCGTTTGGCCTCTCATCTTATAAGTTAATGTAAACATTGAGATATTTGCCTTCACCTCTTAAAAATTCACTTTGGCTATTCATGCCATTTATGATTTAGATCAATATCCAAAAGCTCGCATTAATTGATAGTTACCGCACGTTACGAATTAAGTGATTTATTCAAAATTTAACGTAACTCCGTTATTTTAATCGGGCGTAACCAGACGTTACATCAACACGCCAGGATAGCCAGCCTTGCCCATTTTTACTTTTTAAATGATGAGTGTTTTACAAATGAAAGTTGTTAAAAATGCCGTTACTGCTTTTTTATTTGGTGTTATTTTCACTGGCTCTATGACCGTAACTCAAGCAGCTGATGTAACCGTAAACCTTAACGATAACGTATTCAATTCAGGTTCTTTTATTCAGGTCCAGGGGACTGACAATACCGCTTATAATCTGGATAATATGAAAGCTGAAAATGTAAAACAAGACGGGCAGATCTATAACTTACAAGGCGATCGTGAGCGGATGCAAAACGAGATTGACGCAAGTAATGGTAATATCAGCACTAACGCCAATAATATTTCCTCTCTTCAGACTTCTGTCTCTGGTGTCGATCATGAAGCTAAATTAGCAGGCGCTCTTGCTGACACCGCTAATAAAAAAGGTGATGCGGCGTTACAGGGCGTGCTGACTAACGGAACTGCAATTACTAATATTGAAACTGCTAACGCTGTCCAGGATAGCCGCCTTGCAACTGTTGAAGCTACTAACGGTATACAAGATGGCCGCCTGTTAGCTCTTGAGAATGCACCAAAACCAACTAACGGGGTTGATGGAAAAGACGGCGCTAAGGGTGAGAAAGGCGACACCGGCGCACAGGGCGTTGCCGGAATTAACGGACGTGACGGAGCGAATGGTAAAGACGGCAAAGATGGAAAAAATGGCGTGATGACCACTGTGACACGCACGCAGGTAGACACGACAACAAAGGCTAAAGTCGCTACTAATAGTCAGGCGGTTACGGCCGAGGCTCAGGAGCTGCAGGCGACCAAACAGACATTACAGGCTCTGAATAACAACGCTAACCAGCAATTTAAATCGCTGCGTGAGGAAGTCGATAATAACAAGAAAGAAGCAAACGCAGGTATCAGCGGCGCGATGGCGATGGCCGGTTTACCTCAGGTGCAAACAAATCAGCGCGTGATGTTCTCGGCTGGCGGTGCGACTTACAACGGTGAAAGCGCGTTAGCGGTTGGGGCGTCGGTTAACTTTAACGAACATATGGTTGGTAAAGTGAGCTTCTCTGATGACACAGCAAATAATATGGGGGCTTCAGTCGGCGTAGGGATTGGCTTTTAATAAATAACCAGTATGACAAAATACATTGTTATCTCTGTAATAGTGTACCTGATGCTTATTATCGTTGGCGCATGGTTAGGTATTATGTATCAGGCTTATTATATTTGCGGCTATTAAACCTTCTTCTATAGAATATATTTCACCAAAGGTATCATCGTAATGATAAAGTCACTCTTAGCGGTATTAATAGCTGGTGCTGCCATCCTGCTTTCTGCGTGTACTTCAACTGCTCAGCGCATGGCCGAATGTGAGCGCCAGGGCATTAGCAAAGATACCTGCTACCTGGCTGAGCAAAATCGCCAGAATGCTTATAATGAAGCCGCACAAAATGCAGCATGGGCGAACGCGCGTGATGCCGCATCGGGTACGGGTATCTGGGTTAAAAAAGACGTGAAACAACATGCTCAGGCGGCCAAAGCGTTACACGCCTTTAAATGGGAAGGAATGAAGATCACAATTAAAGGCGAGATCCTGGATGTCGATGGCGTATTGGGCGCGCTGGATGAAAATGAGCCTCAGGCAAAAGTTTATTCACAAGGGCTATACACCTTCATTTACTATCCTGCTAAAGGCAAATTAGCGGTGAGTAAAGAAGGAAAGTTCGAAGGCTACGCAACAAAGATTAAATAGAAGCAGAGGCGACACCTGTCGCCTTTTTAATTCGCAGGCCTTAACGTATTACTCTAGCTGCCACGCCCCGGCATCAATAAGCGATGCGGTTCCCGTCCAGGCAAACATTGCCAGTTCGCGCGCCCCTTCATCAGGATAAATGCGGCTGCTCAGGCACGCCTCCCCTTCATTGACAAACACTTCCACTGACGAGCTGTCAACGAACAGGCGCAGGCTTAGCGTGTCGTTCAGATTCAGCGCGACGCTTCGGGTACCGCACAGGCCATACTGCGGATAATAACGCTCCAGCACCAGGCGCTGCATCTGCGCATCAACGTAGAGACGGAATCCGTCGCCAAGACGAATGCCGTACTGCTCCGCGCTGCTGTTAGCACAGTCCCACTGCAGAATAACCTCCATCGCATCGCAGCTTTCCACCTGAACGATCTGCTGATTGTTGAGCGTGCTCACCGGCCAGGGGAACCACGCTCCCCGCAAGCTTTCCACTTCTCTGGCTGGCCGCATCTGCAGGCGGTTATCCGCGCTTAGCGTCAGTTCGCGCGGTAAAGAGAGCATGCCAGCCCACCCGTCCTGCTGTTCCGGAAGGGGAGATTCCCACATGTCCAGCCAGCCGATAACGATGCGGCGGCCGTCAGGCGTCAGGAAGCTTTGCGGCGCATAGAAATCATGCCCGCTATCCATCTCCACAAACTCACCTTCACGCGCGAAAGGTTGGCCGGGCTGCCACTCCCCCAGCAGGTAACCGCTCTGGAAAAGATTGCGATTTTTGAATCCCTCCGCAGCCAGCCCCTGAGGTGAAAACATCAGCACGCGTTTGCCGTTGAGGGTGAAAAAGTCCGGGCATTCCCACATGTAACCCATCTCTTTTTCAGCCACCGCAAGCACGCCCATATCCTGCCATTCGCGCAGGTCGTCAGAACGGTAAACGCGCACCTGGCCCATCTCGCCATCCCGCGCCCCGACAACCATGTACCAGCGCTCCCCTTCCCGCCACACTTTTGGATCGCGAAAGTGATGCAGCCCAGGCGGCGTGTCAACGATCGTTCCTTGCCGCGTAAAATGGACGCCATCACGGCTGGTTGCCAGGCACTGCACCTGGTAAAGGTTAGCCTCGTCATCCGGATCGCCGTGGAATTTGTGGCCGGTATAAATCAGCGCCAGCGTATCGCCATCCACCACCGCCGAGCCGGAAAAACAGCCGTCCTTATCCTCTGGCCCTTCCGGTGCCAGCGCCACCGGGAGGTGTTCCCAGCGAACTAAATCCTTGCTGCGCGCATGACCCCAGTGCATCGGCCCCCACTGGGTCGAGTACGGATGATGCTGGTAAAACGCGTGATACCAGCCGTCAAACCACACCAGACCATTCGGGTCGTTCATCCAGCCGGCACGCGCGGCGAGGTGGTAACGCGGATACCAGCGCAGGTTAAGATCGCCGCGTTTGGCCTGTAATGATTGTTCAGCTTTGGCAATGGAATACATCATTTGTTTACTCTTTTCAGTCATATAGTGGAAGGTTGCGGCATGAGCGGGTCAGAAGAAGACTTACCCGAGCGCAACAGGAAGATGGAGATGAGCGTGGTGCTGAACACTAACAGCCCCATAATGAGATAGGATTGGGCAAAGCCGTATTTCTCATAGCTGTAACCCGCCAGCGGCGACAGCACAGACGCAATCACCGAGCTTGTACAGGCAAAGCCCACCAGATAGAGCGTGGAAGAGAGCCGCTTATCAAAATGTAAGCTGTTGTATTTAAATACCGAGACCAGCAATACGGGCAGTTCTACCGCGTGCAGCAGCTTGGTAATGGAGATGAGCACCGGCCCCTCAACCAGACCAGATGCCACCATACGCATTGCCATCACCATTCCCGCGAATATCAGGCCGTTTTTCGCGCCGAGGCGGTTCACCAGCCACGGGGCGCAAAACATGCCCGCCGCCTCAAGGAAAACCTGGAAGGAGTTGAGATAGCCGTACATGGCGTTCCCTTCCTGCAACGTCGGGAACTGTGATGAGAAATAGACCGGGAACTGCTGATCGTAAACGCCGTAAATGCAGGTGCCGATAACGAAAAACACCAGCGCCCAGAAACGCGGCAGCGTCAGCAGGCGCAATGCGTCTTCCAGCGTCACCTTGCCACCGGACACCGCTTCCTGCATGGCATGCGGTGCGGAAGAGACCCGCAGGCGCGCGAGCAAAACAAAAAACACCAGCCCGGCGCCGCTCGCGACAGCGAAATTCAGCTTCGGATTGATGTTAAACAGGAGCCCCGCAAAAAAGGTTGCCGCCGCCCAGCCAAGCGATCCCCACATTCTCGCCTTGCCAAACTCAAACTGGCTCTGACGGGCCACGCGTTCGGTATAGGATTCCAGCACCCCAATCCCACCGTTAAACGTCAGGCCAATAAAAATCCCGCCGAAAATACTGCCCAGCAACACGTTAACTTGCAGCAGATAGCCAAACAGCAAAAAGGCCGGACCGGAAAGAATAAGCAGACTGGTCAGAAACCAGAGCAGGTTTTTGCGCAGGCCGAGTTTGTCCTGAATAAATCCATAGCAGATTTGAGCAAACAGCGCGGAGACGGAAAGCACGGCATAGATAACGCCCGTATCCCCCGCTTTTAACCCCACTTCCTGGTGGAGCCAGATAGAGAGCAACGAGCCGGAAGATGACCAGGTGACAAAAAAGAAAAACAGTAATGCGCTCAGTAAGGGATAGCTGTGAGAGTGATGCGTTTTCATCATGGCATTCTCGTGTTGGAGTAATGACCTAATGGTAACGTTAACATACATGCTTTCTCATGCTGCCTGATTAAGATTTAAGATGTTAATCACGAAAGTTAACGTTAACATTAAGGAAGTGAGATCGCGATCATAAATTCATAACTGAGGTAAGCATGACTTAACCTGGTCATCAGCCTTCCTTTTACATCAGCGACTTAGTTGTATACCCTCTCACAGAGCATTAACGGAGTAAGAAAATGGCTTCCCTGAAGGACGTCGCAAAGCTGGCTAACGTATCGCTGATGACGGTTTCCCGCGCGCTTAATAGCCCGGAGCACCTTAAACCGGAAACGCTGGCGCGCGTACAGTGGGCTATCGAACAAACCAGCTACGTTCCCGATCTGTCCGCCAAGAAAATACGCGGCGCGAATGCTTCGCCTAAAACCATAGGCGTGCTAGCGCTCGATACGGTCACGACACCTTTTTCGGTGGAGATTACGCTGTCCATTGAAGAGACGGCCAGGATGCACGGCTGGAATAGCTTCGTCATGAATATGTTTGCTGACGACAATCCGGATGCCATTGTCGATCTTCTGCTCTCCCACCGGCCAGACGGGATTATCTACACCACGATGGGGTTACGTCAGGTTCCTCTTCCTGCCAAGCTGCTCACCCTCCCCTGCGTGCTGGCCAACTGTGAGAGTGTCGGTGAAAAGGTCGCCAGCTATATCCCGGATGATGAACAGGGGCAGTACGCCGCCGTCAGGGCATTACTCGCAGAAGGCTATCGGCAGCCCCTGTGTCTGCATTTACCTGTGGGCCATCTGGCCACAACCCGACGCCGTCAGGGGCTTGAACGCGCCTGCCGTGAAGCCGGAATCGACCCGGACAGCCTGGAGCATGAGTATATGGCGCACGGGGATGAGCATTATCGTGATATTCCGACCGCATTGCTGGCGCGTATCCGGAACGGCATCCCGCGGTTTGATTCCGTTATCTGCGGTAACGATCGTATCGCGTTTATGGTGTACCAGACGCTGCTGGCGCAAGGGCTTCGCATCCCTGAAGATGTCGCGGTTATCGGCTATGACAATATGGTGGGCATTGGCGAGCTGTTTTTGCCGCCTCTTTCAACGGTTCAGTTGCCCCACTACGAAATTGGTCGCCTGAGCGCCCTGCACATTATTAACGGAGCACAACACCGGGAAACGACGCGCGTTGAAAGTCCATTTTTAATGCGTGATTCCATTGCGCGCGCCATGTGACTACCGCTTTTTGTCGTTGATGGAAAAATAAGGGGGTATGAAGGCAGCATACCCCCTTCTTTTGTCAGCCAATGGCACGATTTGTCACACTCTTTTCTGTCATTTAACAACCCAAACAAACTCCGAATAAGCAATTGTTTTTATTGCCAATAAAGTGCAATTTTCTTTTTAAAAATGGTGATATTGCCTCTCCTGTGCTCCATGTCACAAAACAGTAAACAAATTAACCATTGA
This sequence comes from Enterobacter bugandensis, assembly GCF_900324475.1. Classification (NCBI taxonomy): domain Bacteria; kingdom Pseudomonadati; phylum Pseudomonadota; class Gammaproteobacteria; order Enterobacterales; family Enterobacteriaceae; genus Enterobacter; species Enterobacter bugandensis. The sequence goes on from NZ_LT992502.1 coordinate 3,151,762, forward strand.
GCCCCGTGACAAAAGGCTCTATATTGGCGGCGTTTTTTTCAGGCCCCATCTGTTTTTTAACTTTTTATTCAATCGTGGCTCATAGCGAAGCGGCGGTTGTAGGAGTGATATGATGACGGATAAAGTCCGTATTGACACCGTAGATGCCCACAAAAGCAACGAAACCTATCTGGCCCGTCAGGCCGAGTTTGAATCTAACGTCAGGAGTTATCCGCGCAAACTGCCTTTAGCGATTACTAAAGCAGAAGGCGTGTGGATCACCGATGCAGATAATAAAGAATACCTTGACTGTTTAGCAGGCGCAGGGACCCTTGCGCTTGGCCATAACCATCCTGATGTGCTGAAAAGCATCCAAAATGTCATTACCAGCGGCTTGCCGTTACACACTCTGGATCTGACTACGCCTCTGAAAGACGCGTTTTCTGAATATCTGCTCTCTCTGCTGCCTGGTCAGGGCAAAGAGTACTGCCTGCAGTTCACCGGTCCATCCGGTGCCGACGCCGTTGAAGCGGCGCTGAAGCTGGCGAAAAAAGTGACCGGCCGTAGCGGTATCATCAGCTTCTCTGGTGGTTACCACGGCATGACCCACGGCGCACTGTCCGTGACCGGCAACCTGTCTCCGAAAGAAGCGGTTGACGGAATGATGCCAGAAGTGCAGTTCATGCCTTACCCGCACGAGTACCGCTGCCCGCTGGGTATCGGTGGTGAAGCGGGCGTGAAAGCGCTGACTTACTACTTCGACAACCTGATCAACGACGTTGAAAGCGGCGTGCGTAAACCTGCCGCGGTGATCCTGGAAGCCGTTCAGGGCGAAGGCGGCGTGAACCCGGCTCCGGCTGAGTGGTTGCAGCGCATTCGTAAAGTAACTCAAGAACACGGCATTCTGCTGATCCTCGACGAAGTTCAGGCTGGCTTTGCCCGTACCGGTAAATTCTTCGCCTTCGAACACGCGGGCATCGAGCCAGACATCATCGTGATGTCTAAAGCGGTTGGTGGCGGTCTGCCGCTGGCCGTGCTCGGTATCAAAAAGCAGTTCGACGCATGGGCGCCAGGCCACCACACCGGTACTTTCCGCGGCAACCAGCTGGCAATGGCAACCGGCCTGACGACGCTGAAAATCCTGAAAGACCAGAACATCGCGGGCAAAGTGGCTGCACAGGGCGAATGGCTGAAAGGCCAGCTGAAAGAGATGGCAAAACGTTATCCGGTCATCGGTCACGTGCGCGGTCTGGGCATGATGATCGGTATCGAGATCGTTAAGCCACACGAAGCTGCTGACCATATGGGCTGCTTCCCTGGCGACGGCGAGCTGTCTGCGCTGATTCAGAAGAAGTGCTTTGAAGCCGGTCTGATTCTGGAGCGTGGTGGTCGTAACGGTATCGTTCTGCGCCTGCTGCCTTCCCTGCTGATCAGCGACGAAGAGCTGAAAATCTTCCTGGATAAATTCGAGCAGGCACTGCTTGCTGCGGGCGTTCGCCCGGCGTAACCGGAGTAGTTGATTACGATGTCAGATTCAAACCCAATTTTGTTCTCCTCTGCGCAGAGCATTGAAGCTTACCAGCAGGCGATTGAACAAAGCACTCAGGCTGTGATGCAGTGGCTGAAGCAGCCTGAGATGTACCAGGGCAAAACGGTCGCGGAGCTGCGCGACCGTATTAAGCTGGATTTCAACCCGAAAGGGCTGGGCAACGAAGCGGCGATTGAACGCGCCGTGGAGTTCTTCCTGAAAGACAGCTTGTCCGTTCATCACCCGCAGTGTGTGGCGCACCTGCACTGCCCAAGCCTGGTGGTAAGCCAGGCGGCGGAAGTGCTGATCAACGCCACTAACCAGAGTATGGACTCCTGGGATCAAAGCCCGTCCGCAACCATTATTGAGATCAAACTGATCGAGTGGCTGCGTACCCGCGTGGGTTATCAGGCTGGCGACGCGGGTGTGTTCACCAGCGGCGGTACCCAGAGCAACCTGATGGGTCTGATGCTGGCGCGTGACGCATTCTTCGCGCGTCAGGGCCACTCCGTTCAGCAGGACGGTCTGGTGGGCGATCTGCGCAAAATTCGCGTGCTGTGCTCCGAAAACGCGCACTTCTCCGTGCAGAAAAACATGGCGCTGATGGGCCTGGGCTATCAGTCCGTAGTGCAGGTGAAAACCGACGAGTTCTCCCGCATGGATCTGACCGATCTGGCGGCGAAAATCGAGCAGTGCAACGCGAACGGGGAGCAGATTCTGGCCATCGTCGCGACGGCAGGTACTACCGATGCCGGTGCTATCGATCCGCTGCGTGCCATTGCTGAACTGGCGGCGAAGCAGAACATCTGGGTACACGTTGACGCGGCCTGGGGCGGCGCGCTGCTGATGTCTGATCAGTATCGTCACTACCTGGACGGCATCGAGCTGGTGGATTCCGTCACCCTGGACTTCCACAAGCAGTTCTTCCAGACCATCAGCTGCGGCGCGTTCCTGCTGAAAGAAGCGCGTCACTATGAGCTGATGCGCTATCAGGCGGCCTACCTGAACTCTGAGTTCGACGAAGAAGCGGGCGTGCCTAACCTGGTGTCCAAATCTCTGCAGACCACCCGTCGTTTCGACGCGCTGAAGCTGTGGATGAGCCTGGAAGCGCTGGGTCAGGAGCAATACGCGGCGATCATCGATCACGGCGTAACGCTGGCGCAGCAGGTTGCGGCCTACGTGAAAGAGCAGCCTGCTCTGGAACTGGTTATGCAGCCACAGCTGGCAAGCGTACTGTTCCGCTTCCGTGGCCAGGTGCAGATGGACGACGCGGGCATCGCCCTGCTGAACCAGAAAATTGGTGATGCGCTGCTGGAATCCGGCCGTGCAAACGTCGGTGTAACCGAGCATAACGGCATCACCTGCCTGAAGCTGACTCTGCTGAACCCAACCGTGACGCTGGAGGATATCAAAATCCTGCTGTCGCTGGTTGAGCGCACCGCGCAGGAAGTTCTCGCGAAGTAATACAAAACCCCTCTTCCGTCGGAAGAGGGGTTATCTTTATACGCCTGCCCACCACATTCTGCTTTTCAATCCCCAGTAGCTCGTCCAGCCCGTTGTGGTACTGACTACTTTCCCCTTTGACACAATCACCAGCGTCGGCGTTACGCTCACTTGCCACTGCTGCGACACGGCACCGTTTGAATCGTTAATCACCGGCATACTCAGGTTTTTCTTTTCAACCCAGCGAGCGAGCTTTGCATCGTCACCGGAGCGCATGGCAATACTTACGACGTTACCGCCCTCTTTTGCCAGCTTATCGACCGCAGGTGTCGTATAACGACAGATGCTGCACCAGGTTGCCCAGACGTAAATCAGCAGGGGGCGCTCCTTGCTGAGCGCCGAGATATCGTGAATGTTACCGTCGATGCTCTGCATAGGCGTTGCGCTAAAGCTGGCGGGTAATGACGGCTTTCGGTATTGATCCACGCCCCACATAACCGCCAGCGTAAGCAGAATGAGTATGCTCCCTTCCCGCGCCCAGCGGCGCAGGCGACTCAATTTACGGTTATCCATTATGACCTCTCGATTTAACGGAGGTCATCTTAGCGGGCTATACGGCGTCATGCTGTAAAGAAGTGTCGCGTCACTTTATTCCGGGGTATAGCCGTAGTTGTAATGGCTATAACCCGAGTGGTAATAGAACGCAGCGGATTTCACAATGTCATTGAGAATCGCGCCTTCAACCTGGACGCCCATCTGCTGCAGACGCTTCCGGCAGTTTTCGATCTCTTTGACGCTGGTTTTACCGAAACGGGCAACCAGCAACGTGGTTGCCGCGGCTCTGGCGACGAGTAGCGCATCCGTCACGGCCAGCACCGGTGGCGTGTCGACAATCACGATGTCGTACTCTTTGTCTATTCGTGACATTACCGTCTGGAAGCGCTCATTCATAAGCAGCTCGACAGGATGCGAAGGCTGAGGCCCACAGGTCAAGACATCAAAGCCACCTTTCTCGAAGCGTTGAATCGCATCCTGCCACTCTACGCTTCCCCCCAGCACGCCGGACAACCCATGCTGGTTGTTCAGTTTGAAAATATTGTGAACATATCCCTTGCGCATATCCGCATCAATAAACAGTACCCGTTGACCTGCCTGAGCGGCAATCGACGCCAGCGAGGTGCTCACTAAAGTCTTTCCGCAGTCCTGCGAAGGGCCTGAAATCACCACTATCCGATTAACGGCATTCATCATGGTAAAATGCAGACTGGTGCGTAACCCGCGCACCGCCTCGACAAATATATCCGCCGGACGGTCAACGGGCAGGAAAGGTACGTTTGACGTCCTGTGCTTCCAGTGGGAAGCAAACAGCGTCCTCCTGCGCAAATGCGTTTTTTTCCATAGCCACACTGAGCGCGGGAGCGTAGCCAGAAGAGGCATTCCCTGCGCTTCCAGCTGTTCAGACGAGGTGATGCCCCGTTTAAACGCAGAGCGCACCAACACCGTTCCTGCAGAGAGCATCAATCCCACCAGCATACCGCACACAATGATAATCACTTTGTGCGGTTTGACGGGTCCAGGCTGCGTTACTGCCGGATCAATGATCCGCACGTTTCCGATGGCGCTGGAGCGCGAGATATTCAGCTCCTGCTGACGCGTCAGCAGCTGCAGGTAGATGGTGCGCCCGGACTCTACGTCACGGCTTAAACGCAAAATTTCCTGCTGTGTAGAAGGCATGGATGAGACACGGTTATTCAGGCGCGTACGTTCCTGCTCCAGGGTCTGTTTTTTTTCCCGTAAGGCGCGGTAGGTTGGGTGATCCTTTTTGAAAAGCTGAGAAACTTCTGCTTCGCGGAACGTCAGCTCGTTAAGCTGATTTTCCACATTAACAACCTGATCGAGAACCGTCTTCGCCTCAAGGGATAGATCGACAGAATCGCGCTGCTCTCTGTAGGCGTTCAGTCGTGCTTCTGCTTCATCCAGTTCGCGCCTGATTTTAGGTAATTGGTCCTGTAAAAACGTCAGGCTGCGGGTATCTTTAGCTTCCTGGCGCGCAATATTCTGGCTGAGATAATTTTCAGCAATGGTGTTGAGCACCACGGCGATCTTGTCAGGGTCCTCGCCCGTCAGCGTTAAGGTGATAATTCCGCTCTGCTTCGCCGACTCAGAAACAATGAGTCGGCGCTGAAGGGCGTTAATTGCTTCAAGCTTTGTGACGGTTTTGAGGGCAAACCGGGTGCCTGGTGCCGCACTGAGCGAGGTGACAAGCAGCGTTATTCCGTCTTTAACCAGCGTTTTCCCAACAACGCCATCAGCCTCAAGCGTTTTTCCTTCGAGGTGATACCGGCCCTGCTCCTGAACGGTCAGTAAAAGTTCCTGTGGCTTGTCTTCCAGAAGAGGAAGGGTAAGCGCGCCAATTGTCAGTTCACCGGCTTTACGCCCTCGTTCCAGCAGCGGCCCAATGACGGGCAGCACGCGCCGTTTGACGCTGTACGTTAGCCCCAGCTTATCAACGGTCTCTCCCAGAATCATCCGCGACTTGAGCAGCAAGAGTTCGGGCGCAACATCAGGTGAAAGATCGGTACCAAACTGGCTTAAGCTTTTGAGCAACGAGTTGTCCTGCTTCGCTTCTATCTGCACAAGGGCATCAGCCTGATAGATCGGTGTGACGCTATACGCATAGATCCCGGCGCATACGGTGAACAGGAGCGTGATGCACGCTATCATTACCCGATGATCAAACATCTCAGCCAACAGCTGAATGAGATCAATTTCATTATCATGCGGTGTCGCAGCACCAAATTTGTCTGATTTATGAGACGACATTACTGCTTCATTCCTTGTTGACGCAAACGACGAGCCCATTCCTGACTGGCTTTACCTAACTGCTCGAAAACATATTCGAAGGCTTCCCGGCTTTTGCGATACGGGTCGGGAATGTCCTTTGTTTCCAGCCACTGACCAAACAACAGCGATTTCCCCCGATTCTCCGGCGCCACTGAGGCAATAAAACGGAGATGCTCTGGCTCCATCACCAGAATCAAATCGGATTTTTGTAACAGAAAACGTGTGACCTTACGCGCCACGTGACCTTCCAGCGAAACGCCATGACGTAAGGCGACTGCCTTTGCAGTCGCATCCGCCGGGCGTCCTTCAAGCCCGAAAATACCTGCCGAGGTCACCTGCGCGTCGGGTAGCTGCTGGCGCAACAGCCGCTCACCAATCGGTGAACGGCAAATATTGCCGGTGCAAACCACGAGAATTGAATTGAACATTATTGCGGCCACGACCTGATGTAACGGACGGTTTCGGTCAGGTCATGTACGCCACTGATGGTGGGTACCAGCTGGGCGATCACACGATTCCAGCGTGAAAGCGGTGCCGTCGTGACATAGACAATGTCGTACGGTTCCAGCTCGAATTCTGTGCTCAGCACCATGGCTGAGGCATCTTCCGCATTGAGTTGATAGATGTTGGCGATTTTGTCTTTCTCGCCTTTTCGTGAAACCGGGCGAATAACAAAAATCCCGGTTGCATCGGCCATATTCTGGTTCAGCCCGCCTGCATTCCCCAGGGCTTCGGCCAGCGTCATGCCGCTACGATCCATCTTAAGGGTGCTCTGTTTAACCACCTCGCCCATCACAAACACTTTCAGCGCGTCGTTCCGGGGAACAAACAGGATATCGCCCGGATAAAGCAGCTTATTTTGGGTTAAATCGCCATGTTGCATCAGAGCATAGAGTGAAAGGCGCGAGTCATGGCCATCATGCGTGAGCACGACGTTACGCCAGTCGGCATCCGCAGAGAGACCGCCCGCGGCGTTCACCGCATCCATTACCGTCAATGGAATATTGGTTATTGGCTGCTGGCCCGATTTCTCAACCTCTCCGGTGATATAGGCTTTTTGAGAACGGAAGGAGGCAACGCTGACGTCCACCTGAGGGCTCTCAATGACCTCATCCAGCCGCTCGGTGATCTCCTCACGTACCTGCGAAACCGTTTTGCCCGCCACTTTCAGCTTGCCGACGTAGGGGTAGAAAAGCGTACCATCGGCGTTAACCCAGTTACCCGCGTCGCTCGCGCTACGGTACTGCCCTGCGGGCGTCGTGAGTTCAGGGTGATCCCAGACGGTGACCGTCAAAATGTCCCCTGAGCCAATGCGGTATTCCCAGTTTTTGAGCTGCTCATCAAGAGTAGGATTTGCCTGAGATTTAGAAACGGGTGGGCGCAGTTTTTCAATCAATCCAGGGGTTAAAGGAAAAACTTCCACGCGTTTGTCCAGCGGATCGTTAATTTCCTCACCGGTAATGACTTTTTTCCCGGAAAGACTTAAGTTCTGGCCTGGTGAAAATACACATCCTGTTAGCTGGCTGAGCGTCAGAAAGGACAGTAAAAGAGCAGTTGTATTTTTCATTTATATAAAATGTTGATTTATCGTTGCGCTGGGTAGTTAACTCGCAAAAAAAAAGCAAGCAAGACCTTGAAATATCGTTATTTATTATTTCCCCGTGACACTGTAAAACACACGTTCGCTGTTGTTTAAAAAGTTAAAAAACAGCGCACAATTGCGCAAGAAAACGGAGAGTAATAATACTTTATGCGCCGCGATATTAAATGTTATCCCTTACGAAAGCATTCGCTTAACGGTGCTATTTTGACGTATAAACTTATTTTCAGAATAGATTAATAAAATAATAAAAATAACAAATATTCCGCACAATCAACATTCACCGCAATGATGAGCATCACCGTTATCGACTACCCAAACCCCTCCACTTTTGTTACATTTTTTATCAAACGCATCATGCTTTGATACTTAAAATAGACCGTCTGTCTTGTGCTGGGTGCCCTGCAGACGAAAGTCTCTGAAACAATATCACTGGAGAAAAAATGGCTAAGCGTAAATTGCTGCTTCTGGGTGTATTACTGTCTCTGGCGGGCTCCGCGTTTTCTGCCCCGCAAACCGCCGCTGCGCCATCGGGCATCAAGGCCTATGAAGAACAAGAGTTCATCGCCGATTTCACGAAGTTTAAAATCGGCGATACGGCACCGGCGCAGTATCAAACGCCGGAGTACACCATTAAACAGTACCAGCTGCGTAATCTTCCGGCACCGGATGCCGGTACCCACTGGACCTACATGGGCGAAAACTACGTCCTGATTGGCGATGCAGATGGCAAAATCTACAAAGCCTACAATGGAGATATTTTCTATCATCGCTGATACGATCGTAATCCGTCCGTGGCAGGAGAGCGACCGCCCTTTCCTGCGTACGCTCTACCTCCACGCCCGGCGTGAAGCCTGGCCGTGGCTGGACAGTTCTGCGTGGCAGCTTGAAGATTTTGACGCGGCAACCCTGGACGAAGAGATTTGGGTGGCGGAGCAGGATGGGCACCGACTTGGCTTCGCCTCAGTCTGGACGAACGATAATTTTCTGCACAACCTGTTTGTCGACCCGCAGTATCAGAGCCTGGGCGTCGGACATGTGTTGCTTGAGCACGTACATAAGACGTTTACCAGCACGGGCTCACTCAAGTGTCTGGTGAAAAATGCGCGGGCTATTACGTTTTACCAGCGGCACGGCTGGCACATTGAGGCGACGGGGAATTCTCCTGAGGGAGAGTACTATCTTATGCATTACCGGCTTGGGTAAAGTCAGGTGGCGCTTCGCTTACCTGACCTACAAAATCGTATTTCGTAGGCCGGGTAAGGCGAAACCGCCACCCGGCAATCCTGCGCTGGGGGGTTACACCGCGCGGAAGGCGATTTCACCCGGGATCACTTCACCCTGCCAGTAGAGCTGCGCCGCAACGCGCCCCGCCAGCTGGCGATACATCTCAGCGAACTCGCTGTCCGGACGGCTGACGACCGTCGGCTTCCCGCTGTCCAGATCTTCACGCAAGGAAATATGCAGCGGCATCTGCCCCAGCAGCTGGGTGTGATACTGCGCTGCCAGTTTTTCCGCCCCACCCGTACCAAAGATAGGCTCATGGTGTCCGCAGTTGCTGCAGATGTGCATGCTCATGTTCTCGACGATGCCGAGCACCGGCACTTCCACTTTCTCGAACATCACGATGCCTTTTTTGGCGTCGATCAGCGCGATATCCTGCGGCGTGGTGACCACAACGGCCCCCGTTACCGGGATGTTCTGCGCCAGCGTCAGCTGAATGTCACCGGTGCCCGGCGGCATGTCCAGCACCAGATAATCCAGATCCGGCCACATCGTTTCCTGCAGCATCTGCAGCAGCGCTTTGCTGGCCATCGGGCCGCGCCAGACCATGGCGTTATCGTCGGTCACCAGGTAACCGATGGAGTTGGTCGCCAGACCGTGCGCCACGATCGGCGCCATATGCGTGCCGTCCGGCGAGGTTGGACGCTGATTTTCCGCACCCAGCATGTTTGGAATAGACGGACCGTAGATATCGGCATCCAGAATACCAACCTTTGCCCCTTCCGCCGCCAGCGCGAGCGCGAGGTTGACGGCGGTAGAGGATTTACCCACCCCACCCTTACCTGAACTCACGGCGATGATGTTTTTCACCCCGTTGACGCCCGGCTGATTTTTCACACGCTTCAGCGTGGCAATGCTGTGGCTCAGCTTCCAGTCAATCGCTTTCGCACCGGTAATGCGCAGCAGCTCGGCGCTGGTCTGCTCTTTCAGCGCGTCAAAGGCACTGGTCCAGACGAACGGCATCTGCACTTCAACGTGCAGCGTATCGTCCAGCCACGCGACGTGGTGCAACGCTTTCAGCGTAGTGAGGTTATGTTTCAGGGTTGGATGCTGAAAGTTAGCCAGCGTCCCGGCGACCATTGCTCGTAAGGCTTCCGGTGATTTGGCCTGGGATTGAGAACTCATCCCGACTCCTTTGTTCTTGTGAATAAGACCTTAGACAAACAAGTTTACCTGAAAGGCCGTGGTTTGTGCTTACTTAATAATGCCCCTTTTGGTAATATCGAAAACCCTTTTCACAGTTAAAAGAAGTAATGCCTACTATGACTCAAGTCGCGAAAAAAATTCTGGTAACGTGCGCCCTGCCGTACGCCAACGGCTCAATCCACCTCGGCCACATGCTGGAGCATATCCAGGCTGATGTCTGGGTCCGTTACCAGCGAATGCGCGGCCACGAGGTTAACTTCATCTGTGCGGACGATGCCCACGGCACGCCGATTATGCTGAAAGCGCAGCAGCTGGGGATTTCCCCGGAGCAGATGATTGCCGAAATGAGTCAGGAGCATCAGACCGATTTTGCTGGCTTTGACATCAGCTATGACAACTATCACTCCACGCACAGCGACGAAAACCGCGAGCTGTCGGAGCTGATCTACACCCGTCTGAAAGAGAACGGTTTCATCAAAAACCGCACTATCTCTCAGCTGTACGATCCGGAAAAAGGCATGTTCCTGCCGGACCGTTTCGTCAAAGGCACCTGTCCAAAATGTAAATCCCCGGATCAGTACGGCGATAACTGCGAAGTCTGCGGCGCGACCTACAGCCCGACCGAACTGATTGAGCCCAAATCCGTGGTATCCGGCGCCACACCTGTGATGCGTGATTCCGAGCACTTCTTCTTCGACCTGCCGTCCTTCAGCGAAATGCTGCAGGCGTGGACCCGCAGTGGCGCGCTGCAGGAGCAGGTGGCGAACAAGATGCAGGAGTGGTTCGAATCCGGCCTGCAGCAGTGGGATATCTCTCGCGATGCGCCGTACTTTGGCTTCGAAATCCCGAATGCGCCGGGCAAATATTTCTACGTCTGGCTGGATGCGCCAATCGGCTACATGGGCTCCTTCAAGAACCTGTGCGACAAGCGGGGCGACACCGTCAGCTTCGACGAATACTGGAAGAAAGACTCTACCGCCGAGCTGTACCACTTCATCGGCAAAGACATCGTTTACTTCCACAGCCTGTTCTGGCCGGCCATGCTGGAAGGCAGCAACTTCCGCAAGCCAACCAACCTGTTTGTTCACGGCTACGTCACGGTGAACGGCGCCAAGATGTCCAAGTCCCGCGGGACGTTCATCAAGGCCAGCACCTGGCTGAACCACTTCGACGCGGACAGCCTGCGCTACTACTACACCGCGAAGCTCTCTTCCCGCATCGATGATATCGACCTGAACCTGGAAGATTTCGTGCAGCGCGTGAACGCAGACATCGTCAACAAGGTGGTGAACCTGGCGTCCCGTAACGCGGGCTTTATCGCCAAGCGCTTTGACGGCGTAATGGCCGCTGAGCTGGCGGACCCTGCCCTGTACCAAACCTTCACCGACGCGGCAGCCACCATTGGCGAAGCCTGGGAAACGCGCGAGTTCGGTAAAGCAGTGCGTGAAATCATGGCGCTAGCTGACCTGGCTAACCGCTATGTGGACGAGCAGGCGCCGTGGGTTGTCGCTAAACAGGAAGGCCGCGATGCCGATCTGCAGGCCATCTGCTCCATGGGCATCAACCTGTTCCGCGTGCTGATGACGTACCTGAAGCCGGTTCTGCCGCAGCTGGCAGCCCGCGCTGAAGCGTTCCTGAACACCGAACTGACCTGGGATGCAATGGCGCAGCCGCTGCTCGGCCACAAGGTGAACACCTTTAAGGCGCTGTATAACCGCATCGAGATGAAGCAGGTTGAAGCGCTGGTCGAAGCCTCTAAAGAAGAGGTGAAAGCGGCTGCAGCACCGGTAACCGGCCCGCTGGCGGACGATCCGATTCAGGAAACCATCACCTTTGATGATTTCGCTAAAGTCGACCTGCGCGTGGCGCTGATTGAAAACGCAGAATTCGTGGAAGGCTCTGACAAGCTGCTGCGCCTGACGCTGGATCTCGGCGGCGAGAAGCGCAACGTCTTCTCCGGCATCCGTTCTGCCTACCCGGACCCGCTGGTGCTGATCGGCCGTCAAACCGTGATGGTCGCTAACCTGGCGCCGCGCAAAATGCGCTTCGGCATTTCCGAGGGGATGGTGATGGCAGCAGGCCCTGGCGGGAAGGATATCTTCCTGTTAAGCCCAGACGAAGGCGCGAAGCCGGGCCAGCAGGTGAAATAACAAAAAAGCCGGAGATAATCTCCGGCTTTTTTTATGGTTTCGGGTGATGCACCCGATGGGTCAGCCCGCGCAGGAAATTACGCAGAAACTGGTCGCCGCACTCGCGGTAATTTTTGTGGTCCGGCGCGCGCATCATGGCGGTGATTTCCGGCATCGACACGCGGTATTTCTGCTCGGTCATGATCGCCTGGATATCGTCCGTTTTCAGCGAAAAGGCGATACGCAGCTTTTTCAGCACCGTGTTGTTGTTCACGCGACGCTCCAGCGCCAGCTCGGGCGCGGAGTCATCTTTTCCACGTTTATCGTAAATCAGCCCGTTCAGAAAACCCGACAGAATGATGTCCGGGCAGCGGACGAAGCCCTCTTCGTCTTCTTTGGTCATCCAGGTATCAAAATTTGCAGACGTGGATTCCATGTCGGACAGCGCAAGAATGCGCACCATGTCGTTATTGTTTGCTTTCAGGGTGTAGCGCAGGCTACGAAGAATATCGTTACTTAGCATAGAGCCTTCGAATGTCGATGATGCAATGGCGCGCAGTGTACCAGTTTTACAGGCCAATCGCCTCTTTCAAACTTTTCAGATAGCGGCGGCTGACGGGGACGGTCTGCCCGGCGCGCAGCACCAGCTCGGCCTGACCGTTATCTTCCAGACGGATCTCCTTCAGGTGCGCCATGTTCACCAGATACTGACGGTGACAGCGAATCAGCGGCGTGCGGCTCTCGAGCGTACGCAGGGTCAGCTCGGTAAACCCTTCGTTCCCTTCCGCGCTGGTGACAAACACCCCGCTCAGGCGGCTGCTGACAAACGCCACATCATCCATTTGCAGCAGATAGATCCGGCTGTGCCCGGTGCAGGGGATAAATTTCAGCGGCTGCTGGTTCTCCGGCAGCAGCGTGACGTCCTGGACGGTTCGCTCCTGGCGTAAGCGGGTGAGCGTTTTTTCCAGCCGCTTCTCTTCAATCGGCTTGAGTAAATAATCGAACGCGTGCTCCTCAAAAGCCTTAACGGCATATTCGTCGAACGCCGTCAGAAACACGATATAGGGGCGATGCGCCGGGTCGAGCATGCCGACCATCTCCAGCCCGCTGATGCGCGGCATCTGAATGTCGAGGAACAGCACGTCCGGGCGCAGCTTGTGCACCGCACCGATGGCCTCAATGGCGTTGGCGCACTCCCCCACAATCTCAATGTCTGGCTGCTCCTGCAGCAGAACGCGCAGGTTTTCCCGTGCCAGCGGCTCGTCATCCACGATCAGCACTCTTAACATGCGTTTTCCTCCAGCGGCAGTCGAACGGTAATACGGGTAAAACGGTCAGGCTCGCAGGCGACGGTAATGCCACAGTCGTCGCCAAAATGGGCGCGCAGACGTTTATCAACCAGGCTCATCCCTAATCCGCCCGAAGCGGAAGGCTGGTACAGCCCGGCGTTATCTTCAATATCCAGCACCAGATGGTGGTTAAAACGGCTGGCGGCAATGGTTATCTCCCCTGTCCCCAGCAGCTGCGAGGTACCGTGCTTGATGGCGTTCTCCACGATAGGCTGCAGGGTAAAGGCCGGAAGATGCTGATACGCCAGCTCGTCCGGAACGGAGAGCGACACCTGCAGGCGGGACTGAAACCGCGCCTGCTCAATTTGCAGATAGGCATTCACGTGCTCAATTTCATCGGCGAGGGTAACGATCTCTGACGGGCGCTTCAGGTTTTTACGGAAAAAGGTCGACAAAAACTGCACCAGCTGCGCGGCCTGATCGCTGTCGCGGCGGATCACTGCTTTGAGCGTGTTGAGGGCATTAAACAGGAAATGCGGATTGACCTGGGCATGCAGCAGCTTAATTTCAGACTGCGTCAGCAGGGCTTTCTGCCGTTCATACTGCCCGGCCAGAATTTGCGCGGAAAGAAGCTGGGCGATACCCTCCCCCAGCGTGCGGTTGATGGAGCTGAACAGACGGTTTTTCGCCTCATACAGCTTGATGGTGCCCATCACTCGCTGATTTTCCCCGCGCAGCGGAATGACGAGCGTGGAGCCCAGCTTGCACTGCGGATGCAGCGAGCAGCGGTAAGGCACTTCGTTACCGTCGGCATACACTACTTCGCCGGTTTCAATGGCGCGCAGCGTATAGGTCGACGAGATCGGTTTGCCCGGCAGGTGGTGATCGTCTCCGGTGCCGGTAAACGCCAGCAGCTTTTCGCGATCGGTAATGGCCACCGCACCGATATCCAGCTCTTTATAAAGCACCTGCGCGACCTTCATGCTGTTCTCTTCGTTAAACCCCTGACGCAGGATCCCTTCGGTCGAGGCGGCAACCTTCAACGCCGTGGCGGAAAAGGCCGAGGTGTACTTCTCAAACATGGCGCGCTTGTCGAGCAGAATACGCATAAACAGCGCCGCGCCGACGGTGTTGGTCACCATCATCGGGGCGGCAATACTGCTGACCAGGTGCAGCGCATCCTCAAACGGGCGGGCAATCAGCAGAATGATCGCCATCTGCGCCATTTCAGCCACAAATGTAATGGCCCCGGCGGTAAGCGGGCTAAACACCTTGTCCGGGCGACCGCGCTTAATCATATAGCTGTGCACCAGGCCACCAAGCAGCCCTTCGACGATCGTCGAGATCATGCAGCTGAGCGCCGTCATCCCGCCCATGGAATAGCGATGCAGCCCACCAGTTAAACCGACAAGACCACCGACGACCGGGCCGCCCAGCAGCCCGCCCATCACCGCGCCGATGGCACGCGTATTAGCAATAGAGTCTTCGATGTGGAGGCCGAAGTAGGTCCCCATGATGCAAAAAATAGAGAAGGTGACGTAGCAGAGCAGCTTGTGCGGCAGGCGTACGGTGACCTGCATCAGCGGAATGAAAAGACGCGTTTTGCTCATCAGCCAGGCAATGACCAGAAACACGCACATCTGCTGAAGCAACAGCAGCACCAGGTTAAACTCGTACATACTCAAAACCGCACACGCTAAAAAACGCGTAACATACACGGATGCGGCTGAACTTTCTTTGAAGCGCCCCAAAAAAGCGCAAAATCGTGTCCGTTATCACATCTTTTTCTGCACATCGTGCATGGCTCGCATTATTTGTTTAAAAATTAATCAATTCTTCCTGGTTCGGCAAAGTGGGTCTACAGTTAAGCTGGGGACGCGTAAGCCAGGGGGCAAATATGGCGCTTTACACAATCGGTGAAGTGGCACTCCTTTGTGATATCAATCCCGTTACCCTACGGGCGTGGCAGCGACGGTATGGATTGCTCAAACCGCAGAGGACGGACGGTGGTCATCGCCTTTTCAACGATGCCGATATCGACCGGATCCGCGAAATCAAAAGCTGGATCGACAACGGGGTGCAGGTCGGGAAAGTAAAGTCCCTGCTGAGCCACGACGACCCGGACACGCAACGCCTCTGGCGCGAGCAGCAGGAAACGCTGCTGCGGCTCCTTCAGGCGGGTAACCTGCAGCGACTGCGCGCCTGGATCAAAGAGCAGGGTCGCGATTATCCGGCGAAAACGCTTATCACCCATCTTTTCATTCCGCTCCGTCGGCGCCTGCAGTGCCAACAGTCTACCCTGCAGGCGCTGCTCAGCATGCTTGACGGGGTGCTGATCAACTATATTGCCGTCTGTCTTGCCTCGGCGAAGAATAAGGCAGGAAAAGATGCGCTGGTGGTCGGCTGGAACGTGCACGATACCACCCGTCTGTGGCTGGAAGCGTGGATCGCCACCCAAAAGGGCTGGCGCGTGGATGTCCTTGCGCACTCGCTGGGGCAGCTCAAACCCGAGTTTTTCGACGGCCAGACCCTGCTGGTCTGGTGTGGCGAAGTGCCGTCCGCCACGCAGCAACAGCTGCTGACGGAGTGGCGTGAGCATGGTTATCCGGTTTATTCCCTTGGCCCGGATGAGCCATAACGGCATTTAATGGTTCATTAACAGCTGCGCTTCACCGTATAATTGTTCCGTTAACAACAGGAGCACATGATGAAGGCAACTAAACTCGCCATTATTACCCTTTTTGTCCTGATGGCCGTAAGCGGTATCGGCGGCGTGATGCTTGCAGGATACTCGTTTATCGTTCGTGGCGGTGTCGGCTGAGGTACAGCGCCAGCCGCTCAAAAAGGCGATCGACAACGATGGCCGCCAGCGCGACCAGCACCGCCCCCTGCATAATATAAGCCGTATTAAACCCGCTTAAGCCGATGATGATCGGCGTTCCCAGCGTATTGGCACCGACCGTAGACGCAATGGTCGCCGTCCCGATGTTAATGATCACCGACGTGCGGATCCCGGCAATAATAACCGGTGCCGCAAGCGGCAGTTCTACCTTGCGCAGCCGCTGCCAGCGGCTCATCCCCATCCCTTCCGCCACGCTTAAAACAGACGCCGGGACCGCCGCAACGCCCGCCAGCGTGCCCTGCAGAACGGGCAACACGCCGTACAGAATCAGCGCAATAATCGCGGGCTGCTGACCAAAACCCATCACCGGCACCGCTATCGCCAGCACCGCCACCGGCGGAAACGTCTGCCCAATGGCCGCAACCGTCTCCACCAGCGGACGAAACTCCCGGCCCGCAGGTCGCGTGACCGCGATGCCCGCTCCTACTCCCAGCACCACCGCGATGACGCTTGAGAGCGCCACCAGCCAGAGATGCGCCAGGGCAAGGTTAATAAAGCTCTCCTGCTGATACACCGGCCGCGGTAGCCCCGGAAAAAGAGTGTTAAACAGCGCCGCGCTGTGAGGCATCAGAAACAGTAAGGCGACAAAGAGCGCTACCAGCCAGAGGAGTGGATCACGCAGTGCCTTCACGCGTCACCTCCCCGGCCAGCAGATCGCGAAAATGCAGGCTGCCGCACGGCGCACCCCGGACATCCGCCACGGGCAGGACTTCGCACCGGCGCGCGACAAACGCGGAGAGGGCATCCCGCAGGCTCATCTGCTCCTGTAACGGTTCCCCGCCGGGCGGTGCATTCTCCCGGCGCATATAGTCTCCGACCGTCCGCAGGGAGAGCAGCCTGACGCCCAGCTCGCTGCGGCCAAAAAACTCGCGTACAAAGTCATTCTTCGGGCTGGTCAGCAGCGCAAGCGGCGCGCCCTGCTGCACCACCTCGCCGTGGTCCATCAGCACCAGATGATCGGCCAGGCGCAGGGCTTCATCTATATCGTGCGTCACGAGGACGATGGTTCGACCAAGAATGCGGTGAATGCGGGTCATCTCCGTTTGCAGCGCCCCGCGCGTAACGGGATCCAGCGCGCCAAAGGGTTCATCCATCAGCAGCACCTGCGGGTTAGCCGCCAGCGCGCGCGCCACGCCCACGCGCTGCTGTTGCCCACCGGAGAGCTGGTGAGGATAGCGGTCGCGCAACGCGGGCTCCAGCCCCAGCAGAGACATCAGTTCATCAACGCGGTCAGCGATTTTAGCCCGCGACCATTTCTCCAGCTGCAGCACGGTGGCGATGTTCTGTGCCACCGTCCAGTGCGGAAACAGGCCGATAGACTGAATGGCATAGCCTATTCGGCGGCGCAGATCCAGCACCGGCAGGCTGCGGATCTCTTCCCCGGCAAAGCGAATTAACCCGCTGTCATGCTCCACCAGCCGGTTGATCATCTTCAGCGTGGTGGATTTTCCCGAGCCCGAAGTGCCAATCAGCACGGAAAATGCCCCCTCGGCAAAGTTCAGGTTCAGATGGCTCGCCGCCGGGCGGCCGGCAAAGGTTTTACTCACATCATGAAATTCAATCATTGGCTCTTCTCCTGAGCAGCGCGAGCCATAAGGCAAACAGCGCGTCGACGACAACCGCCAGCGCAATGGTAGGGACTACGCCTAACAACACCAGATCGAGGGCGCTGCTCAGCAGCCCCTGGAACACCAGCGCGCCAAAGCCGCCCGCTCCAATCAGCGCGGCAATCACCGCCATGCCAACGGTCTGAACTGCCACCACCCGCAGGCTGCGCAGCAGCAGGGGCAGCGCCAGCGGGAGCTGAATCTTCCAGAAACACTGTCGCGCGCTCATCCCCATCGCATGGGCGCTTTCCAGCACATCCGGCGCAACCTGGCTTAAGCCGGCGACCACGCCGCGCACCAGCGGGAGCAGCGCATACAGCACCAGCGCAATCAGCGCGGGCGTTAACCCCGTTCCGGCGATACCCACCGCGCCCAGCGCGGGAAACGACTTCACCAGCCCGGCCAGAGGGGCAATCAGCAGGCCAAACAGCGCAACGGAGGGAATGGTCTGGATGACGTTGAGCACGGCAAAGATGCTACCCTGACGTGAGGGATGACGATAACACCACATGCCGAGCGGTATCCCGATCAGCAGCGCCGGGATCAGCGTGCCGAAAAGGATCGTCAGATGTTGCGCCAGGGCATCATCAAATACCTCCTGACGGTTGGCGTACTCTTTTAACAGCGAGAGGTTGTTCAGTTCACCACTGAACAATAACAGCAGCGGAATAGACCATATCTGCGCATTAAGCACCCAGCGCCAGACAGAACTGGCGATGAGACGACGAATCGCATCGCTGCTGGCCAGTAAACACAAAGCCAGCCAGAGCCACAGGCCGCTGCCTGGCGTGGTTCTCGCCAGCGGACTTTCCGCCGAGGCCATATGCGTTGCCGCCAGCCCCGCGCTCCAGAACAGCGCGATAAAGAGACCTTCCGAGAGCAGCAGCGTCAGCCACTGCGCCGTTCGCCCTTGCCAGAGCGACAGTGCAACCCACGCGGTCAGCGCAGCCGCCAGCCACCACGGCGTGAAAGACCATACGTCCCAGAGAGCACGCCCTTCCCCCGACATCAGGCGGTTAGGCGCGACGTTCACAAACGGTAACGCGACTGCCGCGATGGCCACGCAGGCCAACAGCAGCAGTACGCGGTTATGACATTTTATTGGCACAGCCCTTTCCCGTTACTTCACAAGCCCTTGTTGTTTCAGGAAGTCGGCGGCCACTTTTTTGGCATCCAGTCCCTCGACGGCAATGCTGGCATTCAGCTGTTGCAGCGTTTTTTCATCCAGCTTTTCGAAGACCGGTTTGAGCCATTCCGCAATATCCGGGTAGGCTTTCAGCACCGCCTCACGCACAACCGGGGTTGGAGCGTAGATCGGCTGAACGCCTTTTGGATCGGTCAGGGTTTGCAGGCCCAGCGCCGCGACCGGGCCGTCGGTGCCGTAGGCCATCGCCGCGTTAACACCGGAGGTTTGCTGTGCCGCCGCCTTGATGGTTACCGCGGTATCCCCGCCCGCCAGCGAGAGCAGCTGCGCCTGGTCGAGCTTGAAGTCGTAGGCTTTTTCAAACGCCGGCAGCGCGTCAGGACGCTCGATAAACTCCGCGGACGCCGCGAGCTTGAAGTCGCCCTTCTCTTTCAGGTAGCGGCTGAGATCCGCAAGCGAGGTGAGCTTCCCTTTCTCCGCCACGTCCTTACGCACGGCGATAGTCCAGGTATTGTTGGCCGGGGCCGGGGTCAGCCAGACCAGCTTGTTCTGTTCCGCGTCGAGTTTTTTGACTTTTTCATAGCCAGCTTTGGCGTTTTTCCATGCTGGATCGTTCTCTTCTTTAAAGAAGAACGCGCCGTTGCCGGTATATTCAGGATAGATATCCAGCTCGCCGGAGGTAATCGCGCCGCGCACGACGGGCGTGGTGCCCAGCTGAACTTTATTGACGGTTTTCACGCCGTGGCTTTCCAGCACCTGGAGAATAATATTCCCGAGCAGCGCGCCCTCGGTATCGATCTTTGAGCCCACTTTTACCGGCTCCGCCGCCTGTAACGGCAGGCTTAGCGCCGCGAGTAGCGCCGCAGAAACTACCATCCCCGATTTAATCGTCATTCCGCTATCCTCATTTTTTTGCTGCCTTTTTCAGAGGCTTGAGAGAAAAGCGTAGCTTAAAACGGCGGATTTACCCGGCAAAATGCCTTTTTAGCATAAGGTAAGACGCATCCCCCGATGGACAGGGGATGCAAAGGAGGGAAAGGTTACAGCAGCTCGAACTCGCCTTTATTTACGCGGGCGGAATCCACCCCGATAAAGACGTTAAACTTGCCCGGTTCCGCATCATATTTCATCTGCTGGTTCCAGAACTTCAGCGCATCCACGTCAATCGGGAAGCTGATGGTTTTGGTTTCGCCAGGCTTGAGATTGACCTTCTCAAAGCCGCGCAGCTGCTTCACAGGACGGCTCATCGAGGCGGTGACATCCTGCACGTACATCTGAATCACCGTTGCCCCTTCACGCTTGCCGGTGTTGGTCACCTCGACGCTGGCGGTGACCTTGCCGTCACGCTTCAGGCTCGGCGCCGACATTTTCACCTCAGAGACCTTGAAGGTGGTGTAGCTCAGGCCATAACCAAACGGGTAGAGCGGGCCGTTAGCTTCGTCAAAGTAACGAGACGTGTATTTGTTCGGCTTGTCGGCGTTGTACGGGCGACCGGTGTTCAGGTGGCTGTAGTAAACCGGGATCTGCCCGACGGAGCGCGGGAAGGACATCGGCAGCTTGCCCGACGGGTTGTAATCGCCAAACAGCACGTCGGCGATGGCGTTACCGCCTTCGGTGCCGGCGAACCAGGTTTCCAGAATGGCGTCAGCCTGCTGGTCCTCTTTCACCAGCGCCAGCGGACGACCGTTCATCAGCACCAGCACAAGCGGCTTGCCGGTCGCTTTCAGGGCGGCGATCAGATCGCGCTGGCTCTGCGGGATGGTGATGTCGGTACGGCTGGAGGCTTCGTGCGCCATACCCTGCGCTTCCCCCACGACCGCGACAACGACGTCAGACTGCTTCGCCGCGTTGACCGCTTCGTCGATCATCTCCTTCGGCGTGCGCGGATCGACCTTCACCGCTTCCTCGTACTGGTTGAGGAAGGTGACGATGTCTTTATCGTCGGTGACGTTCGCCCCTTTGGCGTACACCACTTTGGCGTTTTCACCGACGGCGCTCTTGATGCCGGTCAGGACGGTAACGGACTGATCGGCCACGCCCGCAGCAGACCAGCTCCCCATCACGTCGCGCTTGCTGTCAGCCAGCGGGCCGACCACAGCAATAGTGCCGGATTTTTTCAGCGGCAGCGTGTCAAGGCGGTTCTTCAGCAGCACCAGACTTTCGCGCGCCACTTCACGCGCCTCTTTACGGTGCAGGCGACTTTCGGCGTTGGTATCCGCCGGGTCAGAATCTTTCGGCCCCAGGTGGCTGTACGGATCGTTAAACAGCCCCATGTCATATTTCACGTTCAGCACGTGGCGCGCGGCATCGTCCAGCTCCGCCATCGTTACCTTGCCGCTCTTCACCAGCCCCGGCAGGTATTTGCTGTAGTACTCGTCGCTCATGCTCATGTTGATGCCGGACTTAAGCGCCACGCGCACCGCGTCTTCCGGATCGGACGCCGTGCCGTGCTTGATCAGCTCTTTAATCGCGCCGTGGTCGGAAACGGTGATGCCCTTAAAGCCCCACTGGTCGCGCAGGACGTCTTTCAGCAGCCAGGAATCGGAGGTCGCAGGCGTGCCGTTCAGCGAGTTCAGCGCCACCATCACCGCGCCGCTGCCCGCATCCAGCCCTGCCTTGTACGGCGGCATGTAGTCGTTAAACAGGCGCTGTGGGCTCATGTCGACGGTGTTGTACTCTTTACCGCCTTCCACGGCGCCGTAGGCCGCGAAGTGTTTAACGCTGGTCATCACCGAGTAGCGGTCCGCCGGGCTCTTGCCCTGCATCGCTTCCACCATGGTTTTGCCCATCGTGGCCGTTAAATAGGTATCTTCACCGAAGCCTTCCGAGGCGCGGCCCCAGCGCGGATCGCGCGAGACGTCCACCATCGGTGCCCAGGTCATGTTCAGGCCGTCGTCCGCCGCTTCATAGGCCGACACGCGCCCGACGGTTTTCACCGCGTCGAGGTTAAACGAGGAGGCTAAGCCGAGGCTGATCGGGAAGACAGTGCGTTGGCCGTGCACCACGTCATAGGCGAAGAACAACGGGATTTTCAGGCGGCTGAGCTGCATCACCTGATCCTGCATGGCGCGGATATCCTGGCGGGTGACGGTGTTAAAAATCGCGCCCACCTGGTTCTCTTTGATCATCTCGCGGATGGCCTCTTTCGGGTTATCCGGGCCAACGCTGATCAGACGCAGCTGGCCGATTTTTTCATCGACCGTCATCTTCTTAAGCAACTCCGTGACAAACGCGTCGCGGGCTTCAGGCGTGAGCGGGTGATTACCAAACAAATCCTCTGCCAGCGCAGGTTGCAGCGCCAGGCTGACGGCGACACCTACAGAACATAGCCATTTCATGTTGTTATTCTCTCTCATCAATAATCGCGGGAAGCACCCGGCCAGACCGTGCGAAAAGCGCAGTGTGCCATAAACCCTCTGAACGTTGCAGGGTTATTCTCTGATTTTTCTCGTGAATACTCGACCGCTGAACAGTTAATCGCGCTATGCTTTACAGCGAGAAATTTGCCCCACCACAAGGAGTGGAAGATGACTTCTGTTCGAACTGACGATAACAAAACATTTATTAACGAACTGTCGCGCCTGGTTGGCTCCTCTCACCTGCTTACCGACCCGGCCAAAACCGCCCGCTACCGCAAGGGTTTCCGCTCCGGCCAGGGTGACGCGCTGGCGGTGGTCTTCCCCGGCACGCTGCTGGAGCTGTGGCGCGTGCTGAGCGCCTGCGTTGCGGCGGACAAAATTATTTTAATGCAGGCGGCCAACACCGGCCTGACCGAAGGTTCCACGCCGAACGGCAACGATTACGATCGCGATATCGTGATTATCAGCACCCTGCGCCTCGACAAGCTGCACCTGCTGGACAAAGGCGAGCAGGTGCTCGCGTTCCCGGGTACCACGCTCTACTCGCTGGAAAAAGCGCTTAAGCCGCTGGGCCGCGAGCCGCACTCGGTGATCGGCTCCTCCTGCATTGGCGCCTCGGTGGTCGGTGGGATCTGCAATAACTCCGGCGGTTCGCTGGTCCAGCGCGGCCCGGCCTACACCGAAATGTCACTTTTTGCCCGCATTGATGAAAACGGCAAGCTGACGCTGGTGAACCACCTGGGCATCGATCTGGGCGTGACGCCGGAACAGATCCTCAGCAAGCTCGACGACGACCGCGTGAGGGACGAAGACGTGCAGCACGATGGTCGCCACGCGCACGACCACGATTACATCACCCGCGTACGCGATATCGAGGCCGATACCCCGGCGCGCTACAACGCCGATCCGGATCGCCTGTTTGAATCGTCCGGCTGCGCGGGCAAGCTGGCGGTTTTTGCGGTGCGTCTCGACACCTTCCCGGCAGAGAAAAAGCAGCAGGTATTTTACATCGGCACCAATCAGCCTGAGGTCCTGACCGAAATTCGTCGCCATATTCTGGGCGAATTCACCCACCTGCCGGTGGCGGGCGAGTACATGCATCGGGATATTTACGACATCGCGGAGCGCTACGGGAAAGACACCTTCCTGATGATCGATAAGCTTGGCACCGACAAAATGCCGTTTTTCTTCACCATGAAGGGCCGCACCGACGCGATGCTGGAGAAAGTGTCGCTGTTCAAGCCCCACTTTACCGACCGCTTTATGCAGAAGCTGGGCAACGTTTTCCCTGCGCATCTGCCGGAGCGAATGAAAACCTGGCGTGATAAGTACGAACATCACCTGCTGCTGAAAATGGCCGGGGACGGGATCGCCGAAGCGCAGAGCTGGCTGACCGAGTTCTTCAGGACGGCTGAGGGTGATTTCTTTGCCTGCACGCCGGAAGAAGGCAGCAAAGCCTTCCTGCACCGCTTCGCCGCGGCGGGTGCCGCTATCCGTTACCAGGCGGTGCATTCCGAAGAGGTGGAAGATATTCTGGCGCTGGATATCGCCCTGCGACGCAACGACACCGAATGGTTTGAGCATCTGCCGCCGGAAATCGACAGCAAGCTGGTGCATAAGCTCTATTACGGCCATTTTATGTGCTACGTCTTCCATCAGGATTATATCGTCAAAAAAGGGGTAGATGCTCACGAACTGAAGGAGCAGATGCTCGCCCTGCTGCGCGAGCGTGGCGCACAATATCCTGCGGAACACAACGTCGGGCATCTTTATAAGGCCCCTGACGCCCTTAAGCAGTTTTATCGCGAGAATGACCCTACAAACAGCATGAACCCCGGGATCGGGAAAACAACGCGGAAGAAATACTGGAAAGAGAGTGCAGACGCGGAGCAGCGCATAACGCAAGCGTCTGATTAAACCTTACAGCCAAATTTGAGAGATTGTTTCGCGCGCCTTAATCGTAATAGAGTAGCGGTCTGTCGCCGGAGAAATGTTTCTCCGGCATTCTATAACGAGGAGCAGGCGCATCATGTCGGCTGTTGATGTTTTATCCGAAACCGAACTGGAAGTGCGCGACGCCCTTCCCGATGATGTGCATGCCATCGCCGCCATCTATTCCTGGCATGTGCTTCACGGACGCGCGTCATTCGAAGAAGTCCCCCCCACCATCGACGAAATGCGTCAGCGCATGAAAAGCGTGGCCGAGAACGGTTTACCGTGGCTCATCGCGCTCTATCGCGGCATCGTGGTGGGCTATTGTTACGCCACCCCTTATCGACCGCGTCAGGCCTATCGCTATACTCTGGAAGAGTCGATTTACGTGGATGCCAGCATCACCGGACGCGGTTTTGGCACCGCATTAATGAACGCGCTGATCGCGCGCTGCGAGCAGGGCCCGTGGCGGCAGATGATTGCGGTTGTGGGAGATGGCAATAATAATTCCGGCTCGTTACGGCTGCATAAAAAACACGGCTTTGAGATTGTCGGTCAGCTTCGCAGCGTGGGGTATAAGAAAGGCGACTGGCGGGATACGGTGATAATGCAGCGCCCGCTCAATGACGGTGACTGGACGCTGCCGGAATAAACGCAGTGCGGTCTGGTGCCCTCACCCACAGGGAGAGGGAGAAAACATAAAAAACGGTAACGCATGTTACCGTTTTGCTTTTACCTAATCGTTTTGCGCCGTCGCCATCTGCTCCGCTTTCTGCTTTTTATAGGTCAATGCTGCAGCCGGAACGGGCTGCACTTTCCCGGTCTCAATCCAGGTCCGCAGGCGGCTCGCATCCGCAAAGTGGGTATATTTCCCGAAGGCATCCATCACCACCAGCGCCACCGGCTTACCGTTAAACACGGTGCGCATCACCAGGCAGTGGCCTGCCGCATTGGTAAACCCGGTTTTGGTTAACTGAATATTCCAGTTCTCGCGGTACACCAGATGGTTCGTGTTGCGAAACGGCAGTGTGTAAGACGGATTCGAGAATGTCGCCATGTCCTCACGCGTGGTGCTGAGCTGGCCGAGCAGCGGGTACTGCTTGCTGGCAATCAGCAGTTTCGTCAGATCGCGGGCCGTGGAGACGTTGTTAATCGACAGACCCGTCGGTTCAACAAAATGAGTATTGCTCATCCCCAGCGCTTTGGCTTTGGCGTTCATCGCGCGGATAAAGGCATCGTAACCGCCAGGATAGTGGTGCGCCAGACTTGCCGCCGCACGGTTTTCGGACGACATCAGCGCCAGCAGCAGCATATTTTTACGGCTGATTTCACTGTTCAGGCGCACGCGAGAGTAGATCCCTTTCATCTCCGGCGTGTGGCTGATATCCACTTTCAGCTTTTCGTCCAGCGGCAGGCGAGCATCAAGCACCACCATCGCGGTCATTAATTTGGTTATTGAGGCGATTGGGCGCACCAGGTCCGGGTGGCTGGCGTAAATCACCTTATTGGTATTGAGATCAACAATCATCGCGCTGCCGGACGCAATTTGCGGCTGAGCAGCAGCGGTGGTCACAGCGGGCGTTTTGGCGACAGCTGGCACGGCAGCGGACGCGCCCAGCAGCAGCGCCAGGCTAAGTAAGGAGACACGAAATTTCAGCATGGTGAGACTTCTGATAATTATTCACGCACGTAATGACGTACACCGCCTGTGTCGACGGATAAACACAGGCTGGCTTCGGCATCATAGCGGTCACCGTGCTTTGTCGCCAGCGGATAATCGTGAACAGATGCTGCATTGCTGGCATTTACGCCAGCAATGCAGTGAGCTTAGAAGAGACGGTATCCATAACCCCAGAGAATAACCGTCAGTGCCAGTAACACCTCCAGTACCAGCACCCCGATGGCAAGCGTGGAACCGGAGAAGCTCAGGCCCTCTTCTTTATTGATATTCAGGAAGGTTGGAACGCCCAGATACAGCAGATAACCGGTGTAAAAGAGCGCAACAGTACCGATCAGCGCGCACAGCCAGACCAGTGGATAGAGCGCAACAATACCGCTTAAGAACAGCGGGGTCGCGACGTATCCGGCAAAGACCATACAGTGTGCCAGCGATGGGCGCTGTGGGTAGTTACGCGCCATCCAGTGAATGACGCGCCCCATGACCGCCACCCCTGCCAGCATCAGGCCATAAAAGAGAATGGCCAGATAAAGCCCGGTAAACCAGGAGAGCTGAACCACGGTACCGTCACCGAAGTTCCAGCCGATTTGTGTTGTGCCAATAAACGCGCATATTACCGGCACCGCGGCCATCAGCAGCACATGGTGGGTGTAATGATGCGAGACCGTTTCGTTCTCACTTTTGATGACATGCATTTCACGATCGGGATGGGAGAAAAGTCCCCAGACATGGTTCATAGCGCCCCCTTGTTGTCGGCCCGTCAGCGATACCTTAAGTATAATGCAGGCTTTAGATTATTTTATGTACAGTGGGAAATTTCCGTTGATTGCCGCGCGGTTGATTCATGAGGTATATGATTAAACGAGGAACGCAGAGGGAGATAACCGTTACGTAATGGATATTAACGCACTCATTGAACAATATGGATATGCCGCGCTGGTCATCGGCAGCGTGGCGGAAGGTGAAACCATAACGCTGCTGGGCGGCGTCGCCGCGCATCAGGGCTTACTGAAGTTTCCGCTGGTCGTCGCTGCGGTCGCGCTGGGCGGCATGATTGGCGATCAGCTGCTCTACTTCCTGGGGCTACGCTTTGGCCCGACGCTGCTCAAGCGTTTCGTTAAACACAAAAAGAAAATCAACCGCGCGCAGCGCCTGATCCAGCGTCACCCTTATCTGTTCGTCATAGGCACCCGCTTTATGTACGGCTTCAGGATCATCGGGCCGATACTGATTGGTGCCAGCCGCCTGCCGCCAAAAATTTTCCTGCCGCTGAATATTGTTGGCGCGATAGCCTGGGCGCTGATCTTCACGGCGCTTGGTTACGTGGGTGGTGAGGTGATTGGCCCGTGGCTGCATAACCTTGACCAACACCTGAAGCACTGGGCGTGGTTGATTCTGGTGGTTGTGGCGGTGATTGGGGTCAGGCTGTGGATGCGGCACAGAGAGAAGAAGCGGGATGAGGAGTGAGTCATCCTGGTGCCCCTCCCCCCTTTGGGGAGAGGGGAAACCTGTTACCCTTCCGGCTTAAACTGCGGGTTCGCCAGCATAAAGCCCCCGTCGACGATAAACGATTGCCCTGTGGTATAGCTGGCGTCGCTGTCACACAGCCACGCCACCAGGCTGGCGATTTCTTTGGTGTGGCCCGGCCTTGCCAGCGGGATTTCCGGCATTGACCCTTCCTTCACTTCGCTGTCATCCATATCGTTCATCGGCGTGGCAATGGCCCCCGGCGCGACGGCGTTCACCAGAATCTTGTGCTTCACCAGCTCCATCGCCATCGATTTGGTTAAGCCGCCGAGCGCGTGTTTCGCAGCCGTGTAAGCGCTGGCATCAGGCAGCGGCGTGTGCTCATGCACCGAGGTGATGTTCACAATCCGCCCGCCTTCCCCCTGCTTCACCATCTGCCGTGCCGCAATCTGCGAGCAGAGAAACGCGCCGTCCACGTCGACGGTAAAAATGTTCCGCCAGTCGTCAAACGCCATCTCAAGAAATGGCGCTTTGGTCATCGCTCCGGCATTGTTAACCAGCACGTCCAACCGGCCGAAACGCGCAATGAGCGTTTCAATGGCTTCAGCGCCGTCCGGGAGCGTGCTTAAATCAAGATGGATAGCCTCTGCACGCTGCCCACGCGCTTCAACTTCACGGCAGGATTCCAGCGCCCCTTTTTCATCCGAATGCCAGGTGACGCCAATATCAAACCCGCGCTCTGCCAGCATCAGCGCCGTGGTTTTACCGATCCCGGAATCCGATGCGGTTACAATCGCTACTCTGTTCATACTCACCTCCTGAAAAACTGCAAAGAGGTAAGTATAGATAATGGCCCTGTTTAGCCATGATGATAGCCGCCGCCCAGCGCTGACGTCAGCTGCAGCGTGGCGTCGAGATACTGGCCTTTCAACATGACGCCTTCGAGATGCTCTTTCAGTGCCGGGATTCTGGCTTCGCTGACCCGCGAACCGGCAATAATACCTGCGCTAAAACGCGCCTGCGCCAGCGCCACCACGCGCGCCGCGTCTTTTTCGATCTGCTGCTGGTGACGATTTTTTGCCGTCAGGGTTTCAACTTCACTTGCCGTACGCGCCACCTGATTGACCGCCTCCACCACCGCTTTGTTGTAGTTCGCGACCGAGAGGTTATTCTGCGCCTGGGCGATATCCAGATTAGCGTTCAGCCTGCCGCTGTCGAAGATCGGCAGCGTCAGTCCGGCAGTCACGCCCATCTGCTGGGCTGAAGAGCGGAACAGATCGCTCAGGTGCAGGGCATCCTGCTGTAAGAACGCCATCAGGTTCACGTCAGGATAGAACGCCGCTCTGGCGGCTTCCACCTCGCTCATAGAGGCTTCGATATACCAGTGCGCCTCCTGCAGATCCGGACGGCGTGCCAGCAGTTCATATCCCAGCGTTGACGGTAGCGAGGCTTCGGCTGCAGGCAACGGGTGGCGCGTAAGGTGTGTTGCCGGGGTGCCGGTCAGCGCATCCAGACGCGCTTCAATGGCCTTCATTTTGCCCTTTACGTCGGCCAGCTGTTCATTAGTCTTACTGGCGTGTATATCGGTTTCGACGCCCTCCACCGAGGAGGTAATACCGTGCTGATACAGTTCGCGATCGGCGTCGATAATATTTTCCTGCTCCTGTTTAATCCGGGTAAGAACTTCCCCTGCTTCGGCCTGGGTCTGCCACGCCCAGTAAAGGCGCGCAACGCTGGTTGAAAGCAACTGGCGGGTCTGCTCCAGCTCCGCTTTTTGCGCATTCACTTTACCGATACGCGCTGCAATCCGGGCGCGGTTTTTTCCCCACAAATCGAGATCCCAGCCCGCCGTCAGGCCAAAGGTGCCGTTGGTATACCATGGGCCGGTGGTGCCCGCCGCCGGGTCGGTAAGGGCAAACGGCCCCATCAGCCCCTCTGCCGACATTTTTTGCCGTTCAACATCCGCTGAAAAATCCATTTGTGGGCCATCGGCTGCGATAGCGGCTCTGGCCTGCGCTTCGGCAAGCGTAATGCGCTGCCGGGCAATTTGCATATCGGGCGCATCCGCTATGGCTTTGGCAATAAGCGAATTTAACTGCGGGTCGTTATATTCTTTCCACCATTCATTTTTCGGCCAGTCCGCATGACGAAGTTGGGTATTAACGGACGCGGCTGTCGTTTGCGTTTGAATTGGCGACACCGTGGAATGTTCCGGTGCGCAGGCAGCCAGCATAAAAACAAGGGGAGCACTCAGAGATAAAATAAGAAAACGTTTCATTACGCCATGCACTCAAAAAAATAAAGGCGCAACTTACGCTTGATGACGCGCTATTTTTTAGTAACGCGTGGCAATCCGCAAATTGTCATACACTTACATACTCGGCAAAATATTCACCGAGTGAATTATTTATTTTTAAATATAAATGCCGATTATTTTGACTGTATAACCCGCGCAATATCAGCCGACGTTTGTAGCGTGCGGATCTCCTGAAATAATCCCAGCGCTTCGCTGTACTCTTTACGTAAATAACTCAGCCACTGTTTAATTCGCGCGACGTGATACAAACCGGTGTCGCCCTGTTTCTCCAGACGGCTATATTTTTGCAGCAGCGTGACGACGTCTGCCCACGGCATCCGCGGCTCGTTATATTTCACCACCCGGCTGAGGTTCGGCACGTTCAGCGCGCCGCGGCCAATCATCACCGCATCGCAGCCGGTGGCTTTCAGGCACGCCTGCGCGCTCTCGTAATCCCAGATTTCGCCGTTGGCGATCACCGGAATAGTAAGTCGTTTGCGGATTTCACCAATCGCCTGCCAGTTAATGCGCTCGGCTTTGTAGCCGTCTTCTTTAGTGCGGCCATGCACCACCAGCTCGGTGGCCCCGGCCTGCTGCACCGCATCGGCAATTTCAAACTGTCGGGCGTCGCTGTCCCACCCCAGGCGCACCTTAACCGTCACCGGCAAATGCGAGGGCACGGCCTCACGCATGGCTTTCGCGCCGCGGTAAATCAGCTCAGGATCTTTCAGCAACGTCGCTCCGCCGCCGCTGCCGTTCACCAGCTTCGACGGACAGCCGCAGTTGAGATCCACCCCGTAAGAGCCAAGCGCTACCGCGCGGGCGGCATTTTCCGCCAGCCATTCAGGATACTGGCCGAGCAGCTGAATACGTACCAGCGTGCCGGAAGGGGTCCGGCTCTGGCGATGCAGTTCAGGGCAGAGACGATAGAATGACTTTTCTGGCAGCAACATATCGACCACGCGCAGGAACTCCGTCACGCAGAGATCGTAATCGTTCACCTCGGTCAGAAGCTCGCGCACGAGGGAGTCGAGCACGCCTTCCATTGGGGCCAGTAAAACACGCATAGCAGTACCTGTGAAAAAAGACGCGCTATAGTAGCCGCTCTCTATATCGCTGGGAAGCGCTTCTGTTCAGGCAGAAAATCACCCGGCGTTGCCCCAACAATAGCGCGAAACGCCGCCGCAAATGCCGCCGGGCCGGAAAACCCCAGCATCCAGGCCACCTGCTTAACTGGGTATCCGTTGGCGAGGAGATCCAGCGAGGCACAAATCCTTGCGCGCTGTCGCCAGGCCCGGAAGCTAAAGCCGGTATCGTTGATAAACGCACGTGAAAATGTGCGTTCAGACATCGCGGCCCGTTCCGCCAGCCTTTCCAGAGAGAGATCCCAGAGATTGTTGGCAATGATGTCACAGGCCACGCGATGTAAGCGCTCATCCACGGGCATCGGCAGTTCGGCAGAAATCTGCTGCGTCTCGCTGAGGATGTCGAGCAGCAAAACGGCCATGCTGCGCTGGCTTGCTGGCCGGTATTCCGCGCTGAACAGCCCGGCAATCAGCTCTTTGAACAACGCTGTGGCCATAATCACGTGAACCTCGTCTTTCCGCTTAAAAGGTTCGCATTGCGAAATCAGTGCCGGGCTAAACCAGACCGCGCGAAGCTCCGTTGCGGATAACACGCTGTAGGTATGTTCCTGAAAGGGAGGGATCCACAGCGCGCGCTGCGGCGGTATGACCCAGCGTTTACTGCCGGTTTCAACCAGCATAACCCCCTTAATGGCAAACAAAAGTTGTCCCTGCGAATGCTGGTGAGGCGGATCGACTTCGCCGCGCGTATAGCGAATTGCCCCTCTTGACCATCCGATAGCATCGTCGTGAATTGGCGTTTTATCGATAACGGTTGGCATTTCACATTCCCCCCTTCCTCTTATGATGCTGCTTGTACACGTAACCAGAGAGAGACGCAATGCACATCCATTTTATTATTCATGAACATTTCGAGGCGCCAGGCGCCTATGAAATCTGGGGGAAAAGTCGCGGCTGCAGTCTGAGCTACACCAGAGTGTATCAGGGCGAACCTTTACCTGAGGAACTGGGGGGCACAGACCTGCTTATCATCATGGGAGGCCCGCAATCCCCCGCAACCACGCTTGAGGAATGCCCCTGGTTTGATGCGCAGGCGGAAAAGGCACTCATCAGCCGCGCAATAGAGGCAGGTAAAACGGTGATAGGCGTTTGTCTGGGCTCACAGCTTATCGGCGAAGCGCTGGGCGCAGCGTTTTGCCACAGCCCGGAAAAAGAGATCGGCAAATTTCCCGTCAGGCTCACAGATGCAGGCAAGGCGAACCCGCTGTTTGAGGACTTTGGCAGCGTGCTGAACGTCGGTCACTGGCATAACGATATGCCTGGGTTGACGCCGCAGGCTAAGGTTCTGGCTTACAGCGAGGGTTGTCCCCGCCAGATCGTGCAATACAGCGAACGGGTTTACGGTTTCCAGTGCCATATGGAGCTGACGCCGGAGGTGGTAGAGTTGCTGATTGAGCATTCGCAGAATGACCTCCGCCGTGCGGGTGAATTCCGTTTTGTCGAAACGGCGGAAAAACTCCGCTCGCATGATTATCGCGAAATGAACCAGGTGCTGTTTTCTTTTCTCGATAAACTGACCGCCTGACGCTGATACCTTCTCTGGCGCGTGACTTCGCCAGCGCAATCCCTTTCCTCTAAACTGTAGCCTGCACCAGTAAGGTGATACCGGACGTTCCATTCCGGAATGTCTGGTATGCTCAAAATTCATGATGTGATCCGTGGCACATTTTTAGGTTTAATTGTATGATGAATGCGTTTCAGCAAGGACTATCACCATGAGCAAATCATTGAACATTATCTGGCAATATCTGCGCGCATTCGTCCTGATTTACGCCTGCCTGTATGCCGGCATTTTCATCGCGTCGCTGCTGCCCATCACCATTCCCGGCAGCATTATCGGTATGCTGATCCTCTTCGTTTTACTGGCGCTGCAAATTCTGCCTGCAAAGTGGGTTAATCCAGGCTGCTTCATTCTTATCCGCTACATGGCGCTGCTGTTCGTGCCTATCGGCGTGGGCGTCATGCAGTATTTTGATTTGCTCAAGGCGCAGTTCGGCCCGATTGTCGTTTCCTGCGCGGTCAGCACGCTGGTGGTTTTCCTGGTGGTGAGCTGGAGTTCTCATCTGGTACATGGAGAACGTAACGTGGTCGGGGAGAAAACAAAAAAATGATGGCTAATATCTGGTGGTCACTGCCGTTAACCCTGCTGGTATTCTTCGCCGCGCGCAAGCTTGCCGCACGATTTAAAATGCCCTTGCTGAACCCCCTGCTGGTGGCGATGGTGGTGATTATTCCCTTCCTGCTGCTCACCGGCATTCCTTATGAGCGTTACTTTGCGGGCAGCAAAATTTTAAACGACCTCCTGCAGCCCGCCGTTGTCGCGCTTGCCTTTCCTTTATATGAGCAGCTGCACCAGATCCGCGCACGGTGGAAGTCCATCATTACTATCTGTTTTGTGGGAAGCCTGGTGGCGATGATTACCGGCACGTCGGTGGCGCTGTTGATGGGGGCCTCCCCGCAAATTGCCGCCTCTATCCTGCCTAAATCAGTGACCACGCCTATCGCGATGGCGGTAGGCGGCAGCCTCGGCGGTATTCCGGCCATCAGCGCGATGTGCGTGATTTTCGTCGGTATTCTCGGCGCGGTGTTTGGCCACACTCTGCTGAACGGGATGCGTATTCACACCAAAGCGGCGCGCGGGCTGTCGATGGGCACCGCCTCGCACGCGCTGGGTACCGCACGCTGCGCGGAGCTGGACTATCAGGAAGGGGCGTTTAGCTCTCTTGCGCTGGTGATCTGCGGGATTATCACCTCCCTGCTCGCCCCGTTCATTTTCCCGCTGATTCTGGCGGTGATGGGCTAAAATTTGCGATGCGTCGCGCAAATTTCATTTTGATTTCATAAGTTGCATACATAATGAGAAGTGGATCACATATAAAGGCCTTACGGCTCCGTAAACTACCGATCCATTAACCTTTATGAGGCAAACGCCATGCACCCACGTTTTCAAGCTGCCTTCGCTCAGCTTGCAGATAATTTGCAGTCAGCCCTGGCTCCCGTTCTGGCAGATGCACATTTCCCCGCCCTGCTGACGGCGGAGCAGGTCACGGTGCTTAAACAGGCAACCGGGCTGGATGAAGACGCGCTGGCTTTCGCACTGCTGCCCCTGGCTGCCGCCTGCGCCCGGGCCGATCTTTCCCACTTCAACGTCGGCGCCATCGCGCGCGGCGTCAGCGGAACCTGGTACTTCGGCGGGAACATGGAGTTCCTCGGCGCAACCATGCAGCAGACCGTTCACGCCGAGCAGAGCGCCATCAGCCACGCCTGGCTGCGCGGTGAGAAAGCCCTGAGCGCCATCACCGTAAACTACACCCCATGCGGCCACTGCCGCCAGTTTATGAACGAGCTGAACAGCGGGCTGCAGCTGCGCATTAACCTGCCGGGCCGCGCGCCGCACACGCTGGGCGATTACCTGCCTGACGCCTTCGGCCCGAAAGATCTTGAGATTAAAACGCTGCTGATGGACGAGCAGGATCACGGTTTCGCCCTGTCCGGCGATGACCTGAACCAGGCGGCCATACGCGCGGCGAACAAGAGCCACACTCCGTACAGCAACTCCCCGAGCGGCGTGGCACTGCAGTGCCGCGATGGCCGTATCTTCACCGGCAGCTATGCGGAAAACGCCGCGTTTAACCCAACGCTGCCGCCGCTGCAGGGCGCACTCAACCTGCTGAGCCTGAACGGCTACGATTATCCGGACATTCAGCGTGCCGTTCTGGCCGAAAAGGCCGATGCGCCGCTGATTCAGTGGGATGCCACCGCCGCAACGCTCAAGGCGTTAGGCTGCACGACGATCGACCGCGTCCTGCTGGCGTAAACCTTCCGGCGGACAGAAATGTCCGCCACGTTGCTGAAAAACCCCTCAGTTGAGTCGCTGTTTCTTGCGCTAACCAGGCGGGTAAAGTAGCCTGAGTTAAATTTCATCCACGAACGAGCCATCTTCATGTTAAAGCGCGTTTTTTACAGCCTGTCTGTCCTGGTCGGCATACTGCTGTTTATCGTGCTGGGTCTCGACCGCTGGATGAGCTGGAAAACGGCCCCCTACATCTTTGATGACCTGCAGGATCTCCCCTATCGCCAGGTGGGCGTGGTGCTCGGCACCGCCAAGTATTACCGCACAGGGGTGATCAACCAGTATTATCGCTACCGCATTCAGGGTGCGCTGAACGCCTACAACAGCGGCAAGGTAAACTACCTGCTGCTGAGCGGCGATAACGCGCTGCAAAGCTATAACGAGCCGGTGACGATGCGGAAGGATTTGATTGCCGCGGGCGTGGACCCTGCCGATATCGTGCTCGACTACGCCGGGTTCCGCACCCTGGACTCCATCGTGCGCACGCGCAAAGTCTTCGATACCAACGACTTCATCATCATCACCCAGCGCTTCCACTGCGAGCGCGCGCTGTTTATCGCCCTGCACATGGGCATTCAGGCCCAGTGCTACGCGGTGCCGTCGCCAAAAGATATGCTGAGCGTGCGCGTCCGCGAGTTTGGTGCCCGCTTTGGCGCCCTGGCCGATCTGTATATCTTCAAACGCGAACCGCGTTTTTTAGGCCCGCTGGTGCCGATCCCGGCAATGCATGAAGTGCCGGAAGACGCGCAGGGTTACCCGGCGGTGACGCCAGAGCAGCTGCTGGATATGCAGAAAAAAGAGAAAAAGTAGGCCTGCCTTTATACTTTCTTTACGCCGGCACTGACGCTTTTTATCCCCCCTTTACGCCAGCTCTTTTAACCTGAGTTCACTGCCGCTACGGCTTCATTGAAGAATGACTATGAACTCGATAATGAATGCGTTTTTCCTCAAAAGTCTTCGCCCGTATTTTAATTTCCCCGGTTTATCACTCCCCGGCGCACTTAATTCTGGTCTCTGGCTGGATGAAAAAATTGACGCCCTGCAGCACAATATTGCCGTGGAAGTGGCCGACTATCTGGAACGCTACCCGCAGACGAAACACGTTGACGTTTACCTGAACGATATCAACGGCACGATGCGCGGCAAGCGCCTCACGGTGGAGAGCATGCTGAGTCTGGAAAAAGGCTGTTATTTTCCGCTTTCCGTCTACTCCATGGATCAGAAGGGAAAAATCGCCGCCCCGCTTTATGATGAACCCGACCGGCTGTGCGTCCCGGTCGCCGGTTCTCTGCGTCCCTGTCCGCAGGATCCGGAGCATACCGCGCAGATCCTGCTGACGATGAAGGACAGCGACGGTAACCCCTGCCCGCTTGAGCCACGCGCGATACTGCAGAACGTCGTGGCCCGCTTCCACCAGCACGGCCTTTTCCCGGTCATTGCCCCGGAAATCGAGTTTTACCTGACGGGACAGGGCGAGCGCGATCCGCAAAATCAGGGCTGTTTTCACATGGACACCTCGTCGGCGCATGCGGCGCTTTTTGACGAACTGGAACAGCTGGCGCACCTTCAGCGCATCCCGCTGTCAGGGGTGGTAGCGGAAGCCGAGTCCGGACAGTACGAATTAAACCTGAAGCACAGCCAGCGCGTCGTAGAGGTCTGTGATAACGTGCTGGCCCTGCGCCGCCTGACCCGCTATGTCGCTGAAAAGCACGGTCTTCAGGCTAACTTTATGGCTAAGCCCTTCAGCCAGCTCTCCGGCAGCGGTTTGCACATCCATTTCAGCCTGAACAACAGCCGTGGCGAGAACGTTTTTGCCTCGCCGGTGAACGCGCTGAGCAGCATGATGCGCTTGTGCATCACGGGCCAGCTGGCGCTGATGCCCGCCTCCGTCGCCATTCTTGCGCCGGGGGTCAACGCGTTTCGTCGCCTGCGAAAAAACCTGACGGAACCCGTCTTTAACTCGTGGGGCTATAACACCCGCTCCGCTGCCCTGCGCATTCCCTGCTCGGAAGTGAGCAACCGTCGTATCGAGTACCGACTGGCCGGAGCCGATGCGAATCCGTATCTGGTGGCGGCCACAATCCTGACCGGCATGCTGTACGGGCTGGAACATATCGACGAGGGGGAACTCCCGGAACCGCAGCAGGACCATCCGGAACTCCCGCTGTTCCAGCAGGAGGCAATTGAGGCCTTCGCCCGCTGTCAGTATCTCACCGACAGTCTAGGCGACGCCTTTTCCGAACAGTGGGTCGCCTGCAAGCTTTCTGAACTCGAGTGGTTTGAGCGCATTGTGACGCAAGAAGAGTCCCATCTGGCATAGGGCATAAAAAAGCCCGCTCGGTGAGCGGGCCGGGTATGGCGAGTGACGATTACTTCTTACGGGCGTACTTCAGTGAATCCAGCGCCACCGCGAAGATAATGATGGCGCCCTTGATGATGTACTGCCAGTACGGGTTCACGCCGATGTAGGTCAACCCGTAGTTGATGACGGTAAAGATGATCACACCGGTGACCACGCCGAGCACGGTACCCACCCCGCCGCTGAAGGAGACGCCGCCGACCACGCAGGCCGCAATCGCATCCAGCTCGTACATGAAGCCAAGGTTGTTCGTTGCGGAGCCGATACGGCCTGCTTCCAGCATCCCGCCGAAGGCGTAGAACACACCGGACAGCGCATAAATCATCAGCAGGTTCAGGGCAACGTTTACCCCGGACACTTTCGCCGCTTCCGGGTTACCGCCGATAGCGAAGATGTTTTTACCGAAGCGCGTTTTGTTCCACAGGATCCAGACGAACGCCACCGCAATCAGCGCATAGAAGGTAATGTACGACAGGCGGAAGCTGCCCAGCGCGATAAACCCCTGCGTGAAGGTGGAGAAGCCGCTGTCAAAGCCCGAAATCGGCGACGCGCCCACAAAGTCGTAGTACAGGGAGTTGATACCGTAAACGATGATCATCGTACCCAGCGTAGTGATAAATGGCGTCACGTTCAGGTAAGCGATGATAATACCGTTGATCAGGCCAATCACCGCCCCGATGGCGCAGACAATCAGGATCACCACGAAAATCGGCATAGTCGCCATCTCCGGGAACACCTTGTTGGCGTTTTCCATCGACTGCAGCAGGGTTGCCGCAATAACCGCCGCCAGGCCGACCTGACGACCGGCAGAAAGGTCCGTCCCCTGGGTGACGATAAGGCCCGCCACGCCCAGCGCAATGATGATACGCACGGAGGACTGGGTCAGAATATTACTCAGGTTCAGCAGGCTTAAGAACGTAGGGTCCTGGAAAATAATAATGGCCAGCAGGACTAAAAGAACAACGTAAATACCGCCTTCTTTCAGGTAAGTGAGAAAACTTTTTTTATTTAACGCACTCATGAGGAGCCCCTGATCTTAAAGGTGCAAAGACGCAAGACGCAAAATTTCGTTTTGCGTTGTCGTTTTGGTGTCAACAATACCGGCAACGAGACCATTGCTCATAACCAGAATACGGTCCGTGATCCCTAACAGTTCCGGCATTTCGGAAGAAATAATAATGATCCCTTTATTCTTTTTCGCCAGCTCGGCAATCAGCTGATAAATTTCAAACTTCGCGCCGACGTCAATACCGCGGGTCGGTTCATCCAGCATCAGAATTTCTGGCTGGGTTAATAACCAACGGCCAATAATAACTTTTTGCTGGTTACCACCGGAAAGCGAACCGATTTGGGTACGGTGGCCAGGCGTTTTCACGCGCATGGAGTCAATTACCCACTGGGTATCGCTCTTCATGCGGGAGTTATCCAGCAGCCCGACTTTGTTTTTGTAATTGCGAATATTAGAGATTAACGAGTTAAAGTTAATATCCAGATAAGCATAAATACCGGTCGAGCGACGTTCTTCCGTCACCAGCGCAAAACCGTTATTAATGGCTTCGTTGGCATTATGGTTGTTAATTTTCTTCCCGTGCAGCGTGATGGTGCCGTCGGCCTTCTCGCGGATGCCAAACAGGGTTTCCACGATGTCGGTACGCTTTGCCCCTACCAGGCCAGCAATGCCAAGAATTTCGCCTTTGTGAAGGTCGAAAGAAACATCGCGGATGGACGGCTGACGCAGCGAGGTCAGATTGCGCACTTCGAGGATTACTTCACCTGGCTTGTTCTCTTTGTCCGGGAAGCGCTGGTTCAGGGAACGGCCGACCATCATGGCGATGATCTTGTCCATGTCCAGCCCTTCAAGCGGCTGCGTGGCAATCCACTGGCCGTCGCGCAGGATGGTAATTTCATCGCACAGCTGGAAGATCTCTTCCATTTTGTGCGAGATGTACACAATGCCGCAGCCGCGCTCTTTCAGCTTACGAATAATGGTAAAAAGGTGATTAACCTCTTTTTCCGTTAATGACGAGGTAGGTTCATCCATGATGACGATTTTCGCATCATAGGAGAACGCTTTGGCAATTTCGATCATCTGCATCTGGGAAACGGATAATGTCCCCACGCGAGCGCGCGGATCGATATCAATATCCAGCTCATCGAAAATCGCTTTTGTGTCGCGATACATTTTATCCTGATCGACAAACACACCTTTGGTTGGGTAACGTCCCAACCACATGTTATCCATTACCGAGCGTTGCAGTACCAGGTTTAATTCCTGGTGAACCATCGAGATACCGTTTTCCAACGCTTCTTTCGCTGAATGGAAATCGATCTCTTTCCCCTGAAAAAGAATGCTGCCAGAATCTTTTTGATAGATCCCAAAAAGACATTTTAATAACGTTGATTTACCCGCACCGTTCTCCCCCATTAATGCATGAATAGAGTGAGGACGGACTTTTAAATTAACATTATCAAGTGCCTTAACACCGGGGAAGGACTTGTTGACGCCTGTCATTTCCAACAAGTATTCACCGGACGACTGAGTAGTTGTGCTGACCATAATTATACCTTGTTGGCCTCGCATATCGCGTTATAAAAGGGCGCAACGAATTGCGCCCAGTGAAGACAAAACGAAGATCTTATTTACCGATAAACTCAGCCAGGTTGGACTGGTCTACGCCCACGTAAGGCACGCGAACGATTTTGTTGTCAATTTTCCAGTTGGTGCCATCCGCCGCGCCTTTACCGTCGGCGAGGTTTTTCGCCAGATCGAAGGTCGCTTTCGCCTGGTTGTTGGCATCGTTCAGAACGGTACCAGCCATTGCGCCAGATTTAACCAGCGCCAGCGCTTCCGGCAGGGCATCCACGCCAAATACCGGGATGGACGATTTATTGTGAGCTTTCAGCGCTTCAACCGCACCCATTGCCATCGCATCGTTGTTGGCAATGACCACTTCGATTTTGTTCGCGTTCGGGCCAGACAGCCACGCGTCCATCTTATCTTTCGCCTGAGCGGTGTCCCACATCGCGGTATCTAACGCCAGCTGCTGGGTTTTCAGGCCCTTGTCGTTCAGCTCTTTAATAACATAGGTGGTACGCGCTTCAGCATCCGGGTGGCCAGGTTCGCCTTTCAGCAGCACGAACTGGATCTGACCGTCTTTGTTCAGGTCCCAGTTCGGGTTCGCCGCCCAGTGCTTCGCGATCAGATCGCCCTGAATAATGCCGGACTCTTTAGAGTCAGTACCGACGTAATACGCTTTGTCATAGCTGTCCAGCGCTTTACGGGAAGGTTCTTTGTTGAAGAAGACGATTGGCACGTTCTGGCCGCGCGCTTTCTCAATAACCGTGCCTGCTGCAGCCGGGTCAACCAGGTTGATCGCCAGGGCCTTAACGCCTTTAGCCAGCAGAACGTCGATCTGATCGTTCTGTTTGGACTGGTCGTTCTGGGAGTCATTCATCAGCAGCTGTACGTCTGGCGCTGCTTTCGCATCTTTCTCAATTGCTTTACGCACAACAGACATGAAGTTGTCGTCGTATTTATAGATGGTCACACCAATACGGGTATCCGCAGCGTGCGCTGCTGCACCAAAAAGCATGCTTGCCATTACAGCAGACAGGGTCAACACCTTCTTATTCATGGTATCTCCGGTTTTTTTATGCAGGGTAGTTCTTGTGAATAACGATCGGCAGGCAGGTGTTAATAAAACGTTACTGACAGCCGACGTTCACTTATAAAATTTCTATCTTCCGTGGTCGGTAACGCTCCAGAAATGCGTTTTATTCGTTGTTTGCGGCACATTGGCTATGGTGAAAGCGAATAATCACCGTTACATAGCGTTTCAGCCCCTAAAACGCTGACATCATAGTCAGCGCCTTGTTAAGATACTGTGAATTTACTCACAGATTGAAAACGGTTACATCACCTGGTGTAATCAGTTAGTGATCGGAACCACAATTTGCCGGGCGGCGACGGAATGACGACGCACCAGCGTCGGCATGAAGCAGTGAGTTGCCCCCGGATCCAGCAGCCCTGCCGCTCCCTGTAGCGCCAGCTCGGTCGCCAGTTTTGCCATAGAAGCAATGGGATAGCGCACCGTAGTCAGCTGCGGGTCGGTGTAACGGGCAATCGGAATATCATCGAAACCAATCAATGACAAATGCTGTGGCACCGCAATGCCGTTATCCTTCAGCGCAGTCAGCGCACCTGCCGCCATGCTGTCGTTATAGGCAAACACGGCAGAAAGCTGCAGATTACGGCCCAGCAGTTCCACCATTGCCGCCTCACCGCCCTGCATATCCGGCGTGCCGGTGCCAATCCAGCTTTCTGATGGCGTAATACCGTGCTCTTTCAGGGCGTTTTGCCACCCCTCACGCCGCAGCTCGTCATCTTCAATGTGATGGCTGGAGGCCAGATAGCCGATCCGCTGATGACCGTTATTGATGAGCATTTTGGTGGCCATCATGGCGCCGCTGACGTTATCCAGCCCGACACAGCGGTGGGCATAGCCCGGGACGATGCGGTTGATCAACACCATGCCCGGGATCTGCTCCATAAACCCGACCAGCTCTTCATCGCTTAAGGCTTTTGAGTGAACAATCAGGGCGTTGCAGCGCTGACGGATCAGTACTTCAATGGCATAACGCTCCTTTTCCGCCTCGTGATAGCTGTTGCCAATCAGCACGTATTTCTGATGCTGCTGGGCGACCACATCGACCGCTTTCACCAGCGCACCGAAAAAGGCATCCGAGACATCCATTACCACCACGCCGATGGTATCGCTGACCTGTGTTGCCAGCGCCTGCGCGTTGGCATTTGGCCGGTACCCGAGTTGAGTCACGGCTTTCATTACGGTTTCACGGGTTTCAGGGCTGACCAGCGCGCTGTTGTTCAGCACGCGGGAGACGGTAGCCACAGAAACGCCCGCCAGACGGGCGACGTCACGAATGGTGATCATATTCACCATCCTTCAAAGAATTGCAGCAACTCACAGACACCCCCTGTGTTTAGCAAGGTGGCTATTTTGGCAGCGAGAGAAAGGGGACTACGTGAAGAAGCTCACACTCATGAAAACGCTTACATCCGTTTTGTTAATGATTGTGATCCAGATCGTTATCTGGATGTATTACTCAATGATACCCCCGAAGCATGTGCGGTTAACTGACGCCACACCCACTCCAGCGGTCCCTGGCGGAAATAACGCAGCCAGATGACAGAAAACGCCAGGTTTACTATCCAGACCGGAATAACAAACGCCATTAGTCCGAGGCGGTCGAATTTCATAAACAGGCCAAAGCGATAGAAAATCGTGGTGCAGATCAGCGTCTGCAGGAGGTAATTACTTAACGCCATCCGCCCAACGCAGGCTACGGCGCTGACGATCCACAGGCGAGAAAGCTGCGGCCAGAAACCATAGATCAGCGCCGCATAGCCGATGGTCTGGAACGGCGCGCTCAATTCACGCGGCGCCTGCAGCAGGAACGCGCACCAGCGGTAATCCCAGTGAAGGTGCCACTGCGCCATCACCGCCGGAAGGTTAATCAGCACGCCCAGCAGGACCAGCCCCGCGCCGGTGCGGCGGTAGTGACGCAGGCTGAATTCCCCTTTCAGCCAGCCGGTGCGCATCAGTGACGCGCCCATCAGCATCATGCCCGCCAGCTGCCAGCCGTATTGCGCCCCCAGGGCAAGCAGATTGTCGCCCAGCATATCCGCACGGTTGCTTATCGCTTCCGTACCGCCCTTCAGCTTCCAGTACTGCTCGTACTGGAGGTTAGCGGCGTCCGGGATCCAGGAACGGTTTGTCGCGTCACCGGAGATCAGCCCCAGCAAAAGCAGGACACCGAGCCCCATGAGATAGAGCATCACGCCGGTGTTAAACAGGCTTTTCACGCTGTGCGCGTCGCGAATCAGCCGCCAGCAGATCAGCCCGACTAACCCATAAGCGAGAAGAATATCACCGTCCCAGAAGAACAGGCCGTGGATAAAGCCGAGAATTGCCAGCAGCGTTAAGCGCGACTGGATCCAGCGCGTGCCGCGTTTGAGCAGAAGCTGCAGGCCCGCGCCAAACAGCAGCGCAAACAGCGTGAGGAATTTAACCTGGGCAAACAGGTCGAGGATCGCCCACGTCCAGGCATCGCTTCGGGTGATGTCGCCGTACCAGGCGGGATTGAGGTAAGCGGCCTTCGGCAGACCGAAGGCGCTGATATTCAGCAGCAGGATACCCAGAATGGCGACGCCGCGAACAAAATCGAGCGTGACGTTTCGCTCCATGGTCCCTGCCCTGTCTGATTAGTTGTGGTGACGCACGGCGCGCAGGAACTCCTGGCGGGTGTTCTGGCTCGATTTAAACAGGCCGCCCAGCGAGGTGGTGGTGGTCGCACTGGTCGCATCACGCACGCCGCGCGCTTTCACGCAGTAGTGCACCGCATCAATAGAGACCGCCACGTTATTGGTACCCAGCAGCGTTTGCAGCGCGATCAGGATCTGCTGCGTCAGACGCTCCTGCACCTGAGGGCGCTGCGCGAAGAACTGCACAATACGGTTGATCTTCGACAGGCCAATCACCGTGTCTTTCGGGATATACGCCACGGTCGCTTT
Source organism: Enterobacter bugandensis (assembly GCF_900324475.1). Lineage (NCBI taxonomy): Bacteria > Pseudomonadati > Pseudomonadota > Gammaproteobacteria > Enterobacterales > Enterobacteriaceae > Enterobacter > Enterobacter bugandensis. Next base: position 3,195,338 of record NZ_LT992502.1, read on the forward strand.
ACCGTCGATGGTCACGAAATGGTGCTCGCAGGTGCTGGTCAGCGTAATATCACGGACCGTCACCATCTCATCCACCTTCATCTTGTTTTCGATGACGGTAATTTTCGGGAAGTTGGCGTAATCCAGTCCGGAGAAAATTTCGTCAACGTACATTTTCGCGATACGCTTGGGCGTCTCCATCAGGCTGTCATCGCTCAGATCGAGATTCAGCAGTTGCATGATCTCGGTCATATGCCCGGAAATCAGACTTTTACGGGTTTCATTGTCCATATCCTGAACGGGCGGACGCAGTGGCGTTTCAAGACCGCGCGCGAGCAGGGTCGTGGACCAGGGCAGCTTCTTTACTGAGTGATGACATTTTGTTCTCCTGCAGGTGTGGCGTCTTTCGCCCTCGTTGTGGCAAAAGTATGCGCTCATTGTGCGTGAGGCGACGCACATAATCCAGTATTCACGACGATAATTATTGCAATTGCTGTTGCCTTTCAGCGTGGCGATTCCAGACCAGGGCACCTGCGACAAACAGCGCAACGCCAGCCAGCCCCAGCGCAGGCTCCAGCCGGTGGGTTAGCCAGGTTGATAACGCCGAGGTCACCGGCCCCACCAATTGCCCGATGGCATACCCGGTGGTGAGCAGCCCCGCCATATAGCGCGTGTGGTGTGGCGCCAGCTCGCGGCCGTATAAAAGAGAGAGCTGCACCGCGCAGAGGAACCCGCCTCCCACCAGCAGCCCGCCCGTCAGCAAGCCGCCAATGCCCGGCAACAGCCAGGCCGCCAGCACGCCCGCGCCCTGTAACCACAGCACGATAGCCAGCCTGCGGTTAGCCGTTGAGGTGTGGCGCAAAAGAATGCTGAGCGCAATCCCCACCACGGCCGCGGCACCAAAAATCGGCCAGACAAACTGGGCAAACAGGCTGCCGGGAAAACGCACCGCCGCCATTTGCGAAAGGAAGGTCGCCGGAAGGATATAGCCAAATCCCGCCAGGCTGTAGCTCCAGACCAGGCGCTTGAGATCCGTCGTCAGCAACAGCGGCTCTGGCGCGCTGCCGGGTCGATGAAGCTGTCCGGAACGCGGCAAATAGCGCGCCACCAGCGCGACCAATACCAGCGCCAGCACGCCGTAGATTTGCCACGCCGCACCGGCCGAAAGGGATTTCGCCTGAATATAGACCGCGAGCAGGCCGCTCAGGGCGATGCCCGCGCCAGGACCAGCAAACACGGCGGCACTGAGCCCCGGTTTACCCAGCTGTCCCAGCCGCTCGTTGCTCCAGGCGGCAATCAGCACCATTGACCAGCCGCTCATGCAGCCAATCACAAAGCGCAGCAGGCCGTGCACAACGGCGTTATCCGCGGCGGCGGAGAGCAAGGTCAGCGCAACCGCACCGGTGATGCCAAGCCAGAGTCGCGTTTCAACAAAGCGGTGGGCCCGCATGGCATCCCATGCGCCCACCAGATAGCCCAGATAATTCATCGCCGCCACCAGACCTGCGCTGGTGAGCGTGAGTTGCCCGGCGGCAATCATCAGCGGCACCTGAGGCGTAAAGGCGAAGCGCCCTATCCCCATCGCCACCACCAGAACGACAAACCCACTAAGCGCAATACGCAGCGCCATGACCGCTCCAATTGTTAAAGAAAAGTAAATTTATGATGCAGCATCTCGCCGCTCCGCGAAAGTGAAAGTTGCTCACAGGTAAATGAAAACGCTGTATTATGGCTCTAATGAATAGCTATTCTCATTAAGGAGCCCTGCATGGAACTGCTCGAAGAGCACCGTTGTTTTGAAGGTCGACAGCAGCGCTGGCGGCACGACTCCACCACGCTGAACTGTGCTATGACGTTCAGCATTTTCCTGCCCCCGACGGAAAATCCGCCGGTTCTATTCTGGCTTTCAGGCCTGACGTGTAATGACGAAAACTTCACTACCAAAGCGGGCGCGCAGCGTATTGCGGCCGAGCTGGGCATTGCGCTGGTGATGCCCGACACCAGCCCGCGCGGCGATGATGTGGCGGACGATGCCGGGTACGACCTGGGCAAAGGTGCCGGATTTTATCTCAACGCCACCGAGCAGCCGTGGGCGAGCCATTACCGCATGTATGACTACATTCGCGACGAGCTGCCAGCGCTGATTAAGGCCGAATTTACGGTGAGCGACCGCTGCGCCATCAGCGGGCACTCCATGGGCGGGCACGGGGCGTTAATCATGGCGCTGAAAAACCCGGGGAAATACACCAGCGTCTCTGCGTTCGCGCCGATTGTGAACCCAACGCAGGTGCCGTGGGGACAAAAAGCTTTCACAAACTATCTGGGTAAAGATGAAGAGAAATGGCAGGAATGGGACAGCTGCGCGCTGATGCTGGCAAGCCGGACGGAAGATGCGATTCCGATGCTTATCGACCAGGGTGATGCGGATCAGTTCCTCGCCGGACAGTTACAGCCAGCGGTTCTGGCTGAAGCGGCGCGCCAGAAGGACTGGCCGCTGACGCTGCGCATTCAGCCCGGGTATGACCACAGCTATTACTTTATGGCGTCCTTTATTGAAGATCATCTCCGCTTCCATGCGGAACATCTGTTCAGGTAAGTTCAGCCTTTTTGCCCGGTAGCCTCCTGCATACCGGGCCTTTCCCCTCCCCCTCATTTACATAGTTCTATCCGCTTGAATCCAGGCTGGTTTCCTTTCACTCTCCTCAAACACAAATGATTTCAATTATCATTTGTGTTTACAATTCTTCATTCTTTTGTACAATTCCAGGCTCTTCTCCATCTTAAAGAGTTCTTAAAAGACAAAAACATACAGTTCTCAGGGTTATCCTGATGGAGTTTTATTCATTTTTATACGGAATGTACAAATGACAATACCCCGCATTAAGCTCCTGGCCGTCGCCGTTGGCGCTGCCACATTCACCCCTCTCGTTCACGCAGCCGATCAGGACACCGTTGTCGTCACCGCGACGGGTTTTGAACAAAAGATCCAGAATGCCCCCGCCTCCATCTCTGTTATTTCGAAACAGCAGATTGAAGATAAAGCCTACCGTGATGTTACCGATGCCCTGAGAGACGTCCCGGGCGTGGTCGTCACCGGCGGCGGGAGTAGCAGTGATATCAGCATTCGCGGCATGGCATCTCAGTACACCTTGTTCCTCGTGAACGGCAAACGCGTCAGTACGCGAAGCACCCGCCCAAACAGCGACAACTCGGGTATTGAACAAGGCTGGCTGCCGCCGCTGGAGTCCATTGAGCGCATTGAGGTTATCCGCGGCCCGATGTCCTCACTTTACGGCTCCGATGCGATGGGTGGCGTCATCAACGTCATTACCAAAAAAGTCTCAAACACTAAAGCCTGGACCGGTTCGTTGCACGGCGATGCAACCTTCCAGGAAAACCATGATTCCGGCGATATCTTCCAGACCAACGCCTACGCTTCTGGTCCTCTGATTGACGGTCTGCTTGGCGCAAAAGTGACGGGGCTGTTGTCACGCCGCGCCGAAGATAAAATCGTGAACGGGTATAACGAGCAGAAAATGCGTAACGGTGGCATTACCCTGAACTTCACGCCGGACGAGAAGAACGATTTCGACCTCGACTTTGCTCGCGAGCTTCAGGACAGAAACAGCACGCCAGGGATGTCGAAAGCGGCTGAAACCTGCCGGGGAACAACCTGTACGCCAAATACCAAAAGCGACTCGCGCTATGAGCACACGACCTACTCGTTAACCCACAGCGGGTATTACGACGACTTCAATACCACCAGCTATATCCAGCAGGAAGAGACCAATAATCCAGGTCGCGAAATGCGCTCCTATAACACCACCTTCAACAACCAGAACCAGATTTTCCTCGGCGATCATACGTTGACCCTCGGCGGACAGTATCGGTATGAGAAACTGCGCGACAAGGGCAATCAGCTGGAAGCGGCGGACGGTCTGAATAAACTGACGCGCTGGAGCTGGGCCCTGTTTGCCGAAGATGAATGGTCAATGACGGAAAGTTTTACGTTGACCGGCGGCCTGCGTATGGACAAAGACCAAAACTACGGGACGAACTGGACGCCGCGCGGTTACGGCGTATGGCACCTGGCCGATCACTGGACGTTGAAAGGCGGGGTTTCGGCTGGCTATCGTGCGCCGGATCTGCGTCAGTCGTCTGCCAGCTGGGGCCAGGTAACGGGTGGCGGCCGTCTTGACGGTATCATCGTCGGCAACCCGGATCTGAAACCAGAGAAGAGCCTGAGCGAAGAGCTCGCCCTGCTCTGGGATAACAACGATAACCTGAATGCCGGCGTGACGCTGTTTAATACCGACTTCAAGGACAAGATTACGGAAGTTCGCCGCTGTAACAGCAGCGCCGATCCCGCCTGTACGATTGGCGATCACAGCTATGATTTCGTGAGCGACCGCGTTAACGTGGACAAAGCCAACATGCGCGGCGTGGAGTCCTCCTTCGGCTGGAAAATCTCACGCGATGTAAACTGGACCGCAAACTATACCTATACCGAATCTGAGCAGAAGAGCGGTCAGTTCTCAGGCAAGCCGCTGAACAAGATGCCGAAGCACATGTTCAACACTACCCTGGACTGGCAGGCGACGCCCGACGTCGGTTTCTGGAGCCGTCTGAACCTTCGCGGTAAAACGTCTGAGTACCTGAGCCGCACGTCAATGTCCCAGGGCACACCGTCCTACACTCAGGTTGATGTCGGTCTGCGCTACAACGCGAACAAAAACCTGCTGGTTACCGCCGGTGTGTATAACGTGCTGGATAAGCAGATTGACTACGACACGTATGACACCGTGCTGGACGGGCGTCGCTATACGGTTGGCATGACCTACAGCTTCTGATCTGCCCATAAAAAAGCCCGCTCGGTTGAGCGGGCTGAAAGAGAGGAAGCGCGGTTATTGTTTAAATCGTTCCGGGAAATCCATTTCACTGTAGCGAACGAAGCGGGTTCCTTTCGTCAGTTTGTAGCCAAACCAGATGATCAGGAACAGCGGAATACCAATGTAGGTCGCCGTGACGGCACCCCAGTCAATGGTGTCCGCAAGGAAGGCCTCATAGTTCTGACCCAGAGTAATGATCAGGCACAGAACGAAGGCGAAAATCGGCCCCAGCGGGAAGAACCCTGAACGGTACGGCAGGTTATTCAGGTCATGACCCTGCATGACGTAGCCGCGACGGAAACGGTAGTGGCTGATGGCAATGCCCAGCCAGGCGATAAAGCCCGTCATCCCGGAGGTGTTAAGCAGCCACAGGTACACCGTCTGGTTGCCGAACATGGAGGTCAGGAAGCACAGGCCGGCAATCACCGTGGTGGCATACAGCGCGTTGCGCGGTACGCCGCCGCGGGACAGTTTCGAGAAAATGCGCGGCGCTTTGCCGTCGCAGGCCAGGGTATAAAGCATACGGGTGGAGGCGTACATGCCGGAGTTACCCGCCGACAGCACCGCCGTCAGGATCACCGCATTCATTACCGCCGCCGCTGAGAGCAGGCCCGCGTGCTGGAAGACCAGGGTGAACGGGCTGACGCTGATGTCTTTCACGTCGTTACGCAGCAGGCTTGGATCGGTATACGGAATGATCAGGCTGATAATCAAAATAGCGAACACGTAGAACAGCAGGATACGCCAGAACACCTGACGCACCGCGCGCGGAATGTTCTTCTCCGGGTTTTCGGATTCACCGGCCGCGATACCAATCAGCTCCGTGCCCTGGAAGGAGAAGCCGACAATCATCGCCACGCCAATCATCGCCGAGAAGCCCCCGGCAAACGGCGCGTCGCCGATGGTCCAGTTACTCCAGCCCGCAGGTTCAGCCCCTTTGAAAATACCCACGATCATCGCCACGCCGACGACGATAAAGATGATGACGGTGGCCACTTTGATCAAAGAGAACCAGTATTCCGCTTCGCCAAAGCCGCGCACGGAGATGTAGTTCAGCAGGAAGATGACGGCGAGGAACAGGGCGCTCCAGATCCAGCCCGGCGTGTCCGGGAACCACCAGGTCATCACCAGCTGCGCGGCGACGAGGTCCACGGCGATGGTGACGGCCCAGTTGTACCAGTAATTCCAGCCCAGCGCGAAGCCGAAGCCTTCCTCAACGTATTTTTGTCCGTAGGTCGAAAACGAACCTGACACCGGCATGTATGCCGCCAGTTCGCCCAGGCTGGTCATCAGGAAATAAACCATCAGGCCAATCAGGATATAAGAGAATAATGCCCCACCCGGGCCGGCTGCCGAAATCGTTGCGCCAGAGGCAACGAAAAGACCTGTACCGATAGAGCCGCCAATGGCGATCATCGTCAGGTGACGCGCCTTGAGTTCACGACGTAGCGTGGGCGCTTCTGTGGTTTTAGTTTCTGAAACCATGTGAAAATGCTGTCCATTTAATAAATGAGGCGCAATTGTAGCAGACGATCTGCGTTCCTTCCGGCAGAAATACCCTGTTATAAGAGAGCTTCATGACGCGTCCAGGATTATAAGTAACGCATTATTTTTCCCTCTCCCCTTTGGGGTGAGGGGCGCTTTTACATCTCGCAGTAGCGCAGAAAACGCTGCAGCGAACTGGACAGGTGTTTCTGACGATGGTGGATGCACCACAGCGTGCGCACCAGTTTTGGCAGCGGAACGGGGATTTCCACCAGCGATCCGGTCTCCAGCTGTTCGGCAATCACCCGCCGGGAAAGACAGCTGATGCCCAGGCCATGACGCACCGCGTGCTTAATCGCCTCTGAGTTTCCCAGCTCCATTCCCAGCTGGAAATGCGGCAGATGCGACAGCAGCAGGTAGTCGACAATCTCACGCGTGCCGGAACCCTGCTCGCGGAGGATCCACTGCGCCTGCGCCAGCCGCTCCAGCGTCACCTCACCCTGCAATAACGACGAGGCCGGAGACGCAAACACCACCAGCTCATCCTCCAGCCAGGGCTCGGCAATGATATCGACGTTGTGGCAAGGACCTTCGATAAGTCCGATATCCACGCGGAAATCAATCACCGCGTTGATCACGTCCTGGCTGTTACCCACGCTCATCTCCAGCGGCAGGGTCGGGAAATCCCGGCGGTAGCGGGCAATCACTTCCGGCAGGATGTAGTTGCCGATGGTGCTGCTGGCAAAAACGCGGATCGCGCCGTTGTCCTCGCGGAACAGCTGCTCGATTTCAATAGCCTGCTCCAGCAGCGCCAGCGCGCGCGGGTAAAGCAGGCGGCCATGTTCGTTAACCACCAGTCGCTTCCCTACCCTGTCAAACAGCTGGACGCCCAACTGGCCTTCGAGATCGGTCAACGCCGCGCTGACGGCAGACTGCGAGAGCGCCAGCATTTGTGACGCCTGGGTCGTCGAGCCGCTTTTCAGCACCTCGGCAAACACTTCCAGCTGACGCAATGTAATGTGCATGGTTGCTTACCACTTATAAAGATTGATTATAAATATATAATCAATTTTATTTTTAAGCCAGCGCGCCGTAACCTTTAGCCAGACAAAGGAGAAGGTTATGTCAGAAATCACCTTACAACATCATCGTACAGTGTGGCACTTCGTGCCCGGCCTTGCGCTCAGCGCCGTCGTCACCGGCGTGGCCTTATGGGGCGGCAGTATTCCGGCAGTGGCCGGTGCAGGGTTCAGCGCGTTAACGCTGGCCATTTTGCTCGGCATGGTGGTCGGGAACACCGTTTACCCCCACATCTGGAAATCCTGTGACGGCGGCGTGATTTTCGCCAAGCAGCATTTATTACGTCTCGGGATTATCCTTTACGGCTTCCGTCTCACCTTTTCGCAGATTGCGGACGTGGGCGTCAGCGGGATTGCCATTGACGTCCTGACGCTGACCAGCACCTTTTTACTGGCGTGCTTTATCGGTCAGAAAGTGTTTGGCCTGGATAAGCAAACCAGCTGGTTAATCGGCGCAGGCAGCAGCATCTGCGGCGCGGCCGCAGTGCTGGCAACAGAACCCGTCGTTAAAGCCGAAGCCAGTAAAGTGACGGTGGCGGTCGCGACGGTGGTTATCTTCGGTACGCTGGCAATCTTCCTGTATCCGGCCATGTACCCGCTGGTGGCGCACTGGTTTAGCCCGGAAACCTACGGCATCTATATTGGCTCAACCATGCACGAAGTGGCGCAGGTGGTGGCGGCAGGTCACGCCATTAACCCGGAAGCGGAAAACGCGGCGGTCATTGCCAAAATGCTGCGCGTGATGATGCTGGCCCCGTTCCTGATTTTCCTCGCGGCCCGTGTTAAACAGCTGGCACCGGCTGGCGGCAGCGAGAAGAGCAAAATCACCATTCCGTGGTTTGCGATCCTGTTCATCGTGGTCGCTATCTTTAACTCCTTCCACCTGCTGCCGAAAGCGGTAGTGGAGATGCTGGTGACGCTGGATACGGTGCTGCTGGCGATGGCGATGGCGGCGCTGGGGGTGACCACGCACGTCAGCGCGCTGAAAAAAGCCGGTGCGAAGCCGCTGCTGATGGCGCTGGTGCTCTTCATCTGGCTGATTGTCGGCGGCGGTGCGATTAACCTCGCCGTGCACAGCCTGATGGCATAAACCATCTCGTCCTTCTCCTGTTAACCCGCTATCATAAGCGTTTCGGGTTAACAGGAGTTTTTTTATGAAATACGTTGGAGCGCACGTCAGCGCTGCAGGTGGCCTGGCGAATGCCGCCATTCGCGCCGCCGAAATTGAGGCTACCGCTTTCGCCCTGTTCACCAAAAACCAGCGCCAGTGGCGCGCCGCGCCGCTCACCGCTGAGGTCATTGACGATTTCAAAGCCGCCTGTGAAAAATTCCATTACGGGCCGGGTCAGATCCTTCCCCACGACAGCTATCTGATTAACCTCGGGCATCCGGTGCAGGAAGCGCTGGATAAGTCCCGCGAGGCGTTCCTTGATGAAGTGCAGCGCTGCGAACAGCTCGGGCTGACGCTGCTGAACTTCCATCCGGGTAGTCATCTGATGCAGATTGATGAAGATGCCTGTCTGGCGCGCATTGCCGAATCCATCAACATGACGCTGGATAAGACCAAAGGCGTCACCGCAGTGATTGAAAACACGGCTGGTCAGGGCAGCAACCTCGGCTTTAGGTTTGAACATCTGGCGGCAATCATTGACGGCGTGGAAGATAAGTCTCGCGTGGGCGTGTGCATTGATACCTGCCATGCGTTTGCCGCCGGGTATGACCTGCGCACAACCGAGGCCACGAAAAATACTTTCGAGGAGTTCGAGCGCGTTGTTGGCTTTAAATATCTGCGCGGTATGCACCTGAACGATGCGAAAAGCGCGTTCGGCAGCCGCGTTGACCGCCACCACAGCCTGGGCGAAGGCAATATCGGTCACGATGCCTTCCGCTTTATTATGCAGGACGCCCGCTTCGACGGTATTCCGATGGTGCTGGAAACCATCAATCCGGATATCTGGGCGGAGGAGATTGCCTGGCTGAAGGCTCAGCAAACCGCAGAACAGGCGGCATAAAAAAAGCCGGGTTGCATTAGCACCCGGCTTTTTTATTGCTTAGTGCTTACGCTGCTTTTGCCACAACTTCCGCTTCCGGACGTTTCAGCACCGCGTAAGACAGGCCTGCCACCAGCGTACCGGCAACAATCGCCAGCAGATAACCCAGTACCGGGGTGATGGCGCCAGGGATCAGCAGGACGAACAGACCGCCGTGCGGTGCCATCAGCTTCGCGCCAATCGCCATGGAGATGGCACCCGTTACCGCGCCGCCGACGATACAGCACGGCAGAACACGCATTGGGTCACGCGCCGCGAACGGAATCGCACCTTCGGTGATGAAGCACAGGCCCAGCACCAGCGCCGCTTTACCGCCTTCCTGCTGCGCTTTGTCGAACTTACGACGGGCAATAATCGTCGCCAGGCCAAGCGCCAGCGGTGGCACCATACCGGCCGCCATGATCGCCGCCATCGGCGCGTAGGTCTGGGTACTCAGCAGGCCAACGCCAAAGGCGTATGCCGCTTTGTTCACCGGGCCACCCATGTCGGTACACATCATGCCGCCGAGGATTGCGCCCAGCAGCACCGCGTTCGCCGTGCCCATGGTTTGCAGCCAGTGGGTCAGGCCCGCCAGGATACCCGCAACCGGCTTACCAATCAGGTAGATCATCGCCAGACCGACCACCAGGCTGGAGATGAGCGGAATGATCAGGATTGGCTTCAGCGCCTCCATACTCTGCGGCAGCTTCAGCTTCGAGCTAATCAGCTTCGCGACGTAACCCGCGAGGAAACCGGCGATGATACCGCCAATAAAGCCGGAGCCGGTGCTCACTGCCAGCATACCGCCGATAAGACCCGGGGTCAGACCCGGACGGTCAGCGATGGAGAAAGCGATAAAGCCCGCCAGCACCGGCACCATCAGCGCGAACGCTGAACCGCCGCCGATCTGCATCAGCGCAGCCGCAAGCGTCCCTTCTTCTTTAAATGCCGTAATACCAAACGCGAACGACAGTGCGATACACAGGCCGCCCGCAACCACCATCGGCAGCATGTAGGACACGCCGGTCAGCAGGTGACGGTATGCGCCCGCAGACTCTTTTTTGCCTTCGGTCGGCGTTTTTACTGCGCCGGTGGCCTGATACGGTTTGGCTTCTGCCAGGGCCTTATCAAACTCCTGCGCGGTCTTTTTCAGCGCCAGGCCGGTAGAGGTGCGGTACATCGGTTTGCCGGCAAATTTCGCCAGATCCACTTCGATATCTGCCGCCACAATCACCAGATCGGCCTCAGCGACCTCTTCCGGCGTAATGGCATTGCCCGCCCCCACGGAGCCACGGGTTTCAACCTTCACCCACCAGCCGCGTTTTTTCGCTTCGGTTTCAATGGCTTCAGCCGCCATAAAGGTATGCGCCACGCCCGTCGGGCAGGCCGTGACCGCGACAACGCGTTTCGGACCCGAGGCCGCAGCAGGAGCCGCCGCGACAGGCGCGCTGTAGACGGTCGCGTGACCTTTCGCTTCGCTCAGGAACAGTTCCGGGTGTGCCACCGCGCGATTAATATCGCCCAGCCACACTTTTTTGCCGTTCAGCGCGCTGTCAGCGGGAATTTTATCGCCCAGGACAATCGCCAGTTCGGCATCGCCTGGGTTATCAATGATGTCCAGGTGTGCTTTTTGTGCCGCCGCGCCCAGCAGGGTCTTCGCCATGTAGGCGCGAGCCTGTCCGAGACCGGAGTCAATGATCAGCAGCGTTTTCATTATTCCTCTCCTGCTGTTAGTTAAAAGGTTTTAAGTCAACGCGCGCCATCATCGCGGCTAACTGGGTACGATCGGTAATACCGACATTGCTCTGGCTCACGGCCAGGGCTGCAACGGCGGTGGCAAGACGTAATGTATGTTCACTGGATTCACGCATCAGCAGGCCGTAAATCAGGCCGCCAACCATAGAATCCCCTGCGCCAACGGTGCTCACTACTTCCATTGACGGCGGTTTGGCAATCCATTCACCTGAAGCGTTAACCCACAACGCCCCTTCTGCACCCAGCGAGATCACCACGTGAGCAATACCCTGCTCGCGCAGCGCATGGGCGGCCTCAATCACATCTTTTAATTCCGGCAGCTTGCGTCCTGCCCAGATCTCCAGCTCGCGGCGGTTTGGCTTCACCAGCCACGGAGAGGCTTTCAGACCCGCCACCAGCGCATCGCGGCTGCTGTCGAAGATAATGCACGGGCACTGGCTGCGCAGACGCGTCATCCAGTCGGTAAACGCTTCCGGGCTGACGCCGGACGGCAGGCTGCCGCTGACGCACACCATATCGAACTGGCCCAGCCAGGTCAGGGAGTCGGTCACAAAGCGCTCCCAGTCAGCTGGCGTCACTTCGAAACCGGAGAAGTTAAGATCGGTCACTTCGCCGTCTTTTTCCGTCAGCTTAACGTTGATGCGGGTACGGCCCTGCACAACCTGGAAACGGTTGGCAATGCCCAGCTCGCTGAACAGCTGCTGGAAGCCATCCTGGTTATCTTTACCGAGGAATCCGCCTACGGTGACGTCGATACCGAGATCCTTGAGCACCTTCGCGACGTTAATCCCTTTGCCCGCAGCATGCAGGCCAGTGGTACGCACGAGGTTAACTTCGCCGCGTTCAATTTCCGGGCAAAACCCCACCAGGTCATAAGCCGGGTTCAGCGTAATAGTCGCAACACGTCTGCTCATTATGCGCCCTCCCCCAGACCTGCCGCGATGGCGTCGCCAATTGCTTTCAGCGCCTGTTCAGCATCTGCGCCCTGCGCGGTGAAGCGCAGGCGATGGCCTTTCTTCACGCCCAGCGCGACGACTTTCATCAGGCTACGGCCGTTGGCCGGTTTGCCCGAACCATCCAGGTTGGTCACGGTAATCTCGCTTTCAAATTGTTTAATGGTGTTGACCAGCATGGTGCCCGGACGGGCATGCAGGCCGTGTTCGTTGCGCACCACGAACTCGGCGTTCAGCACGTCGTCCGTTAGAGCGTCGTCGCTGGTCAGCAGCGCCAGCACGGTCGCCGCATCGGCGTTCAGCAGTTTTTCAGCTTTATTGTTCAGCAGCAGATCGCCCAGACGCTTCAGCACCGAAACCGGCTGCTCATCGTTCATCGCCACGGTCACCAGCATGGCTGCTGTCTCGCCCTCAACGTCGAACGCGGTGGCGGCGCGGCTCACTGCAATTGCGCTACGCAGGTTGCCTTCAGCGCTGTCGTTCAGCCAGATGCCCTGGCCGAGATTCAGCGGTTTATCGTTAATCACGCGCGTCACAAAGGTGGCATCAGCGGCACCCGCTTCTTTCAGGCGACCCGCGTTCAATGCCTGCAGCGTGACCAGATCGGAGGCCACAACATCCAGCGTCAGCGTGTCGTTATCCAGCTTCAGCGCTTCACTCTGTTTTTCGCCCATCAGCAACGCCCGCAGCTCTTCAGCGGTTGTTGCAGACTTCAGCTGTTCCGCCACGGAGTCATCGCTCAGGACATGCGTCAGCTGACGCAGCAGGCCTAAGTGTTCGTCGCTGCTCGCCGCGATACCGATAGCAACATAAGCCACCTGGCCGTCGCCCCAGAGCACGCCCTGCGGGAACTGATAGACCTTAACGCCGGTTTTCAGCACCTGGTCGCGGGTGTCGGTTGTGCCGTGCGGAATGGCAATGCCATTGCCGAGGAAGGTGGAGGTCTGCTGCTCGCGCGCCAGCATACCGTTTACGTAGCCGTCCGCGACGTTACCCGCCTGCACAAGGGCAGCGGCAACCTGACGAATAGCCTCTTCTTTATCCCCGGCCTGAGCGCCCGGGTGAATATCCTGAACAGATAACTGGAACATGGTTCTCCTCTCCTGCTGAAAGTGAATCGTTTCAGCTTACATGAGAAAAAATGCGCTAGCCTGCTCCGTTTGTTAAAACAAGATAGCGCTGAAACGTTTCAAAAAGTCTTGCGCTTTCTGCATTGGCTTGCAAGAAATGTCGTATTTCCGATATCAGAATTTAGAGATACTGCACATTTCTTCTGCGTTCAGCTAAATTTTGCTGAACTTCAGCAAACCAGTTTCAGCTAAGTTCAGCCAGGTGGGGAGTAAGTTGAAATGCCATTTTGATTTTTCGTGGGGTAATTGACTTCACCCACTGTTTATTTTTTAACTGACGGCGTAAACTCCGCCCCTCTCTGTTACTCGCTAATTATAAAACATGCATAACACCCCTGCGGCCACCGCGCTGAAGCCCTTTGATTTGACGTCAACGGCGTTCCTGATTGTTGCCTTCTTTACGGGCATCGCCGGTGCGTTGCAAACCCCGACGCTGAGCCTGTTCCTGACCAACGAAGTTCACGCCCGTCCGGCGATGGTTGGCTTCTTTTTTACCGGAAGCGCCATCATCGGCATTCTTGTCAGCCAGTTTCTCGCCGGTCGTTCCGACCGCAAAGGCGATCGTAAAAGCCTGATCGTTTTCTGCTGTCTGATGGGGGTGTTGGCCTGCGTCCTGTTTGCCTGGAACCGTAACTATTTCATTCTGCTATTCATCGGCGTTTTTCTGAGCAGCTTTGGCTCAACCGCCAACCCGCAGCTGTTTGCCCTTGCCCGCGAACATGCCGACCATACCGGGCGGGAAGCGGTGATGTTCAGCTCGATATTGCGCGCTCAGGTGTCGCTGGCATGGGTAATTGGCCCGCCGCTGGCCTACGCGCTGGCAATGGGGTTTGGCTTTACGGTGATGTACCTGAGCGCGGCGGTCGCGTTTGTGGCGTGCGGCGCAATGGTATGGTTTTTTCTGCCGTCAATGCGCAAAGAGCCCAAAGTGGCAACGGGCGTGCTGGAAGCGCCGCGTCGTAACCGCCGCGATGCCCTGCTCCTGTTTGTTATCTGCACGCTGATGTGGGGCACCAACAGCCTGTATATCATTAACATGCCGCTGTTTATTATTGATGAGCTACACCTGCCGGAGAAGCTGGCCGGCATTATGATGGGCACCGCCGCGGGTCTTGAGATCCCAACCATGCTGATTGCAGGCTATTATGCGAAGCGTTTTGGAAAGCGTTTTTTAATGCGCATTGCGGCCGTCGCCGGGCTGCTATTCTACGTTGGCATGCTGACGGTCCATACGCCAGCCCTGCTTCTTGCTTTACAGCTGCTGAACGCCGTGTATATCGGCATCCTGGCGGGGATTGGCATGCTCTACTTCCAGGATCTGATGCCGGGGCAGGCAGGTGCCGCCACCACCCTTTATACTAATACCACCCGCGTGGGCTGGATTATCGCGGGCTCGATGGCCGGTATCGTTGCCGAGATCTGGAACTACCACACGGTGTTCTGGATTGCGCTGGTGATGTGTACGCTGACGATTGGCTGTCTGGCGAGGATCAAGGACGTTTAAGGCGCGGTGAGCGCTTCCAGCTCCAGCAGCCATGTCATTGCCTGCGCGCGCGTGCTGCCGCACATTTCAGCTGATGGCTGAAGCCCGGAACAGACCTTCGGGCGCAGGGGAGACTCAAAGATCATACACAGGTTGGATTCAGAGAGCTGAACGCAGCGGGTATTGGCGGGCTTGCCTTCAGGCATGCCTGGAATGGGGCTTGAAATGGACGGAGCGGTACAGCACGCGCCGCAATCTGGACGACAATCCATACATGCTCTCTCGGTGGCGAACACCCGTACAGTCGGGCATCGGGCGCACAGTAACACCTTTTGCGTATTGATAGCAAAAGCCACGAATTCCACTTGCCTGAAAGGCCGCGCGCGAGTAATTTGGCGCGATATTTTTTACCTCCCGTAGACAGGATTACTGCAATGCCAAGAGCGAACGAAATTAAGAAAGGTATGGTACTGAATTACAACGGCAAATTGCTGATTGTGAAAGACATCGACATTCAGGCACCAAGCGCCCGTGGTGCAGCGACGCTGTACAAAATGCGTTTCGCCGATGTGCGTACCGGCCTGAAGGTGGAAGAACGTTTTAAAGGTGACGATATCGTTGATACCGTGACCCTGACCCGCCGCTACGTTGATTTCTCCTACATCGACGGCAACGAATACGTGTTCATGGATAAAGAAGATTACACCCCGTACATCTTCACCAAAGATCAGATCGAAGAAGAGCTGCTGTTCATTCCTGAAGGCGGTATGCCAGACATGCAGGTACTGACCTGGGACGGCGTGCTGCTGGCGCTTGAACTGCCGCAGACCGTGGATCTGGAAATCGTTGAAACCGCGCCGGGCATCAAAGGCGCGTCAGCAAGTGCGCGCAACAAACCAGCGACCCTGACCACCGGTCTGGTTGTGCAGGTGCCGGAATATCTCTCCGCTGGCGAGAAGATCCGCATCCATATTGAAGAAAAACGCTATATGGGTCGTGCTGACTGATTATGGCATTTGTCGGGTGGCGGCTTCGCCACCCGACAATTCCGGTTACAGAAGCTCCGGATACTTCGTCATCTTCAGCGCCAGCTCGACCCCTCGCACTTCCGCCATCCCCTTCAGGCGGCCAATCGCCGAATAGCCCGGGTTGGTTTTCTTACGCAGATCGTCCAGCATCTGGTGTCCGTGATCCGGACGGAACGGAATAGGACGCATATCGCCCGCCTGCTTGCGACGCGCCTCTTCAGCCAGAATAGCGTCGACCACCGCCACCATGTTTACGTCGCCACCCAGATGCGCGGCCTCGTGGAAGGTCTTTGGATTCTCCTCCCGGCAGGTCGCACGCAGATGCGTAAAGTGAATACGATCGCCAAAGGTTTCTATCATCCGCACGAGGTCATTATCAGCGCGCACGCCGTAGGAGCCGGTACACATGGTAAAGCCGTTATAGATGCTGTCGACCGTCTCTTTCAGCCATTGCATATCTTCAATCGTAGACACGATACGCGGCAGGCCGAGGATAGGACGCGGCGGATCGTCCGGGTGTACCGCCAGACGCACGCCGGCTTCTTCCGCAACCGGAACGATAGCGCGCAGGAAATACGCCATGTTTTCACGCAGCTGCTGCTTATCAATATTGCCGTATTCCGCCAGACGCGCGCGGAACTGATCCAGCGTGTACCCCTCTTCCGCACCCGGCAGGCCAGCAATGATATTGCGGGTCAGCTTCTCAACGTCCGCTTCACTGGCGGCATTGAACCATTCAAGGGCCTGCTGCTGCTCTTCAGCGGTGTAATCTGCTTCGGCGCCCGGGCGTTTCAGAATGTGCAGCTCAAACGCCGCAAAGGCAATCTGGTCAAAACGCAGCGCTTTCGAGCCGTCCGGCATCTGATATTCCAGGTCGGTACGCGTCCAGTCCAGAATCGGCATGAAGTTATAGCAGACCGTATCAATGCCGCAGGCCGCCAGGTTGCGAATGCTCTGCTGATAGTTTGCAATCCAGGTCCGGTATTCCCCGGAATGGGTTTTGATATCTTCGTGAACCGGAATGCTTTCTACCACAGACCAGGTTAACCCCTTCTCCGCCAGCAGCGCCTGACGCTGTTGAATCTCCTCAACCGGCCATACCTGGCCGTTAGGAATGTGATGCAGCGCCGTGACGACACCCGTTGCGCCAGCCTGACGCACATCATCAAGAGAAACCGGATCGTTCGGCCCGTACCAACGCCAGGTTTGTTCCATTGCCTCATCCTCTCAAGTTGTTATACCAATATGGGTTACTGCAATGACGACTACCATACATGTTTGCTGTGAAGGGTCAACACGCCGCCGCACATTGATTGATCAAACTCACAGAACGGGGATATTTACGGCTTACCAATTTTATTTGCTGTCATATAACTTTAGACTGGCATTGTTAATTAATGGTTAATCAGGTGTGTATTTCATGAAGACAATTGCCTCAACCGCCCTTCCAGCCCAGGTTCAACAACCGCGCTACGATCGTCATCAACTGCGCTCCCGCATCGTCCATTTCGGCTTCGGTGCGTTTCACCGCGCGCATCAGGCATTGTTAACAAACCGGGTGCTGAATGAAAAAGGCGGCGACTGGGGAATTTGTGAGATTAGCCTGTTCAGCGGCGAAGTGCTGATGAGCCAGCTGCGCGCGCAGGATCACCTGTTTACCGTGCTGGAGAAAGGCGCTGAAGGAAATCAGCCGATTATTGTCGGGGCCGTACATGAATGCCTGAATGCAAAGCTGGACTCTCTGCCCGCGATAATAGAGAAGTTTTGCGAGCCGCAGGTGGCGATTGTGTCGCTCACCATTACGGAGAAAGGCTACTGCATCGATCCCGCGACCGGTAAGCTGGATTTACAAAACGCCCGGATCGTCCACGATCTGGAAAATCCCGCTGAGCCGCATTCCGCGCCGGGGATCCTGGTCGAAGCCCTTAATCGCCGCCGCGAGCGCGGCTTGCCTGCGTTTACCGTGCTTTCCTGCGACAACATTCCGGACAACGGCCACGTGGTGAAAAATGCGGTGCTTGGCATGGCGCAAAAGCGCTCCCCGGCATTGGCGGAGTGGATCGAGGGCCACGTGAGTTTTCCGGGAACGATGGTCGACAGAATTGTTCCCGCCGCGACGGAGGCCTCGCTTGCGGAGATCGCCGACGCGCTCGGCGTTGACGATCCGTGCGCCATAAGCTGCGAGCCGTTTATTCAGTGGGTAGTGGAAGATAATTTTGTCGCCGGGCGTCCGGAGTGGGAAGTGGCGGGCGTTCAGATGGTGCAGGACGTTCTGCCCTGGGAGCAGATGAAATTACGTATGCTTAACGGCAGCCACTCTTTCCTGGCGTATCTGGGGTATCTCGCCGGGTACGCGCATATTAATGAATGCATGGAGGACGCCACCTTCCGCGAAGCCGCCCGGCGGCTAATGCTGGATGAACAGGCGCCTACGCTGCGTATAAAGGATGTCGACCTGACTGCCTATGCCGACAGCCTGATTGAGCGCTTTGCTAACCCGGCGCTGCAGCATCGTACCTGGCAAATCGCGATGGACGGCAGCCAGAAGCTGCCGCAGCGAATGCTGGATGGCATCCGCGTCCACCTTGAGCGTAAAACAGAATGGCCGCTGCTGGCGCTGGGCGTCGCTGGCTGGATACGCTACGTCAGCGGGTTCGACGAACGCGGCAACGCGATTGACGTTCGCGATCCCCTCAGCGATAAAATCCGCACGATTGTCGAGGCCAGCAGCGACGCCGACCGCGTCAATGCGCTGCTGGGGCTGAGCGAGGTCTTCGGTCACGATCTCGCGCAAAATAGCGTTTTCGCTGAGGCTGTTAGCCAGGCCTACCAGCGCATCACCCGCCGTGGCGCACGCCAGGCTGTTATTGAAACGTTAAATCTTTAGCGATTATTGCGCTTAATGCGAACGGACATTGCCTCCGTTCGCCCTCCCCCTTCTCATTGCGCCCGTTTTTCGCCAGGATAAGAGCATAGTGTTATAGCATCACAATTCTCTTGCGGAGCGCACGTGACCAAAACCAACCTCATCACCGGTTTTCTCGGCAGCGGTAAAACCACCTCTATTCTTCATCTGCTGGCGAATAAAGATCCCGCCGAGAAATGGGCCGTGCTGGTCAATGAATTCGGCGAAGTGGGCATTGATGGCGCGTTGCTATCATCCAGCGGCGCAATGATTAAAGAGATCCCCGGCGGATGCATGTGCTGCGTAAACGGCTTACCGATGCAGGTAGGCCTCAATACGCTGCTGCGTCAGGGCAAACCGGACCGCCTGCTGATTGAACCTACCGGTCTGGGCCACCCGAAGCAGATCCTCGATTTACTGACCGCCCCGGTTTACGAGCCGTGGATCGATCTTCGCGCCACGCTGTGCCTGCTCGATCCGCGTCAGCTTCTGGATGAAAAAGCGGTGGCCAATGAGAACTTTCGCGATCAGCTCGCCGCAGCAGACGTTATTGTCGCCAATAAAGAAGATCGCGCCACGGCGGAAAGCCGGGCCGCGCTGGGCGCGTGGTGGCAACATTTCGGCGGCAATCGGACGCGGGTGCAGGCCACTCAGGGGAATATTGATAGCGCCCTGCTGGATCTTCCCCGTCTGAACCTGGCGCAACTCCCGGCCAGCGCAGAGCATGCGCATCACCATTCTGCAAAGCAGGGTCTGGCCGCGCTTAGCCTGCCGGAACACCAGCGCTGGCGTCGTAACCTTAACAGCGGTCAGGGGTATCAGGCCTGCGGATGGATTTTCGATGCCGATACCGTTTTCGATACCATTGGCATCCTTGAGTGGGCCAGGCTTGCGCCGGTCGACCGCGTGAAAGGGATCATGCGCACGCCAGACGGGCTGGTGCGGATCAACCGCCAGGGCGACGATTTCTTTATCGAAACGCAAAACGTCGCGCCACCTGACAGCCGAATAGAGTTAATTAGTGCGGTTAACGCCGACTGGAATGCCCTGCAGTCCAGCCTGTTGAAGCTTCGTTTAAGTTCGGGCGGCTAACGTTGCCCCAGTTTTCACTCAATGCAGAACGTTATGACGACTCGAATTCCCCAGATACTACTGCTTAATGTCGCCGGTCTGGCGCTCTTTTTCTCCTGGTATATCCCGGTGAATCACGGTTTCTGGTTCCCGCTGGATTCATCCCTGTTTCATTTCTTCAACCAGGGGCTGGTGAAGAGTGATGCCTTTCTGTGGCTGGTGGCGATTACCAATAACCGCGCCTTTGACGGCTTTTCCCTGCTGGCCATGGGCTGCCTGATGCTCTCTTTCTGGCTCAAAGAGGATGACACGGGGCGTCGCCGCATCCTGATTATCGGACTGGTGATGCTTCTGGCTGCGGTGATCATTAATCAGCTGGCACAACATCTGATGCCGGTAAAACGTGCAAGTCCTTCGCTCTCTTTCCCGAATATTTATCGCGTGAGTGAACTGCTGCATATTCCAACAAAAGATGCCTCGAAGGACAGTTTCCCGGGCGATCACGGCATGATGCTGCTTATTTTTTCTGGGTTTATGCTGCGCTATTTCGGTAAGAAGGCGTTCGCAATCGCCCTGCTTATTGTGGTGATATTTGCCTTCCCACGCGTGATGATTGGCGCGCACTGGCTGACGGATATTGTCGTGGGTTCCCTTTCCGCGGTGCTGATTGGTCTGCCGTGGGTTCTGATGACGCCTTTGAGCGATCGCCTAATTACCCTTTTCGATCGCTATCTTCCGCGTAGAAAGCAACAAAAATTGAACAAATAATTACCGTTTTTTAACGTAAACTATCAGGGATCATCACGATCCCTGATAATGCCCTTCCCGCGATCTTTCTGCGCTGTCATATTCTTGTCATCACATTCGTGATAAAAATGAATCAATTGCACGATTACGCGGCGGATCTGCCGCTATTTTGTGCAATGACAAATTTTTACTTTCTGTATCACAATTTCTTATAAAAAAAAGGCTCTTTTTACTCGCAATAGCCCTGGCAATCGGTTAATCTCGAACTCGTTTTGCCCCATGGAGATAATTATTTCGATGGTGAATAATTTTGTGCGCTGCACCACAAATGTCACCAGAAACAATTGTCTCAATGTGAACAGATAATTAGTCTCGTCACGTTTGGCATTTTTATAACGATATTTGTCGTTAAGGACTTCAAGGGAAAATAAACAAAATGGTCAAATCTCAACCGTTTCTGAGATATATCTTACGGGGGATCCCGGCGATAGCAGTCGCGGTACTGTTATCTGCATGTAGTACATCGAACACCGCAAAGAATATGCATCCTGAGACGCGTGTTGTGGGAATGGAAGATTCCTCTTCACTGCAAGCCTCTCAGGATGAATTTGAAAATATGGTACGTAATCTGGACGTGAAGTCCCGCATTATGGACCAGTATGCTGACTGGAAAGGCGTGCGTTACCGTCTTGGCGGCAGCACTAAAAAAGGCATTGATTGTTCCGGCTTTGTACAGCGTACCTTCCGCGAGCAATTTGGGTTAGATCTTCCGCGTTCGACCTACGAACAGCAGGAGATGGGCAAGTCGATTTCACGTACCAAACTGCGCACCGGCGATTTAGTGCTGTTCCGTGCAGGTTCTACCGGTCGACATGTGGGCATCTACATTGGTAATGACCAGTTTGTACATGCCTCCACCAGCAGCGGTGTGACCATTTCCAGCATGAATGAACCGTACTGGAAGAAGCGCTACAACGAAGCGCGCCGCGTACTGACCCGCAGTTAATACGATAATTGTATCGTTGGTTATCCCTTGGCTGGCGATACAATAAAAAAAAGCACTGCTTCGGCGGTGTTTTTTTTTGCCCGTTACAATGAATACAATCAGCGGCAATTCAGGAACCACGACGTTTATGCTCACCCGCTACTTCTCCAGTCATCGAAAGATACTGTTCCTCAGTATCATTACCGGCCTGATCGCCGCCCTGCTCCTGGGTTCATTGCAATTTTTCTGGAGCTACCACAAGCGGGAAATCCGATTCGATACGTTGATCATGGATGTGCGCATCTACATGGAGAGCTATTTTGACGAGCTGAAAGCCTCCATCGACGTGCTCCAGCCGCTGACGCTCAATAATTGCCAGGACGTTAACGCGGAGCTGACCTCACGCGCGGCCTTCAGCCTCAACGTACGCGCCTTCCTGCTGGTCAGAGACAAAATGGCGTTCTGCTCGTCAGCCACAGGGCCAATGAATGCCCCGATGGAGGAGCTGATACCCGAGCTGCACATCAACAAGCAGGTTGATATCGCACTGCTCCCCGGCACGCCCATGCTGCCCAATAAGCCCGCAATTGCCATCTGGTATCGTAATCCGCTTGTGAAGGACGGCGGCGTATTCACCTCGGTGAATCTCAACCTGACGCCGTACCTTCTTTACACCGCGCGCCAGGACGAGTTTGCAGGCATCGCGATCGTCATCGGCGACAATGCGTTATCCACTACCTCAAGCACCCTCGTCAAAGCGAAGGATTTACATGAAACGCCGGCGCGCACCGCGACGCTCAAAGACGTTCCTCTGACCATCAACCTGTACGCCGAGGAGTGGACGACCGATGAGATACTTTACGCCCTGTTCTTCGGGCTGGTGTGCGGGATTGCGGCAGGGTCGCTTAACTTCTACATCCTCACGACGCGTCTCAATCCGGGCAAAGAGATTCTGAGCGCCATCAAGCGCGGCCAGTTTTATGTGGTTTATCAGCCCGTTGTCGACGCCAAATCGCTCAGGATGACCGGGCTTGAAGTGCTGATGCGCTGGAAGCACCCGACCATGGGTGAGATCCCGCCGGACGCCTTTATCAATTTTGCCGAAGCGCAGAAGCTGATTGTTCCGCTCACGCTGCATCTTTTTGACCTGATTATTCACGATGCGCCAGTGCTACAGACCGTGCTGCCGCCGGGTGCCAAAGTGGGCATTAATATCGCGCCGGGGCATCTGCATGCGGAAAGCTTCAAAGACGATATGCGCACCTTCAAAGCCCTGCTGCCGCCTGATTACTTCCAGATCGTACTGGAAATTACCGAGCGCGATATGCTGAACCATCGGGAAGCTAACAGCCTCTTCGAATGGCTGCATAACGAAGGGTTTGAAATTGCCATCGACGATTTCGGCACCGGCCACAGCGCGCTGATTTATCTTGAACATTTCACCATGGACTACCTGAAAATCGACCGTGGTTTTGTCAACGCCATTGGCACAGAAACCGTCACCTCCCCGGTGCTGGATGCCGTACTGACGCTGGCAAGACGACTGAATATGTCGACCGTTGCGGAAGGGGTGGAAACACCGGAACAGGCGGCCTGGCTGCGCGAGCATGGGGTTAATTACTTGCAGGGTTACTGGATTAGCCGCCCGATGCCGCTGGAGCAGTTCCGCACGTGGCAAAATACAGTGTCGCCTGACGGGGAATAATTTCACATTGCCCGTGGCGTCACTTATTATTCAGCTTAACTGAGCCGGTCTGTAAAAGAGGGAGCCGCCGCGAGATGTTTATGCGCTTTATGTTGCTTTGGTTGGCAGTCGTGAGCCTGTCCAGCCAGGCGCAAACCATCAAAGAGAACATCGCGTTCGCCGTGATTGGCGAGCCAAAATACGCGGTCAATTTTACGCACTTCGATTACGTCAATCCTGCCGCCCCTAAGGGTGGAAAGGTCACGCTCTCGGCTACGGGAACGTTCGACAACTTTAACCGCTTCGCCCTGCGCGGCGTGGCCGCGGCGCGAACGGAATCGCTCTATGACACGCTTTTTGTCACGTCGGATGATGAACCCGGCAGCTATTACCCGCTGATTGCCGATAACGTGCGCTACGCGGATAACTTCGCCTGGGCCGAAATTACCCTAAACCCCCGGGCCCGCTTTCACGACGGCACGCCGGTCAAGGCCAGCGACGTCGCTTTTACGTTTCATAAATTTATGACCGAAGGCGTTCCCCAGTTCCGCATTGTGTATAAAGGCGCAACGGTGCGCGCCATTGCGCCCCTCACCGTACGCATTGAGCTGAGCGAACCGAACAAAGAGAATATGCTTAGCCTGTTCTCGTTGCCGGTGATGCCTGAATCGTTCTGGAAAAACCATAAGTTAAGCGACCCGCTCTCCACACCGCCGCTGGCCGGTGGCCCTTACCGCATTACCGACTGGCGCATGGGGCAGTACGTGGTCTATTCCCGGGTGAAAGATTACTGGGCGGCTAACCTGCCGGTAAACCGCGGGCGCTGGAATTTCGACACCCTTCGCTATGACTACTACCTCGACGATAACGTGGCGTTTGAAGCGTTCAAGGCCGGCGCCTTCGATTTACGCGTGGAGAACAGCGCCAAAAACTGGGCGACCCGCTATATCGGCAAAAACTTCACGAAAGGCTACATCGTCAAAGACGAGCACAAAAACGAATCCGCCCAGGACACGCGCTGGCTGGCGTTTAATATTCAGCGCCCGGTATTTACCGACCGCCGCGTTCGGGAAGCCATTTCCCTGGCCTTCGATTTTGAATGGATGAACAAAGCCCTGTTTTACGGGGCGTACAGCCGCGCGAACAGCTATTTCCAGAACACCGAATATGCCGCGCGCGACTACCCTAAAGCCGACGAACTGCTCCTGCTGGCGCCGCTGAAAGCGGAAGTGCCGCCGGAGGTGTTTACCACGGTGTTTCAGCCGCCCGCTTCAAAGGGTGACGGCTACGACCGCGACAACCTGCTGAAGGCCAGCAAGCTGCTGGATGAGGCAGGCTGGCAGCTGAAGAACCAGAAACGCGTCAATGCGAAAACCGGCAAGCCTTTAAGCTTTGAACTGCTGCTCTCCTCCGGTGGCAACGATCAGTGGGTGCTGCCGTTTAAGCACAACCTTGCGCGGCTGGGGATCACCATGAACATTCGCCAGGTCGATAACGCGCAGATCACCAACCGCATGCGCAGCCGTGATTACGACATGATGCAACGCCTGTGGCCCGCGCAGCCGTGGCCCAGCTCGGATCTGCAAATCTCCTGGGCCTCCAGCTACATCGACTCCTCGTACAATGCGCCAGGCGTAAAAAGCCCGGCGATTGATGCCCTGATTGCGAAAATTGTGGCGGCGCAGGGCGATAAAGATAAGCTCTTGCCGCTTGGTCGCGCCCTCGACAGGGTGTTAACCTGGAACTACTACATGCTGCCCATGTGGTATATGGGCGAAGACCGCCTTGCGCGCTGGGACAAGTTCTCCGTGCCTGCCGTGCGCCCTGTCTATTCTCTGGGCTTTGACACCTGGTGGTATGACGTGAATAAAGCCGCCAGACTGCCCGCCGAGCGGCGATAAGGAATTATCATGGGTGCCTATTTAATACGCCGACTTCTGCTGGTCATTCCCACGCTGTGGGCCATTATCACCATTAACTTTTTTATCGTGCAAATTGCCCCGGGCGGGCCGGTCGACCAGGCCATTGCCGCCATTGAGTTTGGCAACAGCGGCGGCATGCCCGGCGGCGGCGGAGAAGGCATGGGCGCCAGCCATGCGCGAACCGGCGTGGGGAATATCAGTGAAAGTCACTACCGCGGCGGGCGCGGGCTGGATCCTGAAGTGATCGCCGAGATCACCCATCGCTACGGCTTTGATAAGCCGATACACGAGCGCTATTTCAAGATGCTATGGGATTATATCCGCTTTGATTTTGGCGATAGCCTGTTCCGCAGTGCGTCCGTATTAACGTTGATCAAGCAAAGCCTGCCGGTTTCGGTCACGCTGGGGCTGTGGGGGACGCTGATTATCTATCTGGTCTCTATACCGCTCGGGATCCGAAAAGCGGTGCATAACGGCAGCCGCTTCGATATCTGGAGCAGCACCTTCATCATCATCGGCTATGCTATTCCGGCGTTTCTGTTTGCCGTTCTGCTGATTGTCTTCTTTGCCGGAGGCAGCTATTTCGACATCTTCCCGCTGCGGGGGCTGGTCTCCGCCGATTTCAGCACGCTGCCGTGGTACCAGAAAATCACCGACTATCTCTGGCATATCACGCTGCCGGTGCTGGCGACGGTGATCGGCGGGTTTGCCGCCCTGACCATGTTGACCAAAAACGCCTTTCTCGATGAAATCCGCAAGCAGTATGTCGTGACCGCCCGCGCCAAAGGGGTCAGCGAGAAGCAGATTATGTGGAAACATGTTTTCCGCAACGCCATGCTGCTGGTGATTGCCGGATTTCCAGCCACGTTCATCAGCATGTTTTTTACCGGCTCGCTGCTGATTGAGGTGATGTTCTCGCTCAACGGTCTCGGCCTGCTGGGCTACGAAGCCACCGTATCGCGCGATTATCCGGTAATGTTTGGCACGCTCTATATTTTCACCCTGATTGGCCTGCTGCTGAATATCATCAGCGATATCAGCTATACGCTGGTCGATCCCCGAATTGATTTTGAGGGCCGCTGATGCCGCGTTTAAGCCCCGTTAACCAGGCCCGCTGGACCCGTTTTCGCCATAACCGCCGCGGCTACTGGTCGCTGTGGATTTTTGCTGTCCTGTTTGTCCTGAGCATGTGTTCAGAGCTGATCGCCAACGACAAACCGTTGCTGGTGCACTTTAACGACCGCTGGTACGTGCCGGTCCTGGCTAACTACAGTGAAAGCGACTTCGGCGGCCCGTTTGCCACCCCGGCGGAGTACCAGGATCCGTGGCTGCGCCAGCAGATCGAACAGCACGGCTGGGCCCTCTGGGCTCCGGTACGCTTTGGCGCCAACAGCATTAACTTCGCGACCACAACCCCCTTCCCTTCTCCGCCCTCTGCGCAAAACTGGCTGGGAACAGACGCCAACGGCGGCGACGTGCTGGCGCGCATCCTCTACGGTACGCGGATTTCTATTCTCTTTGGACTGATGCTGACCGTCTTCTCCAGCGTAATGGGCGTAGTGGCCGGCGCCGTTCAGGGCTACTACGGCGGAAAAATTGACCTGTGGGGGCAGCGTATCATCGAAGTCTGGTCCGGTATGCCAACGCTGTTTCTGATCATTCTGCTTTCCAGCGTGGTACAGCCGGGCTTCTGGTGGCTGCTGGGCATCACCGTTCTGTTTGGCTGGATGGCGCTGGTGGGCGTGGTGCGGGCAGAGTTTCTGCGCACCCGTAATTTCGACTATATTCGCGCCGCGCAGGCGTTAGGCGTGAGCGATCGCGCAATCATCTTCCGCCATATGCTTCCCAATGCGGTGGTGGCGACCCTCACCTTCCTGCCCTTTATTCTGTGCAGCTCCATCACCACCCTCACCTCGCTGGACTTTCTGGGCTTCGGCCTGCCGCTGGGGTCGCCGTCGCTCGGCGAACTGCTGCTGCAGGGCAAGAACAACCTGCAGGCGCCGTGGCTGGGCATCACCGCCTTTCTTTCCGTGGCCGTGCTGCTTTCGCTGCTGATTTTTATTGGCGAAGCCGTGCGCGATGCCTTCGATCCCAACAAGGCGGTATAAGATGACGCAGCCTCTTCTCAGTATTGATCGCCTGTCGATTGCCTTCTCGAAGCAGGGCGAGACCCGTACCGTGGTCACCGACCTGTCGCTGCAGATCCAGCGCGGTGAAACGCTGGCGCTGGTGGGTGAATCCGGTTCGGGCAAGAGCGTCTCGGCGCTCTCCATCCTGCGTCTGCTGCCCTCCCCGCCCGTGAGCTATCCGCAAGGGGATATTCTGTTCCACGGCAGTTCGCTGCTGCACGCTGATGAACATACCCTGCGCGGTATTCGCGGCAATAAGATTGCCATGATCTTCCAGGAGCCGATGGTGTCGCTCAACCCACTGCATACGCTGGAAAAACAGCTCTATGAAGTGCTGTCACTTCATCGGGGGATGCGCAAAGAGGCCGCGCGGGGCGAAATTCTGGATTGTCTGGAACGTACAGGCATACGCAACGCGGCCAAACGGCTGAATGATTTTCCGCATCAGCTCTCCGGCGGCGAACGCCAGCGGGTAATGATTGCCATGGCCCTGCTCACGCGCCCCGAACTGTTGATTGCCGACGAGCCGACGACGGCGCTGGACGTCACGGTGCAGGCGCAAATTCTGACGCTCTTGAGGGAGCTGCGTGACGAGCTGGACATGAGCCTGCTGTTTATCACGCACAACCTGAGCATCGTGAAAAAGCTGGCCGACAGCGTCGCGGTCATGCAAAACGGGCGCTGCGTTGAACAGAATACCGCGTCCACGCTGCTGAACGCGCCGCAGCATCCCTATACGCAGCGCCTGCTCGACAGCGAACCTTCCGGCGACCCGGTGCCTCTCACGGCAGACAGCACACCGCTGCTGCGCGTCGATGATTTATCCGTCTCATTCCCGATCCGCAAAGGCGTTCTGCGGCGCATCGTTGACCAGAACCCGGTGCTGAAAAATATCCGCTTCTCGCTGCGACCGGGTGAATCCCTGGGGCTGGTGGGCGAATCCGGTTCGGGGAAAAGCACTACCGGTCTGGCGCTGCTGCGCTTAATTGCCTCTCAGGGCGAGATCCTGTTTGACGATATGCCGCTGCACCGCTGGAACCGCCGCCAGATGCTGCCCGTGCGGCCCCGCATGCAGGTGGTATTTCAGGATCCCAACTCCTCGCTTAACCCGCGCCTCAGCGTGTTGCAGATTATCGAAGAGGGCCTGCGCGTTCACCAGCCTGGCCTGAGTGCGCAACAGCGGGAACAGGAGGTTATGCAGGTGATGGCGGAAGTGGGCTTAGATCCCGACACTCGCCACCGCTACCCTGCGGAATTTTCCGGCGGACAGCGCCAGCGTATCGCCATCGCCCGCGCGCTGATCCTGAAACCGGAGCTGATTATTCTGGATGAACCGACCTCGTCTCTGGACAGAACCGTACAGGCGCAGATCCTGGCGCTACTCAAAGGGCTACAGGAAAAGCACCGGCTGGCCTATATCTTTATCAGCCATGATCTACAGGTGGTTCGGGCGCTATGCCATCAGGTGATTGTGCTACGACAGGGTGAGGTGGTCGAACAGGGTGATTGCCAGCGCGTATTTACTGCGCCAACGCAGAACTACACGCGCCAGCTGCTCGCGGCAGACTAGCGCTTAAAACGGATACTGGCCGGAGAAAGGTTCAGCAATCGCAACGCCAAAGTTTTTCAGGCGGCAGGTCGCGGCGAATTCGTCCTGGCTTTTGACAAACAGGCACGGCTCCCCTTCGCACTCCAGTACGGAGCTGTCCACTTCGATATCCGTCAGGGCCTGGCTGAGACGCTCCATCACCCGCCACGCATTTTCGTCGCTCGGGCTCAGCAGCTTGAGCGCCACCAGGCAATTCTCACAGCCCACGACGCTTTGCGGAATCGGTTCAACTTTCGAACCTGCAAAACCCGCCGACCAGCGATAGCTCTGGGGCAAGCGATGGACAATGGAGAGTTGTAATGTATTCACGTTCGTTCCCCGGAAGCAAAATTTACTTCACAATTTATTTACATTTATAGTAACACATCATCGCCAACCTGCACTATTCAGCGCTTTTTTATCGGTATCGAGGCTCGCGTCGGCGCTATATGTACCCGTTTCTGCGATCTAACTCAACCTTTTTGAATACAATGATGTGACTTTTTACATAAATAGATTTTACATAAAATAAACAAACACGGAATAAACGAACGCGAGTTTGGTTGATATGCGTCAACAAAAAAGGCCCTTTCGGGCCTTATCTGCGCGTTAGTGCGCCGCTTTTCGCGGCCGACTGGCGTAAAGACAGAAAAGCACAGAGCTGGTTGCGCAAAAAGCCATCGCCCACAGCATAGGCCAGGCCGTAGTAAAGGTCGCCATAGAGAGTAACGCCCCGACGATGGCACCAATCCCGAAGCGGAAGGTTCCCGCCAGTGACGATGCGGTTCCCGCCATGTGCGGGAATTCGTCGAGGATCACCGCCATCGCATTGGACGAGATCATCGACACGCAGCCGACAAAGGCCGCCACGCCGATCACCAGCGCCCAGAAGCCCACGCCCAGAAACGCGCTCACCACCAGCCAGACCGCCATCACAAACTGGATCCACAGCCCGGCACGGAACATGTTCAGCGCGCCCACCCGCCGGACAAAGCGGCTGTTAATGATGGTCAGGACAAACAGGAAGACGATATTGAGCGCAAAATAATAGCCAAAGTGCTGCGGCGAAACGTGGTTCAGCTCGATATAGACAAACGGCCCGGCACTCAGGAAGGAGAACATTCCGGCGAAGCTGAACCCGCTCGCCAGCATGTAGCTCAGCACCCGCTTGTGGCGAAACAGCGAGGCAAAGTTGCCTATCGTGGTTCGAATATGAAATTTCTGGCGGCGCTCGACGGGCAGCGTTTCATCAATAAAGAAGAAAATCATCGCCGAGGCCAGCAGCGCGGCCAGCGCCAGGATCCAGAAAATCGCGTGCCAGCTAAACCACACCAGCACCGCACCACCGGCCATCGGTGCCACCAGCGGCGCAATCGTCGTCACCAGCATGACGAACGACATCATGCGGGAGAACTCTTCTTTCGGGTAGATATCACGCATCAGGGCGTTGATCACCACGCTCGCGGCAGCGGCGGCCAGCCCGTGCAGGAAGCGCATGATAATCAGCTGATCGATACTCTGCGCCAGCGCACAGGCGACCGCTGCGGCCGCAAAGACCAGCGTCCCGCCAAGAATAACCGGCTTACGCCCCAGGCTGTCGGCCATTGGGCCATACAGCAGCTGTCCGAGCGCGAAACCGAGAATATAGGTGCTGAGCGTCATCTGCGCGCTGCCTGCCGGTACGCCAAACTGCGCGGAAATCACCGGCAGCGCAGGCAGATACATGTCGATAGACAGCGGCATCAGCATCGCCAGCAGGCCAAGAATGAAGACAATTTTGAACGACGAATGTGGCCTGGTGGTCACAGGGTTCTCCTGAAATTAGTGCGAAGGCAGACCGACGCTGGCAATCTCTTCTTCCGTCAGCGGACGATATTCACCGGGCGCCAGGTCGGGATCGAGCGCAATCGCACCGATGCGTTCACGGTGCAGGCCCACAACGTGGTTACCCACGGCGGCAAACATGCGTTTCACCTGATGGTAGCGTCCTTCGCTGATGGTCAAACGGACCTCCGTCGGGGTGATGACCTCAAGCACGGCGGGTTTGGTCAGATCCTTTTCATTATGCAGCTGAACGCCTTTCGCGAATTGCTCTGCCGTGTCATCCGCAACCGGTGACTCCAGCGTGACCAGATAGGTTTTCTCACAGTGGTGGCGCGGGGAAGTGATGCGATGCGACCACTGACCGTCGTCGGTCATCAGCACCAGACCGGTAGTGTCGATGTCGAGGCGGCCCGCGGCGTGCAGCTTATGCGCTACCGGTTCGTCGAGGAAATAGAGCACCGTCGGGTGATCCGGATCGTCCGTTGAGCAGACATAGCCTTCCGGCTTATTGAGCATGAAATAGCGGGGACCGTGCTGCTGGGTCAGCGGATTGCCGTCGTACTCAACCTGATGGTCAGGCTGCAGTTTGAACGCGCTGTCTCGCACAATGTCGCCATCCACGGTAACGCGGTTGGCGCGAATTTCGCGCCCGGCAATAGCGCGGCTTACGCCGAGTTGCTGAGCGATAAACTTATCAAGTCGCATGAAATCTTTTTAGCCTTAATGGTGCTGGAAGTCGGACCGTGCGTCCGAAAAAAGAAGCAGTCAGGAACGGTTCAGTATAATGGTCTGGTTGCGCCACTCAAGGGAAAAAGTTTCGTGGCATACTATATGCGGATTAACGAAACCGAGACCCCATGACTTTTACACTTCGTCCCTATCAGCAGGAAGCCGTTGACGCGACGCTCGCCTGGTTCCGTAAACACCGGGAACCGGCGGCTATTGTCCTCCCGACCGGTGCAGGCAAGAGCCTGGTCATCGCCGAACTGGCGCGCCTGGCGCGCGGTCGCGTGCTGGTGTTAGCCCACGTCAAAGAGCTGGTGGCGCAAAACCATGCCAAATATTGTGCGCTGGGGCTGGAAGCCGACATTTTCGCCGCCGGGCTGAAGCGCAAAGAGAGCCACGGCAAAGTGGTTTTCGGCAGCGTACAGTCGGTGGCCCGCAACCTGGATCTGTTCAGCAGCGAGTTTTCGCTGCTGATTGTCGACGAATGTCACCGCATCAGCGATGACGACGACAGCCAGTATCAGCAAATCCTCACTCACCTTAAAGAGGTGAACCCTCACTTACGCCTGCTCGGCCTGACGGCAACCCCGTTTCGTCTGGGCAAAGGCTGGATCTACCGCTTTCATTATCACGGCATGGTGCGCGGCGACGAGAAAGCGCTGTTCAGCGACTGTATCTATGAACTTCCGCTGCGCTACATGATTAAGCACGGCTACCTGACGCCGCCCGAGCGGCTGGATATGCCGGTCGTGCAGTACGATTTCAGCCGCTTACAGGCGCAGAGCAACGGGCTGTTCAGCGAGGCGGATCTTAACCATGAGCTGAAAAAACAGAAGCGGATCACGCCGCATATCATCAGCCAGATTGAAGAGTTCGCGCAAACGCGTAAAGGGGTGATGATTTTTGCTGCCACCGTCGAACACGCGCGCGAAATCACGGGACTGCTACCCGCTGACGACGCAGCGCTGATCACAGGCGAAACGCCCGGCCCGGAGCGCGACAGGCTGATTGAGGCTTTCAAAGCCCAGCAGTTCCGCTACCTGGTGAATGTCTCCGTATTAACCACCGGGTTTGACGCCCCGCACGTCGATCTGATTGCGATTCTGCGCCCGACGGAATCCGTCAGCCTGTATCAGCAGATTGTCGGCCGTGGCCTGCGCCTGGCGCCGGGCAAAACCGACTGCCTGATACTGGATTACGCCGGCAACCCGCACGATCTTTACTCCCCGGAAGTGGGCGCGCCAAAAGGCAAAAGCGACAACGTGCCGGTACAGGTGTTTTGCCCGGCCTGCGGCTTTGCCAACACCTTCTGGGGAAAAACCACCGCCGACGGCACGCTGATTGAACACTTTGGCCGCCGCTGTCAGGGCTGGTTTGAGGATGATGAGGGGCATCGCGAGCAGTGCGATTTCCGCTTCCGCTTCAAAAACTGCCCGCAGTGCAACGCCGAAAATGACATCGCCGCCCGCCGTTGCCGCGAGTGCGACACGGTGCTGGTGGACCCGGACGACATGCTGAAAGCGGCGCTGAAGCTGAAAGATGCGCTGGTGCTGCGCTGCTCCGGCATGGCGCTGCAGCCCGGCGCGGATGAAAAAGGCGAATGGCTGAAAATCACCTATTACGACGAGGATGGCGCTGACGTCAGCGAACGGTTCAGGGTTCAGACGCCTGCCCAGCGCACGGCATTTGAGCAGCTGTTTATCCGGCCGCATACCCGCACGCCTGGCGTGCCGCTGCGCTGGATAACCGTGGCGGATATCGTGCATCAGCAGGCGCTGCTGCGCCACCCCGACTTCGTGGTCGCCCGTAAGAAAGGCCAGTTCTGGCAGGTTCGCGAGAAGGTCTTTGACTATGAAGGTCGCTTCCGTCGGGCAAATGAATTGCGCGGTTAACGGGACTTTTCATTGATGTGCGGGGCATTTGAGTATAAAATGCCGCCCGCTTCACATCCGTGGGGCAGAACACTCACCTGCTGCTGGGTCGCCTGTAGTAGGGTTTTAAATACAGAGAGAAATCAATGTTCACTATCGAAGCAGAAGTACGTAACGTGCAGGGTAAGGGTGCGAGCCGCCGCCTGCGTAACGCTAACAAGTTCCCGGCTATCGTTTACGGTGGCGAAGCTGCTCCAGTTGCTATCGAACTGGATCACGACAAAGTGTGGAACATGCAGACCAAAGCTGAGTTCTACAGCGAAGTTCTGACCATCGTTGTTGGCGGTAAAGAAGAAAAAGTGAAGGTTCAGGCTGTTCAGCGTCACGCGTTCAAGCCAAAACTGACTCACATCGACTTCGTTCGCGCGTAATCGCAAACCTGTCGAGAAAACCCCGCTTCGGCGGGGTTTTTTTATGGCTGCTATTTACCGCCAGACGTGCGGCGCTGAAGCTGATCGCGCAGGTTCGGTGGCGTACCTTTGATGGTCAGGGTATCGGTGGCCGGATCCCAGAAGATGCGTTCCCCCAACAGCATGGCGTCAAAGTTGATGGTTAACCCACCGCCGCTGCCGGCAAATTTGGTTAACTGACGCAGCGTGCTGCGATCCGCCGGGAAGCTCTCCTCAAGCTCATAGCCCTTCTCCGCGGTGAATTCCTGGAAGCTCACTTCGCTGACGCCCGCCAGCTCTTTTGACAGGGACTCCAGTTCAATCTCTTCCCCCGCCTGCAGCTGCTCGTTGCAGTAGCTGTAAACCTGCTGACGCACGGTCTGGCGTTCAGATTTATCGAGTTGCGCTTCCGCCGTGAAGTCATCAACGGCCTGCAGCAGCCCTTTGTTCTGCGCTTTGGCGTTCAGGCCTTCGCTGGCACCGAGGAAGTCCATAAAGAAATCCGCCACTTTGCGGCCCACCCGCCCCTTCAGGAAGGTGAGGTAGCGGGTCGACTCCGGGTTAGTTTCCCACTCGGTCAAATCAATACGCGCCACAATATCCGCATGGTTGATATCCAGATAGTGCGTTGAGCTGATGTCCAGCTGCTCGTTCACGCGCATGCTGCTTAAGTTATTCAGCACGGTAACCAGCAGGTACTCGACCGCCAGGTAACGATAGTGGCAGAACAGGACAATACCGCCGTCGGCGAACGGGTATTTCGCCAGCTCGTCGCGCAGACGCCCGGTTGCCGCGCGGCTAAACGCCAGGAAATCCTCCTCGCCCTGACGCTGCAGGCGCAGGCTATCGGCCAGCTCACTCTCTTCGCTGAACAGACCATAGGCTTTATTTTTAGCGCTGTAGACGCGATGCAGCTCTGCCATCATTTCCACAACGGTTGCCGTGGGTTCCAGTAACGAATCGCGTAGCACCACTTCAAGGGTTTGCTCATCACGCTTGATAAGCTGGTGCAAGGCAATCTGGTTGATTTCCAGACTCATGATAAACTCTCCTTTTAGACCGGGCGGTATTCAACCACCACCAGGACATGTGTGCAACAACAGATAAAAAAGGGGAAAAAAAGCTGTTGCTACGGTAATATGTTGCCCTTTCATCAACAAACTGATTTTGATTTATGCCACAACATTCCCGCTACAGTGATGAACACGTTGAACAACTGCTCAGTGAGCTGGTCAACGTACTGGAAAAACATAAAACGCCGACCGATCTCTCCCTGATGGTTTTGGGAAATATGGTCACCAACCTTATCAACACCAGCGTTGCTCCGGCTCAGCGTCAGGCGATCGCCAAATCTTTCGCCCAGGCGTTACAGTCATCCGTCAGCAACGACCAGGCCCATTAAGGGAAACGAACAACAGTTTATGGTGACGAATCGTCAGCGCTACCGTGAAAAAGTCTCCCAGATGGTCAGCTGGGGACACTGGTTTGCCCTGTTCAACATTCTGCTAGCGACGGTAATTGGCTGTCGTTATCTGTTTGTCGCAGACTGGCCCACAACGCTAACCGGGCGTATCTACTCCTGGATAAGCGTTGTTGGTCACTTTAGCTTTTTGGTATTCGCCACCTATCTGCTGATCCTGTTTCCTCTGACGTTTATCGTCATGTCGCAGCGTTTGATGCGGTTCTTGTCCGCAATCCTTGCGACGGTGGGGATGACGCTGCTGCTTATCGACAGTGAAGTGTTCACCCGGTTCCACCTGCATCTCAACCCTATCGTCTGGGAACTGGTGATCAACCCCGACCAGAACGAAACGGCCCGCGACTGGCAGCTGATGTTCATCAGCGTTCCGGTGATCCTGTTGATCGAGATGCTGTTTGCCACCTGGAGCTGGCAAAAGCTCCGCAGCCTGACCCGACGCCGCCATTACGCGAAGCCCGTCGCCGCGCTCTTTTTCGTCTCATTTATCAGTTCGCACCTCATGTATATCTGGGCGGATGCGAACTTCTATCGCCCTATTACCATGCAGCGCGCTAACCTGCCGCTCTCTTATCCGATGACGGCCCGTCGTTTCCTTGAGAAACACGGCCTGCTTGATGCCCAGGAGTACCAGCGCCGTCTGGTCGAACAGGGTAATCCGGAAGCGGTTAGCGTGCAGTATCCACTGAGCGATCTGCGCTATCGCGATATGGGTCGCGGGCAAAACGTCCTGCTGATTACCGTCGATGGCCTCAACTATTCTCGTTACGAGAAGCAGATGCCTGCGCTGGCCGATTTCGCGAGTCAGAACGTATCATTTACCCAGCATATGAGTTCAGGTAACTCAACCGATGCGGGTATCTTTGGCCTGTTCTATGGCATTTCTGCCGGATACATGGACGGCGTGCTGTCTGCGCGCATTCCTGCGGCGCTGATCACCGGGCTTAATCAGCAGGGCTATCAGTTAGGGCTGTTCTCATCGGACGGCTTCAACAGTTCACTGTACCGCCAGGCGCTGCTCTCTGATTTCTCACTGCCTGCCGCGCAGAGCCAGTCTGATGCCCAGACCGCAAACCAGTGGATAAACTGGCTGCAGCGCTACGCGCAGGAAGATAACCGCTGGTTCTCGTGGGTGGCCTTTAACGGCACAACGCTTAACGACAGCAACCAGGCAGGCTTTGCGCGCCGCTACGGCCGCGCGGCCAGCGATGTTGACGCACAGATTGGCCGCGTGCTTGACGCGCTACGTGAATCAGGCAAGCTTGATAACACGGTCGTGATCGTGACCGCGGGGCATGGCGTACCGTTAGGCGACGAGACGAAGAGCATGAGCTGGTCACGTCCAAACCTGCATGTTCCGCTGGTGATCCACTGGCCGGGAACGCCGGCGCAGCGCATCAATATGCTCACAGAACATAAAGACGTCATGACGACCCTGATGCAGCGCCTGCTGCACGTCAGTACGCCAGCAAACGAGTATTCGCAGGGGCAGGATCTCTTCAGCGCCACGCGCCGCCATAACTGGGTGACTGCAGCTGACGGTAACACGCTGGTGGTGACCACGCCGAAGCTGACGCTGGTGCTGAACAGCAACGGGAACTATCAGACCTATAATCTGCAGGGTGAACGGCTGAAGGACCAGAAACCACAGCTTAGCCTGCTGTTACAGGTTCTGACGGATGAGAAGCGCTTCATCGCTAACTGATTAATAATAAACCAGTTAGCGACGGATTCCCTTGCATTCGAAACGGAATCGAGTAGTATTCTTTCTATGCGTCGGCACGTAGCGCAGCCTGGTAGCGCACCGTCATGGGGTGTCGGGGGTCGGAGGTTCAAATCCTCTCGTGCCGACCAAAAAAAACATTAAAAACCAGCCTCTTACGGCTGGTTTTTTATTTTGCCTCGTCCGGTGTTTTGCGCAGGTACATCAGCGTAACAAGACAAATCACGGCTCCGGCATAAAACGTATATTCCGCGCCAAACGTTTCCCAGATGGCCCCGGCGCCCAGGCTGGCGACTAACAATCCCACGCCGCTGACCAGACTAAAAATGCCGTAGGCGGTACCGCGCAGATCCGCAGGTGCCGTTTTTGCGATCATTGCCGCCAGCAGCCCCTGCGTCATCCCCATATGCACTCCCCAAAGCGTAACGCCCAGAAGCATTCCAGCCCAGTGGGTGCTTAGCGCCAGCACAATATCTGCCCCAATCAGCATCACCAGGCCCCACTGCAGTAGTCGGGTGTGGCTCATCCCGTCCGATAACTTGCCAAACGGATAGGCTGAAAGGAAATAGAGCAAATTCATGGCCACCATCACCAGCGGGATCAGCGCCAGCGGCACCCCCGACTGCTGTGCGCGCAGGACAAGAAAGGCTTCACTGAAACGTGCGAGCGTGAAGATGGCGCCCAGGCCAATGACCCACCAGCAGCCTTTCCCGAGGCGCCTGAGGTTCTCTTTTTTGATGGGGTTCGTGCGTTTATGTTCGACGGGCGTTTTCGGCTCATGCAGGCCGAAGAAAAGCAGCGCCACGCCGAGGACGCCGGGGATCACCGCAATCCAGAAAATCGTGCGGAAATCATCGTTCCACAGCAGCATCAAGCCTACGGCCAGCAGCGGCCCGAGAAATGCGCCGACGGTATCCATCGACTGACGCAGCCCAAAGGCCGCGCCGCGAAGTTCCGGCGGCGTAACGTCAGCGACCAGCGCATCGCGCGGCGCGCCCCGGATCCCCTTCCCTACCCGGTCGATTAAGCGTGCCCCCAGAATCATGCCCGACGAAGAGGCGATAGCGAACAGCGGCTTACTCAGCGCGCCAAGACCGTAGCCCAGCACCGCCAGTCCTTTACGTTTACCCAGGTAGTCACTGATGGCACCGGAAAAAACTTTGATAAACAGCGCGGTGGCTTCAGCCAGGCCTTCAATCAAGCCAATGAAAATCACGCTGGCTCCCAGCGTCGTGACCATAAACAGCGGCAGCAGGCTGTGAATGATCTCCGAGGAGATATCCATCAGCATACTGACCCCACCCACAACCCAGACGCCTTTCGGGATCCGGCTGAGCGTTGCAAACCGGGATAACATTGAACATCTCCTGCTTTATGTCGAACGACCTTGTTCGACACAGAATACCCTGGAAATGCGAATAAATATCATCACATATAAAAAAGCCAGCCCGCAGGCTGGCTTCTTATAGCAGGTGAATGCTCAGTGTTTTTCACGTCCGCCCAGGAAGAAAATGCCCAGCGGAATGGCCAGCAGAACGGTGAAGACAAGGCTGTAAACGAAGATCATCGCCGACTGCAGCACATACATGCTGGTAGTCCAGGCGGAGAGAGGAATGTTGTACTGTTCAATGACGCCAACAATGGTGGCCCGCCCGACGCACGCGGCAGCAATCATAAACACGACGAGTAGCGCCAGGAGGAACTTGCGGCCTTCAGGTGTTTTCAGTTTTGCACGAACCATCTCTCTTCCCTTTCACAGATGAATAACATTATCGATGGACTAAAATAACACGAACGCCCGTCACACTCCACACCAGTACAAACACCTGCCAAAACGGTTAATATTAAGTTTATTACGCTGCATATAATGAAAATGTAAGTAAATCACACCAATCATTCATACTCGTTATGTTAGTGTGTTCAGGACCGTTTTGACATAAAGGAATGACAATGAAAAACGCACCTAAATTTGCCATCGCGCTTCTCGCCGCCGCGTGCGTCAGCACCAGCGCTTTCGCCAGCGACGCCCAAAAAGCGCAGCCGCTGGAAAAAGTTGCACCCTATCCGCAAGCGGAAAAAGGCATGAAGCGTCAGGTGATTCAACTGCCGGTTCAGCAGGACGAAGCGAATTACAAAGTCGAACTGTTAATTGGCAAGACGCTGGAAGTGGACTGCAATCAGCATCGTCTGGGCGGCCAGCTGGAAAGTAAAACCCTGGAAGGCTGGGGTTATGACTATTACGTCTTTGATAAAGTGACCTCTCCGGTCTCTACCATGATGGCCTGCCCGGACGGCAAGAAAGAGAAGAAATTTGTGACGGCCTATCTGGGCGACAACAGCCTGCTGCGCTACAACAGCAAGTTGCCGATCGTGGTATATACGCCTGAAAACGTGGAAGTAAAATATCGCGTGTGGAAGGCAGAAGAGACGGTCGGACAAGCGGTAGTACGTTAAAAACAAGTCGGGTGGCGGCTTCGCCTTACCCGACCTGCTAAACTAAAAACGGTAACAGATGTTACCGTTTTGCTTTTACCTTACAGCGCGATATCCGCAACCGGCTTGTTTTCCGGCTGAGGCTTCAGCTCCGCCTTCGGCGCAGCATCCGCAGCCTGCGGCTTCACGTACTGCAGCTGCAGCACGCGGCTGGTGTACTCCAGCTCTTGTTCCGTCGCATCCACGTTACCGTTCAGCTTCGTGCCGTAGGATGGAATAATGGTTTTCAGCTTCGCCTGCCATTCCGGGCTGGCAACTTTGTCTTTAAACACTTTTTCCATCAGGTGCAGCATGATTGGCGCAGCGGTAGATGCACCCGGTGACGCACCCAGCAGCGCGGCAATCGTGCCATCCTTATCGCTCACCACTTCGGTACCCAGACGCAGCACGCCGCCCTCTTTCGGATCGCGCTTGATGATCTGCACGCGCTGACCCGCCTGCCACAGACGCCAGTCTTCTTTCTTCGCCTGCGGATAGTACTCTTTCAGCGCCTCGAAGCGTTCTTCATCAGAAAGCATCACCTGGCTAATCAGGTATTTCACCAGGTCGAAATTATCCAGGCCCACGTCCATCATCGGTTTGACGTTAGAGGTGGTGGTCGCGCTCAGCAGATCCCAGAGGGAGCCGTTTTTCAGGAACTTGGTTGAGAAGGTCGCGAACGGTCCGAACAGCACCACGCGTTTACCGTCAAGCATACGGGTATCGATATGCGGGACGGACATCGGTGGCGCACCGACGGAAGCCTGACCGTACACTTTTGCCAGGTGACGGTTCACCACTTCCGGGTTCTCGGACACCAGGAACTGGCCGCCGACCGGGAAGCCCGCGTAGTCGTCAGCTTCAGGAATACCGGATTCCTGCAGCAGCTTCAGCGCCGCGCCGCCCGCACCGATGAAGACAAATTTAGCCTTAATGACGTGCTCGGCTTCATTGTTTTTCAGATCGGCAACCGTCACGCTCCAGCTGTTGTCCGCATTGCGCTTAAAGCCGCGCACTTCGGTGCTGAGCTGCAAATTGAAGTTATCTTTCTTCTTCAGGGACGCCACCAGCTGACGGGTAATTTCGCCGTAGTTCACGTCGGTGCCAATTTCGGTACGGGTCGCCGCCACTTTCTGGTTCGGGTCACGGCCTTCCATGACCAGCGGCGCCCACTCTTTAATCTGCGCGTGGTCTTCGGAGTATTTCATCCCGCGGAACAGGGTGCTCTGCTGCAGCGCAGCGTAGCGTGCGCGCAGGAAATTCACGTTTTGCTCGCCCCACACAAAGCTCATGTGCGGCACGGTATTGATGAAGGAGTGCGGGTCGTGCATCACGCCGCTGTTGACCTGGTGGGACCAGAACTGACGCGAGATCTGGAACGCTTCGTTGATCTCTACCGCCTTCTCGATACTAATGGAACCGTCCTTTTTCTGCGGCGTATAGTTCAGTTCCATGAGTGCCGAATGGCCCGTACCAGCGTTATTCCAGCCGTTCGAACTCTCCTGCGCCACGCCATCGAGGCGCTCGACCATGGTCATGGACCAGTCCGGCTGCAGTTCTTGCAGATAGGTTCCCAGCGTGGCGCTCATGATACCGCCACCAATTAAAAGGACGTCCGTTTCCTGCTCTTTTGGTGCGTCTGCTTTCGCTGCCATTGAGACGGCGTTGAGCCCGACAGCCAGAGAAAAGAGCATGGCAGTCATTTTTTTCATAATTTATGCCTTAGTGTAAAAGTGCTTGATGCGTGGAAATTGCAGGTGAAAAAAGCTGCGTGGGCACGGTAACAACTTTTAAATATTGTTTAAAGGTTACGAAATTATTGTAATTGTGAAATTTAATGATGGATTGTTTGTAGGGGATTGCGGCGCGCAACTGGTATAAGGAGGAATTTATGGCTACTATGCTGCACTTTGTGATCGCGCGCACGGAAGCCTGCCCTAACCAGCGAACTGTTATGTCCTTACCTCATTCTGCCGTATCCCCTGAAGACAGTGTAGCCAGCGTGCTGCACTCCCCTAAACAACTGGCGCGTGAAACGCTGGCGGGCGTGATTACCGCTCTGGCGCTGATCCCCGAAGTGATCTCATTTTCCGTGGTGGCGGGCGTTGACCCGAAGGTCAGCCTGATCGCCTCCGTGGTGCTGTGTCTTGCTCTCTCCGTGCTGGGCGGTCGTCCGGCGATGGTCACGGCTGCGGCCGGTTCCGTAGCGCTGGTGATTGGCCCGATGGTGCATCAGCACGGGGTACAATACATTCTTCCCGCCGTGCTGATGGCTGGCGTGATCCAGATTCTGTTTGGCGTGCTGGGCATGGCAAGGCTGATGCGCTTTATTCCCCAGTCGGTGATGACCGGATTTGTTAACGCCCTTGGCATTTTGATTTTCTTCGCTCAGGTGCCGCATTTCTGGAGCCGAAGCCCGCTGATTGTGGGCCTGTTCGTGCTGACGCTGCTGATTGTGCTGTGGGTGCCGCGCTATATTAAAAGCGTCCCTTCCCCGCTGATTGCGATTGTGCTGTTAACCCTTTTCACCGTCACCACCGGTCAGATCCTGCCGACTGTCGGTGATGAAGGCTCAATGACTGGCGGTCTGCCTGGATTTACCGAGCTGCTGGTGCCGCTTAATTTACAGACGCTGAACATTATCTGGCCGTGCGCGTTGAGTATTGCCTTCGTCGGTCTGCTGGAGTCCCTGCTGACGGCAAAACTGGTGGACGAACTGACGGTTACGCCCTCCAGCAAGCGTCGCGAGAGCATCGGGCTGGGCGTGGGGAATATCATGGCCGGGCTCTACGGTGGCATTGCGGGCTGCGCGATGATCGGACAAACCATCGTTAACGTGGAGATGGGGAAAGGACGAAGCCGCATTTCAACCATTGCGGCGGGCATCGTGCTGCTGCTCCTGGTGACGGCACTCAGCGAAGTGATGGCCAAAATCCCGATGGCGGTGCTGGCGGGGATTATGGCGATTGTTGCCGTCAAAACCTTCAGCTGGCACAGCCTTCAGCCCGCCACGATAAAAAATGCCCCGGTTGCCGAAACGGTGGTGATGCTGGTGACGGTAGCCGCCACGGTATCAACCGGCAACCTGGCGGTTGGCGTGCTGGGCGGGATTATCGTCATGGCACTGATCCCCGCCCGCATTAAGCGTCGGGTTAAAGCAGAAAAATCGTTGCCAGCCCAAGAAAAATAAAGAAACCGCCGGTATCGGTGATGGCGGTGATCATCACGCTCGACCCCACCGCGGGGTCGCGCCCCAGTTTGGTCATCGTCAGCGGGATAATGACGCCCATCATCGATGCCACCAGCAAATTCAGCACCATCGCCAGCATCATCACGCCGCCTAAGGCCATATCGTCATACAGCCACCACGTGATGCCGCCCATAATGCCGCCCCATACCAGGCCGTTAATCAGCGCCACGCCCATTTCCCTGAAGATCAGAAAGGCGAAGTTACCGGGCTGAATATTTTCCAGCGCCAGCGCGCGGACGATCATGGTGATGGTCTGGTTTCCGGTGTTGCCGCCAATTCCGGCCACAATCGGCATCAGCGAGGCCAGCGCCACCAGCTGCGAAATGGTGTGTTCAAAGCCGTCAATCACACGGGAGGCGATGAAGGCGGTACACAGGTTAATAGCCAGCCAGGCCCAGCGGGTTTTCACCGCCTTACCGACGGAGGCGTGGACGTCATCTTCGGCGCTGATCCCGCCTAGCGCGCGCAGGTCGTTATCGGTCTCTTCATAAACCACGTCAACGATTTCATCGATGGTCAGACGGCCCATCAGCTTGCCAACGGAGTCTACGACCGCCGCACTCACAAGGTCATCACGTTCAAAGGTACGCGCCGCTTTTTCCGCATCGTCTTCCGGGGAGAAGACCATCGGCTCGTTTTCCATCACCTCGCTCACCCGCTGCTGGGCGCTGTTGAGCAGGATGGTTTTCAGCTCCAGCTCGCCAAGCAGGGTTTTATCCCGCGAGGTGACAAACAGCTTATCGGTGTTGTCCGGCATTTTGCCCAGGCGGCGCAGGTAGCGCTGCACGGTACCGAGCGTGACGTCCGGACGTACCGTGATAACGCCGAACTCCATGATCGCGCCGACGCTGTTTTTCTCGTAGTGCATCACCTGACGCACGCGCGCACGTTCATCGGCAGGCAGAGAGGCCAGCAGGCGGCCGGTCAGGTTACGCGGCAGATGCTGTACAAGGTAAATCTGCTCGTCGATATCCAGGGTTTGCAGGGCGTCGAGGATATCCCGATCGCTCATCTCATCGATCAGGTCATCCCAGACGTTTTCCGAGGCTTCAAGCAGAACCTGGCCGCGCTCGTGATCCTGTACCAGGCGCCAGAGGGCGTGACGCTCTTCCGAAGGAAGCGCTTCCAGGGTATCCGCCAGATCCGGCGGCGGTAAATGAGCAACCAGCGCACCTACCTCAGCAATATCGTCGGCTAAGGTGCCGACATCATATTGCTCAGCCAGGGTCAGTTTGCCTAATAGCGTAGACGTGACCGCTTTATCGGTCGTGAGAAGCCAGATGAGTCGCGCACGTTCCTGGTCACGCTGCCTGGCGCTGTTTTTCTTTAATACCGACATCAATCATAAATCCATTAAATGAGTTGAGACTAAGCATAGCGCGAGGATATGTAAATAAGAATAAACAGCGAGGCGGGATGGAGAAAAAAGCGGCATTACGGCCACGATTATCCCCTCTCCCCGTGGGAGAGGGTTAGAGTGAGGGCATCAGGCCGTGCGCGCCACCGCGT
Organism: Enterobacter bugandensis; assembly: GCF_900324475.1. Taxonomy (NCBI): domain Bacteria; kingdom Pseudomonadati; phylum Pseudomonadota; class Gammaproteobacteria; order Enterobacterales; family Enterobacteriaceae; genus Enterobacter; species Enterobacter bugandensis. The sequence continues at coordinate 3,239,481 of NZ_LT992502.1, forward strand.
CACGCGACGCCGCATCGCGCTCGTCGCCGGTCAGCTCGCTCAGCCTGCCGTCGCGCATCTCCAGCAGACGGTCGGCGTGAATGAAGTAATGATCGTCGTGGCTGATGGCGAAAATGGTCTTGCCCATCTCCTGCATCAGCGGCAGCAGCACCTGATAAAACTCGCGACGGAAGTGCGGGTCTTGATCCGCCGCCCATTCATCCAGCAGGATGATGTCACGCTCTTCCGCCAGCGCCAGCAGCAGCGCCACGCGCTTCTTCTGACCCTTAGAGAGCTTGAGGTTCAGGATTTTGCCGTCCTGGAGCTCCAGCTTGTGCGACATCTGCAGCTGCGCAAGCCATTTCTCAACCAGAGCCGGATTGGCCTGCTGCCCTTCCGGCCCCAGCAGCTGGTCAAACAGCCAGACATCGGTGAATACCGCTGAGAAAAGCTTGCGGTAATCCTCGGGTTTCTCCGCGCTCAGCGCCTTACCGTCCAGCAGGATCTCGCCCGACTGCGGCTGGTAAAGTCCGGTGAGTAACATCGCCAGCGTGGATTTTCCGCTACCGTTGCCGCCGATGAGGAACAGCAGTTCGCCGCGGTGAATCGTCAGGTTGACCGGTCCCACGGAGAAGGCGTTGTCCTGATAGCGGAACGTCACGTCGCGCAGCTCCAGGGTCTGCCAGTTCGGGAAGGCCTGCGGGCGCGGGAATTCAGCCTTAAATGGCGCCAGGTCGAACTTCTTAAGCTTGTTAAACGCCACCTGCGCACTCAGCAAGGTGGGCAATGCGCCGACGGCAGAGAGCAGCGGCGTACGCAGGAACAGCAGGGTCAGCGAGTAGGTCGCCGCCACGTTGGTGTCCGCCCAGCCCAGGCTGTTCGCCATCCAGAATACCAGGCCAATGGCGCCCAGCATCATAATGTTGGACCAGTTCACCGCGCTCAGGTGGAAGGTATCGGCGCGAATAATGTGGTGCCGGTATTCGCGCGCGTCCGGGATATAGAGGTTATTGAAGATATGCTCGGCACGCTCGCGGTTGAGCGTCAGCTCTTTGCGCCCTTCCAGTACCGTCTGGTAATCGTTATAGAGCTTATCTTCCGTTTCGCGCAGGACCGCCATGTGTTTATAGACGCGCGACACCAGCACGAAACCGCCCCAGATGGTGATGGCAATCCACACCGCGGTCACCGCCAGCATTTTGGTCGAAAGCCAGGCGAGATAGGCCGCCGAGCCAAAGGTCAGGATGATCCCCTGCACCAGCTCCGGCAGGCGGACAAACGCGATGGTAATCGCGCGCACGTCGCTGGTCAGCCCCGCCAGCAGGGAGGCGCTGCCGAGCTGCTCCACGCGCTCAACCTGCGTGTCGAGGATCCGCTTGATGAACTCGCTGCGCAGGCGGAAAACGAAATGGTGACCAAGCGCGGTCAGCGCCAGCTGAGAGCCGAGCGTAACCGCCATCAACAGCAGCAGCAGGCCGAGAAACTCCGGCAGAACCGAGAGTGAGGTATCGACCATTTCGATCAGCCGCACGTTTATAAACGCGATCAGGCCAATACCCAGCGCCGCGCTGGCAAGGCTTAAGGCCATTACGGCAATGAAGGGCCAGCGGTACTGACGCCAGACAAGAAGAAGTAGTTGCATGCAGGCAATCCGGACAATAAAAATCAGCCAGCAGTGTAAACTGCCCTGAGCGGACATCAAGAATAATTCTTATTTTTGTTTGTTCAATCCCGCCTGACGGAAAGTCAGATTATAGCGGTACTCGCCAGTGAGGGGGTGAACCCCGGGCTTCAGGGGCTGAATGCCGTGATAGTACAGCCGTGACTCCCTGCCCCACACCACCACGTCGCCGTGCTCCAGCATAATGCGCCTGAGCGGATCGTTGCGGCGCAATCCGCCAAACTGGAAGACGGCGGGCAGACCCAACGATACCGAGACGATGGGCGCGCGCAGATCGGGTTCATCCTTGTCCTGATGCAGGGAGAGCTTCGCGCCGATGGCGTAGCGGTTAATCAGGCAGGCATCCGGCCGGAAGTCTGGATAATCCGCTGCAACGGCAGCCTCGTGACAAAGCGCCTGAAACACCGCAGGCATGGGAGGCCACGGCCGGCCGGTCGTGGGATCGTTCGGGGCATACACATACCCACGTTCGTTCGTCGCCCACCCCAGTTCGCCGCAGTTGGCCATGGCCACCGACATGGTGTAGCCGCCCGGCGTCACCATATGGCGAAACGGTGAAACCGCCGTGACCTCTTCAATACCGGCAAGCAATGCCGCCGCACGGGAGAGTGCAAAGCGGCGCAGGATCACTGCCCCGGGCGCAAGCGGCTCCTGCCACGGTTCAGCATCCGCAAAAAGATCGAGCATTATCCCTCCCGGCGTTTCGCCTCACGTTTCAGTAATAGCGCTTTTCGCGCCGCCCCCCAGCGATAGCCCGACAGCGCGCCGTCAGTACGGACCACGCGGTGACAGGGGATCACAATCGCCAGCCTGTTTGCCGCACAGGCTCCCGCGACGGCACGCACCGCATTGGGCTGGCCAATCGCCTTCGCCACCATCTGATAGCTGGCCGTTTCCCCGCAGGGGATGTCACGAAGGGCTTGCCAGACCCGCTGCTGGAACGCGGTGCCGCGTATATCCAGCGGCAGCGCCAGCGGCACCGCGTGGTTATCAATACTGGCAATGACCTGTCTGATACGCTGGGCAAAGGCATCTTCCTGCGGGGCATGCTCCGCGTTTGGAAACAGCGTCGCAAATTCTTCTGCCAGTTTGGTATCGTTGTCGCCCAGCAGTATCGCGCAAATCCCCCGCTCGCTTTCCGCAACCAGGCAGCGTCCCAGCGAACAGTCGCCGATGGCGTAACGCACCGCCACCTCGCCTTTGCGGTACTGCTTCGCCGTCATGCCCAGCGCATCGTTGGCTTTGCGGTAATAGCTGCTGCTGTCGGGAAACCCTGCCGCCAGCACGGCATCGGTAATTTTGTTTCCCTGCGCAAGCGCCGCGCGCAGACGCTGCCCCCGCGCCGCCTGCTGCCAGGCTTTTGGCGTCATCCCGGTGACGGACTTAAACAGCCGGTGGAAATGGAAAGGACTCATGGCGACCTGCTGCGCCAGGCCTTCAAGCATCAGCGCGGGATCCTGCTCCAGAAGGCGACAGGCGTGCTCCACTTTCGCCAGCTTTTGCTGATTCGGATCGCGTTTGTCCGGCATGCAGCGCTTGCACGGGCGAAACCCTGCCTGAACGGCATGCTGGACATCGGGATAAAAGCAGACGTTTTTACGCAGCGCGTGACGGGCGCGGCATGACGGGCGGCAAAAAATCCCCGTCGTCTGCACGGCAAAGACAAACCGATCGTCAGCGCGCGGATCGCGAGCCAGAACGGCCTGCCAGCGATCCTCATCATTCATATAGGTTGGATTTTTCATCATCAGCTCCTCTTACAAGCATACCTTTAGCGTGCCCGAGTGCCAGTGATAAAAAACCCGCAACCTTGCTTTTTAATTTTTGTCGCTCACCAGGAAGCTGTTGAACTGCGGCGAGCTCCAGGTTTTGAACCCGTCGCCCTCTTTAGTGATCATATAAACCGCCAGTCCTTCCTGACGAACCACCTCTTTGGCTTTTTCCGGGCCGAGAACCATTAATCCGGTATCCCAGGCGTCGGCTTCCAGCGCAGTGGGGGCAATCACGGTCACCGAGACCAGGTTATGCGTGATGGGACGTCCGGTCAGCGGATCGATCACGTGCGAAATTCGCTTCCCGTCGAGCTCGTAATAGTTACGGTAGCTCCCGGAAGTGCTGATGCCGTGCCCGTTAATATCCACAATGGCCTGTACGGCGTTTTGCCGATCGGTCGGTTTTTGAATCGCCACGCGCCACGGTTTACCGCTGGCGTTCATGCCCCGGCTGACTAACGCGCCCCCCACGGAGACCAGGTAGCGCGATATCCCTTCCTGCGTCATCAGCGCGGCAAGGTGATCCGCCGCGTAACCTTCACCTACCGTCGACAGATCGACAAACAGATCGGGGATGTCTTTCTGCAGATACTGCTGGCCGTACTGGTTGATCACCGTCAGATGCTTTAGCCCTGTCCGGGCGCGGGCATCATCAATGGCCGCCTGATCGGGTGTGGTATCCGGCTGTTTGTTCGGGCCAAATCCCCAGAGATTGACCAGAGGCCCGACGGTGACATCCATCGCGCCGTTGGTTTTATATCCCACGCGCATTGATTCGGTGACGATATCGGCCATCGCTTCGCTCACCGGCCACAGGGAGGTACTGGTGGAAAGATTAAAGCGCATCAGCGCCGAGTCATTTTTATAGGTTGAGAGCAGCTGGTCGTCGGCGTCCAGCTGAGACTGGATTTTACCGCGAAGTTCATCAGCGCGCGTTTTATCCAGGCCCATCACGCTGACGCGCCAGAAGGTGCCCATCGTTTTGCCTTCGAGCACCGTCGCGGCGGGTGCATCGGTTTTCGCCACGGGCGCGGAATCGTCACACGCGGTCAGGAAAAAAAGCATAGCCAGAAAGCTGGCGCGTAAAAAAGTCATGTCCATTCATTATTATCCTCATGCCAGGGCGGCAAGAGTACACCAAAACGGTTGCATTGTGAGGCCAAAAAAAAGCACAAAAAAGGGGCCTTCAGGCCCCTTAGTCACACGATGACGCGATTAGAACTGGTAAACCAGACCCAGCGCGACGATATCATCAGTGCCGATACCGGCCTGACGGGTGAACTCATTTTCATCAACCAGGTTGATTTTGTAATCCACGTAGGTGGACATGTTTTTGTTGAAGTAGTAAGTCGCACCCACATCAACATATTTCAGCAGATCCTGATCGCCGTAACCTTCGATGTCTTTACCTTTGGACTGCAGGTAAGCCACGGATGGACGCAGGCCGAAGTCGAACTGGTACTGAGCAACCACTTCGAAGTTCTGCGCTTTGTTAGCAAAACCGTAAGCGGTAGTCGGGCTGCTGCCGTTAGAGGTACCGAAGCGGGTTGCGTTGTAAGTCTGAGAGTACTGCGCAGCCAGGTAGATGTTGTTGGCATCATATTTCAGGCCGCCAGAATAGACTTCTGCGTGATCGCCGTTACCATAAACGCCCGGTGCGTTCTGGTCAGCGGTACGTTTGGAGGAGGACATCGCACCACCCACACTGAAGCCTTCGCCCAGGTTATAGGTTACGGATGCACCGTAGCCGTCGCCGTTCTGTTTCAGCAGGCTGCGTCCACCGACGTTTTCGCCGCTTACGCTACCGTTTTTACCCTGATACTGCAGCGCAAAGTTCAGGCCATCCACCAGACCAAAGAAGTCCTGGTTACGATAGGTCGCCACGCCGTTACACGAGACTGCAGGAAGTTGTCTGAGCCGTAGGTATCGCCGCCAAATTCTGGCAGAACGTCAGTCCAGGAAGTTACGTCGTAGATCACGCCGTAGTTACGACCGTAATCGAAAGAGCCCGCTTCAGCGAATTTCAGACCGGCAAACGCCACACGCGTCCAGGACTGGTTGTCGCTTTCAGTCGTGTTGCCCTGGATCTGGTATTCCCACTGGCCGTAACCGGTCAGCTGATCGTTAACCTGAGTTTCGCCTTTGAAGCCAAGACGCATGTAGGTCTGGTCGCCGTCAGCACTCTTGTCGTCAGAGAAATAGTGCAGACCATCAACTTTGCCGTACAGATCTAATTTGTTGCCATCTTTGTTATAAATTTCGGCCGCATTTGCTGCGCCTGCTACCAGCAGTGCTGGTACCAGGAGGGACAGTACTTTAACTTTCATTTTATTAACCCTCTGTTATATGCCTTATAATTGCCACTGCTTACTGGTTAACCCTCATTAACCAGTCGGCAAATTCATTCTCCGCAAAATTACAGAATAATCCAATGCGAATATGATACGAAAACTTTGAAGATGTTTCATTTATCCATCAACATGTTTCAAAATGTAAATGAAAAGGAACTTTTACAAAGCACATAAAGCTTAGAAATTTAGCACTTATAATCAAAACGAAAAATGACCCAATACATATCAAAGAGTTAAAATAAAAAACGTTACCGCACTGAATGACAAAACAAGATCGACTCCAGTCTCTAAAATAACTCTCGCTATCATCATTAACTTTATTTATTACCGTCATTCAGCTTTGAATGTCTGTTTATCCCTAATTCAACCGGATGCGTCGCATTCGGTTTTTTTTTACCCTTCTTTACGTAACTTTTCCTTTTTTGTGCTACCGCCGCGTAATTGTAACGACTATTAACTAAATTCACGCTCGCCCCTGTGCATAACGGGAAAATTCGCTCAAAACTTAATTTCTTGTTAATTCGTGCTATTTTCTGACGAAATGCATTTTTTATTTGTACATACATTATGTGCTTGTACACATTTAAGGCGTACTTCCTCTCTCGCACGGGTCATCGAAAAAGTCGCTTGTTCAAGGACAGTGGCGCTGGAAATTCAGTTATTACCCTTTATACTGCCCTATCGCCACAGAGCACGACCATCACGGGTTAAAGATATCAATGAGTCAGACTGAAACTACCGCCCAAAGCAAATTCTCCCTTCTGCCCGGGAGCATCACCCGTTTCTTTCTTCTTTTGATCGTGGTGCTGTTAGTCACAATGGGCGTGATGGTGCAGAGCGCGGTTAACGCCTGGCTGAAGGATAAGAGCTATCAGGTGGTGGATATTACCCACGCCGTACACAAGCGCATTGATACCTGGCGCTACGCCACCTGGCAGATTTACGACAACATTGCGGCAGCGCCTGCCAGCTCATCCGGAGATGGGCTTCAGGAGACGCGGCTGAAGCAGGATGTCTACTATCTCGAAAAACCGCAGCGTAAGACTGAAGCGCTTATCTTTGGCTCTCACGACAGCGCGACCCTTGAGATGACGCAGCGTATTTCGACCTACCTGGATACCCTCTGGGGCGCCGAAACGGTGCCGTGGTCGATGTACTATCTGAACGGTCAGGACAACAGCATGATCCTGATCTCGACGCTGCCGTTGAAAGATCTCTCTTCCGGATTTAAAGAGACGACGGTCGGCAGCATTGTCGACTCCCGCCGGGCAGAAATGCTGCAGCAGGCCAACGCCCTTGATGAACGTGAGAGCTTCTCATCGCTGCGCCGATTGGCCTGGCAGAATGGTCACTATTTTACACTGCGTACCACCTTTAACCAGCCGGGTCATCTGGCGACGGTCGTGGCCTTCGATTTACCCATTAATGATTTGATCCCGCCGGATATGCCGCTCGACAGCTTCCGTCTGGAGCCGGACAGCAGCACCCAGAACATGCGTGCGGCGTCCGATAAAGAGGCCGCAGAGAGCGTCACCATCTCCTTTAACGGCTCGAAAATTGAAATTGCCTCGTCGCTGAACTCAACCGGCATGCGTCTGGTGTGGCAGGTACCGTTCGGCACGCTGCTGCTTGATACCCTGCAAAATATTCTGCTGCCGCTGCTGCTGAATATTGGCCTGCTGGCGCTGGCCCTGTTTGGCTACAGTACCTTCCGCTTCCAGCCGGGACGCCAGAGCGACGCGTCTGCGGTCTCCGCGGGCAATACCAACGAGCTGCGCGTATTGCGCGCGCTCAATGAAGAGATTGTCTCCGTGCTGCCGCTAGGGGTGTTAGTTCACGATCAGGAATCGAATCGCACGGTGATGAGCAATAAAATTGCTGACCATCTGCTGCCGCACCTTAACCTGCAGAACATCACCACTATGGCGGATCAGCACCAGGGGGTTATTCAGGCCACGATTAACAATGAACTTTACGAGATCCGTCAGTTCCGCAGCCAGGTGGCCCCGCGTACGCAAATCTTCATAATTCGCGATCAGGATCGCGAAGTGCTGGTGAATAAAAAGCTCAAGCAGGCGCAAAGGCTGTATGAGAAGAACCAGCAGGGGCGCGCGGCATTCATGCAGAATATTGGCGATGCCTTCAAGCAGCCGTTAAAAACGCTGGCGACCCAGGCGGCGGCGTTAAACACGTCTGAAAGCCACCAGCTCGCCTGCCAGGCCGACTCGCTGGTCCGCATGGTGGATGAGATCCAACTGGCAAACATGCTGGAGAATGATTTCTGGAAAGGCACCCCTTCTCTCTTCTCCATTCAGGATCTGATCGATGAAGTGGTTCCGGAAGTCCTGCCCGTAATTAAGCGTAAAGGGCTGCAGCTGCTAATCAACAACCATTTACCCGCCAATGACGAACGTCACGGCGACCGCGAGGCGCTGCGTCGGATTCTGCTGATGATTATTCAGTACGCCGTGACCACCACGCAGATCGGCAAGATCACCCTTGAAGTGAGCACCGACGAGTCGGCGGAAGATCGCCTGACGTTCCGCATTCTGGACACCGGGGAAGGCGTGACGGCGAGTGAAATTGATAATCTGCACTTCCCGTTCCTGAATGACACGCAAAGCGATCATTACGGCAAGGCTAACGCCCTGACCTTCTGGCTGTGCGATCAGCTGGCGCGTAAGCTCGGCGGCCATCTGAATATCAAGGCCCGTGAATCGCTCGGCACCCGTTACTCTCTCCACGTGAAAATGGCCGCCAATCCACAGGAAGAAGATGAAGAACGCCTGCTGGATGACGTCGTGGTGATGGTGGATGTGACCTCAAACGAGATCCGCAATATTGTGGTTCGTCAGCTCGAAAACTGGGGCGCGGCCTGCATCACGCCGGATGAAAGGCTGGCAAGTCAAGAATTTGATCTGTTTTTAACTGATAATCCGTCTAATCTTACTGCCTCGGGCTTGCTTTTAAGCGATGATGAGTCAGGCGTGCGGAAAATCGGCCCTGGCCAGCTGCGCGTCAACTTTAATATAAGCAATGCGATGCAGGAAGCTGTACTACAACTAATAGAAGAGCAGCTGGCGCAGGAAGAGATAACGGAATCCCCGTTAGGCGGTAATGAAAATGCCGAGCTTCACGCCAGCGGATACTATTCCCTCTTTGTTGATACAGTACCAGATGATGTGAAGCGGTTGTATACTGAGTCCGCTGCGAATGATTTTGCAGCGCTGGCACAGACAGCACACCGGCTTAAAGGGGTGTTTGCCATGCTTAATCTGGTTCCCGGCAAGCAGTTATGTGAAACGCTGGAACATCTAATTCGTGAGAAAGATGCCTCTGGCATTGAAAAATACATCAGCGACATTGACGCCTACGTCAAAAGCTTGCTGTAGCAAGGTAGCCTTATACATGAACAATATGAACGTAATTATTGCCGATGACCATCCGATTGTACTGTTCGGTATTCGCAAATCACTTGAACAGATCGAGTGGGTGAATGTAGTCGGTGAATTTGAAGACTCTACAGCACTGATCAATAACCTCCCAAAGCTTGATGCGCACGTGCTCATTACCGATCTCTCTATGCCTGGAGACAAATACGGTGATGGGATAACGCTCATCAAATATATTAAACGTCACTTCCCGGACATCTCGATTATTGTTCTGACCATGAACAACAACCCGGCGATCCTGAGCGCCGTGCTGGATCTGGATATCGAAGGGATTGTGCTGAAGCAAGGCGCCCCGACCGATCTGCCAAAAGCGCTGGCTGCGCTGCAGAAAGGCAAGAAGTTCACGCCTGAGAGCGTCTCTCGTCTGCTGGAAAAAATCAGCGCGGGTGGCTACGGTGACAAACGCCTGTCGCCGAAAGAGAGCGAAGTTCTGCGCCTGTTCGCCGAAGGTTTCCTGGTGACCGAGATTGCCAAGAAGCTGAACCGCAGCATTAAAACCATCAGCAGCCAGAAAAAATCAGCAATGATGAAGCTGGGCGTGGACAACGATATTGCCCTGTTGAACTATCTCTCCTCCGTTACGCTGAGCGCATCGGATAAGGATTGATCCCCCACTGTAAATGCCGGATGGCGCTCACGCTTACCCGGCCTACAGAACCCGTAGGCACTCGCAAGCGCAGCGCCGCCGGGCAAATAAAAAAGGCCCTTACGGGCCTTTTTTATATTCTGGTTTTTCTCACGCGATCCGCATAAACAGACAGCGTTTGTTTGAGCACGTCCAGCGTCACCGGTTTCGACAGGCAGCTGTCCATGCCCGACTCCAGACAGCGCTGTTTCTCTTCCGCCAGCGCGTTCGCCGTCACGCCCACGACCGGCAGCGTCAGGCCAAGCTGTCGGATGCGCTGCGTCAGCCGGTAGCCGTCCATGTTAGGCATGTTGACGTCGCTCAGCACGATATCAATATGATTTTTACTCAGCACATTCAGCGCATCCACGCCGTCATTGGCGGTTTTGCACTGATAGCCCAGCGATCCGAGCTGGTCAGCCAGCAGGCGGCGGTTAATCGGATGGTCATCCACCACCAGAATCATCATATCGTCATTCACTGACGCCAGACCTTCCGGTGACGGCAGCGCGACTGCACCGTCGTTCTCTTCCAGCTCGACTTTATAGATACGGGCCAGCAGGCTCAACAGCTCATGCGGCGTTGCGACGCTGTGCACCCATTCCCCCGGCGCACGTTCAACCGGTATGCCAATGTGGCGACGGCAGAAGAGCACCGTTCCTCTCCCCTGCCACGGCTGTTCCGGCATCTCGTCGGCGATGAGCACATCGTCCACGTCCGGCGTCTGGCCTTCATAGCGGCAGACCCTAACGCCGCTATGGGCGAGCAGCGCCGTCAGATAGTCATTCAGCGAGGCATTGTTGACCGCCAGCCAGCAGCGCTTATCGTTCAGCCCGTCAACCGTGGCTTTTGCCGGATACTGCGCGGAATAGAGTGGAATGCGGATCGTGAACTGGCTGCCCATGCCGGGCTCGGTATCCACGGAAATGTCACCGTCCATCATGCTGACGAGCTTCTCGCAAATCGCCAGCCCCAGACCGGTGCCCTGGAAGTTACGCTGCACGCCGGTGCCGACCTGGAAGAACGGATCGAACAGACGCACCACCTCCTTGGCCGGTATGCCCACCCCCGTGTCGCGCACGCGGATGCTGAGATAATCTCCCGCCCGGCAGACGTGTAGCACAATGCAGCCGATATCGGTGAATTTGATGGCATTGCTGAGCAGGTTAGAGATGACCTGCTGCAGGCGCATCGGGTCGCCGTGCAGCGTCAGCGGCACGTCCGGTTCAATGAAGCAGTAGAGCCCCAGCTGTTTACGCACCACCAGCGGCAGATAGTTGGCGCTGATGTGGTTCATGACCTCACGCGGCGAAAACTCACGCGGCTCGATTTTCAGCTGCTCAGACTCAATTTTAGAGAAGTCGAGAATATCGCTGATGATCTTCAGCAGCAGGCTGGAGGAGTTGTTCATCGCCGTTACCAGCCGGTCGACGCCTTTCGGCAATTCCTTCGTCTGCAGCAGATCGAGGTTACCGATAATCCCGTACAGCGGCGTACGCAGCTCGTGACTGACGGTAGCCAGGAACATGGATTTCGACTGGCTGGCCTGCTCCGCGGCCTGCGCCATCTCCTGCAGCGACTCTTCCATCTTCACGCGCGCGGAGACATCCACCAGCACGCAAATCGCTACGTTTTCATTGCGATAGCGGGAATGAACAAAGCTGATCTGCAGGTTAGTGTGGGTGCTGGTGAGCACGTCGACAAAGTTCACCTGCTGGCCGCAGATGATTTGCGTCAGCCTTTGCCGGTCCTCGTGCGTCAGCATGTTCAGGTAGTTGTGCGCCAGCTCGTTACTCAGGATGTTGGTCCCGTCCTGGGTACGAAGAATGCAGATCCCCACCGGAGCCGAGGCGACAATCTTGCGGTTGAACTGCTCGTGCTCCTCCAGACGCTGGGCGTCACTTTCGGCGGGAATAAAGATTCTCCGCTCATACATGCGCGCCAGCGTAAACAGCGCCCCGCCCACCAGCAGGTTCAGCAGGATCGCATTCATAATAAGAATGCGTATCCGCTCAAGGACCATATCCACCGGCAGCGAGTAAACAATGCTCAGCGACGATGGCGGCAGGCTTTTTTTCAGCACCAGCTCGCGGAAGCCGGAGGTGTAGCCAAACCATGAGCGTTCCTGCATCCAGTGCGGATCGACGTTCAAACTTTTATCCGGCCCGGCGAGTGAGATCAGCTGATGCCCGTTTTCATCCAGAATGGTCACGCCCATCGGCAGGCTTCCCGGCGTGAAGAAGTTTTCCATGCGGATGGTCTGTTCAATCCCCAGCAGCGCCTGCAGGCGATTGCCCAGGTAGACCGGCGTCAGCGCGTAGAAATAGCCCACGCCCATGCGCGGCCCCTGGCTAATCCAGAAGATGTTGTTCCCGCGCTCGTCCTGCGGCGCATTGCGATATTTCACAATACGCTCGTGCAGGCTTTTCAGCGCATCATCGCGCTCGACGGGCACATCGCGCAGGCCAAAGTCAGCCATGCAGAGATTCTCGCTGCCAATCAGGAATACGCGGTTGAGATCGTAAGCGGCGGAGAAGTTGTCGCGCCAGTAGCGCATAAACCAGGCGAGGGATTCCAGCGACCCGCGCCAGGTGCTGCTCATGGTGGAGCAATCCGAGTCCGGGAACAGCGGCTGGAAGTCCGGTACTTCGGTTTTATCATTGCGCCCGCGCAGGGCAAGAATACCGTTTTCTGCCGTCAGCCGATTTTCGGCAATATACTTCAGCTCCTTCATCACGTCAGACGTTCGCTGAATGTAGCGCTGGGCCTGATCGGAGCTTAAATTAAACTCCTGGCGGATCTCCGCTTCTTTCTGGTTCAGCGCATTGACGATGTAAAATACCGACAGCAAGGCCACCAGCAGCCAAAGCAGGAGCGCCAGCGCCCGGAACAGATAGCGAGAAACTTTCAGCGTGGTACGAAAGGAGACGAGGTATTTCAAAGGGGCGAGGCTCCGCCGTCGGGATCAAAAGAATGTGGTTAAGGTAGCGGTAAACGCGGCTTGTCGCAACGTTCACGTATCTGCATCTGCAAAAGAAAAGGGCCGGAATCCGGCCCTTTATGCGTCAGAAGAGATTACTCGTCAGCGTCATCCGCTGCGTCGTCGTCGCTCTCTGCTTCCGGTGCGATTTCATCATCACCTTCCGCGACGCTGCCGTCGATGGAATCGAGCTCTTCGTCGTCCACCGGCTCAGCAACGCGCTGCAGACCGACCACGTTTTCATCTTCCGCCGTACGGATGAGGATAACGCCCTGGGTATTACGGCCCACCACGCTGATCTCGGATACGCGCGTACGCACCAGCGTACCGGCATCGGTGATCATCATGATCTGGTCGGCATCGTCCACCTGCACCGCGCCCACAACAGAACCGTTGCGCTCGGTAACCTTGATGGAGATAACGCCCTGCGTGCCGCGTGACTTGGTCGGGTATTCGCTTTCCGCCGTACGTTTACCGTAGCCGTTCTGGGTGACGGTCAGGATTGCGCCTTCGCCACGTGGAACGATCAGGGAAACAACGGAGTCTTCACCCGCCAGCTTGATACCGCGCACGCCGGTCGCCGTACGACCCATTGCGCGCACGGCGTTCTCTTTGAAGCGCACCACTTTACCGGCCGCAGAGAACAGCATCACTTCATCAGAACCGGAGGTCAGATCCACACCGATCAGCTCGTCGCCTTCGTTCAGGTTTACCGCAATAATACCGGCAGAACGCGGACGGCTGAACTCGGTCAGCGCGGTTTTCTTCACGGTACCGCTGGCGGTCGCCATAAAGACGTTCACGCCCTCTTCGTACTCGCGTACCGGCAGGATGGCGGTGATGCGTTCGTTCGCTTCCAGCGGCAACAGGTTGACGATTGGACGACCGCGCGCACCGCGGCTCGCTTCCGGCAGCTGATAGACCTTCATCCAGTACAGACGGCCACGGCTGGAGAAGCAGAGGATCGTATCGTGGGTGTTAGCCACCAGCAGACGGTCAATGAAGTCTTCTTCTTTAATACGTGCCGCAGATTTACCTTTACCGCCACGACGCTGTGCTTCGTAGTCGGTCAACGGCTGATACTTCACGTAGCCCTGGTGAGACAGAGTCACTACCACGTCTTCGCGGTTGATCAGATCTTCAATGTTGATATCAGAGCTGTTGGCCGTGATTTCGGTACGACGCTCGTCGCCGAACTGATCGCGGACCAGCTCAAGCTCTTCGCGGATCACTTCCATCAGGCGCTCGGCGCTACCCAGGATGTGCAGCAGCTCAGCAATTTGCTCCAGCAGCTCTTTGTACTCGTCGAGCAGTTTTTCATGCTCAAGGCCGGTCAGCTTCTGCAGGCGCAGATCCAGAATCGCCTGGGCCTGCTGTTCAGTCAGGTAGTACTGACCGTCACGCACGCCGAATTCAGGCTCGAGCCACTCAGGACGCGCGGCGTCGTCGCCCGCACGTTCCAGCATCGCCGCCACGTTGCCCAGATCCCACGGACGCGCAACCAGCGACGCTTTCGCTTCTGCCGGCGTCGGCGCACGGCGGATCAGCTCGATGATCGGGTCGATGTTCGCCAGCGCAACGGCCAGCGCTTCAAGGATATGAGCGCGATCGCGCGCTTTGCGCAGTTCGAATATGGTACGACGGGTCACCACTTCGCGGCGGTGACGCACGAACGCGCTCAGGATCTCTTTCAGGTTCATGATCTTCGGCTGACCATGGTGCAGCGCAACCATGTTGATACCGAAGGAGACCTGAAGCTGAGTCTGGGAGTACAGGTTGTTCAGCACAACCTCACCCACCGCGTCGCGCTTGATTTCAATCACGATGCGCATACCGTCTTTGTCAGACTCGTCACGCAGCGCGCTGATGCCTTCAACGCGTTTCTCTTTTACCAGCTCGGCGATTTTTTCAATCAGACGCGCTTTGTTCACCTGATACGGGATCTCGTGAACAATGATAGTTTCACGGCCGGTTTTGGCGTCCGCTTCCACTTCGGCGCGGGCACGGATGTAAATCTTGCCGCGACCGGTGCGGTACGCTTCTTCAATGCCGCGACGACCGTTGATGATCGCCGCCGTCGGGAAGTCCGGGCCCGGGATGTGTTCCATCAGCCCTTCAATGCTGATGTCTTCATCGTCGATATAGGCCAAGCAGCCGTTGATCACTTCCGTGATGTTGTGCGGCGGAATGTTGGTCGCCATACCCACGGCGATACCGGACGAGCCGTTCACCAGCAGGTTAGGGATCTTCGTTGGCATGACGTCAGGAATTTTTTCCGTGCCGTCGTAGTTATCAACGAAATCAACCGTCTCTTTTTCCAGGTCGGCCATCAGCTCATGGGCAATCTTCGCCAGACGGATTTCCGTATAACGCATTGCCGCGGCGGAGTCGCCGTCGATAGAACCAAAGTTACCCTGACCATCTACCAGCATGTAACGCAGCGAGAATGGCTGCGCCATACGGACAATGGTGTCGTACACCGCGGAATCACCATGGGGATGGTATTTACCGATTACGTCACCAACGACACGGGCAGATTTTTTGTAGGCTTTATTCCAGTCATTGCCCAATACGTTCATGGCGTATAGTACGCGACGGTGTACCGGCTTCAGGCCATCGCGGACGTCCGGCAGCGCACGGCCAACAATGACCGACATCGCATAGTCCAGATAGGAGCTTTTCAGCTCTTCCTCGATGTTAACCGGTGTAATTTCTCTCGCAAGGTCGCTCATCTAACCGCTATCCCTCTACTGTATCCCGGATTCAAAGGTCGCAAATTATAACACAGCCGCGGTGATACAGGTAAACCTATACGCTTTATTCACAGGGATTGCCTGATATACTCATTTGTCTTGCTAAATAAGGAGTAAAAGCGCCCATGAATGCCGAAAAATCCCCGGTGGCACACAACGTTGACCACGAAGAGATTGCCAAATTTGAAGCGGTGGCGTCCCGCTGGTGGGATCTCGAAGGTGAGTTCAAACCGCTGCATCGCATTAACCCGCTGCGTCTGGGCTATATCGCGGAGCGTTCCGGCGGTCTGTTCGGTAAGAAAGTGCTCGACGTCGGCTGCGGCGGCGGCATCCTGGCGGAGAGCATGGCGCGCGAAGGGGCCACCGTCACCGGCCTGGACATGGGCTTCGAGCCTCTACAGGTTGCCCGTCTTCATGCGCTGGAGTCCGGTATACAGGTGGAATATGTGCAGGAAACCGTGGAAGAGCACGCGGCAAAACATGCCCACCAGTACGACGTGGTGACCTGCATGGAGATGCTGGAGCACGTTCCGGATCCGCAGTCCGTGGTAAACGCCTGTGCAAAACTGGTGAAGCCGGGCGGCCAGGTCTTCTTCTCGACAATTAACCGCAACGGTAAAGCCTGGCTGATGGCCGTGGTCGGCGCAGAATATGTGCTGCGCATGGTGCCGAAAGGGACGCACGACGTGAAGAAGTTTATCAAGCCTGCCGAACTGCTGGGCTGGGTTGACCAGACGTGGCTTAAGGAGCAGCACATCACGGGCCTGCACTACAACCCGCTAACGGACAAATTCAAACTTGCCCCGGGCGTGGATGTTAACTATATGTTGCATACAACCGCCAAAAACGACTAACGTCATCCATTATTCTTATAATGATTGCGCGACATCATGTTGCGCAATTCTGACCTCCCGTTGAAGAAATCAGCACTCGATCAAATTTTGAATTTTTTTTCTAAATTATTGACATCTCTTCCAGGCCTTACGGTACGAGGACTTACGCTTTTTTACCCTTTCACAACCTCAATTTAACCTCAAAATCAACCCTTGTGCTGAAAAGATTCGATACTAGAATACTCACCATATAGCGTTTTTCTTATCGCAAACCCCCTATATGTAGTATTTATCCACAGAGTTAGTCACAAGACGGATCTGTGGATAAGCGGGGGATATTTTTTATTTCACGGACAGGTAAAACCCACATGAATCAGAGTCTGCTGGTGACAAAGCGCGACGGTACTACCGAGCGTATCAATCTGGACAAAATCCATCGAGTTCTCGACTGGGCAGCAGAAGGACTGAATAACGTATCTATATCCCAGGTTGAACTGCGTTCTCACATTCAGTTCTACGACGGCATCAAAACGTCTGATATCCACGAAACCATTATCAAAGCAGCGGCGGATCTGATCTCCCGCGACGCACCGGATTATCAGTACCTCGCTGCGCGTCTGGCGATTTTCCACCTGCGTAAGAAAGCCTACGGCCAGTTCGAGCCGCCAAAGCTTTACGATCACGTGGTGAAAATGGTTGAGCTGGGCAAATACGACACGCATCTGCTGGAAGACTATACGGAAGAAGAGTTCGAGCAGATGAACGGGTTTATCGATCACTGGCGCGACATGAACTTCTCCTACGCGGCGGTGAAGCAGCTCGAAGGCAAATACCTGGTTCAGAACCGTGTGACCGGTGAGATCTACGAAAGCGCCCAGTTCCTCTATATTCTGGTGGCCGCCTGCCTGTTCTCAAACTACCCGCGCGACACCCGTCTGGACTACGTGAAGCGTTTCTACGATGCGGTATCGACGTTCAAAATTTCTCTGCCAACGCCGATCATGTCTGGCGTGCGCACTCCTACCCGTCAGTTCAGCTCCTGCGTACTGATCGAGTGTGGTGACAGCCTGGATTCCATCAACGCCACCTCCAGCGCCATCGTGAAATACGTCTCGCAGCGTGCCGGTATCGGCATCAACGCCGGTCGCATCCGCGCGCTGGGCAGCCCGATTCGCGGCGGTGAAGCGTTCCACACCGGCTGTATCCCGTTCTACAAGCACTTCCAGACGGCGGTAAAATCCTGCTCTCAGGGCGGCGTGCGCGGCGGCGCAGCGACCCTGTTCTACCCAATGTGGCACCTGGAAGTGGAAAGCCTGCTGGTACTGAAAAACAACCGCGGCGTGGAAGGCAACCGCGTGCGTCACATGGACTACGGCGTGCAGATCAACAAGCTGATGTACACCCGTCTGCTGAAAGGGGAAGACATCACCCTGTTCAGCCCGTCCGACGTCCCGGGCCTGTACGACGCGTTCTTCGCCGATCAGGACGAGTTCGAGCGTCTGTACACCAAATATGAAAAAGACGACAGCATCCGTAAACAGCGCCTGAAGGCGGTAGACCTGTTCTCCCTGATGATGCAGGAGCGCGCCTCTACCGGCCGTATCTACATCCAGAACGTTGACCACTGCAACACCCACAGCCCGTTTGATCCGGCGGTTGCACCAGTGCGCCAGTCTAACCTGTGCCTGGAGATCGCCCTGCCAACCAAACCGCTGGAAGACGTGAACGACGAAAACGGCGAAATCGCCCTGTGTACGCTCTCCGCGTTCAACCTGGGTGCGATTAAGAGCCTGGACGAGCTGGAAGAGCTGGCCGTGCTGGCGGTACGTGCGCTGGATGCCCTGCTGGACTACCAGGATTACCCAATCCCGGCCGCTAAACGCGGCGCAATGGGCCGTCGTACCCTGGGTATCGGCGTGATCAACTTCGCCTACTGGCTGGCGAAAAACGGCAAGCGTTACTCCGACGGCAGCGCTAACAACCTGACGCACCAGACGTTCGAAGCGATTCAGTACTACCTGATGAAAGCCTCTAACGAGCTGGCGAAAGAGCAAGGCGCGTGCCCGTGGTTCAACGAAACCACCTATGCAAAAGGCATTCTGCCGATCGACACCTATAAGAAAGACCTAGATGCGATCGTCAGCGAGCCGCTGCACCTGGACTGGGAAGGCCTGCGCGAGTCCATCAAAACGCACGGCCTGCGTAACTCCACGCTCTCTGCCCTGATGCCGTCCGAGACCTCTTCGCAGATCTCCAACGCCACCAACGGTATTGAGCCACCGCGCGGCCACGTCAGCATTAAAGCGTCGAAAGACGGCGTGCTGCGTCAGGTGGTGCCGGATTACGAAACGCTGGGCAACAACTACGAGCTGCTGTGGGAGATGCCAAACAACGACGGCTACCTGCAGCTGGTGGGTATCATGCAGAAGTTTATCGACCAGTCGATCTCTGCCAATACTAACTACGACCCGACGCGCTTCCCGTCCGGCAAGGTACCGATGCAGCAGCTGTTGAAAGACCTGCTGACCGCCTACAAATTTGGCGTGAAAACGCTGTACTATCACAACACCCGTGACGGTGCAGAAGACGCGCAGGATGACCTGGTACCGTCAATTCAGGACGATGGCTGCGAAAGCGGCGCATGTAAGATCTAATGAAGGGCGGGGATATCCCCGCCTTTATTTCGTAAGACAGGACACACTCATGGCATATACCACCTTTTCACAGACGAAAAACGACCAGCTCAAAGAGCCAATGTTCTTCGGCCAGCCGGTCAACGTGGCACGCTACGATCAGCAAAAATATGACATCTTCGAAAAGCTGATTGAAAAGCAACTCTCCTTCTTCTGGCGTCCGGAAGAAGTTGACGTTTCCCGCGACCGTATTGATTACCAGTCGCTGCCGGATCACGAAAAGCATATTTTCATCAGCAATCTGAAGTACCAGACGCTGCTGGACTCCATTCAGGGCCGTAGCCCGAACGTGGCGCTGTTGCCGCTGATCTCGATTCCTGAGCTGGAAACCTGGGTGGAAACCTGGGCGTTCTCTGAGACGATCCACTCCCGCTCTTACACCCACATCATCCGCAACATCGTGAACGATCCGGCGGTGGTGTTTGACGATATCGTCACTAACGAGCAGATCCAGAAGCGCGCGGAAGGCATTGCGCACTACTACGACGAGCTGATCGAGATGACCAGCTACTGGCATCTGCTGGGCGAAGGCACCCACAGCGTGAACGGCAAAACCGTTACCGTGAACCTGCGCGCGCTGAAAAAGCAGCTGTACCTCTGCCTGATGAGCGTTAACGCCCTGGAAGCGATCCGCTTCTACGTGAGCTTCGCCTGCTCCTTCGCCTTTGCCGAGCGCAAGCTGATGGAAGGCAACGCCAAAATCATCCGTCTGATCGCTCGTGACGAAGCCCTGCACCTGACCGGCACCCAGCACATGCTGAACCTGCTGCGCAGCGGTACGGATGACCCGGAGATGGCGGAAATCGCTGAAGAGTGCAAGCAGGAGTGCTACGACCTGTTCGTGCTGGCGGCTCAGCAGGAGAAAGAGTGGGCAGACTACCTGTTCCGCGACGGCTCCATGATTGGTCTCAACAAAGATATTCTGTGCCAGTACGTGGAGTACATCACCAACATCCGCATGCAGGCGGTTGGTCTGGACCTGCCGTTCCAGACGCGCTCTAACCCGATTCCGTGGATCAACACCTGGCTGGTATCCGATAACGTGCAGGTTGCGCCGCAGGAAGTGGAAGTGAGCTCTTATCTGGTCGGTCAGATTGATTCTGAAGTCAACACCGACGACCTGAGCGACTTCCAGCTCTGATGACGCGCGTAACGCTGAGCCTTTCTGGCACCCAAGTGCTGTGCCAGGATGAGCACCCTTCCCTTCTGGTGGCGCTTGAAGCGCATCAGGTGGAGGTAGAGTACCAGTGTCGTGAAGGCTATTGCGGCTCCTGCCGCTGCCGTCTGGTCGCAGGCCAGGTGGACTGGCTGACCGAACCGCTGGCCTTTATCAGTGAAGGGGAAATTTTGCCCTGCTGCTGCCGGGCAAAAGGCGATATTGAGATCGAGATGTAAAAAAGGGCCTTACGGCCCTTTTTCTATTTTAAGAACGTCACCGCTTTATCCGGGAAATCCGTAAACAGCCCGTCCACGTCCGCCTGCTTATACAACACCTCGTAAAGCTGATTCACATCGGTGGCATATGGCGGCAGCTGGTCGGCACGCACCGTGTACGGATGCACCTGCATCTTGCTGGCGTGCGCCTCTTTCACCATCGCCGTCAGCTTCACGTGGCCAGGCGTTGAGCCTTCCGCCACCAGCATGTGATAATCCGGCCCGATGCCGTCAGCGTACTGCGCAATCTGCTTCATCGCGCCCGGCTTGAACATCCAGTCGTAGCTGTAGTTCACCCACTTCCCGTCCGGCTGTTTCTCCTGGGTTTCGTTCCAGTCGGTGTAGGCAATCAGCTGCACCAGATTGAGATCCATCCCCATCTTCGGCTCCAGCTCGGTTTTGATGCGCTTCAGCTCGGCTGCGTCAAAACACTGCAGGTAAACTTTGTCCTTCTTGCTGGTGTAGCCGTACTGTTTCAGCACCTCCAGCGTCTTCGCGGCAATGTCCTTCCCTTCCTGATGGTGGAACCACGGCGCTTTGATTTCCGGGTAGATACCGATGTTTTTACCGGTGGAGTGGTTCAGCCCCTGAACAAACTCAATCTCTTCCTGGAAGGTATGGATCCGGAAGTCAGATTTGCCCATCGGGAAGCGTCCCGGGTAGACCTGCACCTTCTTGCCGTTTTCAATCTCAAAGCCTTCGGTAAACTTCAGAGAGCGAATTTCATCCAGGGTAAAGTCGATGGCGTAGTAACGACCGTCTTTGCGCGCGCGGTCCGGGAAACGCTCCGCCACGTCCGTGACGCGGTCAAGATAGTGGTCATGCAGGACGACCAGCTGGTCGTCCTTCGTCATCACCAGATCCTGCTCCAGATAATCCGCGCCCTGGGCATAGGCCATCGCTTTCGCCGGCAGCGTATGCTCCGGCAGATAGCCGCTGGCACCGCGGTGGGCGATAACGATTTTATCCGCCGCCAGGGCAGAGCCTGTCATAAGGCCTGCCAGCAGCAGGCCGGTGGTTAATGGAGTTAATTTCATCGCAATGCTCCTTATTGACGACGCGCCAGCACTTCCGCGTGGTGACGTTTCTCGCCGATCATCACAACAACCAGCAGCAGAACCGCCAGCACGCTGCCGCCGATCATCACCATAAAGCCGCCGTCCCAGCCGAAGAAGTCAACGGTGTAGCCCACGATAGCGCTCGCCGCGACGGAACCGCCGAGGTAGCCAAACAGACCGGTAAAGCCTGCCGCCGTGCCCGCCGCTTTTTTCGGCGCCAGCTCAAGCGCGTGCAGACCGATCAGCATCACCGGGCCGTAAATCAGGAAGCCGATAACGATCATACAGGCCATGTCTACTGATGGGTTACCCGGCGGGTTAAGCCAGTAAACGACAGTCGCGATGGTCACCAGGGTCATAAAGAACACGCCCGTTGCGCCGCGGTTGCCTTTAAACACTTTGTCCGACATCCAGCCGCAAATCAGCGTGCCCGGGATCCCGGCGTATTCATACAGGAAGTACGCCCAGGAGGATTTATCCAGCGCGAAATGCTTCACCTCTTTCAGGTAGGTCGGGGACCAGTCAAGGATGCCGTAGCGCAGCAGGTATACGAACACATTCGCCACCGCGATGTACCACAGCAGCTTGTTCGGCAGCACGTACTTCATGAAGATCTGTTTCGCGGTCAGCTCTTCTTCGTGCTTCTCGCTGTAGTCATCCGGATAGTCGTTTTTGTACTCTTCGATTGGCGGCAGCCCGCAGGACTGCGGTGTGTCGCGCATCAGGGCGAAGGCAATAATCGCCACCAGAATAGCACCAAAGGCAGGCATGTAGAGCGCCGCGTGCCAGTCGTTGAACCAGGCCATCCCCAGCAGGAACAGCAGAGGTGGAAGCCCGCCCCCGACGTTATGCGCGCAGTTCCACACCGACACAATGCCGCCACGCTCCTTCTGCGACCACCAGTGCACCATAGTACGTCCGCACGGCGGCCACCCCATCCCCTGGAACCAGCCGCAGAGGAACAGCAGCACGAACATGATGGCAATGCTGGACGTCGCCCACGGCACAAAGCCCATGAACAGCATGACCGCTGCAGCGAGGATCAGACCGGCGGGCAGGAACACGCGCGGATTCGAACGGTCCGACACGGAACCCATGATGAATTTAGAAAAACCGTAGGCGATGGAGATCCCCGACAGCGCGAAGCCCAGGTCGCCGCGAGAGAAGCCCTGTTCCACCAGATACGGCATGGCGAGCGCAAAGTTTTTACGTACAAGATAGTACGCCGCATACCCGAAGAAGATCCCGAGGAAGATTTGCCAACGCAGACGGCGGTAGAGAGGATCGATCTCTGCCTCTGGCAGTCGCGCCCGATGCGGCGCAGGTTTGAAGATACTGAGCATAACAGCCTCCGTGGCCTTTCAAAAAATGACCAGGCATCTCGCGCCCGGTTACAGAGGCGGGGATGTTAAAAAAACATGCGGTTTGTTACTGTGAATCAACGCACAGATTGTTACAGAAATATGACAGAATGCGCAAAAAAGCGCATGAAATCACGTTTCAGTTTCGAATTTCGCGCGTTTATGTTCGAAATCAAACAAACCACACGATCTATGTGGCTAAATGCTAAAAAACGAACATAGAGGAAAGGCAATGACAATTCACGATCCACGCTACAGCGATGTGATTATCATTGGCGGTGGCGCAACCGGCGCCGGCATCGCACGCGACTGCGCCCTCCGCGGCTTAAGCGTCACGCTTCTGGAGCGCCACGATATCGCCACCGGCGCGACGGGACGTAACCACGGCCTGCTGCACAGCGGCGCGCGGTATGCGGTCACCGACGGTGAATCCGCGCGCGAATGTATCGCTGAAAACCAGATCCTCAAGCGTATCGCCCGACACTGCATAGAGCCGACCGACGGCCTCTTTATTACCCTTCCCGAAGATGACCTCGCCTTTCAGTCAACCTTTATAACCGCCTGTACTGTAGCAGGTATTCAGGCGGAGGCCATGGATCCGGCGCTGGCCCGGCGGCTGGAGCCGTCGGTGAACCCGGCGCTGATCGGCGCGGTGAAGGTACCTGACGGCACCGTCGATCCGTTCCGCCTGACCGCCGCCAACATGCTGGACGCCCGCGAGCATGGCGCGCGCATTCTGACCGGACATGAAGTGACCGGGCTTATCCGCGAGGGTCATCGCATCTGCGGCGTGCGGGTGTTTGATACGCAGTATAACGAGCACAGCGAGCTGCACGCCGCCGTGGTGGTCAACGCGGCGGGGATCTGGGGCCAGCGCATCGCGGAATACGCCGATTTATCCATCCGCATGTTCCCGGCCAAAGGTTCGCTGCTGATCCTTGACCACCGCATCAATAACCACGTCATCAACCGCTGCCGCAAACCGTCTGACGCCGACATTCTGGTGCCGGGCGACACCATTTCGCTCATCGGTACGACGTCAACGCACGTTGACTACAGCGACATTGACGTCAACCGGGTCACCGCCGAAGAAGTGGATATTCTGCTGCGCGAAGGGGAAAAGCTGGCGCCGGTGATGGCGCAGACGCGTATTCTGCGCGCCTACGCGGGCGTGCGTCCCCTTGTCGCCAGCGATAACGATCCGAGCGGACGTAACGTCAGCCGGGGCATCGTGCTGCTCGATCACGCCGAGCGCGACGGCATGGACGGGTTTATCACCATTACCGGCGGCAAGCTGATGACCTACCGGCTGATGGCCGAGTGGGCGACCGATGCCGTCTGCCGCAAGCTCGGAAATACCGAACCGTGCGTTACCGCAGAACAGCCGCTGCCGGGATCGCGCCAGTCTACCGAAAAAACGCTGCAAAAAATCATCTCCCTGCCCGCGCCGCTGCGCGGTTCGGCCATCTACCGCCACGGCGACAGAACGCCGCAGTGGCTCGGTGAAGGACGACTGAGCCGCAGCCTGGTGTGCGAGTGCGAAGCCGTTACCGCAGGCGAAGTGCAGTACGCGGTAGAGAACCTGACGGTCAACAGCCTGTTGGATCTCCGCCGCCGCACCCGCGTCGGAATGGGGACCTGTCAGGGCGAACTGTGCGCCTGTCGTGCCGCCGGGCTGCTACAGCGTTTTCATACCACCACCGCCACCCAGTCGCTCGATCAGCTCAGCGCGTTTCTGAACGAGCGCTGGAAAGGCATTCAGCCTGTCGCCTGGGGCGATGCCCTGCGCGAAAGCGAATTTACCCGCTGGGTCTATCAGGGGCTTTGCGGCCTGGAGAAGGAGCAACACGATGAAATTTGATACCGTAATCGTCGGCGGCGGGCTGGCAGGCTTGCTCTGCGGCATCAAACTCACGAAGCAGGGGCTTCGCTGCGCCATTATCACCCGCGGCCAGAGCGCCCTGCACTTCTCGTCGGGATCGCTGGATCTGGTGGACGAAGCGTACCGCGACAGGCTGCCGCCGGAGCACCCCTATCACCTGGTTGGCGCGCAGCATATTGACCGCTTTGCGCTGGAAGCCGAAGCGCTGCTGGCGGGCTGCGGCGCGCGTCTGAAGGGAAGCGCCAGGCAAAATCACCAGCGCATCACGCCGCTCGGCACCCTGCGCTCCGCGTGGCTCAGCCCGGAGGAAGTCCCCGTGGCCCCCGTCAGCGCGGGACGAGTGCGGGTGGTGGGTATTAGCGGCTTTCTGGATTTTCAACCCCATCTCGCGGCGGCCTCGCTCTGTCGCCAGGGCATCAACGCCGACACGGCAGAAATAGAGCTGCCCGAGCTGGATGTCCTGCGCGATAACCCGAGCGAGTTTCGCGCGGTGAATATCGCCCGTTTTCTGGATAACGAGGACAAATGGCCGCTGCTGTATGACGCGCTCAGGCCGCTCGGTGAAACCTGCGAAGCCCTGTTAATGCCCGCCTGCTTTGGTTTAAACGACAACCGGCTCTGGCGCTGGCTCTCGGATCGTCTGCCCTGCACGCTCGGTTTACTGCCGACGCTTCCCCCTTCCGTACCCGGCATTCGTCTGCACACCCAGCTTCAGCGCCAGTTTGTTGCGCAGGGCGGCGTATGGATGGCGGGTGACGAGGTGAAAAAAATCACCCTGACCGACGGCGCGGTGAGCGAAATCTGGACGCGCAACCACGAGGATATTCCGCTTCGCGCCCGCTATACGGTGCTGGCGAGCGGGAGCTTCTTCAGCAACGGGCTGCTGAGCAGCCGGGAGGGCATCCGGGAAGCGATTATGGGGCTGGATGTGCGGCAAACCGCTTCCCGCGCGGACTGGTATCAGTGTGATTTCTTCACGCCGCAGCCCTGGCAGCAGTTTGGCGTAATTGTCGATAACCGGCTACATCCGCAGCTTTCCGGTATGCCCGTCGGTAATCTTTTTGCCATCGGCTCGCTGCTGGGCGGATACGATCCGATCCCCCAGGGATGCGGCGGCGGGGTTTGCGCCGTCACGGCGCTGTATGTAGCCGAGCAGATTATCCAGCGCGTGGAGGCTGAACAATGAACGATACCCGTTTCGAAAGCTGCATTAAATGCACGGTCTGTACCACCGTCTGCCCGGTCAGCGGCGTAAACCCGCGCTACCCTGGGCCAAAGCAAGCCGGGCCGGACGGCGAGCGCCTGCGCCTGAAGGACGGCAGGCTGTACGACGAGGCGCTGAAATACTGCATCAACTGCAAGCGCTGCGAGGTCGCCTGCCCGTCGGACGTGAAAATCGGCGACATCATCCAGCGCGCCCGGGCGCGCTACAGCACGCAAAAGCCGACACTGCGCGATGCGATCCTGAGCCATACCGATCTGATGGGCAGCGTCTCCACGCCGTTTGCCCCGCTGGTGAATGCCGCAACCTCACTCAAGCCGGTGCGTCAGCTGCTGGATGCCACGCTTAAAATAGACCATCACCGCAGCCTGCCAAAATATTCTCACGGCACCTTCCGTCGCTGGTATAAAACCGTCGCGGAGCAGCAGGCGCAGTACGACGATCGGGTAGCCTTTTTCCACGGCTGCTATGTGAACTACAACCACCCGCAGCTGGGAAAAGACCTGCTGAAGGTGCTGAACGCCATGGGAACCGGCGTACAGCTGCTTAGCAAAGAGAAGTGCTGCGGCGTGCCGCTGATTGCCAACGGGTTTACCGATAAAGCGCGCAGGCAGGCCAAAAGCAACGTCACCTCCCTGCGCGAAGCGATTGTCGATAAAGGCATGCCGGTGCTGGCGACGTCGTCCACCTGCACCTTCACCCTGCGCGATGAGTATCCGCACCTGCTGGACGTGGATAACGCCGGACTGCGCGAGCACATCGAGCTGGCGACGCGCTTCCTCTGGCGCAAGCTGGACAGCGGACAGACGTTGCCGCTGGGAACATTGCCGCTGAAGGTGGTCTATCACACCCCGTGTCATATGGAGAAAATGGGCTGGTCGCTCTATACGCTGGAGCTGCTGCGGTTAATTCCGGGGCTGGAGCTGACGGTGCTGGATTCGCGCTGCTGCGGCATCGCAGGCACCTACGGCTTTAAGCGTGAAAACTACGAAACCTCGCAGGCAATTGGTGCCCCGCTGTTCCGCCAGATTGAAGAGAGCGGCGCGGATATCGTGGTGACGGACTGCGAAACCTGTAAATGGCAGATTGAGATGTCCACCAGCAAGCGCTGCGAACATCCGATTACCCTGCTGGCGAAAGCGCTGGGCTGAACGTTGCCGGGGCGAAAGGCCCCGGCACAGGCATTACTCAACGAACAGCGACTCGACAACGTTAATCCAGCCGTGCTCGCTGGCGACCTCTTTGCCGTTGAGCCAGCGGCGCAGCATATTCAGCGCCATCATGGCGCACACCTCCTGACGCACCGCCAGGCTGTGGCGGGTGATGCTCATTTTTACCCGCAGCGCCCAGGTGCCTTCCGGCGTCGCCAGCGCGAAGTTGAGGTAATCCTCATCCAGCCCGCCGACAAACAGCGCCAGACCGGCAAAATGCTTCACCCTTCTTTCGGAAGCCCAGCGGGCGGTTTGCGCCAGGGTCTCCTGCTGAAACGGCACCACTTCGCTGGCGAGCAGCGGCGCGTTGACGCGCGACAATTGCAGCGCCAGCAGGCCACCGGTGAACTGCTCGCTTAAGGTCACGCTGAGCTGGCGAGTCTGCAGATGTTTTGCAATCTGCTCTGGCAACCCTTCCGTCCCTTCAAAAATCAGGCTTTCGCCCGCCACGCGCTGCACCTCAGGCCACAGGGCCAGCATCGCCTCTTTCTGCGTGGCCGGTCCTGTTAATTTGAGTTCAATGATCGGCATAGAGGAGCGATAGCCCATGGAGACGCCCGGCGGCAGCGGAAGGTGGTCAAGGCTCTGGGCCAGATCGCTTTCCGAGCGGCCAAAGGTGGTCAGGCGCAGGCACAGCGGAGGTTCAGGCAGAGTAAAACTCTGGCGAAGGCGCGGCAGGATTTGCTGCTCGACCATTACCTTAAATTCGGAGGGCACGCCCGGCGTGAAGAACATCAGGCAGCGGTTCAGCTGCATGGCAAACCCGCATGCGGTACCGACCGGGTTATCAACCAGCTCGGCGCTGGCGGGAATTTCAGCCTGTTTACGGTTGCTGGGGGCCATGACGCGGCCACGTTCGGTGAAAAAGCGCTCCATCTGCGAAAGCCACGCCTCGTGCAGCATCAGCCCTTCGCCTTTTGCGGTCGCGGCGGCCAGCGCGCTGAGATCGTCACCGGTGGGGCCGAGCCCGCCGTTCACAATCAGCACGTCGCACTGTTCACTGCGCTCGCGCAGAACAGCGACCAGTGACTCCAGATTGTCGCCCACGGTATTGCGGCGCGTTAACGGTAATCCTTGCTCAAAGAAAAGATCGGCAAGCCAGGCAGCATTGGTATCAATAATCTGTCCGTGCAGCACTTCGTCGCCGGTGGATAACATCTCCACGTTAATCATTGTGTTCTCCCGCTTATTTGGTCAAAACACTATAGCGCAAACGCGGGGTGGAGATGAGAGAAACTGGCGCGACGGAACGCCGCGCCGGAACGATTAGAAGCCTGCGCTCACGCCCACGTACGGGCCGTCAGCCAGCGCGTTATCGCGGTTGCCGTCTTTACCGGCCAGATTCAGATAACGGTAGCCCGCTTCGATGGTAATCGGACGCATGATGGTCCAGCGCGCGCCGACGTTGGCTTCTTCATAGCTGTCGATGCCGCTGGAGAGGGAATCCGGAGAGTAGTAGTACTCGCCAAACAGGCCGAAGCTGTCGCCAATTTTCCACTGCAGACCGCCGCCCACAGCCGCCGCATACCCTTCATCACCGTCATTTGGGTTGGTGTAGATACCTTTACCGCCAACGGTGGCCAGGAATGGGCCAAGAGGAATATTCAGACCGAGGCCGAGGCTTGCCGCGTCGCCGTCGTCATCGTTGTGCGTCCAGCCGCCGGTCATTGCCAGACCGGAGGTGTCAGTACCCATGCCAAAACCGAGGTGGGTATAGTCCTGACCCGCCGAACCATTAATGCTAATGGCGTTAGCCGCCGCAGATACAACCATCAGGCCGAGGCCCAGTAATGCCACTTTTTTCATTATCGCGATCCTGCATAATTATAGAGAAGTCCCCAAAACCGCGAGATTTTAACCTGAGTCTGCGGGGGATCAAGCACTCTGCGTGCGGCGGACAGGAAGATTGTAACGATTTGAAACCCCCGGCTTTTTTACGTAAGCAGCAGAAAGCGCATTTTGACGCAAAGGCCACCCAGCGTTTCGCTGCGAGTGAGCTGCAAATGGCTGCGGTGCAGCCGGGCGATATCCCCCGCCAGCGCCAGCCCGATCCCGGAACCGGCGGCGTTCCCGACGTTGTCCAGACGGTGGAAAGGCTGCATCGCCTGGTAGATCTGCTCCTCTTCAATGCCGGGGCCGCTGTCCTCAACGCTCAGCTCAACGGCGCCGCCATCCACGCGCAGGAATACGGTCACGGTCCCGCCTGCAGGCGTATATTTAATCGCGTTCTCCAGCAGGTTGGCGCACAGCTCGCCCAGCAGAACGTCATCGCCTTCGATCGTGACCGGCTGCTGTACACCGTCATATCCTAAATCGATCGCCTTGCTCCGCGCCTGCGCCAGCCGGGAAAAGCAGCAGTTCTGCACCACCTGAACCAGATCCACAGGCGTAAAATGACGATCCCCCTGCTCTTTTCCCTTCACCGCTGAAAGCTGCAGCAGCCGCTCGGTGAGCACGATAGTGTCGTCCAGGGTGACATTCATTGCCCGCAGGCTCTCCTGCCACAGGGCGGGATCCTGACGCGCGAGGGCGACGGAGACCTGGGTTTTAAGCACCGCCAGCGGCGTTTTCAGCTGGTGCGACGCATCCGCGTTAAAGCGTTCCTGACGCGAAAGCACGCCGCGCAGCCGGTCGATATAGCGGTTAAAGGCGACTATTAGCAGCCGGGTCTCGGACCAGGGCAGCAGCTCCGGCAGCGGTGCGAGCAGGCCCGGCTCGCGCCGCACCATCAGTGACGAAAGCTGGCGCATTGGGCGCAGCACGCGGCGCAGCAGCCATGCGGTCAGCACCAGCGTCAGCAGCACCAGCAGCCCCTGTGAAACCCAGGATGAAAAGAGCAGCTGGCTGGCGAGATAGCGGCGGGACTGGAGCGTCTCGGCGACGTAAATCTCCGCCATGCCAAAAACATTATCTTCATTTACGGGCTGCAGCAGGCGCGCCACCCGAATCGCCTGGCCGCGATATTCGGTGTGGTAAAACCAGGCCAGCGCCGGATAGAGCGTGGTGCGCGACGTCGCAGGCGGCATCTTCGGCAGATCGTCATAGCCGGAGATCACCCGTCCGTCGGGGTCTACCACCTTATAGTAGAGCCGGTCGTTCATGTTGAGCTCAAAGCTGTCGAGCACCACCCAGGGCACGTCGACCGCCAACCTGCTGTTGCGCACCTCCAGCCGCTCGGAGATGGTGCGGGCAGAGGATAACAGCGTGCGATCGTAGGCCTGCGTGGCCGCCTGCAGCGCGCTAACGTAGCTGTTAAAGGCCGACAATCCCCACAGCAGCAGCAGCGGTAGACCCAGGAAAAGCAACAGCTGCAGATAGAGCGACTGCGGCTTAACCCACCTCATCGCCGCACTCCAGCACGTACCCAAGCCCCCGAAGGGTGGTTATCCGCACGCCGCTGCCGGTCAGCTTCTTACGCAGCCGGTGAATATAGAGATCGATGCTTTCAGGGCTGACGTCGTCGTTCAGGCTGAACACCTGGTCGAAAAGCTGCTGTCGTGAAACCGGACGGGTCCGGCGGTGCATCAGCACTTTCAGCAGGGAGAGCTCCCGCGGCGTCAGGGAAAGCGGTTCATCGCGCAGCAGGAAAAAGCCCTCGTCGTCATACTCCAGCTCCCCAAGGCGCTGACGCTCCTGCGTTCGACCCTCGCTTCGGCGCAACAGGGCGCGCAAACGCGCGTCAAGCTCCTCCAGCTCAAACGGTTTTGGCAGATAGTCATCTGCCCCGGCGTTCAGTCCCTTCACCCGATCCGCCACGTTGCTGCGGGCGGTAAGAAACAGCACCGGCAGCGTCTGCCCTCGTTTTCTGAGGCGGTGGACCACTTCCAGACCGTCAAAACCGGGCATGCCGATGTCCAGAATAGCAACCGCGTAGTTTTCACCCTGCAGCAGATGGTCGGCGGCACGTCCGTCGGAGACGCAGTCCACGGCAAAGCCTTCCTGCACCAGCGCTTTCTCCAGCCAGTGAGCCAGCTCACGATTATCTTCTGCGAGTAAGAGACGCATGTCACATCCTGTAAAGTTGGTGTCCCGTTGAAAGGGAAATGAAAGGTTATTGTTTTAACAATCACGCAACGGAACCGCTACAAGGTGGTTCACATAATCAGAAAAAAAGACCCGTACCCCCGGCGTGAGGATAAACGATGAAAAAACAATTACTTTCTACCCTTGCTGCAAGCGTATTGCTGTTAAGTACCTCTGTCGTTCAGGCCCAGGACGCTCCGTCCCGTACCGAATGTATCGCCCCGGCCAAACCGGGCGGCGGTTTCGATCTCACCTGCAAGCTTATTCAGGTCAGCCTGCTGGAGACGAAGGCCATTGAGAAACCGATGCGCGTCACCTACATGCCAGGCGGCGTGGGCGCGGTGGCCTATAACGCGATTGTCGCGCAACGTCCGGCGGAAGCGGGAACGGTGGTGGCCTTCTCCGGCGGCTCGCTGCTGAACCTGTCGCAGGGCAAGTTTGGCCGCTACGGTGTGGACGACGTGCGCTGGCTGGCGACCGTCGGCACCGACTACGGAATGATTGCCGTGCGTGCCGATTCCCCGTGGAAATCCCTGAAAGATCTGCTGACCGCTATGGAAAAAGATCCGAACAGCGTGGTGATCGGCGCAGGGGCGTCTATCGGCAGCCAGGACTGGATGAAAGCGGCCCTTCTCGCCCAGCAGGCGAAGGTTGACCCGCACAAGATGCGCTACGTGGCCTTTGAGGGCGGCGGCGAACCGGTCACGGCGCTGATGGGCAACCACGTTCAGGCCGTTTCCGGCGATCTCAGCGAGATGGTGCCGTACCTGAGCGGGGATAAAATCCGCGTGCTGGCGGTCTTCTCGGAAAACCGTCTGCCGGGCCAGCTGGCGAACGTCCCGACCGCCAAAGAACAGGGTTATAACCTGGTCTGGCCGATCATCCGCGGCTTCTTCGTCGGGCCAAAAGTGACCGACGCCGAGTACCAGTGGTGGGTCGACGCGTTCAACAAGCTCCAGCAGACGGAAGAATTTAAGAAACAGCGCGATCTGCGCGGACTGTTTGAGTTCAACCTGACCGGTAAGCCACTGGATGAGTACGTCAAAAAACAGGTGAATGACTACCGCGAACAGGCGAAAGCCTTTGGCCTGGCGAAATAACCGGAGGCGCTATGAGCGATCGTATTTTTGCCGGGATATGGCTGCTGCTCTGCGTTGGCGGGATGTTTGTCGCCTGGCAGATCCATAGCGAATACAGCTATGAACCCGTGGGACCCCGTCCCTTCCCGATGGGCATCGTCGGCCTGATGCTGCTCTGCTCGGTGGCGCTGCTGCTTCGCCACCCGGATACCGTCGAGTGGCCGCCGCGTCGCATTCTGCAGCGTCTGCTGGTGATGGTGATTGTCCTGCTGATGTATGCCTGGGGCTTTGAGTGGCTCGGCTTCCCGGTGGCGACCGCCATTCTGACGATGGTCATCGGCATGCTGTTTAACGCCACCCTCCCCGCGGCGGGGATCTCAGGCGTGGTGATGGGGATTTTACTGTGGTACGCCTTTGACCGCCTGCTGGACGTGACGTTACCGCTCGGCGCCTGGCTTAATTAACGGAGCACGCTATGGATACCTGGATTTACCTCTCGCAGGGGTTCGCCGTGGCGATGACCCCGGAAAACCTGGTGATCGCCCTGATCGGCTGTTTCGTGGGCACGATTGTCGGCCTGCTGCCGGGCCTTGGGCCGATCAACGGCGTGGCGATTTTACTCCCGCTGGCGTTTGCCCTGCATCTGCCTGCGGAATCGGCACTGATCCTGCTGGCAACGGTCTACATCGGGTGTGAATATGGCGGACGCATTTCGTCGATCCTGCTTAACGTGCCGGGGGATGCGGCGGCGATCATGACCGCGCTGGACGGCTACCCAATGGCGCGGCAGGGACGCGGCGGCGTGGCGCTCTCCATCTCTGCGGTCAGTTCATTCTTTGGCTCACTGATTGCCATTGGCGGCATTATTCTGTTCGCTCCTGCGCTGGCCCAGTGGTCGCTGGCGTTTGGTCCGGCAGAATATTTTGCCCTGATGGTGTTCGCCATTGCCTGCCTCGGCAGCATGATGGCGCAAAATCCGCTGAAGTCGTTTTTATCCGCGCTGATTGGCTTAGGGTTAGCCACCGTCGGCGTGGATGCCAACACCGGGGTCTATCGCTTTACCTTCGACAGCGTTCACCTGTCCGATGGCGTGCAGTTCATTGTCGTCGTGATCGGCCTGTTCTCTGTCTCTGAGATCTTACTGATGCTGGAGCATACCAGCAGCGGGCAGACGCTGGTGCGCAAAACCGGCCGGATGCTCTTTAGCGCTAAAGAGGGCGCGCAGTGCATCGGCGCCACGCTGCGCTCGTCGGTGATTGGCTTCTTCGTCGGCATCCTGCCGGGCGCCGGGGCCACTATCGCCAGCGCCATCACCTACATGACCGAGAAGAAGCTCAGCGGCAATAGCGACAGCTTTGGTAAAGGCGATATTCGCGGCGTCGCCGCGCCTGAGGCGGCCAATAACGCCTCGGCCTGCGGCTCGTTTATCCCGATGCTGACCCTGGGCGTGCCGGGATCCGGCACCACGGCGGTGATGATGGGCGCGCTGACGCTCTATAACATCACGCCCGGCCCGGCGATGTTTACCGAGCAGCCTGATATTGTCTGGGGGCTGATTGCCGCGCTGCTGATCGCCAACGTGATGCTGTTGGTGATGAATATCCCGCTGATTGGGCTGTTCACCCGCATGCTGACGATTCCGCTGTGGTTCCTGGTGCCCGCCATTGCCGCCGTCTCTGCGGTGGGGGTTTACGCGGTGCACAGCACCACGTTTGACCTGGTGCTGATGGTGGTCCTCGGCGTGTTCGGCTACATCTTGCGAAAAATGCACTTCCCAATGTCTCCGCTGATTTTGGGCTTTGTGCTGGGTGAGATGCTGGAGCAGAACCTGCGCCGCGCCCTGTCCATCAGCAACGGTAATGTGTCGATACTGTGGGACAGCAGCGTCGCGAAGGTTCTGTTAGCGCTCGCGGTCATGGTGATTGTGGTGCCGCCGGTGTTGCGCCTGCTGCGTCGTCGCCAGCGCAAACCGGAGCCGGATATCGGCTAACTATACGGACAGCTGGGCATTGACCCACTGCTTTAACGCCTGGCGGGAGATCTTAATCCCGCCATTTTTTAGCTCAGCCGGCAGCACCAGCCAGTGAACGGGCTGCTCAAAGCGCGCCAGCCTGCCCTGTACCCAGGTCGGGAAACGGGTGATATCCGTTCCCGGCTCGCACTCCACCACCGCCACCGGACGCTGTCCAAACTCGGCGTCATCCAGCGGGACGATAAACACCTGGTTAATCTGCGGATGCGCGGCGATAACGCGCTCCAGCGATTCCGGCTGGATCCCCTCTCCACCGCTGAAAAAGAGATTGTCCATGCGGCCTAAAATCGTCAGACGGTCGCCATGCCATTCCCCGCGATCGCGAGTGGCAAACCAGCCCTGCGCGTTGGTCAGCGGTATCAGGGCGCCGTCCCGCCAGTAGCCGGAAGCCATGCTCTGCGCTTTGATCCAGACTTCACCGTTAACGACCTGCACCTCTCTGCCCGGCAGCGCACGGCCCACGTCCGGATCGCCGTCAGCCTCTTTTGCGCAGACGGTAGAGGCAAACTCGGTGAGGCCGTAGCCGCAGTACGTCCGAACGCCCTGTTCCCGGGCCTTTTGCGTCAGCGTCACGGGAATGGCCGCCCCGCCGAGCAGCACCGCTTTCAGTGCGATGTGGCTTTCGCTATTCAGGAGACGCCAGAGCTGGGTCGGCACCAGCGAGGCGTGGGTGCAGCCGCGCAGCGCCTGCTCCAGCGGCTGCTTCTCGCGCACGGTTAAGCGCGCACCGGCATGCAGCCAGCGCCATAAAATCCCCTGGCCGGAAACGTGAAACAGCGGCAGCGAAAGCAGCCAGTCGTCATTATCCCCGTAGGGCATCAGCGACAGCACGCCGCGGGCGCTGGCAAGATGGGCGGCGCAGGTATGCACCGCCGCCTTCGGCAGCCCGGTGGAGCCGGAGGTGAGCGTCATGGTGGCCAGCCGCGACGGCTGCCACGCAGCGCAGTACGCATCTGCTGGCTCGCACATGCTCAGGCCATGAAGGCCGTCGTAGCTGCCGTCCAGCACCAGCGCAAAGCGCAGCGTCATCTGCGGGATCAGCACGTCGAGCAGCGGGCGCGGCAGCTGCGGATTAACGGGAAGAATACGTGCCCCGCACTGAAGCAGCGCCAGCCACGCCAGCAGCGTTTGCGGGTGGTTATAGGCCAGCAGCAGTACGCCGTCGCCCTCCGCCACGCCCTGCTGGTGAAACCCTGCCGCAAGGCGGTCGACGCGCACGCACAACTGCTGCCAGGTGAGCGCTTCATCATTCAGCCGCAGGGCCGGTTTATCGGCAAAAAGCGCGCGCCAGTGACGCCAGGGCCAGTCGGTAAAACTCATAGCAACGGCTCCAGCGCCTCTGCGTCGAGGCACGGCAGCGTGCTGGCAGGCCACTCGCGGAGAAGCTGAGCCTGCATCAGGTTCAGCGTGTCGAGGCCGGGAACCGTGTCCGGCGTTAACCAGGCGGCAATGCGCGCCAGCTGGGTCAGCCCCAGGCTGGACTCTATCGACGAGCTGATCACCGCCGTCAGCCCCAGCGCGTGCGCCGCCGAGACCTGCTCGCGCACCTTCGCCAGGCTGCCGGTTAGCGTCGGCTTAATCACCACCGCGCTGACGCCGGGCTCGGCGACAAATTCAAAATCGTCCTCGCGCAGGCTTTCATCCCAGGCGATGGCGATCCCCGTTTCGCGGGCAAAGGCGCGCGAGTCATCGCGGGTTTTGCACGGTTCTTCGAGGAAGGCAATGCGGCTGCGGTACGCCGGGTTGACGTACCTGGCGAACTGCTGCGCCTTAAGCGGCGTCCACGCGCGGTTGGCATCCAGACGCAGGTGCAGATCGGGGATTGCTTCCAGCAGCAGATTGGCGACCATGCCGTCACGCACCGCTTCGTAGAGACCGACTTTGATTTTCGCCACTTTCTCGCCCGGCATGGCGGCGAGCAGCGCGAACAGCTCGTCCGGGTCGCCCGTGCAGAGCGGTGCCGCGCGATAGTTAGCCTCTTCCGGCAGGCTACCGTCCAGCTCCGCCAGCGCGCAGCTGATGCCAAAGGCGGCGGAACGCGCGTCCGGTAATGCCGGGTTTGCGCCCTCACGCCACGCCTTTCCCCACGTCAGCAATGCAGACTGCGCCTCATCCAGCGACTCCAGGCTAAAGCCCGGCAGAGGCGAAATCTCGCCCCAGCCTTCCCGCTCGCCCTGCTGCAAATGCACGAAGAAGCCGTCACGGGTTTTTAACCGCCGTTCACGCAGCACCACGCCCGCGTCCATCGGTATCTGCCAGCGGTAAACCTGCGCGCGACGCATTACGGGTTCCGTTTGTATTTGCTGAAGTCCGGCTGGCGTTTTTCGTTAAACGCGTTGCGTCCTTCCTGACCCTCTTCGGTCATGTAGAACAGCATGGTGGCGTTACCCGCCAGCTCCTGCAGACCCGCCTGACCGTCACAGTCCGCGTTCAGGGCCGCCTTCAGGCAGCGCAGCGCCATCGGGCTGTTTTGCAGCATCTCGCGGCACCAGCGCACGGTCTCTTTTTCGAGATCGGCAAGCGGCACCACGGTATTCACCAGGCCCATATCCAGCGCTTCCTGTGCGTTGTACTGGCGG
Organism: Enterobacter bugandensis; assembly: GCF_900324475.1. Taxonomy (NCBI): domain Bacteria; kingdom Pseudomonadati; phylum Pseudomonadota; class Gammaproteobacteria; order Enterobacterales; family Enterobacteriaceae; genus Enterobacter; species Enterobacter bugandensis. The sequence goes on from NZ_LT992502.1 coordinate 3,276,481, forward strand.
CACAGGAACCAGATTTCGCGGGCTTTTTTCTGCCCGACGATGCGCGCCATATAAGAGGCACCCCAGCCGCCGTCGAAGGAGCCCACTTTCGGGCCGGTCTGGCCGAAGATGGCGTTTTCAGCAGCGATGGTCAGGTCGCACATCATGTGCAGCACGTGGCCGCCGCCGATGGAGTAGCCCGCCACCATCGCCACCACCGGTTTCGGGCAGGTGCGGATCTGGCGCTGGAAATCGAGGACGTTCAGGTGGTGCGTGCCCGTATCGTCCTGGTATCCGCCGTAGTCGCCGCGCACCTTCTGATCGCCACCGGAGCAGAAGGCCTTCTCGCCTTCACCGGTCAGCACGATCACGCCGATACTGTCGTCGTAGCGCGCATCCGCCAGGGCCTGAATCATCTCTTTGACGGTCAGCGGACGGAAGGCGTTACGCACCTGCGGACGGTTGATAGTGATTTTGGCAATGCCGTCGGCGGATTTGTGGTAACGAATGTCGGTGTAGCCTTCGGAGCAGTCCTGCCATTCAACCGGCGCATAAAGCATGTGTTCATCAGGATAGATCATAGAGTGTCCTTTATTCGAAGACGCAGTATCTGAGCCAGACTCGCGGCAACCGCGTCGGGGTTTTCCCGGTGGGCGTTGTGTCCGGCGTTTGGAATCGCATGGCGAACGGCGTCCAGTTCAGCGGCCAGGGCCGCGAACTTCTGGTCACGTTCACCGTAGATATAGTCAAAAGGGAAATTGCATACGCTAATCGCGGCACGCAAATCGGGCTGCACGGCCAGCGACGTTGCTTCGAGCATCTTCGCCAGCGTCGCGCCGTTGTTCTGGCTGCGCAGGGCAATAAGCGCCTTGCGCTGGTGGTCAGTGAGGGAAGCAAATACCGGCTGTTGATACCAGTCGGTAAAGACCTTTTCCAGCGGTTCGGTGCGAAAACGCGTCGCCCAGCGGCGGTCGGATGTCCACCGCGCGTGACGCTCATCCTCATCCTGCAGGCCCGGATGTCCACCTTCAACGATCACCCCCAGCAGCCCCTTTGGCTGCTGGCAGGCATGAAACATCGCAATGCGGCCGCCGAGGGAGTACCCCACCAGCCAAAAGTTCAGTATGTTGTAACTAAGCAGGGTTCGGGTAAGCAACGTGCTCATCTCGTCGAACCCCGTCACGGCAATATCCCCGGACGCACCGTGGCCCGGCAGGTCAAGATAGAGCCGGGAATACTCGCCGAGTGGCTTCCAGACAGTCTGCCACTCGCGGCAGTCGCCGGAAAAACCGTGCAAAAAGACCAGCCAGGGATAGCCCGGTTTTCCGGCCTGCTGCACACCCGAGAGGATCACAGCTGGCTCACCTGCGCCAGCAGGCTTTGCAGGGTCTGCGCGCCGTCGGCCTCGTTCACCACCAGCTCAATCAGCGTCGCGCCCGGCTGCTTCCAGGCGGTGCTTAACGCCGCTTCCAGCTGTTCCCAGCTTTCCGGGCGATGGTATTTCAGGCTGAACATCGCCGCAGCGTGTTCAAACTGCACGTTCTGCGGCATCAGGTAGAAGCGCTCGCGCTCGCTCTGGGGCGTTGGCAACAGGGAGAAAATCTGCCCGCCGTTGTTGTTGACCACAATCAGCACAAACGGCGCGGATGCCTGACGCAGTAGCGCCAACGCGTTGAGATCGTAGAGCGCGGAGAGATCGCCCACGATCGCCAGCGTCGATTTCGCGCTGGCGCGCTGCACCCCCGCCGCCGTCGAGATCAGCCCGTCGATGCCGCTGGCACCGCGGTTGCTGTACACCGGGTAGCCCGCCGGCAGCTGCGAAAAGGCATCGATCAGCCGCACGACCAGGCTGTTGCCGACAAACAGCTGCCCCTGTTCCGGCAGGTATTGGCGAATACGGTGCGCCAGCCCGGCCTCGCTGAATGTCTCACAGCACGCTTTGGTGATTTCCCACGCCTGACGCGACAGCTCAGGGATCGCCACCGCCCAGGGCTGACGTTTTTCCGCCGGGTGCAGTTCCAGCCAGCTATCAATTTTGCTCACCAGACGACGGCCGCGATGGTGCGCCGGGTCGAGCCGCCCTTCCAGCGCGTCCACCACCCAGTATTCTTCCGGCGTGCAGGTCGCCTGCCACTGCAGCAGACGTTTTCCGGTCAGGCTTGCGCCGATCTGGACCACAATCTGCGCCTGCGAAAGCTCAGTAACCGCTTTCGCGTTACCCAGCCAGAGATCGGCGCACGGCAGCGGCTGGCCGGTCTGGGAAAGCACGTCGCCAATCAGCGGCCAGCCGAGGGTTTGCGCCCATTCGGCGACCAGCCTGCCTTCGGCGGCGCTCATGCGCCCTGCGATGACCACACCTCGCTTCTGCCGCCAGAAGAACCAGTCGCGCTGTTTCGCGCTCTCAAGATGCGTCTGCTCGCGCAGCCACGGCTTTTCGCTCTGCCACCATTCGCCGAGCGACCGCTGCCAGTCAAGGCCGGTATCGTCCAGCTCGCCGTACAGCGGCTCGGCAAACGGGCAGTTGATATGCAGCGCCCCGCTGCGCAATGTCGCCATGGCGTGATCGACGGTGGAGACCAGCCAGCTTGCAGGAATATCCTGGGTGGGACGCGGTAACGAAACCGTCTGCGAAGGGTGCGTAGAAAAAAGTCCGGGCTGGCGAATAGCCTGATTGGCGCCGCAGTCGATTAGCTCAGGCGGACGGTCGGCCGTCAGCAGGATCAGTTTTTCACCTGTTAACCCGGCTTCAATCAGGGCCGGATAGAGGTTCGCCACGGCGGTACCGGAAGTGACAATCACCGCCACGGGTTCTTTGCTGACCTTCGCCAGCCCGAGCGCGAGATGTCCCAGACCTCGCTCGTCAAAGTGGGTGTGGTGAACAAACGCCCGGTTTTCAGCCGCCGCCAGCGTCAGCGGCGTTGAGCGAGAACCCGGTGCAATACACACGTGCCTGACGCCATGGCGCGTCAGGGCTTCAAGGATCACCGCCGCCCAGCGTCGGTTAAAAGAACTTACTGACATGAGATTGTCCGGTATCAAGAATGCGACACAGTATAAATAATAGAAAAAATTGGAATTTTGATATGAATCGGGATTGCGCGAATCAGTATTAATCCCTTAGGAGCAGAGAGCGCAATCCGGCGGCTTTATTTTCGATCTCCCGCCATTCCTGCTCCGGGTCAGAGCCGCTGACAATGCCCGCTCCGGCGTAAAGCCGCAGAGCGTCTTCCTGTACGCGCGCCGAGCGCAGCGCCACGCAGAATTCGCTTTGTTCGGGGGATAAATACCCGGCCGAACCGGCGTACCACTCGCGGTTAAAGGGTTCAACGTGCTGAATAAACTCGCGCGCTGGCTGTCGCGGAAGCCCGGCAACCGCCGCCGTCGGCTGTAGCACGTGCAGGCACAGCTCATCGTCGGCCTGCTTGAGCTCGGTCCAGATACAGCGGCGTAAGTGCTGCACTTTGCGCAGGCGGACGACCTGAGCCGGCAACACCTCCAGCGTCTGCGTATGGTGTTGAAGACGCTGGCAGATATCTTCCACCACCAGCATATTTTCGCGCTGGTTTTTATCGTCATTCAGCAGCCACTCGCCCAGACGCTGCGCCTGTTTATCGTCAGTATGGCTGGCGACGGTACCCGCCAGCGCTTCAGTGCGCAGCAGCTTGCCGCGCCGCCGCCAGAGACGCTCGGGCGTGGAGCCGAGAAACGCGTTGCTGGCGTCGAATATCATGCAGAAATGATAGCAGTTTAAATTCAGGGCGCGGCTGGCGGCCATCAGCGCGACGGGGTTAACGCGCTGTTTACACTGCAGGTCGGTGGCTCGGGCGAGAACGACCTTTTCGAAATCACCGCGTGCAATCGTCTCTGTCGCTTTGCCGATAAGGCTAAGCCATTGCGGTTTTTCCGGGTGATGGGTTTCGCGCTCAACCTGCACGGAGAGCGGACGGATCGGTCTGGCGGGAAGCAGTTGCTGTAAGAACGCCCGCGCGGTGTCGGCATCGTCCTCAAGCGAGCTGTCGCTCCACAACTGCAGACGCAACGTGGCGTTGCCAGCGGTACGTCGCCACAGCAGACGCGGTAAAAAGAGGCTACCCTGCTCCGGGTTAAACGCGTTCAGGCCGCAGATTCGGGTATCTTCAGGGGCGTGTTGCGCACTTAAAAACTGCGAGGCTAACGCCAGAGAGGAGAATTGGACGACCGCTCCCAGCGCGGCCAGCTCTTCATCGCCGTTACGCTGTTGCCAGTAAAACTGGGGATAGCACTGCTGCTCGCCCAGCCAGGCGAGGGGATCGAAGGCATCGTTTAACGGGAAAGAGACGTCGAAATGACGCAGGCCGGATGCGGCAGGTAACGCTTGCGAAAGATGGCTACGCAATTGTTCCAGCGCGAGGAAAATCGAATTCACGCGAACCTCTCCCTGTTAAAACCTCATATTATACGGGGTACCATAAGAAATATCAGTACCCACGTATAGGGAGTGGTTAAACGGCTTAACGACGGGCCAGCAGCAGCCCCAGCACCAGCCCTACGGCTGCGCCCACCCCAATGCCCTGCCACGGTTTTTCATGGACGTAATCATCGGCACGATAAACCGCTTTTTTGGCGCGGTAGTAGTATGTATCAGACGCATGGCTGACGCGGTTTTTAACGTCGTGGAGCGCCTGCTCGGCACGGGCTTTCAGCTCGATATATTTCTGATCGGCAGGGTCGCCCGAGGAACGTAACACCTCTTCCAGCGTTTCGCTCAGTAAGGTCAGGTCGTCGTCGATACGGGTATCCCAGGATTGAAATGACATATTTTTCTCCATGTTAGTACACCAGTCCGCTAACTATAGACAACGACGCGCCATTACGCCTGTTTCGCTTCCCGCGCCATGCCGATGTGCGGAATACCGTCTTCGTCGTAGATGTCGGTGACCGGCATAAAACCGAAATGACCGTAGAAGGATTGCAGGTGCGCCTGCGCGCCCAGGTATAACGCCTTGTCCGGCCACTGTTTCTGGCATGACTCCAGCGTTTTTTCCATCAGCTGATAGCCCAGTTTCTCACCCCGCGCGTGACCGCTGATAATGACCCGGCCTATCACCACGGGCTCGACATCGTCCTCGCTTTTCAGAATCCTCGCATACGCCACCAGCTCGTTATCCTTCCAGCCGAGGATATGGCGGTTTTCGCCAACGAGGTCATCGCCGTCGATGTCCTGATACGGGCACGTCTGTTCAACCACAAACACTTCGCAGCGCAGTTTAAGCAGCGCGTAGAGCGAATGAACGGTGAGCTCACTATGATGTAAATCTTGCCACTGGATCATCTCTTTCTCCCTCCTGGGGTTCATCACGTTATACTAAACCCCTCCCCGTTCGGCAAAGGGCTGATTGCGTTATGGAACTGATTTTTCTGGGTACGTCCGCTGGCGTGCCAACCCGCTCACGAAACGTGACGGCAATTCTGCTGGATCTTAAGCACCCCACCCGCGGCGGGCTGTGGCTGTTTGACTGCGGTGAAGGGACGCAGCATCAGCTGCTGCACACCGCGTATCACCCCGGCAAGCTGGATAAAATTTTTATTACTCACCTGCACGGCGACCATCTGTTTGGCCTGCCGGGCCTGCTGTGCAGCCGCTCCATGGCCGGCAACGCCAATCCGCTGACGATTTACGGGCCTGCGGGTGTGCGTGAATTTGTTGAAACCGCGCTGCGCCTGAGCGGGTCGTGGACTGACTATCCGCTGGAGATCGTTGAGATTAGCGAAGGCCTGGTTTTCGATGACGGTGATTATAAGGTGAGCGCGCAGCCGCTGAATCATCCCGTTGAGTGCTATGGCTATCGCATTGAAGCGCATGACAAACCCGGTGCGCTGGACGCCGCCGCGCTGATGGCCGCGGGCGTAAAACCCGGACCGCTGTTCCAGCGCCTGAAGCACGGCGAGACCGTCACGCTGGAGGATGGTCGCGTCATCAACGGTCAGGATTATCTCGCCGCGCCCGAGCCAGGCAAGAAGCTGGCTATCTTTGGCGACACGGCCCCGTGCGCTGCCGCCCTTCAGCTTGCCTGGGACGTTGACGTGATGGTGCACGAAGCCACGCTGGAAACGGCGATGGAAGAGAAAGCCAACGGCCGCGGCCATAGCTCAACGCGTCAGGCGGCGCAGCTTGCCCGCGACGCGGGCGTCGGGAGGCTGATCGTCACTCACGTCAGTTCCCGCTACGACGCGCGGGGGTGTGCAAGCCTGCTGGCAGAGTGCCTGGCGGTGTTCCCGGCGTGCGAGCTGGCCGAAGATTTCGCTAAGGTCAGCGTTTAGCCCTTCATTTTTCTCTCAGAATGCCGATAACGATTAAAAGGTCAGCATTTCTCTCGAGGGTAGAATGGATAATTTCCAGAAAGATATTGATGACAGGGCGAATCTCACCCTGTCGAACCGTTTTGAACTGTTGCTGTTCCGTCTTGGCACCTCTCTGAACGAAAATAAATCCGAGCTGTTTGGCATTAACGTCTTTAAGCTGCGTGAAATTGTGCCGATGCCGGAATTCACAAAACCCGCCGGGATGAAATCACCGCTGATGGGGATGGTGAATATTCGCGATCAGGTGATCCCGGTGATCGATCTGGCCGCCGTGGCGGGCTGTAAGCCTACCACCGGGCTGAACATCCTGCTTATCACCGAATATGCCCGCAGCGTGCAGGCCTTTGCCGTGGAGTCGGTTGAAAACATCATGCGTCTGGACTGGAAGCAGGTGCACGCGGCGGAGACCGCCGTCAGCGGCCGCTATATCACCAGCATTGCCTGCCTGGATGAGAAAACGGATACCAACGATCTGGCGATGGTGCTGGACGTTGAGCAGATCCTGTATGACATCACCCCGGCCAACCACGATCTGCACGCCACCAATCTGAAAACCACCAAGTTCAACATCAAGCCGGGCGCAGTCGCGATTGTGGCGGAAGATTCCAAAGTGGCGCGTTCGATGCTGGAGAAAGGTCTGCAGGCGATGGAGATCCCAGCGCAGCTGCACATCACCGGCAAAGACGCGTGGGAAAAAATTGGCGTGCTGGCCGCACAGGCACAGGCTGAGGGCGTGCCGATCACCGATAAGATCGCTCTGGTGCTGACCGACCTCGAAATGCCGGAGATGGACGGTTTTACGCTGACGCGCAAAATCAAAACCGACCCGGCTCTGAAGGATATTCCGGTAGTGATCCACTCCTCCCTTTCCGGCAACGCCAACGAAGATCATATTCGCAAGGTGAAGGCGGACGGGTACGTGGCGAAGTTTGAGCTGAACGAGCTCTCGTCGGTGATTGAGGAAGTGCTGGATCGTTCGATGAAGAAGATTGGCGGGCCGCTTATAAGCAGGAAGCAGCTGGCTTAGGTCCTGTGCGGGCTGGTGCCCTCACCCCATCCCTCTCCCACAGGGAGAGGGCGCAAACCATAAAAAACCCGCCGAGGCGGGTTTTTTGTTTTTACATTAATGGCATCGCTCGCTGCACGATATCAATCAGCGGCTGCGGATAGATACCGAAGATCAGCACCAGCAGCGCGGAGATAAGCACTACGATACCACCGGCGCTGTACTGCCAGTTGCCTGGAGCATCACGGTTGAGCTGCTGAGGCGCGCTCAGGTACAGGCTCACGGCCACACGCAGGTAGTAGTACAGACCAATCGCGGAGCCGATAACGACACCGGCAGTCAGCCACCACAGGTGCGCCTGCACACCGACGGCCAGCACGTAGAACTTACCGATAAAGCCCAGCGTCATCGGGATACCCGCCAGAGAGAGCATCATCACGGTCATTACCGCGGACAGAATTGGACGGTGCCAGAACAGACCACGGTAGGAGAACAGTGAATCGGCATCCGGACCACGGTACGGGCTGGACATCAGGCTCACCACACCGAAGGCGCCGAGGCTGCTGAACAGGTAACCGGCCAGATACACGCCTACGGCTTCCATCGACATCTCACCGCTCTGCAGCGCAATCAGCGCCACCAGCAGGTAGCCCAGATGAGAGATAGACGAGTAGCCCAGCAGACGCTTGATGTTGGTCTGGCTCAGCGCCATCAGGTTACCGAAGATGATGGAGACGAACGCGATGATGCCCAGCACCACGCGAACGGCTTCACTATCACCCACCGGCGCGTACAGGAACAGACGCATGACCACACCGAAGATAGCGATCTTGCTCGCCGTCGCCAGGAAGGTCGACACCGGAGCAGGCGCCCCCTGGTATACGTCTGGCGTCCACAGGTGGAACGGAACCAGAGAGAGCTTGAAGCCGAGGCCAACGATCATCATGCCCAGACCCGCCAGCAGCAGCGGCTCATGCAGCATGCCGTCGCCGAGGCTCTTGCCGAGCGCCATGAAGGAGAGGTTACCGGACTGTGCGTACAGCAGCGCAATACCAAACAGCAGGAAGGACGACGCGGCAGCAGACAGAATGGTGTACTTGATGCTCGCTTCCAGAGAGCGCTTCTGACGGAAGGCGTAACCAATCAGGCCGAACAGCGGCAGAGAGATCAGCTCAATACCGAGGAACAGCGCGGCAAGATGGTTGGCATTCGCCAGCAGAATACCGCCCAGCGCGGCAATCAGAACCAGCAGGTAAAACTCTTCTTTGTTGTCGTTGTAGCCTTCAAGCCACGGGTAAGCAAAGGTACAGGTTGCCAGGCTCGCCAGCAGCACCAGCCCGGTGTAGAGCATGGCGTAACCGTCAACGCGCATCAGCGGCGTGACGTCCATCGCCCCGCCCTGGCCAACAAACCAGAGTGAGACTAACGCGGCATTCAGGCCGATGACCGACAGCGTGGCATTCAGGAAGTGATTGCGTCGCCACGCAATGGAGAGCATCACAACCACCACCGTCAATCCGACGATCAGCAGCGGTAGCAGCGCGATCAGTTGTTGTGGAGTTATTGTCATGGCGAATTACGGCCTTGTAGTAGAAACAGAATTAACAAACCACTGCTGGATATTGCCCATCGCGCTGTGCGAGGTATCCAGAATCGGCTGTGGGAAGAAGCCCAACAGCACCAGCAGTACGACCAGCAGCAGGATGATGAACAGCTCACGCAGCGACATCCCCGGCAGTTCTTGTGCAGCAATTTCGCTCTTCGCTTTACCGAAGTAAGCGCGGTGCAGCATCGCCAGCGAGTACACGGAAGCGAACACCAGACCAAAGGTGGAGATCACGGTAATCACCGGTACCACTTTGAAGCTGCCGAACAGAATCATAAATTCGCCGACGAAGTTACCGGTGCCCGGCATCCCCAGGGTAGCCACCGCGAAGAACATGGAGAGCGCTGGCAGCCATTTAATTTTGCTCCACAGACCGCCCATCATACGCATGTCGCGGGTATGCAGACGTTCGTACAGCTGGCCGCACAGGATGAAGAGACCGGCTGCGGACAGACCGTGCGCAATCATCTGGATCACCGCGCCCTGGTACGCCAGCTGGCTGCCGGTGTAGATAGCAATCAGCACGAAGCCCATGTGGGAAACGGAGGTATAAGCAATCAGACGCTTGATGTCGTATTGCGTGAAGGCCATCCAGGCACCGTAGAAGATACCGATCACACCCAGCCACATGGCAATCGGTGCGAACTCCGCGGAGGCATTCGGGAACAGCGGCAGTGCGAAACGCAGCAGACCGTAGGCCGCCGTTTTCAGCAGGATGCCCGCCAGGTCAACGGAACCCGCCGTTGGTGCCTGGGAGTGCGCGTCTGGCAGCCAGCCGTGCAGAGGAACCACCGGCATTTTCACCGCGAAGGCAATGAAGAAGCCCAGCATCAGCAGGTATTCAACGCCGTGTGACATTGGCGTCTTCAGCAGGTCTTCGTAGTTGAAGGTCCAGGTGCCGGTTGCGTTGTGATGAACGAACACCAGCGCCAGAATGGCAATCAGCATTACCAGACCGCTCGCCTGGGTATAGATGAAGAACTTGGTTGCCGCCGTGATACGCGTTTTACCGTCGGACGCCTTGTGGCCCCACAGCGCGATCAGGAAGTACATCGGCACCAGCATCATCTCCCAGAAGAAGAAGAACAGGAACATGTCGATGGCAAGGAACACGCCGATCACGCCGCCCAGGATCCACATCAGGTTCAGGTGGAAGAAGCCCTGGTATTTTTCGATTTCTCGCCAGGAGCAGAGTACCGCCAGAACGCCGAGCAGACCGGTCAGCACCACCATCAGCAGCGACAGACCGTCAATCGCCAGGTGGATCGTAATGCCGAAACGCGGGATCCACGGCAGGATGAACTCAGACTGCCACTGCGGAATGCCCGCAGACTGGGTCAGTGAGTAACCGCCCTGCAACCACAGTTGCAGGCCAAGCGCGAGCGTCAATCCCATGGTGATCAGCGCGATCCAGCGCGGCATCTTCACGCCAAAGCGTTCGGTCTGCCAGCACAGGAAGCCGCCGATGAAGGGAATTAATATTAGCCAGGGTAGTAACATGGCGATTTACATTCCTTTTTAAGGCCCCCAGCAGGGGCCTGATTTTCAACGAATTCGAATAAAATTCACTTAACGATCAACGCAATACCATCAGCAGCGCCAGCACCACAACCGCACCGATGCTCATGGACGCCACATACCAGCGCAGGTAACCGTTCTCGCTGTACAGCAGGCCTTTACCTGCAAAGCGGGAGAGGATCGCCGGGATGTTCATCAGGCTGTTCAGCGGGTCGCGCTTCAGCAGCCACGCAACGCCCAGGAACGGCTTAACGAAGATCATGTCGTACAGCCAGTCGAAGCCCCACGCGTTGTACCACCAGGTGCCCAGCAGGCGGCCCGGCGCACTGTTGGCCACGGCAGTGACCAGCGTACGTTTGCCCAGCCACAGCCATGCCGCAATCAGGATACCCGCGATAGCGACCACACCGGAGGTGATTTCAAGCGTCAGAACGCGACCGTGCTCAAGCTCGGTGGTGTCTGGCAGTACGCCCTGTAGCGGTGGCACAATCATCGCGCCAACGAAGGTGGACAGTACCAGCAGCACAATCAGCGGCAGGTGGTGGGTAATCCCCTTCCCTGCGTGAGCGTGAATTTGTTCTTTACCGTGGAATACGATGAAAATCATACGGAAGGTATACAGGGAGGTCATGAACGCACCGACCAGACCCGCAACCATCAGATTGATATGACCATTCGCCATGGCACCCGCAAGGATTTCGTCCTTACTGAAGAAGCCCGCGGTGATCAGCGGCAGTGCCGCCAGCGCCGCGCCGCCCACCAGGAAGCAGACATAGACCAGCGGGATGGACTTACGCAGTCCGCCCATTTTGAAGATGTTCTGCTCGTGATGGCAGGCCAGAATCACCGAACCGGATGAGAGGAACAGCAGCGCTTTGAAGAACGCGTGCGTCATCAGGTGGAAAATGGCCGCGTCCCACGCCTGAACACCCAGCGCCAGGAACATGTAACCAATCTGGCTCATGGTGGAGTACGCGAGAACGCGCTTGATGTCGGTCTGAACCAGCGCGGCAAAGCCTGCCAGCACCAGCGTGACCGCACCGACGATACCCACCAGATGCAGAATTTCCGGAGTCATCAGGAACAGGCCATGGGTACGCGCAATCAGGTAGACACCGGCGGTAACCATGGTCGCGGCGTGGATCAGCGCGGAGACAGGGGTTGGACCCGCCATCGCGTCGGCCAGCCATGTCTGCAGCGGCAGCTGCGCGGATTTACCCACGGCACCGCCCAGCAGCATCAGCGTTGCCCACCACAGCATGTTATTGCCTGCGGCGAAGTGTGCTGGCGCCAGTTCCACCATTTCGCGGAAGTTCAGGGTGCCCAGTTCGTTGTAGAGAATGAACAGCGCGAACGCGAGGAAGACGTCACCCACGCGGGTCACGACAAACGCTTTCATGGCCGCTGCGCCATTCTTCGGATCGGTATAGTAGAAACCGATCAGCAGGTAAGAGCACAGGCCCACGCCTTCCCAGCCCAGATACATCAGCAGCAGGTTATCGGCCAGCACCAGAACGACCATGCTGGCAATAAACAGGTTGGTGTAGGCGAAGAAGCGGGAGTAACCCTCTTCACCGCGCATGTACCAGGAGGCAAACATGTGGATCAGGAAGCCGACGCCGGTGACCACGGAGAGCATGGTCAGCGAGAGGCCGTCCAGCACCAGGTTGAAACCGATGTTGAAATCACCGACCGACATCCAGGTCCACAGCGGCACGCTGAAAGGCTGGCGTCCGTTGTTAAAGAAGTCGATACCCGCATACGCTGTGACCAGCGCGGCCAGGCCGACAGAGCCCATGCCAACGGTCGCGGACAGATTCTCAGACCAGCGGCCGCGAGAAAACGCCAGCAGCACGAAGCCAATCAGCGGAAAAATAATGGTTAAGGCAAGCATGTTCATCCACGCAACTCACTTACTGAATCGATGTTCAGATTCTGGCGGCGACGATGGAGCTGCAGCAACAGCGCCAGGCCAATACTCGCTTCAGCAGCCGCGAGGCTGATGGCGAGAATGTACATCACCTGACCATCGGTCTGGCCCCAGTAGCTTCCGGCGACCACGAAGGCCAGCGCGGAGGCGTTAATCATGATTTCCAGGCCGATCAGCATAAACAGCAGATTACGGCGGATAACCAGACCGGTCAGACCCAGAACGAATAAAATCGCAGCGAGGATCAGTCCATGTGTTAAGGGGATCATGCGCGCTCCTCCGTTTTTCTTTTCGCGCGGTCGTCAGTGCGGTTGCTCAGCACCTCGCCAGCACGCTCTTCGCGGCCAACGTGGAAAGCCACAACCAGGCCTGCCAGCAGCAGCATAGAGGCCAGTTCCACCGCCAGAACGTATGGGCCAAAGAGCGTGATACCCACCTCTTTCGCACCAATTGGCGTGCCGTCGATGCCCTGATCGTTGACGCCCAGAATGGCGTAAACGATCACCACCAGCATGATGGCCGACAAAATTGCCGGGCCAATCCACACCTGCGGTTTTAACCACTGACGTTCCTGCTCAATTTCAGAGCCGCCCAGGTTCAGCATCATCACTACGAACACGAACAGCACCATGATGGCCCCGGCGTAAACGATGATCTCCAGCGCACCGGCGAAGTGCGCGCCCAGCGCGAAGAACACCCCGGAAATAGCCAGCAGCGAAATGATTAAGTACAGCAGCGCATGCACCGGATTGGTGTGCGTAATCACTCGCAGCGTAGCCAGGATGGCGATAAGGCCACAGATATAAAAAGCGAATTCCATTGCCCTCTCCTTACGGTAACAGGCTCTTGACGTCGATAGGCTTAGCTTCGTTCTCTGCTTCGCCCTTATCTTTGCCGTCGATTGCCATACCCGCCATCCGGTAGAAGTTATATTCCGGGTATTTGCCCGGACCGGAAATCAGCAGATCCTCTTTCTCGTACACCAGGTCCTGACGCTTGTACTCACCCAGCTCGAAGTCTGGAGTCAGCTGAATCGCCGTGGTTGGGCACGCTTCTTCACACAGACCGCAGAAGATGCAGCGTGAGAAGTTGATGCGGAAGAACTCAGGGTACCAGCGGCCGTCTACCGTCTCGGCTTTCTGCAGCGAGATACAGCCGACCGGACACGCTACCGCACACAGGTTACAGGCAACGCAGCGCTCGGAACCGTCCGGGTCGCGCGTCAGCACGATACGGCCACGGTAGCGCGGCGGCAGATATACCGGCTCTTCCGGGTACATCCGGGTTTCGCGTTTAGCAAACGCGTGCAGGCCGATCATCCAGATACTGCGTACCTGGGTACCGAAACCTACCAGTAATTCTTTTAAGGTCATGGTCTATAGCCCCTTATGGCTGCTGCCAGAGAATGACAGCTGCCGTTACCAACAAGTTGACGAGCGTCAGCGGCAGGCACACTTTCCAGCCGAAGGACATTACCTGGTCATAACGTGGACGCGGTAACGCTGCGCGAATCAAAATGAACATCATCATGAAGAACGCGGTTTTCAGCGCGAACCAGATGAACGGCGGTAAGAACGGGCCATGCCAGCCACCAAAGAACAGCGTTACCATCAACGCTGAAATGGTGACGATACCGATGTACTCGCCCACAAAGAACAGACCGAACTTCATGCCGGAATATTCAATGTGGTAACCGTCGGCCAGTTCCTGTTCGGCTTCCGGCTGGTCAAACGGGTGACGGTGACACACGGCCACGCCCGCGATAGCAAAGGTAATAAACCCAAAGAACTGCGGGATAACGTTCCAGATGTCGGCCTGATTGTTGACGATGTCGGTCATGTTGAATGAACCGGCCTGCGCCACCACGCCCATCAGGGAGAGCCCCAGGAACACTTCGTAGCTCAGCGTCTGCGCGGAAGCACGCATCGCGCCCAGCAGCGAGTATTTGTTGTTACTGGACCAGCCTGCGAACAGGACCGCGTAAACCGCAAGACCTGCCATCATCAGGAAGAACAGAATGCCGATGTTCAGGTCAGCGACCACCCAGGTCGGGCTGACCGGAACGATAGCAAACGCCAGCAGCAGCGAGGTGAAGGCGATCATCGGTGCCAGAGTAAAGATCACGCGATCAGAGAAGCGCGGGATCCAGTCCTCTTTAAAGAACATCTTGATCATGTCCGCGACCAGCTGGAGTGAACCACCCCAGCCCACGCGGTTCGGTCCGTAACGGTTCTGGAACAGACCGAGCAGACGACGTTCACCAAAGCTCATGAACGCGCCGCAGGTGACGACCACCAGCAGGATAACAATCGCTTTCAGAATGCTCAGCAGGATGTCGATAAGATCCGGCGTTAACCAACTCATGCTTTTGCCTCCTGCAGATTATCAAGACGCGCACCCGCCAGAACCGGCGCGATGCCAGGCATACCCATCGGCAGACCGACCTGCCCTGCTGTCAGATTTTCAGAAATAATCAGCGGCAGGCTGATGGTCTGGCCGTCATAGCTAAAGGCGATGTTCGCGCCCGCGTTAACGCCAAGCTTCGCGGCATCCGCTGGGTTGAGCTTGATGTACGGCTGCGGCATACGGGTCTGGAAGACCGGTGAACGCTGGGACAGCTCGTCGCTACCGAACAGGTGGTAGTACGGGGCAATACGCCAGCTACCGTCCTGCGCCTGGAAGCTCGCCGGTACGGTGGTGAAGAAGTCCAGACCGGTTTCGGAAGCTTCAATCAGACGCACGCCCGGATCGCCGTGGCGCAGGGAGCCGCCCACTTCCGCCTGGAACTTGTTCCACGCCTGCGGGGAGTTCCAGCCCGGAGCCCATGCGAACGGGATTTGCGAACGCGGGGCAGACGGCTGGTTGTTCCCTTCCATGGAGAAGGCGAACATGGTGTCTTTATCCTGCGGCTGGCGCGGTTCATGCACGCTGATATTGGCGCGCATCGCGGTACGGCCGCTGTAGCGGTGCGGTTCACGCGCCAGCTTCTGGCCGCGGATGCGGAAGCTTGCTTCAGGTGCGGCATCTTTAATGCCTGCCAGCTGAGGCAGTTTTTCCACGACCGCGTCGATAACGTGGTCGAGCTGCGTCCAGTCCACTTCACGGCTCTGCACGGTGCTGTGCAGGGAGTGCAGCCAGCGCCAGCTTTCCAGCATCACGGTGTTGCTGTCGTAGTACGCCGGGTCATAAACCTGGAAGAAACGCTGGGCGCGGCCTTCGTTGTTGATAACGGTACCGTCGCTTTCTGCGAAGCTTGCCGCAGAGAGCACCAGGTGCGCTTTGTCCATGATCGCGGTGCGCTGATGGTCAATCACCATCACCAGCGGCGCTTTGGAGAGCGCGGCGTCAACGCGAGCGGCAGACGCATGGCGGTGCAGGTCGTTTTCCAGCACCACCACGGCGTCAGCGGAACCGGATTCCAGTTCGCTTAACGCTTCTTCCAGCGAGCCGCCGCCAATCATGCCCAGACCGATGCTGTTTACCGCACGGGCAATCATGGTCACGCCGACGTCTGCACCGCGGCCTTTCAGGGCTTTGGCAACGTTCGCGGCGGCCTGAATGATTTCAGCGCTACCGGCGTTGGTTCCGGAGATAATCAGCGGTTTCTTCGCACCTGCGAGGGCCTGAACAATCACGTCGACCTTGTTTTGCAGGTCGCGATCCAGCTCAACGGCCGGTGAGCTGTTGTCCAGCGCGTGGGCAATGGCAAAGCCCAGGCGCGCCTGGTCTTCAACCGGCGCGCAGTAGGTCCACGCCGCGATATCGTCCAGACGGGTGTTGTCGACGTTGGTAACAAACAGAGGATGCTTCGCGCGCTGGCCGATGTTGAGGATCGCCGCAATCTGCCAGTCAGCCACTTTCTGCGCAGCTGCCATTTCACGTGCTTTACCCTTCACCGCCTGACGAACCGCCAGAGCCGCGCGGGCGCCGGTTTGCGTCAGGTCTTCACCCAGCACCAGAACCGCATCATAGGATTCAATTTCGCGCAGCGCAGGGGTATGGATACCGCCTTCACGCAGCACTTTCAGTACCAGCTGAAGACGTTCCTGTTCGCCCTGGGCGATACCGGTATAGAAGTTTTCCGCCCCGACCAGCTCGCGCAGCGCGAAGTTGCTTTCGATGCTGGCGCGCGGGGAGCCGATACCGATCACTTTCTTCGACTGGCGCAGAATATCTGCCGCGCCCTGCATCGCCTGTTCAGCGTTCAGGGTAATGAAGTCGTCGCCACGGCGCTGAACCGGCTGACGCGGACGGTCTTTCAGGTTCACATAGCCATAGCCGAAACGACCGCGGTCGCACAGGAAGTAGTGGTTAACGGTACCGTTGTAACGGTTTTCGATACGACGCAGTTCGCCGTAGCGCTCACCCGGACTGGTGTTACAGCCGAGGGAACACTGCTGGCAGATGCTTGGCGCAAACTGCATGTCCCATTTACGGTTGTAACGCTCGGAGTGGGTTTTATCCGTGAATACGCCGGTCGGACAGATTTCTACCAGGTTACCGGAGAATTCGCTCTCCAGCACGCCGTCTTCCGGACGGCCGAAGTAGACGTTGTCGTGCGCACCATAGACGCCCAGATCCTGACCGTCCGCGTAGTCTTTGTAGTAACGCACGCAGCGGTAGCAGGCGATGCAGCGGTTCATTTCGTGAGAGATGAACGGCCCCAGATCCTGGTTACGGTGGGTACGCTTGGTAAAGCGATAGCGACGGAAGCTGTGACCGGTCATCACGGTCATATCCTGAAGGTGGCAGTTACCGCCCTCTTCACAAACCGGACAGTCGTGCGGGTGGTTGGTCATCAACCACTCCACCACGCTTTCGCGGAACTGTTTGGCTTCTTCGTCATCAATCGAAATAAAGGTGCCTTCGGTGGCTGGCGTCATACAGGACATCACCAGGCGACCACGCGTGTCTTCCGCGTTTTGATATTGCTTCACCGCACACTGGCGGCAAGCACCGACGCTGCCCAGCGCCGGATGCCAGCAAAAGTACGGAATATCGAGGCCAAGAGACAGACAAGCTTCCAGCAGGTTGTCCGCCCCGTTGACTTCGTATTCTTTGCCGTCTACATGAATCGTAGCCATTAGCATGCTTCCAGTTGGCTCAGTCGAAACCGAGCGTTAATCAAAATTCTTGTCGTTACCAGCGCGCTTTCAGCAGGTTCGGCTGAATACCATTGATCGAATGGGTATTGCTGAACGGCTGCTTGATGCCTGCTTCGAATTCGTCGCGGAAATATTTAATCGCGCTCTGCAGCGGCTCGACGGCACCCGGTGCGTGAGCGCAGAAGGTTTTACCTGGCCCTAAGAATCGACACAGTTGCTCAAGTGTCTCGATATCGCCAGGCTGGCCTTCGCCACGTTCGATTGCGCGCAGGATCTTCACGCTCCACGGCAGACCGTCACGGCACGGCGTACACCAGCCGCAGGACTCGCGAGCAAAGAACTCTTCCAGGTTACGTACCAGCGAGACCATGCCGATCTCGTGGTCGACGGCCATCGCCAGCGCCGTACCCAGACGGCTGCCTGCTTTTCCAATGCTTTCGAATTCCATCGGCAGGTCAAGGTGGGCTTCGGTCAGGAAGTCCGTCCCTGCCCCGCCCGGCTGCCAGGCTTTGAATTTCAGGCCATCGCGCATGCCGCCGGCGTAGTCTTCAAGAATTTCGCGTGCGGTGGTACCGAACGGCAGTTCCCAGACGCCAGGGTTTTTAACGCGACCGGAGAAGCCCATCAGTTTGGTACCGGCATCTTTGCTTGAGGAGATGCCCTGATACCACTCCACGCCGTTGGCGAGGATAGCCGGGACGTTACACAGGGTTTCGACGTTGTTTACGCAGGTCGGTTTACCCCACACGCCGGAGCTTGCCGGGAACGGTGGCTTGGAACGCGGGTTCGCACGGCGACCTTCCAGGGAGTTAATCAGCGCAGTTTCTTCACCGCAGATGTAACGCCCGGCACCGGTGTGCACGAACAGTTCGAAGTCAAACCCGGTACCCAGGATGTTTTTACCCAGAAGGCCGGCTTCGGTGGCTTCGGCAATCGCGCGACGCAGGTTTTCTGCCGCTTCGATGTACTCACCGCGCAGGAAGATGTAGCCACGGTACGCTTTCAGCGCAAACGCGGAGATCAGCATGCCTTCCACCAGCAGGTGCGGCAGCTGCTCCATCAGCAGGCGGTCTTTATAGGTGCCTGGCTCCATTTCATCGGCGTTACACAGCAGGTAACGGATGTTCATGGATTCGTCTTTCGGCATCAGGCTCCACTTCAGACCAGTGGAGAAGCCCGCACCGCCGCGGCCTTTCAGACCGGAATCTTTCACCGCATTAACGATGTCGTCCGGCGCCATGCCGCCGAGGGCTTTACGCGCACCGGCATAGCCGTTTTTGCTCTGGTATTCGTCGAGCCATACCGGCTGTTTGTCATCGCGCAGACGCCAGGTCAGCGGATGCGTCTCAGCAGTACGAATTACAGTTTTCATTTGTACTGCTCCAGCAGGTCAGGAATCGCTTCCGGCGTCAGATGGCTGTGAGTGTCCTCATCAATCATCATGGTCGGCCCCTTGTCGCAGTTACCCAGGCAGCAGGTTGGCAGCAGAGTAAAGCGTCCATCGAACGTGGTCTGGCCCGGCTTAATATTGAGCTTTTTCTCAATCGCAGCCTGAATGCCCTGATAGCCGGTAATGTGGCAGACGACGCTGTCACAGTAGCGGATCACATGGCGGCCTACCGGCTGACGGAAGATCTGGCTGTAGAACGTGGCTACGCCCTCTACGTCACTTGCCGGAATGCCCAGCACTTTTGCGATCTCGTAAATCGCCCCATCCGGCACCCAACCACGCTGTTTCTGTACGATTTTCAGCGCTTCAATGGACGCCGCACGCGGGTCTTCGTAGTGGTGCATCTCGTGCTCAATGGCGGCACGCTCTGCTTCACTCAGCTCAAAAGCCTCGGTTTGTGGTTGTTGATTCTCGTGCATAATTAGCGGTCCACATCTGACATAACAAAATCGATACTACCCAGATACACAATCAGGTCAGAGACCAGACTGCCGCGGATGGCGGACGGGATCTGCTGCAGGTGCGCAAAGCTCGGCGTACGCACGCGGGTACGGTAGCTCATGGTGCTGCCGTCACTGGTCAGGTAGTAACTGTTAATACCCTTGGTCGCTTCAATCATCTGGAAGGATTCTTGCGCCGGCATGACCGGGCCCCAGGAAACCTGCAGGAAGTGGGTGATCAGGGTTTCGATATGCTGCAGCGTGCGCTCTTTCGGCGGCGGCGTGGTCAGCGGGTGATCCGCCTTGAACGGGCCTTCCGGCATGTTGTTGAGGCACTGCTCAAGGATGCGCAGACTCTGGCGCAGCTCTTCCACTTTCAGCATCACGCGGGTGTAGCAGTCGGACACACCGCCGCCCACCGGGACTTCAAAGTCGAAGTTCTCGTAGCCAGAGTAAGGACGGGCTTTACGCACGTCGAAATCAATACCGGTCGCGCGCAGGCCAGCACCTGTGGTCCCCCACTCCAGTGCTTCTTTCGCGCCATAGGCAGCAACGCCCTGGGAACGGCCTTTCAGGATGGTGTTGCGCAGCGCGGCTTTCTCGTAAGACGCCAGACGCTTCGGCATCCAGTCGAGGAATTCACGCAGCAGGCGGTCCCAGCCGCGCGGCAGATCGTGCGCCACACCGCCAATACGGAACCAGGCCGGGTGCATACGGAAGCCGGTAATCGCTTCCACCAGATCGTAGATTTTCTGACGATCGGTAAAGGCGAAGAAGACCGGGGTCATCGCGCCCACGTCCTGAATGAACGTGGAGATGTACAGCAGATGGCTGTTGATGCGGAACAGTTCTGACAGCATAACGCGAATCACGTTAACGCGATCCGGTACGGTGATGCCTGCCAGTTTCTCAACGGCCAGCACGTATGGCATTTCGTTTACGCAGCCGCCGAGGTACTCGATACGGTCGGTATACGGAATGTAGCTGTGCCAGGACTGACGCTCGCCCATCTTCTCAGCACCGCGGTGGTGGTAGCCGATGTCAGGTACGCAGTCGACAATCTCTTCGCCATCAAGCTGAAGAATAATACGGAATGCACCGTGCGCAGACGGGTGGTTCGGACCGAGGTTGAGGAACATGAAGTCCTCGTTTTCAGTACCGCGCTTCATGCCCCAGTCTTCCGGCTTGAAGGTCAGCGCTTCCATCTCCAGATCCTGCTTGGCTTTGGTCAGCTCAAACGGATCGAATTCGGTCGCACGTGCCGGGTAGTCTTTACGCAGCGGGTGGCCGGTCCAGGTCTGCGGCATCATGATGCGCGTCAGGTGCGGGTGGCCGTCGAAGGTCATGCCGAACATTTCCCATGTTTCACGCTCATACCAGTTAGCGTTCGGGAAAAGTTTGGTGATCGTCGGCAGATGCATGTCGTTTTCAGACAATGCCACCTTGAGCATGATATCCGTGTTGCGGTCTATTGAGATCAGGTGGTAGAAAACGGAAAAATCCGCAGCAGGGAGACCCTGGCGGTGCGTTCTCAGACGTTCGTCCATGCCGTGTAAGTCAAACAGCATGACGTAAGGTTTTGGCAATTTCTTGAGGAAATCGACAACTTCCAGCAATTGTTCACGCTTCACCCAAACAACGGGTACCCCGGTGCGGGTCGCCTGAACGGTAAAGGCATCCGGCCCAAAACGGTTGCGCAGTTCGCCAATAACGGGGTCATCAAGATGATCCCGGGTCTGCCAGGCGGCTTCTTGCGCGGTTAAGTCGGTCATATTGTTCACCATTGCAAATGGTCCGTGGTGACTGTTAAGCCTGGCTTCGCGCTATTTGAGTAGTGATATGCGAAGGTTTTCTCCAGGCCTACAGGCGCAAATTAAATTTCGTCAGGCGTACGCAGGTTGGTGACGGCAATACGTTCACCACGTTTACGCTCGCGCTCGGACTGCATGTTCGCGCGATAGACACCCTGATCGCCAACAACCCATGAGAGTGGGCGACGTTCTTTACCGATAGACTCCTGCAGCAGCATCAGCGCCTGCATATAGGCTTCTGGGCGCGGCGGGCAGCCCGGGATGTAAACATCCACCGGAATGAACTTATCAACGCCCTGCACAACGGAATAAATGTCGTACATACCGCCGGAGTTTGCACATGCGCCCATGGAAATAACCCATTTTGGCTCCAGCATCTGGTCATACAGACGCTGAATAACAGGTGCCATTTTGGTAAAGCAGGTACCGGCCACCACCATCAGGTCAGCCTGACGCGGGGAAGCACGCAGTACCTCGGCCCCAAAACGCGCAACGTCATGCACCGCAGTGAATGACGTCACCATTTCAACGTAGCAGCAAGAAAGGCCAAAGTTGTATGGCCAGATGGAGTTCTTACGACCCCAGTTGACCATATCGTGCATGGCATGTTCGAGTTTGCCCATGTACACGCTTTTGTTGACTTCTTGCTCCAGGGGGTCGGTTACGATCTCCTGTTTTTGCAGGGGGTAACGGTCATTCTCACCGTTAGGATCTATGCGGGTGAGCGTATAATCCATCTTATTGCCTCGCTGTTACTGCTGACGATTAGAGATACTGTTTTCCGGGTTGATGTGTTCACGACGTGAACGCGCAGGCGTCCAGTCAAGCGCGCCAATACGCACCAGATAAACCAGACCGGCCAGTAGCACTAAAATGAAAATTGCGGCCTCGACAAAGCCCACCCAACCACTTTCGCGAATGGAGGTCGACCATGCGAACAGGTAGAGCGCTTCCACGTCAAAGATGACGAAGAACATCGCTACCAGATAGAACTTGGCAGACAGGCGTAAGCGAGCGGAACCTACTGAATCAATACCTGATTCGAAAGGTGTGTTTTTGTGCCTTGCACGGGCGCGACCGCCCAGGAACCAGCCGCCGACTAACATCAGGCAGCACAGGCCAATGGCTACAATAAGAAAGATTGCGAATGCCCAGTGATGAGCGATGACTTCTGTGGATGTTGACATACTCATTGCTTACTCATCAAAAGTGATACCGACGACACTGCTCTTGCTGGCAGATGGGCATCACATCGATTCATGGGGAGGAACAATTAACCTTACACTAACTGTCTGAAATGAGACGTAGACAGCAAAATGATGGGGTTTTTTACTCCTTTCTATAACCTATTGTCAACTTTAACAAAGGTTTCTTCACATTAAATTACATCGAGCGATTCTCATTAACATTTGGTGCCCTTTAACCCTGGTGGTTACCTGACTTTTCGTCAAATGCATGTTGTTGAATCGTGTCCGTTTTGGAAGTAAAAAAAATAACCCTCCTATTTTGACAGGATTTGCCAACGATTCCTCCCCCCAAATAGGAGTATTTTCTTGATCTGAGACACGCTTTTGTTAATTCACCCAAAAAACCGGCAACATATTTGCTGCTTTTTTAACATCAAGGGGTTATGGATGAAGTTAGAACGGAAAGTGAACAAGATTTAAGCAGAAGCATTTATTCCCTTGATATGTATGTTTTATTTATGAAAACCCTGTTACGAAAGAGGATAATAATGGCAAAAAAAAGCCACTGCGTGCGAAAACGGCACGAGTGGCTTTTTTTTACACTTACAATTTGTTACCAGAATTTTGAGCTTTTGATCACTCAAAGTCACCTTCAACGATCAGGGAATCATCCCCCCCTTCGGAGGTAACATGCTCGAACTGCCATGGGTTATGGTAATTTTCCATCGCCTCAAACACCACCTTCGCCAGCTCGTTATGACTGGACGCGTTATGGCAAAGCAGATACTCGGTATCCGGCAGTGCTGGGAGACCATCAGATTTACCGAGAACGCGCAGATCGGGGCTCATCATCTCTACCGGACGGGCCGTTACGCCAAGACCCGCTTTCACGGCGGCACGCACCGCGGGCAGCGTGGACGCTACATAGGCCAGACGCCACGGAATGTTGGCTTCATTTAACGCCGTAAGCACCATATCCCGGAAAGGACTCGGATCGTCCAGTAAAACCAGCGGTACGGGTTCCCCTTTTTGCAACACGTATTCCGCTGCGCAATACCAGTGCGTTGGCGATGTGCGCAAGGTCAGACAATCAAACTGTCCGGGACGATGCGTCGTGACCACCAGGTCGACCTTGTTCTCATTTAACATCTCAACCATAAAGGCATTACGCTTTACGCTCACATCCAGCGCAAGCTTCGGATAAACCGAGCTAATTCGGTTGAGAAGAAACGGCAATATTGTATCCGCTGACTCATCAGATGCCCCTAAGGTTAACACCCCTTGAAGGTTGCTAAACATTAATGACATACATGCTTCATCATTAAAGCGAAGAATTTTCCTGGCATAACCCAGTAGCTGAATACCGTGTTCCGTTAAGAGCTTATTACGCCCGTGACGGGCAAAAAGCTCTTTCCCAACCAGTTGCTCCAGCCGCTGCATTTGCTGGCTAACGGCGGACTGAGTTCGGCAGACGGCGGCAGCAGCTGCTGCAAAAGTGTTGAGATCGGCGACCGCAACAAACGTTCTCAGCAGATCGAGGTCGAGATTCATTATCGGACGATTTGCATTTATCATATCTATTCACTTTCAGGTTGCTCGTGCGGAGCTGCCCGGGTTGAAGCTGTGTGTAACAGTTAAGCAATTCCTTCTGAAGGTTTTCCCTCGCATCCCGGCCCGGCAGACTGCCTGACAGATAGTTATTGTGCTGCTTTATATCAACAGTCAGAAAGCACGTTTCATGACGTTATTTTTATTCTCTTAAACGTTCAGGATATTTAGATGTTCGCAGGGTTATGTAAATTACATTAAAGGCGTAACACTTTTTCTGCCATCTTTTTCGCAGCGCTGTCAACGTAGCAGGAGATGTTTGACACATTCCAGCCAGAGATAACTCCAACAATAACAATCAATTAAATCGGAAAATCAGTTTCAAAAATGCAAAACCACTGCATCTTTCTACTGCTTTCCGTATAGACATCTTAACCCAAATCCACTTTATTTATAAGTCTTATTGCAATATTCAGGATTAAAGAGGTTTGTTAAGCTTCTAAACTAATTTTATTAGAATTAACTAAAGTTGCATTTTGTTGGTTAATAATAAATAAATTTTAATTTAGATTATGGCCATTCATTAATAACACTTAACATTAATTTCACATGATTAACTTTTAGCCGCTCCGGGCTATTACTGCAAGGTCCCTTCAACACTCAGGTTTTACGAAATGTCACCCAGCGTAACTTCTGCTTGTTGTCTGCGCGTTTTTTATTTTCCATCAGAACAATATACATAATTCACATAAATTCGTAGCACAATCAACCTTTATTTATGGTTTGCACATGACGTTAAGGCGGTGAAAGCGACAGTCAATAGTTAAAAAGATTCATCACAATTTCTCTATGGGCACAAAATCTTCTTCTGCACACCCTTCAAAACGAAGCGTGGGGGGAGTACATTATTCCGTGCTGACTTCCACGGCAGGGAGTGGCAATAATAGCGAAAAGGTTAAAGGTTCATGTCCCCTATCGAAAAATCCAGCAAGCTAGATAACGTCTGTTATGACATCCGTGGCCCGGTTCTGAAAGAGGCAAAACGCCTTGAAGAAGAAGGCAACAAGGTTCTGAAGCTCAACATCGGCAACCCCGCGCCATTTGGTTTTGAAGCGCCGGATGAAATTCTGGTTGATGTGATCCGCAACCTGCCTACGGCACAAGGCTATTGTGACTCAAAGGGACTTTACTCCGCCCGTAAAGCCATTATGCAGCACTACCAGGCGCGCGGTATGCGTGACGTTACCGTCGAAGATATCTATATCGGCAACGGCGTCTCTGAACTTATCGTTCAGGCCATGCAGGCGCTGCTGAACAGCGGTGACGAAATGCTGGTTCCCGCGCCGGACTATCCGCTGTGGACCGCTGCCGTATCGCTCTCCAGCGGTAAAGCGGTACATTATCTTTGCGACGAATCCTCTGACTGGTTCCCGGATCTGGATGACATTCGCGCGAAAATCACGCCTCGCACGCGTGGGATTGTGATCATCAACCCGAACAACCCGACGGGCGCGGTCTATTCAAAAGAGCTGCTGATGGAGATCGTAGAGATCGCCCGCCAGCACAACCTGATCATCTTCGCTGACGAAATCTACGACAAGATCCTGTACGACGCGGCGCAGCACCACTCTATCGCCGCGCTGGCACCCGACCTGCTGACCGTCACCTTTAACGGACTGTCTAAAACCTACCGCGTGGCCGGTTTCCGTCAGGGCTGGATGGTGCTGAACGGCCCGAAAAAGCACGCAAAAGGCTATATCGAAGGGCTTGAGATGCTGGCGTCGATGCGTCTTTGCGCCAACGTGCCTGCGCAGCACGCGATCCAGACGGCGCTGGGCGGCTACCAGAGCATCAGCGAGTTTATCGTCCCTGGCGGTCGCCTGTACGAACAGCGTAACCGCGCATGGGAACTGATCAACGATATCCCGGGCGTCTCCTGCGTGAAGCCGAACGGGGCGCTTTATATGTTCCCGAAAATTGACGCGAAGCGCTTCAATATCCACGACGATCAGAAAATGGTGCTCGATTTCCTGTTGCAGGAAAAAGTGCTGCTGGTTCAGGGGACGGCGTTTAACTGGCCGTGGCCGGACCACGTGCGTATCGTGACCCTGCCACGTGAAGACGATCTCGAAATGGCCATCAGCCGCTTCGGGCGATTCCTCTCTGGATACCATCAGTAATCTTAAAATCAGGCTACTTCGGTAGCCTGATTTGCATCTTCCCTCCCCTCCCCGCACAATGAAGTCCTGTCGCAGTGAAGACAAAAGGTAACCTATGAGTCAGAGCCATTTCTTTGCCCACCTCTCCCGCCTGAAACTGATCAACCGCTGGCCGCTGATGCGCAACGTGCGTACAGAGAACGTGTCTGAGCATAGCCTGCAGGTTGCTATGGTCGCTCATGCGCTGGCTGCCATTAAGAATCGCAAATTTAACGGGCAGGTGAATGCCGAGCGCATCGCTTTGCTGGCGATGTACCACGACGCATCAGAGGTGCTGACCGGCGACCTGCCTACCCCAGTGAAATATTTCAATTCTCAGATTGCTCAGGAATATAAGGCTATCGAGAAGATTGCCCAGCAAAAGCTTATCGAGATGGTACCCGAAGAGCTACGCGATATCTTTGAACCGCTCATCGACGAGCATCAGTATACGGAAGATGAAAAGTCGCTGGTCAAGCAGGCCGACGCGCTGTGCGCCTATCTGAAGTGTCTGGAAGAGCTGTCTGCGGGCAATAATGAGTTTTTACTGGCGAAAACGCGTCTGGAAAAAACGCTGGAATCCCGCCGCAGCGAAGAGATGGACTACTTCATGCAGGTATTTGTGCCGAGCTTCCATCTATCGCTGGACGAGATTAGCCAGGATTCACCGTTGTAATTTAGCCGGGTGGCGGCTTCGCCTTACCCGGCCTACGTTTCTGCGCTCACGCTAAAACGGGAATAAAACCGGAATTAACACCACGCACACCACCATCACCAGCACGGTGAACGGCACGCCCAGCTTCACGAAATCGCTGAACTTATAATTCCCCGGCCCCAGCACCAGCGTGTTCACCGGCGATGAAACCGGCGTCATAAACGCCGCGGATGCCGCCATCGCGACCATCATCGCAAACGGGTACGGCGACACGCCCATGGATTTCGCCATCGCCAGCGCAATGGGCGCCATCAGCACCGCCGTCGCGGTATTAGAGATAAATAACCCTATCGTGGCGCACATGACAAACAGACAGACCATCATCATGTACGGTCCATACCCGCCACCCACGTCCATCAGGCCTTTTACGATCAAATCTACCCCGCCGGTTTTTTGCAGTGCCAGGGCAAAGGGCATCATCCCGACGATAAGAATAATGCTCGGCCAGTGAATGGCTTTATACGCGCTTTCGGCGTCAATGCAGCGGAATTTCCCCATCAGCAGGCAGGCGATAATGGCCGCGACCGGATTAGGGATTTCATCGGTCAGCATCAGCGCCACCATCAGCACCAGACAGAAAATCGCATGGGGCGCCTGGCTGTGCGCCGGGGAGGCATCGCTCTCCTCGACCGGCATGTTGAGCACCACAAAATCACGCCCTTTTTGCCCGAGCTGGCTTATCAACTTCCAGTTGCCGACCACGAGAAAGATATCTCCCAGCAGGATCGGCTCATCGACGACGGCCCCTTCCATCGCCACGCCATCACGCTTCAGCCCCACTACGTTCAGGCCATAGCGGGTACGGAACCCCATTTCACGCACGGTTTTACCCAGCAGTTCCGATTCCGGTATCAGCGACACTTCGGCCATCCCCACATCCAGCGCCTGGTCGGAGAAATACTCGCCGCGTAGCACCATCGGCTCCAGCAGCTGCTCGCTACAGAACTCTCGCAGATCCACGTCCGCCGTTGACATATCAATCAGCAGGACGTCACGCGCGCGGAACTCTGATACCCCGTTCACGTTAACGATCACTCGACGAAAACGACGCCAGCGCTCAACCCCGATCACGTTCGCGCCATAACGCTCGCGCAGCTTAAGGTCGTCGAGCCGCTGGCCGACCATCGGCGAGCCAGGGCGAATGGCCAGACGGCGCGCCCGCCCGGTGAGGCGGTACTCTTTGATCAGATCGCGGAAGGTGCGTCGCTTCCACCCCTCTTTATTCTTATCCTGTTTGTCGCCTTTGAGGGCAAAACGGGTCAGCAGCATGTAGACCACGCCAATCGCCAGAATCACCAGCCCAAGCGGGGTGACGCTGAAAAAGCTGAAGCCCTGAAACCCTTCACGAATCAGCTCGCTATTGACCACCAGGTTCGGCGGCGTCGCCACCAGCGTCATCATTCCGCTGATCAAACCGGCAAAGCTCAGAGGCATCATCAGGCGCGACGGCGAGCTCTGCATCCGCATTGAAACGCTCAGCACCACCGGAATAAAAATAGCGACCACGCCCGTTGAGCTCATAAACGCCCCCAGCCCGGCGACCGTCAGCATCAGGTAGATCAGCATTTTAGTTTCACTGCTGCCGGCCACCTTAACCAGCCACGCGCCCATGATGGTCGCCACGCCGGTGCGAACAAGGCCGTCGCCGATGATAAACAGGGCAGCTATAAGGATAACGTTGGGGTCGCTGAACCCGGAGAAGGCTTCCGGTAGCGTGAGCGTGCCGCTCAGCACAAACGCGACGATGACAAACAGGGCGACGGCATCCATGCGCACCTTGCCTGTGGCGAAGAGAATAATGGCGATTAAAAGCAGGCTCAGAACCCAGATCAGTTCACCGTTCACAACCTATCCTTGTCAGTGGAAGATGAGAAATTTTGCCATAAAAAAGCCCCAGCAGCGTGGGGCTATATCATGGGATTACATTTTTAGCGAGACGGTTACAACTCCGTCGGGCGCTTTTGACACCGCCAGCGCCGTCAGAGAATGAATCACAAAGTCCGCCTCGTCCAGGCGTGGAGACCCCGCCGGAACGTTAACGGCAATGACGTGGCTCCCGGCGTTCAGCCCGGCCAGCACGCCAGCGGCCGCATCTTCCACCACCACACACTCTGCAGGCGCGAAGCCCAGCATTTCTGCACCAAGCAGAAACGCATCCGGCTCCGGCTTGCCGCGTTTAACGCGCTCAGCCGTAATGAACACCTCTGGCTTCGGTAAACCGGCCGCCTTATGGCGGGCATGCGCGACCGGAACAGAGCCGGAGGTGACGATAGCCCACGGGATTTGCGCTTCATTCAGATGCTCAAGCAGTTCGCGCGCCCCGGGCAGCGCGGTAATGCCCTCGGTGTCGGTGGCCTCAATCTGCTCCAGGTATTTGAACTCCGCCTGGATCTCTTCCTCAGAACGCCCCGCTAAAAAGTGCCGCAATGAGGTAATGGCCTGTTTGCCATGGATAAAATTCAGCACGTCCTGGTGGTCGATGCCGTGCCGGTCGGCCCAGTGGCACCACGAGCGTTCCACCACCGGCAGCGAATCCACCAGCGTACCGTCCAGATCAAACAGAAAACCTTTACACTGCACACGCACCTCCGTCAGGCATTAATGATTTGTTGAATTTCGTTGCTGCTTAAATGGTACTGACGCGGGCAGGCGTGCCACGCGCTCAGCATACGTTGATATTTATCCCACATGGGGGTTTGGGCGTTGAAGCCGTGCGTTCCCGCATCAAAATGGGTGTAGCGCCCTTCGGTGTTCACCATAAAGCGAACATAGCTCAGATAGCGCGCTTCCGTCGCGGCATCAAAGCCTAAGAAGGTCACGCGACGTTCGTCAATGGTCTGCTGGTCTTTGAGGTTCGTCCAGGAGACGTGCAGAGCGTGATACATCTCCATAATGTCGATCACGATGCGGCAGGTTTCTTCTTTCAGCTCGCCAAACTCGCGGTCCAGTTCGCGCATTTGCAAACCAAAACCGCGTTCGACGATGGTTTGCAGGCGGCTGTAGCGCGCAGCGTTATCGGGATCAAGCATAGTCATCATCTTGTACTGGTTAGACAAAATCAGACGTTGAGCATGGGTCATTTCCATCTTTCGACTCCTGTAGCGCATTGCACTGTAAAAAAAAGACACGGTAACGGTGTGTTACTGTGCCTTCTTTTGTTAGTCGTTTCGATGATCAATCACAAGTCATCGAGGAATGTTTTATCCAGCTGCTTAAAAGCACGCTTTAACGTGTCCGCCAGCGCCTGGTAATCCGGCTTGCCTTCAACCGGGGCCAGCGCCTGCCCGGCCTCCTCCAGTTTTCCACGCACTTCATAAAACCAGTGTAAAATAGAAGGCGGAAGCGGCGTAATGGAGCGTTTGCCTAACCACCACAGCCCCTGCATCGGCAGGCTTAACGCGAAGAGCGCCGTTGCGACGGCAGGACCAAGCTGTCCACCGAGGGCGATTTGCCAGCACAGAGTAAAGATAGCGACCGGAGGCATAAAGCGAATCGCATAGCGCGTGGCGCGGATCGTGCGATTCTCAATAAACATCGGCGCAAGGCGCTTTTCCATTGGCCACGTCTTTGCGTAATGCTGTCCCCGACGAAACAGACTGAAAAAGCTCACGGACGGGATTTCGGGTGTCGACATGGCTGTACCTCAACTTCACATATAAAAATTAAAATTTTTGTGCAAAACCACAACAGGCTATGACAACGTTCAAAATATTTTGTCATCGCTACCCCGTATCGGGTATTCTGTGCCAGCCTGATAGGGACGTAGACGAGAAGCGTTAACTCGTCAAATTATCGCATATTATGCCATTGTCTGAAAAATGTTCAAAATGGCTTAAAATCATAGGTATTTCTTCCATCCTGCCAGAATGTTCGTTTGGCATGATGTTAATCATAAACGTCTGGGTCAGCTTGCGTTACGCTTTTAGGCTCATTGACGTTTTTTTAGCCACGTATCAATTATAGGTACTTCCATGTCGAGTAAGTTAGTACTGGTTCTGAACTGCGGTAGCTCTTCACTGAAATTCGCCATCATCGATGCGCTCAACGGTGACGAGTACCTCTCTGGTTTGGCCGAATGTTTCCATCTGCCTGAAGCACGTATCAAGTGGAAGATGGACGGCAGCAAACAAGAAGCGGCTTTAGGTGCAGGCGCCGCTCACAGTGAAGCGCTGAACTTTATCGTTAACACTATTCTGGCACAAAAACCAGAACTGTCTGCTCAGCTGACTGCGATTGGTCACCGTATCGTCCACGGCGGCGAAAAATACACCAGCTCCGTTGTCATCGACGACTCTGTTATCCAGGGCATCAAAGACTCTGCCTCTTTTGCTCCGCTGCATAACCCGGCGCACCTGATCGG
Organism: Enterobacter bugandensis; assembly: GCF_900324475.1. NCBI lineage: Bacteria > Pseudomonadati > Pseudomonadota > Gammaproteobacteria > Enterobacterales > Enterobacteriaceae > Enterobacter > Enterobacter bugandensis. The sequence continues at coordinate 3,307,676 of NZ_LT992502.1, forward strand.
TATCGCTGAAGCGCTGAAGTCCTTCCCGAATCTGAAAGACAAAAACGTGGCCGTGTTTGACACCGCGTTCCATCAGACAATGCCGGAAGAGTCTTACCTCTATGCCCTGCCGTACAGCCTGTACAAAGAGCACGGCGTACGTCGCTACGGCGCGCACGGCACCAGCCACTTCTATGTGACTCAGGAAGCCGCAAAAGTCCTGAACAAGCCGGTTGAAGAAGTCAACATCATCACCTGCCACCTGGGCAACGGTGGTTCTGTTTCTGCTATCCGCAACGGTAAATGTGTTGATACCTCTATGGGTCTGACCCCGCTGGAAGGTCTGGTGATGGGTACCCGTTCCGGTGACATCGACCCGGCGATCATCTTCCACCTGCACGACACTCTGGGCATGAGCGTTGACGACATCAACAAAATGCTGACCAAAGAGTCTGGCCTGCTGGGTCTGACCGAAGTCACCAGCGACTGCCGTTACGTTGAAGACAACTACGACAGCAAAGAAGACGCGAAGCGTGCAATGGACGTTTACTGCCACCGTCTGGCGAAGTACATCGGTTCTTACACCGCGCTGATGGACGGTCGTCTGGACGCGGTTATCTTCACCGGCGGCATCGGTGAGAACGCGGCAATGGTACGTGAACTGTCCCTGGGCAAACTCGGCGTTCTTGGCTTCGAAGTCGATCACGAGCGTAACCTGGCTGCCCGCTTCGGCAAGTCTGGCTTCATCAACAAAGAAGGCACCCGCCCGGCTATCGTTATCCCAACTAACGAAGAGCTGGTCATCGCGCAAGACGCGTGCCGCCTGACTGCCTGATTCCACACCGCCAGCAATGCTGGCGGTGCTGTTTTGTAACCCGCCCAACGCGGCGGTAACGAAAGAGGATAAACCGTGTCCCGTACTATTATGCTGATCCCTACCGGAACCAGCGTCGGCCTGACCAGCGTCAGCCTCGGCGTGATCCGCGCTATGGAACGCAAAGGCGTTCGTCTGAGCGTCTTTAAGCCTATTGCCCAGCCTCGTGCCGGTGGCGATGCGCCAGACCAGACCACCACCATCGTGCGTAAGAATTCCAATCTTCCTGCGGCTGAACCGCTGAAGATGAGCCACGTTGAGTCTCTGCTCTCCAGCAACCAGAAAGACGTGCTGATGGAAGAGATCATCGCCAACTACCACGCTAACGCGCAGGACGCGGAAGTGGTTCTGGTTGAAGGCCTGGTCCCGACCCGCAAACACCAGTTTGCCCAGTCCCTGAACTTTGAAATCGCGAAAACCCTGAACGCAGAGATCGTTTTCGTGATGTCTCAGGGTACTGATACCCCAGAGCAGCTGAAAGAGCGTATCGAACTGACGCGCAGCAGCTTCGGTGGTGCGAAAAACACCAGCATCACCGGCGTGATCGTTAACAAACTGAACGCACCGGTTGATGAACAGGGCCGTACGCGCCCTGACCTGTCCGAAATCTTCGACGACTCTTCCAAAGCGAAAGTCATCAAGGTTGATCCGGCAAAGCTGCAGGAATCCAGCCCACTGCCTGTACTCGGCGCAGTGCCATGGAGCTTCGATCTGATTGCCACCCGTGCAATCGATATGGCGCGTCACCTGAACGCGACCATCGTTAACGAAGGCGATATCAACACCCGCCGCGTGAAGTCCGTGACCTTCTGCGCGCGCAGCATTCCGCACATGCTGGAGCACTTCCGCGCAGGTTCCCTGCTGGTGACCTCCGCAGACCGTCCGGACGTGCTGGTTGCTGCCTGCCTGGCGGCGATGAACGGCGTGGAAATCGGTGCAATTCTGCTGACCGGCGGCTACGAAATGGACGCGCGCATCAGCAAGCTGTGCGAACGTGCGTTCGCTACCGGCCTGCCAGTCTTCATGGTGAACACCAACACCTGGCAGACCTCTCTGAGCCTGCAAAGCTTCAACCTGGAAGTGCCGGTTGATGACCACGAGCGTATCGAGAAAGTTCAGGAATACGTTGCGGGCTACATCGACGCAGACTGGATCGAATCCCTGACCGCGACCTCCGAGCGCAGCCGCCGTCTGTCTCCTCCAGCCTTCCGCTACCAGCTGACCGAGCTGGCGCGTAAAGCGGGCAAACGTGTGGTTCTGCCAGAAGGCGACGAGCCACGTACCGTTAAAGCGGCGGCCATCTGTGCAGAGCGTGGTATCGCGACCTGCGTGCTGCTGGGTAACCCGGACGAGATCAACCGCGTTGCGGCGTCTCAGGGCGTTGAGCTGGGCACAGGCATCGAAATCGTTGACCCGGAAGTGGTTCGCGAAAGCTACGTTGCCCGTCTGGTTGAGCTGCGTAAGAACAAGGGCATGACCGAAGCCGTTGCGCGCGAGCAGCTGGAAGACAACGTCGTGCTGGGCACGCTGATGCTGGAGCAGGACGAAGTTGACGGTCTGGTTTCCGGTGCGGTTCACACCACCGCTAACACCATCCGTCCACCGTTGCAGCTGATCAAAACTGCGCCAGGCAGCTCTCTGGTCTCCTCCGTGTTCTTCATGCTGCTGCCTGAACAGGTTTACGTTTACGGCGACTGCGCGATCAACCCGGATCCTACCGCAGAACAGCTGGCAGAAATCGCTATCCAGTCTGCGGACTCCGCGACCGCTTTCGGTATCGAGCCGCGCGTAGCGATGCTCTCCTACTCCACCGGCACCTCTGGTGCAGGTAGCGATGTAGAGAAAGTCCGTGAAGCGACCCGTATTGCGCAGGAAAAACGTCCAGACCTGATGATCGACGGCCCGCTGCAGTACGACGCCGCAGTAATGGCTGACGTGGCGAAATCCAAAGCGCCGAACTCGCCGGTTGCCGGTCGCGCTACCGTGTTCATCTTCCCGGATCTGAACACCGGTAACACCACCTACAAAGCGGTACAGCGTTCTGCCGACCTGATCTCCATCGGGCCAATGCTGCAGGGCATGCGCAAGCCTGTGAACGACCTGTCTCGTGGTGCGCTGGTTGACGATATCGTCTACACCATCGCGCTGACGGCGATTCAGTCTTCGCAGCAGCAGTAATGTTTTGCCGGATGGCGCTTCGCTTATCCGGCCTACAGAACCTTAGGCCCGGTAAGCGCCAGCGCCACCGGGCAACAAAAAGGCGACCACACGGTCGCCTTTTTTTATTACAGCAGCTCCCGCGCCGCCGACACAATGTCATGCGCCGTCAGGCCATACTCTTTTTGCAGGAAGTCCTGTGTGCCCACCTGGCCGTAACGCTCCTTCACGCCCACGCGACGCATCGGCACCGGGCAGGTCTCCACCAGCACTTCCGCCACCGCTGACCCGAGACCGTTGTGAATACTGTGGTTTTCGCAGGTGACGATGCGCCCGGTTTTCTCGGCATAGTTTTTCACCAGCATCCGATCGATAGGCTTCAGGGTAAACATGTCGATGACCGCTGCGCTTACCCCCTCCTGTTCAAGCTGGCGCGCCGCTTCCAGCGCTTCCGCCACCATGATGCCGTTGGCAATCAGCGTGATATCGCTTCCCCCGCGCAACACGTTGCCTTTGCCAATGGTGAAGGTTGAGCCCGGCGCATAGACGCTCGGCGCCTGCTTGCGGATGGTGCGCACCCAGTAGAAGCCTTCGAGATCGATAAGCTGGCGCAGCACATCCTCGAACATCACCGCATCGGTGACTTCCAGCACCACCGAATGCGCCAGACCGCGCACGATGCCCATATCCTCGAAGGACATGTGCGTCCCGCCGTTGTGGCAGGCCGTCACGCCCGCATCCGAGGCAATCACCTTCACGTTGTTGCGCTGGTAGTCCAGGGACATAAACAGCTGGTCGAAGCAGCGACGGCTGGCAAACGCGGTGAAGGTGTGCACGAACGGCTTACGGCCGGTGAGCGACAGGCCCGCCGCAGTACCGATGACGTTGGCCTCCATAATGCCGCAGTTAATCACGTGCTGCGGATAATCGCGCGCTACGCCGTCCATCGCCATTGAGCTCATCAGGTCCGCTTCCAGGGCGATAATCTCGCTGCCGGCCTCAATCTGCTTTGCCACAAAGCCCGCGTAGACCTTGCGCATCTCAACGGCGTCTTTCTGTCCTGCCGGTGCAACCTTAATCATGTGAAGCCTCCAGTTGGCGAATCGTCTCATTGAGGGCCGCTTTGCTCTCCGCGGTCAATCGCAGGTGGTGCGAGTTGCTGAGCTGTTCCAGGTACGGCACCCCCTGCCCTTTGATGCTGTCGAGGATCACCACCCGCGGACGCGCATCGGCCTCCGGTACCCTTGAAGTCACCTTCAGCAGTGCCGGGATGTCATCCCCTTTGACCGTCACCACGTCAAAGCCAAAGGCGCGGAATTTGCCCTCCAGGTCGAAGGCACAGATGATTTCGTCCAGTTCGCCGTCGAGCTGCTGTTTGTTCCAGTCCACGAACACGGTCAGGTTGTTCAGACGATGGTGAGCGATAAACTGGAACGCTTCCCAGCACTGGCCTTCGTTCAGCTCGCCGTCGCCAACGATGCAGAAGACCCGATTCGGTCGCCCGGCCAGCTTGTGCGAGAGTGCCATACCGCCCGCAATGGAGATCCCCTGCCCCAGCGAGCCGGTGGTGGCATCCACGCCGCGCGTTTTCAGGCGGTCCGGGTGGCTGGGCAGACGCGTGCCGTTCTGGTTCAGCGTGCTCAGCTCATCAACCGGGAAGTAGCCCTTAATCGCCAGGGTGCTGTAGAGCGCCGGGCCTGCATGACCTTTCGACAGCACAAAGTAATCGCGCTCAGGCCAGTCCGGATCCGCCGGGTCGATCTTCATCACGGCGCCGTACAGCACCGCCAGGGTTTCCACCACCGACATGCTGCCGCCGTAGTGCCCAAAGCCCAGCTGCGTCAGGGATTTGAGGGTTTCAAGACGGATCTGACGCGCCAGTTCGGTTATCTCGTTCTCATTCATGATTTGGCTCCGGTATTTTCCTGCGCGTTACTACCCGCAGGTTTGTTTTTCGCGAAGATGTTGTAGGCCACCAGCAGCGCGAACAGCGCCACAACCAGCCCGGTGATGGCAAGCGGTGACAGGAAGCGCGCCAGGTTGCCCAGCACAATCCCGACCGCGCCGAAGTCGGCGTCCGAGAAGGTGGTGTTAGCAAAGCCAATCGCACCCAGTACCGGCAGCAGCAGGACCGGGAGGAAGGTAATCAGCAGGCCGTTAGCAAAGGCGCCTATCATTGCCCCGCGGCGTCCACCGGTGGCGTTACCGAACACGCCCGCCGTTGCGCCGGTGAAGAAGTGCGGCACTACGCCCGGCAGGATCAGCACCCAGCTAAACTGACCGCAGATCAACAACCCCACAATTCCCCCGAGGAAGCTGAACAGGAAGCCAATCAGCACCGCGTTTGGCGCATACGGGTAGACCACCGGGCAGTCCAGCGCCGGACGCGCGTTCGGCACCAGTTTTTCTGAGAAGCCGGTAAAGGCCGGGACGATTTCCGCCAGAATCAGGCGCACGCCCTGCAGGATGATGAACACGCCCGCCGCGAAGGTGATCGCCATGATGATGGCGTAGACCAGGTAGTTTTGCCCGCCGCTAAAGGTGGACTCCACGTACTCACGCCCGGCGCTTACCGCCATGATCAGGTAGATAATCATCATGGTCAGGGAGATGGAGATCGAACTGTCGCGCAGGAAGCTGAGGTTTTTCGGCAGGTTCATCTCTTCGGTGGAGCGCGAGCCTTTGCCGACCCTGCTGCCAATCCAGCCGGACAGCACGTAGCCCAGCGTACCGAAATGACCGAAGGCGATCTCATCGTTGCCGGTAATACGCTTCATATAGCGCTGCGCAATCGCCGGGAAAAAGGCCATAATCAGGCCGAGGATCAGCGAACCGGTAAATACCAGCCCTACTCCCTCGAAGCCTGCGACCGTCAGGATCACGCCAATCATGCACGCCATGTAGAAGGTGTGGTGCCCGGTCAGGAAGATGTACTTCAGGCGGGTAAAGCGCGCGACGACAATGTTCGCCACCATGCCGAAGGCCATGATCAGCGCGGTCGAGGCACCGTATTTTTCCAGCGCGATCGACACAATCGCTTCATTGTTTGGAATAATGCCCTGGATATTAAAAGCGTGCTCAAACATACCGCCTAACGGGTTTAACGACCCCACCAGCACCGTGGCGCCACCGCCCAGTACAATAAAGCCGAGAATCGTTTTAATTGTGCCTTTTACGACATCAGAAAACGCTTTTTTCTGCGCGACCAGACCAATTAACGCAATTAAACCCACCAGCACCGAAGGGACTTTTAAAATATCGACAACGAAATTCAGCGTTTCAAGGATAAACATATCCACCTCGCCTTATCAGGGTTATTGTCTGTCGAACCAGGCGCGCAGCTGCGCTTCGAGTTCGTTGATATCAATGATGTTGTTGATCACCACCAGCTGGCTTTCCGGCACGCTGGCGCTGGCCGCAATGTCTTTCGCCATCACGAACAGGTCCGCCGCGCCCGGCGTGGCGGAGGAGAGATCGGAGTGTTCAACCTCGGCCTCAATGTCCAGCTTTTTAAGCACTTTTTTAATGTTCATTTCGACCATAAAACTGCTGCCCAGGCCAGAACCGCAAATAGCCATGATTTTCATTGTTGTCCCCTTATTTTGAGTAGAGCACGCCCCATCACGCTGGCGCGTAATGTTGTGAATAATCGGATTAAAAAATTAAATCAGAAGCGGTCAATAATGGTTTTAATGTCCTCCAGGGTATTCGCCTGATGTAATTTCTCCATATCTTCGTCGCTGGAAAATAATTCAGCGAGCGCGGATATCATTTCGATATGGCTATGTTTATCCGGTGCCGCAAGCATAATAATCAGATCGACAGGGTCAAACTCTCCGGCACCAAAAGAGACGCCCTGTTTTAGTTTTAGTAATGACAAGCCCAGTCCTTTGGCGCCTTCCTCCGGCCGCGCATGCGGCATGGCTAGCCCTGGTGCCAGCACATAATAGGGTCCTAACGTATGGTGCTGCTGAATGATTGCCGTCACGTACTCCGGTGCAATCACCTGCAGATCCAGCAGCGGTTTCGCGCATATCTCCAGCGCCTGTGGCCAGCTTTCCACGCTATCCTGCAGCGTGATGGTTGTATCATATATCCACTTTTTGAGCATTTTCCCTCCCGCCAAACGCTAAAGATGGGCAAACTTTATTCAACCCATCAATCATTGACTGCGATCGCGATCACAAAGATAGCGCTACCAATTACCAACATGCAGAAATGTGATAGCGCTATCAAAATGTAATCATGGTGTGAAATCACAGCAAAAAAAGGGATTTAAGGCGTATACTGCCTGTCACCTGAAATGAAGGAAAAAAGAACGCGTCTGGTCAGCAGGAAGGTGTATGTCTTTAACCCGAAAACGGCGCAGTACCGGAAAAGTCACGCTCGCTGATGTCGCGCAGCTTGCCGGAGTCGGCACGATGACCGTCTCCCGTGCGCTCCGCACGCCCGAACAGGTTTCCGATAAACTGCGTGAAAAAATTGAAGCTGCGGTGCAGGAGCTGGGTTATATGCCCAATCTCGCCGCCAGCGCACTGGCATCCGCGTCCTCATGGACGATTGCGATGGTTGTTCCCAACCTTTCCGAAGCCGGTTGCTCTGAAATGTTTGCGGGCCTACAGCAGGTGCTGCAGCCCGCCGGATACCAGATCATGCTGGCAGAGTCCCAGCATCGGCTTGAGCAGGAAGAGAAGCTGCTTGAGACCCTGCTGGCGTCAAATATCGCCGCCGCGATTTTGCTCAGCGTCGAGCACACCGACACTGTTCGCCACTGGCTGAAAAACGCCTCGATTCCGGTAATGGAGATGGGTGCGATGCGCGCCGATCCGATCGATATGAATATCGGGATCGATAACGTGGCGGCCATGTACGAGCTGACAGAAATGGTGATTAGGCGCGGCTACCAGAATATCGGCCTGCTGTGCGCCAACCAGGAGCAGTGGATTTTCCAGCAGCATTTGCAGGGCTGGTACAAGGCGATGCTGCGCCATCATCTGTCGCCAAACCGGGTGATTAACGCGGCGATGCCGCCGAGCTTCTCGACTGGCGCGGCACAGCTGCCAGAGTTCTTGCTGGCGTGGCCGGAGCTGGATGCGCTGGTGTGCGTATCAGACGAGCTGGCCTGCGGCGCGCTGTATGAGTGTCAGCGTCGACGCATTAAAGTGCCGGACGATCTGGCTGTCGTGGGCTTTGGCGATAGCGATGTGAGCCGCGTCTGCCAGCCGCCGCTGACGACGATGGCGGTACCGCATCGAAAGATTGGGATTGAGGCAGGTAAAGCGCTACTGGAACGTCTGAATGACGGAGACTGGCGCGACCAAAAACCCATCGCGTCCAGCCTGTGCCTGCGGGAAAGCTGTTAAGGCTTACTCAGCCTCTTCCTCTTTTTCCGCTTTGTTTTCCGGCTTAGCGGATTCGTTTTTGGCGTTGCGGGTCATCCACAGCGCCAGCGCTTTTAACGAATCCGGCGTGAACTCGTCGCAGCGGGCGGTAATCTCTTCCGGCGTCATCCAGCAGACTTCGCTCACTTCCTCTTCCTGCAGGGCGAAAGGCCCATGGGAAACGCAGCTAAACAGTCCACCCCAGACGCGGCAATGTTCGTCTTCGAAATAGAACTGCCCGTGCTCGGCAAACGGCACCCCGGCGATACCTAACTCTTCTTCCGCTTCACGGCGTGCGGAATCCAGCAGCACTTCATCGGCCTGCACGACGCCGCCTGCGGTGGCATCAAGCATGCCCGGAAGAAAATCTTTGGTGTCCGTGCGGCGCTGGACCAGAATCTTGCCCATGCCGTCATGCACAACGATGTACGTTGCACGGTGACGCAGTCGCTCTGCACGCATTTGTTCGCGGCTCGCCTGCGCGATCACTTCATTTTCTTCGCTGACAATGTCAACCCATTCAGTACTTGCCAAATGATTCTGCTCCACCATCGGGAAACCTTCTCGTCTAAGCGCTCTTTCGGCGCGTTTGCAGTTGTGGTGTAACTTACGGATTAATCGCTACCTGCGCAATAACTTGCTGATCATTAAGTGCGATAACGCTCAGGGTATTTCCATCGAGCAGGCCATAGCTCGCAGGATATCCGCCTTTCGGGATGCTGACCGACCCCGGATTAAAGTGATAAATCTCACCGCGTTTTTCAGCCACCGGAATATGAGTATGGCCGTAAACCAGGACATCGCCAGCCGCGAGCGCCGGGAGATTATCCGGGCCGAAAAGGTGTCCGTGGGTAAGAAACAGGCGGCTGTTTTCCAGCAGAACCTGTTGCCATGGCGCGGTAAGGGGAAAATGCAGCAGCATCTGGTCGACTTCGCTGTCGCAATTACCGCGAACGGCGATAATGCGCGAGGCAAACGGGTTAAGCTTTTCCGCCACCTGCGCCGGGGCATAGCCTTCCGGCAGCGCATTACGCGGACCATGATTTAACACATCCCCCAGAATCACCAGCCATTGGGCCCCGCTTTGCGAAAACAGAGAAAGCACTCGCTCGGTCGCGGGCAGCGATCCATGGATATCTGACGCAAACATCAGTTTCATCCGTCACTCCCTGGTAAAAAAACTCCCCTTATCATACCTGAAGCGTCAGGGCTTATCAGCCCGCGCGCTTAGCGGAGAGTGCCACATAGCGCTGTACGGAGGCTCGCTGCCACTGGAACGCCGCATAGTCCACCAGCAGTTGAGGGACCTCATCGCCGTTGAGGATCAAACGGTTCAGCATCAGCGCCAGATCGGTATCGGCAATACACCATTCACCGAACAGGTTCGGGTTGCCGTGAGCGAGCAGCGAGGCTGCAGTTTCAATCAGCTTTTGCGCGCTGTCGACGCCTTCTGCGCTGAGCGCTGGCTTTTTCACACCGGCAAACACGACATCCGTGGAGCGCTCGACGCGAATCGGCACCAGGTCGCTACGCAGCCACGCCTGGATCTGCCGGGCGCGGGCGCGCTTTTGCAGATCGTGAGGATAGATGCGCTCCCACTCCGGCGGCGCAAAACGATCTTCCAGATATTCATCGATCGCCGAGGATTCGCTCAGTGCAAAACCATCCAGTTCCAGCACCGGCACGCGTCGCGTCAGGTCGTAACCCTGCCACTGGGGTTTGAGGTGTTCACCACCGTCGAGATCGACGGTCTTCAGTGTAAAAGAGAGCCCCTTTTCGGCCAGCGCGACGTAAACGCTCATAACATAGGGAGAAAAGAAATTTGCATCGGACCACAACGTAATTACGGGCTGGTTCATAACATCCTCATCGGCTGATCGGTTTTTACTCAACATATAATCTCTTTGCTTCGCTGTCACTTGATGAAAACTCACGATTTACAACAAGCACCTATACTCATTTGTCATGGCACCACTATTTGCATGGACAGGAGTTGAGAATGATTGACCTTTATTACGCCCCTACCCCAAACGGCCACAAGATCACCCTCTTTCTCGAAGAAGCCGAACTGGATTACAGAATCATCCGCGTGGATATCAGCAAAGGCGAACAGTTCAACCCTGTGTTTTTGGCTATCTCGCCCAACAATAAAATTCCGGCCATTATTGATAGCCAGCCGGCGGACGGAGGCAGGCCGTTAAGCCTGTTTGAATCCGGTGAAATTTTGCTTTATCTGGCAGAGAAAACCGGCAAGCTGCTGAGCGGTGAACTGCGCGAGCGTCACCACACTCTGCAGTGGCTTTTCTGGCAGTCAAGCGGCTTTGGGCCGATGCTGGGGCAGAACCACCACTTCACCGCCTTCGCGCCGCAGACTATTCCTTACGCCATTGAGCGATATCAGGTTGAAACCCAGCGTCTTTACGGCGTTCTGAACCAGCGGCTGGAGAAAACGCCGTGGCTCGGGGGCGACCATTACAGCATTGCCGATATCGCCTGCTGGCCGTGGGTAAATACGCATGATAAACACCGGATTGACTTAGCGTCTTACCCGGCGGTGAACAACTGGTTTGAGCGTATCCGGACCCGCCCAGCCACCGAACGCGCAATGCAAAAAATCCAGCAGGTTTAATCACCTATGAGGCTGGGTGGCTGAGAGGCTCTCATGTATTATGGGCGGGAAATACTGACACGGAGAAGACCTGCAATGTCACAGCCAGACGCTATTATTCGTATAAAAAATTTACGCTTGCGCACGTTCATTGGTATCAAAGAGGAAGAGATTGCCAACCGTCAGGATATTGTCATTAATGTGGTGATTCACTACCCGGCAGACAAAGCGCGGGCCAGTGAAGACATCAATGACGCGCTGAACTATCGCACGATCACTAAAAACATCATCCAGTACGTGGAAAACAACCGCTTCTCTCTGCTGGAAAAATTAACCCAGGATGTGCTCGATATCGCACGCGATCATCACTGGGTCACTTATGCTGAAGTAGAGATCGATAAACTTCACGCCCTGCGCTATGCCGACTCCGTCTCCATGACGTTAAGCTGGCGACGCCAGGCGTAAACCTGGAGGTTGTATGAAGATTCTGCTGACCGGCGGTACAGGCCTGATTGGGCGCCATCTCATTGCGCGTTTGCAGGCGCTGCATCACGACATTACCGTAGTGACCCGCAGCCCGGAAAAAGCGCGCCAGGTGCTGGGCGCGGGGGTCGATATCTGGAAAGGGCTGGCCGATCGGCAGAATCTGGACGGCTTCGACGCCGTCATCAACCTTGCGGGTGAACCCATCGCCGATAAGCGCTGGACCGAAGAGCAGAAACAGCGGTTGTGCAGCAGCCGCTGGAACATCACCGAGAAGCTGGTTGAGCTGATTCGCAACAGCCAGACCCCGCCGTCGGTGCTGATTTCAGGCTCTGCGACGGGCTATTACGGCGATCTTGGCGAAGTGGTGGTGACCGAGGAAGAGCCGCCCCACAACGAGTTCACCCATAAACTCTGCGCCCAGTGGGAGCGCATCGCCTGCGCGGCGCAAAGCGATCGTACCCGCGTCTGCCTGCTGCGTACCGGCGTGGTGCTTGCGCCGAAAGGCGGCATTCTGGGTAAAATGCTTCCGCCCTTCAGGCTGGGGCTCGGCGGGCCGATCGGCAACGGGCGACAGTACCTGGCCTGGATCCATATCGACGATATGGTGAACGGCATTATCTGGCTGCTGGATAACGATCTGCGCGGGCCGTTTAACATGGTTGCGCCGTATCCGGTGCGAAATGAACAGTTTGCCCACGCGCTGGGGCATGCCCTGCATCGCCCGGCGATATTACGCGTGCCTGCGACGGCAATTCGCCTGTTGATGGGCGAAGCGTCCGTGCTGGTGCTGGGCGGTCAGCGCGCGCTGCCAAAACGGCTGGAAGCGGCGGGGTTTGCGTTTCGCTGGTATGACTTAGAAGAGGCACTGGGGGATGTGGTACGCTGAATATGTTACAGTGATACGCCATGTTCCGATGAAATGGCGTAACAATGGCAACCATCACAACTCCCCGGCTTCACCTCACCCCTTTCGAACCCTCTGACTGGGCGTTCTTCCGTTCGCTGCGCGAAAACCGCGATATTATGCGCTATATGGCCGCGATTGCGCCTGAGAAAGAGACCCGACGCGTGTTTGCCGCACGCCTGATGGCGGAGCATGTCTTCGTGATCCGCTTTCTGAATGAAGATACGCCGCTGGGCGATATTGGCCTGCAAATCAGTCCTGAGAATCGTGAAGAGGCGGATATCGGTTATACGGTTGTGCCTGCCGCGCAGGGAAAAGGCATCGCCAGCGAAGCGCTGCGCGCGGTGTGTGATTATGCGTTCAACCAGACCGGCGTGAAGGCGATTAATGCGTACGTACTGGCGGACAACGGCGGGTCAGTGCGGGTGCTGGAGAAAGCGGGATTTGTGCGCACTCAGGTGCTGGAAAAAGCGTATGAGATTGATGGCGTGCGGTATGACGACTGGGTGTATCGCCTGGAGTGTGGTGCGGCCTGAATGCCGGGCGGCACTGCGTTTGCCCGGCCTGGGGTTTTGTAGGCCCGGTAAGCGAAGCGTCACCGGGCGATTGGGCTGCACTGCGGGCTGATGCCCTCTTTATTTCAGAGATCCTTTAAGGAACTGCTGCAAACGCGGGCTTTGCGGGTTCGCCAGCACCTCGTCCGGGTGCCCCTGTTCTTCAATTTTCCCCTGATGCAGGAAAATCACGTGGTTCGAGACGTTACGGGCGAAGCCCATCTCGTGCGTCACCACCACCATCGTTTTGCCCTCTTCGGCCAGCTTCTGCATGATGCGCAGCACTTCGCCGACGAGTTCCGGGTCCAGCGCGGAGGTCGGTTCGTCGAACAGCAGCACTTCCGGCTCCATCGCCAGCGCGCGGGCGATGGAGACACGCTGCTGCTGGCCGCCGGAGAGGTGTACCGGATACTTCATCTGCTGGCGCTCATCGATCCCCACTTTCGCCAGGTATTTCACCGCGCGTTCCCGGGCTTCCTGCTTGCTTAGGCCGAGCACCTGAACCGGCGCTTCCATCACGTTCTCCAGCACCGTCATGTGGCTCCAGAGGTTGAAATGCTGGAACACCATCGTCAGGCGCGTACGCAGCAGGCGCAGCTGATTCTTATCCGCCACCTTCAGCTGGCCGTCTTTGTCACGCACCAGGTTGATGTTCTGCCCGCTCACCACAATCGAGCCTTCGCTCGGCTTTTCGAGGAAGTTAATGCAGCGCAGGAAGGTACTTTTACCCGAGCCGGATGAACCGATGATACTGATTACGTCGCCTGCGTTAGCCTGCAGCGACACCCCTTTCAGCACTTCATGTTCGCCGTAGCGTTTGTGCAAATCAATAACGTTTAATTTGTTCTCAGCCATCATCTTTCTCAGTGCGTCGAAGAAGGTTTTATATGCTGCAGCCAGCGTTTTTCAGCCTTACGGAACAGGCTAATCAGAACATAAGAGATAATTAAATAGAGCACCGCCGCAATGCCAAACGCGGTAAACGGCTGATAGGTCGCGGAGTTGATATCGCGCGCGATTTTGAGCAGGTCCGGCACCGTGGCGGTAAAGGCGAGCGCGGTGGAGTGCAGCATCAAAATCACTTCGTTGCTGTAGGCCGGTAACGCAATGCGCAGCGCCGACGGCAGAATAATGCAGCGGTAAAGCTTCACCGAGGAGAAGCCGTACGCGCGCGCGGCCTCGATCTCACCGTGCGGCACGGAACGAATGGCCCCGGCGAAAATCTCGGTGGTATAGGCGCAGGTATTGAGCGTTAGCGCCAGCACCGTACAGTTCAGCCCACTGCGGAAGAACGCATTCAGCATTTCCGTGCCTTTTACGATCTCCAGCGTATACATCCCCGAATAGAACACCAGCAGCTGCACGTACAGCGGCGTGCCGCGAAACACATAGGTAAACAGCCAAATCGGGAACTGAATAAATTTATTGTTTGACACGCGACCGATGGCGAGAAACACCGCCAGAATGCCGCCCATCACCACGGAAGAAATCAGCAGCCAGAGCGTGATCGCCACGCCGGTAAAGCGGTAGCCATCCGTCCACAGCAGGGATTTCCAGTATTCCTGAATAATCTCAATCACAGGTCAGCCCTCTTCACACCCACGGAGTAGCGACGCTCGAGCAGAAGCAGCACACCATTGGAGACGGTCGTAAAGACCAGATAGATCGCGCCGCAGACCACCGCAAAGTAGAACGGCTCCCAGGTGCTCTTGCCCGCCAGCTGAGTCGCTTTCACGACGTCTTCCAGACCGAGCAGCGAGACCAGCGCCGTCGCTTTGAGGATAACCTGCCAGTTGTTACCGATGCCCGGCAGCGCATAGCGCATCATGGCCGGGAACATAATCCGGCGAAACGTTTGTGAAGAGGTAAAACCAAATGCGGTTGCCGCTTCAATGTGTCCTCTGGGAACCGCCATATAAGCGCCACGGAAGGTTTCCGTGAAGTAGGCACCGTAGATAAAACCGAGGGTGATAATACCGGCCACCATCGGGTCGATATCAATTTGTCCCATGCCCATCGCATCCGTCACGCTGTTCAGGGCAATCTGCAGGCCGTAAAAAATAAGCAGCATCAGCACCAGATCGGGTACGCCGCGAATGAGCGTGGTATAGCCTTCGAAAATGAGCGCCAGCGGTTTGTTAGCCGAAAGCTTCGCCCCTGCGCCCGCCAGACCTATCAGCACCGCCAGCACCACGGAGCTGATAGCCAGCTCAAGGGTGACAAGCGCGCCCTGTAAAATAACGCCAGAAAATCCGTACAGCATACCGCGAGCCCTGTCGTATCGTGAGTGGTAAACCGTGTCTTATCCCCTCCCCCAGCGGGAGGGGCCGCACGTTATTTGACGGAGCGATTAGCCGCCGTACACATTGAAATCGAAGTACTTTTTCGCCAGCTTGTCGTAGGTACCGTCAGCGCGCATTTCAGCAAACGCTTTGTTCAGCGCCTCACGCAGTTCGTTGTCTTCCTTACGCAGGCCCATACCGGTACCCACGCCAAAGAGCTTCTCGTCCTTAATGGACGGACCGCCGAACTTGTAATCTTTGCCTACCGGCTGCTTCAGGAAACCTTCGCTTGCCGCGACTTCATCCTGGAATGCCGCATCAATACGGCCTGCCGTCAGGTCTGCGTAAATATTTTCCTGGCCCTGATAGGAGACGATTTCGATCCCCTTCGGCGCCCAGTGTTCGTTACCGTAGGTTTCCTGCGTGGTGCCCTGCAGCACGCCTACGCGTTTCCCCTTCAGCGACTCGAGGGTCGGTTGAATGTCAGAAGACTTAGCCACTACCAGACGTGAATCGGCCGCATAGAGCTTGTCGGTGAAGGCAATCTCCTGCTGACGTTTCTCGGTGATGGAAAGCGAGGACATAATCACGTCTATTTTTTTTGCTTTCAGTGAAGGGATCAGCGCATCCAGCGGGTTCTCTACATAAGTACACTGTGCTTTGATGCGTTTGCACAGCTCATTGGCCAGATCGATGTCAAAACCCACCAGTTCACCCTTTGAATTCTTCGATTCAAACGGCGCGTAGGTTGGATCGGTGCCAATACGAATTTTCTGCGGAATGGCTGCGAAGGCCGCGGTGGCGCTGGAAAAGGCCAGTACCAGAGATAATGACAACACGAGTTTTTTCATATTTGTCCTCAACAAACTGTCTTCATACGGTTTTTTTACGACGACGGGGTGGGGTTAATGTGCCATTAATCCACGCTGTCAGGCAAAGAATAATGCCTTTCAGACGGGAAATTTTGCATTATAAATGCTTAAGTATGCACGTAGCGACCCAATATGGTGCACAAATTGCACCATATTGAATCATCCACATCCGCGACGCACCACGCTGGTGCGTTAGTCACCGTAGACGTTGAAGTCGAAGTATTTCTTCGCCAGTTTGTCGTAGGTACCGTCTTTGCGCAGCTCCGTGAATGCTTTGTCAAAGGCGGCTTTCAGCTCTTTATCGTCCTTACGCAGGCCGATGCCGGTGCCGTCACCAAAGTATTTTTTGTCTTTCACGGACGGGCCCGCAAAGGCGTAATCTTTACCGGCCGGCTGCTTCAGGAAGCCTTCGCTCGCCGCGACTTCATCCTGGAACGCGGCATCCAGACGGCCTGCCGCCAGGTCAGAGTAGATCAGATCCTGGTTCTGGTAAGCCACCACGTCGACGCCCTTCTCGCGCCAGTTGGCATTCGCGTAACCTTCCTGGGTCGAGCCCTGGAGCACGCCCACATGCTTGCCTTTCAGCGAGTCGATGGTCGGCTGGATCGGGGAACCTTTCGCGGCAATCAGACGCGAATCCGCAGCGTAGAGCTTGTCGGAGAAGGCAATCTCCTGCTGGCGTTTTTCGGTGATGGAGAGAGAAGAGATAATGGCGTCGATTTTCTTTGCCTTCAGCGACGGGATTAACGCGTCGAAGTCGCTGCCCACCCATGTGCATTTCACTTCCATACGTTTGCACATTTCATTTCCCAGATCGATATCAAACCCCACGAAATCGCCTTTCGCATCCTTGGAAGAGAATGGCGCGTAGGTTGCGTCTGTACCGATACGAACCGTCTGTGGAAGCGCTGCGTAGCTACCTGCCGCCGCACTTAACCCCACCAGCAAAGACAGAGCCAGAACCGTCTTCTTCATACATTTACCCTCAAGTACCGTGATTTTATTATGTATTGTGTTGTGTGTTGTGTTGCAGGCTTCTCTTGCAGGTCTTATGCCACATTGCCGTCTGGTCAAAAGTTCGACGTTAAATATGTTAATAAAACGTTGCGATATTGCCTTAATGGTGAAAGATAGCAGGTCTGCCGAACGAACCGGAAAGAGAAAAAGGGAAAAAGCGAATTAAATGTCGAGGATATGATCGCCGTTGCATAATTGCCCTGAAACAGGGCAACGTCTCTTTTCATGCACAGCATTTGTGCACAGAATCAGGCTCCCTGCCAGCGGGTGAAGAGGTCTTCGGGCAGGTCGATGTCAAACTGATCCAGCACGCGATTGACGGTCTGATTAATCACATCGTCCAGCGACTGCGGTCGGTGATAGAACGCCGGCACCGGCGGCATGATCACCGCGCCCAGTTCGGCGGCCTGGGTCATGAGGCGCAGATGGCCCAGGTGCAGCGGCGTTTCCCGCACGCAGAGCACCAGCGGGCGGCGCTCCTTCAGCACCACGTCCGCCGCGCGCGTTACCAGCGTGTCGGTATAGCTGTTCACAATCCCGGAGAGCGTTTTGATTGAACAGGGCAGGATCACCATACCGGCGGTTTTAAACGAGCCTGAGGAGATGCTGGCGGCGATATCGCGGGCATCGTGAACCACGTCCGCCATCGCCTGGACATCGCGCAGGGAGAGATCCGTTTCAAGGGAGAGGGTTTGCCGCGCCGCCTGGCTCGTCACCAGATGCGTTTCCACTTCTGCCACGTTACGCAAAACCTGTAGCAGGCGTACGCCGTAAATCGCGCCGCTGGCACCGCTGATGCCTATTATGAGTCGTTTCATGATTTCGCCCTTGCTGAATTCTGGGCTGACTGTGCAGGATTTTGCGGGGAGTTGCAAGTGAGGGCGAGCGCCCTCACCTGCGGAGACATTAACCTTCGTTGTGCATCTCTAAGCTTTCGAGATCGTTTTGCAGCTGAACGGCTTTCGCATCGTCGTTGCGCAGCGAATCAAGGTAGTCGAGGTACTGCTGGTCAACGTCTTTCGTCACGTAGACGCCATTGAACACGGAGCATTCGAACTGCTGAATCTCCGGGTTCTCGGCGCGCACCGCGTCGATGAGATCGTTCAGATCCTGGAAAATCAGGCCGTCGGCCCCGATGATCTGGCGAATCTCATCCACTTCACGGCCGTGAGCAATCAGCTCGTTGGCGGTTGGCATATCAATGCCGTACACGTTCGGGAAGCGAATCTCCGGCGCGGCAGACGCCAGGTAGACTTTCTTCGCACCCGCTTCGCGCGCCATCTCGATAATCTGCTCAGAGGTGGTGCCGCGAACGATGGAGTCATCCACCAGCAGAACGTTCTTGTCGCGGAATTCTGCGCGGTTGGCGTTCAGCTTACGGCGCACCGACTTACGGCGCAGGTGCTGGCCCGGCATGATAAACGTGCGGCCAACGTAGCGGTTCTTCACGAAGCCCTGACGGTACGGCTTGTCCAGAATGCGGGCGATCTCCAGGGCGATATCGCAGGAGGTTTCCGGGATAGGAATCACCACGTCAATGTCGAGATCGTCCCACTCGCGGGCAATCTTCTCGCCGAGCTTCGTGCCCATATTGACGCGCGCGCTGTAGACGGAAATCTTGTCGATGAACGAATCCGGACGGGCAAAATAGACGTATTCAAACAGGCACGGGTTGCTGACCGGGTTGTCGGCACACTGACGGGTGAACAGCTGGCCCTTCTCGGTGATATACACCGCTTCGCCCGGCGCAACGTCGCGCAGGAATTCGAAGCCCAGGGTATCCAGCGCCACGCTCTCAGAGGCAACCATATATTCGGTACGGCCATCGCCGAGGTCGCGCTTGCCCAGAACCAGCGGACGAATGCCGTTTGGATCGCGGAAGGCGACCATGCCGTGACCGATGATCATCGCCACGCAGGCGTACGCACCGCGGATCTGGCGGTTGGTCGCGGCAATGGCAGCGAAGATATTGTCTGCTTCCAGCGGGTAGTGACGGAAGTTATCCAGCTCGCTGGCGAACACATTGAGCAGGATTTCTGAATCAGAGGTGGTGTTAATGTGGCGACGTTTCTCTTCGAACAGCTTCTTACGCAGCTCATGAGCGTTGGTCAGGTTGCCGTTATGGGCAAGCGTGATGCCATACGGTGAGTTGACGTAGAAAGGCTGTGCCTCAGAGGCGCTGGAACTGCCAGCAGTAGGATAACGAACGTGACCGATCCCCATATTACCTTGCAGACGCTGCATATGGCGGGCTTCAAACACATCGTTTACCAGGCCATTGGCCTTACGTAAACGGAAGCAGTTGTTTGCATCAATGGTGATGATACCCGCAGCATCCTGCCCACGGTGCTGAAGCACCGTTAACGCGTCATAAATCGACTGGTTTACCGGCATGAAACCGGCGATACCGACAATACCGCACATTCGTCTTTTCCTCGTTAAGCCACATCTCAGGGTTTATGCCCTGGGCAAAAAACTCGACGAGCTTTGCAGATAGTCAAAGAACCATCTGATGATGAAGCTGAACTCTGGAATGAGCTGCGATTTTTGCCAGTCTTCGCTTTTGGAGAACCCGGTGAAGGTATCCAGGAAGAACAGGATCGCGGCCACAATCAGCACGCCTCGTAATGCCCCGAAACAGATCCCGAGTACCCTGTCCGTTCCTGACAGACCGGTTTTCTCGACCAGCTGACCTATCACGTAATTCACGATAGCGCCGACAATCAGCGTCGCGATAAACAGCACCGCGATGGCGATTCCATTTCGGACCAGTTCATCTTCAAAGCCCGTGAACCAGACAGACAGGTAAGTGTAGTAATGACTGGCAACAAAGAAAGCACAACCCCAGGTTACCAGCGATAACGCTTCACGAACAAAGCCACGGATCAGGCTAACCAGACAGGAAAAACCAATCACCGCAATGATGGCGTAATCAATCCAGACCATATGTGTCCCACGATTAAACGCCCTGTCATCCAGTTCGGGGCGAATTCTAACAGAAAAAGAAAACGTTTGCGTAGGGATTTCCTTCCCGCGCGTAAATAAAAAAGGCGCTGAAAAAATGTTCAACGCCGTGGCTTATCGCCTCTCTCTAAAGGAGCAGGTCGTACTTAGTTCGCGCTGTAGCTCATCACCACACCACTCAGCCCGGAGATCTGCTTCAGCTCGCCCAGCGACCCTTTCAGCTTGTCTTTCGACGCCTCCGGCCCCACGAGGATACGGGTGATTTTACCCTGCACCGGCGTGGAAGGTGAAGTGTAAACGCGATAGCCCGCGCTGCGCAGTTTACCCACAACCTCGTTGACTTTATCGGCGTTTTTCAGCGCCCCCAACTGCACAACGTAGGCTTTGCCGGTCGGCGCTGCGTCTTGCTTCGCCGGTGGTGGGGTTTCAGACGCTGCAGCCAGCTGCTCTGCTGCTTTATCTCGCTGTTGCTGAGGCTTCGGCTGCGGTTTCTCTACCGGCTTCGGTTTTTCAACAGGCTTAGGCTTCTCTACCGGTACCGGATCGATCTCGATGTTGTTATTCGCCGCCAGACGCGACGGGTCGAGTGACGGTGCAGCGGCATCGCCCGCGCGAACTTCTTCCGCCGCCCCTTCAGGCGGCTGAGCAGGCAGCGCCTGAGTCGCCGCAGGCAGCATATCCGGCTCATCGCGGTCGCCCGGCTTCGGCACCAGCGGAATGGCTGCAAACTCGTCCTGATAATGTTTTTTCTGCCCGTCGAGCAGCCCGGGAAGAATAATCACCCCGAGCGCGACCAGCACAATGGTTCCTGTTAAACGGTTCTGAAACTTACTCGCCACCGGTTCTCCCCGCGTCCATCACTTCCATGACATGTGCCACCGTGTGGAAAGAGCCACACACCAGCACGGTATCTTCTGGTTTAGCATCCGCCATCGCGGCATGCCAGGCCTGCGCCACGCTACTGTAGATTGCACCTTTGCCGAGATGTTCCATCAACTGCTCAGCAGTCGCACCGCGCGGCCCCTCCAGAGGAGCACAATACCAGCTATCGACCACACTCTCCATGCAGGCTAGCGTGCCGCCGATATCTTTATCATGAAGCATACCGATAACCGCCAGCACGCGCCCGGTTTTTGGTAACGATTTGAGACGTCCTGCGAGATACGCCGCCGCATGCGGGTTGTGCGCCACATCCAGAATCAGACGCGGTGACTCGCTGACTATCTGGAAACGACCCGGCAGCAGCGCATTCTGAATGCCGTCACGGATCGCCTGCTCACTTACAGCTAATCCGCTGGCGCGCAGTGCCGCCAGCGCGGTTGCCGCGTTCGGCTGCGGTACCTGCGGCAGCGGCAGATTCTCCAGCACGCCCTGCGCATCGCTGAAGCGCCAGCCGTTGCCCTGCACCTCATACTGCCAGTCAACGCCTCGGCGCAACAGATGTGCGCCCTTCTCTTTCGCCACGTCGGCAATGGTATGCGGCATGTCCGGCTCGCCCACCACGGCGGGCTTATTCGCCCGGAAAATACCGGCCTTTTCGCGGCCAATGCTTTCACGGTCCGGGCCCAGCCAGTCGGTATGATCCAGCGCGATGCTGGTGACCACCGCCACGTCCGCATCCACCATATTGGTGGCATCCAGACGCCCGCCCAGCCCCACTTCCAGGATCACCACGTCCAGCTGCGCCTGTTTGAACAGCCACAGCGCCGACAGGGTGCCGTATTCAAAATAGGTTAATGAGATTTCCCCGCGCGCCGCTTCGATAGCCGCGAACGACGCCGTATGGGCAGATTCCGCCAGCTCGGTGTTCTGCACCCGCACGCGCTCGGTATAGCGCACCAGATGCGGTGAGCTGTAAACGCCAACCTTGTACCCCGCCGCCATCAGGACTGACTCCAGCGTGCGGCAGGTCGTCCCTTTACCGTTAGTACCTGCAACGGTGAACACGAACGGAGCCGGTTTCAGCACGTCGAGACGCGCGGCAACCTGGCTTACGCGCTCAAGGCCCATATCGATGGTTTTACTGTGCAGGTTTTCCAGATAAGAAAGCCACGCGGCCAGGGGCGACGTGGCTTGGGGAATGCTTTTATTTTCCATAATGCCCGGTTGTCATTAACAGGTTATAAAGCAAAAGGGCAGCGCCATCTGGCCCTGCCCTTTTCAGTTATCAGGCCTCGGGTTCCTGATCCGGTACCACCACGCCTTCGCGCGGCTCATCCGGGTTAGGCGCTGGCAGATTCATCAGCTTCGCCAGAATGCTGGCCAGTTTCAGGCGCATTTCCGGACGGCGGACGATCATATCGATAGCGCCTTTCTCAATGAGGAACTCACTGCGCTGGAAGCCCGGCGGCAGTTTTTCACGAACGGTCTGCTCGATGACGCGAGGACCGGCAAAGCCGATCAGCGCTTTTGGCTCAGCGATGTTCAGGTCACCCAGCATCGCGAAGCTTGCGGAGACGCCACCCATGGTTGGGTCGGTCAGCACGGAGATGTACGGCAGACCGCGCTCCTGCATTTTCGCCAGCGCCGCAGAGGTTTTCGCCATCTGCATCAGAGACATCAGCGCTTCCTGCATACGCGCACCACCGGAGGCGGAGAAGCAGATCAGCGGACAGTTATCTTCCAGCGCCTGCTCAACGGCACGCACGAAACGCGCGCCGACCACGGAGCCCATTGAGCCGCCCATAAAGGAGAACTCAAACGCAGCGGCAACCACCGGCATCTCGTGCAGGGTGCCTTTCATGACGATCAGCGCGTCTTTCTCGCCGGTCTCTTTCTGTGCAGAGGCCAGACGATCTTTGTATTTTTTGGAATCGCGGAACTTCAGCACGTCTTTTGGCTCAAGCTCGCTGCCCAGTTCTACCAGAGAACCTTCGTCCAGCAGGCTATGCAGGCGGTTGCGCGCCGACATACGCATGTGGTGGTCACACTTCGGACACACCTCGAGATTGCGTTCCAGCTCTGCACGATACAGAACCTGGCCGCAGCTATCACACTTCGTCCATACCCCTTCAGGAATGCTCGCTTTGCGCGTCGGGGTAATGTTGCTTTTAATTCGTTCAATCCAGCTCATTGATAACCTTTCTGCCTGAACCTGGTCGTATGCCAGTTTTGCTATAAGAGGCGAATAATGCCATTTTTGCCTCCAACAGACCATGAATGTTGCACATTAAAACATAACAGCCCGAAACTTTGGATAAAAAAGTGGTCGAACCGCCAGCGTGCATTTACTTCGCTTGCTTTGCTGCCGCGCGTTTGTGACGAATGATTTCGATAACACCCGGCAGAACGGAAAGCACAATAATCGCTACAATCAGTAACTTAAGGTTTTCCTGAACCACCGGCAAGTCGCCAAACAGATAGCCTGCATAGGTAAAGAGCAACACCCAAAGCAGTGCGCCCACCACGTTATACATTGCAAAATGACGATAGGACATATGGCCCATTCCCGCCACAAACGGTGCAAATGTGCGCACAATAGGCACAAAACGCGCAAGGATAATGGTTTTTCCACCATGACGTTCATAGAAGGCATGGGTCTTGTCTAAATAGCTGCGGCGGAAAATTTTCGAGTCCGGATTACTGAACAACCGCTCACCGAATACCCGGCCAATCGTATAGTTGACCGCATCCCCGACAATCGCGGCAATCACCATCAACACCACCATCAGATGCACGTTCAAATCATTGGTGGGCAGCGCCGACAACGCTCCGGCCACAAACAGCAGCGAGTCTCCCGGCAGGAACGGGGTAACGACCAGACCGGTTTCACAGAACAGAATCAGGAACAGAATGGCGTAAACCCAGACGCCGTACTGCGCGACCAGCTCCGCCAGGTGAACATCAATATGCAGAATGAAATCAATCAGAAAACGTATTACGTCCATATTGTCTAAGCCTTAATTGCACCTTTGTTTAGTCCGCTAAAAACAGCGGGCCCATTGGCGGTTTTGGCAGGTCAAACCGATCCGGATAGTCTACCGAGACCAGATAAAGCCCTTCCGCTTTCGCCGTTGCTGCCGCAAGCGTTCTGTCCTTCGCTGCCAGCAGTTCTGCAATCCAGCTCTCCGGCTGGTGTCCGGCGCCCACTTCCATCAGGCTGCCTACAATATTCCGCACCATATGATGTACAAAGGCATTGGCTTTGATATCCACCACCACATACGCGCCAAAACGACTGACGTTAATGTGCATGACGTTACGCCACGGCGTACGGGACTGACACTGCACCGCACGAAACGACGTAAAGTCATTTTCACCAATCAGACACTGCGCCGCACGATGCATACGTTCTGCATCGAGCGGTTCATAAAAATGCGTCACACCCTGGCTTAACACCGCCGGGCGCAGACGCTGGTTGTAGATGACATAGCGATAGCGACGCGCCGTTGCGCTGAAGCGCGCGTGAAAATCATCCGGCACAGCTTTCACCCAACGCACCGCGATGTCACCAGGTAAATTCGCATTTACACCCAGCGTCCAGGCGGCATCCTTACGCACGGCGGTGGTTTCAAAGTGAACTACCTGCCCCGTGCCATGAACACCCGCGTCCGTACGCCCCGCGCACAGGACGTTAATCGGCTCGTTTGCCACCTGAGAGAGCGCTTTCTCCAGCTTTTCCTGAACGCTGCGCACCTCATTCTGACGCTGCCAGCCATAATATTTACTGCCATCGTACTCAATACCGAGGGCAATTTTATGAACCGGCTTTTGATCCACTTCGGACATCAGTACAGATACTCCTGCACCAGCTTCTCGGCGATCTTGACCGCCATCAGCGCGCCGCCAAAGCGAACGTTATCGGCAACGGACCAGAACTGGACCTGCTCCGGCATACCGTAGTCGTTACGCACGCAGCCAACGGAAAGATGCGCGCTGCCGGTGGCGTCGCCCACCTGGGTCGGGAACTCGCTCTCTTCGGAAAGGACGATATCTTCACCGCGGCCAAACGCGTCGCGCGCTTCCTCTGCCGCCAGCGGGCGCAGGGCTTCAAAACCGACCATCTGCGCGTGGCCGTAGAAGACCGGGGACTGTACGACGCTGGCGGAAATTATCAGCCCCTCGTCCTGCAGAATCTTGCGCGCTTCGTCGACGAGACGACGCTCTTCGCGCACGGAACCTTCACGATCCGGCAGCAGCGGCAGCATGTTGAACGCCAGCTGGCGGCCAAAGAAATCATCTTCGTCGATCGGGATGCCATTCAGCAGCTTCGCACTCTGCCCGGCCAGCGCGTCAACGGCCTTTTTACCGTTCGCCGACGCGGACAGCAGGCTGGTGACGGTAATGCGCGACAGGCCGCCGTCGTCAATCAGCGGTTTCAGGGCGGTCAGCAGCTGGCTGGTCAGGCTGTTCGGTACCGCGATAACGTTACGGTTGCGGTAGTCAGCCAGCACAAACGGATTGACGTCCGGGACCACCAGCGGCACGTCCGGCTCCAGGGAGAACAGACCGCTCAGGTCGATCACCAGGCAGCCCGAATTGGTCGCCTCTTCAATGTAAGACGCCGTGGCTTCAGCACCTGCGGCAAAAAACGCCAGCTGCGCCTGGGTCCAGTCAAACGCGGCCGCATCCTGAACCATCACGGATTTACCGCCAAAACGCAGATGTTCGCCCGCGCTGTCGGTGCGCGCCAGCGCATAGATATCTCCCACCGGGAACTGACGCTCGGCAAGAGTTTCGAGCAGGGCTTCGCCCACGGCACCCGTGGCACCTAAAATGGCAATATTCCAGCCTTCAGACATGGTGGTTTACTCCAGAAATAAAAAAGCGTCCCTGTCGGCGTATCCGACAGGGAGCATTAAGAAGACATTAATGCGCCGGGTGATGAACGGCGTTAAAACCCAGTTTCTTGAGCAACGTCGCAGCCGCTGCGTCGTCGCACATCACATACAGGGAAGACCACTCGCGGCGCTCAACGTAGTTCTTGCGCAGCTTATCAAATTCACCCGGGATCCCCGCCACCTTACGCAGCAGCGCATCGTCGCGGCGCACATCATACACCAAATGCACCAGCCTTTTCAGCGTTGCCTGATCGAGCGGGCCATGCAGGGTAATGCGGCCAAATTCAGGCGCGGGGAGTAAAGTATCAAGCGCCACCTGCTGCGGATGGCCGATAAAGGCGCTGTAGGCTTCAAACACCTGCGTCGTGCCGCGCGCTTTGCCTTCAAGCGTATAGCCCGCAATATGCGCGGTGGCAACGTCAACCTTGTTCAGCAGCTCAACGTTGAGATCCGGCTCCGGCTCCCAGACGTCCAGCACCACGCTGAGATCTTTTCCTTCATTCAGACATTTCAGCAGCGCGGCATTATCCACCACCGGGCCACGGCAGGCATTAATCAGAATAGTGCCAGCCTTCAGACGGCGAATCAGCGCCTCGTCCGCCAGATGCAGGGACTTATACGGCCCCTCTTTAAACAGCGGCGTGTGGAACGTCAGCACATCGCACTGTTCAACCAGCTCATCCAGCGCGCGGAAATCCTCGTCGTCACCGTTGTCTTTACGCGGCGGATCGCACAGCAGCGTGCGGATACCTAACGCTTCAAGGCGCTTTTGCAGACGCCCGCCGACGTTACCCACGCCGACAATCCCCACGGTGCGGTCTTTCAGCGCAAAACCATCGCGCTCGGCCAGCATCAGCAGCGAGGAGAAAACGTATTCCACGACGGCAATGGCGTTACAGCCCGGCGCGGCGGAAAAACCGATTCCGGCCTGCTTCAGCCACTGATCATCCACATGATCGGTCCCTGCCGTTGCGGTTCCGACAAACTTAATCGCTTTACCGGCAAGCAACGCCTCATTTACTTTGGTCACCGAGCGCACCATCAGCGCGTCTGCGTCATCCAGTTCGTTAACCGGGATCGGGCGACCAGGGACAGCCTTAACGTCGCCGAGGCGGCTAAACAGCTCGCGGGCGTAAGGCATATTTTCATCAACGAGGATTTTCACGTCTGAGTACCTGTTTGAGAGGAAGAAAACCTGCCAAGTGTGCCATAATCTGGCCGCCAGGCATATACGTATGCCGGGTTTACGCTGAGTTTTGACTTTAAGGATTTTTGACGATGCAGCCCATTTCAGGTACGCCGCCACGCCCTCCGGGTGAAGGCCCTGTCACGCCAAACGTTGCCGGTGAACAGCCACTATCCACGCAACAGCGCACCGTGCTGGAGCGACTGATCACGCGCCTGATAGCGCTGACTTCGCAGCAAAACGCGGAAGTCTGGGCCGGGGTAAAGCATGATTTAGGCGTGAGGAACGACGCACCGCTGCAGTCGCGCCATTTCCCTGCCGCCGAGCAAAATCTCAACCAGCGTATTACGACCGCGCAGCAGAACCACACCACGCGTCAGATTGTCACGCAGTTGACCGAGCTGCTGGGCCAGGGAAATAACCGTCAGGCTGTCAGTGACTTTATCCGTCAGCAGTATGGCCAGACCGCCCTGAGCCAGCTGACGCCAGACCAGCTTAAAACCGTGCTGACGCTGTTGCAGAACAATCAGTTGTCTATTCCGCAGCCTCAGGTGCGCCCCTCAACCGAGCGCCCGCTGCAGCCTGCCGAGCACAACACGCTGAACCAGATGGTGACCAAACTGGCCGCCGCCACCGGCGAGTCGACGAAGCTTATCTGGCAATCCATGCTGGAACTGTCCGGCGTGAAGGCGGGCGAGCTGATTCCGGCCAAACAGTTTACCCATCTGGTGACCTGGCTCCAGGCGCGCCAGACGCTCAGCACCCAGAGCGCCCCTACCCTGCATACCGTTCAGGCGGCGCTTAAACAGCCGCTGGAACCGCACGAGTTCGAGGTGATTCGGGATTACGCCCAGCAGAACTGGCAGGCCACGCCGCAAACGGTACTGACCACCGCGCAGGTGCAGGATGTGCTGAATCAGATCTTTGTTCGCCGCGCCGAGCGGGAAGGCGGCGTGCCGGAGGTAAGAAACGTTCAGCCGATCTACAGCCCGCTGTTTGCGCCCGTTGTGGAGACGTTCAGAACGCTCTCTGCCCGCCCGGGATTAATGTTGATTGCATTATTGATTGCGCTGGCGATTTTCTGGCTGGTTGCCTGAGGATTTGCCCGGTGGCGCTACGCTTACCGGGCCTACAACGGCTCGAACCGTAGGCCGGGTAAGGCGCAGCCGCCACCCGGCGACAACAGTTAATTTCTGCGAAACGCCACCAGCGTCACCACGATCCCCACCACCGCAGAAACCGCGCCGGCCAGGAAGACGGACGGGTAGCCAAACGAGGTGGCTAACAGACCCGCCAGCGGCCCGGTTACGCCGTATGAGATATCCTGAAACGCCGCATAGCCGCCCAGCGCCGTACCGCGGACCTGCGGCGCCACGCGCTTCACCACCTCAACGCCCAGCGCCGGGAAGATCAGCGAGCAGCCGCAGCCGGTTAACGCCGCACCAAGCAGCGCAACGGAGGCGACCGGCGCCTGCCAGAGCAGCACCAGCCCAACGGTTTCAATCACCAGCGATGCCACCGCCACCTTCACGCCGCCAAAGCGATCCGGCATCCAGCCGAACAGGACACGCATCAGGACAAACGCGCCGCCAAAGGCCGTCAGCGTAAAGCCCGCCATTGCCCAGCCGCGGCTCATGAAATAGAGGGAGACGAAGGTGCCAATCACCGCGAAGCCTACTCCCTGAAGCGCCAGCCCCAGCCCTGGCTGCCAGATTTGCCCCACCACACTCCACAGCGAAGGACGTTCGCCTTTATGGGCGGGTACCTTGCGTACCGAACCGTTAAAAGCCCACGCCAGCAGCGGTAATACCATGGTGGTTGCTGCCAGTACCGCAAAACCAAACTGGCTGTGGATCAGCAAACCCAGCGGCGCGCCTGCAGCCAGTGCGCCATAAATCGCCATCCCGTTCCATGACATCACTTTGCCGGAGCGCGCAGGCCCCACCAGCCCCATCCCCCAGGTCAGGGTACCGGTCAGCAGCTGGCTTTCACCGAAGCCAAGGATTAAACGGCCCACCACCAGCAGCGCAAATTTATACGCGGCGTCGACCGGCAGGAGAGCGGCCAGCAGCCACGCGCCCCCCGCCAGACCGCAGGCAAACATGCCCTGCAGCGCCGAGCGTTTTGCACCGTGCTGATCGGCCAGCCGTCCTGCGTAGCCGCGGGTTAATACCGTGGCTAAAAACTGAATGCCCACAGCAATGCCGACCATGGTGTTGCCATAGCCGAGTTCCTGATGAACGAACAGTGGGATCACCGGCAGCGGCAGGCCAACGGTCATGTAGGTCAGGAATACCGCAAAGGCGATGCGGAAAAGAGAAAGGTTCCCGGAAGGAGTGCCCTTCTCGGGGGTAACAGCCTTCATGCATAACTCCGTGTTCAGGCATAAAAAAAGGGAGCCTTCCGGCTCCCTTCTATTATACATTCAAACGCTTATGCTTTCAGCTTGCGCATAACCAGCGTGGCGTTGGTGCCGCCGAAGCCGAAGCTGTTGGACATGACGGTGGTCAGCGTCGCTTCCGTTGGTTTGGTCACGATGTTCAGGCCAGCCGCCTGCTCGTCCATCTCGTCGATGTTGATGCTTGGGGCGATAAAGCCGTTTTCCAGCATCAGCAGAGAGTAGATCGCTTCCTGCACGCCCGCCGCACCCAGAGAGTGACCGGTCATGGCTTTGGTGGCAGAGATAGCCGGGCTGTTGTCGCCGAACACTTCGCGGATCGCACCCAGCTCTTTCACGTCACCTACCGGAGTAGAGGTACCGTGGGAGTTCAGGTAGTCGATTGGGGTATCAACACCGTGCATCGCCATCTTCATGCAGCGCACCGCGCCTTCGCCGGACGGAGCAACCATGTCGGCGCCGTCGGACGTTGCGCCGTAGCCCACGATCTCAGCGTAGATGTGCGCGCCGCGCGCCAGCGCGTGCTCAAGCTCTTCAACCACAACCATACCGCCGCCGCCCGCGATGACGAAACCGTCACGGTGCGCATCGTAGGTACGGGAGGCTTTGTCTGGGGTTTCGTTGTACTTGGTGGACAGTGCGCCCATCGCGTCGAACTCACAGGCCATTTCCCAGCCCAGCTCTTCGCCGCCGCCAGCAAATACGATGTCCTGTTTGCCCAGCTGGATCTGCTCAACCGCGTTGCCGATACAGTGTGCGGAAGTCGCACACGCGGAGCTGATGGAGTAGTTCACACCGTGAATTTTGAACGGGGTCGCCAGGCACGCGGAAACCGCAGAACCCATGGCTTTAGTCACCACGTACGGACCTACCGCTTTCAGACCACGCGGGCTACGCATTGCGTCAGCACCGAATACCTGCGCTTTAGAGGAACCGCCGGAACCGGCAATCAGGCCCACGCGCGGGTTGTTCTGATAAACCTCTTCGCTCAGGCCGGAATCTTTGATCGCTTCCTGCATGGAGAGATAAGCATAAATAGAGGCATCGTTCATGAAACGAACCACTTTGCGGTCAATCAAACCGGTGGTGTCCAGTTTGACGTTACCCCATACGTGGCTACGCATACCTGAATCTTTAAACTCTTCAGAGAAAGTGATCCCGGAGCGTCCTTCACGCAGAGATGCCAGGACTTCCTGCTGGTTATTACCGATGCTGGAAACAATGCCCAGGCCAGTAATCACTGCACGTTTCATTCAATACCTCTGTAAGTCGCACTATAAAAAGTTTCGAGTCGCACAATAGCGTACACTTGTACGCCGAACAAGTCCGATCAGACATTTTCTGCGGAAATTTGCACCGATGGACTCACATCGTTAAGATCGTGCCACTGCCTGTCAGACGAGTAACTTACGTGAAACAAAACGCTATACAACCCGCCAACCTCGAATTCAACGCTGAGGGTACACCTGTTTCCCGAGATTTTGATGACGTCTACTTTTCTAATGATAACGGACTCGAAGAAACCCGCTATGTTTTCCTCGAGGGAAACCAGCTCAGCGCCCGCTTCCCTGCGCACCCGCGCAGTCTGTTCGTTGTTGCGGAAAGCGGCTTCGGAACCGGGCTGAATTTTCTGACTCTCTGGCAGGCGTTCGATCGATTTCGCGCTGCACACCCCGAGGCTACGCTACAAAGATTACATTTCATCAGTTTTGAAAAATTTCCGCTTACCGCGCACGATCTGCGGCTCGCCCACCAGCGCTGGCCGGAGCTTGCAGCCTGGGCGGAGCAGCTTCAGGCGCAGTGGCCGCCGCATATCGGCGGCTGCCACCGTCTGATTCTGGACGGCGGGCGGGTGACGCTGGATTTATGGCTGGGCGACATTAACGACCTGACCGATACGCTCGACGACGCGATGAACCAGACGGTGGACGCGTGGTTCCTTGACGGCTTTGCGCCCGCCAAGAACCCGGACATGTGGAGCCAGCATCTGTTTAGCGCGATGGCCCGGCTGGCGCGTCCCGGCGCAACGCTCGCCACCTTTACCTCGGCCGGCTTTGTTCGCCGCGGCCTGCAGGACGCGGGCTTTACCATGCAGAAGACCAAAGGCTTTGGCCGCAAGCGCGACATGCTGGTCGGCACGATGGAACGGACGCTGGACATTCCCGCTCGGGCTCCCTGGTTTGCGCGCAGCGCCAGCGCATCGCGCGAAGTGGCGATCGTTGGCGGAGGGATCGCCAGCGCCCTGCTCTCTCTCGCGCTGCTGCACCGGGGCTGGCAGGTGACACTCTACTGCGCTGACGAGGCACCAGCCAGCGGCGCGTCCGGTAACCGCCAGGGCGCGCTTTACCCGCTTTTAAGCGCGCACGACCCGGCCCTGTTCCAGTTTTTCCCCGCGGCCTTTACCTTCGCCCGTCGCCTGTACGACGCGCTGCCAGTGGCATTCCACCATGACTGGTGCGGCGTGACGCAGCTCGGCTGGGATGAAAAGAGCCAGCAAAAAATCGCCCAGATGCTGTCGCTGGGTCTGCCGGAGGAGATTGCCCGCGCGGTCAGTGCGCAAGAGGTGGCAGACACCGCGGGCGTGGAAACCGGCTGTGGCGGCATTCAATATCCGCTCGGCGGCTGGCTGTGCCCGGCTGAACTGACCGCGGCGGCGATTAGCCTGGCGCAGTCACGCGGGCTGAGGGTGCATTATGCTCATAAGGTTGAATCGTTTAGCCGGTCAGAACGGTGGACTCTGCATTTTGCTGATGGCAAAGCGGCACACCATGCCAGCGTTGTGCTAGCAAACGGACATAACATCAGCCAGTTTATCCAGACCGAGACGTTGCCGGTTTATCCGGTCGGCGGCCAGGTAAGCCATATCCCGACCGCGCCCGAACTGAGCAAGCTGCTCCAGGTGCTGTGCTATGACGGCTATCTGACGCCACAAAATCCGTCTAACGGACATCACTGCATCGGCGCCAGCTACCATCGTGGCGAAGCGGATATGCGCTACAGCGAAGCGGATCAGCAGCAAAACCGCCAGCGCCTGATTGACTGCTTCCCGGACGCGGCGTGGGCGAAAGAGGTTGACGTGAGCGAGGGCGAAGCGCGCTGCGGCGTGCGCTGCGCGACCCGCGATCATCTGCCGATGGCGGGAAACGTGCCGGACTATGACGCGACGCTTGCGGCCTATCAGGATCTGGCTGAAAACAAGGAAACGGCGGTAAGTGCCCCGGTTTATCCGGAACTGTTCATGCTGGGCGGATTAGGATCGCGAGGATTGTGCTCCGCGCCGCTGCTGGCTGAAACGTTAGCCGCGCAAATGAGTAATGAGCCTGTTCCGCTGGACAGAACTACGCTTGCGGGGCTGAACCCGAATCGACTGTGGGTACGGAAACTGCTGAAGGGGAAAATGGTTAAGTAGGGTGCGGTCTGGTGCCCTCACCCCGGCCCTCTCCCTGTGGGAGAGGGAGATGACGCACTTACTTAGCGTTTAGCCTGCTGGAATAAATTGTCCCACATCCCCAGCACCAGAGACTGGTCGCGCGGAGAGAGCTCCCCGGCCAGAATGGCTTTTTCCAGGCTGCGCGTGACTTCAGCGTGAACGGCGTCGGCAGAGTGATCGTCACCTGCTTCCAGCTCGGCTACCGCCAGCGTCAGGTGACCACGCAGATAACCGCTGGCGAACAGCTCATCATCACTGGCGTGTTCCACCATGTCATCAATTAACGCCAGAATGCGTGATTCAAATTCTGCGATCATCTTCTTTCCTCTGTTAAAGATCTTCCGGCCAAGGGAAGCATTCCGCCGTGATCTCCGGCGTGTGGTAATAATTCTGTAAAGCCTCGATCAGGCGCGCCGGACGTTCCGGGATGCCTTTCTCAAGATACTCCATCACCTGCGCATGCACGCGGCGCTGGAAGACGATACGGTCTGGCTCAAAGTCACCTTCAAGGTTGTCACAACTCACGTTGAACGGGAAACCCGCGGCCACGCAGAACAGCCATTCCAGCGCCTGCGGCTTCACTTCCACGTCTTCAAACTGGCCCTGGGTGGCGGCGTCGCGCCCGTCCGGACAGTACCAGTAACCGAAGTCCACCAGCTCGCGACGCGCTTTCCCCGCGATGCACCAGTGCGAGATCTCGTGCAAACCGCTGGCGTAAAAGCCGTGGGCAAACACAATGCGGTTATACGGAACCTCTGCATCAGCAGGAAGATAGATCGGTTCGTCGTCGCCTTTAATCAGACGGGTATTAAAATCATCAGCAAAACAGCTATCGAAGATCTCAATCAGCTGTTCGTATTTATGCGTACTGTTCATTAGTTCATCCCCAACCAGGTGAGGATCTCCTGTCCATGGCTGTCATAAAGAAGTTTGGCGCTCATCACCGCCGAGACGACAACAATCATCGGGCGGATCAGCTTTTGCCCTTTGCTTAATACCAGACGCGAGCCTGCGCGCGCGCCCAAAAACTGCCCTGCCATCATCACAAACCCGGTTGCCCAGATAACCTTGCCGCCAATGATAAACAGCAGCAGGCCGCCGACGTTCGAGGTCGCATTCAGCACCTTGGCGTGGGCGGTGGATTTGGCGAGGTTAAAGCCGGCCAGCGTCACGAACGCCAGCGCGTAAAACGAGCCTGCCCCCGGGCCAAAGAAGCCGTCGTAAAAGCCGACGCAGCCACCGGCAATCAGCGCAAACGGCAGGCCGTGCAGCCGCCGCGCCCGGTCTTCCTCACCGAGCTTAGGCATCAGCAGGAAATAGAGACCGATGCAGATAACCAGAATCGGCAGGATCTGGCGCAAAATATCCGACTGCACGTGCTGCACCAGCAGCGCGCCCGACGTTGAGCCGATAAAGGTCATCAGGATATTGAGCTTCTGGTCGGCGAGATTCACCACCTTGCGGCGGATAAAATAGAGCGACGCCGAAAGCGAGCCGCCGCAGGCCTGCAGCTTATTGGTGGCAAGCGCCTGCGCCGGGCTCATGCCCGCCGCCAGCAGCGCGGGCACGGTTAACAGCCCGCCGCCGCCCGCGAGCGCATCAATAAAACCGGCCAGCATGGCCACGAAGAACAGCACCACCAGCAGCAGCGGTGACACCATAAACAGATCGACGAAATTATCCATTAAAGTACATGCTCATCCAGTAGCGCCTGGCAGGAAGGCGGCAACGGAGGCGGTGTCTTCTTCTCAGGCTTAGAGGTTCCAGGTTTTGCCGGCTCAAACCAGCTTTGCAGTTCGTAACCACAGCCATCGCCTGGCGGCGGTAGCGGCTGATCTTCACATTCCAGGCTGTTCGCCGGGCAGCGCAGACGAACGTGCATATGCGCACGATGCTGGAACCACGGGCGCACTTTGCGCAGCCAGTCGCGATCCGTCCCCGCATCCAGGCAAAGCTGCTGCTTGATCGCCGGGTTGACGAAAATCCGCATGACGTCGTTATCTTTCGCCGCCAGCTTGATCAGGCTCGAAATATCCCGTGACCACAGTGATGGCACCACGCTTTTGCCGTCGCGCGACACCAGATCCAGCGCCTGCGGCTTCAGCAGCTGCGCAGACGTCCAGCGCGTTTTCGGCAGCTGCAGGAAGATGTCGACATCCAGTCCGGTCTGGTGGCTGGCGTGCCCGCCGTTAAAGCGGCCACCGGCAGGCATCCCCATATCGCCAATCAGCATCGTCCCCAGCCCCAGGTTATGCACCTGGTTCCCCAGTCGCTGAATGAACAGCACCAGATCAGGGTGGCCGAAGTAACGACGCTGGTCGGTACGCATCACCTGATAGGTATCTGATTGCAGCGGCAGCTCCTGCGCGCCCACGATACAGCCGTTAGAGAAGGCGCCGATGGACTGCGCGCTTCCCGCCACCGGATGGGTGATTTTTTGCCACGGCGTGGCGGCCAGACTGGCTCCACTGGCCAGCAGCGCCAGCAGAGCAATTGCGGTTTTTTTCATGTTTACCAGCGTGGAATGGTGGTCGTCACGTCCGCGTTCTGCGCGCGCTGGCGCAGGAAGTGATCCATCAGCACGATCGCCAGCATCGCTTCCGCGATCGGCACCGCACGGATCCCCACGCACGGATCGTGACGACCTTTGGTGATCATCTCAACTTCTTCGCCTGAGCGGTTAATCGTGTGGCCCGGCACGGTGATGCTTGAGGTCGGTTTCAGCGCGATGTTGGCAATAATCTGCTGTCCACTGCTGATACCGCCGAGAATGCCGCCCGCATGGTTGCTCTGGAAGCCCGCTTTCGTGATTTCGTCGCGGTTCTGGCTGCCGCGAAGCGCCACCACGTCGAAGCCGTCGCCAATCTCGACGCCCTTCACCGCGTTGATGCTCATCAGCGCGTGGGCGATATCGGCGTCGAGACGGTCAAATACCGGCTCGCCCCAGCCAGCCGGGACGCCATCTGCCACCACGGTGACTTTCGCGCCAATGGAGTCGCCCTCTTTTTTCAGGCCGCGCATCAGTTCGTCCAGCGCGTCAAGCTTATCCGCATCGGCGCAGAAGAACGGGTTTTGCTCGACCTGATCCCAGTCTTTGATCGCCAGCGGAATGTCGCCCATCTGGGTCAGACAGCCGCGAATGACGATGCCAAATTTCTGCTGCAAATACTTTTTAGCAATCGCGCCAGCGGCCACGCGCATCGCGGTTTCACGCGCGGAAGAGCGTCCGCCGCCGCGATAGTCGCGAAAGCCGTACTTTTGCTCGTAGGTGTAGTCGGCATGGCCCGGGCGGAACACGTCCTTGATAGCACCGTAGTCCTGAGAGCGCTGATCGGTGTTTTCAATCAGCAGACCAATGCTGGTGCCGGTGGTGCGGCCTTCAAAAACGCCGGAGAGAATTTTGACCTGGTCCGGCTCGCGACGCTGCGTGGTGTAGCGAGAGGTGCCCGGACGACGGCGGTCAAGGTCGTGCTGTAAATCTGCTTCGGTCAGTTCGATGCCTGGCGGTACGCCATCAACGATACAGCCCAGCGCCAGCCCGTGCGACTCGCCAAAGGTGGTCACGCGGAATAACTGTCCAATACTGTTTCCTGCCATCACGGCTCCGATGTTGTTGTTTGTGTTTGAGCGTTGTGAAACGGGCCGAAGCC
Organism: Enterobacter bugandensis; assembly: GCF_900324475.1. Lineage (NCBI taxonomy): Bacteria > Pseudomonadati > Pseudomonadota > Gammaproteobacteria > Enterobacterales > Enterobacteriaceae > Enterobacter > Enterobacter bugandensis. Next base: position 3,344,198 of record NZ_LT992502.1, read on the forward strand.
CGCTGGATTAATCTTTATAGATGCTGAAGTGTTCGCGCGCGTCGAGCAACTGCGCTTTGGTCAGCATAAAGACGCCGTCACCGCCGTTGTCGAACTCAAGCCAGGTGAAAGGCACATCCGGGTACTGCTCTATCAGATGTACCATGCTGTTGCCCACTTCACAAATCAGAACGCCGTCATCGGTCAGGTAATCCGGCGCGCAGGCCAGAATGCGGCGGGTCAGCTTCAGGCCGTCAGAGCCTGACGCCAGGCCCAGCTCCGGCTCGTGACGATATTCGTTCGGCAGATCGGACATGTCTTCTGCATCGACGTACGGCGGGTTAGTGACGATCAGATCGTATTGCAGCGTCGGCAGGTCGCGGAACAGGTCAGAGCGGATTGGCGTGACGTGATGGATCAGGCCGTGCTCTTCGATGTTGTGTTCGGTCACGGCCAGCGCGTCGGTGGAGATATCGACGGCGTCCACTTCCGCTTCAGGGAAAGCGTAGGCGCAGGCAATAGCGATGCAGCCACTGCCGGTGCACATATCGAGAATGTGCTGCGGCTGATGGTTAATCAGGCCTTCAAAGTGATTGTTGATCAGCTCACCAATCGGCGAGCGCGGTACCAGCACGCGTTCATCGACGTAAAACTCGTGGCCGCAGAACCAGGCTTTGTTGGTCAGATAGGCGACCGGAATGCGCTCGTTTACGCGACGGATCACGCGCTCAACGATGCGATGTTTTTCGCTGGAGGTCAGGCGCGCGGTGCGCATGTCTTCCGGAATGTCCAGCGGCAGGTAAAGAGACGGCAGCACCAGCTGAACGGCCTCGTCCCACGGGTTATCGGTACCGTGACCGTACCAGATATTAGCGGCGCTGAAGCGGCTAACCGACCAGCGCAACATGTCCTGTATGGTATGCAGCTCGTTTACTGCTTCATCGACAAATATTTTATCCACTCTTTCCTCCAGGGCATGCTCGCATAATTTTCGGCGGCTAGTTTGCCATGAAGACGGCGATAAATCAGCAATGACGCGTACCGCTTGAGGTTAAAAAATGCGTTTAGTCGGGTACACTATCGGAAATACGAGATGAGAATGACGAATGAAAAAGAAAACATCGCTCAGCGAGGAGGATCAGGCTCTCTTCCGCCAGCTGATGACCGGGACGCGTAAAATCGCGCAGGACACGATTGTCCACCGTCCGCAGCGTAAAAAAATCAGCGAAGTTCCGGTCAAACGGCTGCTCCAGGAGCAGGCGGATAACAGCCACTATTTTTCAGATGAATTTCAGCCGCTGCTCAATACGCAAGGGGCTGTGAAGTACGTGCGCGAAGACGTCAGCCATTTTGAGCTGAAAAAGTTACGACGCGGAGATTATTCGCCGGAGCTGTTTCTCGATCTGCACGGCTTAACGCAGATGCAGGCGAAACAGGAGCTGGGGGCGTTGATTGCCGCCTGTCGCCGCGAACACGTTTTTTGCGCCTGCGTGATGCACGGCCACGGTAAACACATTCTGAAACAACAGACGCCGCTGTGGCTGGCTCAGCACCCGCACGTGATGGCGTTTCATCAGGCACCGAAAGAGTACGGCGGCGATGCCGCATTGCTGGTGTTGATTGAAGTTGAGGAGTGGCAGCCGCCAGAGTTGCCCTGACAGAAGGGCGGGAAACACGTAGTACCCCGCCCTGTCACACGTCACGTCAGATGGCTTTTGCCATCTTCAGGTTGCACGGGCTCATTTGCCAGTTGAAGACCCCTTTGCCGGTTTCGTCGAGAGTGACGTTGGCAATGGCGGAAGTGGTGAACATTGGCGGCGTTTCGCCCGGGCACAGCTCAGATACCAGATAGCCGACCAGCGGCAGGTGGGAAATGACCAGTGCGGAAGCGACACCTTCATTGCACAGCGCCTGAAGGTAAGCGCTGACAAGACCGACATCGCCGCATGGCGTCAGCTCAGGGAGAACGTCCACGCTGGATGGCAGGTTCATACACTCCCCTACCACGTCCAGCGTCTGTTCTGCACGCAGGAACGGACTCACCAGAACGCGTTCAATGTCCACTTTTTGACCTTTAAGCCACGTCGCCATTTGACGGGATTCGTCACAGCCACAGACTGTTAAAGGACGTACTGAGTCACTGGCGGCATCGAGTGCCGCGTCGCCGTGACGCATGATAAAAACTTGCATATTGCACCGCTTTTGTTAACCAGAATCACCGGCGTTAACTACCCGCGATTAATGCTCTGAGGTAGAAAACCCGATGGCCGGGCATTGTGCCTGATCCATTCGGTGAATGAAACGCTGTTTTTTACCTCAATGGCGTAAGTATAGTCAATCTCTGTTTACAAAATCGCCAGAACAGGTTCATTCACCTCAGGATTTACCCTTCTTTGACTTCAGTTTACGAAATCAGTTTCCCTTGCAGGCCAGAATGTCTGGCCCCGCTCCGCCATCTGCAATAATTCGTCACACGGTGTAAACCGCGGACCGTATTGCGAGGCCAGACGTTGCAAAATGACAACCACTTCACCCGCACCGAGCGTATCCATGTAACGGAACGGGCCGCCAAGGAACGGCGGGAAACCAATACCAAATACCGCGCCGATGTCGCCATCGCGTGCGCTCTTGATCACCTGTTCACCAAAGCAGCGCGCCGCTTCATTGAGCATCATCATGACGCAACGTTCTGCGCACTGAACGGCAGACAGTCTTCCCTGACCGGTGGCCGAAATAAGCCCATAAACCGAAGGGTCGACCTGTTTCTTGCTTTTACGCCCTTTCGCGCCGTAAAGATAGAAACCGCGTTCATTTTTTCTGCCTTTGCGATCGTCCTTCAAAATTGCAGAAACAATGTTTGCAGGCGGGGTAAAACGATCGCCATAAGCCGCTTCCAGCACAGGTATAATTTTAGTGCCGGTGTCTATTCCCACCTCATCCAAAAGTTGGATTGGACCGACGGGGAAGCCAAACTTTACGAGCGCCTCGTCGACGTGCTCGATTTTCTCCCCTTCCGTCAGCAGCCGCATCGCTTCGTTGATATAGGGTGCCAGAATACGGTTGACGTAGAAGCCAGCCTTGTCCGCGACCACAATCGGGGTTTTACCCTGTTTTTTCGCCAGCTTCACCACGGTGGCGATGGTCTGCGGGCTGGTCGTGGCGTGCGGGATCACCTCCACCAGCGGCATTTTTTCGACCGGACTGAAAAAGTGTAGACCAATGACCTGCTCCGGACGAGCAGCTTTCGCCGCGATATCGCCAATCGGTAAAGACGAGGTGTTTGAGGCGAAAATAGTGTGCGGCGCGCAGTGCTGCTCCACGTCAGCCACCATCTGCTGCTTAAGCGCCAGGTCTTCAAATACGGCTTCAATCACCAGGTCCCGGTGCGCAAAACCGCTGTAATCCGTCGTGCCGGAGATCGTCGCCAGGGTTTTATCACGTTCGCTTGCCTTGATATGGCGGCGTTTGACCTTCCTATCAAGGTTCTGCCAGCTGTACTGCAGCGCGTGGTTGATGCCCTTTGCGCTGATGTCTTTGATGCGCACGGGCAATTTGCCTTTGCTGGCGGTAACAAACGCGATTCCGCCGCCCATGAGCCCACCGCCCAGCACGCCAACGGCACGCAGCGGAGCAGGCTCTGCCTCGCTGCCCGGATCTTTTTTCACCTCAGTACTGGCGAAGAAGATGCTGCGCAGCGCCTGCGACTGCGGCGTCATCGCCAGTTCGCCAAAGGCTTTGGCTTCAGCGGCATAGCCGCTGCTGTTGCCCTGCGACAACCCGGTTTCCATCACTTCCAGAATGCGCTTTGCCGCCGGATAGTTGCCTTTGGTTTTTTGCTCGGTTTTTTTGCCTACCATGTTGAACAGAAGCGCGCGCCCCAGTGGCCCTGCCAGCACGCGCTCGCGTACAGGGAGAGGACGTTTTGTCTGACGTCCCTTCAGCGCCAGCTCAACGGCAGCGTCCAGTAAAATGGTGTGCGGAACGACGTCGTCAACCAACCCCACTTTCAGTGCCTGACGGGGGCGTAGCTGCTTGCCGGTTAAGATCATCTCCAGGGCGGTGCTAACCCCAACCAGACGCGGCAGACGCTGTGTTCCACCCGATCCCGGCAGCAGGCCTAACTGCACTTCTGGCAACCCTAAAACGGTTTTCGGATCGTCAGTGCAGATACGGCTGTGACAGGCCAGCGCCAGCTCCAGCCCGCCGCCAAGGCAGGCACCGTGGATCGCGGCAATAACCGGAATCGGCAGAGCGTTGATTTCAGCCATCACCTGCTGCCCCTGACGCGCCAGATCTTCAGCTTCCTGCGCGCTTTTCGCTCGGGCGATCATGTTGATATCGGCCCCGGCAATAAAGTTATCCGGCTTAGCCGAGATAAAGACCAGACCACGAATCGCTTTATTTTCGCGGATCTGCTTGAGCATGGCGCGAACCTGAGTGCCGAATTCAGCCTTCAGGGTATTCATCTTTTCATCAGGCACATCAATAGTGATAACCGCGACGTTATCGAGGCGAACCGTCAGATTAAATGCAGATGGCATATCCATTATTCAGCCTCCAGAACCATTGCTGCACCAAGGCCGCCCGCCGCGCAGGCGGTGACGAGACCAAACCCGCCGCCGCGGCGACGGAGTTCGTGTAGTGTCTGGGTGATCATTCGCGCGCCCGTGGCCGCAAACGGATGGCCGTAGGCGATCGACCCACCCAGCACGTTGAATTTGCTCTGATCCACTTCGCCGGTGGCATGGGCGCGGCCCAGCACGTCGCGTGCAAAACGCTCGCTTGCCAGCAGCTGCACGTTTGCCAGGGTTTGCGCGGCAAAGGCTTCGTGCATATCAATCAGGGTTAAATCCGCCAGGGTTAGCCCCGCGCGATCCAGCGCCAGCGGCGTGGACCACGCCGGACCTAACAGCATGTCCTGCCAGACATCAATGGCGGTAAAGGCATAGCTGCGCAAATAGCCCAGCGGCGTGATGCCCAGCTCTTTTGCACGCGACTCCGTCATCAGGATCACCGCAGCAGCACCATCGGTCAGCGGCGTACTGTTGGCCGCCGTCACGGTGCCGTGCTTGCGGTCAAACGCCGGACGCAGTTTGGCGTAATCCGCCAGCGTCGAGGTACCACGAATATTGTTATCTTCAGTAAGAGGCTCTCGATAGGGAGGCGTGTAGGCGGTCATGACCTCATCGGTGAGTTTGCCCTCCGACCAGGCTTTCGCTGCCAGCTGATGCGAGCGATGCGCCAGCGCATCCTGCTGCTCGCGGGTGATGCCGTAGGTTTTGGCCATCTGCTCGGCGGTATCGCCCATTCGCAGGCCGGTAGAGTATTCCGCGACGGCAGGTGGCACGGGCATGAGATCGCGCAGGCGTAAACGCGAGAAGAGTTTGAGCTTCGCACCGGTGGTGCGGGCTTTATTGGCATCCACCAGAATGCGGGCCAGCTTTTTACTGACGCCAATCGGCAGTACGGAGGAAGAATCGGCGCCACCTGCGATCCCGGCGCGAATGGTGCCCGCCATCAGACTTTCCGCCACGTTTGCTACCGCCTGGAAGCTGGTCGCGCACGCGCGGCTGACGCTGTAGGCATCGGTATGAACGTTCATGCCGGTACCGAGAACAATCTCCCGCGCAATGTTAGGGGCTTCAGGCATCTGCACCACCTGGCCGAAGACCAGCTGTTCGATGACCTCAGGCGGAATTTCGCTGCGAGCCAGCATCTCCCCCACTACCATTTTCCCCAGATCGACAGCCGGTATACCGTGAAACGCCGTCGCCTGACGTGCAAACGGCGTACGCAGACCGCTGACAATGGCAATGCGGTCACCTTGTCGGGTGATTAGCGGTAATGCCTGACTCATAACCTTCCCCTGTGAAAAATTTTACATGATTATAAAGTGGTCTGACCTGATAACAGTCTTAACCATTTTTTTACATTCAGCCAATCGGGGAAGCTTAAAAATGCGAGGTAAAACACAGAGAAGAAAAAGAAAATGCCCCTGCATGGCAGAGGCAATTGTGCGGTTTGTTGCCGGGTGGCGACGGTGCCTTACCCGGCCTACACGATCCTAGGCCCGTGCAAGCGAAGCGCCGCCGGGCAAAAAGGATTAACGCAGACCGAGCTGGAAAATCAGCGTTTCAGCTTCGCAGGCAAACACAAAGTCGATATCCAGCTTCACGCCGCCGTCCACTTCCGTGAAGGTAGATTTGATTTCACACGGATCGGACTCCACATCACGCGCGCGCTTGCTCAGCGCGGCCAGCGTTTCTTCAGCTTCGGCGCGGTTGGTGAACACACGGCTGTAAGACGCGGTGCAATCGGTGTTGTCCATGATGGTGCCAACATCCATACAGCAGCAAACCGGGGTTTCATCAGCACTGCATTTACTCATAGCTCAATTTCCTCTGTATTCGCGCAGCGCGCGAGATAAACACGATGCTGATATTTTACGCCCCAGCGCTGGCTCTCTCCAGCCGTTAATGGCGCAAAATCGGATAAGTGACCGATATCACACTAAAAAATGATCTAAAACAAAAACCACCCTTTTGGGTTAGCCGCGATGGTCACAATTTTGCCAACCAGATCTCGTTTCAAGAAACATGTTTGAAAATATTAATAAACAAACTTGCAACATTCAGGCTGGTCGGACCTATACTCTGGCCACTGGTCTGATTTGTCTGTCATACCTCAGACCCTACACTTCGCGCTCCTGTTACGGTATGTAACAATTATTGAATAAAAATAACTCAATGAGGTTATGGTCATGAGCCAGAAAACCCTGTTCAACAAGACTGCGCTGGCAGTCGCAGTGGCAATCGTCTCTACTTCCGCCTGGTCAGCGGGCTTTCAGCTAAACGAATTTTCGTCCTCTGGCCTTGGCCGCGCGTATTCAGGGGAAGGTGCAATCGCTGATGATGCGGGTAACGCAAGCCGTAACCCTGCATTAATCATGATGTTCGATCGCCCGACCTTCTCTGCTGGTGCGGTGTATATCGATCCTGATGTCAACATTTCCGGCACGTCACCTTCTGGTGCGAGCCTGAAAGCAGATAACATTGCGCCAACGGCGTGGGTACCTAACCTGCACTTCGTTGCACCAATCAATGAACAATTTGGCTGGGGCGCATCCGTCACGTCTAACTATGGCCTTGCTACCGAGTTCAATAACAACTACCCGGCAGGCGAATACGGCGGTAAAACAGACCTGACAACGCTAAACCTGAACCTGAGCGGTGCTTATCGTCTGAACGACAGCTGGAGCTTCGGTCTGGGCTTTGATGCCGTCTACGCCGATGCAAAAATTGAGCGTTACGCCGGTGAACAAACGGCTCGCCTGCCGAAAAACAGCAACAAAATTGCCAGCCTGAAGGGCGATGAGTGGGGCTATGGCTGGAACGCCGGTATTCTGTACGAGCTGGACAAAAACAACCGCTGGGGCCTGACCTATCGTTCCGAAGTAAAAATTGACTTCGACGGCGATTACAAGAGCGGCATCCTGACGCCGGTCAACAGCCTGGTCCCTGGTGCGGGTACCACTATCCCGTGGGGGACTTCCGGTCAAACTGTCCCTGGCTCACTGTCACTGCATCTGCCAGAAATGTGGGAAGTATCGGGTTACAACCGCGTGGCGCCACAGTGGGCTATTCACTATAGCCTGGCCTATACCAGCTGGAGCCAGTTCCAGGAGCTGAAAGCGACCGGCACCAACGGTCAAACGCTGTTCTATAAGGACGAGAGCTTCCACGACGCCTATCGCATTGCGTTGGGTACCACCTATTATATGGATGATAACTGGACATTCCGTACCGGTATCGCATTCGATGACAGCCCGGTACCGGCTGATAAGCGCTCCATCTCCATTCCGGATCAGGACCGCTTCTGGGTGAGTGCTGGTGCAACCTACGCGTTCAACGAGAATGCTTCTGTCGATGCGGGCGTATCTTATATGCATGGCCAGAAAGTGACCTTCAAGGAAGGCCCGTACGAATTTACCTCTGAAGGTAAAGCCTGGCTGTTCGGTACTAACTTCAACTACGCGTTCTAATCGCGCAGGGATCAAAAAAGGTGAGCGTTGCTCACCTTTTTTATTTATTCCGAATCAATATCTTTGAGTTCGTTTTCAATAGCCTTCGCGTTTGGATTATCTTCCGGCTTCAGCTTGCCGCCGTTGGCGATAAAGTCATGATTCTGGAAGTACGCTTCACGCACCATAATGTACGGATCGGACGACTGGCGCAGCAGACCGTCTGAATCAAGCAGTTGCGCACGGGTTTCAATCCCTTCCACCGTCCATTTACCCACCGACAGCGGCCAGGTCAGCCACGACAGAACCGGATACAGCGTATCGACCATATCGCCGCCATCATCACGCACGGTGAAGCTGCCATAGAACGGCAGATGGACGTAAGGACCGTAACCGACACCATAATGCCCCAGCGTACTGCCGAAACGGTGCGGCTGTTCACGCTGCAGTTTCGGGTTTGCCATACCTGCAACATCGATAAAACCACCCATCCCCAGCAGGGAGTTCAGGAAGAAGCGCGTAAAGTGCACCATCCCCTGATACGGATCGCCCTGCAGGAAATAGTTGACCATCACCGCAGGCTCTTCGAGGTTGCTGGTAAAATTGCTTAACCCGTTACGCGCGGGCTGTGGAACGTAATCGCGCCATGCTACTGCCACCGGGCGAACCACATACGGGTCCAGCACGTTGTAGTTGAAGCTATACATAGAGCGGTTAAATCCTTCGAGAGGATCGGAGCGTCCCGTTTGCTCCCCGGAGCTGGCGCAGCCCACAAGCATCGTCGCGCCCAGCGCAAGCGCCGACAGCCGAAGTTTCATAAATATCTCCCTGTTCAGTATGGCTATCGTTGATTGCCATCCGTAACGGAGCATCTGGCGCTCCGTCTGAAAACGTGCAAGTGATTGTAACAGCACGTTTACCGATGTCTATGAGTACAGTTACGGGCAGTAATCACCGTGACTCTGATCTCAGCATAGCCTGACTTTTGGAATTCGTTTCGCTGGCAATTTTATAATGTCTTTGAACAAGATGTATCACCTTTGTTGTCATTCCCGCCAATTTAAGAGCATCCCCACAGGCATCCCGATAAAAGCCGCTACGCTTAAAAGAAAGATCAACCTCCGGGAGCAGATATGAAAGAAGTGGGTGAAGACAAAATTGGCGAAAGTAATGAGGAACATGAAATTGAAAGCGAGGAGAAAGCGCGTGGTGAGGAGATAGAGATTGATGAGGATCGCCTCCCCTCCCGCGCGATGGCAATCCACGAGCATATACGCCAGGACGGCGAAAAGGAGATGGAGCGCGATGCCATGGCCCTCTTCTGGTCAGCTATCGCGGCTGGACTGTCAATGGGCGCCTCGCTGCTTGCTAAAGGGATATTTCATGTGCAGCTGGAGGGCGTGCCCGGCGGATTTTTACTGGAGAACCTCGGCTACACCTTCGGCTTTATTATCGTCATCATGGCCCGCCAGCAGCTATTTACTGAGAACACGGTGACCGCCGTACTGCCGGTGATGCAAAACCCTACCCTCGGCAATTTTGGTTTATTGATGAGGCTCTGGAGCGTGGTTCTGCTGGGAAATATCATCGGCACGGGCATCGCGGCCTGGGCATTTGAATATATGCCGATATTTGATGAACCCACCCGGGACGCATTTGTGAAGATCGGTATGGATGTGATGAAAAACACGCCAGTCGAAATGTTTTCAAATGCCATTATCTCTGGGTGGATTATCGCCACAATGGTGTGGATGTTCCCTTCTGCCGGTAGCGCTAAAATCGTGGTGATCATACTGATGACCTGGCTAATTGCGCTGGGGGATACCACGCATATCGTGGTCGGTACCGTTGAGATACTTTACCTGGTCTTTAACGGTACGCTTCACTGGAGCGATTTTTTCTGGCCGTTCGCCATTCCGACGCTGGCGGGGAATATCTGCGGTGGAACGTTTATCTTCGCGCTGTTAAGCCATGCCCAAATCCGTAACGACATGTCGAATAAACGCAAAGCCGAGCTTAAGGCGCAGGCAGAAAAGGATAAAGCAGCAAAAAAATCAACCTGAATGGTGACTCTTTGAGCAGTCAGGCGGCAACGCGCTTAACGCAAAGTGTAAATAACGCTATACTCGTGCCGCCTCGTCCCCTTAGTTAAATGGATATAACGAGCCCCTCCTAAGGGTAGTTGCAGGTTCGATTCCTGCAGGGGACACCATAACCACTTTTCTCTATCTCCAATAAATCCCACAAAACCCGCTAAATACAAGGCCTGGAGTGATTTTTATGGTTCAGCCATTTCCAGTGCAACAGCTTCGAAACCAGAATTTCCCCAGGCTCGCGCACCCAGCATAAAGGGGCTCTGTCGCGATAATGGCTTTCAGATGAAAGAGTTCGACAACCAACGAAAAATATCATGCAAGGGAGACACGCATAAGCAAGTCAACGATATTAAAGCGGTGCTATAAAGCGCTCAAAAATTGATAAAAAGATCATTGCGAATTATAACCCTCCCTGGTTATATTCACGAAATGGATATGCTGTTAATAACCGATCGGTTTTTATGATAGTTAAATCATTTTTTAAGACCTTCATCACATTCTAAGACAATTCCAACGAGCATATTATCACTCGAAGGCAAATATTTTAAATAAAGCGGATCTTAGTGGATTTATTAAAGGCCACGCCTTCACTCTACCTAATCGTATATAAGGATATATTTATGAACATCGTAGAAAAAACCGTTAATAGTATAAATAAGATGCATGACGGCGACACCTTACCTATCTCGGCTTATAAATTTCAGTCGCATGAGCTAGCCCAAAAGCAAGCTCAAATGGTATTTTCCAACGACCGTGGTGATGTCGAAAAAGATGCCCAATTCCGTATGAACCAGACGGGAAATATTTTCTATGTTTCAACTTCTCCTGAGCTTACCGAGAAAACCAAGAAACTATTTGATAGCGTAACGGTTTTATTCGCTGCTATGACCGCTGCACTGAATGAATGTAACAAATCACTATTTGACTACGATGCATGGCGCTCAGTCATTGGCAGATCAGGTTTCTTTGTAGAAGTTCAGAAAACAAGAAACATGATGACGATTAAGAATAGCGGGATAACTGTTAATACGCAGATCATTCAGCAGTTACTGCCCGGACTGACATCGGGCAGTGCAATGGAGATTGCCAAGGGCGTTCTCAGTGCAGTGAATGGTGAGTTCATGGCATCCGAGCGTTCTGAAGATGCTAAACTCGGGCACATCCTGTTCATCTGCGAAGAACTCTTTGGCGCTCCAAGCGTTACAGTGCGCCTCTTCTTTGCATCTAAAAAATCGCACAGCGCCATAACCCAGTCTCCATGCCATAAGTCTGTATCAACTACATTTGAGCAGTTGCAAGAAGCCAATACCTTCTTGTTCGTATCGCCGGAAAACATCGCTGAATATGCAAAACTATTCACTGAGCAGCCGGAAGAGTATTTAAATCTCATTGAGCGCTTCAAACAAATGATTAATCCGAAATCTTAATCATCACCTCTATTTGAAAGGCTGCATTTTGCGGCCTTTGTTAATTTAACCCATAAATACTCATCACTTAAATTATGTTGTCTATTCTGAAGGAAGGCTGACATGAAAAATATATCTAACCACTTACTACTTGTAGTCTTTTTTAATGTGTTTTTAGTAAGCCAGACAAATGCGGCTGTATATGTTTGCACTGATAATAACTGTGAGAGTCATACGGCAATCACAAACTCTCAACTAGCCATTAAGTCAAGAGATAGCAGCAACACAACAATTGACCAGGCATTAAATAATCCCGACGACAAAAGAATTACTAATTGCATGATCAATGATGAGTGGAACCTGTATTTAAAGCCTGGTTTGTGGCATCTGGGAGGAAGTGGACCTAAGTTTGAAGAACATCTTACAGCTTATGTATATAAAGATGGTAAACATCAAACAACGTGCCATGTATTTTCATATAAGACAAAACTATTCGGTCCTTATAAAACAACCTGCGACTAAATACTAAAGTACAGATGAATATAATTTGGCAAGCACAGCGACGCAAACAGTACGCATGACGGCGTTGCTATCTCGACACGGCCCAGGTTTACCACCAACCTCATGGGGGTTATATGCGTATGCGATCCGGTCTCCTGCGGTTCGGTGGTTTCGTCCGGCGATCCGCTTATCTTCATTATCTGAGGTCTTCATGCTTGAACAACAATAGTACCAGATTGACGCCTTCAACGCGCTGCGCGCAACTGATGGGCTCTTCTTCTTATTAGCCTGACAATCACCACAACTCATTGCTCAGAAAAATTCTGTTTAATTTGAGCATATCGCATTGCCAGTTGTTTAAGATGCAGCTCCAGTTGCGTCTTTTCTGCTTCAGGGAGCGCACTTCCTGCAGGATACTGCGACAGACGCCTGAGCTGCTCTTCAGCGGGTATCGCATGGTTAAATGACTGCATAGTCGAAAAAACCACGGATTTAAGCTCACTCACGGTTATATATTTTCCTTTTTGCTCATCCAGACTACTTAGTCGATTATTCAGTTGCTGAAGCTTCATCATCCCCTGATACCAGCTATTCATTGCGTCGCCAGGCAACGCCGTCGCGTTAAACTTTTTTTGCCACTGTATTATCAGCGACTTAGCCTCTTCAGGTCGCAATGTCTGGAGTTGTTCTAACAGCTGAAGACTATAAACAATGCTCCAGTCAGGAGGCAGTTTATCCAGCCGTGCAAGCTGCTGCTGCGTATCTGCGATAAACGTGGACGGTAAAGTCCCTCGCTGTGCTAACGCGTCTTGCTGAACAGGTGTAAGCACTTCAGGTAACGGCGCCAGCGAGGCAATGGCCTGAGCCGCTAATGGATCGGGTCTGGACAGCAATCTCCCTCCCCACGCCACGGCGATGCAGACCACCAGCGCAGAACACACCCCAGCAACAAAAGGTTTCCATGGTCTGACAGCCCCTGGAGCCGCCATACGGCCCTCACTCTTCGGCTCGGTTTCCTGCTGCACAACATAGACCCATTTCACCGCTTCGATCGGCTCTGTCCTCTCCGGAGGCGATTCACTGCCGGGCCCGCTACCATTCAAGTCTGTCATGCCTGTACTGGTTTCCAGCCTGGCTGCGCTTGAATGTATCACCATTCGTAACGCATCAAACTGGCTAAGGTGTTTGAGCTCAAGGCGCTGAAGCGCCTCGCCCAGGCGTGTAAGCAACGCTTCAGCGCTATAAAGTTCGCGAAGATTACCGTTATTTAATGGAAGCATACGCATGCGCTGCTGCAGTCGCTGGCTCAGGCTGCTAAGGATTTCCATACGAACCTGCAGCGACTGCGGCCAGAGAACATCCCACTGACGACTAATCAGCGCCTCCAGGATAGCGAGCCCTTCATTCAGACCAGCTAATCCAGACAGGTGCGTACGGGCAAGGGTGTACCAGGCTGCGGTCTGCAACTCAACGCCGTTTTGCTCGAATAATGAAAGACAGCGTTTTTCAACGTATACCCAATTCACATCCGGGCGCGCTGGATGGCTTAGTTTATTCAATTCATTACGAAGGGAGGTATATTCCGGAAGCGTGCGCGGGTCGCCGCCGGTTTTTATTTTACGCGGGGTGATGTCATTCATGACCAGGTATTCCTTTTACTTGAGGAACTATGGCGAATTATCGTTTATGCTGCTTCGCTTTCTGCATATTCAAGACTTTGCAGATACTGTAGGGCCACAGGGTCTGCAATATATTCAACCTGACCATGGTGACGTTCTACCTCATCGATAATTTTGCTGAGCTCGACACGGAAAAACTCCTTACGCAGATTAATTCTGTTAATCCGGTAGCTTTCCAGATGGTCATGCAGCGTCTTTTCAAGCGCGGGGGCGTCATCGCAGGAAATCATGGCGTGAACGTCAAAATCAAAAGGCACGGCGGCACCACTCAGTTCTTTTACGCGCTCCATGGGCTCCAGTCGTCGGGTCATACCGATTTTGAAGACGTTTTCACCGAAAGAGCCGATATTCGAAATCACATACACATGTCCCTGTTTTGTAAGCTGGGCCATGGATTTGGCGCGTTCATACTGCTGGTGGACGTCCTGAATTTTCTGCTCCAACTCCAGGCGCTGTCTTTCCAGTTCTTCCCTATGAGCACCTTCAGCGGCAAGTAGAGCTTCCTCCAGTAAACGCTGTTGTTCAGCAAGGCGTTGCTCTTCCTCTTCCGCTTCGTGCTGCTGCCTGTCCAGTTCGTCCTGACGCTGCTTTTCTTCTCGCATCTGACGGTTGAGCTCGGCCTGAAATTCTTTTTCTTCCTGCGCTTTTTCCAGCAGGGCGACCTTATCCAGAAATTGCTGTTTTACGCTTTCCCAGTCGGCGTTATCCTCAAGCTCGAGAAAATTGATTTTTTCACTGATAGCTGAGTAAGCCTCTCTCTCCTTCCTGAGCTGGTCGTACTTGCTTTGCCAGTTATTTACCGTGGTGCCGGAGAGCAGTGTTTTGACTTTGAATTTATATGCTGTGTCCACAATACGCTGCAGTGCCCGAGAGGCTTTTTTTCTGGCATTGTGAAATTCCTCCCACTGACCCGAAAGCTGTTTCTTTTCCTGATACAGGCCGCGAGCCACTTCAGTACTGACCGTTTCTTCAAAGGCTTTCTCTTTCTGTGCCAGGTCAAACACGGCCCGTTCAAGCTCCGCTGTTCTATTACGGAAGCCCCGGTAAATGAAAATCCGTATTATCAATGCAACGGCTATCAGCAAGCCAAAGAACAGAGCGATTATCCCTGCTGGATTCGACACAGATTCAATAAATCGCTCATTCAAATTAATTAATGCTCTTACTGCGACATAAATACCCCACGCAATTACACCAATAATAACCAGAATAATTCCCGCGGCATTGTTATCTTTTTTTCTTCGTGCCATTTTTATTTATTTCCTTTCTTCTTGCAATCCAGTTTATTCAATCCACACCGTGGCAAAGAATCTCTTTCACATGGATTAATACTGATTCCCTGAACAAATCGGTAAATGGGTGAAGCCGGGCTTGTTTGCCATATAGAGAGGAGCGCATGTGGGCTGACGGGGTTGCGTACTGACCGGCTCGTCGCTTTCTGCCAGGGCCTGTTGCTCCTTCTTTTTCTGAGTTACCGTCTTTTTCGTCCGTGTTTTACTGGCGGGAAGGGAAGGCTTTTCCTGCTGGTGAGTTATGGCGTTACCGTACCCGGAGCAGAATCGCTTCGACTGGCTAAAACTGCCGTCGTTACAGACAAAACGACCATCCGAGGTGCAATGTGCAATTCCTCCTTTTGAACCTGAACAGGGCTGTCTTCCTCGTGCAGCCTCAGCCTGTAAGGTAAAAAACACACTCAACATTAGAAAGAGGCTGAGTTTTTTCATTATTGCTTCCATGATTGTTTCGCGGTCCAGTGCTGAGTAACTAATAAAGGGGATGAATATTAACGCTATGGCAACAGCGCTAAAATCAGACCGAAAAAAATAGCTTCATCAAATCGTTGTCCAGACTCAGGCGATGTATCAAGGGGACTATAAGTCCAGTTACTCACTCCCCTAACCCGCATGAACAGGCGGCCTTGAGGAATAACATTTTTCCCGGAACAGAATGTTATCTCGACACAGCCAGCCACGCCCTGACCATACAAAAATACCGGCATAAATTTTACTGCCCGGTTGTCATAACGCAGAACGATACCGGAAATCTTGAAAGCCCCTCCCTCAACCATCAGATCCGAAACGGATGCCGCCAGCGGCTCCACGTTCAGTCCGGTACCTGTCAGCCACTCATCCATCTGCGTCTGAAGTCGCTCCATTCGCTGGCGAAACTCAGCTATGTCTATCTGACTCTTGCTGCAAGGCAAAGCCGGCGCAGGTTGTCTGGCCTGCAATTTTTTCAGGAACTGTGATTTTATTGACATTGTGCTAACTGACCTCATATACGCGTTGACGTGTCGAGATACTGCTGCTGCCTGAGGTGCCTCAACAGAACCCGTCCTTCGGGCATAAACTCGGTGCCGTAGCGCACCAGCCCAACCCCTTTAAGTTCAGCGTCAATGGCATAGCGCAGTTCGCCGGGTACGTCCTGCTCCAGCAGAACCACATCTATTTTTTTCAGTCGGGGTTCATATTTGAGCAGGACGGCAGACAATGTGCCCATAAGCTCATGGGCCGTTCCAGGCATACCCTGCAGAATTTTCGTCATATCAGGCAGCCCGTAGTCGGGCAGATGCGCCAGCGTGCCGGCGCGACAGTTGAGAACGCGCTGCATGTTATCAAGTACCGATAAAATCACCTGGTTCTGCTCACTGACCTGGTTAAGCTCGAGGCCGCCGGTAAAATTTCCGGTTAGCATTTCATAGAGCGAAGGTGTGTTATGTTCCTGGGGCATCAGTCGTCCTTAAGCGGTTGCAGCGTCAGATGGTTATCGCCGGCTTCCAGAATGCGCGGTTTATCCGGATCCAGATCGCTGCGCTTGATAACCTGCTTCCAGGTGTCGTTAGTCATGTCCGGATGGCGGAACAGTCCCACTACCGCAACAAACTGCGCTTCTTCTTCCATCGGCATATCAAGGCTTGCATCCCCGCCCGGCTTCACCACGACGTCACGACTGGCCAGCATGTCGTCTTTCAGAATGCTGGCATCATCCTGTAGCAGTTGCTGGTAAACCGTCTTATCAAAGTTTTTGCGGTCTTTAAGCTGATAAACCCGCACCACAACAGGCTCAGACAGTGAGTTATTTTCGCGGGAGTCGGTGTTCAGCGCCTCACGCGCGGTGAAATCCAGATGCAGGATTTTAATTTTTTTATAGAACACGGAAGTAAACGCCGATTTGGTGCAGTCGGTGACGCTTTGGGTCACCCCGCAGCCTGTCAAAGTGAGCGCCATCAGAGGCATTAGCCAGCGCGTGGCTTTATTTAAACTTGTACGTAACACGTCGGTTTCCTTGTTGCGGTTTCGCAGGCTCCAGCCCGCTGTAATAACCCAGCCCTGTCGTAAAGGTTTCAGGTATATCATCCGGAAGGCTCTGCCCCTCTGCACCCAGCACCCCGTTCATACCCAGCCAGAAAGGTCCTTCGCCGAGCGGAGG
Organism: Enterobacter bugandensis; assembly: GCF_900324475.1. Taxonomy (NCBI): domain Bacteria; kingdom Pseudomonadati; phylum Pseudomonadota; class Gammaproteobacteria; order Enterobacterales; family Enterobacteriaceae; genus Enterobacter; species Enterobacter bugandensis. The sequence goes on from NZ_LT992502.1 coordinate 3,361,308, forward strand.
AGCGGCCAGCAGGCGGGTAAGAGTGGTGAGGGTGATCTTTGCCTTAAAACGCCAGCCGAGGTAGACACGCAGCATCACCAGAAAGTCCTGATACAGCAGACCGTCCGGTTTCCAGCCCTGCGATTCCTTTTCGTTTTCAGTGGACAGGGCAATCAGCAGTTGGCTGCTGGCATCCATCGCTTCATCGCCAAGTGGGGTGTTGCCATCCAGAAGAAAATCGTCATCACCGCAAAAACCCAGTGGCTGACAGACCTCCACCGGACGCAGGCAGTACGGGCTGACCTTCACGGTGGTATCCGGGGCCAGCAGGCTCACCAGTGCCTGCATCCCTTCCTGGGTTTTCCCCGGTTGCTGCAGCACACCCAGCAGCGCCAGAAAGCGTGACACCGGTGTGGCAATGTGGTTTGCGGTGCCGGGAATACCGAGCCCCACCAGACCCAGCAGCGACTGCGAAATGCTGTCGGTTCCACCAGGCTCAAACGTGGCCGGATAAGAGTATTTGCGCCAGATGCGATAGAACTGCGTCAGGATGCGATGACTGAAGATATCCAGAAAGCCCTGCAGCGCCTCATGCCCTTCCCGGCGCTGGGTAATGTCATCGAGATAGGCCGTCGGTAAGGGTGAATCGACGCCGTACATGCCCATAAATGTCGTGCGGATGCGCGGTGGCCTGCTGTCATCCTCTTCGTCATATTCGACAGCCCTCAGTTCGCTAACCGGAAACCCCATCCCCGGATGCGGCACAAAGCGTACCGGATCATCGGCGGGGTGACTGGTTGAGCCCATCAGCGGCCGGTCCGGTTGGCGCTTCTCCAGCAGCTGGCATAAACGATAAAAGTTGATGCGTTGAAGATCGGCCTCCAGCCGCGGGGTCAGCCGGGAATACGGCGGTTGTGCTTCTCTTCCCATTCCAGGCGTTCTCCGGTAGGTTGCAGGATAATAATCAGGCGGTTAAACAGATAGATATCGGTGTAGAGCGCGAAGAAGCGGCTCAGCATCTCGCCGAACAGGCAGATGTCGCCGCGCCCGGCAAAACCGTGGCTGTCCAGCGTCACCTCAATCTGCACCCCGCGCACCAGGTACCCCTGCTCAAAGCGTTCCGTTTCACTGTGCTTCACGTCGATAATCGCCTCCAGACGACGGCGGTTCATCTCGCTGTCAGTCCACTCGTACAGCGCCAGCGTGCCGCGCAGCACGTCGGCGTTATCCATCATTGACAGGAACCCGCTGCCGAGGTGGCTCAGCACACGCCAGTGAAAACGGTCCTGTGCTGGGGGATAACAGGGCAGCGTTGGCGCACACAGGTTGCGCACGGCAATACTGGCTGAAGTCGTTTTCATCACTGTATCGAGCACGGTGCTCTGCAGCGCTCGCCGCGGGAGCTGGCCGTTTGTGCCCGTGAGCGTCAGGGACAGACTTTCATCTACTGGTACCGTGTGGTTATCAAAGGCTTCACCGCCCAGAATAAGCCAGGTGTTGTACAGGCCTGACGGGCCGCGCCGCACACGAGTGTGATAATAATATTCCGGGGCTTCATGACGCATCATGCCGCCTTTGTGACGGAAGCTCGAGAACGGCACGTAGGTATGCTGGCTGGATGACATTACCGAGTCCACAGAGTAAATCTCAGTATGGCCGTCCTGCACCCGCATCGGTCGCAGCATGTATTCGGTCTGCAGGGAGTTGAGCGTCAGCGGGTCAGATTCCAGCGGGAACAGGTTGATCACCGGTACACAGTTCAGGCGCAGATGCTTTTCGGTAAAGCTGAAATCATGCTCCCAGCGTTCTGCCAGCACCACGTCGATTTCAAACCAGGGGAGTTCAGCCGGAAAGACTACGGTCTCCAGCCCACGCAAGCCGGTAAACATGAATTTCTCGCGGAAGGTGAAGTACTCCAGCAGCAGCTGATAGCCGCTAAAACTACTGCTCCCCTTCGGCCAAAGGTCGTCATCATCGTCAAATCCCAGCACGGCGAAATAGCCGTCAAACGGTCTTCTGTCTATATCACCCGGCATCCGCAGCCACAGGCGCGCCGTGTTCATAGTAAAGGCTTCATGCATGGCGCAGGCTAGTGGTGCATCTGCGTTGAAGTAGAACGGGAGCTGGCTGAGATCGATACGGCTCCAGTCGGCGAGATGGCTGCAGTTAAACCGCAGACTAATAACCGAACGTCCGTCAGGGTCAGTCGACAGGCGGACGTGCTCAAGCGACAACGGCTGGAGAGTAATCTCTTTGGTTGTGGTATACCGGCAGCGCGCGCCCTTCTCACCAATCGGCCTTGAGTTCACCTCAAAGCCTTTGACGATGCGCATCTGCTCTTTCATCTCGCGCCAGTCAGGGGTGAACTCCACCACCGACATCGACGGAATGGTGCGCAGGTAATGCGGCCAGAGCAGGCTGACCAGCCCTTCTGTCAGTTCAGGCAGGTCGTCATCAAGCTTTTCACGCAATCGCCCCATCAGGAAGGCAAAGCCCTCGAACAGGCGTTCCACGTACGGGTCGCGCGCGCCCGCTTTATCGAGGTTGAGCATTGCTGCCTGCTCGGGGTGCGCGCGGGCAAACTCTTCGCCGGCTTCAAGCAGGTAGCGCATTTCAGCGTCGTAGTAACGCAGGGTTAAATCGTCCATAAAAACCTGAATAGATGAATTTTAAAGGTAGGCCAGGCGTTTTACCCGCAGAGCACCGCGCTGCTTGCCGGATCGAGCGCAATCAGACCGGCCAGAAGCTGATCCATCTCGGGCTGAAGCCGAGATTTATCGGTTTCGCTGCGGGTGGCTTTCATACGCAGCAGTCTGAGGCGGCGCGATTTCACTTCAAATAACAGCGCTGGGGTCCACTGCGTAAGAGTGATTGACTGTGCAGCGCCATCGAGTTCCCCCAGCAGATGCAGGGCCAGTTCGTTCTTACCCTTTTGTTCCGCCACGCGGGCCATTAGCAGGCGCAGCAGCCATTTGTCTTTCGTGGAGTCGTTGCCCGGGAGAGTCTGCAGCCAGTGAAGCGTGGCATCCAGGCCATCCGTGTCCGCCTTCTCAAGCGCTTCCTGTTCGAGGGTCAGAATATCGTTGTCCGCCTCACTGGCAGTACTGACTCGCTCATCACGCCAGCAGGACATATCGTCCAGCACGCTCTGATTTATCCAGTTCAGCGTGACCTCATCAGCAAATGGCGTACCGTCATTAAAGGCCAGCGTTTCAAGCCCGGTGAGGCGACGCAGTAGCCCTTTCAGGTCGGCGGCGATGATGTCGGCCAGCACATTCTGACCCAATTTCACCAGGGCCTGATGGATATACCACTGCAAATCCAGCCAGAGGTGGTTGGCGCCACGCGAGAAGGTGCTGTCCGCGTGCTCCAGTATCTCCAGCCAACTCTGCTGCAAGTAAAGGCGTTTGAGCATGGCCCGCTGGTCAGCCCGCGGCGGTTCGATGCGCGTTTTCCCTTCGGCATCCGGCGCCGGAATAGCACTCAGCGTGTCATGTCGCAGGCTTTTCATCAGCCGGTGTGCGGGAAGCCATCCATCCGGTTGTTCACGCAAATACCCTGCCAGGGTACGGGCCTGAGCCAATAAATCCTGACCGGACGAAATGCGGCTCAGGACGGGCGCATCATGTTCTGTCACGTGCGATAAGATCTGTGGCTGAGACGAGTCACTGGCGTTCTGAGGAACCAAAGCATCTACGCCACCAGCCTTCATCAAGCGGGATTCCAGCGCGCTGAACAGCGCATTCAGTTCTGGCCGTGACGTTTCCGGCTCTGTCTCCAGACTGTCGCGGATGAGCAACAGCGCACCGGCAGTGCGCTGAGCATCGCTGCGCACTACTTCCGGCCAGAGGGAGAGGCTATCGAGCAGACGAGAGCCTGCGAGCCACTCCAGCGCCGGTTTACGGCTTCGCTCCCGCTGCGGATGAAGCTGCACTCCGTAGCGCTGCAGCAATCCTGCCAGCAGTTCAAGCCCTTCGGCAAAGCCGGTTTCCCCGTCCTGGTGCAGACGCGCCCAGCAGTAATAGGTGGCAATCCGGATATCTTTGGCGGTGGTGGTCAGCAGTTTTTCGGCAAGCGTACAAATCAGCCCGGTATCGATGCCGGAGAGTTTACTCACCTCCTCTCTGATACGCTGGAAATCATCGTCATAACCCGGATCTTCCCCTGTAGGATTGGTGTCGCTGACAGGGGCAAGCCAGGGCCGCCAGCTTTCTGTTCGTACCTGCGCCTGCTGTCGTAGTTCAATTTCGTCCGCCTGACAGGCGGCAACCAGATTCTGAAGAGTGCTCATTATTCGATTCCATCCATGTCACTATTTTCCGTGTTGGCCATCAGCGCCTGAGCCGTGGCCGCGCTGTCAACGCTGAAGATCTGATCCGGCAGCGTGAAGCCGTGCAGTGCCAGTAATGCCAGCGGCCCGCTGCCCAGCTGTGAACGCAGTACCCATTGCAGAGTACGACCATCCGGGGCGGTGAAACTTACCATCCACTGGCTGCGGTCAAGCTGCTGCCGCTTGCCCTGATCCAGCCAGCGAATAAAGCCCCAGGTCCCGCTGTAATCCCCAAACAGACGCGCTCCGGCGTTGACCGAGGTCCAGGTCAGCATTGTTCCTGGTTTGTATGTGTCTCCCGGCCAGCGGAAGGACTGCCAGTCGGCCATCTGGTTAAAGTAGTGCAGCTTTTGACCATCAATGGTCAACTGAGTTTCCACTACCTGCGGTGCCGGGCGCGCCTGCAGCTCGAAGCTAATGCCCTGACTGCCATCGGTAAACAGAATGTCTGACAGCTCGCTCAGTTGATTAATCGCCCGCAGGAACGTTGGGTTAAAGTTCAGCCCCTGGCTGTTAACCTTATCCGGTACCCACTGACTGCCCTCTTTATGCAGCACACCGCTGAGTTCCGTCGTCAGGAAGCGTTCAATACGCCCGCTGTCCTTACGTATAAATTCGGCCAGCATGGGCAAAGAGGCATCACTCTTGCTCGCGGCGAACGGGAAGCGCCCGTCAAATGCCGTATGCCAGTTAGCCACAACTGAGCGACTCCATTTGTCATTCAGACTTGCTGCCGACGGCTGAAGCACGGTCTCCCAGGCCTGGGTCAAAGGCTGCACAAACATCGTGCTGCCAAAACCGCTCCACTCTTCGCCAAGGCTTGCCGAAATGAGGCTGCCGTACTGCTGGGTGTCGGTCAGATCCACGCTTTTGCCCTGGAATACGGTTTGCGCCAGGGTCTGCATCATCTCCTGCGGGTCTGAGGCGCTGGCCACCTGCTGCAGGCGCAGGCGCACGCGGGTAATACGGGTCAGATAGGTCTGCAGGCTCAGAGAGTTGTCAGCCGACATGACGTTACTGCCGTTGTTTTTACCCAGAAGCTGAAGCAGCGGGCCGAAGGTTTCATCCAGAGGTCCCTGTGGGCCTGACGCTGACTGGTCAATCGCCGGTTTGTCTTTCCCGCCGACGAGGTCTTTAGCCGATTTGATGATGGAGTCCGAAAGGCCTTCGCTTTTCTGGCCGGTCTGCCCCTGCCAGGCGACGGTATTCATCAGGGCAATCAGCGGCGACTGGCGGACATCACTCATCAGCGTCAGCTGATCGGTAACGTCCGCAATATTGTTTGTTGGATTTAATCGTAAGCTGTTGAGGAAGTTCAGCCAGCTGCCGGCAAAGTCAGTAAAGTAACGCTCTGTCAGGCGCGCTTTGAGCGCTTCCGGAGAGAGATCCGCCGATACGGCTTTGCGGGAATCGCTCAATACCCAGTCAATTTCATCCTTGCGCGAGCTTGCCGCTTTCTCAATGGCCTGCTGAATCCCCCCCTCCCATGCCTGGCGGGTGAACATGCCCGGTACGACTTCATCGGTGGTAAACAGGCGACGGGCATCGGTACCGCCGGTCATGTCCTCCAGAGACACATCGGCAAAGTTACGGCGTACAGATTTGAGCATGTTTTCGTACAGCGTGCTTTCTGCGTTGCGGCGGCCAATCTGCTGCAATAGCACCTGACGGCTCTGGCTGACCAGCTGCGCCTCAGGGGTGATTTTCCACTGTGGCTGCTTTGGCAGTTCAGAGATGTAGAAGGCCCATAAATCCGGCGACAGACTCTGCCATAGCCCGGTTGAGATGCCCATACGCGTCGGCTGCACGGTTTTCATCGCTTGCGCGTAAAATGCACCGTCGGCTTTATCCGGATGAGCCATCATCAGCCAGGCTTTCAGCTGGTCATAACCCGGTTTCGCCAGCTGCGCCCGCTGGTCGCTGTTTGGCGCTGAACTGACCAGCGCTGTGAGCTTTTGCGCCAGGGCAGCATTTGCCGGGTCGCGTATGAGCCGGTTGTTCGCCACGCCGTACCAGGGCAGCATCGCGTTTAGCAGTTGCTGATTATGGTCAAGACCGAAGCGCTGATACCAGGACGTGCCTTCCTGAATATTGTGCAACATGCGCCCGGCGTCGTTTCGCAGTGCATGCAGCGCCGTCAGCTGATAGTCGGATACCGAAGGATGTTCAACCAGATTGCGGGCTTTTCCTGCTACTGAGGTAATTTGTCCATAGTTCAGCATAAACGAGACCAACAGCCCCGCCCCCCAGAGACCTATGATGGCCGCCAGCATCCAGGCGAGCGTCTGTTCCCATGCCATACCGACCCGGCGGCCGCGGATACGGGTGCAGTCGTCAACAATCCCCTGCCATGTCACCGGCAGAGTCAGGGCATGGCGTTGTGACTCTGGAACATATTTCTCAGCGTCGGCTTTTCCTCCTGACGTATCAGCAGATTTATTCTCCGGCAGGCTGAACATCAGGCCGCGCAGCGGAACGCGCTGCTGAACGTCGGAGAGCCATGGCAGCAGTTGCTGAGCCCAGCGGGCGATACCGCCGTCTTTGAGATGCTGGCCAAGACGCAGCAGGAAATCGTGGTTGTTATTCTCCAGTATCTGGTTCACGCCCTGCGCCCGTAGTTCGGGCAGCATCATTTCAAGCTGTCGGGTAATGTCGTCGGCTCTGGCACGGATCGGGAAACTGGCCCCGACCGGCTGTTCAGTGCGTTTAGCCTGTGACCATTTACTGTCGCACAGTTGCCATAACCAGACCGGCGCGGAATAGCGCAGCAGTTCGCTGATTTTTTCAAGCCCGCGTAAATCGTTATCGCTGATTTGTGGAGTCAGATTAAGCGATTGCGGCATCACCCTAACAATCCCGTCCAGCGGGCGTCCGCGGCGCAGTTTACGTAGCGCGGTGTATTTCTCTCGGTCAGGCTCAGAGGTCAGACTTCCGCCGTAAATCAGCACGGTACGGTTGCCTTCAAGCCACTGCTGCTGTTGCAGGCCTGGAATAAGCTGTTCGATCGCGGCATCATCACCGGCAACGAGCAGCAGGCGGACGTTATGGCGCCAGAAAAGGGTGTAGCGCTTGCGCAAAGAGCGCGCTATTTCAGCTTTTAATCCCTGCTGTTTTACTTTTTGCTTACGGTGGTTCTCTCTCCCTCCTCGCGTCGAGAGCGTCTTGACATAACATATCTGCCAAAGCTGAACGCCGAGAAAGCCCAGCACAATCAGGCAAACTAACGCAATCCAGGCAATACCGCAGACAATAAGCAGGGGCCGAACTGATTCCCAGCCCAGCGAGACATCAACAGCGAAATACCAGTAGAGAAGCCCCCCACAAAGTATCACCAAAGTGACAACAGCAAGGGCGATAATCACCGTTACGGCAGTCGAGATACTTGCGTCTGGTTTAAGGGCGTTTTCCTTTTCCATGTGGCTTTACAATTCCAAGAGCGAGGGTATGTTGAGGATCGGTACTAATCCAGCCGCAAGGCTGTGCTTCGTTTTGAGCAAAAAGAGCGGCAAGAGAAATAACAATAAGAGGTTCCATGCTTCCCGGCACTCCCCAATAGCTATCCTGAAGATTATGGGTGGTGTTCCAGCCACACTCGTTCATCTGGGGAATTTGAGGATGCGAAAACAAAATGCAGGCGGCTGGCTCCTCCTTAAGTTCACATTGAGTGACCGCGCGTTCGCAGACGATGCTCAATTTGTCTGGATCTGAGGCGTCATAATATTCCCCCCGAGGCATCACCACTGGTGCGTCAGTGCCTATCAGCCACAGTACTGCAGACTCCCCTGCGGGCAACAGGCTATCAGGTGAAGCGGGGCATGAAACGCATCCAACCACAAGATACTGGCTTTTCGCATCCTCCCGAAGCAGGGCCGTCAATCTCGCAAGCGTCGCCTCTCCCTCCCAGCTTTCTGGCTGGTCTGGCAATGCAACCCCTGGAAAAGAGTCCTTCATTTGTGCATAAAAAGCTGACCATACGAGGGCATCTCCCAGAAAAAAGCACTGCGAGATCGACCGCGGCATACCGCGTGGGCTCGTCTTCCACTGCATCACCAGTGCGCGAACCAGCTGCTGCTCACGTTCCTGGCTCTCTGCGGAGAAGGTTCGGGCAATACGCAGCGTTTTCCCACCAGACTCGAGCCGTTCATCAGGGGGGCGCTGAATACGACGAAGCACCCTTTGCCAGTCCACCGTTTCCGCACCTGCCGGGCCAAGCAGCAGGACGTCTTGCAGCCCAAGCAGGCTCTGATGTTCTTCCCACCACAGACTCTGCTCGTGCCTGACGTTGCGTTGCCAGGCCATTGCATGGTGCAAAGATAAACGGTAATAAAGCAGTCGGCACAGCCAGAGAAAACCGATGGAGAACAGAGAAAAGCCCATTACCGCAAAAGCCGCAGCGCTGCGATTTGCCTCGCCAGTCAACGCCCCAGCGCCTCCGGCAAGTAAAATAATAAATGACCCTGCCTGCAGCCAGCGACGGGTTATGGGTGCTCTGGCTGTTTCCCAGACAGGATACTCCGGCACGCTCCTCACTGTTCGATACCAAAATCAGGGAAGGAACTCACCAGCGTGCAGCCGCACGCGCAGCGATGTCCATGCAGGGCGACAGGCTGACCATCGACCTCTGAAAGTGAACTGCCTTCCGCGATGATCGTCATACCGTGCTTGTTACATTTAACCGCATCCCCTTTAGCGGCTATCCCTTTACCAAAACAGAGATAGTGGCCACCCAGAACCTTACCGCCATACTCCTTCAGGGTATCTCCCTCTCGAATGACCTGTTTCATTCACTGCCTCCTGCTCAGGTTGTCACCAGCGATTGTGCTTTTTCCAGCCATCCGGACTGAATAATTGATTTCGCCATTTCCAGGCGCTTTTCACCTATTGCTGCGGTCTGTTGCGCCGTGACCACGCCAGGCTCTGTGGTAAAGGCTTTTAACGCATCAGCGTTGTCGACCATTGGGATAGCCAGTCCGGTCAGGTAATCCACTGCCTGCGATTCCAGCGTGAATAGCCCGGCCGTTGCGGCAAGGCCAGCCAGTTTTGCCGACGTGCCTTTCTGCCTGAAGCTGAATATCACCCCACCCACCACCGTGGCGGCCCCAACGACGTCACCGGCAATGGTCAACGGAGAGAGCGATTTATTGCAGTTATCACCGAAGTAGATCATCCGGTAGAGGAAGTAGCTCCCCCAGGGCTCACGCGTTCCCAGCGCGTAATGCATAAACCACGCGCGGGAATCATGTACCTGATCGTCAAAAAGCGCTCTGACCAGCCCGGCCGGGGTGTCAGCGTTTGAGGCCTCTCCGAGCGGCGGGAACAATGTCGCAACCTTCGTGTCGGCTGAAGCTTTGATCAGGCCATATTCTCGCGGCCTGTCATCGATATTAAGCAAAAATATGCTGTTGTGCGGGATGGCCGCCAGCACCAGTTGCCCAATGCTGGTCGGGCTGCGGAGCTGTTGTCGATAATCTTCGCCGAACTCCACCGCGGCCTGCTTCAGCTGGGTTTGAGCGATATCCGGGTCAAAGTCCTTTATCCCGGCTTCCAACACTAACTCATCCATTTTATCTGCAGGCTGGCTGGCGATTTTTTCTTTCCGTCGGGCCTCAACCGCCCCCTGCTTCAGATCCCGTTTAGCTTTGGACGTTTCCTGCGCCCCAGGGGTGCCATCTTTATCCGATGCCCGAAGGTAAAACGGCGTAGTAAGCATGGTGCCTTTGGCATAGCGGTCGATTCGCCACGCGGTGATCCAGGCTATCTGATTTTCAAAGGCTTTTTCGAGACTGACTGTCGCCCGAGGAGGATCATATTCTGCAGCCTCTTCGTCAGCTATTTTTTTGCCTGAGGAAGGAAGGTTAAGTGTGAGTTCTCGCCAGGCGTTGAAGCGGTTAACGAGTTCCGGTGATATTGCAAATTCATTCATCTGCTCTATATCAAAAATTCGCCAGACATCTTTTTTAAGTTCCGAATTTAAGGTGTTACCAGGTACTTTTAACGGAGCTCCTGCTGAAAAGGAAGCAGCATAGAGTTCGTGCAAAGCTATTTGAGATAATAAATTGCCATCATGCGTAGCATTTGCTTTCCCCTGATCGCCTGGTGGGTACCCACCCCCAATATCTGAATGCATCCCCGGATAAACTATTTCCTTACTGTTTGCCGGATATTGACCGTCAGCGCGACGAATAGAGTCCAGCGGGAAACAAAGACGCTGCTCGTGCGAAGATACCAGGTGCACGCAATTCTTAATCAGTCCGCCGTAAGTTTTTTCATTTGGCAACTCCTGGGTGTTGTCGGCCCAGGACATATGCCCTTCCGCCACCGGGGCTACATGCGCAACCCCCACGGACGCCACGGTATCCAGCAGCCCCAGAAATTCCACGCTGACGGGAATTTTCAATTCATCAACCATCAGGCACTGCTCGGGCTTTTCGCCTTTGCCTGTTGGTACGGGTAGCAGCTCGCTCAGCCAGTTGACAAAGGCACGCGCTGCGGCCGCCCCGCGAGAGAAACCGTACACATACAGCTTAATCCCCAACAGCTTTGGCTGCGTGGGGCTCGGTTGCTGCAACGCAGGACCCAGCAAAGGCTTCAGCTTTTTTAGCTCATCGGTAAACGTTTCGTAACGATTATGGCTCCCGGTTAAACCAAAGGAGGCCCACGACGTTGCCATTGCTTCAATGGCAGCACGTGTTGCACTATCCGAAAGTTTACTGCTATCGTCATTTTTAGCAGCTAAAGAACGTTTTAATGCGTCAATTATTCTCAGCAACGCCCAGTTAATTCTGTCCTCCCCCATTTTGGCAAAGGCCAGCCCCGAGGACGAATAATCAAGATCGTTTATTTCTGGGAAAGGTGTCCCGACGCCAGGGATATAATATTTATAATAGCTCCCCTTGAGACCAGAATCAGAATCGAGTAACCCGGCAGTGGAAGACACCCCACCAACAGTCCCATTGCCGATCGTGGCACGAAAAAGACGAGCGATATTGGTTGGATGTTTTGGGTCAGACAAATAGAGATCGTTGTTCAGGTTATTGCCGGTGCCATCAAAGAACAAACTAATATGAAGAGTTTTGCAGCAAGGCATATCTACCAGCTTGTTTTTAGCCTGACAGAGTTCATTGCGATAAGCACGCTCCAGACTTTCCTGCTGCCTGCAGTTTTTTCCAACCAGCACAGAATGCGACGGCAGACGTCCCTGTGCAGGAAACTCAGGCGGGTACCAGACCAGATCCGTGGTTACTTCGGACATACTTTCGGCTCCTTCATTTCCAGCGGTAGTTTGATCGGGTAGGACGGACTACCGTAGGTGAAACAACTGGTCGTTACCTTTACGTCATCGCAGGGTAAAAAATGCACCGTAATACCGCAGGTCTCCTGTCCTGTATAATCTGGCAGTGGTACTGTTTTGCTGTGTTGGCGTTTAAATGAATCCATTTTTTTCTGCCATTTTAAGTATTCATCCCAGTGGTCATAACCAGGAAAACCTTCTGTTCCTCCAACTCCTGTTTCCCAGTCGATTCTGACTGTCATTCCCGGTTTCCAGGCTGAAGGTACACCGTAACAGCATCCCCCGCCGCCCCCCTGAAATGGACCAATAATATCAATACCCGATTGACCGTTTACGCTGAAATGATTGATGGCCCATTTGGTATGGTTAATCGCTTCTATTGTTCCCGTACCACCGCTTTGCGTTTGCGCCTCAGCCTTTGGCTGACTGCATCCGGCCAGTAAGAAAACGCTCAGTAATACGCCTGAAATTGTTATCTTCATCCTTATTTCCCTTGTTTTGCGTCGTCCACTCTTACAGGTAAAATCATTTAGTTGTGCCGTCGGCTGACATAATTAAATCATTTCTGGTCCGGGATAGATTTCTGTTCAGGTTATGGTCGACAGGCTTTAAGCCTGCTGCCACGAGCAGGAAACTCAGGCGGGTACCAGACCAGATCCGTGGTTACTTCGGACATACTTTCGGCTCCTTCATTTCCAGCGGTAGTTTGATTGGATAATTAGCATTAGCAGGTGACCAGCAGCTGGTTGTTACCTTTACGTCATCACAGGGTAAAAAATGTACCGTAATACCGCAGGTCTCCTGTCCTGTATAATCGGGCAGTGGTACTGTTTTGCTGTGTTGGCGATGCTGATCCTTTATTTTTTTTGCCCATTCCAAAAAATTCTTTTCATCCTCATATCCGGGAAAATCATCTGAACTCCCGACTCCTGTTTCCCAGTCAATTCTGACCGTCATTCCTGGTTTCCAGACTGCCGGCACGCCGTAGCAGCAACCACCTCCGCCACCGTCAAAAGGCCCGATAGCATCTATGCCCGACTGACCGTTTACGCTGAAATGATTGATGGCCCATTTGGTATGGTTGATGGCTTTTATTGTTCCCGTACCACCGCTCTGCGTTTGCGCCTCAGCCTTTGGCTGACTGCATCCGGCCAGTAAGAAAACACCCAGTAATACGCCTGATATTGTTATCTTCATCCTTATTTTCCTTGTATTGCGTCGTCCACTCTTACACCTGCCGGACCTGAGCCGGAAATTCAGGCAGGTACCAGACCAAATCCGTGGTTACTTAGAACATACTTCCAGCACCTTCATTATCAAATTCCGGCATGCAATCGGGTCAAATAGTCGATCACCCAGGCATCACGTTCATCGTCGAACAATACGCCGGACTGGGTAGCGCTCACCATTCCCTCAAAGCACGCCCTGAATTCAGCCTCCTTTGAGGCAAACATCGTTGTCATTAGTAACTTCTGGTCAATAAAACGTTTTGCATCACATAAGCACATAAATTTTTCATATTGCTTATCACTGAAATCTACTTGCTTAGCGCGCTCGTCGCGCTTCGGGATTTTCCCGCTTCCTGTAAGCCATACCGACTGTCCATCACGATCCTGCCATCCCCAGCCTATTACGGGTCTTTTAAGTTGCTCCTGCTGTTCAGCGCCCAAAATATCCGTAAAAAGATAAGAAAAAATACGAGTATCCCAGAACCGAAAAACACCTTCTCTGCCTTCCTGGCGGGCATTAACAATTTCAGTAAGCCACTTACCTAATCCAGACAATGTCCATGGCGAACATATAATCAGTAAAGGTGACGTTGAGGATATTTCTTTTGCAAGCGCCTGGAGCCAGTTCCATTGTTGCAGATCGTCAAACATAACCCGCACCAGCAGAGGCGCATCTTCGGGATAAATATCCTCCGGTAAACCCTTATACAGCGACTGCCATTTTATCTCCGGAGAAAAGCCTAATAACGCCGGAATGACTGAATAATCCACACTACACTGATCAACAATGACATCGATATAGGTGTGTCCAATCTGCTGGCAAAGCCGTCGAGCGCTCTCCAGCAGGTTTTCAGAATATTCATTCAGCACTTATTAACTCTCCCTCGGCACAAACCCTTTAGCCATTTCCTGTGCCCGTTTCAGACACTCCTTGCAGACTGAGGAAGGAAGTTCCGGTAGCGGAAAATCTTCACTCTGCGGCCCTAGCATCTTGTGCTGACCTTTCAGACTCAGAAGCCCTGGCCCGTGAATATGAATCTCTCCCTGCGGCGAAAGCCGTATATACGCGCCGCCACAGCCAATAGTGATACCGTTTTTCGCCGTAATCTGCAGGTGCCCCTGCGTTGACTGCACGGTAATGTCCTTAAGCGAGGTCAGCGATAAGGTGTCAGCGTGGGATTCCAGGGTCATCGGGCCCTTTCCAGAAACCAGCCGCATTCCCTCCTTCTGTGCCAGCATAGAAATTGCTTTTTCGGCGTTGACCGAATGACGTTGTGCTGATGTTATATTGACCTCGCCCAAGCTCTGCAGGTAAAGACCGTTCCCGCTGTGCATTAGTGTGGTTTCAGGCGTAACGGCGGCTATACCATTCGGGGCAGACATCAGCAGCGCAGGGGCTTTAAGCCCCTCAGCTCCGTTAACGAACTCTCTCAGTGGATCGGTATCAGGCGAAAAGTTGTGATGAGTCTGCGTGATGCTTCCCCATTCTGTGACCTGGTTCAGCGCCCCTTTCAGGAGGCTGATTGCTGATGCCATATCCAGCACCTGGCCCTGCGCCTTCGTCTGACCGTCCGCCGAGATAAAAATCCCTTTCTGCGCACGGATGGCACCCCAACTGTCCGTCCTGAGCTCAAACCCCTCACCGCGCTGCTGCTTCGCAGCATCCACTAAATGTCCGAGATTCAGCTGGCTCTTGCCGCCGTATTCGGTGCTGACCTTGATATGCTCTTTTCCGCGCTCGTCATCAAGGCGGATTTTATTGTTCGCCGGGGTGCGCAGGACGTTGCGTTTGTAATTCTGGATAGTGACGTGGTCGCCGTGCGCCGAGTCATGCAGCACGCCGGCAATGTACGGCCGGTCCGGGTTACCGTCCTCAAAGCCAATCGCCACCTCGGTGCCCGCCAGCAGCGGCAGGTGCAGGCCGTAAGTGTCCCCGGCATACGGGCGTGACTGGCGCACCCACAGGCTTTCGAATCCCGTCTCCCAGCTGTCACGATCAAACAGCATGTTGACGCGGTAGCGCCCGTCCTTATCGATATGACCGTAGGTGTCATTTTCAGTGGTACTGGTGACGCGGGCCGGCAGTGTGCCCGCCATCACCGGGCGTGAGCCTGGCTCCGGGCGGAAACCAAAATCGGTACTGTCCGGAATACCGTCAAAATCAACCGCAAAGTCCTTATCCCGGCTGGCATCCGTGTGCATCGCCGTGATGACCACGCCCTGCGCAAACACGTCCGCCACTTCATACCCGCCGGTCACTTTCAGTACCTGCCCCGGAAAAAGCGTCGGGCAGCTGGTGATGCCCCGTGCCCGTGTCTGGCCATTCAGGTAGCGTTCATGACGAAGGCGGGCATAAAACGCCCCGGACTCGGGCGCCGGGTTGCGGTCATGCGCGCTGCCCGGCGTCAGGTAGTTATCCGCCCAGTGGTAGGCATCCCCGTACGTGGTGACATCTCCGCGGGTCGCATCCACCACGGTGTTCATGTCCTGCGTGGCCTGACGGTAGTTGTAGTCCCGGGTGCTGACCTGCTTCTGCACCACGCTGTAATGGCTCTCCATCCCCCACACCGAATCCACGCCCTGCGAGTGCTGGCCCGATGGCGGTACCGACGGCAGGGTCAGGCCTTTCTCGTACCCCTGCTGGCTGTCGTAAAACTCCACCACGTCGATGTACAGTCGCGTGTCGGTGGTGAAGCGGAACCAGATACCGACCTCACCCAGCAGGCGGGTGATGAAGTGCAGGTCATTCTCGCCGTACTGCATCACCTGCTCACGGCGCGGATACTCTTTAGTGAGCGAGAACAGAAAATCCTGACCGCGCATACCGTGCCGCTCGCGCAGGATTTTTTCCACGATTTGCGGGACCGACATGTCCTGGTAAATCGTGTTCTGGTGCGAACGGTCAAGCAGTGCCAGTCGTGGGCGGAGCATCAGGGCATAACGGGTTTCGTCTTTTGATGTGCCGAGGCGTTCAAAGCCGGTCACCACCCCCTGAAGGGTGCGCACGGCCTGCTGCACTCTGATGCCGTAACCCTGGTCTACCGGGGCCTGCAGCGTCAGGGAAGCCCCTTTCATCAGCATCATCTCTTTACTGATGGCGTGGTTACCACTGGTGAATTCAATACGGTAGCGGAACGGTGTGCTCAGGGCTTCATCGCCTTCAAACGCCAGCACGTCGAGCGCGGACTCACAGCCTTTCACCGCCAGCAGGTGGTGGTTATGGCTGAACCTTAACGGAGGATTATTGCTCATGCGTCCACTCCCTCCTGAACGTCAAATTCCAGGCCAATGCCCTCTTCTTCGCTCCAGCTCAGGTGTAACGACCGTGGTTTTTGTCTGTCGGCCATACGGGTCAGCAACTGCTGGCTCAGCACCGGCAGAATTTGTTGATTCAGCAGGCTGTCGATATTGCGCGCCCCGGTATCCGGCAGCAGGCAGGCGGCGGTCAGGGCGTCATACAGGCTCTCATTAATCTGCGTGGTTAGGCCGTAGTGGCGATGCAGGCGCTTGCTGACCTGTAACAGCTTCATTTCCACGATGGTACGCATGGCCGCTTCCGCCAGCGGACGGTAAATCACGGTCTGGAAGCGGGCCAGCAACGCGGGCTGGAAGTGGTCACGCAGGATCGGACGCAGCAGTTCGTGCAGATCGCCTTCGGTGGCTTCAGGTTGTTCGCCCAGCAGCTGCATCAGGTGGTCGCTGCCGAGGTTGGAGGTCATCAGAATAACGGTGTTGCGGAAGTCGATTTCACGACCTTCACCGTCGCGCATAAAGCCACGGTCGAACACCTGGTAGAACAGGTTCATCACGTCGCGGTGCGCTTTTTCGACTTCATCGAGCAGCACCACGCTGTACGGTCGCTTACGCACGGCTTCGGTGAGAATACCGCCCTGACCGTAGCCAACGTAACCCGGAGGGGAGCCCTTCAGCTGGGAAACAGTATGAGGCTCCTGGTACTCGGACAAGTTGATGGTAATCAGTGATTTTTCACCGCCGTACATCACGTCCGCCAGAGCCAGGGCGGTTTCGGTTTTCCCCACCCCACTCGGGCCCACCAGCAGAAATACGCCCTGAGGGCCATTCTCAGATGTAAGACCCGTTTTTGCCGCACGCAGGCGCTGCGCGATGGCCGCGAGCGCCACATCCTGCCCGACCACACGTTTGCCAATTTCATCTTCCAGGGTAAGCAGTTCGGTCTGCTCATCTTTCATCAGCGATGACAGCGGAACGCCTGTCCAGTCAGCAATCACATTGGCAACGGTGCGCACATCCACATCTAGCGAGAGCAGCGGGTTGCTGTGCTGCATGCCGTGCAGTTCCTGCTGCAGCGCGTGCGTCTCGCTCTGACGGGAGATGTCCTGGCGGCTTTCCAGCAGTTGTTCGGTGAGTTTCAGTTCCTGCCCGTATTGTGTTTCAAGCTCGTCGAGAGCAACGATAAGATCGTTCTCTTCCTGCTCAATGACGGTCAGGCGTTCACCATGGCTCTGATTGCCTACAGCAATATCTTCCAGCAGTGCCTGCTTCTCCATTTCAAGAGAGGTGATCTGCGAGCGAATGCAGGTCAGCTGCTCCGGCACGGTGTCGAGGCTCATGCGGACACGCGCTGCGGCGGTGTCGAGCAGGTCAACCGCCTTGTCCGGCAGCTGGCGGCCCGTCAGATAGCGGCGAGAAAGCGTAACTGCCGCGCGTACCGCATCGTCGGTAATGTGCACGTTATGGTGCTCGGCGTAGCGGGACTTCAGACCACGGAGCATCAGACAGGCGCTGTCGTCATCAGGCTCATCTACTTTTACCATCTGGAAACGACGCTCCAGGGCCGCGTCGCGCTCGAAATATTGTTTGTATTCAGACCAGGTGGTGGCCGCAATGGTACGCAGTTCGCCACGCGCCAGCGCCGGTTTTAGCAGGTTCGCTGCATCGGCGCCGCCCGCCTGATTGCCCGCGCCGATGATGGTATGCGCTTCATCAATAAATAGCAGGACCGGGGACGGTGATTGCTGCACCGCATCGATGACGTTTTTTAGCCGCTGTTCGAACTCGCCTTTCACGCCCGCGCCGGCCTGTAGCAGGCCCAGGTCGAGGGTACGCAGAGTGACCGTTTTCAGGGATTCCGGCACATTACCCTCGGCAATACGCAATGCCAGACCTTCAACCAGTGCGGTTTTCCCCACGCCCGGCTCGCCGACCAGAATCGGGTTGTTTTTGCGGCGACGAGAAAGGATGTCCACCATCTGCCGGATTTCTGTGTCACGGCCAAACACAGGATCGATCTTCCCTTCCTTCGCTTTGGCGGTGACATCGAGGGTGAATTTGTCCAGCGCGTTCTGCAGTGCAGGACTCAGTTCCCCCTCTTCCATCTCCTCACCAGCCGGACGCCCGACAAACTCCACTTCACCGCCGTGGTTCTGTGCCAGCTCAGCTTCGCGCTGTATTTCCGGACGCTCATCCGATTGCGCATCCAGCAACGGTCTCAGGCGCTCCAGCTGGCTCTGGCCAAGCGTTAACAACGGCCAGAGGCCGTCACAACGCGCCAGTTTTGGTTTTTCCACCAGCGCCATCAGCAGATGGACGCTGCGAATGTGCTCTTCACCATTGAGTGAGGCCAGTAGCCAGGCTTGCTGCATCAGAGTCTGGATGTCTTCTGAGAGCTGGGGCCGATGGCGCACGGAGCGAGGTTGTTTATCCAGCCAGCCGAGCAGATCCTGCCAGATGCCATCCATATCCCACTCGTAGCGGCGTGCCAGCACAGTGAGATCCCCCTCGCCTTGCTCCAGCAGCTTCAGCAGCCAGTGCTCCGGCAGAATTTCGGCATGGGCACGGGTCTGGCAGAGCGATGCCGCCCCTTCCATCGCGCGGGCGCAGTAAGGGTTCAGACGACGTAACAGGATGGCTGGATTTTCCATGAGATTCTCTCTTTGTCGGTTCCTGGACACGCTACCGCCCCTCGCTGTTCACCAAAGCGCATAAGGTCAGGCAGGCAGGTTGTGTTTTCTTTGCTGAGCACCCGCGTCTCAGGCGCTCAGCAAAAAACTGCGGGCAGGAAAAAACTGCCCGCATCAGGATTACGCGGTGGCGCGTTCGTTCCAGGAATCGGAATGAATGATGTTGCCGTCTTTGTAGGTCCAGGTGATTTTTTCGTAACGCAGCTCGATCTGCTCAAGGTGGTTATGCTTCTCGAAAGAAGGATCCTTGATGTCGTGCATTACCGGGTTCACTTTCACCACCTTGACGTTTTCAAGTTTGGTGTTGAAGTACTCCACTTCCTGGCCCGCATCGTTGATTTTGTACCACTTGAACTCAGCGGATTTCAGGGTCTGACCCGTGGTCACCGCCTTGTACAGGTACGGGCTGGAGGAGTCGATTTCCTTAGTGAACAGGAACGGCGTGTGGATACGGGTCCCGGTCAGCTTGCCGGTGTTGTTATCGGTAGGGATGTACAGGTTGTGCTGCTGTGCCACCACTTCGATGCTGCCTTCACGATCCTGAACGTCCACAGACCCTTTAATGTCCGCGCCGCCGTCGTCCTTCAGCCAAAGATAAACAGGAATTGCCATGTTAATTACTCCGTTTTATTTTCTGAGACGCCATCATCCTGCGATGACGCCGGGTGTTTGCCGGGTATCTGACAGGCATTGGCCTGCGGTACCAGACTGATTTCGACACGACGGTTGAGCGCCCGCCCTTCCGGAGTGTCGTTGGTTGCGGCAGGACGGCTTTCGCCATAGCCCTGTACCGCAAAACAGCTTTCCGGCACGTCGCCGGTGTCACGCATCCAGTTGCGTACCGCTTCGGCACGTTTCAGGGACAGCGTCTGGTTCAGTTGTGGATTGCCGGTGTTATCGGTATGCCCTGACACAACAATCAGCCAGCCCGGTTTTGCTTTGATACCGACCAGGGAATTGACCAGCAGCTTCGTCGAACCGGGTTTAAGGTCGTATCTGCCGGTATCGAACAGCGACATGCTGTCGAGGCGCACAATTTTCGGTACTGGTTTGGGCTGCGGCTGAGGTTTGGGGGGCGGAGGAACATACGAACGGATGGCCTCCAGCACCGGCATCCGGAGTCGCTCCCCCTGATAAAGCCCCAGGCCTAATCGGGCCGGTACGCCGTTACGCGCCTGGTCATCCAGCAATGCCGCATCCTTGTGCAGGACGGCAACGGCGTCGGCTTTCGGACCGTAGTCATCCATAGAAATGCGATCGTAACGGACAATATCGAAGCTCACGCGATGCAATAGCTGGCGATTATTCCAGCCACTACAAAGCAGCGCGGTAATAGCAGCCAGGGTGAAAATGCCAAGGACGCAGCGCCAGGTCCGGGCACGGGGAGTGAGTCCTCCCCCTTCCGGTAGCTGTGGCAGGATGAAATCCGGAAGTGGGGAGATCACCGTACTGTCCGTTCCCACCGGGTGCCAGCCAGACACCTGCTGCATGGCGGTATGACGCGACAACCACGCCGTCCAGGCCGATGACGCAAGGCTTCCGGCAAGAATCGGCCCCATTCCCCCCAGCATTGCTGCAGGTGCAATGGCCGGAACATCAGGATTATCATCGATGAATACCGCCTGGACATGCTGATGGAACCAACTCATCAGGCTATTCATCAGCACCTGCTGCTGCATCACAGGCGCACCGCCGGTGGTGACCCATGCGGCAATTGAACAAGGCGCATTCGACTCACGCCAGACAGTCCACCCTTCACCCGGAATAGCGGCCTGCCAGAGCATGTCATCCGTCATCGCACTGCCTATCTGACCATTCAGAATCAATGGCACAGAATGTCCCGTTTCTTTACGCAACTGACTAATTTGCCAGCGCAAAGCCAACAGACGACTTGTCAGGGCTTCGCTGTCGACGTGTTTCTGCGGACAGACACTGACCATCACCGACAGCTGACGCCCCCAGTCCGGGCGCTGCAACAGTACCTGACGGGCAACCTGCTCCAGATCCTGATGATCCTCAACGCGGATCCAGCATCCCTGCGTGACGGTCAGTACCGGTGACTGTTGCGGCCAGGTCAGAGGCATATCACCACAAACCAGCACCACAGGTTGACGGTAAGTGGTTTCAGGAAGGTCATCCAGACGCAGGCTGGCGTCATGCTCCGCACGAGGTCTGGCGATATACCAGAACGCGACGATAACCCCGATCATCGCCAGCAGAACGAGCACTGAAGCCAGCCGGGATAACGGCAAAAAAGCCAGGCATACCACAGCACTCAGCAGGGCGGCCCACAGCGCAAGCCCGCGCTGTTGTACAGGACTCATTTTATGACTCCCGGCAACAGGGTCAGCAGCATCTGATCGAGCCATTGATCCAGTCCCCACCAGAGCGCGGCAAGAACAATCACGCTCAGGCCGATACGAGCGGGCCATGACGCCAGCCAGCCTCCCGTCCCGCGTCCGGTGCGACTCTCTGCCAGAACAGGGTGAGTCTGCGGATAGCTGAACGGCGTAACACGTTCATTGAGGGCGCTGACCAGCTTCTGACGCTCAGGATCGCTTAGCGAGCGGTAACTACCCAGAAAACCGAGCATCATTACCCGCTGAAAGCAGGTCAGTACGGCATTGTCTGGTGCAGGTTCACGCAGCACATCGCGCATCCTGTCACACAAGGTGTCACCGGCGTCCATCGTGCCGAGGAAGTGTCCCTGCAAAGGAATGTCATACCACTGCACACAGGCATCATCCTCTACACCGCGGCCTTTTACCGCTTCATCAAGCAATGCACATTGTGCAGTGAGGATATGCCTACAGCTGGCTTCATCGAGTTCACTCGCTTTTAGTTCACGCTGAACGCGCTCTACATCAGCGATACAGCGTTCCCATAAGACCCGACCTTCACCTTCCTGAAACAGCGGGCCATGGCGAAGGCTGATGACCTGAAGCCAGGTATCCTGCAGCAGTGCGTCAATATCAACAGGCACGGCAATGCCGCGTTTACGCTCACTCATGTTCTCAGTACCGCAAAGAGTTCAAGTTCAGGCTCACCAAGCATGCCCGGGACGTAAAACATGCATGTCCCGCTCTGGAGCATTTCGGCTGCCAAAGGATGCGAGAGGTCGAGACTGAAATACTGATTTTCCAGGCGCAGCGGAATGGCGGCTGGCACATGACGCAGCGGCATCAGCGGTACACCCACGCGGGATGAGTTGACGATCCCACGCACATGGTCAGGACTGCCGACCTTACACTGGCGCGGGAACTGTTCCTGCAACTGCGCCACCGGTATCGGCGACCGTACAGAAAGATAGTAATCCGCTCCTTCGCGCAGACGCGGGTCATGCAGGCGAGCCTGCCAGAAGTGCAGTCGTGGGTCATAGTCGAGCGTCAGAGCCACCACGCGGGACGGCAGACTGGCTTCAAGCAGATCGCTAAGTAAATCAAACAACGGCGGAAATACCGCGTTGAGTTGCTCATGATGCCAGACCGGAATAGCGTTCACCTGGTGCTCCAGAGAAAATGTCAGCAAGCTCCCCGCCAGGCGAGAAAGCTCCGGATACAGACGTTCCGGCGGGCTTTGCAGATTACGCTGGAACTGATCCAGTACGGGCTCAGCGCTATTCAGGGCGTTGAGCAGCCAGAACAGAGAGACATCAGCCACGGCAAAGTCAGCCATACGCTCATTGCTTTCGCGCCGCATTGCCATCAAACGACAGAGACGAGCCCGCAGTTGGGTCATCAACTGTTCCAGTTGCGTCACCAGCCAGCGGCTGCCTTGAATGGTCAACAGCGGAGGAAGAAACGTCTCATCTAATTGCCATGCACCCTGCGAATCTTGCTCCAGCCGGGCGACTGGACAAGTCAGGTAATCGCTGTTGTTCTGATGCGCAAAACGCAGGGTCAGTTCCGGCTGCATTACCGCAATCTGACGGGTGTCTTCTCCATACGCATTGCGTACATCTCGCCAGCGCTGACGATATCGCACCGGGCGCTCGGCCACTTCATCGGGTTTAAGGCAGTTACCGCCATTCGCCCGCAGTAGCGGAAGCGCCAGCATCACCGTCACCTCCTGCGATTCACTTTCAAGCGACAACACAGGCGGCAGAGAATCTGCATTGTCTGTATCAATCAGCGTTCCGTCCTGAAAACGGACATGCAGATGACGGGCCTGGAGACGTCCAAGCTTGAGAGATTCCGGTTCGAAAGTGGCGTCAATGACCCCCCAGGGTGAGATGAGTCCCAGCCGGGCAATACATTCGGCAGACCAGGCCGCATACGCGACCTGTTGCTGAAAATGCTGGGGAGAGACCATAATGCCCCTACCCCATAACGGTTGTTCCGTTTTCATCGGCTTCCTGCCTGTTTTTACGCTTTTGCTTTCGGCATCTGGGAAACCAGCGACAGGTTGACGTCCATACCTTCCACCTGGAAGTGCGGAATCGCATACAATTTCACGCGGAAGAAGCCCGGGTTATCCTCAATATCTTCCACCACCACTTTCGCATCACGCAGTGGATGAGACGCCTGCAGTTCATCGCCCGGATCGGTCATTTCGGTCACCAGACTGCGGACCCAGGTGTTCAGCTCCAGCTCCAGAAGTCGGCGATCCTTAGTGGTGCCAATGTTTTCGCGCTGAATCAGCTTCAGGTAGTGGGCGATACGCGACAGCAGGAAGATGTACGGAAGACGCGCATTGATGCGGCTGTTCGCCGTTGCATCTGCGGTGTCATACAGCGCCGGTTTCTGTGTGG
Source organism: Enterobacter bugandensis (assembly GCF_900324475.1). Classification (NCBI taxonomy): domain Bacteria; kingdom Pseudomonadati; phylum Pseudomonadota; class Gammaproteobacteria; order Enterobacterales; family Enterobacteriaceae; genus Enterobacter; species Enterobacter bugandensis. The sequence goes on from NZ_LT992502.1 coordinate 3,384,829, forward strand.
AGTTAGCCGAGAAGAAGCAGGCGTAGTCGCGGTTTTTGTAATAGGACAAAGGAATGAAGCCCAGATTCGCGAATTCGAATTCACGGGTTTCAGGAATCATCACTTCGCTCGGGATTTTTACCTGATTGCCAGTACCGAGATCGTACAGATGGATAGGCAGGTCCTGAACCGCACCACCAGCCTGTGGCCCACGGATCTGTACACACCAGCCATTATTGATAAAGCTGCGCACCATGTTGGACGCAAAAGCAAACGATGCGTTGGTCCATAGGTATTTGTCGTGATCCGGACCTTTGACCTCTTCGACATAATTGAAGCTGCGAACCGGAACGGTATCCGGGCCATACGGCAAACGTCCCAGTACGCGGGGCATCACCAGACCGATGTAGCGCGCGTCGTCGGTATCACGGAACGATTTCCACTTGATGTACTCGGCGCGGTCGAAATAGTTACCAATATCTTTAATCGCCGCAACGTCTTCCATTGACTCCTTGAGGAAGAATTTCGGGCCTGCCGAGCCAATAAACGGCATATGTGCCGCAGCAGAGACTTTAGAGATATTGCGCAGCAGAGCGACATCCTGCGCTGAAGCGTCGAACTCGTAAGCGGAAATCAGCGCCGCAATCGGCTCGCCGCCCGGGGTATCATATTCGTCGATGTAGGTGTGTTTATACAGACCACTCTGGATCACCTCCGGACAGTCTTCAAAGTCCTGGCGCAGGTCTTCTTTAGACATACTCAGAAGCTCAATTTTCACGTTCTGGCGAAAATCGGTTTTATCCACCAGCGACTTCACCCCACGCCACAGGCTCTCAACCGCCTGAAATTCATCATGGTGCATTACAGCGTCCAACTGGCGGCTGATCTGAAAATCAAGCTCAGCGATATGGTGATCAATCAGGCTTTTATCCAGTTTTTCGACTTTCGAGCCTGCTTTGGTCAGACACTCCAGAAAGACCTGCATACCTGCAGTCAGACGTTCATCGGCGGTGGCATCCGACATCGCCTGCGCATCTTGCCAGATATCCAGCGCGCTCAGCTCAGAGACCGGGCTCAGATTGATTTTCTCAAACAGGGAAGCGTAAACCCCACCCGCTGCTGGGCGCTCCAGCACCACGCTTTCACCGCCAGTAATATTATTTTGTACAGACATGAGCATTCCTTGATTAATCCGTTAAAACAGCCTGATGGTTACGATTTTTTTGACGCCAGTGCGGATAATTCATTTCGCAACTCAGCGCTAAGCGACTGGTCAAGAACGATTTTTTCCAGCTCTTTTCGGAAAGTCTGGTTGTCCAAAAGGTTGGCTTTCAAATCACGGAGCAAGTTGCGCATCGCCAGCATCGCCTTCAGTTGCGGTATCTGAGCTGCCACCTGCTCTGGCGTGAAATCTTTCATGCTCTGGAAAGTCAGCTGAATGTTGTCCTCACCGCCATCATCAGCCAGCGTATTTTTAACGGTCAGATTAACTTTTGGGGAATATTCGGAAAGAACGCTATCAAAATTGTTCTTCGTGATATTAACCTTTTCGCGCTCAAATATTGGCGCTGTGTCCTGCCCATTACTAAAATCACCCGCAACAAGCAATTTCAATGGTAATTCCATTTTCTTGCTTGCTCCGCCAGTATGCAGGTCAAGCTTTAGGTTAATACGTGCCTTAGGCACTTCATTCTGAAAACTGTCAGCCATCTCATCTTCCCTCTTTGGTTTTGCTATGCCAACTTCACGGTATCGCGTTGATGCGCAATCATAGAATAATGATCGACACAAAATCAAATACGCAGATCATTAACCCGCAATGAGAAATTTCTTAAGAATTTTCTGCTAAACTATTATTGTGTAATGCCCTACCAAGGCAGAAAAAGAAACTACTCTTTTCGCGCAAACCAAATATTTATATCGTTAAAAGGATCGCAACCAGTGAGATACTAATAAAAACAACTTATTTTGATTTGCATCACGACACTTTGTCAAAAAAGCATGAATTAACTGAAAGAAGCTATTGAGGAACGTAAAAAAAGAAGAAACGAAAAAGTATGAAAAGTGAATATTTTATTGATGGCATGAATAATATATAAGATTTTTCCTTATGAAAATTCTTATTTATTATATGTAGTAAAAAATTCATTTCCGGATACTTAACGAGTCGTCAATCATTAATACCGTGCTTGCTCGTGAATTGACTTTATCCTTGCACAGAGGCTTCTGGTCGCCGCGCAAGAAGGAGGGATGCTCTCAATGCGGCTGTTTATAAAATCTGTAAAATCAAACACCTCCTGGATCGTCGCTTTTTTAATCAAAAACGAGTAATAGCACATATCGTATAACGGTGTTACATTATACCGCCCACCCAACGTCAGCTATGGCCAGGTAACGCCGTAAAGATCGGTAAAGCCTGCAACCATGACCTTGTACTACGGTCTAATAGGCACGTGGTATCGCACTAAGCGTTACTTTCACCGGCTCTACATAGGTTTCTCTATTTTGTCTCAATCCAAATTTCAACGCGCGTTTTTACACCCGCGTTACTGGTTTACATGGTTTGGTCTTGGCGTTCTCTGGCTGCTGGTACAGCTCCCCTACCCTGTGCTGCGTATGCTGGGGTCGAAACTGGGCAGCGCATCCCGCTATTTCCTGAAGCGTCGCGAATCTATCGCGCGTAAAAACATCGAGCTTTGCTTTCCTCAGTACAATGCTGAAGAGCGCGAAAAACTGATCTCTGAAAACTTTAAATCCATCGGCATGGCGCTGCTTGAAACCGGCATGGCCTGGTTCTGGCCGGATGAACGCGTCCGCAAATGGTTTGATGTAGAAGGACTGGACAACCTTAAACGCGCTCAGCTGCAAAAACGCGGCGTGATGGTTGTTGGCGTGCACTTTATGTCCCTGGAGCTTGGCGGGCGCGTGATGGGCCTTTGTCAGCCAATGATGGCAACCTACAGACCGCACAACAGTGCACTGATGGAGTGGGTTCAGACGCGAGGCCGCATGCGCTCCAATAAAGCGATGATCAGCCGTAACAACCTGCGCGGTATGGTTGGCGCCCTGAAGAAAGGTGAGGCCGTCTGGTTCGCTCCTGACCAGGATTACGGACGCAAAGGCAGCAGCTTTGCCCCCTTCTTTGCCGTGAAGGATGTAGCGACGACCAACGGGACTTTCGTCATTTCGCGTTTGTCAGGTGCCTCCATGCTGACCGTGACGATGGTGAGAAAAGCGGATAAGTCAGGCTACCGTCTGCACATCTCTCCGGAAATGGCTAACTATCCGGAAAACGAGTGTGAAGCGGCAGCGTTTATCAATAAGGTCATCGAAACTGAAATCATGCGCGCACCGGAGCAATACCTCTGGATGCATCGCCGTTTCAAAACGCGTCCTCTTGGCGAAGCCTCCCTCTATATTTAAGCCCTGCATGAAGGTTAGTTTCGCTAAGAAACTAGCCTTTTCAATCACCTGTCATCTCACTGCAAAACCGTCTTTGATGGCGTCGCCCAAAGTGAATTTATTGCGCTGTGAAATCAAACTGTCGCCGTTCCACGACACTCGTAAGTGGCGGAAATTATTTAAAAAAATCCCTCTTGTCACCCCTCATTTTTAAGCGTACATTAGCGCCGTCTGGCACCAGGAAAGCACAGAATTCTGAGCGGGAGTCATCGGCGTAACGGGAAAATTCTCATTTCTGTTTAGCCGGGATTTCAGTTCTCTATAATCAGTTGGACTCTGTTTTTAAATGCGTACCACAAGATACGCGGAGCGATGAAACGTGAAATATTTCTTTATGGGCATTTCGGTGATCGTTTTAGTCTGGGCCGGAACCTTTGCCCTGATGATCTAGTGAGAACATGCGGTCAAAAAAACAGGAGCCATTTGGCTCCTGTTTTTTTTGTCATGAGGACACGGGGTTTTCAGCAACGCTCTTTGCTGAGAGCAGGCCATCGGTCCGGAACATACTCTTGATGCCCCTCACCGCCTGACGAATACGGTCGCTGTTTTCGATTAAAGCAAAGCGCACGTGGGTGTCGCCATAATCACCAAAGCCGATGCCCGGGGACACACACACCTTCGCGTCCTGCAGCAGCTTTTTAGCAAACTCCAGCGAACCCATCGCTGCGTACGGTTCCGGAATTTTCGCCCAGACGTACATGGACGCTTTCGGCATCTCCACCATCCAGCCAGCCTCATGTAACCCTTTTACGAGTACGTCGCGGCGACGTTTATACTGAGCAGCAATGTCGTGAACGCACTGCTGATCGCCCTCCAGAGCGGCAATAGCGGCAACCTGCAGCGGCGTGAAGGTACCGTAATCGTGGTAACTCTTGATGCGCGCCAGTGCACTTACCAGCGTTTTGTTACCCACCATAAAGCCAATACGCCAGCCCGCCATGTTGTAGCTTTTCGACAGGGTAAAGAACTCCACCGCCACGTCACGTGCGCCCGGAACCTGCATTATCGACGGGGCTTTCCAGCCGTCATAGACGATATCGGCGTAGGCTAAATCATGAACCACCAGCACGTCATAACGCTTGGCCAGAGCGACAACTTTCTCGAAGAAATCAAGCTCCACGCACTGCGCCGTTGGGTTCGACGGGAAACCGAGGATCATCATCTTGGGTTTCGGGTAGCTTTCGCGAATGGCACGTTCCAGTTCATTAAAGAAATCGACACCTTCCACTAGCGGAACAGAGCGCACCTGCGCCCCGGCAATCACCGCGCCGTAGATATGGATTGGGTAACTAGGATTGGGTACCAGCACCGTATCACCGTGATCCAGCGTGGCCAGCATGAGATGTGCCAACCCTTCTTTCGAGCCGATGGTGACAATCGCCTCACTTTCAGGATCGATATCAACCTGATAACGATCCTGATACCAGCGCGAGATCGCGCGACGTAACCTGGGAATACCGCGCGAGGTTGAGTAGCCGTGCGTATCCGGGCGCTGGGCAACCGTGCAGAGCTTTTCAACGATATGCGGTGGCGTTGGGCCGTCAGGGTTACCCATGCTGAAATCGATAATATCTTCGCCGCGCCGACGCGCAGCCATCTTCAGTTCAGCAGTGATATTGAAAACATAAGGGGGGAGACGATCGATACGTGTAAAACGGCGTTCAGGACTGAATTCAGCCATAGATTCCTCAGATTAACGTTAGCGCCCGGACCGTCCGAGCGACGCTGCCACCGATGTGGCGTGCTTAGAAAATAACCTGAAAAAAATCACCCTGTCGAGAGGGAAATGAAAAAAAAGCGCCCCCGTGAAAACCGGAACACTGCAATGCCTGAAAATGGAAACAGGGTTCTGATATTGGCTTTCCGTTAGCCGTTATTTAACACAATGATATCAAAACAGTTACCTGGTGATTTGGCGCTGAGAAAAAATCGGGCAGCATCAATCCTCACCTGACAATCCCCTTTGTAAAATATGGTTTTTCCTCATTTGATAAACCCGACGGATAGCTGGTCAATACGCCCCAGGTTTTTTATCATGGTTCTTTCCCGTTTGCCCAGGTCTGCTCCGTGCACGAGATATTCACTATGCTGCTGGCGGTTTTTGACCGTGCGGCATTAATGCTGATTTGCCTGTTCTTCCTGATTCGCATTCGCCTGTTTCGCGAGCTTTTGCATAAATCCGCACACTCGCCGAAAGAGCTGCTGGCCGTTACCGCCATCTTTTCTCTGTTCGCACTGTTTAGCACCTGGTCCGGGGTGCCGGTAGAGGGTTCGCTGGTTAACGTGCGCATTATCGCCGTCATGTCCGGCGGAATTTTGTTTGGCCCGTGGGTGGGTGTCATCACCGGCGTGATTGCCGGGACCCATCGCTACCTGATTGATATCGGTGGCGTAACGGCAGTGCCATGCTTTATCACCAGCATTATCGCCGGGGTGCTTTCCGGCTGGATCGGCCGTAAGATCCCAAAAAAACAGCGCTGGCGCGCCGGGATTGCTGCGGGCATGGTGTGCGAAACGCTGACCATGGTCCTTGTCGTCGTCTGGGCCCCCACCACCGCGCTGGGGCTGGATATCGTCTCGAAAATCGGTATTCCTATGATCCTGGGCAGCGTCTGCATCGGTTTTATCGTGCTGCTGGTACAGAGCGTTGAAGGGGAAAAAGAGGCCAGCGCCGCCCGTCAGGCCAAGCTGGCGCTGGATATTGCCAACAAAACGCTGCCGCTCTTTCGCCACGTTAACGCGGAGTCGCTGCGCCAGGTCTGCGAGATCATCCGCCACGACATTCACGCTGACGCCGTCGCCATCACCAATATCGACCACGTGCTGGCCTACGTAGGCGTTGGAGAACACAACTATCGCGACAGTGATGACACCATTAGTCCGACCACCAGACAGGCGATTAACTACGGAAAAATCATCATTAAAAACAATGATGAAGCTCACCGAACGCCGGAAATTCACTCGATGCTGGTGATCCCGCTATGGGAAAAAGGCGTTGTGACGGGCACGCTGAAAATTTATTACTGCCACGCGCATCAGATCACCTCCACGCTGCAGGAGATGGCCATTGGCCTGTCGCAGATTATCTCTACTCAGCTTGAGGTCTCCCGGGCAGAACAGCTGCGTGAGATGGCAAATAAGGCAGAGCTGCGCGCGCTGCAGAGCAAAATTAATCCCCATTTCCTGTTTAACGCGCTCAACGCTATCTCCTCTTCCATTCGTTTGAATCCGGACACCGCGCGCCAGCTGATTTTTAACCTGTCGCGCTATCTGCGCTACAACATCGAACTGAAAGATGACGAGCAGATAGACATTAAAAAAGAGCTTTATCAGATCAAAGACTATATCGCGATTGAGCAGGCGCGCTTTGGCGACAAGCTCACGGTGATTTACGATATTGATGAAGAGGTCAATTGCGTGATCCCGAGCCTGCTGATCCAGCCGCTGGTTGAAAACGCGATTGTTCACGGTATTCAGCCCTGTAAAGGCAAAGGGGTGGTCACCATCAGCATCACCGAAAGCGGCAACCGGGTGCGAATTGCGGTGCGCGATACCGGCCACGGGATTGACCCAAAAGTCATTGAGCGCGTGGAGTCTAACGAGATGCCCGGGAATAAAATCGGGCTGCTGAACGTGCACCACAGAGTCAAGCTTCTCTACGGCGACGGGCTGCATATTCATCGTCTTGAACCAGGCACTGAAATCGCTTTTTACGTCCCGAATGAGCGCTCCCCTGTTCATGCGGCGACATCTTTATTACCTCAGGGTGAGTAATATGAAAGTCATCATCGTTGAAGATGAATTCCTGGCTCAACAGGAACTAACCTGGCTTATCAAAACCCACAGCCAGATGGAGATTGTGGGTACGTTTGATGATGGTCTGGACGTGCTGAAGTTTCTGCAGCATAACCGGGTTGACGCGATTTTTCTGGATATCAATATTCCCTCGCTGGACGGCGTGCTGCTGGCGCAAAATATCAATCAGTTTGCCCATAAGCCGTTTATTGTGTTCGTTACCGCATGGAAAGAGCATGCCGTAGAAGCCTTCGAGCTGGAGGCATTTGACTATATTCTGAAGCCTTACCAGGAGTCGCGAATTGTCAGCATGCTGCAAAAGCTGGAGGCCGCATGGCAGCAACAGAGCGCTCCGGCTACCGCCAGCCCGACGATACGGGAAAACGACACCATTAATCTGGTCAAAGATGAGCGCATCATCGTGACCCCGGTCAACGATATCTACTACGCCGAAGCGCACGAAAAGATGACGTTTGTCTATACGCGGCGGGAATCGTATGTCATGGCGATGAACATTACCGAATTCTGCAGCAAGCTTCCGGCAGCCCACTTTTTCCGCTGCCACCGTTCGTTTTGCGTCAATTTAAACAAGATCCGCGAGATTGAACCGTGGTTTAACAACACCTATATTTTGCGCCTTAAGGATTTGGATTTTCAGGTGCCGGTGAGCCGCAGCAAAGTGAAAGAATTCCGCCAGCTGATGCACCTGTAACGAAAGAGCCCTCTCCCGCGGGAGAGGGTAATGATACATCAGAGAATTTGACCGAGAACCTGACGCAGATGGGCACCCGAACCCAGCAGGCCTGGGTTATCATGCACGATGAGATAAACGGGAATGTCCTGTACGTAGCTTCTGAAACGCCCTTTATCTTCAAACCCGCCGCGGAAACCGGAGGCTTTAAAGAAGTCGAGGAAGCGCGGCACGATCCCGCCCGCAATATAGACCCCGCCAAAGGTGCCCAGCGTTAGCGCCAGGTTGCCGCCGAACCGTCCCATAATAACGCAGAACAGCGAAAGAGCGCGACGGCAGTCGATGCAGCTGTCCGCCAGCGCGCGTTCAGTGACGTCTTTCGGCTGCAGGTTTTCCGGCAGACGACCGTCCGATTTCACAATCGCACGATACAGGTTCACCAGCCCCGGCCCTGACAGGACGCGCTCGGCGGAAACGTGGCCGATCTCCGCGCGTAACTCTTCGAGGATAATGCCCTCTTCTTCGCTGTTTGGCGCAAAGTCCACATGGCCGCCTTCACCCGGCAGGCTCACCCAGCGCTGAGCAACATGCACCAGGTGCGACACGCCCAGGCCGGTACCGGCGCCGTAAACCGCAATCGGCTTGCCTTCGACCGGTTCAGCGCCGCCAAACTGAATCAGGTGCTCCGGCTTCAGCATCGGGATCGCCATGGACACCGCGGTGAAGTCATTGATGATTTCCAGATGCGCAAAACCGAGATTCTTTTTCATCTCTGCGATGGAGAATGCCCAGGTATGGTTGGTCATTGCGACCCAGTCGCCGGTTATCGGGCAGGCAATGGCGATGCAGCCGTCTTCGACGCTCACCTGATGCTCTTCCAGATAGACGCGAACAACGGCCTCAAGGCTTGGGTAATCCAGCCCTGAGTAGGTCTTCGCCCGAGAAATTTCACCGCTACTTACATCGCATAATGCGAGACGCGCGTTCGTGCCGCCCACATCGCCTACCAAAGCATACTTTGTCATTCTTCTACTGCTCCGCTAAAGTCAGAATAAATCTTTCGGACACTGTAAATTCAAGGCGTGATAACAACAACGACCGGAAGGTGAATGCCCGTGGATTATCGATCTTCGTCACAGAATAACTTTACCGTTTCAGCACCTTTTGCACTATTGCCATAAGGCTTAATATGCAAAGTAACGTCATTGCATTTTGTACAAGGAAATCATCATGCTCCACCCGCGAGCCAGAACCATGCTGTTGCTGGCAATTCCGGCGCTGATCATTGGCGTGGCCTCAAGCCTGGTCCTTATCGTCGTGATGAAAATCGCGTCGGTGCTGCAAACTCTCTTATGGACAGCGCTTCCGGCAAAACTGGGGGTCACCGCGGATTCTTCGGCGTGGATCATCCTGATGCTGACGTTAACCGGTATTGCGGTGGGTCTGGCGATCCGTTTCAGTCCCGGCCACGCCGGACCGGACCCGGCGCTGGAACCTCTTATTGGCGCCCCGGTTCCCCCCTCTGCACTGCCGGGGCTGATCGTCGCGTTGATCGTGGGCCTGGCGGGCGGCGTCAGCCTGGGTCCCGAGCATCCGATTATGGCGGTGAATATTGGCCTGGCGGTGTTCCTCGGCGCACGCATTCTGCCTCGCGTCGGCGCGCTGGACTGGACCATCCTCGCCTCCGCAGGCACCATCGGGGCGCTTTTTGGCACGCCTGTCGCTGCTGCCCTGATCTTTTCTCAGACGTTGGCCAGTGATAACGACGTCCCGCTCTGGGATAAACTGTTCGCTCCACTGATGGCCGCGGCTGCCGGCGCGCTGACGACAAGCCTGTTTTTCCATCCCCATTTTTCCCTCTCTCTGCCGCACTACGGAGAGATGCGGATTGCAGATATATTCAGCGGCGCCATCGTCGTCGCGATCGCCATCGCGCTGGGCATGGTGGCGGTATGGTGTCTTCCGCGCCTGCACCGGCTGGTGCATAAACTCAAACATCCGGTATTGATTCTGGGAACAGGGGGGTTAATCCTCGGTGTTTTAGGCGCAATTGGCGGAACGGTGACCCTGTTCAAAGGTCTGGACGAGATGCAGCAGCTGGCCTTCAGCCAAGTATTTAGCGTGTCCGATTACCTGTTGTTTGCCGTCATCAAGCTGGCGGCGCTTGTCGTTGCTGCAGCGTGCGGTTTCCGCGGCGGGCGTATCTTCCCGGCGGTGTTTGTCGGCGTGGCGCTGGGGCTGATGCTGCACGAGCATGTCGACGCGGTTCCGGCGGCGATTACCGTATCCTGCTCTATTCTGGGGCTGGTACTGGTGGTGACGCGCGATGCATGGCTGAGCCTGTTTATGGCGGCGGTGGTGGTGCCGGATTCGACGCTGTTCCCGCTGCTCTGCATCGTGATGTTGCCCGCCTGGCTCCTGCTGGCGGGCAAACCGATGATGATGGCCTGGCGAAACGACAAATAATCAGGCGCTATTGCGCGCTTCCAGCGCTTTGGTAATCGCCCCCAGCAGCGGCGGGATATCCGCTTTTGGCAGCATCACCTCAATTAGCGAGAGCCGCTCGTGGTGCGCCACTTTTTCCAGCACGTCCGCCAGCTGCTCCGCTTCACTGACTTGCCAGCACTGGGCCTGAGGATCGAGGCTCAGGGCCTGCGGGATTTGCGTCCAGTTCCATAGCGCAATGTCATTGTAACGCTGTTCCGGCCCGTGAATTGCCCTTTCAACCGTGTATCCTTCGTTGTTGAGCACCAGAATGATGGGATGTTGTTTATCACGCAACATTGACCCGAGCTCCTGAATGGTCAACTGTGCCGCACCATCCCCCGTTAGCACAATCACCCGCCGGTTCGGGCATGCCGTTTGCGCACCGAACGCCGCGGCCAGGGTGTAGCCGATCGAGCCCCACAGCGGCTGGACGATAAAATTCACGTCGGCAGGCAAACGCAGGTCAATCGCGCCGAAGGCCGAGGTGCCCTGATCGGCCAGGATGATGTCTCCCGGGCGAATAAACGTTTGCAGCGTTTGCCAGAAATTCTCCTGAGTAAGTGAGCCGTCCGGCTGAGGGAAATTCATCGCGCTGTGCGATGCCGGAACAGGCTTATCGTGAATATGCTGTTTGCACAGCTCCAGCAGCGCTTCAATGGCCTGGGCCATCGGGATGCCGGTAAACCAGATATCGCCGACGCGGGCGGCATGAGGCTGGACTTCTATCGTCTGTGCAGGCGTTAACTGATGGGTAAACCCGGCCGTCAGAGTATCGGTAAAACGCGTGCCGATGCACAGCACCGTATCCGCCCCCTCTATCGCCTCTTTTACCGGACCGGCACTGGCCGAACCGCTGTAGGTGCCGTAAAAACCGGCGTTACGTTCGTCGAATATGCCTTTGCCCATCAGCATCGTGGCATGCGCCATCGGCACATCCTTCACCCACTTCTGCAGCGCGTGCTTCAGCCCATGGCGCAGGACAAGAAAATCCGCTAACAGCGCGGTACGCTTACTCGCTGCCAGTTGACGCTCCGCAGCATCCCGGAACGCTTTCAGGCAGGCGCTATCGGCATGGGCATGCCGAAGCGTGAGAGCGTTTACAGGCGGCGTAGCGGCTTTTTTTGCCACATCAGCAGGTAACATCAAATAGCCGGGGCGACGTTCTCGGAGCATCGTCGTCAGTACCCGGTCGATTTCATAACAGGCGTTTTGTTCGGTCAGGATCGCCTGTGCAACGGTGATCGGCTCGCTCATATGGTAAAAATGACGGAACTCACCATCGCCCAGCGTATGGTGCAGCAGTTCCCCTCTTTGCTGAGACGCCATCCCCGGCGCGCCAACAATATGCAGCACCGGAACGTGCTCGGCATAGCTGCCCGCAATGCCGTTCATGGCACTTAATTCGCCGACGCCAAACGTCGTCAGCAGCGCGGCGAAGCCCTTACATCGGGCATATCCGTCAGCGGCATAAGAGGCGTTTAACTCGTTGGCACAGCCCACCCAGCAGATATCCGGGCTGTCTATTACGTGGTCGAGAAACTGCAGGTTATAGTCGCCCGGCACGCCAAACAGATGATCGGCTCCACAATCTGTAAGACGGTCCAGCAGGTAATCGGCGACGCAGTACGGGGTACGCATAAACAGGTATCCTTCTGATGTTGACCTCACTTTGAGTATTAAATAAGCGTGATGGCTGTCCAGAATTGGCGATAAGAAGGCTATGGAAAGAATGCTTTACAAAAAATGCTGGGTTATGCTGCTTTTTTTCACGTTAATGTAAACGTATACACTGATTTTTCTCTTCAGCACGAGAGGTCATACGAATGGGTTATCAGCCGGACAAAAATCGTTATCAGACAATGGAGTATCGCCGCTGTGGGCGAAGCGGACTCAGGTTGCCCGCGGTCTCGCTGGGGCTGTGGCATAACTTTGGTGACGCTACGCTTATCGAAAATAGCCGTCAACTTTTACAGCGCGCGTTCGATCTGGGTATTACACATTTCGACCTTGCCAATAACTATGGTCCCCCGCCGGGGTCCGCCGAGCGTAATTTCGGCCGTATTTTGCAGGAGGATTTCCTGCCCTGGCGCGATGAGCTGATCGTCTCCACGAAAGCGGGATATACCATGTGGGACGGCCCTTATGGCGACTGGGGATCGCGTAAATATCTGCTGGCAAGCCTCGATCAAAGCCTGAAGCGCATGGGGCTGGAATATGTCGATATCTTCTATCATCACCGTCCGGACCCGGAAACACCGCTGCAGGAAACCATGAAAGCGCTTGACCATCTGGTGCGCCAGGGCAAAGCCCTGTATGTCGGGTTATCCAACTATCCTGCCGAGCTGGCGCGAAAAGCGATTGATATCCTGAATGACCTGGGCACGCCCTGCCTGATCCACCAGCCGAAATACTCAATGTTCGAACGTGCGCCGGAAGAGGGTTTGCTGGATGTTCTGCAGGAAAAAGGGGTCGGCTGTATTCCCTTCTCGCCGCTGGCAGGGGGACAGTTGACCAACCGGTATCTTAACGGTATTCCCGCCGATTCCCGTGCGGCAAGCGGCAGTCAATTCCTTAACCCGGAACAGATCACCGAAGAGAAGCTTGAGAAGGTGCGCCAGCTAAACGCCCTGGCAGAAAGCCGCGGCCAGAAGCTCTCGCAGATGGCGCTTGCCTGGGTATTACGCCATGAGGAGGTCACGTCGGTGCTGATCGGAGCCAGCAAAACGGCTCAGATTGATGATGCCGTGGGTATGCTGGAAAACCGCCAGTTTACCGCAGAAGAACTTTCTCTAATCGACCAGATCCTGAGTAGTTCAAAATAAAACCACTTTTAGCAAAAAGTGCTCTCCCTCGGGAATTCGGAGTTGAGGCGATGAAACGAGCCTTTACCAACTCGTAATATTGCGTTAACAGGCCCCACGAAGGCCCCGATCGTGAAGGAGAAAGAGTATGTTCAGGTCACTGATTCTTGCAGCGGTATTACTGGCTTCTGCCCCGCTGGTCGCCACTGCTGGCGAAATCACCCTGTTGCCATCAGTAAAATTACAAATTGGCGATCGTGACGACTACGGCAGATACTGGGACGGTGGCTACTGGCGCGACCGTGATTACTGGCACCGTCATTATGAATGGCGGGGTGACCGCTGGCGCAGGCACGATAACGGCCTGCATCGCGGCTGGTATAAAAACAACGCCTATGAGCGCGGCTACCGCGAAGGCTGGAAAGATCGTGACGACCGCCGCGGCGGCTGGGGTCACGGCGGAAAAGGACGCGGTGGTCACGGTCACGGTCATCATTAATGCAAAAAGGAGCCTCCCGGCTCCTTTTTCTTTTATAGCCCCAGCGCGGTGCCAATCAACAGCCACAGGTTTAGCGCTACGACGACCACCACGATGGCCCACCCGGCCCGTTTCACCAGCGTCGTATTAACCAGTTCGCCCATCAGAGTTTTATTGCTGGTGAAAATCAGCAGCGGCACCAGCGCCAGCGCAATACCAAAGCTCAGCAGCACCTGGCTCATCACCAGAATTCGCGTTGGATCGAGCCCCATCAGAATCACGATAAACGACGGAAGCATGGTGATAAAACGACGCACCCACAATGGAATATGGAAGCGAACAAATCCCTGCATCACCACCTGCCCTGCCAGCGTCCCCACCACCGTGGAGGAGAGACCGGCGGCAACCAGGCTCAGACCAAATATCGTGGCAGCAGCATGGCTCAGTAACGGCTCAAGCGTGAGGTAAGCCTGGTCGAGATCGGCGACACCAGTATGACCGTTAAAGTGGAAAGCGGCGGCTGCGGTGGCCATCATCGCCAGATTCACAAAACCCGCGATGGTCATGGCGATTGCCACATCCCATTTGGTTGCCGAGTAGCGTTCTTTACGCGTCCCGCCGTGCAGATGCTGGGTCAAAGAGGAGTGCAAATAAATGACATGCGGCATAATGGTCGCCCCAAGTACCCCGGCGGCCAGGAAAACCGCTTCCGAGGTTGGCAGGCTTGGGATCACCATGCCTTTCGCGAGCTGCGCCAGATTCGGCTGTGAGAAAATCAGCTCGACGATGTACGCCGCAGCAACAAACAGCAGCAGGCCACCAATGACCTTCTCCAGCGGTTTTTGACCCCGACGTTGCAGCATCAGGATCAGGAATGTGGCAATCCCGGTCAGCACCGCCCCCTGTAACAGCGACACGCCCAGAATCAGCTTAAAGCCGATCGCTGCCCCGATAAATTCAGCGAGATCGGTTGCCATGGCGATAATTTCCGCCTGAACCCAGTAGAGCCACACCGCCGGACGGGGATAATGGTCGCGAATTTGCTCCGCCAGGTTTTTACCCGTGGCAATCCCCAGTTTTGCAGAGAGCATCTGAATCAGCATCGCCATCAGGTTTGCCCAGACGACCACCCACAGCAGCTTATAGCCGAAACTGGCCCCGGCCTGAATATTGGTCGCAAAATTACCCGGATCGATATAGCCGATGGCAGCAATAAAAGCAGGTCCCATTAATGCGAACCGCAACTTGCGCGCGGCTCTACCACTGCTACCCTCTACGCGACTGTTTGTCATTATCTGCCTCTGGAAATATAGCCTTTGCTATGTTTAATGCTATCAAAATGAGAATGATTATCAAGATCATTTAGAGAGTTTAAAATGATTTCTCTGATAGCTAAGAACAATAGATGGGCAGGTGGTGCGACATCACAGAATGTGAAAATGCGCGGTCATTTGTGAAGCGTAGCACACAAACTTAACTTTTCACTCATTTACCTAACATAACAAAAATGTATTGTGGATCACTAATTTTGAGACTCGTCACAGGATGTAACTATAGTGTGTCCCTGATCTCGTTTTCTTTTCGGTTGTTACATAGAATGTGCACGAAAATTAAACCTGCCTCATATTTGGAGCAAATATGGACCGCGTCCTTCATTTTGTCCTGGCACTTGTTGTCGTTACTGCACTCGCATTGCTGGTCAGCACAGACCGCAAAAAAATTCGTATTCGTTATGTTGTCCAGCTGCTGGTCATTGAAGTTTTACTTGCGTGGTTCTTCCTGAACTCCAACGTAGGCCTCGGCTTCGTGAAAGGCTTCTCCGAAATGTTCGAAAAACTGCTCGGATTCGCCAACGAAGGGACAAACTTTGTCTTCGGTAAAATGAACGACGAAGGTCTGGCATTCTTCTTCCTGAAGGTACTGTGCCCAATCGTCTTCATCTCCGCGCTGATCGGTATTCTGCAGCACATCCGCGTTCTGCCGTTCGTTATTCGTGGCATTGGTTTCCTGTTATCCAAAGTAAACGGCATGGGCAAGCTGGAATCTTTCAACGCCGTAAGTTCCCTGATCCTCGGTCAGTCTGAGAACTTCATCGCGTATAAAGATATCCTCGGCAAAATGTCTCGTAACCGCATGTACACCATGGCGGCAACCGCGATGTCTACCGTTTCCATGTCTATCGTGGGCGCGTACATGACCATGCTGGAGCCAAAATATGTGGTTGCAGCGCTGGTTCTGAATATGTTCAGCACCTTTATCGTTCTGTCGCTGATCAACCCGTATCGTGTTGACGCCAGCGAAGAGAACATCCAGATGTCTAACCTGCACGAAGGTCAGAGCTTCTTCGAAATGCTGGGTGAGTACATCCTGGCCGGTTTCAAAGTGGCGATTATTGTTGCCGCGATGCTGATCGGCTTTATCGCCCTGATCTCCGCACTGAACGCCCTGTTCGCCGCTGTGCTGGGCATCTCCTTCCAGGGCATCCTGGGCTACATCTTCTACCCTGTCGCATGGGTGATGGGTGTTCCAGCTCACGAAGCGCTGCAGGTGGGAAGTATCATGGCGACCAAACTGGTTTCTAACGAATTCGTTGCGATGATGGATCTGCAGAAAATCGCCAGCACGCTCTCTCCACGTGCGGAAGGCATTCTGTCCGTATTCCTGGTCTCCTTCGCGAACTTCTCGTCCATCGGTATTATCGCCGGTGCGATTAAAGGCCTGAACGAAGAACAGGGTAACGTGGTTTCTCGCTTTGGCCTGAAACTGGTTTACGGCTCCACCCTGGTGAGCGTCCTGTCTGCTTCTATCGCTGCGCTGGTTCTGTAACGTTTACCGTAAAAAAAAACCGGGAGACTTGCTCCCGGTTTTTTTATGCCCGCAATTCTTCCAGCGGTTTGGGTTTGCCTATCAGGTAGCCCTGGAGATAGTCCACGCCGAAGCGTAGCAGCATCTCCCGCTGCGCTGGCGTCTCAACATATTCGGCCACCACGCACAGTGATTTCGTCTTCGCCAGATTACATATTGACTGGACGATCATTGCGTCCATATCATCAGTACAAATATCTTTCACGAAACAGCCGTCAATTTTAATGATGTCTGCCTGCAGGCGTCTCAGACGCTCGTAGTTGGCGTAGCCGGTACCAAAATCATCGATGGCAATCCTGAAACCGTAGTTCCGCAGCTGCTGAATGTTGTGGATGCTGCAGCCGGAATTGGAGAAGGCCTGCTCTTCGGTGATCTCAATCACGACAGCCTGAGGCGCAACGCCGTACCGTTCAAAGAGCGCACAAATCTCAGTCGCCACCTCATTTTGCATCAGCGTAAGCGGCATCAGATTGACAGAGAAACGGGCGCCAGCCTGCGTGGCTGGGTGATCGCGCAGCCACAGCAGTAATTTTTCCATGACGCACATATCAAACCGGTGGCTGAGGTTGAACTGGGCAATCAGGGGAATAAAGCGGTCAGGGGTGATGATCTCGCCCTCGCTCTCCATACGCGCCAGAATTTCGTAGTACCCGCTACCGTCCGCCTTCTGGATCGGCTGCGCATACAAATGGAACTGCCCCGCCTCCAGGGCGTGCTTAATCCGCGCCAGCATCAGGACACGCTCCGTTGTTTGTCCTGATGCAGCTTCCAGGCTATTCGTCAGCGCAAGAACGTTGTGCGCTCCGCAGGATTGCTCGGCCAGCCAGCTCAGTTGCCCCAGCGTGTGGTGCAGTTTCTCACCGTTTTCGACCATTCCCCAGGACGCGCCAAATTCGATATCCAGCCCGGTATTGTTCCAGAAAATCTTACGGCTGTTCAGCCGATCAACCATATGCTGGAGGCGCTCGGCCGTTCCCTGCCCAAGCAATACCAGCACCAGCTCGCTTCCCGGCAGCTGGAAAAGCGTCTCATCTTTTTGCAACAGCGGCTGGAGAGAGGACGTGATCATTCGTTTGCAGTGCACCCGCATGAGAATGCCGTAATGGCGGCTTAAAAACTCCAGATTATCCATTCTCAGGCAACACACTTTGGCATCCGGGTGGTCGAGGAGAAAATCTTCCAGCGCACGAATGTTGGGTAATCCGGTCAGCGGATCGGTGAGCGCTCTGTCCTGCCAGCCCTGCTTCAACCATTCGCTTCGCTGATAGATACGCGACATATAAAGCAGGCAGATAGCAAATGAGATCAGTACCGACAGGATAAAGGAGAGCGAATGGCCCGACTCCACTCCGTTTAGAAAGTTGTAGTTGTAGGTCAACAGCAGAAGCGCAGAGGTGGCCCACAGCAGAGAGATAAGCGCGTAGCTCAGACGGCTAATCGCTAACGTAAAGAGAATGAAAATAATCGGCATCAAATAGCCTGCAATAACAGGCGACTCAAAAGGCGCACATAAAATTGCGATGATGGCGATTAACAGCATCAGCCAGACGAATATATATAATGATTTCTTGTGTAAAAACACGGGCTTCACACTTCGCCGCCAGAACTTGATGGCATAACGAGGATTAATAATCATTCTTAACGGATAATAGAACATCATGGTAAAAATCATCGCCGCGCATATCAGGCTTTGAATATCAACAACGTTATAAATTACCGTTCCTTCGCCGAAGAAAGTTGAGATTGTGACCGGAAAATCAAAGAAATAGCCAGCGAGATACATCGACATTTTAATGCCTATCGGCACCATAAAGCCGAGCCAAAATATGCGTAACCCAATGTGCCTGTTGGGCATACAGTAGCGCCAGCGCCGGCCCAGCAGAAGGCGCAGAACACCGCAGGCAGCGAATACGGAGAAAGTCTGACAGAACAGTAATACTGAATATTGTAGTGGTGCTAAATTAACGTTAAATATATTAGCAACCATAAAACTTATCAGAATAGGCAGAATACCGCGGCGCCCCAATAACAGCATAATCGCCAGCATAACGCTTAACGGGAGCCACGCTAAATAAACGTCGTGTTCATTAACAATTGCACGCGGGGAGAGATAACGGGAAACGGGAACCGCAATCAGACAGATCGCCAGAGCAATTATAAATATCTTTACATTATTATACGATTTTCTATTCATTAAGCTGGGGGAGATTATTATCCATTCATATCATTGACCGCATGGATAATAGGTTTATTAATTACGCGAATCAAGTTGAAGTCTATTTATAGACTGATTTATTGATTTCGGTTGAGGTGGGATATGGAAAAAAACCATTTTGGCAACAAAATATGTTTAGGGGTGTTACAAAAACATAAAAAAAAACCTCGTCTTTTGACGAGGGTTTAAAATTTTGGTGGAGCTAAGCGGGATCGAACCGCTGACCTCTTGCATGCCATGCAAGCGCTCTCCCAGCTGAGCTATAGCCCCACATGTTACTTTACTAACCACACTCTGTTGGGTTCAGAGTTTGGTGGAGCTATGCGGGATCGAACCGCAGACCTCCTGCGTGCAAAGCAGGCGCTCTCCCAGCTGAGCTATAGCCCCATCGTAAAGCTGTCATGTTGACGGGCGGCATAATATGAATTCCGCCGCGGAGTGTCAACGGCAAAATCAATAGCCGCGGTTCAATCGCCGAAAAATCATGCAAATGAATCACTTTGCGAGCCTGCTCGCAGTCATGAGTTAAGCCTGTCACGTTTTCACGTAAAACGGTGCTATAAAATGAGCCGTTAATTAACCCCACGAATATTCAGGAAATTGCATGATCAAGGAACGAATGACGCCGGAAGAGTTAGCCCTGCTCACTGGCTATAGCCGACAGACCATCAATAAATGGGTACGCAAAGAGGGTTGGATAACGTCGCCTAAGCCCGGTGTCCAGGGGGGTAAAGCGCGTCTGGTGCATGTGAACGAAAAGGTGCGTGACTTTATCCGCAGCGCACGCCGGGCAACGGAAACATCCGCTATGCCTGAGGGCATTAGCACTGACGGTTCGCTGCATACCCTACTCCTGACGCTGGCCAATGAAATGACGCCGGAAGAGCAGAAGCAGATGACATCGCTGCTATTGCGGGAAGGGATTACCGGTTTGTTGCAACGTTTAGGGATTCGCGACCAGAATTAATATGAAAAGACTACGTAGCAAAATGACCACGGAAGAGCTGGCGGAGAATTTGGGTGTTGCCAGACAAACGGTAAATCGCTGGATACGGCAGCAGGGGTGGAAAACCGAAGGACTCAATGGCGTAAAAGGCGGTCGGGCGCGGCTCATTCACGTTGATGCACGCGTGAAGGAGCATATTATGAGCCTCCCGGCTATCCGTAACCGTCAGGCGGTTTATCATCTGGCTGAGGTGGCCTCATCCTACAATGGACAGCCTTCACGTCTGCGTCCGGGCATTATCGAAACGCTGGAGAGTATGACTGAGCTTGAACAGCAGCGTCTGGATACCTTACTGAAGCGCGAAGGAATACGCGGTTTTCTTGCTCGTCTGGGTATTGCCGAATAAAAGGCAAAAAAAAACGGCAGGATACCCTGCCGTTTTTCTTATAGATGGCTTAATTACTGCTGATTTTCACGTTCTGCAATAAAATCCAGCGCCTTGTTGATGCGCGCCACGCTGCGTGACTTGCCGATGGCATGGACAGTCACGTCCAGCGCCGGAGACTGACCCGCGCCGGTCACCGCAACGCGCAGCGGCATACCGACTTTGCCCATGCCCACTTCCAGTTCGTCTGCGGTCGCCTGAATGGCGTGATGCACATTTTCAGCGGTCCACTCGGTGAGCGCAGCCAGCTTGTCGCGCACCACTTCCAGCGGCTGACGCGCAACCGGGCGGAGGTGCTTCTTCGCGGCGTCAGCGTCGAACTCATCAAACTCTTCATAGAAGTAGCGGCAGCTTTCGGCAATTTCTTTCAGCGTTTTGCAGCGCTCGCCGAGCAGTTTTACCAGGTCCGCCAGCTCAGGGCCAGTGCGGGTATCAATGTTTGCCTGCTCAATGTGCCACTGCAGGTAAGTCGCCACATATTCCGGCGGCATGGTATTGATGTAGTGATGGTTGAGCCACAGCAGCTTGTCGGTGTTAAATGCGCTGGCAGATTTGCTCACAGAGCTCAGAGAGAACAGTTCGATCATCTCTTCGCGGCTGAAGATCTCCTGGTCGCCGTGAGCCCAGCCCAGACGCACCAGATAGTTCAGCAGCGCTTCCGGCAGATAGCCGTCGTCGCGATACTGCATGACGCTGACCGCACCGTGACGTTTAGACAGCTTTTTACCGTCGTCGCCGTTGATCATGGAGACGTGCGCATAGACCGGAACAGGTGCATTCAGCGCTTTCAGGATGTTGATCTGGCGTGGGGTATTGTTGATATGGTCTTCACCACGGATAACGTGGGTAATTTCCATATCCCAGTCATCAACCACGACGCAGAAGTTATAGGTTGGGGAACCGTCGGTACGGCGTATGATCAGATCGTCCAGCTCCTGGTTGCTGAATTCGATCGGGCCACGGATCTGGTCGTCGAAAATCACCGAGCCATCCTGCGGGTTAGCAAAACGCACCACGCATGGCTCATCAGCGGCATGCTCGCTGTGGTCGTGGCGGCAGCGGCCGTCATAGCGCGGTTTCTCACCGTTCGCCATCTGCTCTTCACGCAGCGCATCCAGACGCTCTTTGGAGCAGTAGCACTTATACGCCGTGCCCGCGACCAGCATCTCATCAATAACAGCGTTATAGCGGTCAAAACGTTTGGTCTGGAAATACGGGCCTTCATCCCACTGCAGGTTCAGCCAGTTCATACCATCCATAATGGCTTCAATTGCTTCCGGCGTGGAGCGCTCAAGATCGGTATCTTCTATACGCAGCACGAACTCACCTTGGTTGTGGCGTGCAAAAAGCCAGGAATAGAGAGCAGTACGAGCACCACCGACGTGCAGATAGCCTGTCGGGCTCGGCGCGAAGCGAGTTTTGATTTTCATGAAATGGCCTTACGTTATAAAGATGCCGGCAATCGGCAAATCCCGGGGAAAAAACGATGGGCAATATTCTATCACTGTGGGGGGATTCCTCAATGTCGATCCCTTTATCGTGGCGGAGTTTGCTGTTTTTGTTTAGAAATCATGCGCCACCGCCCGTTTTGCGATCGTTTTGTTTAATTTTACGACGAACGAATAAAAACTTTAGAAAATGCGTTGACTCATTTTCAACTCTCCCTATAATGCGGACTCCACACAGCGGGGGTGATTAGCTCAGTTGGTAGAGCATCTCCTTTACACGGAGGGGGTCGGCGGTTCGAGCCCGTCATCACCCACCATCTACTTCGGTAGACTCGCAGTGTAGATAAGAATTGAGATTGGGCGATTAGCTCAGTTGGTAGAGCATCTCCTTTACACGGAGGGGGTCGGCGGTTCGAGCCCGTCATCGCCCACCATTCTCACCTTATCAAAGCAGTTCCGAAATGGGCGATTAGCTCAGTTGGTAGAGCATCTCCTTTACACGGAGGGGGTCGGCGGTTCGAGCCCGTCATCGCCCACCATTTTGGGTCGTTAGCTCAGTTGGTAGAGCAGTTGACTTTTAATCAATTGGTCGCAGGTTCGAATCCTGCACGACCCACCAATGTAAAAAAGCGCCCTAAAGGCGCTTTTTTGCTATCTGCGATCTGGATGATTCGAACCTGCAGCAGGTTCGAGCCGAACGCAGTGAGGCACCGGAGCCGTTTACGGCGACGGCCCGAAGGGCGAGCGAAGCGAGTCATCCTGCACGACCCACCAATGTAAAAAAGCGCCCTAAAGGCGCTTTTTTGCTATCTGCGATATAAAAATGTGAACCTGCCGCATTTTCCTCAAGCTAATCCCGTCGGTGCCGATACCTCTGTTTTATAACGCGAGGAAAAAGTATGACGACCATTCAGGCTTCAACCCAACAGATTCAAACCAGCGGCGCGAGTGGCTCTTCGAGCAGTAACGATATCTTCTGCGCAAATCACCCGCATTCTCGACAAGATCAAAAAGCTGACCCAGCAGTTAAAAGAGCTGGCAAACAGCCCCGGCAGTGCAGATGAGAAGAAGAAGCAGCAGGAACTGATTCAGACCCAGATCAAAGTGCTGCAGGCGCAGCTCGCCGCACTGCAGCGCCAGCAGGCCGAAGAAGCTCAGAAGAAGCAGGATCAAAAACTGGGCAAAGTAGAAGGCGTGAATAGCCCGTCAGACACTAATCAGATTGATATCTACATCTAATCGTCTGATGCGTTAAACAGTGGATCGCGTATGCGGGCCTCGGTTAATCGTTGTGCCTGGATACGCACCACTTCCCAGATGGCCTGCGCCGCACCCGAGAGCGAACGATTTTTTCGCCGCACCAGCATCAGCTTTCGTTCGACAACGGGCGTCAGCCGCTTCACCGCCAGCTGGCTTCCCTGCGGCAGGGGAAGCGCCAGAGCGGGCAACACGCTGATGCCAATTCCGGCTTCCACCATCGGAAACAGCGTGGCCGGATGACCAATCTCCTGCACGATCGTTGCCTTAACGCCCTGATTCACCAGCGCGGAATCAATCAGCGGGCGGCTGCCTGAGGCATAATCCTGTAAAACCAGGTTCGCCCCCTGCAGGGACTGCCAGCTGACCTCAAGCAACGCTGCCAGCGGGTCGTCGTCACGGCAGAGCAGCAAAAAAGGCTCAGAAAGAACGCTTTCGCATTCCAGATCGCTCACCTGGCCAGGATCGATCACAATACCAAAATCCACATCCCCCTGGCGGATGCTCTCCAGCACCCACTGCTGCGGTCTGTCATGCAGGACAAAATCAATATCAGGATAGCGATGGTTTCCCTCGGCAATACATTGCGGGATAAGGTGCGCGGATATCGTCTGGCTGGCCGCAACCCGCACGGTGCCCGACAGCTGCTGCCCCAGCCTCCCCACGTCTCTGAGCGTGCTGTTCAGCTCATCAAGCAGCCGTTCAAGACGCAGGGCCAGCTGCTGCCCGGCTTCGGTCAGGACCACTTCGCGCGTGGTGCGATCAAGCAACCTAACGCCGGTCTGGTTTTCCAGCTCTTTCACGCTGTGGCTGACCGCCGACTGGCTCAGGCCGATCATCTCCCCTGCCCGGCTAAAGCTGCGGGCATGAGCGACGGTGACGAAAATGCGAAGCTGGCGTAGGGAATAATTCATCTGTTTAATTCATGAATGGATGCAATAAATCAATTTTATTTCTCAAATGGAAAAAAGCACAATAGCGACATCTGTTTTCAGGAGTCATTATGAAACTATTTCGTATTCTTGATCCGTTTACGCTCACCCTGGTGGCTACCGTTTTACTGGCCTCGTTCTTCCCTGCTCGCGGCGGTTTCGTCCCTTTTTTTGAGGGACTGACGACAGCCGCCATCGCACTGCTGTTCTTTATGCACGGCGCAAAGCTCTCCCGCGAAGCGATTATCGCTGGCGGTAGCCACTGGCGACTGCACCTCTGGGTGATGTGCAGCACGTTTATTTTGTTCCCGATCCTCGGGGTGCTGTTTGCCTGGTGGGCACCGGTTAACGTCGATCCGGCGCTCTACACCGGTTTCCTGTATCTCTGTATTCTCCCGGCCACCGTGCAGTCTGCCATTGCCTTTACCTCTCTTGCCGGAGGGAACGTTGCAGCCGCGGTCTGCTCCGCATCGGCATCCAGCCTGTTAGGGATTTTCGTCTCCCCGCTGCTGGTGGGCCTGCTGATGAACATGCACGGCGCGGAAGGTAACCTTGAGCAAGTCGGCAAAATCTGCCTGCAACTGCTGCTGCCGTTTGTCCTGGGCCATCTCTCACGTCCGTGGACCGGGGCGTTCGTGGCGAAGCATAAGAAATGGATCTCCAAAACCGACCAGTCTTCGATTCTGCTGGTGGTCTATTCCGCCTTCAGCGAAGCGGTCGTAAACGGGATCTGGCATAAGGTGGGTGCAGGCTCGCTGCTGTTTATCGTGGTGGTCAGCCTCGTTCTGCTGGCAATTGTCATTGCGGTGAACGTTTTTGTGGCGCGCAAATGCGGCTTCAGCAAAGCCGATGAGATCACCATCGTCTTCTGCGGCTCCAAAAAGAGCCTGGCGAACGGCATCCCGATGGCGAACATTCTGTTCCCCACCTCGGTGATCGGGATGATGGTGCTGCCGCTGATGATTTTCCATCAGATCCAGCTGATGGTCTGCGCGGTGCTGGCGCGTCGCTACAAGCGCCAGACGGAAAAGCTGGCGCAGGAAGAAACCCGCGCCGCGAAGGCTTAAGGACGCTTCAGGGGCTGCACCAGTTGGGTCAGCCCCTCGGTTTTGATCAGTAACGTGATAGCCATCAGCTCGCCCAGGCGCCCGGCGGGGAACTCGTCCTTGCGGGCGAACCACAGCAGGTACTCCTCCGGCAAATCGATCAGCCTGCGGCCCTTATATTTACCGAACGGCATTTCCGTATTGGCGATCTCAACGAGCTGCTCTTTCTCCACGTTACTCTCCTAACAGGCGCATCATTTCCGCTTCGTCGATAACCTCAATGCCGAGCTCCTGGGCTTTCGCCAGCTTCGAACCCGCAGCTTCGCCGGCAATCACCAGGTCGGTTTTCTTCGACACGCTGCCCGCCACTTTGGCCCCCAGCGCCACCAGACGCGCTTTTGCATCGTCGCGTGAAAGCTGGCTAAGGCTACCGGTTAGCACCACGGTTTTACCGGCAAATGGACTATCAATTTCTTCGGCGTTGACCACCACCGGCGCGGGCCATTTAATGCCCTCTTCCAGCAGCTTGCCGATGACCTCGCGGTTGCTCTCTTCGGCAAAGAAGTTAAAGACGTGCGTGGCGACGACGATGCCGACGTCCGGCACTTTCTGCAGCTCCTCGATGCTTGCCTTTTCCAGCGCCTCCAGCGTACCAAAGTACGCGGCTAAACCTGCCGCCGTCGCTTCGCCGACTTCACGAATGCCCAGCGCGTACAGGAAGCGGGCGAAGGTCGTCTCTTTCGCTGCTTCCAGCGCGTTAACCACGTTCTGAGCTGACTTCGGCCCCATGCGATCCAGACCGGTCAGTTTGCCCGCCGTGAGCCTGAACAGATCCGCTGGCGTATGGACATACTCTTTCTCAACCAGCTGATCGATAATCTTGTCGCCCATGCCGTCAACGTCCATTGCGCGACGGGAAACAAAGTGCTTAAGCGACTCTTTACGCTGTGCGCCGCAGATCAGGCCGCCCGTACAGCGGGCCACCGCTTCGCCTTCCACACGCTCTACGTCAGAGCCGCATACCGGGCAGTGGGTCGGGAAAACGACCTCGCGCGTATCATCAGGACGTTCTGACTCAACAACGTTCACCACCTGCGGGATAACATCGCCCGCGCGGCGAATCACCACTTTGTCACCGATGCGCAGGCCGAGGCGTTCGATTTCATCGGCGTTGTGCAGCGTAGCGTTACTCACCAGCACGCCTGCGACCTGCACCGGCTCCAGTCGAGCGACCGGGGTAATAGCGCCCGTACGTCCCACCTGAAACTCCACGTCGCGAACGAAGGTCATCTGCTCCTGAGCAGGGAATTTAAACGCCACCGCCCAGCGCGGCGCACGCGCCACAAAGCCCAGCTGCTCCTGCAGCGCCAGCGAATTGACCTTGATGACAACGCCATCGATATCAAAGCCGAGCGTCGGACGGTCCTCTTCCACTTTGTGGTAGAACGCCAGCACCGCTTCCGGCGAGTCGCAGAGCTGAACGCGGTTGCTCACCGGCAGGCCCCAGGCTTTAAACTGCAGTAGACGCCCGAGGTGCGTATCCGGTAACTCACCACCTTCCAGAATACCGACGCCGTAGCAGAAGAAAGTAAGCGGTCGCTTCGCGGTGATGCGCGGGTCAAGCTGGCGCAGAGAGCCTGCCGCCGCGTTACGGGGGTTAGCAAACACTTTCCCGCCGGTGCGACGCGCCTCTTCGTTAATTTTCTCGAATCCCGCCTGCGGCAGGAACACCTCGCCGCGCACTTCCAGACGCGCGGGAATGTTGTCTCCCTGCAGCTTCAGCGGGATCGCGCGGATGGTTCGCACGTTAGTGGTGATGTCTTCACCCGTCGTACCGTCGCCACGCGTGGCGGCACGAACCAGCACGCCGTTTTCATAGAGAAGGCTGACCGCCAGGCCGTCGAGCTTCAGCTCGCAGCACCAGGTGAGGGAATCGCTGCTTTTCAGACGGTCCTGCACGCGCTTGTTAAACGCGAGGAAGCTCTCTTCATCAAAGACGTTGTCCAGCGACAGCATCGGCACTTCGTGACGCACCTGGCTGAAAGCCCCCAGCGGCTCGGCGCCGACGCGCTGGGTCGGAGAATCTGGCGTAATCAGTTCCGGGTGCTGCGCCTCCAGCTCGCGCAGCTCGCGCATCAGCCGGTCATACTCCGCATCAGGCACTTCCGGTGCGTCCATAACATGATAGAGATATTCATGATGGCGAAGCGTGGTTCGCAGTTCAGTGAGTTGTTGTTCGATTGAGTCCATATCGCACCATCAATGAGAAAAAACCCCCGACAGGCGGGGGTTGAGGAGGAGTTGAAGTAAACGCGACAATTACGCGTTGGCTTCCTTCACTTCGCGGATGCGGTCCTGATACTCGCGC
Source organism: Enterobacter bugandensis (assembly GCF_900324475.1). NCBI lineage: Bacteria > Pseudomonadati > Pseudomonadota > Gammaproteobacteria > Enterobacterales > Enterobacteriaceae > Enterobacter > Enterobacter bugandensis. The sequence continues at coordinate 3,412,044 of NZ_LT992502.1, forward strand.
AGCTTCTGCGGGGTCATCATTCGACGCTGATCGTCAAGCACCACACCACCCACTTCATCAGCGATGTGCTGAGCGGACTGCAGCATCAGCTTGAAGTTTTGCAACTCGTCGCCGTAGGACGGCACCTGCATAAAGATAGTGACACCCGGCGTCACGAAATCACCGGTCATTTCCGGGTCAAAGGTGCCTGGGTTGACCATATTGGCCAGGCTAAACAGCGCCGGACCACTACCGTCAGGGCTCAGATGGCGATGGAAAATGTTCATATCGCCAAACTTGAAACCTGCCTGTTGAATACTGTTGAGCAACACGTCACCGTTGAGATGGCTGCCGTGATGCGCGGCCACGTTCATGATGATCACCGCTTCTTTACGCTGCGGCTTTTCAACAACCGGTTCAGGCTCAGCGACCGGCTCTGGCTCAACGTGCGGAGCCGGAGCGGGCTGCGGCGCAGGCTGTACATGAACAGGCTGCTGCGGCTGGTGCACAGGTTGCTGTTGCACGGGCTGCTGCACAGGTTGCTGTTGAACCGGCTGTGGCGCAGCGGGCTGCTGTTGGACAGGCGGTTGCGGCGGCTGACGTACAGGTTCTTCCACTGGCTGCGGCGCTGGCTGGCGCGGCTGGGCAGAGGCATACGGCGGTTGATACTGGTGCTGCGGAGCGCGGGGGGCTTCATGCTCCCCATGAGCCGCGCCGGGCGCAGTATTGACCCGATGAACACGAACTTCACCCACGCCGTCGTCGTCGCTACCGGTGATGTCATCTTCAGTGTCATCATCATCACGACTGGACTTCATGCGCTTCAGTGGGCGATCGCGAAACATCGAGGAACGCTCTTTACGGCTGGTCCAGAAACCATGTACCAGTAAAGCGATTATGGCGATCGCGCCAACAATGATTAATATCAGACGCAAATCCTGCATCATTATATTCTCTGTTGTTCTAACACCTTGCCACCACGGCAAACATTTATTCACTAAGAGTATTTGCCGTTTACGTCAAGTGCAAGTGTGTGCAGAGCATTCGCAGCATAAAGATGAAGTAAATCGTGCTTTTTGCTGGTTTTTCGAACATTTCCGAACTGGTCATTGGTCCGCAAGTGGATAATATAGGCGGGCAATTCCACTGGTTGTGAAAAAAGGAGTACAGCCTGGTTATGGTTTCAACATCGTCTTCTCCCCCGCGCAGCGGCGTCTGGTATTTTTCTCAGGGCTGGAAGCTGGTTTCACTGCCAGGTATCCGTCGCTTCGTCATTCTGCCGCTGCTGATCAACATTATTCTGATGGGCGGCGCGTTCTGGTGGCTGTTCACAAAGCTCGAAAGCTGGATCCCGTCGCTGATGAGCTACGTGCCGGACTGGCTGCAGTGGCTTAACTACCTGCTCTGGCCGGTGGCGGTCATCTCCGTGCTGCTGGTATTCGGCTATTTATTCTCAACGATCGCGAACTGGATAGCCGCGCCGTTTAACGGCCTGCTGGCGGAACAGCTGGAGGCGCGGCTTACCGGCGCGACGCCACCGGACACGGGCGTGCTGGGGATCGTGAAAGATATCCCGCGCATTATGAAGCGCGAGTGGCAGAAGTTTGCCTGGTACCTCCCCCGCGCGGTTGTACTGCTTGCCCTCTACTTTGTCCCCGGCATTGGCCAGACGGTTGCGCCGGTGCTGTGGTTTCTGTTCAGCGCCTGGATGCTGGCCATCCAGTACTGCGACTATCCGTTCGATAACCACAAGGTGCCGTTTAAAGCGATGCGCACCGCTCTGCGCACCCGGAAGGTCGCCAATATGCAGTTCGGCGCGCTGACCAGCCTGTTCACCATGATTCCCTTCCTTAATTTGTTCATCATGCCGGTTGCGGTTTGCGGCGCGACGGCGATGTGGGTGGACTGTTATCGTGCTAAGCACGCGTTATGGAAATAATGCAAAAATGTGTAAAGCAGGGGTGGCTTATGCCGCCCCTTATTCCATACTGATCCCCATTATTTCCTTGCAGTATATAGATATGCGAATTCCTTACTTCCCCCTACCTGCTTAGCAGGTATGCTGGGTCGGTATCCCAATTTCATACAGTTAAGGACAGGCCATGAGTAAGATTTATGAAGACAACTCGCTGACTATCGGTCATACGCCCCTGGTTCGACTGAACCGTATCGGTAATGGACGCATTCTGGCGAAGGTCGAATCACGCAACCCGAGCTTCAGCGTAAAATGCCGCATCGGTGCAAACATGATTTGGGATGCTGAAAAACGCGGCGTGCTGAAGCCAGGCGTTGAGCTGGTGGAACCGACCAGCGGTAACACCGGTATCGCTCTGGCCTATGTTGCTGCCGCACGCGGCTACAAGCTGACCCTGACCATGCCGGAAACCATGAGCATCGAACGTCGCAAACTGCTCAAAGCGCTGGGGGCGAACCTGGTCCTGACCGAAGGCGCGAAGGGCATGAAAGGTGCCATTCAGAAAGCGGAAGAGATCGTGGCCAGCGATCCGGCGAAATATCTTCTGCTGCAGCAGTTCAGCAACCCGGCTAACCCTGAAATTCACGAGAAGACCACCGGCCCGGAAATCTGGGAAGATACTGACGGCCAGGTTGACGTATTTATCTCCGGCGTCGGCACCGGCGGCACGCTGACCGGCGTGTCTCGCTATATTAAAGGCACAAAAGGTAAAAAAGAGCTGATTACCGTTGCCGTTGAACCTACCGACTCCCCGGTTATCGCTCAGGCGCTGGCGGGCGAAGAGCTCAAGCCTGGCCCGCATAAAATTCAGGGCATCGGCGCGGGCTTCATTCCGGGTAACCTGGATCTGAAGCTGATCGATAAAGTCGTTGCCATCACGAACGAAGAGGCCATCTCTACCGCGCGTCGTCTGATGGATGAAGAAGGCATTCTGGCGGGTATCTCTTCCGGTGCGGCCGTTGCGGCAGCGCTCAAACTTCAGGAAGATGAAGCCTTTACCAATAAGAATATTGTGGTTATCCTTCCTTCCTCGGGTGAGCGTTACTTGAGCACCGCACTGTTTGCCGATCTGTTCACGGAAAAAGAGCTGCAACAGTAGTGCCAGTATGTTAATAACGCGTAAAAAAGCACCTTTTCGGGTGCTTTTTTGTGGCCTGCTTCAAACTTTTGACCCTCCTGGCATTGCTTCACCCCGATGTGTCTGGTATTTAAACCAGCAATTATTTTGAAGCGTGAAATTAATCAGTGAACGAAATACCCTTGCTGAATCGATTTTATGATTTGGTTCAAGTCTTCCTTTCGCTGCATAATGTTTAATGACGATTGAAACGTCAGCGCTAACAATACAGGCTAAAGTTAAGCCGCCAGGCTAGACTTTAGTTCCACAACACTAAACCTATAAGTTGGGGAAATACAATGTTCCAGCAAGAAGTTACCATTACCGCTCCGAACGGTCTGCACACCCGCCCTGCTGCTCAGTTTGTTAAAGAAGCGAAAGGCTTCACTTCTGAAATCACTGTAACTTCCAACGGCAAAAGCGCTAGCGCAAAAAGCCTGTTCAAACTGCAGACTCTGGGCCTGACTCAGGGCACCGTTGTTACCATCTCTGCTGAAGGTGAAGACGAGCAGAAAGCAGTTGAGCATCTGGTTAAACTGATGGCTGAGCTCGAGTAAGTTTCCGGGTTCTTTTAAATATCAGTCACAAGTAAGGTAGGGTTATGATTTCAGGCATTTTAGCATCCCCGGGTATCGCTTTCGGCAAAGCACTGCTGCTGAAAGAAGACGAGATCGTCATCGACCGGAAAAAAATTTCTGCCGACAAGGTTGATCAGGAAGTTGAACGTTTTCTGAGCGGTCGTGCCAAGGCATCTGCGCAACTGGAAGCGATCAAAACTAAAGCTGGCGAAACTTTCGGTGAAGAAAAAGAAGCCATCTTCGAAGGGCACATCATGCTGCTCGAAGATGAGGAGCTGGAGCAGGAAATCATAGCCCTGATTAAAGATAAAGGCATGACGGCCGACGCGGCTGCGCATGAAGTTATCGAAGGTCAGGCAACTGCCCTGGAAGAGCTGGATGATGAATACCTGAAAGAGCGTGCGGCTGACGTACGTGACATCGGTAAGCGCCTGCTGCGCAACATCCTGGGCCTGGCCATTATCGACCTGAGCGCGATTCAGGATGAAGTGATCCTGGTTGCCGCTGACCTCACCCCGTCTGAAACCGCACAGCTGAACCTGAAAAAGGTCCTTGGTTTCATCACCGACGCGGGTGGCCGTACCTCCCACACCTCAATCATGGCGCGTTCTCTGGAACTGCCTGCGATCGTGGGCACCGGTAGCGTCACCTCTCAGGTGAAAAACGGCGACTATCTGATTCTGGATGCCGTAAACAATCTGGTTTACGTCAACCCAACTAACGAAGAGATCGAAAAACTGCGCGCGGTTCAGGAGCAGGTTGCGACTGAAAAAGCGGAACTCGCTAAGCTGAAAGACCTGCCAGCCATCACCCTGGACGGCCATCAGGTAGAAGTGTGCGCAAACATCGGTACCGTACGCGACGTTGATGGCGCTGAGCGCAACGGTGCGGAAGGTGTTGGTCTCTATCGTACAGAATTCCTGTTCATGGACCGCGACGCGCTGCCAACGGAAGAAGAGCAGTTTGCTGCGTATAAAGCCGTCGCAGAAGCGTGTGGCTCACAGGCGGTTATCGTCCGTACCATGGACATCGGTGGCGACAAAGAGCTGCCGTACATGAACTTCCCGAAAGAAGAGAACCCGTTCCTGGGCTGGCGTGCCGTGCGTATCGCGATGGATCGTAAAGAGATCCTGCGTGACCAGGTTCGCGCTATCCTGCGTGCCTCCGCTTTCGGTAAGCTGCGCATCATGTTCCCGATGATCATCTCTGTTGAAGAAGTGCGTGCACTGAAGAAAGAGATCGAAATCTACAAACAGGAACTGCGCGACGAAGGTAAAGCATTTGACGAGTCAATTGAGATCGGCGTGATGGTGGAAACACCAGCGGCGGCGACCATTGCGCGTCATTTAGCCAAAGAAGTTGATTTCTTTAGTATCGGCACCAATGATTTAACGCAGTACACCCTGGCAGTTGACCGTGGTAATGATATGATTTCACATCTCTACCAGCCAATGTCACCGTCCGTACTGAACTTGATCAAGCAAGTTATTGATGCTTCTCATGCAGAAGGTAAATGGACTGGCATGTGTGGTGAGCTTGCAGGCGACGAACGTGCTACACTTCTGTTGCTGGGTATGGGTCTGGACGAATTCTCTATGAGCGCCATTTCCATCCCGCGCATTAAGAAGATTATCCGTAACACGAACTTCGAAGATGCGAAGGTGTTAGCAGAGCAGGCTCTTGCTCAACCGACAACGGACGAGTTAATGACGCTGGTTAACAAGTTCATTGAAGAAAAAACAATCTGCTAATCCACGAGATGCGGCCCAAATTACTGCTTAGGAGAAGATCATGGGTTTGTTCGATAAACTGAAATCTCTGGTTTCTGATGATAAGAAAGACTCCGGAACTATTGAGATTGTTGCTCCGCTCTCCGGCGAGATCGTCAACATCGAAGACGTGCCGGATGTAGTGTTTGCTGAGAAAATCGTTGGTGATGGCATTGCTATCAAACCAACTGGCAACAAAATGGTTGCTCCAGTTGACGGCACCATCGGTAAAATTTTTGAAACCAACCATGCGTTCTCTATCGAATCTGATAGCGGTATCGAACTGTTCGTTCACTTCGGTATCGACACCGTTGAACTGAAAGGCGAAGGCTTCAAGCGTATCGCGGAAGAAGGCCAGCGTGTTAAAGTTGGCGACCCGGTGATTGAATTCGATCTGCCACTGCTGGAAGAAAAAGCCAAGTCTACCCTGACGCCGGTTGTTATCTCCAACATGGACGAAATCAAAGAACTGATCAAACTGTCTGGCAGCGTCACCGTGGGCGAAACCCCGGTTATCCGCATCAAGAAGTAATTCTTGCCGCACAGAAAAATGGCGCCTTCGGGCGCCATTTTTGTTTATGCAGGGAGGATAAGCTCGTCGTAGCCTTTCGACTGGGTATAAAGCATCACATCAGTCACCCGATCCCCGGCCATGCGAATGGCATCAGCAACGGTTTTCCCCTCAACAATTCCGCTCACCAGTTCTGAACAGAACAGATCCCCCGTCCCTTTCAGATCGGTTTCTACGCGGGGATGAGCGCTGACGGTCACGCCCTCACGCGTCACCAGCACCACGTGGATGTTTTGCGGGTCGTCGGCGACCGGCGCGCTGGTGATCGCCACCCATTTCAGAGTGTCAGAAAGCAACCCCTGCGCGGCGGCAATAGCGCTTTCCGGCGTCCGGCACGGCTTACCGCTTAACACTTCCAGTTCATAGACGTTTGGCGTAATCCCCTGCGCCAGCGGCAGCAGGTGTTCCCGGTACGCTTCCGGGATATCCGGCTTCACGTACATTCCGCTGTCGATATCGCCGATAACCGGGTCGACCAGCACCAGCAGCTCAGGATGCTGCGCTTTGACCGCCCTCAGCCACTGCGCCAGCAGCGCGATCTGGCTGGCGCTGCCCATATAGCCGGTAGTGACCGCTTTAAGCTCGCGCAGGATCTCGCGCTCTTCCAGCGCCTTCAGGTAGCCGCTGAACCACTCGTCGGGGATCACCCCGCCGTAGAAGGTGTCGTAATGCGGCGTGTTGCTAAACAGCACCGTCGGCACGGCGGTCACGTTCAGCCTGTGGGTTCGAATGTTCGGCACAGCAATGCTGTTCCCCACGCTGCCGTAAACCACCTGCGACTGCACCGCGACAATGTCGGTTTGCTGCGCCCGGGTGTTATCCCGGAATAGAATCATCTCCATGACGCTTAAATCCCCGCCCCCTGCGAATAACTCTCTTCACCAAAGACGCCGGTAGACAAATAGCGATCGCCGCGATCGCAGATAATCGCCACCACGACCGCACCGGGGTTTGCCTGCGCCACGCGCAACGCCCCCGCTACCGCGCCCCCCGAGCTGACCCCGCAGAAGATGCCTTCACGCACGGCCAGTTCACGCATGGTATTCTCCGCCTCGCGCTGATGAATATCCAGCACCCGATCCACCAGCTGCGCATTAAAAATGCCCGGCATATACTCCGCAGGCCAGCGGCGAATGCCCGGAATGCTGCTCCCCTCTTCCGGCTGCAGACCAACAATGGTGACCGGTTTCTCCTGCTCGCGCAAAAAACGGGACACGCCGATAATGGTGCCGGTGGTGCCCATGCTGGAGACAAAATGGGTGATGCGCCCGCCGGTTTGCTGCCAGATTTCCGGCCCGGTGGTGGTGTAGTGCGCGTACGGGTTGTCCGGGTTATTGAACTGATCGAGCAGTTTACCTTCTCCGCGCTCGGCCATCGCTAACGCTAAGTCTCGCGCCCCTTCCATCCCCTGCTCTTTGGTTACCAGAATCAGCTCGGCCCCGTAGGCGCGCATCGCGGCGCGGCGCTCCTGGCTCATGTTGTCCGGCATCAGCAGCTTCATGCGGTAGCCTTTCAGCGCCGCAATCATTGCCAGCGCGATACCGGTGTTGCCGCTGGTGGCTTCAATCAGCACATCGCCTGGCTTAATTTCACCGCGTTTCTCGGCCTGGACAATCATCGACAGCGCCGCGCGGTCTTTCACCGACCCTGCCGGGTTATTGCCTTCGAGTTTGACCCAGATTTCGCTGCCGTTGGCACATCCCATGCGCTGAAGCTTGACCAGAGGGGTGTTGCCGATGGTGTGTTCGAGTGTATTCACGATTTTTACTCAATAAAAAGCCCGGTAAGCATCACGCCACCGGGCGAAAAACATACTCAATAACCTATCAGGCTGACTCCGCCAGAGCAATATCCTCGCGCGTCTCAATGCGCTCCTTATCGTGATAGATGCGCGCATGCTGCAGCCCGACAAACAGGCGCTCTCCCCGGTGCGGCGGGACGTCGTCGCGCATGACCACGGTCAGCGGCTCGGTATACCAGCCCAGCGGCTGTACCACCAATTGGGTGTAGTGTCCTTTAGGGCTAGCTTCCAGCACCTGCACCGGCAGTGGGGAATCCAGGCTGGTGCGGCGGCTGACGTCCACTTCCCACGGGCGCAGGAACAGATCGACCGGCCCCTGATGTGCGGAGGTGTAGCCCAGCGGCCAGCGGTGCGCGCCCACGTGGAACTGACCGCCGCGAATGGTGCCCTGCAGTCGGTTCACCTCGCCCATAAACTCCAGCACGAAGCGGGTCGCCGGCTCGCGCCAGAGCTGTTCCGGCTCGTCAACCTGCTCGATGTTGCCCTGGCTCATGACCACCACGCGGTCCGCGACTTCCATCGCCTCTTCCTGATCGTGGGTCACGAAGACGCTGGTGAATTTCAGCTCTTCATGCAGCTGGCGCAGCCAGCGACGCAGCTCTTTGCGCACCTGCGCATCCAGCGCGCCGAAGGGTTCATCCAGCAGCAGTATTTGCGGCTCAACGGCCAGCGCACGTGCCAGCGCCACGCGCTGCTTCTGCCCGCCGGAAAGCTGCGCCGGGAAACGGTCCGCCAGATGCGCCAGCTGCACCATCTCCAGCAGTTTGGTTACTTTCGCCTTAATAGTTGCTGCATCCGGGCGTTCACGACGCGGCAGCACCGTCAGGCCAAAGGCGATATTGTCGAAGACGGTCATGTGGCGGAACAGCGCATAATGCTGGAAGACAAAGCCGACTTTACGATCGCGGGCGTGCAGGCGGCTCACGTCGGTGCCGTGGAAGCGGATGTGCCCGCTGGTCTGATGCTCAAGCCCGGCGATGATCCGCAGCAGCGTCGTTTTACCCGAGCCAGACGGCCCCAGCAGCGCCACCATTTGTCCGGAAGGGATATCCAGTGAGATATCATTCAGCACCTGGGTGCGACCAAAAGACTTCTTAATATTGGCAATCTCAATGCTCATGATTTCCCTCCTGATGCTGACGTTTTTCCTGATTCTCTAAACGCCACTGCACCACACTCTTCAAAAACAGGGTCAAAATCGCCATCAGCGTCAGCAACGCTGCGGCAGTAAACGAGCCGATGGTGTTGTAGTCCTGCTGCAGGAGTTCAATCTGCAGCGGCAGCGACAGCGTTTCACCGCGAATCGAGCCGGAAACCACCGACACCGCACCAAACTCACCGATGGCGCGGGCGTTGGTCAGCACCACGCCGTAAAGCAGCGCCCAGCGAATGTTCGGCAACGTCACGCGGCGGAACATCTGCCAGCCGGATGCGCCAAGCAGAACGGCCGCTTCGTCTTCATTGCTGCCCTGGCTTAACATCACCGGCACCAGCTCACGTACCACAAATGGGCAGGTCACGAAGATGGTCACCAGCACCATGCCCGGCCAGGCGAACATGATCTGCAGGTTATGTTCATCCAGCCAGCCGCCCAGCGGGCCGTTGGAGCCGTAAAAGAGCAGGTAAACCAGACCGGCAACAACAGGCGACACGGCAAACGGAATATCCAGCAGAGTCAGCAGCAGCTGACGTCCCGGGAAGTTAAAGCGCGTCACCAGCCAGGCCAGCAGCGTACCGAAGACCAGGTTCACCGGCACGGTGATCAGCGCAATCAGCACCGTCAGCCAGATGGCGTGCAGCATGTCCGGGTTCGCCAGGTTCTCCAGCGCGGGTATCAGCCCCTTGCTGAACGCCTGGACGAAGATATAAACCGTCGGCACGACGAGAATGAGGGCGGAAACCAGCACGCCCACACCAATCAGAAACCATTTACCCCAGTTGATGCGGGGCGCATCGTATCGCTTCAATTGCGTAACTTCCGCCATCAGTGACCTACCACACGTCGACCAAAGCGACTTTGCAGAGTGTTTATCGAATACAGCAGCAGCAGCGAGGCCGCGAGGATCACCGAGGCAATCGCGCTCGCCGCCGGATAATCAAACTCCTGCAGGCGGATGAAAATCATCAGCGAGGTGACTTCCGTTTTCCAGGCGATGTTCCCGGCGATAAAAATCACCGCGCCGAACTCACCCAGACTGCGGGTAAACGACAGCGCGACGCCTGCCATCAGCGCCGGAGAGAGCTCCGGCAGAATCACTTTACGGAAGCTCTGCCAGCGCGTGGCGCCCAGCGTTTCCGCCGCTTCTTCGTATTCCGGACCCAGCTCTTCCAGTACCGGCTGCACGGTACGCACCACAAACGGGATGCTGGTAAAGGCCATCGCCACCGCGATCCCGAGCCAGGTATAGGTCACCTTGATGTCAAATTTCGCCAGCCACTCGCCGTACAGCCCGTTCACGGAGAAGAGCGACGCGAGGGTTAAGCCCGCAACCGCCGTCGGCAGCGCAAACGGCAGATCCATCAGGGCATCAAGCAGCGTACGGCCCGGGAAGCGATAGCGGGTTAAGATCCACGCCATCAGCAGGCCAAACACGCCGTTAAAAATGGAGGCAACAAACGCCGACAGCAGCGTCACCTTATAGGCCGCCACCACCTGCGGGTTGGTGACCACGTCCCAGTACTGCGCCCAGCTCATCTGAGCAAGCTGCATCACCAGCGCGCTGAGCGGCAACAGCAGGATCAGGCAGACGAACAGCAGGCTGGTCCCGAGGCTTAAGGTAAAGCCCGGCAGCACGCGTTTTGTCGAGACTGCAAACATTACTTACGCCCCGCCGCCAGCAGTTTGTCTAACTCACCGCCGCTGGCAAAGTGCGTTTTCATCACCTCAGGCCAGGAGCCGAAATGATCTTCCACGCGGAACAGCGCGGTCTGCGGGAATTTGTCCTTCAGTTTGTTCATTACGTCGGGGTTGTTCACGCGGTAGTAGTAATCGGTGATGATGGCCTGCGCCTGCGGGCTGTACAGGTAATTGAGATAGGCTTTTGCCGCTTTCTCGGTGCCGTTCGCCTGCACGTTTTTATCCACCCACGCCACCGGGAACTCGGCCAGGATGTTGGTTTTCGGAATAACCACCTCGAAGCCCTGCGCTTCGTACTGCTTGCGAATATTGTTCACTTCGGATTCAAAGCTGATCAGCACGTCGCCCAGACCACGCTCGGCGAAGGTCGTGGTCGCGCCGCGGCCGCCGGTATCAAACACTTCGACGTTTTTCAGGAACTGGGTCATGAACTGCTCGGTCTTCGCTTTATCATTACCGTCAGCCTTGTCTGCCGCGCCCCACGCGGCTAAATAGGTGTAGCGCGCGTTACCTGAGGTTTTTGGGTTCGGGAAAATCAGCTTCACGTCGGAACGCACCAGGTCGCTCCAGTCGTGGATGTTCTTCGGGTTGCCCTTACGCACCAGGAAGCCCATGGTGGAGTAGAACGGCGAGCTATTGTTTGGCAAGCGGCTCTGCCAGTCAGCCGGGAGCAGTTTGCCCTTGTCGTGCAGGATCTGCACGTCAGTCACCTGGTTGTAGGTCACGACATCTGCTTTCAGCCCCTGCAAGATCGCCAGCGCCTGCTTGGATGAACCGGCGTGGGACTGCTTGATGGTCAGCTTATCGCCATTGTTTTCTTTTGCCCACTGCTGCTCGAACGGTGGGTTAAGGGCGGCAAACAGCTCGCGGGAGACATCATACGAGCTGTTCAGCAGCTCGGTCGCCTGCGCCTGGGCCACCAGCAGTAAACCTGCCAGCGCCAGAGTTCCTTTTTTCAGTACAGTAACGGCCATTGCGCACCCTTATAAATGTGATGACTATCTTATAGTCATAATATTTATAACGGGGATGAAAGGAGTAACGGTTTTATATACCGTTTGGTGATTTACAAGCAGAAAAGGGAATAAGGGCACGGGGAAAATTGCCGGGTGGCGCTAACGCTTACCCGGCCTACGTATGGGGAGCGTTTTACAGCGCCAGCAGGCGCTCAACGGACGGCGCAAAATAGTAGCCGCCGGTTACCGGGCGGGTGAAGCGCAGCATGGCGTCGCGCTTGCCGTCAGTGTCACCGAACATGCTCAGCAGCTGCTGCTCAATATTGTGCAGCCGCGCGCAGTAGGCGCAGAAGTAGAGGCCGTGCGTGCCGCTTGCCGTGCCGTACGGCAGGCTCTGACGAACAATTTTGAGCCCCTTGCCGTCTTCCTTAAGGTCAACGCGGGACAGGTGCGAGGTCACCGGGCGCGCATCGCCGTCGATCTCTTCGTTGGCTTCTTTGGTGCGGCCAATCATCATCTCCTGGTCGTGCACGCTCATGCGGTTAAGCTGCTTGAGGTTGTGCTCCCAGCGCTGGACGAACACGTAGCTGCCGCCCGCGTCCACGCCGTCTTTGATGACCGCCACGTCGCGACGAACCTCTTCACCCGCCGGGTTTTCGGTGCCGTCAACGAAGCCGCTCAGATCGCGCTCTTCCACCCAGCGGAAGCCGTGAACCTCTTCCTGCACGTCGATGCTGTCGCCAAACGCTTCAACCGCCGCCTGAGCAACGGAGAAGTTCACGTCGTGGCGCAGAGAGAGGATGTGGATCAGCACGTCGTATTGGGTGGCTGGCGCCAGGCCTTTGCCATAAGGGATAAAATCCTTCAGCTCTTCCGCGCCTTCGCCGCCGCTCAGCTGACGCCAGACGTTATTGCCGAAAGCGACAACGGCACCCAGATGGGCGTCCGGGAATTTGGCCTGGAAGGTGGCCAGTTTATCAACGAAAACTTTGCTGGCCGCGCGCAGGGCATCCACGTCCCCTTTAACATTGGCTTCAATCCAAATCGCCGCGCGGCAATGTTCTGGCAAAATGCCACTCTGAACCTGAGACATCGCTCCTCCTGAAATAAAGATGCCACGTCAGCGTGGCATTGATGGCGGCTATTATACCCGGATTTCAGCGAGGCGGTTTGCTCAGGCGCAAATTACTGCTTCCAGAGTATTTTGCTCACTTTCCAGCTCTTCAGCGTGTCGTCAGAGGGCATCAATCCTTCCGGACCGCTCCAGGTTCCGGTGAAGACATAGCTGATGTGCTGGCTGCCTTCCGCCTTACATTCCACCGCCACGCCATCGTCTGAAGGGGCGCTGCTGCAGTTGCCAAAGGCCTGTTTATAAAGATCGCTAAACGGGGTGCCCACCTTTACGCCGCTGGCGGTCGGAATATCTTCGTCCAGCACGGCAATGCGGTTCACCGTCCCTTTATCACCGTTAATCACCAGCGCCAGCTTGTCACCCTTTAGCGCTTCAAAGTAACGCACAATGTTGCCATTCTCGGTTTTCATCCCGCTACGCAGGCGATAGTCACTGCTCAGGGCATCCTGAATGGCGTCCTGATCGAGCGCCGTTGACGCGGTAATTTTTCCCACGCCCTGCTCGGTCACTTCGGTGGAAGAGCCAAACCAGTTCCACGGATACGCGGCGGACCAGTTAATGGAGGAGAGCGTCGAACAGCCGGTTAACGCCAGCGGGAGAGCGCATAAAAGTAAACGCAGCGATTTCATTGAAACGTCCTTTCTAATTAAATCAACGCTTGTTGGAGTGCGGCATCGGCAAAAAGTGCCGCGCTAATCTGACTCTTGCGTAAAACAGGCACGTAAGCGGGGATTCGTCAGCAGCCACATCAGCGCCACAATATCCGCCACCACCAGCGCGATGCCGATACCGGAAAGCGGTTCACCCAGCCACCAGAGCACGGGTTGCCAGAACAGCAGCGCAATCTGGGCGAGGATCAGCAGCCAGCGAAGCGCACGCCACAGACGCGGGATTACATGCCGTCGACCGCTGCACAAAAAAGCCAACACCGCCGGTACGCCCGGCAGTAAGCCGAGCCAGAAGGCATCGTGGTCGGGATAAAAGAGATTCAGCAGCGTATCGCCCTGCCCGCGCGACGCGCCGGCCATCACAAACAGTACCCAGGTACGGGCCTGGAGGAGCAAAACGCACCAGAATAAAAACGGCAGCCTGACGCGGCCCTGCGCGTCATAGTCAGCCGGGTGGATCTCAGTACTCTTCATCTTCGATCAGGCGCTTACCCAGCGTCAGCACGTCGGCGTGCTCGTAGCCCAGACGCTCATACATGCCCAGCACCACGTCGTTATCTTCCCGCACCATGATCTGGATTTTCGGGCAGCCGCGGGCGATGAGTTTCTTTTCCAGACGATTGAGCAGCGCGTTGGCGATGCCGCGCGCCCGGTATTCCGGGTGGACGCCCAGATAATAGGCCGAGCCACGGTGGCCGTCGTAGCCGCCCATTACCGTCCCGACCACCTCGCCGTTCACTTCCGCGACCAGAAACAGGCTAACGTCGTGATTCACCTTACGTTCGATATCCATTTCCGGATCGTTCCACGGACGCAGCAGATCGCAGCGCTCCCAAAGGGTGATCACCTCTTCGAAATCTTCCTGGCGAAAAACGCGTATCTCCATGGTATTAACCGCCTTTTCGGGTTTAAAAACAGTGATTATGGCGTGAACGGGGCGTTTAGCCAATAACCGGGGAAAATCTCGCCAAAATTTGGCATAATGTCACTTTGTCACGTATTGAAATGAAAAGTAAAACAATTCTCAATAAGGACTGTCGTAACGGGAAACACGATACGATATAACACCAGGACCCCATTTTTCAGTATTCAGGCCGCATGAGCACATTCAAACCATTAAAAGCACTCACATCGCGTCGTCAGGTTCTCAAAGCGGGGCTGGCGGCCTTAACGTTAACGGGCATCGCTAAGCAGGCTCAGGCAAAAGACGAGAGCACGCTCAAAACCAGTAACGGACACAGCAAACCGAAAACCAAAAAGCCGGGCGCAAAGCGTCTGGTGATGCTCGATCCGGGCCACGGCGGTATTGATACCGGCGCCATCGGCAGAAACGGTTCGAAAGAAAAACACGTCGTGCTGGCAATTGCAAAAAATGTGCGATCGATTTTACGCAGCAACGGCATTGACGCCCGCCTGACGCGTACGGGCGACACGTTTATTCCGCTGTATGACCGCGTGGAAATTGCCCACAAGCACGGCGCCGACCTGTTTATGTCCATTCACGCGGATGGCTTCACAAACCCTTCCGCCGCGGGCGCGTCGGTGTTTGCCCTCTCCAACCGCGGCGCCAGTAGCGCCATGGCGAAATACCTTTCCGATCGCGAAAACCGGGCGGATGAAGTAGCCGGGAAGAAGGCCACGGATAAAGATCATCTGTTGCAGCAGGTGCTGTTCGATCTCGTGCAAACGGACACCATCAAAAACAGCCTGACGCTCGGCTCGCATATTCTCAAGCGGATTAAACCGGTGCACCGTCTGCACAGTAAAAGCACGGAACAGGCGGCGTTTGTGGTGCTGAAGTCACCATCCATCCCGTCCGTGCTGGTGGAAACGTCCTTTATTACCAATCCGGAAGAAGAGCGCCTGCTCGGCACCACGGCGTTTCGCCAGAAGATCGCCAACGCCATCGCCTCCGGCATTATCAGTTACTTCAACTGGTTCGATAACCAGAAAGCGCACTCCAGGAAACGCTGATGAAACCCAATGCACAGCTGGTCAAAACGTTCCTGCTGCAGTTGCAGGATGAGATTTGCCAGAAACTGGCCGCCGCAGACGGCGGTGAATTTCAGGAAGATAGCTGGCAGCGCGAGGCGGGCGGCGGCGGGCGCAGCCGCGTGCTGCGTAACGGCGGCATCTTCGAACAGGCGGGTGTGAATTTTTCCCACGTTCACGGCGACGCCATGCCCGCGTCCGCTACCGCGCACCGCCCTGAGCTGGCGGGCCGCAGCTTCGAAGCGATGGGCGTCTCGCTGGTGATCCACCCGCATAACCCGTTTGTTCCGACCAGCCACGCCAACGTCCGCTTTTTCATCGCGGAGAAGCCAGGAGCCGATCCGGTCTGGTGGTTTGGCGGCGGTTTCGACATGACGCCCTACTACGGCTTCGAAGAGGATGCCGTGCACTGGCACACCACCGCGCGGAACCTTTGCCTGCCGTTTGGCGAAGACGTTTACCCGAAATATAAAAAGTGGTGCGACGACTACTTTTATCTGAAGCACCGCGACGAGCAGCGCGGCATCGGCGGGCTGTTCTTTGACGATCTCAACACGCCGGATTTTGATACGGCATTTAGCTTTATGCGCGCGGTGGGCGAAGGGTTCACCGACGCGTACCTGCCGATTGTCGAACGCCGTAAAAACACCGACTACGGCGTGCGCGAGCGTGAGTTCCAGCTTTATCGTCGCGGGCGGTACGTAGAGTTCAACCTGGTGTGGGATCGCGGGACGCTGTTCGGCCTGCAGACCGGCGGACGCACGGAGTCGATTCTGATGTCGATGCCGCCGCTGGTGCGCTGGGAGTACAGCTACGAGCCAAAAGAAGGCAGCCCGGAGGCTGCCTTGAGTGAGTTCCTTAAAGTACGCGACTGGATTTAACTGCCGGATGGCGCTGCGCTTATCCGGCCTACTCAATCCCCAGGTCGGGTAAGCACACGCGCCCTTACAGCGGCTGCGTCTGCGCCTCAACCACCGCCAGCGCCACCATATTCACGATACGGCGCACGGAGGCAATCGGCGTTAACACATGCACCGGCTTCGCCACGCCCATCAGCACCGGTCCTACGGTCACCCCTTCAGAGCTGGAGACGCGCAGCAGGTTGTAGCTGATACGCGCCGCTTCCACGTTCGGCATAATCAGAATGTTCGCCGATCCCTTCAGCGGGCTGTCCGGCATACGTTCGTTGCGGATGCTCTCCACCAGCGCGGCATCACCGTGCATTTCCCCGTCAATCATCAGCTCCGGCGCACGCTCGCGCACCAGTTCCAGAGTCTGGCGCATTTTGCACGCCGCCGCGGATTTGGACGAACCAAAGTTTGAGTGCGACAGCAGCGCCACCTTAGGCTCGATACCAAAGCGACGCACGGTCTCGGCGGCCATCACGGTGATCTCCGCCAGCTCGTCCGGGGTTGGATCGTCGTTCACGTATGTATCGGCAATAAAGGTGTTGCCGCTCGGCAGCAGCAGCGCGTTCATCGCCCCGGCGGTGTGCACGCCGTCGCGATAGCCGAAGATCTCCTGCACCACGCTGAAATGCTCGTGGTAATCGCCGATGGTGCCGCAGATCAGCGCATCCGCCTCGCCGCGATGGACCATGATCGCGCCGATGACCGTAGTATTGCTGATCACCGCCCGCTGCGCCTGCTCCTGGGTGATCCCGCGACGCTTCATGATCGCGTAATATTCGTTCCAGTACTCCTTGAAGCGCGGATCGGATTCGTTGTTAACGATCTCGAAGTCCACGCCCGGCTTAATCTGCAGGCCCAGCTTCTGAATGCGCATCTCGATCACGCTCGGACGACCAATCAGGATCGGCTTCGCCAGCCCTAAGGTGATCAGTTCCTGCGTGGCGTGCAGCACGCGCGCCTCTTCCCCTTCCGCCAGCACCACACGCTTCGCGTCTGCGCGAGCCTGAGAGAAGATCGGCTTCATAAACAGGTTAGTTTTGTAGACGAACTCGGTGAGTTTATCGACGTACGCGTCGAAATCCTGAATCGGACGCGTCGCCACGCCGGAGTCCATCGCCGCTTTGGCAACGGCTGGCGCAATTTTGACAATCAGGCGCGGATCGAACGGTTTTGGAATGATGTAGTCCGGGCCAAAGCTCAGATCCTGATCCCCGTACGCGGAGGCGACCACTTCGCTCTGCTCAGCGTGCGCCAGCTCGGCGATGGCGTGAACGGCGGCAAGCTTCATCTCTTCGTTGATCGCCGTCGCGCCAACGTCCAGCGCCCCGCGGAAGATGAACGGGAAGCAGAGCACGTTGTTCACCTGGTTCGGGTAGTCCGAACGGCCGGTACAGATAATGGCGTCTTCGCGCACCGCTTTCGCCAGCGGCGGCAGAATTTCCGGTTCCGGGTTCGCCAGCGCCAGGATCATCGGCGCGCGCGCCATTTTCTGCACCATTTCCTGGGTCAGCACTTTCGGGCCTGAACAACCGAGGAAGATATCCGCGCCGTCAATCACGTCCTCAAGCGTGCGCTTGCCGTCATCTTCCACGGCATACGCCGCTTTGGTTTCCGCCATGTTCGGCTCGCGGTCTTTGTAGATAACGCCTTTAGAGTCGCAGACCACGATATTGTGTTTCTGCATACCCAACGCCACCAGCAGGTTCATACAGGCGATGGCCGCCGCGCCCGCACCGGAGACCACCATGCGCACGTCAGAGAGATTTTTCTCCACCACGCGCAGGCCGTTGAGAATGGCAGCGGTGCTGATAATCGCCGTGCCGTGCTGGTCGTCATGGAACACGGGAATGTTCATACGCTCGCGCAACTTCTGCTCGATATAGAAACATTCCGGCGCTTTGATGTCTTCCAGGTTGATCCCGCCGAAGGTCGGCTCCAGCGCGGCCACCACGTTGATGAACTTATCGGGATCGAGTTCGTCCACTTCGATATCGAACACGTCGATACCGGCAAATTTCTTAAACAGAACGCCCTTCCCTTCCATCACCGGTTTACCGGCCAGGGCACCAATGTTGCCCAGGCCCAGCACCGCCGTACCGTTAGAGATAACGGCGACAAGGTTGCCGCGCGCGGTGTATTTGTAGGCCGCCAGCGGATCTTTTTCGATCTCCAGACATGGCGCAGCCACGCCCGGCGAGTAGGCCAGCGCCAGATCGCGCTGGGTCGCCAGCGGCTTGGTTGGGGAGACCTGAATTTTACCGGGGACAGGGAACTCGTGAAAATCGAGGGCACTCTGTTTTAACTGATCGTCCATCTTGTTATTCCTTTTACGTATCGGTCAGATAGTATCGCCGCTGAGCAGCGCATAAACTTTGAAGGCTGCCAAACTCTCGCCATCACACATTAAAAATTGTTATCAATTTATAACAGCCATGTTACCCGTCTCAAAAGCAATGCCTGCCCCGTCTGCTATGCTTTTTTGTTAAGTCCATCATGATTTTCTCAGAAGTGTGAACTAACGCACTCATCTAACTCTTTTATTTCCAAGGAGTAATTATTTATGAACCAGCTAGACGGCATCAAACAATTCACCACCGTGGTTGCAGACAGCGGCGATATCGAGTCGATTCGCCACTATCAGCCAGAGGACGCGACCACCAACCCTTCGCTGCTTCTGAAAGCGGCGGGGCTTGCCCACTTTAGTCATCTGATTGACGACGCGATTACCTACGGTAAACAGCGCGGGAAAACGCAGGAGCAGCAGGTTGCTGAAGCCAGCGACAAGCTGGCGGTTAATTTTGGTGCGGAAATTCTGAAAAGCATTCCGGGGCGCGTGTCGACCGAAGTGGATGCCCGCCTCTCATTCGATCAGGAAAAGAGTATTAACAAAGCGCGCCGCCTGGTGGAGCTCTACCAGGAACAGGGGATCGATAAGTCACGCATTCTGATCAAGCTCGCGTCCACATGGGAAGGCATCCGCGCGGCAGAGGTTCTGGAAAAAGAGGGGATCCACTGCAACCTGACGCTGCTGTTCTCCTTTGCCCAGGCGCGCGCCTGTGCCGAAGCGGGCGTGTTCCTGATCTCGCCGTTTGTCGGGCGCATCTACGACTGGTATCAGGCGAAACAGCCGATGGACCCGTACGTGGTGGAAGAGGATCCGGGCGTGAAGTCGGTGCGTAATATCTACGATTATTACAAGCAACACCGCTACGAAACCATCGTGATGGGCGCCAGCTTCCGCCGCACCGAGCAGATCCTGGCGCTCGCAGGGTGTGACCGTCTGACCATCTCCCCTGACCTGCTGAAAAAGCTGCAGGAGAGCGACGAAACGGTGATCCGCAAGCTGGTGCCGACCTCTACCGTCCTGCCAAAACCGAAAGCCATGACCGAAGCGGAGTTCCGCTGGGAGCATAATCAGGACCCTATGGCCGTGGAAAAACTGGCGGACGGCATCCGCCAGTTCGCCGTCGACCAGCGAAAACTCGAAGATCTTCTCGCCGCCAAACTTTAACCTTGCCACGGAGTGAACTATGTCCCGTAAAGAGCTCGCTAACGCCATTCGCGCCCTCAGCATGGATGCCGTACAAAAAGCCAATTCCGGCCACCCTGGCGCCCCGATGGGGATGGCCGATATTGCCGAAGTGCTGTGGAACGACTTCCTGAAGCACAACCCCACTGACCCAACCTGGTACGACCGCGACCGTTTTATTCTCTCCAACGGCCACGCCTCGATGCTGCTCTACAGCCTGCTGCACCTTTCCGGCTACGACCTGCCGCTTGAGGAGTTAAAAAACTTCCGCCAGCTGCACTCCAAAACGCCGGGCCACCCGGAGATCGGCTATACGCCGGGCGTGGAAACGACCACCGGCCCGCTGGGCCAGGGGCTGGCGAATGCCGTCGGCCTGGCAATTGCCGAGCGTACGCTGGCCGCGCAGTTCAACCAGCCCGACCACGAGATTGTCGATCACTACACCTACGTCTTTATGGGTGACGGCTGCCTGATGGAGGGGATCTCCCACGAGGTTTGCTCGCTGGCGGGCACGCTGGGGCTCGGCAAGCTGATTGGCTTCTATGACCACAACGGCATCTCCATCGACGGGGAAACCGAGGGCTGGTTTACCGACGACACGGCAAAACGCTTTGAGGCCTATCACTGGCACGTGGTGCACGAGATTGACGGCCACGATCCGGAAGCGGTGAAAAAAGCGATTCAGGAAGCGCAGAGCGTGAAGGACAAACCGTCCCTGATTATCTGCCGTACCACCATTGGCTTCGGCTCGCCGAACAAAGCGGGCAAAGAAGAGGCGCACGGCGCGGCGCTGGGCGAAGAGGAAGTGGCGTTAACCCGCCAGAAACTGGGCTGGAAATATCCGCCGTTTGAGATCCCGAAAGAGATCTACAGAGCATGGGACGCGCGCGAAGCGGGTGAAAAAGCGCAGCAGGCCTGGAACGAAAAATTTGCCGCCTACAAAAAAGCGCACCCGGAGCTGGCCGCCGAGTTTTCCCGCCGCATGAGCGGCGGCCTGCCGGAAGACTGGGACGATAAAACCCAGGCGCTGATAGAAAATCTGCAGTCCAACCCGGCGAAAATCGCTACCCGTAAAGCGTCGCAAAACACCCTGAACGCGATTGGCCCACTCCTGCCTGAGCTGCTCGGCGGCTCGGCGGATCTGGCGCCAAGCAACCTGACCATCTGGTCAGGCTCTAAATCCCTGAAGGAAGACATTGCCGGGAACTACATCCACTACGGCGTGCGCGAGTTTGGGATGACCGCGATTGCTAACGGCATCGCCCATCACGGCGGCTTCGTGCCCTACACTGCCACCTTCCTGATGTTCGTCGAGTACGCCCGAAACGCGGCGCGTATGGCGGCGCTGATGAAGGCCCGGCAGATCATGGTCTACACCCACGACTCCATCGGGCTGGGGGAAGATGGCCCAACGCACCAGGCGGTAGAGCAGCTGGCAAGCCTGCGCTTAACGCCAAACTTCAGCACCTGGCGTCCGTGCGATCAGGTCGAAGCCGCGGTGGGCTGGAAGCTGGCCGTTGAGCGTCATAACGGGCCCACGGCGCTGATCCTGTCGCGCCAGAACCTGGCGCAGATCGAGCGCACGCCGGAGCAGGTAAAAAACATCGCCCGCGGCGGCTATATTCTCAAGGACAGCGGCGGTAAGCCGGACGTGATCCTAATTGCCACCGGTTCCGAGGTGGAAATCACGGTGAAAGCGGCGGAGAAGCTGACCGCCGAAGGTCACGCGGTGCGCGTGGTATCTCTGCCTTCAACGGATATTTTTGACGCCCAGGACGAGGCGTATCGGGAATCGGTGCTGCCTTCCAGCGTTGCGGCGCGCGTGGCGGTGGAAGCGGGTATTGCCGACTACTGGTATAAGTACGTGGGGCTGAAAGGGGCAATTGTGGGCATGCGGGGTTACGGTGAATCCGCTCCTGCCGACAAACTGTTCCCGTATTTCGGCTTTACCGTTGAGAACGTGGTGGAGAAAGCGCTGAGCGTGTTGTAGTGCGACAGCGCTATCCGGCAAAACTAGCGAGTGATCCACAGCGTGGGCCAGGCGTCTGGCCCATTCCAGCTATCGCAGCTTGGCTCTTCCGCGTAGCGTACCAGGCGAAAACGCTGGCCGTCAAAACGCCAGCGCGTCTGGATCCCGCAGTCTCCAATACCGCGTCCCAGCGCCAGCGTCGTCAACTCGCGCGTTTTCTCATCGAAGCGGGCGTTCATCAGCTCCATGTCGCTGCTCTGGCTGGAGGGGGTGAACGGCAGACGTAACCTGACGCTACGGGCGGCGAACGGTTTTTTACGTGAGACCTGCCACGCCAGATCGACCGTGTTATAGGCCCCCGCTTCACAGCTGACGATCAACAGCGCTTTGTCATCCGTTAATGCAGTGACGCGTACTTCACGACGGTTAGGATCCAGCGAGCACTGGCTGTTGTTCATCCGCCACGTCCCATAATCCAGCAGATCGTTCAGCTCGCTATGCGTCAGCGGCGTCGGCGTCGGGTTCACCACGGCCACCTTTTTTAATGCCGGTGCAGGAGGCACGCTCAGCGGCGGGCTATCTCCTTTTTTAATCCATGCCGTTTCGCTGCCAACGCGCTTCTGCTGGGCGTCGATAAACAGCAGCGCCGCCTTCAGACCGACCAGCGAGATCGTCTGCTTCCCCCCGCGCAGGGTCAGCGCCTGCCCTTCCTGAATGTTTTTCAGAAACGTGGTGATGGTACCCGCATCGTCAGTTTTGAGATGCCAGGGGGTTAACTGCCAGTGCTGCGAATTGAGCTTTAACGGAACGTTGTCGAGCAGCAGGCGCGGGGCAATGTCAGGCTCTTTAACCGGCGGGGCCGAAAGCCCGCCGAGATCGATGCGCAGGCTGGCGTCCGTTTTTGCGCCTGCGCTACGGCTCAGCGTCATGACCAGACCGCGATGCTCGCCGGTATTCCGGGCAACACAAAAATTCTGGTTATTGCAGGTAACCTGCCAGTCTGAAAAAGACTGCTGCGCGGGCGCAGCCCACACCAGAGGTGCGGGTAGCACGCAGAAAAAGAAGAAAAGCAAAACGCAGTAGCGCATGAATGGCACAGCCCCGGAAACGAAAAGGTCAATCTGGGGCGTATCTTCGTGCCCAGGGCGGGCGGGCTCAATCGGATTTATCGGATAGATTTATCTGAAATACACGTTATCACGGCATCGGTTTAGGATTCATTAAGCCGCTGGTTTGCAGATACTGTAACAGGATCACCGCTTTACCGTCGCGGATCTCGCCGCTTTTAACCATCTCAACGGCCTGGGTGAAAGGCATTTCCAGCACTTCAATGTCTTCATCCTCCACGCCGCCGCCGCGATGCGTGCGCTGGGCATCGGTGTATTCCGCAATGAAGAAATGGACCAGCTCGGTCACCCCGCCAGGGGACATGAAAAGCTCAAAGACTTTTTGCACCTCGCCCACTTCAAAACCGGTCTCCTCAACGGCCTCCTTGCGGATGCAGACTTCCGGCTCATCGTCATCAAGCAGGCCGGCGCAGGTTTCAATCAGGCGCCCGTCCGCGTTGCCGTTGACCCAGGTCGCGACCCGAAACTGGCGAATCAGCACCACGCTTTGCTTTTCACGGTTATACAGCAGAATGGTTGCGCCATTGCCCCGGTCGTAGACTTCGCGTTTGTGGCGAATCACGTCACCGTTCTTACGGGTTAAATCGTAAGTGATGTTACGCAGGACAAAGTAATTTTCAGAAAGGATTTTGTCTTTGATAACGGTAATGTTCAGGGACATACGGGCTCCACGGCTAAATGAGTCTGTTTATACTACCCCGTGAAGCCCGCTTTGTCCTCCGTCGGCTCAGGCGGCGCGTTACTTCTCGCCAGATTTCAGGTTAATGCCCACAGCGGCTTTTGGATCAATAACCTTATCTTTAGTATGAATAAGCTATTTGCTCGCCACCGCGTTATCAGGCAATGTACAACTGCCCATGACCTGTGGCTGAGCCATTTTATGCAGAGATCCGTTCCGTGACCGTTAAACGCCCCGTTTCCGGAAGCCTTGCCTGGGCTTTCTTTTCGATCATTGCCCTGTCCGTGCTGACCAGCACCGTCGCGCTGCTGACGCTTGCCAGCAGCCAGCGTGACGCCGAAGCTATCAACATTGCGGGATCGCTGCGCATGCAGAGCTACCGCCTCGGCTACGAGATGCAGCGCAACAGCCCCTCCCTTATGGCGCATCGTGAGAACTGGCAGCGAACGTTAAGCGCGCCTTCCCTGGAGAAGCTGAACCGCTGGTACGTCCCGGACAACGTCAAGGCGCGCTATCAGCAGCTGCATGTGGCCTGGCTGGACATGGACAAGCACATCGCCCGCGGCGACAGCGCATGGTATGACGCTCACATAGAGGATTTTGTCGGCCGCATTGATGCCTTTGTGCTCGCCCTCCAGCACTACACCGAAAATAAAATCCAGACGGTGACCCTCCTCTCTCTGGCTGGCGCGCTCGGGATCCTGCTGCTGACGCTGTTTACCCTGCGGCGCATCCGTCGCCAGGTGGTGTTGCCGCTGAACAACCTGGTGGCCGCCAGCGAACGCATTGAGCGAGGGGAATTTACCACCCCGGCGCCGGACACCGCGCTCCCCAACGAGCTGGGCCAGCTCTCCCGCGCGTTCAACCATATGTCGGGCGAGCTACATACTCTCTATCGGTCGCTCGAAGCCTCCGTCGCGGAAAAGACGCGGCATTTGCATGAAGCCCACCAGCAGCTCGACATGCTGTTCAAATGCTCCCAGGCGCTGAATACCGGGCAGATAGACAGCCTGTGCTTCCGGCATATTTTGCAGATTGTGCATGAATACACGCAGATGAATTACCTGGAGCTACGCACCAGCGACGACTGGCGGCTGTGTGAAGGAACAGAGGTGAGCGGCATTTCTCTGCAAACCCTGCCGGTGCTGATGCAGGATACCCTCTACGGCGAGCTGCGCTGGCAAAGCGAGACGGGCAGCGTTCCTCTTCCGCTGATGAGAAGCGTGGCGACCATGCTCGGACGTGGGCTGTACTTTAACCAGGCGCAGAAGCATTACCAGCAGCTGCTGCTGATGGAGGAGCGCGCCACCATCGCCCGCGAGCTGCATGATTCGCTGGCGCAGGTACTCTCCTATCTGCGGATTCAGCTCACGCTGCTTAAACACGCCGTGCCGGCGGAAAATGCCTCCGCGCAGACGATCATCACCGACTTCTCCCGCGAGCTGAACAACGCCTGGCAGCAGCTACGCGAGCTGCTGACCACCTTCCGCCTGACGCTAAACCATGCGAATTTACCCGCGGCGCTGCAGGAGTCCCTCGATGCCCTGCAGAGCCAGACGCAGGCGAAGCTGCACCTCGACTGCCGCCTCTCCACCCTGGCGCTTGACGCGCAGAAGCAGGTGCATTTGCTGCAGATCGTGCGGGAGGCCGTCCTGAATGCGATTAAGCACGCGCAGGCCAGCGAGATCACCGTCAGCTGCGTGACCGCCGTGGACGGCACGCACAGCGTCAGCATTCGCGACAACGGCATCGGGATTGGCGAGGCCAGCGAGCCGCCGGGACACTACGGGTTGAACATTATGCGAGAACGCGCGCAACGGCTCGGCGGAATGCTGCACTTCTCGCAGCCGCAAAACGGCGGCACGCAGGTCAGCGTGACGTTCCCCGCACCCGCGCCGTTAACAGGTAAATAACGGTAAAGGGGGAAGCGCCGGGAAAAGCGCATGATAATTTACATTATCTCCTTTATTTCTCCACGTTTGGCCTGGGCCTTACCGCTAAAGTGATGCGGGCAATAAACAATAATGACGTGCAGCAAAACGAGGTCACACTTTCATGGCGAATTTTTTCATCGATCGCCCCATTTTTGCCTGGGTGCTTGCCATCCTGTTGTGTCTGACAGGTGTCCTGGCGATTACTTCTCTTCCCGTTGAGCAATATCCCGATCTGGCACCGCCGAACGTGCGTGTCACAGCAAACTACCCCGGCGCGTCCGCACAAACGCTGGAAAATACCGTGACGCAGGTTATCGAGCAGAACATGACGGGTCTGGATAATCTGATGTACATGTCCTCCCAAAGCAGCGCCACGGGACAGGCGACTGTCACCCTGAGCTTTGAGGCGGGCACCGACCCGGACGAAGCGGTGCAGCAGGTACAAAACCAGCTGCAGTCGGCCATGCGTAAATTGCCCCAGGCCGTGCAGAACCAGGGCGTCACCGTGCGTAAAACCGGTGATACCAACATTCTGACCATCGCGTTTGTCTCCACCGATGGCTCAATGGATAAACAGGACATTGCGGACTACGTCGCCAGTAATATTCAGGACCCGCTCAGCCGTATTAACGGCGTGGGGGATATCGACGCCTATGGCTCACAGTACTCGATGCGTATCTGGCTCGATCCCAACAAGCTGAACAGCTATCAGATGACGGCGACCGACGTGACGGACGCCATCAAAGCACAGAACGCCCAAATTGCCGTGGGGCAACTGGGAGGCACGCCTTCCGTCGATAAACAGGCCCTGAACGCCACCATTAATTCGCAATCTCTGCTTCAGACCCCGGACCAGTTCCGCAACATCACCCTGCGCGTGAATCAGGATGGTTCAGAAGTGCGTCTGGGCGACGTTGCTAAGGTGGAAATGGGTGCGGAGAAATACGATTACCTGAGCCGCTTTAACGGCAACCCGGCCTCTGGACTGGGAATTAAGCTGGCCTCCGGCGCAAACGAAATGGCGACGGCGAAGCTGGTATTGGACCGTCTGGATGAGCTGTCGCAGTATTTCCCGCACGGGCTGGAGTACAAGGTCGCCTATGAAACCACCTCCTTCGTTAAAGCCTCGATTGAGGACGTAGTCAAAACCCTGCTGGAAGCGATCGCCCTGGTGTTCCTGGTCATGTACCTGTTCCTGCAAAACTTCCGCGCCACGCTGATCCCCACCATTGCCGTCCCGGTGGTGCTGCTGGGCACCTTTGCGGTGCTTTACGCGTTCGGCTACAGCATCAACACCCTGACGATGTTTGCCATGGTGCTGGCGATTGGCCTGCTGGTGGACGATGCCATCGTGGTGGTCGAAAACGTCGAGCGCATCATGAGCGAAGAGGGGCTTTCCCCGCGTCAGGCGACGCGTAAATCGATGGGACAAATTCAGGGGGCGTTGGTCGGTATCGCGATGGTGCTGTCGGCGGTCTTTATCCCGATGGCCTTCTTTGGCGGTACAACCGGGGCGATTTACCGTCAGTTCTCAATTACCATCGTCTCGGCGATGGTGCTCTCCGTGCTGGTGGCGCTGATCCTCACTCCCGCGCTCTGCGCCACCCTCCTTAAGCCGCTGCACAAAGGGGAACATCACGGCCAGAAAGGGTTCTTCGGCTGGTTTAACCGCATGTTCAACCGCAACGCCGAGCGGTATGAATCTGCCGTCGGCAAAGTGCTACACCGCAGCCTGCGCTGGATGATGATTTACGTTGTGCTGCTGGGCGGCATGGTGTGGCTGTTCCTGCATCTTCCCACCTCGTTCCTGCCGCAGGAAGACAGGGGGATGTTCATCACCTCGGTGCAGCTCCCGAGCGGATCCACCCAGCAGCAGACGCTGAAGGTGGTTCAGAACGTTGAGCAGTACTTCTTCACCAAAGAGAAAAATAACGTTGTTTCGGTCTTCTCTACCGTCGGCTCCGGCCCGGGCGGGAACGGGCAGAACGTCGCCCGCATGTTTGTCCGCCTGAAAGACTGGGACGAACGCGATGCCAGAACGGGAACCTCGTTCGCCATCATCGAACGCGCGACCAAAGCGTTTGCCCGCATTAAAGAGGCGCGCGTCTTTGCCAGCAGCCCGCCCGCGATCAGCGGCCTGGGCAGTTCCGCCGGGTTTGATATGGAGCTGCAGGATCACGCCGGCGCGGGCCACTCGGCCCTGATGGCCGCGCGCGATAAGCTGCTAGAACTAGCAGGGAAAGATCCCGGCCTGACCCGCGTTCGTCACAACGGTCTTGACGACAGCCCGCAGCTTCAGGTGGATATCGACCAGCGTAAGGCGCAGGCGCTGGGCGTGTCGATCGACGATATCAACGACACCCTGCAAACCGCATGGGGCTCAAGCTACGTAAATGACTTTATGGATCGCGGCCGCGTGAAAAAAGTGTATGTCCAGGCAGCCGCGCCGTTCCGCATGTTGCCGGATGATATTAACCGCTGGTTTGTACGCAATAATTCTGGCGGAATGGTCCCCTTCTCCGCCTTTGCCACGTCGCGCTGGGAGAGCGGTTCGCCGCGTCTGGAGCGCTATAACGGCTATTCGGCAGTTGAAATCGTCGGGGAAGCCGCGCCGGGCGTCAGCACCGGTACCGCCATGGACACGATGGAAAAACTGGTGCAGCAGTTGCCCGCCGGTTTTGGTCTGGAGTGGACGGCCATGTCTTACCAGGAGCGCCTCTCCGGGGCGCAGGCCCCTGCCCTCTATGCGCTTTCTTTGCTGGTGGTCTTCCTCTGCCTTGCCGCGCTGTATGAGAGCTGGTCGGTTCCGTTCTCGGTCATGCTGGTGGTGCCACTTGGGGTTATCGGTGCGCTGCTGGCGACCTGGATGCGCGGCCTGGAGAACGACGTTTACTTCCAGGTGGGGCTACTTACGGTGATCGGCTTGTCGGCGAAAAACGCCATTCTGATCGTTGAGTTTGCCAACGAGATGAATGCCAAAGGCCACGAGCTGATGGCCGCCACGCTGCACGCCTGCCGCCAGCGCCTACGTCCGATCCTGATGACCTCACTGGCGTTTATTTTTGGCGTACTGCCGATGGCAACCAGCACGGGTGCAGGCTCAAGCAGCCAGCATGCGGTGGGTACCGGCGTCATGGGTGGGATGATTGCGGCCACCATCCTGGCGATTTATTTTGTGCCGCTGTTCTTTGTGCTGGTGCGTCGTCGCTTCCCGCTCCGGGAGCGACAGGAATAACCCGCAGTCATAAA
This sequence comes from Enterobacter bugandensis, assembly GCF_900324475.1. Lineage (NCBI taxonomy): Bacteria > Pseudomonadati > Pseudomonadota > Gammaproteobacteria > Enterobacterales > Enterobacteriaceae > Enterobacter > Enterobacter bugandensis. The sequence goes on from NZ_LT992502.1 coordinate 3,440,837, forward strand.
AAAGGCGGCTTAATCGGCCGCCTTTTTATTGTGTGATTAATTCACACTATGGTTATTTTACTTATTTTAGTGCTCTTGCAATTCTTACTGAATGTCATTTACGAAGCATGCCTTCGATAAAATCTTTCCAGTTCCCCAGTTCACGTTCAATCATAACAACCTCTCTTATTATTATGCGCATTCTACGAAAACGTATCACCATTGTGAAGACTGTTTAACCAATCGCTGTGATTGTACCCCGCCACCGTTGGGGATTTATGATAAATATGAATGGAGGAGTTTAAATTTTGTGTGACGGCCAGCAATATTTTGAAATAGCCCTACGAACGGGTGAGTTTTATTTTACGCGCTGAGTTTATTCAGAATTTAAACACGGTGGACATCTATGCTTAAATGGTGAAACTATATTCAGCGTACAAGTGTGAGTTGAATTAAGAAGAAGTGTAAATCCAGAGCATTCCTGAGTGTGTTATATTCCACCTAAAGATATATCTTCGAATTTACTGAACGTTTAATCGCCATAAGAGCAAAAGGATTCAACATGGTTGTGATGTACGGCATTAAAAATTGCGACACCATCAAAAAAGCACGCCGCTGGCTGGAAACTAATAACGTCGAGTACCGCTTCCACGATTATCGTGCCGACGGGCTTGATGCAGAATTTCTGCATACCGCCATTAACGAACTGGGATGGGAAGCGCTGCTGAACACCCGCGGCACCACCTGGCGTAAGCTGGACGAATCCGTGCGCGCCAGCATCGTTGACGCCGACAGCGCGGCAAAGTTAATGCTCGACATGCCGGCAATTATCAAACGCCCATTGCTCTGCAAGCCAGGTCAGCCTATGCTGCTGGGTTTCAGTGAAACCCTTTATTCTGACTTTTTCGTAGAGGTGTAGTGTATGTCATGCCCGGTCATTGAGCTGACTCAACAGCTTATTCGCCGTCCCTCCCTTAGCCCGGACGACGCAGGTTGTCAGGCATTAATGATTGAGCGCCTGCGCGCCATCGGTTTTACCGTTGAGCGCATGGATTTTGGCGATACCCAGAACTTCTGGGCGTGGCGTGGCCAGGGCGAAACGCTGGCCTTTGCCGGGCACACTGACGTCGTTCCCGCGGGTGACGCTGATCGCTGGATTAATCCGCCGTTTGAGCCGACCATCCGCGATGGCATGCTCTTCGGCCGCGGCGCGGCAGACATGAAAGGCTCGCTGGCGGCGATGGTTGTGGCGGCAGAGCGCTTTGTGGCTCAGCATCCGAACCACAAAAACCGTCTCGCGTTCTTGATCACCTCCGATGAAGAAGCCAGCGCCCATAACGGTACCGTGAAGGTCGTTGAGGCGCTGATGGCGCGCAATGAACGTCTTGACTACTGTCTGGTCGGCGAGCCGTCCAGTACCGAAGTGGTGGGTGATGTCGTCAAAAATGGTCGCCGCGGCTCGCTGACCTGTAACCTGACCATACATGGGGTTCAGGGGCATGTGGCCTACCCGCATCTGGCCGATAACCCGGTCCACCGCGCCGCGCCAATGCTGAACGAACTGGTAGGCATTGAGTGGGATAAAGGCAACGAGTTCTTCCCGCCGACCAGCATGCAGATCGCCAACGTCAAGGCCGGAACCGGCAGTAACAACGTCATCCCGGGAGATTTCTTCGTCCAGTTCAACTTTCGCTTCAGTACCGAACTGACCGACGAGACGATCAAAGCGCGCGTTGTCGCTCTGCTGGAAAAATACAACCTGCGCTACACCGTTGACTGGTGGCTTTCCGGCCAGCCGTTCCTGACGCAGCGCGGCAAGCTGGTGGATGCGGTGGTGAACGCCATTGAGCACTATAATGAAATTAAGCCGCAGCTGCTGACGACGGGCGGCACCTCAGACGGACGCTTTATCGCCCGCATGGGTGCACAGGTTGTCGAACTGGGTCCGGTTAACGCGACGATTCACAAAATCAACGAGTGTGTGAACGCAGCCGATTTACAACTACTGGCCCGCATGTATCAACGTATTATGGAGCAACTCGTCGCCTGACGAGCGCTCAGAGAGGAATAGCGAATGGATTGGCTTGCAAAGTACTGGTGGATTCTGGTGCTGGTGTTTCTGGTCGGCGTACTGCTGAACGTGATTAAAGACCTTAAGCGCGTTGACCACAAAAAGTTTCTCGCGAATAAGCCGGATCTCCCGCCGCACCGTGATTTTAACGATAAGTGGGACGATGACGACGACTGGCCGAAGAAAGACCAGAAGAAGTAATCGGTCTGTATCCCCTCTCCTGTGGAGAGGGGATAACCTCACATAAATTCAACAATATCATCATCATTCGGCTTACCGCCGCTGAGCGCTTCATCAAAGTAGTGCTTCGGCACGGTATAGCGCAGATGATCGAGCGCAAACTGCATGCTGCGGTCGTCGATCGCGTGGCCCAGATCGTCAACAATATCCAGCGTCACATCCCCGCCCTCACGCACCAGCGCTTCCTGGGCAGCTACCGCATGCGAAAGCTCAATCACCCGATCTTCACCACCGTGAATGAGATGGATGGTGGTCTGCGTGGTCGCGCTTGTCGGTAGCGTTGCATAACGCCCGTTAAAGGCGATGACGCGTGAAGCCAGGCCGGGCTGCGCTTTTACGCTTTCCAGCGACATGATTGACCCCTGCGAGAAGCCAATCAGCGCCGTTGCGTCAGCGCCTACGCCGCTCTGCTGCTGCCAGTAGCGCACGATGTCGATAAACGTGGGCATGATCGCATCAATGCACGCCTGACGGTTCTCCTCCGTCACGCCCTGAACCGGGAACCACTGCCGTCCGTCTGGACCGCACGGCTCCACGCCGCCGATGCTGACGATCAATGCTTCCGGAAAAACGGGCGCAAACCAGCGGCCAATCTGTCCCATATTGACGGCATTATCGCCCACGCCATGAAACAGGAGCAGTAACTGTTTAGCCGGTTTGTCAGGGCTTTGAACAACAAAATGGTCGTGTTTCATGGCGGTCTCCTTAATTGATGAGCAGGATTTTACGCCTCTGCGGGGTAATGACCATGCCACTTTACTGAAGAAGTCATTGAAAAAATTGCCATTGCAAAATGTCGGCTTTCAGCTGCTGGCAGCGGGAATAATCAAGGTTCTCAAGCGCTTGCGCGGTTTCACTCCGCAGTTTAGCCAGCAGCGCTTTTCGCCCTTTCTCCTCCGTCTTACCCTCTATTTTCCCGCGCAGCGCCGGAAGCGGCATGTCTGTAGCTAACACCAGCCGCGTCAGGGCAGCAACCGAGGTTGAAAACGCCCGGTGCGCAAAGGCAAACCCCGCCAGCTCCAGCCAGTCGTCACTATTAAGGGTAGCTTCCCAGGCATCGGTCACCGGGATCTTTTCGCCGTTCCAGGCCGAAAGAACGCGCATATCGCGACACAGGCGCTGGTGCTCCTGCGCGCACAGGCGGTGCCCGGCCTCGCTATGCGGCAGTAAGGCCATCGCCGTGTAGCACCCGCTGCTGGCTTCCCGATGGCTGCCCATTCGCACCAGCACAAAGCCGCACTGCCGCCAGAAACGCCACAGCTCGTCGGTATAGCCAAAGCTTACCGAGAGATAATCTTCACCGCTGGCGCTGCGAATAAGCCGCTGGCCGATGCCTTCCCGTTGACGGTGGGGATGCACCGCAATGCGGCTAATCCGCCGCCCCTTCAGCGTCGCCGCGAGAGGCGACCCGCCGTGCGCCGCCAGTGACTGCGCCACAAGGTTCCCGCGAGGACGACGAAAGCCCGCCCACACCGCGCGGCTCAGTTCGGGGGGCAATCCCCCCTCTTCCACCAGCCAGAGCGCGCCCGCCATATCCGCCCCCGCGTGTGCAACCGCAAAGTGCTGGCCGGGGGCGTCCATCATCCGGCGTAAATCGAGCGGGGACGTCCGGTAGTGCGCGGCACACAGCAGTTCATACACGCTTGCCACGCGCGCCGGGTCGCTCTCCCACATCCGCGGCTCCAGCGACCGTATACGCACGTCACCTTCCGGTTTGCGGTCAATAAGCGCGTCGTCAAACAGCAGCGTATTCGCCACTATCCGCTCAAGCGGACACCCGGCCGCCCAGCGAATGGGGGTGGATAAGGTATAGCGCCGCAGCCCGCTGAACCGGGCGCAGAACTTGAGCAGAAACCCCCTGCCCGTGCCTTCATAACCCTGGACCGTGGTGGTCAGCAACACGCGAGGAAAGCGCGACACCAGCTTGTCCAGCAGCGGGCCGGGGATGGCTGCGGCTTCATCAACAATCAGCCAGTCGGCTTCTGTCGTGGAGGCCAGCAGCGCATCCGGGGCCATAAAGTGAAAACGCTCGCCAGCGAAGCGCGCAATGACATCCGTTGCCCCTTTGGCCGGTGCAGTGACCACCGCACTCCCCTGAATGCTGTTGAGTAGCATCCCAGCGAGGGCTGACTTTCCGCGCCCCCGCGGTGCCGTCACGGCAGCAACGCCCGCAGGCATGGTCAGAAGCGCGTCGAGGATCTCCGCCTGCTCGCGCTGCGGCTCGCCGCTGGCTGGCTGCCAGGCGGGCGAATCCGGCGCAGCGGGAAGAGAGAGAGGACGATGCTGTTGCCAGACGATCGCATCCGCATCAGCGGCAAGCGTCCGGCAAAAATGGTGAACGAAGCGCGGGGTGGCGATGGGTTCCGCGCTGTCGCTCCAGCGCACGGAATCGCCGTCAGGCTTGTCGGCCCAGTCAGCGAGAGGCGGCACCAGCAGCACCAGCAGGCTTCCGGCGCGCAGCGTCCCGCTGAGTGCGGCAAAGGCTGAGACATCAAACCCGGCACGCGCGTCAAAAACGGCGTGCAGATATTCGCGTCCCAGCAGCCCGCTAACGGCTTTTGAGGGATTCTCCTCCAGCCACAGCCAGTCTCCCGGCAAGGCATCACGCAGGCCAGCCGCCTGGCTCAACGTCCATTGTTCATCGCCAGTGAGCACCACCAGACGGCGGTGCCCGGTACGCTCAAGCTCGCGCGTCAGATGTTCAAACGACACCATCACATGGCTTTGCCGAAGGTATTACACTGGGCCGGATCGCCGCTGTCAAAGCCGCGCTTGAACCAGCTGTAGCGCTGCTGTGACGTACCGTGAGTGAAACTGTCCGGCACGACATGACCCTGGCTCTGCTGCTGCAAACGGTCGTCGCCGATGGCCTCAGCCGCGTTTAATGCCTCTTCAAGATCCCCGGATTCCAGCACGCCCTGCTGCTGCATGCTGTGGCCCCAGACGCCCGCGAAGCAGTCCGCCTGCAGTTCCATTTTGACGGAAAGGCGGTTCACTTCGGCCTGAGACGCGTTCTGCTGAAGCTGGCGCACTTTGGGCTCAATCCCCAGCAGCTTTTGCACGTGATGGCCGACTTCATGCGCGATAACGTAGCCCTGGGCAAAATCACCGTCAGCGCCAAGCTTGCGTTTCATGTCATCGTAAAAAGAGAGATCGATATAGACGGTGCCGTCTGCCGGGCAATAGAACGGCCCCATAACAGATTGCCCGGTACCGCATCCGGTGCGGGTTGCGCCCCGGTACATCACCAGCTTTGGCTGCTGGTAGGTGCGCCCCATCTTCTCGAACTGCTGACTCCAGGTGTCTTCAGTTGTGGCGAGAATAACGGAGGTAAATTTGGCCGCTTCATCTTCATTCGGGCTGATGGAGCGCTGAGATTGCTGTTGCTGCTGCAGCGGCTGACCGGTCATCAGACCGGTGAGGTCGACCCCGTAGTAACCTGCGACCAGCACCACAATCAGCAGGATGATACCGCCCTTGCCGCTGGGTAAGCGGAAGCCGGGCCCGCCCATTGAAGGACCGCCGCCACCATCACTGCGTCTGTCTTCTACATTGTCACTTTCACGACGCCCTTGCCAGCGCATAACCACCTCGAACTATTCCATTAATAATAGCTATGATCGTAGGCGGTTAACGGCAAGATTACCATAGGAAACAAAGGTAAGACGCCAAAGGATGCGAACATCCTTTGGCAACTGAGGGACTTAGTCGAGCTTAACGCCTAAACGGTGAGCTACCGCCTCGTAGGCTTCAATCAGGCCACCCAGGCTCTGACGGAAACGGTCTTTGTCCATTTTATCCAGGGTTTCTTTATCCCACAGGCGGCTGCCGTCCGGGGAGAACTCGTCGCCCAGCACCACTTCACCTTTGAACAGACCAAACTCCAGCTTGAAGTCGACGAGGATCAGGCCCGCGTCATCAAACAGCTTTTTCAGCACGTCGTTGGCTTTGTAGGTCAGTTCCTGCATGCGCGCCAGGTTCTCTTTGCTCACCCAGCCGAAGGTTTCGCAGTAGGATTCGTTGACCATTGGGTCGTGCATGGCATCGTTTTTCAGGAACAGGTCGAACAGCGGTGGATTCAGCTCGATACCTTCTTCAATGCCCAGACGCTTCACCAGGGAGCCTGCCGCACGGTTACGAATCACGCACTCAACCGGAACCATATCCAGTTTTTTCACCAGACATTCCGTATCGGACAGCAACGCTTCCATCTGGGTCGGGATACCCGCTTCGGCCAGTTTGGTCATAATGAAGTGGTTGAACTTGTTGTTCACCATGCCTTTACGATCGAACTGCTCAATGCGGGCGCCATCCCCTGCTGACGTATCATTGCGGAACTCGAGCACCAACAGATCCGGGTTCTCCGTGCTGTATACGGTCTTCGCTTTGCCACGATACAACTCAGCTTGCTTCTGCATCTTCATTACTCCTGGTGTGATAATTTGCGTTCAAAACGGGGTATATTATGCCACGCACACGTTTGCGTAGCACGAAAATAAAAAGGGCGGGATTAACCCGCCCTCGTATTTATTTGCTGAATGCTGCCTGGAAGACAGCGACCAGCGCATCGTTCTGCGCCTGGGTCAGCGTGTGACCTTTTGGATCGATAAACTGCAGGCTGCTGCGGTTATCGAGATCACCTACCTGAATCTTGTAATCACCGGAGGCAAGCTGAGGATCTTTGGCGCCCAGCTCCTGCCACGCGCTGTCGGACAGCGGCTTATAGGTCGCCGTCATGCTGCCGGTTGAACGGGTGCTGTCGGTCACTTTCATGCCCACTTTTTCCAGCGTCGCTGGCAGGCGCTGCCAGGTCTGGTTAAACGGTGCACGCACCACCAGCATTGGCAGGCCGGTGTCATCCGCGCCGCTCTGAACGTCGTAAGTGACGCCGTTACGGTTCTGCGCGGCGTTGGCGGCATCGGTAGCAGTCTTATCCAGACCTGCGGCGATCACGTTCAGCATTTCAGTGCTGTAACGCTGCATAGAGGCGGCATCCGCAACCGGTTTACCCGCCTGCTCCAGGTTCAACAGCTTAACGTTAACTGCCTGCTGGTAACCCTGTGGTTTCACGGAGACCTGATAGCGTCCACGGTACTGCTGATCTTCATCAAGACGGTTCCACTCGATCCAGTCGGTGGTTAACGTCTGGCTGGCGTCATCGCGCTTATCAATGGTGTAATTCTTCGCCTGAATAACGCTGACGACCTGTGGCCACAGATTGCTTCCACGCGCGCTTTCAACCAGCAGAGACGCCGTGTCACCGGTGAACTGGGTACGCGCCCCGCTTACCAGCGCCAGAGGCTGTGCTGGCGGACGAATATCAAGCGCTTTACCAACCAGGCCGCTGCCGTTGGTCACGGGAATATTATAATCGCCGTTTTGAATCGGCAGGATCATACCAGCCGGTGCATGAAGTTCAGCAAGCGGGGTCGCATCCAGATAGGATTCATCACCGCTCACCTGGCGCTTGTAGCGCGAGTCTGAACTACAGGCAGCGAGCAGCATAACAAGCGAAACACTCGCAACCTTCGCCAGGCGCGACTTCTGTACTGAATAAGCCATCAAATCTCCCTAAACTTTACAGCAAACCGGCATGCTTCAGCGCTGCCCTGACGATGTCGCGACCGTGGTCGGTAATCGGTGTCATTGGCAAACGCAGCGTATCGGATGCTACAAGCCCCAATTCCTTACACGCCCATTTCACTGGGATCGGATTGGGTTCGACAAATAATTTATTGTGCAACGGCATCAGACGCTGATTAATGACACGCGCTTCATTATAGTGACCGGCTGCGGCCAGTTTGCACATTTCAGCCATATCGCGCGCCGCAACGTTCGCCGTTACGGAGATCACGCCATGACCACCAAGCTGCATAAAGTCCAGCGAGGTCGCATCATCACCACTCAACAGGATAAAGTCGTCTGAAACCAGCTCTTTGATCTGATGAACGCGGCTTAAGTTCCCTGTCGCCTCTTTAATACCGATAATATTTTTTACTTCCGAGAGACGACCAACGGTTTCCGGCAGCATATCGCAGCCGGTACGGGACGGCACATTATACAGAATTTGTGGCAAGTCAGTATGTTCAGCGATGGCTTTGAAGTGCTGGAACAAACCTTCCTGAGTAGGACGGTTGTAGTAAGGGGTGACCGTCAGACAACCCACGATGCCGCTGTCGTTAAAACGTTTGGTCAGGCTGATCGCTTCTGCGGTCGCATTAGCACCTGTCCCCGCAATGACCGGAATACGTCCGTCAGCCAGTTCCAGGGTCAGCATAACCACATCGCCGTGCTCTTCGTGGCTCAGCGTTGCAGATTCACCGGTAGTCCCTACCGAAACGATCGCCGAGGTTCCATTGGCGACATGGTAATCAATCAGCTTTTTCATGCTGGACCGGCAGACATTACCTTTTTCATCCATCGGTGTAACAAGCGCGACAATACTTCCCGTGAACATGAGCCATCCTCTGTGCGAACAAGAGCCTCAATGGTACGTTTGGAACTGTAATAAAAGCAAGCGACCTGAGGCCCTCTGGCGGTTGTATGCACGTTTTTTTTATGCTTTCCTTAGGAAGACTTAACCATGCAAAGGAAGAACAGGTTTGACAACCTCATCACAACATTACCTGGTTATCACCGCGCTGGGTGCCGACAGGCCGGGTATCGTGAACACCATCACCCGTCACGTGAGCAGCTGCGGCTGTAACATCGAAGACAGCCGCCTGGCGATGCTCGGCGAAGAGTTCACGTTTATCATGCTGCTGTCCGGAACATGGAATGCCATTACCCTTATCGAATCCACTTTGCCGCTGAAAGGCGCGGAGCTGGATTTGCTGATCGTCATGAAGCGCACCACCGCGCGCCCGCGTCCGGCCATGCCCGCGACCGTCTGGGTGCAGGTTGAAGTCCCTGATTCTCCGCATCTGATTGAGCGCTTTACCGCGCTGTTCGACAGCCATCAGATGAACATTGCCGAACTCGTCTCCCGCACGCAGCCGGGCGACGAAAGCACCGTTCCCACGCTCTTTATTCAAATTACCGCACACAGCCCTGCCTCGCAGGATGCGTCAAATATCGAGCAAGCGTTCAAAGCCCTCTGTACAGAATTAAACGCGCAGGGCAGTATAAGCGTCGTCAATTATTCGCAGCACGAACAGGATGGAGTTGAGTAATGAATCCACTGAAAGCCGGTGACATCGCACCGAAATTTAGCTTACCGGATCAAGACGGTGAGCAAGTAAATTTGACCGACTTCCAGGGACAGCGTGTTCTGGTCTATTTCTACCCGAAAGCCATGACCCCCGGCTGCACCGTACAGGCCTGCGGCTTACGCGACAACATGGACGAGTTGAAGAAAGTCGGCGTGGAAGTGCTGGGAATCAGCACGGATAAACCAGAAAAGCTGTCACGATTTGCGGAAAAAGAGCTGCTGAACTTCACGCTGCTTTCCGACGAAGACCACCAGGTCTGCGAGCAGTTCGGCGTCTGGGGTGAAAAGACCTTTATGGGTAAAACCTACGACGGCATTCACCGCATCAGCTTCCTGATTGACGCTGACGGTAAAGTTGAACATGTGTTTGACGACTTCAAAACCAGCAACCACCACGACGTGGTGTTGAACTGGCTGAAACAAAGCGCCTGATAAACACTAAAAACGGCAACCCAGGTTGCCGTTTTTAGTGTTTTCCCCCTCTCCCACGGGGTGTACGGTCCGGGGACATAGTGAACACTTGTTCGGGGACATGGTAGACACTTACAACTGAGGCATAAGAACCCGTTTATGGAGTCGCTTATGCCCTGGGATGCGAGAGATACCATGTCATTACGTACCGAGTTTGTACTGTTCGCCTCGCAGGACGGGGCGAACATCCGTTTCCTCTGCCGTCAGTTCGGCATTTCTCCTGCCACCGGCTACAAGTGGCTTCAGCGCTGGGCTGAGGAAGGTGCCTCCGGTCTTCAGGACCGCTCCCGCGCACCTCATCATTCCCCGAACCGCTCATCTGACGACATCACGGCCCTGCTGCGCATGGCGCATGACCGTCATCAACGCTGGGGCGCCCGCAAGATTAAGCGCTGGCTTGAAGACCAGGGGCACCGTATGCCCGCCTTCAGCACCGTCCATAATCTGATGGCCCGTCACGGTCTGCTGCCGGGCGCATCACCGGGCGTTCCGGCTACGGGACGCTTCGAACATGACGCGCCGAACCGGCTCTGGCAGATGGATTTTAAGGGTCACTTTCCCTTTGGCGGTGGCCGCTGCCATCCGCTCACCCTGCTGGACGACCACTCCCGTTTTTCCCTGTGCCTGGCGCACTGTACCGATGAACGGCGCGAGACCGTGCAGCAGCAGCTGGTCAGCGCGTTTGAACGCTACGGCCTGCCGGACAGGATGACGATGGACAACGGCTCACCGTGGGGCGACACCACCGGCACCTGGACGGCGCTGGAGCTGTGGCTGATGCGCCACGGTATCCGGGTGGGCACTCCCGGCCTTATCATCCGCAGACGCAGGGCAAGCTGGAGCGTTTTCACCGCAGCCTGAAGGCGGAAGTGCTGCAGGGAAAATGGTTCGCGGACAGCGGAGAGCTGCAACGCGCTTTCGATCACTGGCGCACGGTGTACAACCTTGAACCCCGCACGAGGCGCTGGATATGGCGGTACCGGCCTCGCGTTATCAGCCGTCTGCCCGGCAGTACAGCGGCAGCGTAACGCCACCTGAGTACGATGAAGGGGTGAAGGTCAGGAAAGTGGATGTCAGCGGAAAGCTGAGCATACAGGGTGTCAGTCTGAGCGCAGGCAAGGCGTTCAGGGGAGAACGGGTCGGGCTGAGGGAGACGCAGGATGACGGCTGCTATGAAGTGTGGTGGTACAGCACGAAAGTGGGGGTGATCGACCTGAAGAAAAAGTCGATCACCATGGGTAAAGGATGTTAAAAAGTGTTCACCATGTCCCCGAACACCTGTCTACCATGTCCCCGGACTGTACACGGGGAGAGGGTCGGGGTGAGGGCATCAGGCCGCACAAAAACTACTTCTCTTCCACCGCAGGCACATCCGGCCACGCGTGCACCACCGCTTTAATCAGCGTCGCCAGCGGAATGGCAAAGAACACGCCCCAGAACCCCCACAGCCCGCCGAAAATCACCACCGACAGGATAATCACCAGCGGATGCAGGTTCACGGCCTCGGAGAACAGCACCGGCACCAGCAGGTTACCGTCCAGCCCCTGAATGATGAGATATACCGCAAAGCAGCTCCAGAACTCGGTACCCAGCCCAAACTGGAACAGCGCAACGCCCACCACCGGAATGGTTACCACAAACGCGCCGATATACGGGATCAGAACCGAAAATCCGACCAGCACCGCCAGCAGCAGCGAGTAGTTCAGGCCGAAGATCAGGAAGCCAATCCAGGTGGCGACCCCCACGACTATCATCTCCAGCACCTTGCCGCGAATGTAGTTGGTGATCTGCTGGTTCATCTCCTGCCAGACCTGCCCGGCCAGCCCGCGATTGCGCGGCAGCACCCGGCGTACCGCGTTCAGCATCTGCTCTTTGTCCTTGACCAGGAAGAACACCATTAGCGGCACGAGCACAAGATAGACGGCCAGCGTCAGCAGACCCACCAGCGAGGCCAGAGAGTATTTCACCACCGAATCGCCCATCGTCATGATGCGGGCGCGCATGTTTTCGGCCATCGCATCTATGATCCCCGCATCCATCAGCGCGGGGTAACGACGCGGCAGCGTGGCGGCGAAATCAGACAGCTTATTCAACATGCCGGGCATATCGCGGATCAGGTAGATCCCCTGCTGCCAGGCAACCGGCATCACCACAAATGCCATCAGCAGCAGAATACCGACAAACAGCACCAGCACGATACTCGTTGCCCAGCGGCGCGAACAGCCGATATGTTCCAGGCGCGCCGTTGGCCACTCCAGCAGGTATGCGAGCACAATCGCCACCAGCAGAGGGGCGAGCAGGCCGCTGAAGAAGAACAGAATACCGAACCCGGCAACCAGAATAACCAGCAAAGCAATGGCTTCCGGGTCACTGAACCGACGCCGATACCACTGCATTAACATTTCGAGCATACAACCCTTCCCTGAATCGATTGGCGGGAGTGAGACGGTGAATTGTATCTAACTGTCACAAAAAAGACTTTCGCTTTTTGTATCCCTGTCACAATCCGCAAAAGCCTGATGAATGGGATTTTCTTCATGCGGTAACACGGCTACACTCGCAGGGCAGCAGAGATGAACGATATGCCGGTTCATCGGTCAAATTAGCACCTCCAACATACAGGACAGTGGTTATGTTCAGGCAGTTGAGAAAAACACTGGTTGCAACACTGATTGCCGCAGTGACGGTCGGTCAGGTGTTGCCCGCTTTCGCTGACTCGTCCGATTCATTGCCGGACATGGGCACCACGGCAGGAAGCACGCTCTCTATCGGGCAAGAGATGCAGATGGGTGATTACTATGTGCGCCAGCTGCGCGGCAGCGCCCCGCTGATCAACGACCCTTTGCTGGTGCAGTACATTAACGGGCTGGGGATGCGCCTGGTGGCGCACGCCGACTCGGTAAAAACGCCCTTCCACTTCTATTTGATTAATAACGACGAAATCAACGCCTTCGCCTTCTTCGGCGGAAACGTGGTGCTGCATTCGGCGTTATTCCGTTACTCAGACAACGAAAGCCAGCTGGCTTCGGTAATGGCGCACGAAATTTCGCACGTTACCCAGCGCCACCTCGCGCGTGCAATGGAAGACCAGAAACGTAACGCCCCGCTCACCTGGGTGGGCGCACTGGGCTCTATTCTGCTGGCGATGGCCAGCCCGCAGGCCGGGATGGCGGCCCTGACCGGTACGCTTGCGGGAACGCGTCAGGGGATGATCAGCTTCACCCAGCAAAACGAGCAGGAAGCTGACCGCATCGGCATTCAGGTTTTACAGCGCTCCGGCTTTGACCCGCAGGCCATGCCGAGCTTCCTGGAAAAACTGCTCGACCAGGCACGGTATTCTTCCCGTCCGCCGGAAATTTTGCTCACCCACCCGCTGCCGGAAAGCCGTCTCTCGGATGCACGCAACCGTGCCAACCAGATGCGCCCGGTGGTCGTGCAGTCTTCGCAGGACTTCTACATGGCGAAAGTAAGAACGCTCGGCATGTACAACTCCGGACGTAACCAGCTCACCAGCGATCTACTGGATACCCTGGCGAAAGGCAACGTGCGGGAAAAAAATGCCGCGCAGTATGGTCAGGCGCTACAGGCGATGGAAGCCAGTAAATACGACGAGGCGCGTAAAGCGCTGCAGCCGCTGCTGGCAGCCGACCCGAACAATCCGTGGTATCTCGATCTCTCGACGGATATCGATCTGGGGCAGAAAAAAGCCACTGATGCGATTAACCGCCTGAAAGGGGCGAAAGACATTCGGACCAACCCGGTGCTGCAGCTTAACCTGGCGAACGCTTACTTGCAGGGCGGTCAGCCTGCGCAGGCCGTAACCATTCTGAACCGCTACACGTTTAACAATAAAGACGACCAGAACGGCTGGGAGCTGCTCGCTCAGGCGCAGGGGCAACTGGGTAACCGCGATCAGGAACTGGCGGCGCGTGCTGAAGGGCTGGCGCTGGCGGGCCGTCTCGATCAGGCTATTTCCCTGCTCAGCAGCGCCAGCTCGCAGGTGAAGCTCGGCAGCCTGCAGCAGGCCCGCTACGACGCGCGTATCGACCAGCTGCGCGGCCTGCAACAACGCTTTAAGCCGTACGAGAAGATGTAATAAAGGAGAAGTCATGACAGACGCGGTAAAAATTTACCATAACCCTCGCTGCTCCAAGAGCCGCGATACCCTCAGCCTGCTGAAATCTAACGGCATCGACCCGGAAGTGGTGCTGTATCTGGAGACGCCGCCGGACGCGCAGACGATCCGCGAGCTGCTGAACATGCTGGGGATGGGCAGCGCGCGCGAACTGATGCGTCAGAAAGAGGATCTGTATAAATCGCTTAATCTGGATGACAGCCGCCTCACCGAGGCTGAGCTGGTACAGGCGATGGTCGACAATCCAAAGCTGATTGAGCGCCCGATTGTGGTGGCGAACGGCAAGGCGCGCATTGGCCGTCCGCCGGAAGATGTGCTCGACATCCTCTAGTCCTTACGCCGCAGCGCTTCCAGAAACGCCTGCGGCGTACTCTCTCCCAGCTTTTTCTGCGTTTTGCCCCGGTTATAGAACTCGCACAGCGCGATCAACACCTCTCCCGCCGGTTCATCATTCACGCGAGGAATAACATCGCCTAATGGCACCGCTACCTGAAGCGCGTTGTGTTTTTGGAGATGCGTTTTTACAGCCACATCTTTTGCAGCCTCCGTCAGCTCAAAACCAAAAGTCTCAATAGATTGTATATCAGCCGGACAGTCATCAAGCAGCGCCCGCGTCCAGGTATTGAGCAACTGGGGCGACAGTCCTGCATAGAGCCGGGCATAACACCAACCGCTCACTGGTTCGCGCGCCCAGAGCAGGTGTTGTTCACCCCCATCGTCCATGTGCAGGGATAAAGGCAGATGATGGAGCATCAGCGTATGCGGCCGCATGCCAGCCTTCAGCGCTTTTATTCCCTGCAACGGCCCCCCTTTTAGCTTCGCGGAGGCCGGTTTGAGATAGCGATTCAGCGTTGCCCTTGAAACGCGGATCCCCAGCACGTCGTTAACCATCTGCAGCAGTTCATCTAACGGCGCCCCTGAGATGTCGCGCAGCGCATTCACCAGCGCCACCTGCTCCTGTCTCAACGCTTTGTGTATCACTTTTGGCGTGGTGTGGTTATCCGAAACCTGGTCGCGGTTGCGCCAGCGCCTGACGGTCGTGACCGAGATCCCCAGCTCAACGGCAAGCTCTCTGTCGCTTTTATCTGACTGTTGCAGATAGCGGCGGATGCGCGGCGTGGTGGTCGCATTGGCGTGAAGTTTAATTTCCATCGCAACAATTCCGTTAACTAATCATATGAGATTTATATAATACAGGCGATTGCTTTGTGACCGGTTTCACCTTTCGCTCGCCGCGCTTCACTGATAATCCACAGACATAACATAAACAACACCCCTCAATCTTGTACGGAGTTCACAATGAACAATGTTCTGGGATTTCTTGAAGCAAAACTGATGCCCCTGGCGGCGAAAACGGCCCAGCAGCGTCATCTCGGGGCCATTCGCGGTGCCTACGTGTCATTCATGCCGTTTATTATCGTCGGCTCCATTCTGCTGGTTATCTCCTCCTTCCCTAACCAGGCCTATCAGCAGTTTATGTCTCAGGCCTTTGGTGAGAGCTGGAGCGCGATTATTGAAATTCCATTCAACGCGGTGTTCTCCACCATGTCGCTGTTCATCAGCTTCCTGGTCGCCTTCCGCCTGGCGGAACACTACGGCGAGGACCGCATCTCCTGCGGCATTCTGGCACTGGTCGCGTTTCTGATCCTGACGCCGTTTATTAAGGTGGCGGAAAACGGCGGTATTACCGTGATGCCGGTGGAGTGGATTGGCAGCAAAGGATTGTTCGTGGCGATGATCGGTTCGCTGCTCTGGACGGAGCTGTTCTGCTGGCTGAAGCGCAAAAATCTGGTCATTAAAATGCCGGACGGCGTGCCTCCTGCGGTGCAGGAGTCGTTCGCGGCGCTGATCCCCGCCCTGCTGGTGATGATTCTGGTGCTGGGTATCCGCATCGTCTTCGAAAACACTCACTACAACACCATCCACCAGTTTATTTATGAAGTGGTTGCTACCCCGGTGCGCCACTACGGCACATCCTATTTCGGTGCGCTGATGACCGTCTTCAGCATCACCATTCTCTGGTCAGTGGGCATTAACTCCGGCTCGATGATTAACGGCATCATTCGTCCACTGTGGATGGAAAACCAGACCGACAACATCGCCGCGATCCAGGCGGGGACGACGCCGCCGCACATTATCACGGAACAGTTTTTTGACATGATCTGGATGGGCGGCGCGGGTGCCACGCTGTCGCTGGTAATTGCGATGCTGATTTTCGCGCGCAGTAAAAACATGCGCGAAGTGGCGCGCCTCGGCGCCGGGGCGTCGGTGTTTAACATCAACGAGCCGATTCTGTTTGGCCTGCCGGTGATCATGAACCCGATCATGCTTATTCCGTTCAACCTGGTGCCGCTGGTGCTGGTCACCGTGCAGTATGCGGCGATGAAGATTGGCGCGGTCGCTGTCACCACCGGGGTGTTTATTCCCTGGACGCTGCCGCCGGTGATCAGCGGTTTTATCGTCACCGGACACCTGAGCGGCAGCGTGATGCAGCTAATCAACCTGCTGATTGGCGCCATGCTGTACCTGCCTTTCATGCGTATCGTGGACAAACAGTACCGCGCGGCGGAAATTGCCACCGTTACGCAAACCGACACCACCCTTGCAAAACAGGAGTAAAGCATGTGGGGAATTATCGCAACCTGGCGAATGGCGCTTGAAGGGGTAACGGAATCTGCGTCTGCCCTGGCGGCGGGAAAACCGGTCGCTACGGCGGTGGTTGATGCCGTCGCCGCCGTCGAAGACTTTCCGTTTTATAAATCCGTCGGCTACGGCGGGCTGCCGACCGAAAACGGCGAAGTCGAGCTGGACGCGGCATTCATGGACGGCGACACGCTGGCGTTCGGTGCCGTGGGGAACCTGGTGGATATCGCCAACCCGGTGCGCGTGGCGCACGCGCTCAGCCGCCAGCGCTACAACAGCCTGCTGGTCGGCCAGGGCGCGCGTGAATGGGCGCTAAGTCAGGGCTTTGCTGACAAAAGCATGCTCACCGAACGGGCTATGCAGCACTACCGCAAACGCTGCCGCGAGACGCTGGATAAGGGCTTAAGCCCGTACGACGGACACGACACCGTCGGCATTATCGGCCTCGATAAGCAGGGGTCGATGAGCGTTGCCACCTCCACCAGCGGCCTCTTTATGAAAAAACGCGGCCGCATTGGGGATTCGCCGATTATCGGCTCCGGCTTTTACTGCGACAGCGAAACCGGCGCGGCCACCGCTACGGGCGTCGGTGAAGATCTGATGAAGGGCTGCACGAGCTACGAAATCGTTCGTCGCATGGCGCAGGGTATGACGCCGCAGCAGGCGGCAGACTCCGTGGTGTTCGAGCTGGAAGACAAGCTGATGTCGCGCTTCGGTCGCGTGGGCGATCTCTCCGTGGTGTGCATGAACAACAGGGGCGAATTTGGCGCCGCCACTAACATCAAAACCTTCTCGTTTGTGGTGGCGACGGCCCGTCAGCCCCTCACCGTTTTTCGTACCGAGCGCCAGCGGGAGAAAACGCACTATCACGCCGTGGACGAAGAGTGGATGCAGGCCTACGCCGCGCGGATCCGCGCACCGATTGAGGAGTCATGATGATCGCGTATCAGTTTATCACCGCGCTTTCTGACGCGAAGCCGCGAAGCCATTTAATCACCCGCGTCTCCTGTGCGCAGTTGCCGCAAACCGCGCTTGTTGCGGAAATGCGTGACTCTGACGGCATCGCGGACACCCGCTTTGGCTGCGCGCCCTTTGCGCGCATCACCCTGCTGCCGGATGCGCTCTGGCATGACGCGCTCACTGAAGGCCTGCTTGCCGCCCTGCGACCGCTGTTTGCCTCTCCCGTCAGCGCAGATATCGTGCTGGACGTGACGGATATCGACGAGGTGGTGCTGGCGCAGGTGCTGCGTTTTCTCTTTAATCAGGCGCACAGGCTGAGCGATTTACAGCTGAAAAAAACCAGTGAGTGCGTTCGTATTAAGCACATCACCGCCCTCTGCCTGCCGGAACAGCAGGCAAAGCTGGAAACAATTTTCCGCCAGCAGCAGGCCATCGCTCACGGCATGGTCGCAGCGCGTCGCCTGGCGGATATACCGTCCGATCGCTGTACGCCGCAGTTTATGGTCGAAGAGGCGCAAAAACTGTGTGCCGCCTACCCTGCCCTGCGCTGCGAGGTACTGAACGAAAAGGCTATTGTTGAGCAGGGTCTTGGGCTGCTGAACGCCGTCGGCAAAGGGGCGACCTGCCCGCCACGTCTGCTGGCTATTCATTACGACGGCGTTTCTGACGGCCCGGTGCGCTGCTACGTAGGTAAAGGCATTACCTTCGATACCGGCGGCCTGTGGCTGAAGGAAGGCGCAGGCATGTACACCATGAAATACGACATGTGCGGTGCGGCCAACGTGCTGGGGCTGATGCTGACCGTAGCAGAGCTGGCGCTGCCCGTACGCATCATGGGCGTGCTGGCGCTGGCGGAAAACGCCATCGGACCGGACGCCATGCAGCCCGGCTCGGTAGCAACGGCCTGCAACGGCATGACGGTTGAAATCAACAACACCGATGCCGAAGGCCGACTGGTGCTGGCGGACGCCATCGCCTGGGCCAGCCAGCGCCATCCGCAGGCGCGCTATATCATTGATATGGCGACCTTAACCGGTGCGGTGGTGAAAGCGCTGGGGTATGAGCTGAGCGGGCTGATGACGCAGGATGAACCGCTGCGCGCCGCGTTGACGCAGGCGGGAAAACGGAGCGGTGACGAAGTGTGGTCCCTGCCGCTGGACGCGCGGCTGAAAAAGCAGACCGACAGCGCGATTGCCGATCTGTGCAACACGCCAACCAACAACGCGGCAATCAGCGCGTCGGCGGCGTGGCTGCTGCACCATTTTTGTCCGCAGACGATCCCGTGGGCGCATCTGGACATCAGCGGCACGGCGCTGTGGCGCGAGAACGGCAGGAGCGTGGCGTCGGGAAGGCCGATTCCGCTGCTGGTGGAGCACTTGCTGGGGGATCTTTAGCCCGGTGGCGCTGCGCTTACCGGGCCTACGGGCGCCATATGCAGGCCGGGTAAGGCTCAGGCGCCACCCGGCATAACTACAGCTTAAGAATATCTTTCACAAACGGAATGGTCAGCTTGCGCTGGGCGGTAATGGAGGCGCGATCGAGCTGATCGAGCGTATCAAACAGGGTACGCATCTCACGGTCCAGACGCTTGAGCAGGAAACGGCCCACGTCTTCCGGCAGCTCAAAGCCGCGCTGCTTTGCTCGCAGCTGTAACGCCTGCAGCTTATCTTCATCTGATAGCGGCTGGAGCTTGTAGATTTGTCCCCAGTCCAGACGAGACGCCAGATCCGGCAGCCCAAGATTAAGCTGGCGCGGCGGACGATCGCCGGTGATCAGCAGCCGGGTTTTGCCCGACTCCAGAATGCGGTTGTAGAGGTTAAAGATCGCCATTTCCCACGGCTCGTCCCCCGCCACGCATTCGATATTATCGATGCAAACCAGCGAGAGATGTTCCATGCCCTCAAGCACTTCAGGCACAAACCAGGTACGTTTATCCAGCGGCACGTAGCCGACCGCATCGCCGCGCGCCGAAAGCTCGGCACAGGCCGCATGCAGCAGGTGACTGCGCCCCGCGCCTTCGCGTGACCAGATATAGATGTATCCGCTGTGATCCTGACGCAGCACGTTTTGCAGTGCAGCCAGTAAAGAGGGGTTATCACCCGGCCAGAAACTCGCAAAAGTTTCGTCGTCAGGGAGATAGAGTGGCAGAGAGAGCTGTGCCGGTCCGTTCAGAAATACCTCAACCAGAGATCTTACATAAAATCGGCGATGAGTTTAACACGGAACCCGCCAGGAGAGAACCGGGCGATCCTTCGCCCAGTTAATGGATCAGTGTGGGGCTTTTTCGCTTTCGTCAGCGTCCAGCACCACCTCTTCCGGACGGATCACCGAGATCAGCTTGAAAATCAGGCTCAGGCCCACGCCCACGATGGTCGCCAGCGCCATGCCCTTCAGCTCGGCCGCACCGATGTGCACCTTCGCGCCGCTCACGCCGATGATCAGGATAACGGAGGTCAGGATCAGGTTTTGCGCCTTGCTGTAATCCACTTTGGATTCAATCAGAACGCGAATACCGGAGGCACCGATCACGCCGTACAACAGCAGAGAAACGCCGCCCATCACCGGCACAGGAATGATCTGGATCGCTGCCGCCAGCTTGCCCACGCAGGAGAGCAGAATGGCGATGATCGCCGCGCCGCCGATAACCCAGGTACTGTAGACGCGGGTAATCGCCATCACGCCGATGTTTTCACCGTAGGTGGTGTTTGGCGTGGAGCCGAAGAAACCGGAGATGATGGTGGAGAAACCGTTGGCAAACATGGAGCGGTGCAGACCCGGGTCGCGGATCAGGTCGCGCTTCACGATGTTCGCCGTCACCACCAGGTGGCCAACGTGCTCCGCAATTACCACCAGCGCGGCAGGCAGAATGGTGAAAATGGCGAACCATTCAAAGCGTGGGGTGTAGAAAGTTGGCAGCGCGAACCAGTGCGCCTCGGCAATCGGGGTGGTATCCACAACGCCCATGACGAAGGAGAGCGCGTAGCCCGCCAGCACGCCGATCAGGATCGGGATAATCGCCATAAAACCGCGGAACAGCACGGAGCCAAATACCGTCACGCCCAGCGTCACCAGTGAGATGATAATGGTTTTGGAGTCCGGTGACTGGCCGTCCGCAGGCAGCAGGCCGGCCATATTCGCCGCCACGCCCGCCAGCTCCAGGCCGATAACGGCAACGATGGCGCCCATCGCCGCAGGCGGGAACATCACGTCCAGCCAGCCGGTACCGGCTTTCTTCACAATGAAGGAGACCAGGCAGAACAGCACGCCACACATGAT
The DNA here is from genome assembly GCF_900324475.1 of Enterobacter bugandensis. NCBI lineage: Bacteria > Pseudomonadati > Pseudomonadota > Gammaproteobacteria > Enterobacterales > Enterobacteriaceae > Enterobacter > Enterobacter bugandensis. The sequence goes on from NZ_LT992502.1 coordinate 3,461,822, forward strand.
AAAGCCGCCCAGCGCGACCTCATAACCCAGCGGCAGCAGCAACAGCACCGGCGAGATAAAAGCAAAGCTCGACCCCAGATACGCCGGGATTTTGCCTTTACAGATAAAGAGGTACAGCAGCGTACCGATGCCGTTGAACAGCAGCACGGTTGCCGGGTTAATGTGAAACAGGATTGGCACCAGCACGGTTGCGCCAAACATAGCGAACAGGTGCTGCAAACTAAGCGGGATAGTCTGTAAAAGCGGCGGTCTTTCACTCACCCCGATAGCACGGCGCGTCATAGTGTTTTCCTCTGTGTAGTATTGTTGGTTTTTATTCAAAAAAAAGCCGACTATCAAAGTCGGCTTATTTATCGTTATTCGATTATTTCGTACCAAAGATCTTATCGCCGGCATCGCCGAGCCCCGGGATGATGTACCCGTGCTCGTTCAGCCCCTGGTCGATAGAGGCGGTGTACAGCTCAACGTCCGGGTGCGCTTTTTCCAGCGCCGAGATCCCTTCCGGAGCAGCAACCAGAACCAGCACCTTAATGCTGCTGCAGCCCGCTTTTTTCAGCAGATCGATGGTGGCGATCATTGAACCGCCGGTCGCCAGCATTGGGTCAACCACCAGCGCCATGCGCTCGTCGATGTTAGAGACCAGCTTCTGGAAGTAAGGTACCGGCTCCAGCGTCTCTTCGTTACGGTAGATACCGACCACGCTAATGCGCGCGCTCGGTACGTGCTCCAGCACGCCTTCCATCATGCCAAGACCGGCACGCAGGATAGGCACTACGGTAATTTTCTTACCTTTGATCTGCTCAACCTGCACCGGGCCGTTCCAGCCTTCGATGGTCACTTTTTCTGTTTCCAGATCGGAGGTTGCTTCGTAGGTCAGCAGGCTGCCCACTTCAGAAGCCAGTTCGCGAAAACGCTTCGTGCTGATGTCATGCTCACGCATCAGGCCCAACTTGTGTTTAACGAGTGGGTGTTTCACTTCCACAATCTTCATTCTCTTTCTCCTCTGAGGTGGCATCCGCAAAAAAATCGCGGGATTATACCGCTTTTTTCGGATTGCGCCATACCCAACTTGCTTGACGTATATCAATCAAAAACAAAAAAACCGGAGGCTGGGCTCCGGCTTGGGTGCGGGGTCTTGCCCGGTGGCGCTGCGCTTACGCGGGCCTACGTGTATTGTAGGTCGGGTAAGCGTTAGCGCCACCCGACAATTAGAGGTTATCGCCGTTGCTCGCAATCACCTGCTTATACCAGTCGAACGATTTCTTCTTGCTGCGGTTCAGGGTGCCGTTACCTTCGTTATCTTTATCGACAAAGATAAAACCGTAGCGTTTTTTCATTTCGCCCGTACCGGCAGACACCAGGTCGATACAGCCCCACGGGGTATAGCCCATCAGATCCACGCCGTCTTCCACCACCGCTTTTTTCATCTCGCGGATGTGTGCGGAAAGGTAATCGATGCGGTACTGGTCGTTCACCGTGCCGTCGCTCTCCTGCACGTCGATCGCGCCAAAGCCGTTCTCAACGATAAACAGCGGCAGCTGGTAGTGATCCCAGAACCAGTTCAGAGAGTAGCGCAGCCCGACCGGATCAATCTGCCAGCCCCAGTCGGATTTCTGCACGTACGGGTTGGAGACCAGGCTCTTGCTTTCGTCGTAGTCCAGCGCCGGGTTATCTGCCGTCGCTTTGGTGGCGAAAGACATGTAGTAGCTGAACCCGATGTAATCCACGCAGCCCTGTTTCAGCGCGGCTTTATCTTCTTCGGTGATATCCAGCGCGAAGCCGCGACGCTCGAAGTAGTTGAGCAGATGCTGCGGATATTTGCCGCGCACGTGAACGTCGGTAAACCAGTAGCGACGGTGCATGGCGTTCATCGCCATCATCATGTCGTCCGGCGCACAGGTCAGCGGGTAGATGGGGCACATGGCAATCATGCAGCCGATCTGCAGCGACGGGTTAATCTCGCGCCCCGCCTTCACCGCCAGGGCGCTGGCCACCAGCTCGTAGTGCGCCGCCTGGAACATCACCGGCTCGCGGTCTTCACCCGGCGCGTACTTCAGCCCGGAGTTGGTAAATGGCGCAAAGTCTTCGTGGAAGTTGGCCTGGTTGTTGATCTCGTTAAAGGTCATCCAGTACTTCACCTTGTGCTGGTAACGCTCAAAAACGACCTTTGCAAAACGCACGAAGAAGTCGATCAGCTTACGGTTGCGCCAGCCGCCGTATTCCGTCACCAGGTGAAACGGCATCTCAAAGTGGGAAAGCGTGATAACCGGTTCGATGCCGTACTTCAGGCATTCGTCGAACAGATCGTCATAGAATTTCAGGCCCGCCTCGTTCGGCTCCAGCTCGTCGCCTTTCGGGAAGATACGCGTCCAGGCGATAGAGGTACGGAAGCATTTGAACCCCATCTCGGCAAAGAGTTTGATGTCTTCTTTATAACGGTGGTAGAAATCGATAGCCTCATGGTTAGGGTAGTTTTTCCCCTCCAGCACGCCGTTGGTGATTTCACGCGGCACGCCGTGGGCGCCCGCGGTCATGACGTCGGCAACGCTTACGCCCTTACCGCCCTCTTTCCAGCCGCCCTCAAGCTGGTGCGCCGCAACGGCCCCACCCCACAGAAAATCTGCTTTGAATCCTGACATTCGCTTTCCCTCATTCTGCGTTATTTTCTGCAAAAACAATTACAGAAACCGGTTTCAGTTCGATGATGTGCAAAGGGGATATTCGTTGCAAGCAGATCGCCGAAACCGGTTTCATTTTCGTGAACGGAGTCAAGTTTGGCTGCATTTACGGGCTATACAGAAAAAAAGATCCCCACGTCCAGAATAGGCTCGCAAACGTTTGCCTGGACTGTTAGAATTGCGCCGATTTTTCTTACTAGCTATGCAATCGCGTGGGGATTTAAGCCGTGACCAACAAAACTTCTCTCAGCTACAAAGATGCCGGTGTTGATATTGACGCAGGTAATGCGCTGGTTGACCGAATCAAAGGTGTGGTGAAGAAAACCCGCCGCCCGGAAGTGATGGGTGGTCTGGGTGGATTCGGCGCACTGTGCGCGCTGCCGCAAAAATATCGTGAACCTGTTCTGGTCTCGGGTACTGACGGCGTAGGCACCAAGCTGCGCCTGGCGATGGATTTAAAACGTCACGACACGATCGGTATCGATCTGGTTGCGATGTGTGTGAACGACCTGGTGGTTCAGGGCGCAGAGCCGCTGTTCTTCCTCGATTACTACGCGACCGGCAAACTGGATGTGGATACCGCAGCCAGCGTCATTAACGGTATCGCCGAAGGCTGTCTGCAGTCCGGCTGTGCGCTGGTGGGCGGTGAAACCGCTGAAATGCCGGGCATGTACCACGGCGAAGATTATGACGTCGCGGGCTTCTGCGTCGGCGTAGTAGAAAAATCAGAAATTATCGACGGCAGCAAAGTGGCCGATGGCGATGTGCTGATCGCGCTGGCCTCCAGCGGCCCGCACTCTAACGGCTACTCTCTGGTGCGTAAAATCCTCGAAGTAAGCGGCTGCGATCCGCTGACCACCGAGCTGGACGGTAAACCGCTGGCCGACCACCTGCTGGCCCCAACCCGCATCTACGTGAAAAACGTGCTGGAGCTTATCGAGAACGTTGACGTTCACGCTATTGCTCACCTGACCGGCGGCGGCTTCTGGGAAAACATCCCGCGCGTGCTGCCGGACAACACCCAGGCGGTGATCGACGAATCCTCATGGCAGTGGCCAGCCGTCTTTAACTGGCTGCAGAATGCAGGCAACGTGAGCTCTCACGAAATGTACCGCACCTTTAACTGCGGCGTGGGCATGGTTATCGCCCTGCCGGCAAGCGAAGCGGATAAAGCGGTTAAGCTGCTGACCGAGAAAGGTGAAAACGCGTGGAAAATCGGTACGATTAAAGCCTCCGATTCCGAACAGCGTGTGGTCATTGAATGAAAAACATCGTGGTGCTTATTTCCGGCAACGGAAGCAATTTGCAGGCCATCATAGACGCCTGCAAACAGAAGAAAATCAATGGCACCATTCGGGCAGTTTTCAGCAACAAGGCCGACGCGTTCGGCCTTGAGCGCGCGCGGGAAGCGAACATTCCCGCTCACGCGCTGGAAGCCAGCCAGTTCGCCGGACGTGAAGCCTTTGACCGCGAGCTGGTGCAGGAGATTGACGCCTACGCGCCCGACCTTGTGGTGCTGGCGGGCTATATGCGTATTCTGAGCCCGGCCTTCGTCGAACACTACGCCGGTCGACTGCTGAATATTCACCCTTCCCTGCTGCCAAAATATCCCGGCCTGCATACCCATCGTCAGGTGCTGGAAAACGGTGACGAGGAGCACGGTACCTCCGTCCATTTCGTGACCGACGAGCTGGACGGTGGCCCGGTGATCCTGCAGGCGAAAGTCCCGGTCTTTGACGGCGACAACGAAGACGACGTGACCGAACGCGTGCAGACGCAGGAGCACGCCATTTACCCGCTGGTGGTAAGCTGGTTTGTCGACGGGCGTCTGGAGATGCGCGACGGCGCAGCCTGGCTGGACGGCGTGAAGTTGCCCCCGCAGGGTTATGCGGCCGAAGAGTAGTTTGCTATGTCGGGTGGCGCTTCGCTTACCCGATATTCCCTCCCCCAACCCGCTAAATTCCTCAACAAAAAAAATAACTGTCATACTTTTCTGGCACTGTTGGACATATCGTGGAAATGCTCGCCATAATAAGGACGAGACGGATTTACCACGTCCTGTGATTGAACTGGAGTGTGAGCTGTAATGGGTCAGGAAAAGTTATATATCGAGAAAGAGCTAAGCTGGTTAGCATTTAACGAACGTGTACTCCAGGAAGCGGCAGACAAAAGTAACCCGCTGATCGAACGCATGCGTTTTTTAGGCATTTATTCCAACAACCTGGATGAGTTCTACAAGGTTCGCTTTGCCGAGCTGAAAAGACGCATCATCATCAGCGAAGAACAGGGCTTAAACTCGCACTCGCGGCATCTGCTGGGCAAAATCCAGTCCCGCGTGCTGAAAGCCGATCAGGAATTTGACGGCCTGTATAACGAACTGCTGCTGGAGATGGCGCGCAATCAAATCTTCCTGATTAACGAACGTCAGCTTTCCGTTAACCAACAAAACTGGCTGCGCCACTACTTTAAACAGTACCTGCGCCAGCACATTACCCCGATTCTCATCAACCGCGAAACCGATCTGGTGCAATTCCTGAAGGATGACTACACCTACCTGGCGGTGGAAATTATTCGCGGTGAATCCATCCGTTATGCCCTGCTGGAGATCCCGTCCGACAAGGTGCCGCGCTTCGTGAACCTGCCGCCGGAAACCCCGCGCAGACGCAAGCCGATGATCCTGCTGGATAACATCCTGCGCTACTGTCTGGACGACATTTTCAAAGGCTTCTTCGATTACGATGCGTTAAACGCCTACTCGATGAAGATGACCCGTGACGCCGAATATGACCTGGTGCACGAGATGGAGGCCAGCCTGATGGAGCTGATGTCCTCCAGCCTGAAACAGCGCCTGACGGCTGAGCCGGTGCGCTTTGTCTATCAGCGCGACATGCCGGACGCCATGGTGGAGATGCTGCGTGAGAAGCTGACCATTTCGCGCTATGACTCCATTGTGCCGGGGGGCCGTTACCACAACTTTAAAGACTTCATTGGCTTCCCGAACGTTGGCAAAGCCAATCTGGTGAACAAACCGCTGCCGCGCCTGCGTCATATCTGGTTCGATAAGTTCCGCAACGGATTCGACGCTATCCGCGAGCGCGACGTGCTGCTCTACTACCCGTACCACACCTTTGAACACGTGCTGGAGCTGCTGCGTCAGGCCTCGTTCGACCCGAACGTGCTGGCGATCAAAATCAACATCTACCGCGTGGCAAAAGATTCCCGCATCATCGACGCGATGATCCACGCGGCACACAACGGCAAAAAAGTCACCGTGGTGGTTGAGCTGCAGGCGCGCTTCGACGAAGAGGCGAACATTCACTGGGCGCGCCGCCTGACGGAAGCGGGCGTGCACGTGATCTTCTCCGCGCCGGGTCTGAAAATTCACGCCAAACTGTTTCTGATCTCGCGTAAAGAGGGTGATGACGTGGTGCGCTATGCCCACATCGGCACCGGGAACTTTAACGAAAAAACTGCGCGGATTTATACCGACTACTCGCTCTTAACCGCTGACGCCCGCATTACCAACGAAGTGCGCCGGGTCTTTAACTTTATCGAAAACCCGTACCGCCCGGTGAGCTTCGACTATCTGCTGGTCTCACCGCAGAACTCGCGCCGCCTGCTGTACGATATGATCGATAAAGAGATCGCCAATGCCCAGAAAGGCTTGTCGTCCGGCATCACGCTGAAGCTTAACAACCTGGTCGATAAAGGGCTGGTGGACAGGCTGTATGCGGCGTCCAGCTCCGGCGTGCCGGTTAACCTGCTGATCCGCGGCATGTGCTCGCTTATTCCGGAACTGGAAGGCATCAGCGACAATATTCGCGTTATCAGCATCGTTGACCGCTACCTGGAGCACGATAGGGTCTATATTTTCGATAATGCGGGCGATAAGCAGGTCTATCTCTCTTCGGCAGACTGGATGACGCGCAATATTGACTATCGAATTGAAGTCGCGACGCCGCTGCTGGATCCGCGTCTGAAACAGCGTATCCTCGACATTATCGAGATCCTGTTCAGCGATACGGTGAAGGCGCGCTATATCGACAAAGAACTCAGTAACCGCTACGTACCGCGCGGCAACCGCCGTAAAGTGCGGTCACAGCTGGCGATTTACGACTATATCAAATCACTCGAGCAACCCGATTAACCTATGCCGATAAATGATAAGACCCCACGCCCGCAGGAATACGCCGCGGTCGATCTTGGCTCTAACAGTTTTCACATGGTCATCGCCCGTGAGGTGGATGGCGCGCTGCAGATCATCGGTCGTCTGAAGCAGCGCGTACACCTGGCGGATGGGCTTGATGAGCGCAGCATGCTCAGCGAAGAGGCGATGGAGCGCGGTTTAAACTGCCTGTCGCTGTTTGCCGAACGCCTGCAGGGCTTCTCGCCCTCCAGCGTTTGCATCGTGGGCACCCACACGCTGCGCCAGGCGCTGAACGCGCCGGAGTTCCTCAAGCGGGCCGAAAAAGTGATCCCCTACCCGATTGAGATCATCTCCGGAAACGAGGAGGCGCGTCTGATTTTCATGGGCGTTGAACATACCCAGCCGGAAAAAGGGCGCAAGCTGGTGATCGACATCGGCGGTGGTTCTACGGAGCTGGTGATCGGCGAAGACTTTGAGCCGCGCCTGGTGGAGAGCCGTCGCATGGGCTGCGTCAGCTTCGCGCAGATGTACTTCCCCGGCGGCACCATTACCCGTGAAAACTTCCAGCGGGCGAAAATGGCTGCGATCCAGAAGCTGGAGAATCTGGCCTGGCAGTACCGCATTCAGGGCTGGAACGTGGCGCTGGGCGCGTCGGGCACCATCAAGGCGGCGCATGAAGTGCTGCTGGCGATGGGTGAAAAAGACGGTTTTATCACGCCTGAACGCCTGACCCTGCTGACCGAAGAAGTGCTGAAGCATAAAAGTTTTGACGCCCTAAGCCTGCCGGGGCTTTCCGACGAGCGTAAGGCAGTCTTCGTGCCGGGCCTGGCTATTCTCTGCGGCGTGTTTGACGCCCTGGCGATTAAAGAGCTGCGCCTTTCCGACGGCGCGCTGCGTGAGGGGGTGCTGTATGAGATGGAGGGCCGCTTCCGCCATCAGGACATTCGCAGCCGCACCGCGCAGAGCCTGGCCAACCAGTACAACATCGACCGCGAGCAGGCGAAGCGCGTCCTGGAAACCACGGTGCAGATGTACGAGCAGTGGCAGGAGCAGAACCCCAAGCTGGCGCACCCGCAGCTTGCCGCGCTGCTGAAATGGGCCGCGATGCTGCACGAGGTAGGGCTGAACATCAACCACAGCGGGATGCACCGCCATTCAGCGTATATTCTGCAAAACAGCGATCTGCCCGGCTTCAATCAGGAGCAGCAAACCATGATGGCGACCCTGGTGCGCTATCACCGTAAAGCCATCAAGCTCGACGATCTGCCGCGCTTCACGCTGTTTAAGAAAAAGCAGTTCCTGCCGCTTATTCAGCTGCTGCGCCTGGGCGTGCTGCTGAACAATCAGCGTCAGGCCACCACCACACCGCCGACGCTGAAGCTGAAAACCGACGATCACCACTGGACGCTGAGCTTCCCGCACGACTGGTTCAGCCAGAACGCGCTGGTCCTGCTGGACCTGGAAAAAGAGCAGCAGTACTGGGAAGCGGTCACCGGCTGGATGCTCAAAATCGAGGAAGATAGCGCCGACGTCGCCGCGTAACGGCTCAGGCGTCCGCCGTGGACGCCTCTGCTTCCAGCAGTGACTCAAGCGGTGCCGGTCTGCCAATCAGATAGCCCTGCACATAATCAATGCCTAGCGCGTGCACCGCGCTACGTATCTCTTCGGTCTCGACATATTCCGCCACCACCAGCATCTTCTTCATGCGAGCCAGATGACAGATAGAGGCCACAATCTGGTAATCCAGACTGTTGTTGACGATATTGCGGATGAAATCGCCGTCGATTTTGAGAATGTCCGCATCCACGCTTTTCAGCCGCGCATAGCTCGCATAGCCGGTACCAAAATCATCGATCGCAATGCGTACCCCCATTTTCTGCAGCTGCCGAAGGATGTGGAGCCCCTGCTCCGCGTTGCAGAAGGTGCTGCACTCCGTCACTTCAAAGATCAGCTGCCACGGCTCAATGGCATATTTCGCCAGCAGGCGACTCACCTCAAGCGGGAACTGCACCCGACACACCGTTGAAGGGGCCAGATTAATGGCAAAGCGCTGGCCGGGCAGCCGTTCGCGATGCGCGGCGAGGAAGCGCAGCGTATGCTCCAGCACCCACAAATCCACCCGCGAAGAGAGGCCAAACTCCTGGGCTATCGGCAGGAATTGTTCAGGGGAGATCAACAGCCCGTTTGCATCAGTCATCCGCAGCAAGACCTCATGATACCTATCGCCACGCAGGCCGCGTACGGGCTGAACGAGCAGCGTGAATGCGTTGTTATCCAGCGCACGCTGCAGGCGACTCATCACCACGACTTTATCCTTCAGGCTGCGCTGCAGATGGACGGCGCCGCGCTGCTGAAGATTTTCCGGGTGGTTAGAGGAGAGCGACAGATCGGCCACCACCCCCAGCTCACCCAGCACCAGATAGAGGTGGTTAACCGGCGAACGCACATAGCAGTAGCTCACCCCCACCTGCGGCTGCAGCGGCATGCCGTCCCAGACAAAGCGGAACTGCTTGATGTGCTCGTCCAGGGTTTCAATCCGCTGCTGGTGCGATTCGGCATTTAGGCGAACCGCCATGTCACAGCCCGTCAGGTGATAGACCTGCTCATTGGGCTGGAGCGTGCCGTTAACCCATTGCGCCAGCTGCTGTTTGTACTGAATGCGCAGTAACACGCCATAGTTACGGCCCAGAATTTCAAGCTCCGGAACGCGGAGTAAACAGAGCGCCGACCACGGGTTTTTTGCCAGATCTCGCGAAAGCGCCCGCAGGTTAGGCATATGCAGAACCGGGTCGAGCAGCGCCAGCCTGCGGGAGCGTTTGTTCACCGCCCGCTGCCGGGTCGCCAGCATCGACATGTAAATCACCACAAACGAGAAGACCAGATAGCTGGAAGAGGTGATTGCCAGCTGAATGTCGTACCCCTGGTTCACGGGGATATAGCGGTAAAAATAGTGAATAGACACCAGCAGTATCGGGATCCAGATAAGCGAAATCAGCTTATAGCCAAAGCGCATCGCCCCCCAGAGCATCACCGGCATCAGCAGCGACAGGGTGTAGTTAGTGGTGAAAATCGAACTGTTTTCATTCATCGGCAGCAGCAGGAGCGAAAGCAGCCCGGCAAGCGCAATGGCCCAAATCAGAAACTCAGCGCGCGTCACCTTTTTGTCTATCTGGGTACGGATCTGCGAGATGAGGCTTTTGAGATAGCGCGGATGACGAATCAGACGGATCAGCAGATAACTTAACGGCACGCCCGTCAGACCGCTGACCAGCAAGGCCTGATAGTTGATCAGCGTGCGAATGTTGAGGGGGTTAAGCCCTGCCAGGCTCTGGCGACTCTCATACACGCCCAGATACACCGCAAACTGGAACAACAGCAGAAACAGCGTCGCGGGGCAGAAGGCCTGCCAGAAGATGCGCTGCGCCATCAACCGTACGTCGCCATACGCCGTCATATTGCGTCTGGGCGCAAACACCCGGTAGCCGCCCCAGCTAAGCACTATAGGGACAATAAAATGGAGCACGCCGGCGACGGTTTCAAACATCCCGACCGACGGGTAATAGCGGATAAACAGCGACAACACGATCCCGGGAAGGGCTTCCAGACCAAAAAACATCATCAGCGAAAGCAAAAACGAGAGCGGTAAATAATAAAGTGCCGCTATCCCGTCGCCCAGGTGCGTGAACGTATTCGCCACGCTCAGTACGGGAAGTAAAACCACCGGTAAAATAAGCGGCAATACCCACCAGCGGTGTTGATTCTTTTTCAGGAAAGCAAAAATGTTCATAGATGCCCGGTTAAACCCCTTTTTCTCCAGAAGGAAAATAATGACAGGCATCCAACCTGACCTGGCGCAGCCCGGCGACGTGCGGGGCGAACGGTATGGAGGAGGGATTTTAAATATCAGGGCCGGGAATCCGTTGACATAAATCAAACTATTTTACGCAAATAAGCTTTGCACCGCTTTTTTTTGAAATAATTTTCTTCATATTATCAATATGGTAAATGCAAATATTAATTTCAATAACAATAATTAATGTAAACGTTGACGGTTATTTACACATGACGGAATTGACCCTCTCTTTCCGCTGTGCCTTAATATCCCCGTCGCCCAGAAGGGCATGCCCAGGAAAAAGAAGAGTGAGTCAGGCCACGCGTATGCGCAAACGACACCGTTTTAACACCCGGATGACCCGCATTATACTGCTCATCAGCTTTCTGTTTTTCTTTGGCCGCTTCGTTTACTCTTCCATCGGCGCCTGGTATCACCATCAGGACAAAATCCAGTCGCAGCAGTCCAGCCTGAACGTCGACGCCGCTGACCGCTAGCCCTGCGATGGGTTTTGCACCAGCCGAATAATCCCCGCGATCCCTTTGCTGAGGATCTTGTCCTGCCGCATCACGATGGCGAGCTGTCGCTGCAGCACGGGCGTGAGCGACATGACGCAGAGCCCTTCACGGTCAGCATCATGCTCAACCGCCATTCGCGGAACGATACTGTAGCCGAGCCCCACTCGAACCATACGCTTAATCGCCTCAATGCTGCCAAGCTGCATCACCGGCGCGATCGCTAACCCATTGGCCGCAAACCAGCCATCAATGAGCGCCCGGGTACCGCTGCCAGACTCAAAGGCGATCAGCGGCTGAGCATGGAGCGCCTCCGGGGTTAACTCCCTGAAAGCATCCTGCTGTTCCCGCGACGCGATAAAAACAAACTCCTCGTCCATCACCGGCATAACGTCCAGCGCTCTGCCGCTGACCGGCAGCGTCAACAGCCCCATATCGAGACGGTTCTCTTCGATGGCCCTGACGATGTCGAGGGTGTTGCCCGTTGTTACGCCCACCCGCAGGAGCGGATAGTCGCGGCGCAGCTGCTCCAGCAGGGGCGGCAGAAGATGGATACAGGCCGTCGCCCCCGTGCCAAGGGTAATGGTCCCGCTGACATCGTGGCTGAACGCGCTCACGGACCGCAGGGTTTCGTCCACAACCTGCTGAATGCGCTCTCCGTGCACCAGCAGTGACTCTCCGGCCGCTGTGGCCTTAATGCCCCGCCCGGTACGCTCCACCAGCCGCGTTTGCAGAAACTGCTCCAGCTGACGTATTTGCAGACTAACGGCGGGCTGGGAAATGCCCAGCAGATCCGCCGCCGCCGAAAAGCTGCCGCGCTGGATCACCAGACGGAACGTCGCGAGATAGCCAAGGTTAAGCGTCGTCATTCAAAGTTTCTCTTATACAGCGCATAAGGTTGCAGGCCTGCCAGCACAATACCGCGCTCGCTATGCTCAGGACAACTGCATAACGGAATGAAAAACAATGGAAACACCTGCCCTGCCTCGTCGCCTTGCCCTTACTGCCGGATGTAATCAGCTTATCAACTGGGGGATCTCGTTTTATCTGCCCGGCACCTTTGCGCGGGCCATTTCAGCCGACCGGGGATGGTCAGCGTCGCAGATTTACCTCGGCCTGACGCTGGCGATGCTGGTGATGGCGGCGGTCTCCCCTTTTGTCGCCCGCCTGCTGGCACGCTTTGGCGGGCAGAAAGTGGTGATGGTCGGAACGCTGCTGATCGCCGCAAGCTGCGCCGGTATGGCGTATACCCGGACGCTGTCTGGCTGGTACGGCGCCTGGCTACTGTGCGGCATCGGGATGCGTCTGTCGCTGTATGACGCACTGTTCGCCGCGCTGGTTAATCTATATGGTCAGCAGGCACGCGGGACGATCTCACGTATTACGCTGATGGGCGGGCTGGCGTCTGCCGTCTTCTGGCCGCTGGGCGATGGCCTGCTTCACATCATGAGCTGGCAGGACGCGTTACGCATTTATGCCCTGCTTGGCCTGCTGAGCGCAGTGCTGATCCGCACGCTTCCCCGGCAGCGGCTGACGGAAAACACAAAGGCCATCGCGCCGCCCCTGCGCAACGAGCGGCGTAACGCCTGGCTTTATGCGGCCTTCATCGCCCTTATCACCTTTGTCTCTAACGGCACCTCCACCCATCTGCCGGAGTTTATTGCCCACTTTGGCCTTCCGGTCGCCATCGGCATGCTGTGGGGGATCGGCCAGACGGGCGCGCGCTCGCTGGAGGTGCTGGCAGGCGGCCGCTTAACCCCCTTCAAACTCACGCTCTTCACCGCCCTCGCCATGCCGCTGTGTTTTCTTGTGGGAATAAGCAGCACCCTGTTTGTCTGGTGCGCGGCCGGGTTTGTGCTGGGCTACGGTGCCATCAACGGGCTGGTCACCATAGTAAAAGCCACGCTGCCACTGGAGCTGTTTAGCACGGAAAGCTATGCCCGCCGCACGGGTATGCTGCTTATCCCGGGCCAGCTGATGGCCGCAGCCGCACCGTTTGCCTATGCGTGGCTGAACAAAACGCTGGGGATCGCGGGTGCAATGGGAGTGTCGACGGGGTTAACGCTGGTGATTGCCAGGCTGTCGATAGCGATCGTGCGCCATCCCGGTAGGCAAACTGTATCGCACTGTATCCCGCGCGACGCGCTGACAAACGGGTACAAAACGCCCCCTCCGGCAAATATCTCCGATACATAAAAATGGTTTTCTTTCCCTGTCGTCATTCAGAACTGATGAGGAGAGAACCATGATTCGTCGTTACGCAATTTTACCCCTGTTCGTCCTGGCCTCTGTAACACATGCCCAGGCCACGCCGCTGGACAACCTGAGCGCCGCGGACGTTAACGGCCCCGCCGCCGTTGCCCCGCTGGCGCAGCCGCAACCGCCTGCAAAACTGATCGTCGATCCGCCGCTTGCCGGGCCACTGAGCAAAGGCGCGGTGTTTATCCAGTACCGGGCCGAAAACCTGCGCATCGAGCCGGTATTCGGCCCCGAGGCGCTCAAGGTGACCCCGCGCATCGGGCACATTCACGTGGTGGTGGACGGCGCGCCGTGGCACTGGGCTGACGCCAGCGGCGAGCCGGTGATCCTTGTGGGGCTGCCCGCCGGCAAGCACAAGGTAACGATCATCCTGGCTGACCCGACGCACAAGCCGCTCGACCACAAAACCATTGAATTCACCGTCCCGCCCCACGCGGCGATCCACCATTTTTAAGGAGTCTGATCATGAAAGCACTGTCTGTACTGACGGCGGGCCTGCTGGCGCTTTCTGCCAGCGCCTTCGCGGAAAATAAAACCAGCGTCGTGCTGGTGCACGGCGCGTTTGCCGACGGGAGCAGCTGGAATAAGGTGATAACCCTTCTGCAGAAACAACACGCAGAGGTCATTGCCGTCCAGCTCCCGCTCACCTCGCTTAAGGATGATGTTGCCGCCACAAAACGGGCCATCGCCCGGGCGCACGGCGACGTGGTGCTGGTAGGCCACTCCTGGGGCGGCACCGTGATTAGCGAGGCGGGCAACGATGCACGGGTAAAATCGCTGGTCTATGTGGCGGCGTTCGCGCCGGATTCCGGCCAGTCGACAGCGGATCTGGCAGGTAGCTTCCCTCCGCCGCCGGGCAGCGCGGGCATCGCTAAAACGGCGGACGGCTATTTATACCTGCCGACGGAAGCCGTCAGGAAGGACTTCGCGCCTGACGTGAAGCCGGGTGAACAAAACGCTATCGCGGCCACGCAGGGGCCGATTAAAGCCGATGCGTTTGGTGAAAAGGTGACTCACGCGGCGTGGCATGATAAACCGAGCTGGTTTGTGGTCAGCAAGCATGACCGGATGATCAACCCCGACCTGGAACGTGCGATGGCGAAGGCGATACATGCGAAAACCACCGAGGTGGCCGCGAGCCACGTGTCGATGGTGAGTCAGCCGGAGGCCATCGCCCGGACGATTGAGCAGGCGAGGCGGACGCACTGAGGACAATTCGCCCGGCGGCGCTACGCTTGCACGAACCTACGATTTCGTAGGCCGGGTAAGCGCAGCGCCTCCCGACAAGAAAGGCCGTCTCAGCCCCCCCTCTCTGCGGGATAATCGCGATTAATCCACGCGTGGTCCTCTTCCCAGGTGAACATCCATTTGCGCACCGGACCGGCCATCACGTTGAGGTAGTAGCTGTCATACCCCGCTATCGTCGCCACCGGGTGATACCCCTTCGGCACCATCACCACGTCACGGTTGTAGACCGCCATACACTCATCCAGCGTTCTGTCGTCAGTGTAGACGCGCTGCATGCAGAACCCCTGCTCCGGGTTGAGGCGATGATAGTAGGTCTCCTCCAGGTAGGTCTCCTGCGGCGGGTTATCCGTGTCATGCTTGTGGCTCGGGTACGAGCTGGTACAGCCCTCGTTAGTCCAGACCTCCACCACCAGCAGGCTGTCGGCGGGCTTGTCTTCCGGCAGGATGTTGTGCACGTAGCGCTGGTTGTGCCCCTTGCCGCGCGCTTCAGCGTCGATATCCTGCGGGGCAATCAGCCGCGTCGGGTACGAGCCCTTGCCCGGCGCGGCGCAGACCGCCAGCTCCAGCGCCGTCAGCGCCTTCACCTGCACCGTCTCCTGCGGGGTGACGTATACCGCCCACGGTTTGATGCGCTCGAAGGGGCTCATCCGCTCGCCGATATCGTTAAACTGCGCGGAAGGAGTGGTGATAGAGGCGCGCCCGGCGACCAGCACCAGGCAGCGTTCTTCCCTGACGGCGGGCAGCGTCAGCGTCTGCCCCTCCTGCAGCTCATACGCCTCAAACCCGACGTACCCCCACCCTGCGCGTTCCGGGGTGACGGACTGAGTGCGCCCCTCCGCGTTCGGCTGCTGCCAGCGTGATAACAGACGTGACATGTCACCTCCTCAAATAAGCCCGGCGTCGCGCGCCAGGCGGCTCAGGTTGTTATACCCCAGACGAGCGTAGGTCAGCGGATGGGCAATCGCCGGATCCTGCTCGGCCTCCACCACCAGCCAGCCGCGATAGTCCTGCGCCTTCAGCAGACTCATGATCGGCGGGTAATCGACGCAGCCGTCGCCCGGCACGGTAAACACGCCGCTCAGCACCGCATCGAGGAAGCTGGTTTTGCGGTTTTTCACGTCCGCCAGCACGTCGGCGCGCACGTCTTTGCAGTGAACGTGGTTGATGCGCGACGCCCAGCGCTGCGCCACCGCCAGCGGATCGGCCCCGGCAAAGGTCAGGTGACCGGTGTCCAGCAGCAGTCCCACCGCCTCTCCGGTGTGGGTCATCAGGTTGTCCACGTCGTCGGCGGACTCAATCACCGTGCCCATATGATGATGGTAAGCAATCTGGACTCCCTGCTGCTGCGTGTAGCGGGCAAATTCGGTGAGCTTCTCGCCGTACTCCTTCCAGCGCGCCTGAGGGAAGCGCGGACGCAGATGCACCGGGGTCTGCTGCTCGCCGTGAATGCAGCCGCTCACTTCCGCAAAGACCAGCACCTTCGCCCCCAGCTCGCGCAGCAGCGTCAGGTGCGGCTGCACGGCGGCGATCTCCGCCTCCACGCTGCGCTCCAGCAGGCGGCCGGAGTACCAGCCGGAGACCAGCTGCAGGTCGTGGCGCTGCAAAATCGGGCCAAGCAGGCGCGCTTCGCGCGGGAATTTGTTGCCCAGCTCGAAACCAGCAAAACCGGCCTCTTTCCCTTCGCTCAGGCAGGTCTCCAGCGAGGTTTCCGCGCCGAGGGAAGGCAGATCGTCGTTCGTCCACGTCAGCGGGTTAATGCCTAATTGCACATTCATTGTTATCTCCATTATGCGTGTCCGCGCTCGCGCCACCAGGCGATAAGCTGCAGGTAGTTGTCCCGGATGCGCGCTACCAGCTGCGCATCGTCAATATCGTGCTTCAGCCACGCGCGGGAGGCGTCGCCAAACAGCGTGCGCCCCACGGCGAAGCCTTTAACCAGCGGCTGCCCCGCTGCGGCCTTGAAGCCCGCGCGCAGCTGTTCCGCCGGAGCGTCCAGACCGAGGATCACCACCCCGCGGCAGTGCGGGTCCCGGCGTTCGATAATCTCGCCGAGCGCCGTCCAGCCGTCGGCGGAAAGCGGCGGCAGCTTCCACCAGTCCGGGTAAATGCCCAGGTTGTAGAAGCGGGAAATGGCGCGCAGGTAGAGCTCGTCGCTGCGCGGCATGCTGGCGGGCAGGATCACCTCCAGCAGCAGCTCGTGCCCGGACCGGCAGCAGGCGTGGTACACCTCAGCGATTTTCTGCTCCTGCTCCAGGCGCAGGCCGTGGGCGTCTTCCGGGTGGAAGAAGACCAGGCACTTCACCACGTGCTCCTGCGGCCAGCTGATAAGCTGGGTGCCGATATTGCCGTGCTCCATCTCCAGCGGCCGGGAGCCCGGCAGCTCAATGGGGCGACCAATCCACCACCCTTCCCCGGTGATCGCGTTCAGCGCGTCCTGACCAAAGGTGCCGTCGCACAGCAGGCCGGCTTTGCCCTCCAGCCCGGCGCGGCTCGCCGCCTCGCGGCTGGCCTGCAGGATCAGCTGCTTCAGCGCCGGAATGCGCTTAAGCGACGCACCGCACTGCATCGCCATATCCTCAAGCTGGCTGCGGTGATCGAAGGCCATCACGCACAGCTCCGGCCACTCGCGGCGGCGCGTGGTGACCCGGTGCAGATGATTAAGACGCGGGTCAAGATCCGGGCGCGGCACAACCGCAGCGCGGGAGAGATAGTCATCCAGCTCGATTTTGCTCGGCATCGCCGGGGCGCAGCCGTGGCGCGAGACCACCAGCGCGCCGCAGGCATTGGCGTAGCGGCACGCCTGCTCCCAGCCCTCGTCGTTCAGGTAGCCGCGCAGCAGGCCGGACATAAACGCGTCCCCCGCCCCGAGAACGTTCAGCACCTCCACGCGCACGCCGGTCACCGTCAGGCCGTCGTCCAGCCGGGACGGAATGGCGTCGGTATAGACCGAGCAGCCCAGCGCGCCGCGCTTGCAGACCAGCGTTGCGTGACTCACGTCGCGCACCTGCCCCAGCGCCTGCAGGGTATCCGTGCTGCCGCCCGCAATGTGGAACTCCTCTTCGGTGCCGACAATGACGTCGAAAAGGTGCAGTACCTCCTGCAGCTCGCGGGTGACCTGGTCGGCGGCGATAAAGCGCGTTTCGCCGTCGCCTAAGGAGGTGAGCCCCCACAGCACCGGACGGTAGTCGATGTCCAGCACCGTGCGCACGCCGTGACGGCGGGCATAGCCCAGCGCCGTCAGCACCGCCTCGCGGGTCTGCGGATGAGAAAGATGGGTCCCGGTGATGGCAAGACAACGTGCCGAGGCAATGTAGCTTTCGTCCACATCGCTGGCGGTAATCGCCATATCCGCGCAGTTATCGCGATAAAAAATCAGAGGAAAGGTGTCCCGGTCTTTAATGCCGAGTAGCACCAGCGCCGTGAGGCGCTCTTTATCGGTAATCAGATGGCTGGTATCGCAGCCTACCTGGTTGAGCTCTTCGCGCAGGAAGCGGCCCATATGTTCATCGCCGACGCGCGCCAGCATCGACGAGCGCAGGCCCTGGCGCGCGGTGCCGTACGCCACGTTGCCGGAGGATCCGCCAAGGTATTTGGCGAAGCTCGACACGTCCTCCAGGCGGGCACCAATCTGCTGACTATAGAGGTCTACCGCCACGCGGCCCATGCATATCACATCAAACTGCTTTTCCACGTTGATACCTCATCAGACAATGTCGTTCACGTTCAGCCAGCGGCCTTCCCGGTGCGAGAGCGCAATCGCGTCCAGCACGCGCGACACCTTCCAGCCCTCTTCGAAGTCCGGCCACATCGGCGCGTCGGCGGCAATCCCGTCCACCAGATCGCGCACCTCCACCGTTTTTTGATCGTTAAAGCCAATTCCGTGGCCTGCGCCCATGCAGAACGCGGCGTAGTCCGGGTGCGCCGGGCCGACGAGCAGCGTGCGGAACCCCTGACGGTTCACCGGATCGTCATGCAGATAGAGCTTTAGCTCCGCCATGCGCTCCTGAGTGAAGCTGATGGCGCCCTTCGTCCCGGTGATCACGTACGAGAGCCCCATCTTGCGGCCGCAGGCGACGCGGGAGGTTTCAATGACACCCTGCGCCCCGCCCGCGAAGCGCACCATCGCGTGGGCCTGATCCTCGTTTTCCACCGCAATCATCTCTGACGATCCGGCCTTCGCCGGGCGCGCCGGGACCACGATCTTCAGATCGCCGCAGACCTGCTCGATATCGCCCACCAGGTACTGAGCCATATTGACGATATGCGCCGCGAGGTCGCCCAGCGCGCCCAGCCCGGCGGTCTCTTTAAAGCAGTGCCAGTGGATGGGCGACAGCGGGTCGGCCATATAGTCTTCGTTGTGGGTGCCGTAGAAGTGGATCACCTCGCCAATCTCGCCGCGGGCGATAATCTCCTTCGCCAGCTGCGCCGTCGGGTTCTTCATGTAGTTGAACCCCACCAGCGTTTTCACCCCGGCCCGCTTCGCGGCGTCGACCATCTCGCGCGCATCATGGGCGTTGAGCGCCAGAGGCTTCTCCGAGTAGACGTGTTTGCCGTGGCGGATCGCCTCCAGCGCCATCTCTTTATGCAGGTGGTTGGGTGAGCAAATATCCACCACGTCAATGGCCGGGTCGGCCACCAG
The DNA here is from genome assembly GCF_900324475.1 of Enterobacter bugandensis. Lineage (NCBI taxonomy): Bacteria > Pseudomonadati > Pseudomonadota > Gammaproteobacteria > Enterobacterales > Enterobacteriaceae > Enterobacter > Enterobacter bugandensis. Next base: position 3,481,140 of record NZ_LT992502.1, read on the forward strand.
TGCCCGCCAGTCTCCCGTTGAACGGTTAAAGCCAAACGCCTGCGCGCGCTCTGCCGCCAGCTCCGGCGTGACTTCCGCCACCATCTCGCGCACCAGCCTGCCGCGCAGGTTGAACACCGTCGGGGCCTGGGCATAGGCGATAGCGTGCGCCTTGCCGATATACCCGGTGCCAATCAATCCAATACGAACCTCTTTCATCACGATCCTCACAGTGCGCCGCGACGGCTCTTGGCGTAGGTATCAAACGCCACCGCCAGAACGATAATTAACCCGGTGATAATCTGCTGGTAGTAAGCCGAGACGTTCATCAGCACCAGACCGTTAATCAGAATACCCATGATGATGGAGCCGATAATGGTGCCGCCGATGCGCCCGTAGCCGCCCATCAGCGAGGTACCGCCAATCACCACCGAGGCGATGACGCGCAGCTCAAAGGAGATCCCGGCCACCGCCTCGGCGCTCCCCAGACGCGCGCTCAGGATGAAGCCCGCCAGCCCGGCCAGACAGCCGATCAGCACGTAGACGCTGACGAGCACGCGCTTGACGTTCACCCCTGCCAGGCGCGCCGCCTCCGGGTTGCCGCCGATGGCGTAGACGAAGCGGCCCCAGCGGGTTTTATGCAGCGCCAGATAGCCGCCGACGGCGACGATGGCGAAGATCCAGATCGGAATGGAGATGCCGAGCAACTCCCCGCGTCCCCACCAGCGGTAGCCAGGGTCGAAACCGGCAATCGGCGCGCCGTCGTTGATCACCAGGGTCAGGCCGCGCCAGATGGTCATCCCGCCGAGGGTGACGATAAACGGCGGCAGACGCAGGCGGGTGACGCCCAGGCCGTGCAGGAAGCCAATCGCCGTGCCCATCGCCAGACAAATCCCCAGCCCGATCAGCCAGCTCATGCCGCCCCAGGCGTTCGGGTCGACGGTGGTGAAGTTATCGCCCTTAATGACGTACGCCGCGGTCATGGCGCACACCGCCAGAATGGAGCCCACGGAGAGGTCGATCCCGGCGGTCAGAATGACGAAGGTCATCCCCACGGCCATGATCCCGTAGATGGAGACTTCGGTCAGGATGTTGAAAATGTTGCGTTCAGAGAAAAAGTTACTGTTCTGCGACTGGAAGAAGATCAGCAGCAGGATCATGAAAATCAACACCCCGAAGCGCTCGAAGAAGGCGATGGGATCGATGCGTCCGGCGCGTTTGACCGGGGCCTGCGTTTTAGAAATCATCTGCGTCATGAGAAACTCCGTTATGCCGCGTTCAGGGCGTTGTGGTTGATGGCCATCATCGTCATCAGCCGTTCTTCGTTAGCGTCGTCACCGTGGATCTCGCCGGTCACCCGGCCTTCGCTGAGGGTGATGATCCGGTCAGACACCGCCATCACTTCAGGCAGATCGGAGGAGATCACGATCACCGCCACGCCCTTTTTCGCCATGTCAAACAGCACCTGGTGCACTTCCGATTTGGTCCCCACGTCGATGCCGCGCGTCGGCTCATCGACGATCAGCACCCGCGGGTTGAGCGCCATGCAGCGCGCGAGGATCACCTTCTGCTGGTTACCGCCGGAGAGCTTGCGCACCTCCTGCGCGCTGTTGACCATTTTGATCTGCAGGGCCTGCCGGTAGGACTCAATCAGATCGTCCTCTTTACGGGTGTTCACAAACCAGCGCCACTGCAGCAGCGAGGAGAGGCACGAGAGCGACAGGTTGTCGCGAATCGACAGTCCCAGCACCGCCCCCTCTTTTTTACGGTCTTCGGGCACCAGCGCCACGCCCTGGTCGAGGGCATACAGCGGGTCGCGCGGCTGGTACGGCACGCCGTCCAGCTCAAAGCTCCCGGAGGTAAAGGCGTCTGCGCCAAACAGGCAGCGGGCCACCTCGGTGCGTCCCGCGCCCACCAGCCCGGCAATCCCTAAGACCTCCCCGGCATGGACGTGGAAGCTGATGTCGTGCAGGGCGATGCCGTGCGGATCCAGCGGCGGCTTTTCGCGGCTCAGCCCCTTCACCGCCAGGCGGACGGGTTTGTCTTGATGATGGGTTTCGCTGGCGGGGCGACGGTTAAAGGCCACGTCGCGCCCGACCATCAGGCGGATCAGCTGTTCGACGTTGGTCTCCGCCACCGCGCCGGTGCCGGTGAAGCGGCCGTCCTGAAATACGGTGAAGCGATCGCAGAGCTGAAAAACTTCGTGCAGGCGGTGGGTAACGTAAATAATGCTCACGCCGCGGTTTTTAAGCTCCCGCACCACGCGGTGCAGGCTTTCCACCTCGCTGTCGCTCAGCGCGGCGGAAGGTTCGTCCATGATGATCAGGCGAGCGTTGAGGGTCAGCGCCCTGGCTATCTCCACCATCTGCTGCTGGGCGACGCTCAGACGGGCGACAGGCGTGGTCGGCGCAACGTTTAGCTGCAGGTAATCGAGAATGACCTGCGCCTCCTGATTTACCGCCCTTTCGTCGACGATCAGGTTCCGTTTACGCGGCTCGCGCCCGAGAAACATGTTTTCCGCGACGGTCATGTTGGGCAGCAGGTTGAATTCCTGATAGATGGTGATAATGCCCTTGTTCTGCCGTTCCACCGGGGAGTCGTCCACCGGCAGCATTTCGCCGTTGAACCAGATATCCCCGCGGGTTTGCGGCTGCGCGCCCGCAAGCGCCTTCAGCAGCGTGGATTTTCCCGCTCCGTTTTCCCCCAGCAGGGCGTGGATCTCCCCCGCGCCGACGGTCAGCTGGGCGCTGCTTAGCGCCCAGACGCCGGAAAAGCTTTTTGCCAGGTCGGTCACTTTCAGTAAGGGTTGCGACATCGGTCTGCTCCTCCTCATGTTGAGCCGCCAGAGGCGGCTCGGGACATATCAGTTACCGGCCTCACCGATACGCTCAGCCTGCTGCAGGTTCTCTTTGGTGATAAGCGTTGGCGGGTAGTCGGCCCCGGTGATGGCTTTCTTCTCGCGCACGTTGGCCACCAGCTGGCTCATCGCCGTCTGCACCGCAAAGCCCGGACGCTGATCCGCCGTTACCGCCAGCCAGCCGTCGCGCACGCGGGCCAGCGCTTCCGGCACCGCATCAAAGCCGGTCACGAGGATTTCACCCGGCTTCACGCCCTGGCTCTGCAGGGCTTCAATCGCACCCAGCGCCATATCGTCGTTGGCGGAGAGGATCACCTGCGGGCGTTTCGGTAGCGAAGGCAGCACGCTTTCGACGATGCGCATCCCTTCGGAACGCATCCAGTTGCCGGTCTGATCGGCGACGATCTTGTACTTATCCCCGCCCGCCTTCAGGCTGTCGCGGATCCCTTTGGTGCGTTCAATATTGGAAGAGGAACCCGGCTGGCCGGTGAGCAGGATGATCTCTGCCCCGTCGGGGAATTTGGTTTTGACGAAGTCGCCAATCGCCTGGCCGCCTTTGTAGTTGTTGGCGCCAAAGTGGGGCACTTTCTTCTGGCTGTCGACGGAGCGGTCAAGGGTGACCACCGGCAGCTTTGCATCCTGAATTTCATCCACCGCGCTGGAGACCGCGTTCACGTCGTTCGGGGAGACGATAAAGCCCTGCGCCCCGCGGGTGATTGCGTTTTCCAGGTCAGCCACCTGCTTGGGTGAACTGCCCTGCCCGTCCAGTACCTGAAGCTTCACGCCCATCTCTTTCGCGGCTTTCACCGCCGTACGCTGCATGTGAACCTCAAACGGCATGGCCAGGTTTGGCGTACTGAAAACAATCTGCTCGTTTTCGGCGAGGGCGGCCCCGGACGTCATGGCGATGAGGGCGGCTAAGATCAGTTTTTTCATTATTATGTCTCTCTGTGTAGGGTTGTTGTGTTTAGAGGACGATCTCGCGCTGGCTACGCAGCGACTCCAGCGCTTTATCCGCGAGGTACAGCGCACGTTCACCATCATCGCCGCTGCAGTCAGGCACCGCTTCGCCGCGCAGGACCGCAACAAAGTGTTCCCATTCCGCGGCGTAAGCGGATTTGTAGCGCTGCAGGAAGAAGTGTTCCGGCAGCGCGCTGGTGCAGCCCTGTTTGCCGTAGTGCTGCACCTGGTTTTCCAGAATATTGCCGGCGCACAGCAGCCCTTCGGAGCCGTGCAGCTCCAGGCGCTGGTCGTAGCCGTAAGAGGAGCGGCGGCTATTGACGATGGTCGCCATCGCGCCGGAGGCATATTTCAGAACGATAAACGCGGTATCGATATCCCCCGCCTCGCCAATCGCCGGGTCCACCAGGTTACTGCCCTGGGCATACACCGACACCGGCTCTTCGCCCATGATGAAACGGGCCATGTCGAAGTCGTGAATGGTCATATCGCGGAACATGCCGCCGGAGACGCGCACGTACTCCGCGGGCGGCGGAGACGGGTCGCGGGAGATGATCAGCAACGATTCCGGCTTGCCGATGCGCCCGGCCTGGGCATCGGTTTTCACGCGGCGGAACTGCGGGTCAAAGCGGCGGTTAAAGCCGATGAACAGCGGCACGTCGTACTCTTTAACCACTTTCAGGCAGTCGCGCACGCGGGCGAGGTCGAGGTGTACCGGCTTTTCGCAGAAGATAGCCTTGCCGTGGCGGGCGGCCATTTCAATCAGATCCGCGTGGGTGTCGGTGGCGGAGGCGATCAGCACGGCGTGAACGTTAGGGTCGGTCATCGCCTCACTCACGCTCTGCTGGCGGGCCTGATACTGTGCGGCGAGACGGGTGGCAAATTCCTGATTCGGGTCAACCACGGACCAGAGCGTGGTCGCGCCGTGGCTGGCGATGTTAGCTGCATGTACCTGGCCAATTCGGCCAGCGCCCAGTAAAGCAATGTTAAACATAACGGCTCCCGGTGTTGATGAATGCTGTGAACTAACGACCCTATAAATAAAACATTTATTTCATTTTTATAAATAGTGAAAATTATGTTTTTGAGTGCGGGTTAACACTTTTGAGATGTATGAGATAATTTTTGTTATCAATCTCACAACATGAAAGAAGGTACTGCTCACCCCTCACCCCGGCCCTCTCCCCAAAGGAGCGAGGGAGAAAAGAGTGCACCACCCCATCCCCTCTCCACTTTTGGGAGAGGGTTAGGGTGAGGGGAAAATGAAATGAAAATTTCGTTAAGACAGGAAAACTCAATACTGACGGGCTTTTTTCACCTGCGCCTGCGTTTGCTCCGCGGCCTCACGCACGGCAGACGACTCTGCCACCTGCGCGTCACCGGTTCGCCACCACGAGGCGTAGTCATGGGTCATGGTCTTCGGCAATACCTTGATGTCCAGCAGCGTCGGGCCCGGATGGGCGCGTGACGCCTCAAGCGCCGCCAGCAGGCTCTGCTCGTCGTTCACCCGCCACGCGCGACAGCCGTAGCTTTCCGCGTTTTGCGCAAAATCGACTTTCACCAGCTGCCCGTCAAGCCGCCCGGTTTCCGGGCTGCGATGGCGGTTTTCCGTGCCGAAGCTGCCCATCCCGTGCCCCATCTGCAGGTTGTTAATGCAGCCGAAGCTGGCGTTATCAAACAGCAGAACGGTGACCTTAATGCCCTCCTGCACGGCGGTTTGCAGCTCGGAGTGCAGCATCATGTAGGAGCCATCCCCCACCATGGCGTAAACCGGCTGCCCGGGGCGGGCGAGCTTCGCGCCGATGGCCGCCGCAATCTCGTAGCCCATGCAGGAGTAGCCGTACTCCAGGTGATAGCTGTCCGGCGTTTTGACCTGCCAGAGGCGCTGTAAATCTCCCGGCAGCGAACCGGCCGCGCCCACCACGATGGCGTTATCTTCCACATGCTGATTGATCAGCCCCAGCACCCGCGTCTGGGTCAGGCGGGTGTTGAGCGTCTCGCCGTATTCCGTCAGCTGCGCGTCCAGATGCCCCGCCACTTCGGGCGCGTCGTCCGGATGCCACTGGCGATCCCACAAGCGGCGGCACTCATCGCGCCACGCGGATTTCGCCTGGGCGATCGCCTCTCCCCAGCCGCTGCGGTAATCGCCGAGCGCGTGGGTTAAGGCCTGGAGCCCGGTTTGGGCATCGGCAATCAGCGCGGTGGCGTCCAGCTTCAGGGCGTCAAACTCGGCCACGTTCAGCAGCAGGAATTCGACGTCCGGGTGGGAAAAGAGCGCCTTGGAGCCGGTGGTAAAGTCGGTCAGGCGCGTGCCGACGCCAATCACTAAGTCAGCCTGTGGCGCGAGCTGGTTGGCGGCCATTCCGCCCGTCACTCCTACGCCGCCGAGGTTAAGTGGGTGGTCACTTACCAGCGCCCCCTTCCCGGCCTGCGTTTCGGCAAACGGCAGCTGCAGCGTCTCGACAAATTCGCGAAACGCCTCATGCGCGCCGGAGTAACGCACGCCGCCGCCGCACACCACCAGCGGACGGCGCTTGCGGGCGATCAGCGCCCGCGCCTGCGCCAGTCGCTGCGGATCGGGCGGACGGCGTTCGATGTGGTGCACCCGACGCGCGAAGAAGCTTAGCGGGTAGTCCCACGCTTCCCCTTGCACGTCCTGCGGCAGACAGAGGGTCACCGCTCCGGTATCTGCGGGGTCAGTAAGCGTTCGCATCGCGCTTAGCATGGCGCTCATGAGCTGCTCGGGGCGGTTGATGCGGTCCCAGTAGCGGGAAACCGGACGGAAGCAGTCGTTGGTGCTGATGCTGAGATCGTGATACTGCTCGATCTGCTGCAGCACCGGGTCCGGCTGGCGGCTGGCGTAGATATCACCCGGCAGCAGTAAAAGCGGGATGCGGTTCGCCGTGGCGGTGGCCGCTGCCGTGACCATATTGGCGGCGCCCGGCCCGACTGAGGAGGTGACGGCAAAAATGCGCTGGCGGCGGTGCTGTTTGGCGAATCCCGTCGCCATGTGGGCAATGCCCTGCTCGTTGCACCCCTGCATGATTTTCAGATGACCGGGATCCTGCTCCAGCGCCTGGCCAATACCCAGCACGTTGCCGTGCCCAAAGATCGTCGCCACGCCCTCCACAAAGGGCGTTTCGTTGCCGTCAACGCTGACATACTGTTGATTCAGGAACCGGACCAGCGCCTGGGCCATGGTCATACGTTCGGTTTGCATAATACCTCCTGTCAGCCCAGCGTCGGCATGGAGAAGGCAGCGCCTGTCTCCTGCTGCATTTCCGGCCAGCGCGCGGTGATGGTTTTCATTCGGGTGTAGAAACGCACGCCGTCGTTGCCGTGCACGTTGAGCGCGCCAAAGATGGAACGCTTCCAGCCACCGAAACTGTGGAACGCCATCGGCACCGGGATCGGCACGTTGACCCCCACCATGCCCGCCTGCACCTCTTCGCAGAAGCGGCGCGCGCAGCCGCCGTCACGGGTGAAGATCGCCGAGCCATTACCATATTCATGGCGGTTAATGAGGTCCACCGCGCTGGCGTAATCTGCTACGCGCACCACAGAAAGCACCGGGCCAAAAATCTCTTCTTTATAGATGGTCATCTCGGGTGTGACGCTATCGAACAGCGTCGGCCCGACGAAGTAGCCCTGCTCGTGGCCCTTCACGCTGAAGCCGCGCCCGTCCACGCGCAGTTTCGCCCCCTGCGCTTCCCCGCTGTCGATATAGCCCAGCACCTTGCTGCGGTGCGCGGAGGAGATAAGCGGCCCCATTTCGTTTTCCGGCGTCTGGTCCAGCCCCGGCCCGACGCGTAGCGCTTCAATCTGTTTTTCCAGCCGGGTGCAGAGGTCATCGGCGGTTTTATCCCCCACCGCCAGCACCACTGAAAGCGCCATGCAGCGTTCCCCCGCCGCGCCGTAGGCCGCGCCCATGATGGCGTTGGTCGCCATCTCCATGTCGGCATCCGGCATTAAAATGCAGTGGTTTTTCGCGCCGCCCAGCGCCTGACAGCGCTTACCGTGGGAGGAGGCGGTCTGGTAAATGTATTCGGCAATCGGCGTGGAGCCGACAAAGCTCACCGCCTGCACGCGCGGGTCGGTCAGGAGCACGTCAACGGACTCTTTATCCCCCTGCACCACGTTGAAGACGCCGTCCGGCAGGCCTGCCTCTTTTAGCAGCTGTGCCAGCGCGAGCGCGAGAGAAGGGTCTTTTTCCGACGGCTTCAGCACGAAGGTATTCCCGGTCGCCAGCGCAATGGGGAACATCCACATCGGCACCATCGCCGGGAAGTTAAACGGCGTGATCCCGGCGCAGACGCCGAGCGGCTGCATCAGCGAGTGGCTGTCGACGCCGGTACCGACGTTCGCAGAGTGTTCACCCTTTTGCAGATGCGGGATACCGCAGGCAAATTCCACCACTTCCAGGCCGCGGGTCAGTTCGCCCACCGCGTCGGAGAAAACCTTGCCGTGCTCTTCGCTGATGATGCGGGCCAGGCGCGTCATGTTCTCTTCCAGCAGCGCCTTGAAGCGGAACATCACGCGCGCGCGCTTAAGCGGAGCCTGGCGCGCCCACGCGGGAAACGCCTGCTGCGCGGCGGCAATCGCCTGCTCCGTTTCCTGCGCCGTACTCATCACCACCTGGCGGATCTGCTCGCCGGTGGCCGGGTTGAAGATCGCCTGAACGCGCTGGCCTGAACCGGTGACACATTCGCCGTGAATAAAATTCGCTACCGTCTCCATCCTTAACCTCTCGCTGTTGATACGTGACTGTTACCTGAACGCTGTGTACAGGACACTATATATGAAACAAATATTCCATTTTAAGTTGAAATAAAATAAATGATGATTATTGTGATCAAGGATGGATTTTTATGTTTACAGCCAGCAACACTGACGCTGCGTGCGCTATTAAGGGATTTCGGGCGAGGAAATGACTGAAGCTTCTGTTTCATTTTTGCTGCCAGATGGATGGCCGACATTTAAAAGACGCGGTTTTGCGTTTAGAATCATCAGACTGTATTTGGGGGATAACATGACGACAGCAACCAGCCTGAACGAACTGCAGCAGCAAATCCGCGATCGCTACGATAGCCTGAGCAAGAGGCTGCAGCAGGTCTCCCGCTACGTGCTGGATAACACCAACAGCGTGGCCTTTGATACGGTTGCCGTCATTGCCGAGCGCGCCGACGTGCCGCCTTCGACGCTGATCCGCTTTGCTAACGCCTTTGACTTCACCGGCTTCAACGAAATGAAACAGCTGTTTCGCATGAACCTGGTGGAGGAGACGGCCAGCTACAGCGACCGCGCGCGGCTGTTCCGCGAAATGGAGAGCGAGGCCGTGCCGGAAACGCCGCTCGATATTCTGCAGGAGTTCGCCCGCTCGAACGCGCAGGCGCTACAGCAGCTGGCCGCCCGCGCCGAGCCGGAAATGTTGGAGCGCGCGGTACAGCTGCTGGCCGACGCCGACACTATCTACATCGCCGGACTGCGCCGCTCGTTTAGCGTCGCGGCCTACCTCACCTACGCCCTGAGCCACCTGGAGTGCCGCCCTATCCTGCTCGACGGCATGGGCGGGATGCTGCGCGAGCAAATCAGCCGCATTAAGGCGCGCGACATCGTGGTGTCGATCAGCTTCTCGCCATACGCGGAAGAGACGGTGATGGTCAGCGAAACCGCCGCCAGCGTCGGCGCCCGGCAGATCGTGATTACGGACAGCCAGATAAGCCCGCTGGCAACGTTCAGCGATCTCTGCTTTGTGGTGAAGGAGGCGCAGGTGGATGCGTTCCGGTCTCAGTCGGCAACGCTGTGCCTGGTGCAGTCGCTGGTGGTGGCGCTGGCGTATCGGTTGGGCGAAGGGAAATAAGGCAATAAAAAACCCCCTGCGCAGGCAGAGGGTTTGGGTGTTAATTCAGAGGGAAATCATTCCCACTCAATCGTAGCCGGTGGCTTACCGCTGATGTCATACACCACGCGGGAAATACCGTTCACTTCGTTGATGATGCGGTTAGACACGCGGCCTAAGAAGTCATACGGCAGGTGCGCCCAGTGTGCGGTCATGAAGTCGATGGTTTCCACCGCACGCAGGGAAACAACCCAGTCGTACTTACGGCCATCGCCCATGACGCCGACGGAGCGAACCGGCAGGAACACGGTGAACGCCTGGCTTACCTTGTTGTACAGGTCAGCTTTGTGCAGTTCTTCGATGAAGATCGCGTCCGCGCGACGCAGCAGGTCGCAGTACTCTTTCTTCACTTCGCCCAGCACGCGCACGCCCAGACCCGGCCCCGGGAACGGGTGACGGTAGAGCATGTCGTACGGCAGACCCAGTTCCAGACCGATCTTACGCACTTCGTCTTTGAACAGCTCGCGCAGCGGTTCAACCAGGCCCATCTTCATCTCTTTCGGCAGGCCGCCCACGTTGTGGTGAGATTTGATGACGTGCGCTTTACCGGTTGCGGAGGCCGCAGACTCGATCACGTCCGGGTAGATGGTACCCTGCGCCAGCCACTTCACGTCTTCCAGCTTCAGCGCTTCTTCGTCGAATACTTCCACGAAGACGCGACCGATGATTTTACGTTTCGCTTCCGGATCGTTCTCGCCTTTCAGCGCGTCCAGGAAGCGCTGCTCGCCTTCCACGTGAACGATGTTCAGACCGAAGTGGTCGCCGAACATGTCCATGACCTGCTTCGCTTCGTTCAGACGCAGCAGACCGTTGTCCACGAAGACGCAGGTCAGGTTTTTGCCGATGGCACGGTGCAGCAGCATCGCGGTGACGGAGGAGTCCACGCCGCCGGAGAGGCCGAGGATCACTTTGTCATCGCCAACCTGCTGGCGGATACGCTCAACGGCGTCATCGATGATTTTTGCCGGGGTCCACAGGGCTTCACACTGGCAGATGTCACGCACGAAGCGCTCCAGCATGCGCATACCCTGACGGGTGTGGGTCACTTCCGGGTGGAACTGCACGCCGTAGAAGCGTTTTTCTTCGTTCGCCATGATGGCGAACGGGCAGCTTTCGGTGCTGGCTACGGTCACGAAGTCGGATGGGATGGCGGTAACCTTGTCGCCATGGCTCATCCACACGTCCAGCAGCGGCTTGCCGTCTGCGGTCAGGGAGTCTTCGATACCGCGCACCAGCGCGCTGTCGGTGACAACTTCAACCTGCGCGTAGCCAAACTCACGCTCGTTAGAGCCTTCTACGTGACCGCCCAGCTGCATCGCCATGGTCTGCATGCCGTAGCAGACGCCGAATACCGGCACGCCCGCTTCGAACACGTACTGCGGCGCGCGCGGGCTGTTCTCTTCGGTGGTGCTTTCCGGGCCGCCGGACAGGATGATGCCGCTTGGATTGAATTCGCGAATCTGTGCTTCCGTGACATCCCACGCCCACAGCTCACAGTAAACGCCCAGTTCACGCACGCGGCGCGCGACCAACTGAGTGTACTGAGAACCGAAGTCCAGGATGAGAATGCGATGTTTATGAATGTTTTCCGTCATTGACGCTAATTCCGAGGCAAGTGAAACAAAACAAAGCGCCCGGCAGAAGCCGGGCGCGGAAACTTATCAGGAGCCCAGACGGTAGTTCGGGGACTCTTTGGTGATCGTCACGTCGTGAACGTGGCTCTCCTGGATACCCGCACCGCTGATGCGTACGAATTCCGCTTTGGTACGCAGCAGGTCAATGGTACCACAGCCGGTCAGACCCATACAGGAACGCAGGCCGCCCATCTGCTGGTGAATGATCTCTTTCAGACGGCCTTTATAGGCCACGCGGCCTTCGATACCTTCCGGTACCAGTTTGTCAGCAGCGTTATCGGTCTGGAAGTAACGGTCAGAGGAACCTTTGGACATCGCGCCCAGGGAGCCCATTCCACGGTAAGATTTGTAAGAACGGCCCTGGTAGAGTTCGATTTCGCCCGGGGATTCTTCGGTACCAGCGAGCATGGAGCCAACCATTACGGCAGCAGCGCCCGCGGCGATGGCTTTAGCAATGTCGCCAGAGAAGCGGATACCGCCGTCAGCGATAACCGGAATACCGGTGCCTTCCAGCGCTTCAACCGCGTCAGAAACCGCGGTGATCTGTGGAACGCCCACGCCGGTCACGATACGGGTGGTACAGATGGAGCCAGGGCCGATACCCACTTTCACCGCGCTGCAGCCGGCGTCAGCCAGCGCGCGAGCGCCTGCGCCCGTCGCCACGTTGCCGCCAATGATCTGCAGGTCAGGGTATTTTGCACGGGTGTCGCGAATACGCTGCAGCACGCCTTCGGAGTGGCCGTGAGAGGAGTCAATCAGCAGGACATCAACGCCCGCCGCCACCAGCGCGTCAACGCGCTCTTCGTTACCTGCACCCGCGCCTACGGCAGCGCCGACGCGCAGACGGCCATGCTCGTCTTTACAGGCGTTCGGTTTACGCTCTGCTTTCTGGAAATCTTTAACGGTGATCATGCCGCGCAGGTGGAAGTTCGCATCCACAACCAGCGCTTTCTCAACGCGTTTTTCGTGCATTTTCGCCAGCACCACGTCGCGAGTTTCGCCTTCGCGGACGGTCACCAGACGCTCTTTTGGCGTCATGTAGACGCTGACAGGCTGGTTCAGGTCAGTCACAAAGCGCACGTCACGACCGGTGATGATGCCCACCAGTTCATTGTCTTCGGTCACTACCGGGTAGCCGGCAAAGCCGTTACGTTCGGTCAGGGCTTTCACTTCGTGCAGGGTAGTGGTTGGCAGAACGGTCTGAGGGTCGGACACGATGCCGGACTCATGCTTCTTCACGCGGCGAACTTCTTCCGCCTGACGCTCGATAGACATGTTTTTGTGGATAAAGCCAATGCCGCCTTCCTGTGCCAGGGCGATAGCCAGGCGCGCTTCAGTCACGGTGTCCATTGCCGCGGAGAGCATAGGAATGTTCAGACGAATGGTTTTCGTCAACTGCGTGCTGAGGTCGGCAGTATTCGGCAGAACGGTGGAATGAGCGGGAACGAGGAGGACGTCGTCAAACGTCAGTGCTTCTTTAGCGATACGTAGCATGGGCAATATCTCTGACCTGGGTGGTTAAATATTGCCGTGGCATTATACAGAGCGTAACCGATTGCATCTACACTTTTTTGAAAAAATGCTTGCGAATGCCTCTCAGCAGGTTACTATCGACTGAATAACTTGCTGATTTAGAATTTGATCCCGCTCACATGTTATCCTCTCAATCCCCCTCAATTTATACTGTCAGCCGCCTTAATCAGACGGTGCGTTTGCTGCTTGAGCAGGAAATGGGGCAGGTCTGGATCAGCGGTGAAATCTCAAACTTCACGCAGCCGTCTTCCGGACACTGGTACTTTACCTTAAAAGACGATACCGCCCAGGTGCGCTGCGCGATGTTCCGTAACAGCAACCGCCGCGTGCCGTTCCGTCCGCAGCACGGCCAGCAGGTTCTGGTTCGCGCCAATATCACCCTGTATGAGCCGCGCGGCGATTATCAAATCATCGTTGAAAGCATGCAGCCCGCGGGCGAAGGTCTGCTGCAGCAAAAGTATGAACAGTTAAAGGCGAAGCTCTCCGAAGAGGGACTTTTCGACCAACAGTTCAAAAAGCCGCTGCCCTCACCTGCCCACTGCGTGGGTGTCATCACCTCGAAAACCGGTGCCGCCCTGCACGACATTTTGCACGTACTGAAGCGTCGCGATCCTTCCCTGCCCGTCATTATCTACCCGACCGCCGTTCAGGGTGACGATGCGCCAGGCCAGATTGTACGCGCCATTGAACTGGCAAATGCGCGTAAGGAGTGTGACGTGTTGATCGTCGGGCGCGGCGGCGGCTCGCTGGAAGACCTGTGGAGCTTTAACGACGAGCGCGTGGCGCGGGCAATCTTTGCAAGCGAGATCCCCGTGGTGAGCGCCGTCGGGCATGAAACGGACGTGACAATCGCGGATTTTATTGCGGATCTGCGTGCGCCTACGCCGTCCGCGGCGGCGGAAGTGGTGAGCCGTAACCAGCTGGAGCTGCTGCGTCAGCTTCAGAACGGCCAGCAGCGTCTTGAAATGGCGATGGACTACTTCCTTGCCAACCGTACCCGCCGCTTTACCCAGCTTCATCACCGTCTTCAGCAGCAGCACCCGCAGCTTCGTCTGGCGCGTCAGCAGACCGTGCTGGAACGCCTGCGTCAGCGCATGAACTTTGCGCTTGATAATCAGCTTAAGCGCGCGGTGACGCGCCAGCAGCGTGTGACCCAGCGCCTGAACCAGCAGAATCCGCAGCCGAAAATCTATCGTGCGCAAACGCGCATTCAGCAGCTGGAATATCGTCTGGCGGAGACTCTCCGGGCGCGCCTGAGCACCACACGTGAGCGTTTTGGCAACGCGGTGACCCATCTGGAAGCCGTCAGCCCCCTCTCCACGCTGGCGCGCGGCTATAGCGTAACGACAGCAGCGGACGGCAAAGTGCTGAAGCAAACCAAACAGGTGAACACCGGTGACGTTCTTACCACCCGCCTGTCTGATGGCTGGGTGGAAAGCGAAGTGAAATCAATTAAACCGGTGAAAAAGACGCGTCAGCGCAAAACCGGATAATTCTTCGCCGGTTACTTACTATACTGCTGCTATTCCCTTTTTTAATAAGGAGAGCAGCATGTCCCATCTTCGTAGCGTTATTCCCCCTTATATTCTTCGTCGTATTATCGAAAGCGGTTCCGAACCGCAGCAGCGCTATGCCCGTCAGACCTTAACCCACGTCCAGACGCTGATGGCGCATATGCCGGGCAAACCCGCCGCGCCGCACGTGAATAAAGCCGGTCAGCTTGAGCGCGATATCTACGATGCGAAACAGACCCAGGAGCTGCCGGGTACCCAGGTGCGTTACGAGGGCCAGCCGTCGAATGGCGATGTGGCCGTGGATGAGGCGTACGATTATTTGGGTATCACCCATGATTTCTTCTGGAAAGAATATCAGCGTGATTCGCTCGATAATAAGGGGCTGATTTTGACCGGCACCGTTCACTATGGCCGGGAATATCAGAACGCCTTCTGGAACGGTCAGCAGATGGTGTTTGGCGACGGCGACGGGGAGATCTTTAACCGCTTTACGATTGCCATCGACGTGGTGGCACACGAGCTGAGCCACGGCGTCACCGAGACCGAAGCCGGGCTAATTTATTTCGAACAGTCAGGCGCGCTGAATGAGTCCCTGTCAGACGTGTTTGGTTCTCTGGTGAAACAGTACCATCTCAAGCAAACCGCCGATAAAGCAGACTGGTTGATTGGTGAAGGGCTGCTGGCCGCGGGCATTAACGGCAAAGGGCTGCGCTCCATGTCTGAACCCGGCACCGCCTACGACGATCCCCTGCTCGGCAAAGACCCGCAGCCCGCGCACATGAAAGATTTCATCAAAACGCGCGAGGATAACGGCGGCGTCCATCTTAACTCCGGCATCCCCAACCGGGCGTTTTACCTGGCCGCGACGGCGATCGGCGGTTACGCCTGGGAAAAAGCCGGTTATGCCTGGTACGACACGGTTTGCGATCGCAATCTGGCGCAAGATGCGGATTTTGATGCCTTCGCAAAACTGACGATAGCGCACGGAGAGAAACGTTCCGGTAGCGACGTCGGGGCGGCGATAAAACAGGCCTGGGAACAGGTGGGAGTGCTGTAAATGCAGGTTCCGGAACTGACGGATGACGCCGTGGTTGAGCTGGCCCGGGAAGGCGGCGTCGCTTTTATTCCTAAGCTGAGCGGCCAGCGTACCATCGCGCTCTCCTCGCTTAATGAGGCCCAGCGCCAGCGCCTGGTGAGCATCCTGGAGCAGGCCTTTCCACGCGGTCAGCCGCCGGGTCAGACGTCGTCACCCGGCAGCGGTGACCAGCGCTATTTCCGCATCCAGATTATCTGGACCGGCCAAAATCAGGCGCACTATGCCGATATCATCGTGCTGGTACCCGAGCAGGAAGCGCCCGAGTCGCTGGTCGAGCTGTGGAAAAAAGGCGAAGACTGCGTGTGCGATTAATCTTCGGCCGGAACAAACTCCACGCGCTTTTTAGAAATTAAGCCGTGGCCGTTCTGGCAGAAATAGTCCACCGCCCCGCAGGCCTTTAAGACCTGGAGTGGCTGATGGCACTCCGGGCAGCGGGCTTCGAGCGCAATATCTTTATTACAGCTGTCGCAGTGCGCCGCTCCGTTCAGGGGTTCAAGCTGTGCCTGGCAATCCGGGCAGGTAATGGTCATGGTGTCTCCTTCAGGGCGTTCAGGTCTGCGATAATTTTACCACGTCTTCAGTGCGGGCCACGCAACTGTTGCTGCAAGGTCAGCAGCAGCGCCACCTCATCGATCCTGCGGCGCGTTGTGCGGCTCACCTCCTGTGGATCGCGCTCAAACAGACTGTTTGCGCCAAGAATATGACAGGCAAGACAGCGTTCGTAGATCGTGCCGGGGATATGCCAGCGCTGAATAGTCTTACCTTTAACTAGCTCCAGCACATCTTCCGCGCCGCGTCGGTCGTAGTTGATAATGCGGCCGTCGCGTAAATAGAGACGCAGGCCCTTTTGCCCGCCCGCGGGTCCCGCGTATTTATTAAGCCAGATATCCACCGGCACGCCGCTGATGGTTCCCTGCAAGTGCGCCTCGCCTTCTGCGGTGGTCAGGTCACCCTTTGCGATATCGTGGCCCAGGCGGTCTTTAGCCGTTACCATCTGCAGCGTCATATCGTCCTGACCGCCCAGATAGCGCAGCGTTTCACGCAGCATCGCCAGCACGTGCGTTCCGATATCCAGAATCACGCCGTCCGGGTGGCGAAGCGTTCTGGTATCCGGTTCTCCGGTCGCGAAATTGAGCGCGATGGGTTCCCCTGCGGCGTTATATCCGCTCGGCTCCTGCAAAAAACCTTCGATTCTGGCAATGTCAGATACATGGCCGACCAGCGACTGCTCCACTGTTTCGATGCGCGCCATCCAGTGGTCGAGCGCCAGCACGCGGGACGCCACGCCGGGCGTTGCCAGCAGCGCGTTGAGTTTTTCGATTTGAGGAAGCGTGGCGACAATCGGTTTTTCAATCACAATCCGCGGAACCGGCGAGGCAATCGCCAGCTCAAGCACCTCAAGGTGGTGCAGCGATGCGGTGGTAATAAAAAGGGTATCCAGCGGGGTGGCTAAAAGCGCAGCAAGCGAGGCGCAGCGCGTAACGCCTTCAGGATGCTTTGCGGGGAGAACATCAAAGCCGAAACAACGAACAGCGTCATCGAACAGATTACGTAGTGCGGGCAGATACGCTGTTTCCACTACCGCACCAAGACCAACAAATCCTAACTGCATGGTTTCACCTCAGGAAGTACAGTGCCGGGGCATAACGCCTGCCCCGGCACACTGAGGTTTATGAGGCGCTAGCTGCCGGTTTAGTTTGTGCATTTTCCAGCATGCGGCGCACCGGAACAATGAGGACGATCAGCACTGCGGCACAAATCAGCAGCGCGATGGAGCAGCGCGCGAAGAGATCCGGCAGCATATCCAGCTGGTCGGCCTTCACGTGACCGCCAATCAGGCCCGCCGCCAGGTTACCCAGCGCGCTGGCGCAGAACCACAGCCCCATCATCTGGCCGCGCATTCTCTCCGGCGCCAGCAGGGTCATGGTCGCCAGACCGATCGGGCTCAGGCACAGCTCACCCAGCGTCAGCATTAAGATACTGCCCACCAGCCAGAACGGCGACACGCCCGCCCCGCCGTTGCTCAGCACGTTCTGTGCCGCCAGCATCATCAGGCCAAAGCCCGCTGCCGCACACAGAATACCGATAACAAACTTGGTGATGCTGCTCGGGCGAATGTTCATGCTCGCGAGCTTTGGCCATGCCCAGCTGAACACCGGGGCCAGCAGGATGATGAACAGGGCGTTGATCGACTGGAACCACACCGCCGGAATTTCAAAATCACCGATCATGCGGTTAGTGTAGTCGTTGGCAAACAGGTTGAACGAGGTTGGCTTCTGCTCAAACGCGGACCAGAAGAACGCAGCGGAGACCAGCAGAATAAAGCAGACCAGCAGCCTGGCGCGCTCTTTACGGTTCAGGCCCGCGAAGATGAACAGGTAAATGAAGTAGAGGGCAACGGACGCCGCAATTACGTAGACCAGCACGCTGGCTACCGCGACCGGGTTAATGACAATCACGCCCTGCGCGATCAGCGTCACGAGCGTTGCCACGCCTGCCGCCAGCGCCAGCAGCCAGACGCCCACGCCGTTGCGCTTCACCACCGGGCTGTTCCATGTCGAGTCCAGACCGACTTCGCTGTCGTAGCGCTTCATCGCCGGAACCGCAAACACGCGGAAGATAATCAGCGCCACCAGCATCCCGATGCCGCCAATACCAAAGCCCCAGTGCCAGCCGTGGGTTTTTATCAGCCAGCCGGAAATCAGCGGGGCGATGAACGAGCCCATATTAATGCCCATGTAGAACAGCGAGAAACCGCCGTCACGACGCGCATCGCCTTTTTTATACAGGGTGCCGACCATCACCGAGATACAGGTTTTGAACAGGCCAGAGCCGAGCACGATGAACATCAAGCCGATAAAGAACAGGTTGTTGCCCATGATAGCCGACAACGCAATCGACAGGTGGCCGAGCGCGATCAGAATCGAACCGTACCAGACGGCTCTCTGCTGGCCGAGCCAGTTATCCGCCAGCCAGCCGCCCGGCAGCGCGGCCAGGTACATGGTACCGGCAAAAATACCGACAATCGCCGAGGCGTTTTCACGCGCCAGGCCCATCCCGCCGTCATAGACGGTGGCGGCCATAAATAGGATCAGCAGCGGGCGAATGCCGTAGAACGAGAAACGCTCCCACATCTCGGTAAAGAACAGCGAACCGAGCGGATAAGGATGGCCGAAGAAGGTTCGGCTCTCTTTTTGATTAACAGAGGATTGCATAATTCTCCCGAAAGGTATGTGTCGTGCTTGTAAACACCAGCAGGTACGCCGGCCAGTTACGTATCTGACCGATTTTTTACATGCGGCGAAAAGTTAGTTAACCATTTGATAACCAGTCGCTAGTTTTGTCTAGTACCGGACCAGGGACTTTAAGATGAAAATTCGACGATTGTCTACTTTTCTGGATTTAAAGATGGTTGGGAGTGAATAGTGATTGACTTCACACAGAGAGAACCGACGGTATGATTGGGCCAAAAAAAAGCCCGCGATAAACGCGGGCCTTCGTGAGATCGGCAATGATTATTTGCTTTTCTTAATGTGCTTAATCAAACGCTTACGCTTACGCATCTGGTTCGGCGTCAGGGTGTTGCGCTTGTTGGCGAACGGGTTTTCCCCTTCCTTAAACTGGATACGAATAGGCGTGCCCATCACGTCCAGCGATTTACGGAAGTAGTTCATCAGGTAGCGCTTGTATGAATCCGGCAGGTCTTTCACCTGGTTGCCGTGAATCACCACGATTGGCGGGTTATAGCCACCGGCGTGGGCATATTTCAGCTTCACGCGACGACCGCGCACCAGCGGCGGTTGGTGATCTTCTGCAGCCATATTCATGATACGGGTCAGCATGGCGGTGCTCTGACGACGGGTGGAGCTGTCGTAGGCTTCACGCACGGATTCGAACAGGTTACCGACGCCGCTGCCGTGCAGCGCTGAGATAAAGTGCACGCGGGCAAAGTCGATAAAGCCCAGACGGAAGTCCAGGGTCTCTTTCACCTGCTCGCGCACTTCATTGCTCAGGCCATCCCACTTGTTGACGACGATGACCAGTGAGCGCCCACTATTGAGGATAAAGCCGAGCAGAGAGAGATCCTGATCGGAGATACCTTCGCGCGCGTCGATGACCAGCAGCACCACGTTGGCATCTTCAATCGCCTGCAGGGTTTTGATAACGGAGAATTTTTCCACCACGTCGGTGATTTTTCCGCGCTTACGTACACCGGCGGTGTCGATGAGGACATACTCACGTTCATCGCGCTGCATCGGGATGTAGATGCTGTCACGCGTAGTGCCCGGCATGTCGTAAACCACCACACGCTCTTCACCCAGAATACGGTTAGTAAGCGTAGACTTACCTACGTTTGGACGACCGACGATAGCCAGCTTGATCGGCAGATCCTGCGGGTTGAAGTCATCCTCAGGCTCTTCTTCTTCGCCCTCTTCACCGTCTTCGAACTGCGCCCAGTATGCGGCGTCTTCGTCCACCTCTTCCGGTGGGTTCACTTCGTCCACCCACGGCAGCAGAACGGTTTCCAGCAGGCTGGTCACACCGCGGCCATGCGATGCCGCAATCGGGTGGATATCCCCCATGCCCAGAGACCAGAAGTCCGCGATAGCCTGATCGGCATCGATGCCGTCAGTTTTATTCGCCACCAGGAATGTTGGCTTTTCGCGAGAACGCAGGTGCTTAGCAATTGCGGAGTCAGCCGGCATCAGGCCAGCGCGCGCATCTACCATGAACAGCACGACATCCGCTTCTTCAATCGCCAGCAAGGACTGTTCCGCCATGCGGGTTTCAACGCCGTCTTCTGTGCCATCAATACCGCCGGTATCAATACAGATGAACTCGCGTCCTTCCACCTCTGCACGACCGTACTTACGGTCACGCGTCAGCCCCGGGAAATCCGCAACCAGCGCATCACGGGTGCGTGTTAAACGGTTAAAAAGAGTGGATTTTCCAACGTTAGGGCGCCCGACAAGCGCGACCACAGGTACCATGTTTGAAGCCTCATAAAATTCAAATAAACGTCGCATTCGCGGCGTTTTTAAAAATGTCAAAACGGCTCCTGAGTGAACAGGAGCCGTTTAGTATACTACAACCGCCGGGTAATTAACGCGTGATCGCGTACAGCGTGCCGTCTTTTGCCTGAATCAGCAGTTTGCCGTCAGCCACAACCGGGTCGGTCAGGAAGCCTGAACCGTCCACTTTCTGCTGCGCCACGAAGCGGCCATTCTCTGGATCAACCCAGTGCATATAGCCTTCGCTGTCGCCAACCACCAGGCTACCGTTGTACAGCACTGGCGCGGTCAGCAGACGGTGCAGCAGATCGCTTTGCGTCCACAGCGTCACGCCGCCTTCGGTGCTCAGCGCCAGCAGGCGATCGTTCTGGTCAACCATATAGATGCGGTTACCGTCAACGATGAAATCATTCACAGAGCCCAGCTCACGTTTCCACATGATCTGGCCGCTGCGCAAGTCCAGCGCGGTCAGGTTGCCGTTATAGGCCAGGGCGTAAACCACACCGTCAACGATAACCGGGGTAGTGTCTACGTCGCTCAGGCGGTCGATTTCCGTTGAGCCAGTGGCCTGCGAGATACGCTGCTGCCAGATCATCTGGCCCTGCTGCATCAGCACGGCGCTCACGCGACCGTTGTCACCGCCCACAATGGCAGCGCCAAATGCGGTTGCAGGTGCGGATTCACCGCGCAGTGAGAGCGCAGGCATATCCAGGTTAACGGTCCATTTCACCAGACCGTCCGCTTCGTTCAGCGCCTGCAGCTGGCCGTTGCTGGTATGGATCAGCACCAGCCCGTCGCTCACGACCGGACGTGACAAGGATTCACCGGCTACGGCGGTTTGCCATGCAACAGAACCATCGCTGGCATTCAGCGCGTAAACCTGCGCTTTTTCGCTGCCCACGTAGACATGCCCACCGGAAACGGTCAGGCCGCCAGACAGCAGTGCAGGTTTACGGGAGAACCAGCCGTCTTTTTCCGCCAGGTTAACGGACCAGACCTCTTTCCCGTCATCGGCGTTCACCGCTTTCACGGTACCTTTGCGGTCAGCGGCATAGACAACGCTGTCTGCATACGCAGGATGAAGGTTGGAATAGAAATCACCAATCCCACTGCCCACGGAGACATCCCACGCGGTGGATGGGGTAAACTGGTTTTCAACCGTCGGCAGTGGGGACATTTTCACAACGTCTTCTTCGCCACTGAACAGTGAACAACCACTTAATAACGTAACAGAAAGCAGTCCTGGCAGAAGTAATTTACGCAATTGCATCGGGTCCCTCTCAGACGGACAAATTATTTATTTTCATCTGCATCATTTCGCTCAGCGCAGGTGACGCTTTGCTCTCTACGCCAGCTTGCCACGCTTTACGCGCGCCCGCTTTGTCACCTTTGCTCAGCAGTGCTTCACCGCGCAGATCGGCAACGATGGCAGCAAAACCTTCGCCTTTGATGGTATCGAGCGTTTTCAGCGCGTCGTCAGCTTTTTTCTGCTGAACCTGAATACGTGCCAGGCGCAGATTGATCACCGCTTTCAGGTTTTCATCGCTGGCAGCAGCAAGGCCCTGAGACAGCTGAGCAGCGGCTTTATCCAGTTCGTTTTTATCAACGTACTGCTGAGCCACTTCCAGCGCTGCCAGTGCACCGTAGGTGTTTTTGTTGTCAGCGGCAAATTTCTCTGCCGCAGCCAGCGTTTGCGGCTGGTCGGCACGAATCGCGCTAACGGTATTTTCATAGGACAGGGACGCGCCGCGCGCGGAATCCGCCTGATGGTTGTTCCAGTAACGCCAGCCCACCAGCGCACCCACACCTAAAATCACCCCAACAACCAGCGCTTTGCCGTTTTCAGCAAAGAAGCGTTTAATCGCGTCGACCTGATCGTGTTCGTTCTCGTACATTTCCACGCCGTCTTTCTCCTTAGCCCAATAGAGTGCGCAAGTGCGCCGCAACGCCGTCCTGCGTTACCGTTGTCTGCTCACCAGAGCGCAGGTCTTTTACTACCACTTCGCCGTTAGCCACTTCGGACTCGCCCAGCACCAGTGCAATACTTGCGCCCCACTTATCGGCACGAGCAAACTGTTTTTTGAAGTTGCCGCCGCCATGGTTGGTCATCAGCTTAACGCCCGGCAGCACATCGCGCACGCGTTCGGCAAGCTGCATCGCCGCAGACTGCGTTTCCGCGCCTGAAGCCACCAGGTATATATCGACAACGGAATCTGCTTTAAATTCCGGATTAACTGCCTGAACCAGCAAAACAAGTCGCTCAAGACCCATCGCGAAGCCAACCGCAGGCGCCGCACGACCACCCAGTTGCTCAACCAGACCGTCATAACGGCCGCCGGCACACACGGTGCCCTGAGAACCGAGGCTGGTGGTTACCCACTCAAACACGGTGCGGTTGTAGTAGTCCAGGCCGCGCACCAGACGCTGGTTCACGGTGTAGGCAATGCCCGCCGCTTCGAGCAGCTTGCACAGGCCGGTAAAGTGTTCGCGAGACTCATCGTCCAGGTAGTCACCCAGCGCAGGGGCATCGTTCAGCAGTGCCTGAACATCAGGGTTTTTGGAATCCAGCACACGCAGCGGGTTGCTGTACATGCGACGTTTGCAATCTTCGTCCAGCTTCTCTTTATGCTGCTCCAGGAAAGCCACCAGCGCATCGCGGTAGTTAGCGCGCGCTTCCAGAGAACCGATTGAGTTCAGTTCCAGCGAAACGTGCTCAGAGATACCGAGGGCGCGCCACCAGCGGGCGGTCAGCATAATCAGTTCGGCATCGATGTCCGGACCCTGCAGGCCAAAGACTTCCACACCCAGCTGGTTAAACTGGCGATAACGACCTTTCTGCGGACGTTCGTGGCGGAACATCGGGCCGATATACCAAAGGCGCTGCTCCTGATTGTACAGAAGACCATGTTCGATGCCGGCGCGTACGCAGCCCGCCGTACCTTCCGGACGCAGGGTCAGGCTGTCGCCGTTGCGGTCCTCAAAGGTGTACATCTCTTTTTCAACCACGTCGGTTACTTCACCGATCGCGCGTTTGAATAACGGGGTCTGCTCTACAATCGGCAAACGGATTTCGCTGTAACCGTAGCTGCCGAGCACCTGCTTCAGCGTGCCTTCAATGCGCTGCCAGATGGCGGTTTCGCCAGGCAGGTAATCGTTCATGCCGCGGATGGCTTGAATGTTTTTTGCCACGTTTATTCTCTTTCTATATACAAAAAAAACCCAAAGAATGGGTTCAATCATACATGGGAAGCGGCACGCTTCCCATCACGTTATTTTTCAACCTGCTGAACGCTGATACGCTGTGTCTCGTCCATCATCGCGGCTTTGGCGCGGATGCGGGCTTCAAGCTGGTCAATCATGTCGCTATTATCCAGACGATCTTTACGAACGCCATCTTCATAGAGACCACTTTTCTTGTTACCGCCGGTTACGCCCAGGGTTGAGACCAGCGCTTCACCCGGACCGTTCACGACACAGCCGATGATGGAGACGTCCATCGGGGTGATGATGTCTTCCAGACGCTGCTCCAGGGCATTCACCGTGCCGATCACGTCAAATTCCTGACGCGAACAGGTTGGGCAGGCAATGAAGTTGATCCCACGCGAGCGGATACGCAGCGATTTCAGAATATCGAAACCGACCTTGATCTCTTCTACCGGATCCGCCGCCAGCGAGACGCGCAGGGTGTCGCCGATCCCTTCGGAGAGCAGCAGGCCCAGGCCGATCGCAGACTTCACCGAACCGCTACGCAGGCCGCCCGCTTCGGTGATCCCGAGATGCAGAGGCTGATCGATCTTTTTTGCCAGCAGACGATACGATTCAACGGCCAGGAAAACGTCAGAGGCTTTTACGCTGACCTTGAACTGATCGAAGTTAAGACGATCCAGATGATCGACGTGACGCATGGCGGATTCGAGCAGAGCCTGCGGCGTTGGCTCGCCATATTTTTCCTGCAGATCTTTTTCCAGAGAGCCGGCGTTCACGCCGATACGGATTGGAATGTTTTTGTCGCGGGCGCAGTCAACCACCATGCGAATGCGTTCTTCATTGCCGATGTTGCCCGGGTTAATACGCAGGCAATCAACGCCGTATTCAGCAACTTTCAGCGCGATACGGTAGTCGAAGTGGATATCTGCAACCAGCGGCACGCTGACCTGCTGTTTGATCAGCTTGAACGCCTCAGCGGCATCCATCGTGGGCACTGAGACGCGGACAATGTCCGCACCTACACGCTCTAATGCTTTGATTTGGTTGACCGTTGCTTCCACATCCGTGGTGCGCGTATTGGTCATCGACTGGACGGCGATAGGTGCCCCATCGCCGACTGGCACATTCCCAACGTAAATCCGTTTCGATTTTCTACGTTGAATCGGAGCCTGGTTATGCATGAAAAATCTCCCGCGTTGCCCGTCTGTTACTGTGCTGCTGATTGTTCGGCATTAACGGTAAGACGTGCAACCTGGTTAGTTCTGATAAAGCGGCTCAGGTCGACAGGTTTTCCTTGATACTGGATCTGTACCGCTGCCGGAGCGCCGATTTTAAGTTTGTAAGGTGCCTGACCCGTTAGGTTTAACGTGCCATCTTTCCGCTGCAGGCCGCTGAACAGTTTTTTACCTGTCGCGTCAGTCACTTCCAGCCAACAGTCAGCCGTGAAGTTCATCACCAGCGCGTTTGGATCGGCGGCTGGCGCGGCGGTTGCCGCCGGGTCGGTCGGCAGGGACGCTGCGGCGTTGTTCGCCGGCTGAGTCGCTGCAGGGACGTTCGCCGCAGTATCGACATTTGCCTGAGAAGGGGCGACGACCGCGTTTTGATCCTGAGCCTGAGGCGCAGCGGTGTTCGCCGTTGCGGCCGGAGCCTGTGCTGCATCGGTTGCCGGAGCCGTTGTTTGCGGCTCGCTTGAGGCCGCCGCACCGTCGGTGTTCAGCGGAACGCTCTGGGCACCACCATTGCTCGCCTGATTGAGTTCAGCGGAGGATTGATCGGCCATAGTGGTGATCTCTTCCTGCTGCGCCTTGTGGTTTTGCCACCACCATGCGCCAGTCAGGCCGACAACAACAAACAGCACCAGCCAGGTAAAGCTCATCAGCCAGCCATCACGTTTTTTACGACGTTTCCCCAGGGAGAAAGTTTGCATCGGGGCAACTTTTGCTGCACGAACCGGTGCCTGCTTCTCCATCATTGGCAGTAATTCGTTTTCGGGGATGTGCACCAGTTTTGCGTAAGAGCGGATATAGCCGCGCAGAAATGTTGAAGCCAGATCGGCAGGCGCCTTATCTTCTTCAATATCGCGAACCGTGGAAACTTTCAGGCACAAGCGTTCTGCAACAGCTTGCTGGCTGAGTCCGAGTTGTTCACGGGCGTTGCGAAGACGAACGCCAGTGGAGAGTGCTTCATGTTGGTCGTGAGTGGCTTCAGTATTCATTCGCTACAACTACTGGTACGTGAAAAAAAGGGTTCAGGTGCCGGTGAGTCACAATGCCGCCCGCACCGCGAAACTTCAGGTCAGTTAACCTTGAACAGACAGTATAAGACTGTCAGCCGGTAGATGACAGTGCAGCTCTGCCCGCGTGGCTAAACTGTTGTTACGTCGTTACATACTGCCCGAAACTCATATGAAACGCACCGTAATTATTAATCAAACGTCACGAATCTGACTGATTATTCAGTCAGATTATGCATCACAGCGTAGATAATGCGCCGTGATGCATAATAATCAAACAGCTTTAACCGCAATGGTCTCGCCCTGCATGCGTTTACGCAGGGTACGTTTGGTACGGTCAATGACGTCACCGGCCAACTGTCCGCATGCAGCATCAATATCATCACCGCGGGTTTTACGCACGATGGTGGTGAAACCATACTCCATCAGCACCTTGGAGAAACGGTCGATACGGCTGTTCGAGCTACGGCCATACGGCGCGCCCGGGAACGGGTTCCATGGGATCAGGTTGATTTTGCATGGCGTATCCTTCAGCAGTTCAGCCAGCTGATGCGCGTGCTCAGTACCGTCGTTGACGTGGTCCAGCATCACGTACTCGATGGTGACGCGGCCCTGGTTTGCGTTGGATTTCTCCAGGTAGCGACGCACGGCAGCGAGGAAGGTTTCGATATTGTACTTTTTGTTAATCGGTACAATTTCGTCACGAATTTCATCGTTTGGCGCGTGCAGGGAGATAGCCAGCGCAACGTCAATCATGTCGCCGAGCTTATCCAGCGCAGGCACAACGCCTGAGGTAGACAGCGTCACGCGGCGCTTGGACAGGCCAAAACCGAAGTCATCCAGCATGATTTCCATCGCCGGCACCACGTTGGTCAGGTTCAGCAGCGGTTCGCCCATCCCCATCATTACCACGTTGGTGATTGGACGCGTGCCGGTCACTTTTGCTGCACCCACGATTTTCGCGGCGCGCCAGACCTGACCGATGATTTCAGACACGCGAAGGTTACGGTTAAAACCTTGCTGAGCCGTAGAGCAGAATTTGCACTCCAGCGCACAGCCCACCTGAGAAGAGACGCACAGCGTGGCACGATCGTCTTCCGGGATGTAGACGGTTTCAACGCGCTGATCGCCTACGGCAATCGCCCATTTGATGGTGCCGTCTGCCGAGCGCTGCTCTTCCACCACTTCCGGCGCGCGGATTTCAGCCACTTCTTTGAGCTTGTTGCGCAGCACTTTGTTGATGTCGGTCATCTCATCAAAGTTGTCGCTGCAGTAGTGGTACATCCATTTCATTACCTGATCGGCACGAAACGGCTTCTCACCCATATCTTTAAAGAACTCGCGCATCTGCTGACGGTTCAGGTCCAGCAGGTTAATTTTTCCATTTTTATTGGGAACCGCAGGAATGGCGACTTCGGAGGTATTCACTAGTTCAGACATAATTTTTTCCGGCCTCGTTGTTACACGTTGTGGCCCTTGGTGGGTTGAAAAGAAACGCCCCGGTAAGCAGTCTGCTCGTCCGGGGCGTTGCATTGTACAAAGTCTGGCGCAGGGATGCCACGTTTGCACGCGGCATTTACGAAATTATTAGCGAGTGCGCGGGCACACTTCGCCTTCAGCGAAGAAGAACGCGATTTCGCGCGCGGCAGACTCAACGGAGTCGGAACCGTGGGTGCCGTTCTCGGTGAAGCTGTCCGCGTAGTCAGCGCGCAGGGTACCTGCCAGCGCGTTGTCCGGGTTGGTTGCACCCAGCAGATCGCGGTGACGCTGTACTGCGTTTTCGCCTTCCAGCACGGAGACCACAATTGGACCGGAGGTCATGAACTCCACCAGGCCGTCAAAGAATGGACGACCTTCGTGCTCAGCGTAGAAGCCGCGAGCCTGCTCAACGGTCAGGTGCAGCATTTTGGTGCCAACGATCTTAAACCCTGCTGATTCAAAGCGAGCGAAGATGCTGCCAATAACGTTTTTTGCCACCGCGTTTGGTTTGATGATGGAAAAAGTACGTTCAATAGCCATTGATAACCTCTGTAAAATGTTCTGTTGTTTTGCATACCTGAGTATGGTGTGGCGCGGATTATAAAGAGCAATAGCGCCATTGCCTATGGTTCTGCATAACATTTTTTTAAAATGAGACGAAGATTAGCAACAGGCCGGATTTCGCATACCGTGTTGATGGCGTAAACAGAGCGGGCACTGCTTTTCATCAGGCGTAAATGACCAGAACTGGCGCTGGCACGTCAGGCAAACTGCTTTATATGCGGGAGTGGCCACGTTTTTTGCCGGTCCATCTGTTTCTGCGACGTTTATCGCCTCGTGCTGACATACAGCCTCACAGCCACCGCAGCCGGTACAGCGCCCGGTCTCCACCACCAGCGCGGCGTTCTCAAACCGAATCGCGTTTTCCGGGCAGCTTCGCCAGCACGCACCGCACAGCACGCACTTATTAATATCGAGTGCGATATCTGACTCGCTAAACGTCGAGAATGCCCTGCGCAGCTCCCGCGGCCCCGGGGAAACGCGACAGGCTTTTACATCCTCGCGGGGAACGTGCATCAGCGCACGACGAGCGATATTCACCTCGCCGATCGGTATGAGCTTAAACCCCCACTCCGCTTCACCACGGCGACGAAGCGCAAGATTAAGCCGGGCAAGCGCCAGCAGCCAGTCAGGGTATTGCTCTGCGTCGATACTGATAAAACGAACCTGGCGTTGCGCGTGCCAC
Organism: Enterobacter bugandensis; assembly: GCF_900324475.1. NCBI lineage: Bacteria > Pseudomonadati > Pseudomonadota > Gammaproteobacteria > Enterobacterales > Enterobacteriaceae > Enterobacter > Enterobacter bugandensis. The sequence continues at coordinate 3,509,789 of NZ_LT992502.1, forward strand.
AGCAGCAGCTCATTCACCCCAGGTGCGCGTTCAGTAAAAGGCCCAACAAGGGTATCTCCACGCAGAAATCGCTTTCGCGGCGCGACGCCGGTAATGGCCCCGGAGGGGCAGACGAACAGGCAGTCACCGCATTCAATACAGCGATTTTCATCAACCGAGACGCCGGTTTCCGTAAAAGAAAAAGCCTGCGCTGGACAAACGTCCGCGCAGGCGCAGCAGGAAGCGTGGCGAAAACGGCGACGGACGCACGCATGCGTCACGTCCATCGCCGGGACAAACGTCAATCTGCCCATCAGCCAATACTGAAGAAAACGAAGCGCAGCATCAGCTCACCCACAATCAGCAAGGCGCTGCCCAGCAGCAGCGTGCCGCGCGCCGCTTTCAGGCCGCCCGCAGCAAAGCAGAGCATACCTGCAACGGACACGCACCAGCTCAGCAGATGTACCGCGCGCAGCTGTTCGAGCATCCGTAGCGGAGTGTGAGGGAAAGTCACCACGGTATTGTCCATGACAGTGATGTCTGCCAGCCAGACGGGCTGCATCACCAGACGCACAAGCACCACCAGCGTGATAATGACAACCGCCGCACGCAGGGTAGTCTGGGAACGCATCCCAACTGCCATGCAGGCTGAACCGATGATACCCACCGAGCCGATAAACAGTACCAGCGTGTTAATGTGCTGCCAGGTCACCACGGACGCGTGCATGTAGATTTGTGCCATGCAGAACACGTCCACCAGCCCGACAAGACCCGCCACGGCCAAAAGCAGCTTCCAGCCTGGCTTATTGGAAAACATCAGCAGCACGGCGAGGCCAAGCGCCGCCAGGTAAAGGCTGGCGAAGATAATCTCGCGGCTCAGCCAGGAGCTGGAAACGTGGCGTAGCGCGTTCAGGGCGTTGAGCGGATAGCCCATATGCAGTGCTGAGGCGAGCAGCCCCAGGCTCGCCAGCACAAACGCCCCAGCGGCAGGCAGCAGCGCGCTACGCGGTGTAGTATGCGCTCCCCCGAACGCCAGCCAGAGCGTTACGCCAACCGATCCCTGCAGGAACAGCGTAAAAATCAGCAGCGGTAACTCATGCATGACGTTTCCCCTCTTTCTCTGCGCCCTGATGCGCTTTGATAACCAGGTTCGGTTTTGTAATCGAGGAATCAGGCAAGCCCTTCACATCGCATACCGCACCATATTTCGCCCGAAGTTCATCAATAGGCCCAAATTTTATCGCCTCAAGCGGACAGGTTGCCACGCAGACGGGCTGCTCGCCCTTCGCCTGCAGATCCACGCAAAAATCGCATTTGGACATCTGCCCGGTCTGCTCGTTGAGCTGTGGCGCGCCGTAAGGGCAAGACCACGCGCAGTAGCCGCAGCCAACGCACTTGTCCGTATCAACGCGCACGATGCCGTCGCCCGGACGCTTGTGCATTGCGGTGGTCGGGCAGTTTTTGGTGCAGATCGGGTCCGCACAGTGGTTACAGGAAATAGAGAGCGTGTAGGCAAAAACGTTGTTGCTAACGCCGCCCTGCCCGGTTGGGATGAAATTCCCGCCGTTGACTTCGTATACGCGACGGAAACGACGTCCGACCTCAAGGTTGTTTTTGTCTTTGCACGCCACCTGGCATGCCTTGCAGCCCGAGCAGCGGGAAGAGTCAATATAGAAACCCAGCTGTTTATCGCTCACCGGCGCGTAGTGTTTAAACTGACTCATGCTTTAGCTACCTCCACCAGCATGGTTTGATGGGAATTCCCTTTCGCAAGCGCGGTAATACGGGCAGAGCTGAGAACGTTCGCGCAGCCGCCTTTATCGATGCCCTGTTCGTCCGGCTGCCACCAGGCGCCTGCCTGCATGGCAACAACGCCCGGAATGATGCGCGGCGTGACTTCAGCCGGAATTTCACAAATGCCGCGCGCGTTATGAATGCGCACGGTATCCCCCTGGGAAATGCCGCGCTTTTGCGCGTCCTGCGGGTTGATCCACAGCTTTTGCTGCTGCGCCTCAATCAGCCACGGGTTGGCGTACTGGGTTGAGTTAGCACGGTTTTTGCCTTTCCAGGTGATCAGCTGCAGCGGGAAGGTTTTCGCCAGTTCGTCTTCCGGCCCTTCATGGGCAGGCACGTAGTGCGACAGCGCCGGAATCTCCGGGTGCTGCATGTCGTACAGACGCTTCGAGAAGATCTCAATTTTCCCTGAGGGCGTAGGGAACGGATGATTTTGCGGATCGCGAATATTGTCTTCAAAAGCGACGAACGGCGCGCTTTTGAAAAGATGCTGGCGCGTCTTTTGTAGCGTCGCGAAGTCCGGCAGGTTTTCATCTGGCATGGAGAGCCGCGTCTGCTCCCAGATGTGCTCAATCCACGCCTTTTCGTCACGGCCCTGGCTGAATGCAGGTTCGACGCCAAGCTTAGCAGCAACTTCCCGCAGCCAGTCGTAGTCTGAACGGCGTTCGAATTCAGGTTCAATCAGCTTTTCCGACAGGATCAGATAGCTTGCCGTGCCCCAGGTTTCGCCAATATTCCAGCGTTCCATAAAGCTGGTTTCCGGCAGGAGAAGATCGGCGTATCTGGCGCTCGGCGTCATAAACAGATCGCTTGCGACGATAAACTCGATTTTCGACTCGTCTTCCAGCACGCGCGTCGCCTGATGCAGATCCGGGTTCTGGTTAGCCAGATAATTTCCCGCCAGCGAGAAGAGGATGCGGATATTGCTATCCAGCTTCTCTGCATCCTTCAGGCCGTCTTTCGCCGTTACCTTAGAAGCATCATCGGCGGCCTGCACCCAGTTCATCACCGATATTTTGGCTTTTACCGGGTTATCCGGCATCTCCGGCCCGGTAGCAAATTTACGATTAGCGCAGCCACCATAGCCTGCCGCCCAGCCGCCCTTGACCCCAACGTTACCCGTCAGCGTTGCCAGTAACGTCGAGCCGCGCGCGGTGCGCTCGCCGCAGTTATGGCGCTGCGGTCCCCAGCCCTGGATCAGCGCGGCGGGTTTGGTGGTTGCGTAGTCGCGCGCCAGCTGACGAATGGTCTGCGCAGGCACGTGGGTGATTTTCTCTGCCCACTCAGGCGTTTTCGCCACGCCATCTTTTGCGCCGCTCAGATAAGCCATCAGGGATTCATTGGCCGGAACGCCTTCCGGCATGGATGCTTCGTCAAAGCCCAGGGTATAGCGCTGAATGAAGTCGCGATCGTGCAGATTCTCCGTGACGATCGTGTACATCATGGCGTCCATCAGGGCGTTGTCTGTTGTGGGAAGCAGCGGGATCCACTGGTCAGCCAGGGAGGAAACCGTATCGGAATAGCGCGGATCGACAACGATAAAGCGTGTGCCGTTTTGCTTCATCTTCTGATAGAAGTAGTTGCTGTGACCAAAGATCGTCTCCGTCGGGTTATGCCCCCAGAGGATGACCAGTTTGGTGTCCAGCAGCGTGTCCAGAGAGCTGCCGCTGGCGGCGGTGCCGTAGGTATACGGCGTGGCTGCCGCCGTGTTGCCCATACTGACCGAGTGATAGCTTTCAAGATAGCCGCCGGTTAAGTTGAGCAGACGACGAACCATTTTATCGCCGGAAAACGTTCCGCCGGATACCGCAGTGCCCACATGCACATAGCGTGAGGCAGCGCCGTATTTTTTTGTAATCTTTTTTAATTGATTCGCAATAAGCGTGGTGGCTTCATCCCAGGTAATACGCTCGAATTTTCCTTCGCCACGTTTACCCACGCGTTTCATTGGATATTTAAGCCGATCGGGATGATAAACAAATTTCCGATAAGCGCGGCCACGAATGCAGGCGCGCATAACAGGCATTTGAGGATCCAGTTCATTATCCGGACGCGTTGAAATTCTCGTGACTACGCCCTCACTGACGTGAGCGCGAATATCACATTTACCGCCGCAGTCAAACGTGCTGCAGGTTTGCACCACTTTTTCTTCAGGCGTCGCGTGTGTTGCCGCCGCACTCTGTGCCTGTGCTTTACCTGTTGTCGCTACAAAAGGAAGGGCGGCGAGCGCCGACCCTGCCTGAATAAAATGACGCCGGGATAGCGCGGGAATAAGCCCCTCTCCCTGATTTTTATTTTTCTTCATTGCTCGTTCCTTAAAATAAAAACGCATTCTCGTTTTTTTTCAGGAACGAATATTGATAATTATCAAACTAACTCTTCGGGGGTAACACTTAACGGTCTAATTGAAAATTCACCGTCGCCGTTTGTCCTGAGTCATCCATTACAAGTAATTGATATTCGCCAGGCAAATATAATTTTAATGAATGAGTATTATTGCGGCCTTCTAACGGTTCTCCATTTAAAAACCACCAGCGCCCACCTTCTCCTCCAGTCGTAATAACAGATAGCGTCACGTTCCCTTCACCAGGGAGTCGCTTAATAACAGCCCCCTCTCTGATACCCGAAATCATAAGCGGTGCTGCATTGTTATTATCCAGCGGCGGGCAGAGCGTCGATCTCGCAGGAAGACGCGCAGCCCTTTTTTCCGCTGCGGGCAGCCACGGCTCCAGCGGCAGCGGCCAGACGTCGAGAACTTTTTCTGTGGCATCAGGGCAATCTGCCGCCACACGCTTGCCCGTTTTATCCAGCCAGACCGGGAAACGAATGCCGCGAATGCCTTCCTGTTCCGGCAGCAGCAGCGTGGGTGGTTCACTCCCTTCCAGCAGCCAGGTCGAAAGACGACGCCGACAGTTTTCACTGCCTTCCGGCAGCGACTGGCCGCCCGGCCAGCAGATCACGCCCCGCCCAACGCTATCCGGGCGCGGATCGCGCGGCAGGCGGGCCTCGTCTATTGTCGAGCGTGACTGAAGCACGTTATTCACCTGGTTTAATAGCGGAACCGCGCTGGCAAAACCAAACTGCCCCGCTACCGGCGTGCCGTCAGGTCGTCCGGTCCATATGCCGATGACGTAACGGGCATTCAGACCGATGGCCCAGGCATCGCGGTAGCCATAGCTGGTGCCCGTTTTCCACGCCAGCGGCGCAATTTGCGGCAGCGCACTGTCCGGCAGCGGCTGCGCTTCATTCGCCAGAATACGGCGAATAATCCACGCCGAACCTGGCGATAACAGCGGGCGTTCAGTTAGCGGGTCGCCCGGCTGTAAGCGCAACCGGCCCGCCTTGCCATGCCTTGCAAAGGCGCTGTACGCGGCGGCGATATCTGCCAGCCTCGCGCCTGCGCCACCCAGGATCAGCGACAGATTCGGCTGCGCTCCGGCAGGCAGGATCAGCGGCAGGCCTGCGTTACTCAGCATCCCGGCAAACCGTTTGGGACCGTAGGCTTCCAGCACCTGGACGGCTGGCAGGTTGAGCGAGCGCACCAGCGCTTCACTCATGCTGACCGGCCCGTGGAACCCGCTGTCAAAATTTCCCGGGCGATAATCACCGGTTTTTCTGGGCACGTCCTGAAGCAGCGAGGCGGGATGGATCAGGCCATCATCCAGCGCCATACCGTAGATAAACGGTTTCAATACCGAACCCGGGGATCGGATCGCGTTAACCATATCCACATGGCTGAAACGCGTGTCATCATTGATATCCACCGAGCCGACCCAGCCGCGCACCTTCATGTCGGTATGATCGACCACGATCATCGCCAGCGAACTGCGTGCCGGCAGGCGGGATTTCCAGTTCATCGCCAGCTCTTCCAGCTGCCGTTGCAGTCCGGCATCCAGCGTAGTGACAATCTTTGTGTCGCGGCTTTTGCCAAGCATCATGCGTGCAAAGAGCGGCGCCAGCTGCGGCATCTGCCGGGGAGCCAGCCATACCGGCTCTTCACGGGACTCTTTCACCTGCTTTGCTGACCAGACGCCCTGAATCATCATGCGATCGAGCACTTTGTTGCGTGCCGCTTCGGCCCGCTCGGGCCAGCGATCCGGGCGCAGACGGCTGGGTGCCTGCGGCAGTACCGCCAGCAATGCCGCGTCGGAGTAGCTCAGCTGCGACGGGGGTTTCCCAAGGTAGGTCCAGCTTGCTGCTCCCACGCCCTGCAGCGTGCCGCCAAACGGAGCACGATTGAGATAGAGCGTAAGAATGTCACGCTTAGAGAGGTGCCATTCCAGCTGCATCGCCCGCCAGAGCTGGCGAATTTTGCCGCCAAAGGTGCGCGGATGCGGATCCAGCAGGCGTGCCACCTGCATGGTAAGCGTGCTTCCTCCCGAAACCACTTTTCCGGAACTGAGATCCTGCCAGGCGGCGCGCAGGACAGAGAGCGGGTTTACGCCCGGATGCTCCCAGAACCAGCGATCTTCGTACTGGATCAGAGCCTCAAGATAACGGGGAGAAACCTCTTCAATGGTCACCGGGTAGCGCCAGATGCCTTCGCTGTCGGCAAAACGCCAGAGCGGCGCGCCCTTCTCGTCCACCACAACTCGTGCGGGGTTAACCTCTTTCAGAGGCAGCGGCCACAGGCGGTCGGCGGCGACAATCAGCCCCCCTAAAACGAGAAGCGCTCCCGCCAGCCAAAGCCAGCGGGAGCGTGTCAGACGCGCTATCAACATATCACGGAACAACAATCAGCGGGCCGCTGGCCGCACCCGTTGCCCGCCACTGCGGAAAGTACATAGACTCCACCATCGGAACCGGCACCTGGTAGGTGCCCGGCGTTACGGCACGGGCCAGATAAACCAGCGTAACCGGCTGACCTCTGTTTACCGGCACGGCGGCCACAAAACGGTCGTCGCGGAACTCCATGTGCTGAATGTCCGCCTGCTGCATCTGGCTGAGCAGGTTCTGCACTTCGCTGCCGCTGTCCTGCAGGCTTGCGCTGCTGCTCGCCAGGTTCTGGTTTTCCAGCTCCAGACCAGCAGGGAGGAGATCCACAACCAGCGCATCCGGAACGTTCTGGCTGGCTTTCACTTCAAGCCAGACCAGCACCAGTTCACCGCTCTTCAGCGAAGAGAGCGATTTGCTGCTGCCATCGGTTGCCAGGATATGACGTTCAACCTGCAGCACGTTGGAACTCGGCTGAGGCGCATATTCCGGATAGCCGGTGCTGTCCAGACGTACCCACAGCGGTGCCGTGCCGGTATTGGTTACCTGAAGCGCACCAAGCTGGTCGCCGCTTACGTTTTGTACCTGCGCCTTATCGCCGCCTGATGCGGTATCAGACAACGTGGTTTTCGCCTGCCATGCGCCTGACAGGGTTTGCAGCGAACGTCCGGCCAGGAACAGCGCATTGCTCTCCTGGGTGGATAGCCAGCGCTGGCTGAATGCCTGCTCAGAAAGAGCATTCAGCAGCGTATTTTGCGCATCCGGCAGCAATTTATACTCCTCCAGAAGGGAGAGCATCAGCGCGTTATCGCGAAGCGGGCTGCCGTAATCGGCCATCCATGTTTTTCTGTCGTTACGCGGTGTTTTGAGCGCCAGATCCAGCGCCTGCTGGCTGCGCGGCGCATCGCCCATCAGTTTGAGCGCCATGCCCAGCTGCATCAGCGGCAGGCCGGAAGCCGCCTGCCCATGGCGCTCCCAGATTTCACGCAGCGCGCCCAGCGGGGCTTTTTGCTGACGCGCCAGCACCAGCGAGGCATACGCCTGCACGGCAAATTTGCTGGCCTTGGCGTCGTCGCTGTAGCGGATAGACATCGTGCCCGGATCCTGCAGGTAGCGCAGCAGACGGTTGTTGGCGTTGTTCACCGCATCGGCAGGTACGCTATAACCCTGCTCGCCCGCGCGCACCAGGAAGTCAGTCACATAGGCGGTCAGCCAGTACTCTTCAGGGCCATTTTTATCCCACAAGGCAAAACCGCCATCATCACGCTGCATCTGCAGCAGACGGGAGATCCCAATATCAATGGCAGCACGGCGCTGGTCATCGGTATCTCCTTTTATACCAAGCGCGGTAAGCTGCGCGGCGTTGGTATAGAGTGACGGGAACAGGCCGCTGGTGGTCTGCTCCAGGCAGCCATACGGATACGCCTGCAGTTCACGAATATAGCGCGCCAGGTTGAGCGGTGGTTTGCCGCTCAGCAGCAGTTGCCCCTGCAGGGTGGCAGGAGAGAAACCGTTGCTGTGCTGCGCCGGTGCGTTCCAGGACTCGCCGGGGTTCAGCATGGCACCGGTATTGACCGTCTGCGCCGGGAATGCCGGACGTACGCCAATTTTCCAGCTCTTCTGCTGCGGGGCAAAGGTTTCGCCCGGAAGCTCCAGGCCGGTAACCTGCGCCGTCACCTCACCGTCGCCATAACCCTCCAGCGCACGCACCGGAATAAACAGGGTACTGCGCGCGCCCGGCGGCAACTGAACCGGCTGCGGCTGTGCACCTTCCAGCGACACTTTTCCTGTCGCGCTCAGAGCGACGTTCAGCGATTGCGGTTTGTCGGTCAGGTTAGTGAGATCCAACGTCAGCCGTGAGGTATCTCCACTTGCCAGGAAGCGCGGAGTATTAAGCTCGGTAATAACCGGCGCGGCCACCACAACCTTGCTTTCGCTGCTGCCGAAATCATCTTCCGTCCACGCCTGCGCCATCAGACGCAGTTCGCCGTTGAAATCACCAATCGGCAGCGTAACGGTGCCTTCTCCGTTGGCATCCAGCGTAACCGGCTGAGCCTGCTGGGCAATAATGGTGACGTGGTTCACCGGCGGTTTACCGCCGCGCTTGAGTTCATCGCCGTCACCACCGAAACGCAGCGCGGCCATGCGGCCCTGCCCTTCAATGACCTGGCCGTAGATATCATAGATATCGGCGCCGTAACGCTTCTGGCCGAAGAAGGCCTGCCATGGATCTGGCGTAACGTAATCGGTAATGTTCAGCACGCCGCTGTCCACCGCCGAGACCAGCACGTTCACTTTCTGCGGAACCGCCCCCTCTTTTACGCTGGCTTTCACTTTCACAGAGAGCGTCTGGTTTGGACGCATTTTCTGCGGGTTATCCAGCGCAATGTTCAGGCGGCGATTTTCGTCGCCCATCGGCAGATGCAGCAGACCAACCGCGCGCTTCGGCGTGGCGGATTTGGATTTATCGCCAGGACGCACCACCAGCGTACTGAGATAGAGATCGTGACGTTTCCAGGCTTTATCCACCGGAATGGAAAGATCGAGCCCGTTTGCCGGTACGTCGATCTCTTTCCACCACAGCGGCCCTTCGCTGGACTCGATCATCGCATAGCCCTTGCCTGCGGCTGGCGCTGCTATGTGCAGCTGGATGGTATCGCCTGGCTGATAGGCCGGTTTATCCAGTTTCAGGGTCACGCGGTCAGGGCGCACCGCACCCGTGCCGTCGCTGTTATCCTGCCAGCTGTAACCTGCCCAGAAGCGCACGCTGCTGACCACATCATCAGGCGCTTTCACTTCCAGACGGTATGAGCCCCACTCCACCGGGAAGGTGACTTTGCCGGTTTCATCGGCCTTAAGGCTAAGCTCCTGCTCGCCCTCAATCAGCTCTTTTTGATCAAACTGAGACTGCCAGCCTTCGCTCTCGGACCAGTTCCAGAAATAGTCACGGCGTTCACGGATCAGGCGTACCTGTAAGCCGGATACCGCTTTTTTCGCGCCGCTGGCATCGGCATAGACGATGTCAAAGCTGGCGTTGCCGTTCTCGTCGACGATCGGTTGGTTGACGGTGGTATCGGTACGGTAGTCGTAGACCGCCTTACTGGCGAACTGCGGACGGATACCCGGCAGTTGCGCCGCCGGCCAGATAGCCTGCTCCGCGCGGCGCGTCACCGGACGGCCGCCTGATTCCAGCAGGCTCGCCTGCAGGATCAGCTGCAGAGGAGAGTGTACCTCTTTCCACTGGCTTTCGATGGTGACCTGCCCGTGCCCCTGCTCATCCAGCGTAAGCTGCACTTCATCCAGACTGCGGCTCAGGTTTTCTTCCGCAATATCACCAAACTGGAAGCCGGGCAGCGCAGCAACGGCCTCACGCAGCGGACGCAGGAAAAGCTGGCCCTGAAGAGAATTGCCGTTGGCCGGAGCGCCATACAGGTAATAGCCCACGATGTTGAAGTCCACCTCATCCTGTGGGGAAACCGGTGCTTTTTGTCCCGTCAGATTGAGCGCCATACGCTCGGGCATAAAATCTTCGACGTGGAAATCCCACAGGCGCTGCTGGTTATCGCCCGTATTGGCGCGAATATGCCACATGCCGGTCTGCGCGCCGCTATCCAGCGGGTAGTTGAAGCGGTAGAGGCCGTTCTCAGGCTGAACAACGATCGTGCGTGCCACCTGGCCGTCCGGGCGCAGCACGTCAAGCTTCACGGGCTGATCGGGAAGCGGTTTTCCGTCGCTGTCGCGCAGCAGGCCGTTAAGGATCACCGTTTCACCCGGACGATAGAGATCGCGTGGGCCAAACATAAAGAATTGCTTGCTGAAGCCGGGGCTACCGGCGATGTCGAACTCTGCCAGGTCGAGCGCTGGGAGCTTGAGATCGAGCAGCGTAGTCTGGCCGTCTTTGCTGGCGAGGATCAGCGCGGCTTCTTTGTCTGTTTCAAGCTTCGCATGGCCGTCGGCGTCGCTGCTGGCTTCGGCGAGCGTCTGACCTTTGTCATTCAGCAGCGTGACGGTGACGCCGGACTGCGCCGCACCGTTTTCCAGGCTCTGGGTGAAAATGTCCAGCCGGTTATGATAGCGGTGAGCAGACAAACCGATATCGCTCAGGGTAAAGAGCGTTGCGGCATTGCTGTAGTTGTAGTGCCCTGCCTGGTTCATGACGGCGATATAAACGCCGGACTGCTGAAGCGGCTTGATATCTTTAAGCGGCAGGAGCAGTTTTTCACGCGTGTTGCGCGCCGGGTTGAGGTCAAAACGACCGGTATAGACCAGTTCCGCCATCTTCAACAGATTGTCAGATTCCCAGTTGGTCAGCGAGTTGCGGTACTCCCACTGGCTGACAAACGAGGCCAGCGATTCCGGCTTCACGCGGTAGAAATTGACGTCCACATTGTTGACGTTAAGCGCCATCACCGGCAGCCCTTCCACCACTTTGCCCGGCAGCAGCGAGCCGCGGCTGGCGAAACCGACCGACGGCTCTATATCTCGCGTGGTCAGGGCTTTTTCATAATCAATGCCAAAGGTCGCTTTGTTCAGCGCCACCAGGCCACGATCCACGGTGATGACCAGGTTTCGGTTAGGCTCCAGATGGCGCAGGCGAAGCTCTTTCAGGTTAGGCGCAAGTTCCCACGCCCCGTCAACTTTGCCGCTTTTCTTATCCACGACGTGAACCGTCTTCGCGAAATCCTGTTCCGGATCCAGCGGGACAGAGAAGGTCAGCACCAGCGTAGCGGCGCCGTCCAGTTGCACTTCAGACGCATCAAGCAGAGTCAGCGCTTTTCCCTGACTCTGGGCGGCCATTTTAGCCAGCTTTTCAGCGTCGGGCTTTTCCGCGGCTTTCGGTGTTGATGCGGTGGATGCTGCGGGAGCCGCAGCCTGAGGTTTATCGTCGCTGTTATCACAGCCGACAAGCGTAAAGGTGGTGAGCAGCGCGAGAGAGATCGCGGCTAAGCGAAACGGTTTCATCCTGTGTCCCTGGCCTGAGGGGGCCTGTTGGTCGTCGTCCGGATAAGTATTATCCGCAAGTTTCGTTAATACAAAAAGTCCAATTTAAGAATCTGGAAAGCGCCTCGCAGAATGGCATCACGCCGCTACACCGGGATGGAACCGCGATCACAACGCATAACGTCACATGTTACCTTTTACGTCATTTGTTTTTAAAACAAGAGGATAGCTGGATATGTTCGCTCAGAGCCTGCTAGTTTTATGACCATGACGCACCCCGAGTGCGCGGTTCAAAAAGAGAGAAAGCCATGAAACGAGCCGTGAACGCCCTACAAAATTTCGGAAAATCATTATACGGACCGGTACTTATCTTACCGATTGTCGGTCTGTTTATCGCCTTTGGCAATGTGCTGGGCAACGGTAACCTGGCCGAATACCTGCCGTTCCTTGGTCATCCGCTTATCCAGAGTATCGGCCAGCTGATCGCCAAATCTGCCGTGTCGGTGCTGGTCAACCTGGCGCTGGTGTTTGCCGTCGGGATCCCGATTGGTCTGGCGACGCGCGATAAAGGCTACGCGGCGCTGATTGGGCTGGTGACTTTCGTGGTGTTTATCAACGCCATGAACGTGACGCTGCAGCTGCAGGGCGAGCTTGCCCCTGCTGAGCAGATGAAAGCCGCCGGGCAAAGCATGGTGCTGGGCGTTCAGGTGCTGGAGATGGGCGTTTTCGCCGGGATCCTGACCGGGGCACTCTCCGGTTATCTGTACAACAAATACTCCGGCGTACAGTTTAACGGCGCGATGGCGATTTACTCCGGCCACTGTTTTGTCGCCATTGTCATGTTGCCCGTCTCTATGCTGCTCGGCGTGGTAATGAGCGAACTCTGGCCGTTTGCCCAGCACGGCATTAGCGCCCTGGCACTGGCAATTAAAGGCTCTGGCCCGTTCGGGGTGGCGATCTACGGTTTCCTTGAGCGCATTCTGGTGCCGACCGGCCTGCACCATCTGGTTTATACGCCGTTCCTGTATACCGAACTGGGGGGCACGCAGGAGGTGTGCGGCACGGCTTACCAGGGGGCGCGCAATATCTACTTCGCCGAGATGGCCTGCCCGGACGTGAAGCAGCTCAGCAGCACGGTAGTGTGGGACGCGCGCGGCATCAGCAAGATGTTCGGCCTGCCCGCCGCGGCGCTGGCGATGTACATGACCGCGAAGCCGGAGCGTAAGGCGATTGCGAAAGCCATTCTGATCCCGGCGGCGCTAACCTCGCTGCTGGTCGGCGTGACCGAACCGATTGAATTCTCCTTCCTGTTCGTCGCCCCGCTACTGTTCGTGGTGCATGCGGTCCTGACCGGTATTGGCATGATGCTGTTCTCGCTGCTGGGCGTTCATGCCATCGGCGCCAACGGGATTATCGATTTCATTCTCTACAACCTGCCGCTCGGAACCGAGAAATCCAACTGGCCGATGTACATCGTGGTTGGGCTGATCATGTTTGCCCTCTACTTCGTGGTGTTCCGCTTCCTTATCCTGCGTTTCAACATGAAAACGCCGGGCCGTGAGGATGAAGATCAGGAGACACGCCTCTACAGCAAGCAGGAGTACCAGGCGAAAGGCAATAACGACGGGCTGGGCGAGTCCATCGTGGTGGGCCTGGGCGGCCGGGAAAATATTGAGGTTGTGGATAACTGCTACACCCGCTTACGCGTCACGGTGAAGGATGTCGCCATCATCGACGAGCCGCGCCTGAAGGCGACCGGCGCGAAAGGGGTTATCAAACAAGGTAACAACGTTCAGGTGGTCTACGGGCTGCACGTCAAAAAAATGCGAGAAGCCGTTGAGACGTTTCTCTGAAAGGAGCTAAAGATGTTTACACCCCCATTCATTCTGTCGATTGCCGGCGGCGGCAGCACTTACACGCCGGGTATTGTGAAAAGCCTGATGGTGCGCCTGCAGGATTTTCCGCTGGCCGAAATCCGCCTCTATGACATCGACGAGGCGCGTCAGAACACCATTGCGCCGGTGGTTGAGAAAGTGATTCGCGACCACAGCCAGAGCATCAAATTTACCGTCACCAGTGACCCGGAAGTGGCCTTCAGCGGCGCGCATTTCGTTTTCGCCCAGATGCGCGTCGGCCAGTACAAAATGCGCGAGCAGGATGAGAAGATCCCGCTGCGTCACGGCGTGGTCGGCCAGGAGACCTGCGGCCCCGGCGGGCTGGCCTACGGACTGCGCACGATCCTGCCGATGGTCGAGCTTATCGATCTGGTGGATCGCTACGCGCATGAGAAAGCCTGGATCGTGAACTACTCCAACCCGGCGGCGATCGTCGCGGAGGGCGTGCGACGCCTGCGACCAAATGCTCGCGTGCTGAACATCTGCGATATGCCGGTCGCGGCGATGCGTAATATGGGGGCCATTCTGGGTGTCGATCGTCGCAAACTGGAGGTGGACTACTTTGGCCTGAACCACTTCGGCTGGTTTACCCGCGTGCTGGTGGACGGCGAGGACAAATTACCGGAGCTGCGTAAACATATCGCGAAGTTTGGCCTGCTGACGGAAGATGCGGCCAAAACCGATCCGCAGCACTCGGATCCTTCGTGGGTTAAAACCTGGCGCAACATCAAGCCGATTATGGATAACTTCCCGGAGTACCTGCCGAACCCGTACCTGCAGTACTACCTGATGCCGAACCAGATTGTGGAGCATCAGAACCCCGACTATACCCGCGCCAATGAAGTGATGAACGGGCGTGAGAAAAAACTTTTTGCTGCTGCTGAAGAGTACAAGCGCACCGGGATTTTACCGGATGCCTTCCACGTGGGCGTTCACGGCGAGTTTATCGTCGATGTCGCCTGCTCGCTGGCCTTTAACCTGCGCCAACGCCATCTGGTAATGGTGGAGAACCGTGGGGCGATTACTAATCTGCCATACGATGCAGTGGTGGAAGTACCCGCCTACATCACCTCCGAAGGGCCGGAGCCTGTGCGCGTGGGGCTGGTACCGCTGTTCCACCAGACCCTGCTGCAACAGCAACTGGCGTCTGAACAGCTGCTGGTAGAGGCGACCATCGAAGGCAGCTATGAGAAAGCGCTTCAGGCGTTCACCCTCAACCGCACCGTGCCCACCATGGAGCACGCAAAAGCGATTCTGGATGAGATGATAGAAGCCAACCGCGACTACTGGCCTGCGCTGCAAAAAGCCTGGCAGGACGGCGAAACGGTGAAAAAATAGGGGCTTGCTCGCGAGTTGAACGTGGTTTGCTTGTCGGTGTCAGAAAAAACACCGACAATCCTTTTTTACGGAAAAGAATGGAGGCAACCCATGTCCACCTCATATTTTGTCGCCGCCGACTGGCTGATTGAGCACGGCGACGATCCGGAAGTCCAGATTATTGACGCGCGTATGGCCCCGCCGGGCCAGGAACATCGTGACGTTCCCGGTGAATACCGCGCAGGGCATCTGCCTGGCGCGGTATTTTTTGATATCGAAGCCCTCTCCGATCATACCTCTCCCCTGCCGCACATGCTGCCGCGCCCGGAAGCGTTTTCCGTGGCGATGCGCGAGCTGGGCGTCAGCAAAGACAAACATCTTGTTGTTTACGATGAAGGCAATCTGTTCTCCGCGCCGCGCGCATGGTGGATGCTGAAACAGTTTGGCGTGGAAAAAGTCTCGATTCTGGCGGGCGGTCTGGCGGGCTGGAAGCGTGACGAGCTGCCGCTCCAGCAGGGCGACGTGACGCTGCCGGAAGGCGAGTTCGACGCGACGTTCGACGCTAACGTGGTGAAGCGCCTGACCGACGTACTGGTCGCGAGCCATGAAAAGACGGCGCAAATCGTCGATGCGCGCCCTGCACCACGCTTTAACGCTGAAGCGGATGAACCACGTCCAGGGCTGAGACGAGGCCATATTCCAGGTGCGCTGAACGTGCCGTGGGGCGACCTGGTGTTTGAGGGCGAGCTGAAAACTACCGACGAGCTGCGTGCCATTTTTGACCGCGCGGGCGTGGATTTACATCGCCCGATTATTGCCAGCTGCGGCTCCGGCGTGACGGCCTGCGTGGTGATCCTGGCGCTTGCCACCCTCGGCGTCAACGACGTTACGCTCTACGACGGCGCCTGGAGCGAATGGGGGTCGCGTGACGATCTGCCAGTTGAACCGGCGAAATAATGGATAACCGCCTGGCCACGCTGTTAACGCGCGGGGCGTCGCTGACCCGCGCGGAGTATCGCGTCCTCGCCCACCTGACGGAGCATCCGCTGCTGGTGGGCAACATTACGGTGCGCGAGCTGGCGCAGGCGACGTTTGTTTCTACCGCCACCATTATGCGGCTGTGTCAGAAGCTGGGGTTTAGCGGCTTTAGCGAGTTTATCTGGCACTGCAAGCAGCTGCTCTCCGACACGCCGCATATTGCCGCTCAGGCGCAATCCCTTCCTGAGCTCCCGGCGCTGTTTAATCAGTTTATCGCTAACTATCAGCACACCTTTCAGTGGGTCACGCAGGAGAAGCGCCAGCAGTTTGCCAGCCTGCTGCACCAGAAAGAGAGCTTCTTTCTCTACGGCGCCGGGTTTTCCTATCTCTTTGCCGAATACCTGACCAAGAAGCTGCAGGTGTTGGGCAAAACGGCGTTCATCTCCGGGCCGGGGGACAGCCGAAACATTTTTCTCAGCAACGCCGCGCGTTATCAGGTATTTATCGCCGTTTCGCGAAGCGGCGAAACGGAACAGGTGCTGGATAAGGCGCGAATTGCCAAAAACGTCGGCATGACGGTCGTCGCCTTTACCCGCGCCTCGGCCAATACGCTGGCGGGCATGGCGGACGTGCACTTTGCGCTGTATGACGAAGCGGTGCACTTCGCTGCCGAAGCCGCGGGCGTGACGTCGTTTGAGTCGAATCTGGTGCTGCTGATGGATTTACTGCTGCTGGAGGCAACGGGGTGACATTCACCCCGCCGTAATCAGATGATGCGGTTGGTCTTGAGATCGCGCAGGAAGCCGCCCCAGCGACGCTCGTAGAACGGCGTGATATGCTCGGTGATGAAGTGGCTGATGCCCTTCTCACCTTTCGTCACCTGACAGATATCGATCGGCTCATCGCCCGGCAGCGTGTCGGTGGCCACGCTTCCCGCCGCCTGAATGATGTCGTCGATATCGCCGTCGGCTTCAATCCCAATCAGCAGAACAGGCTTTTCGTCAGCGCTCTCTTTGATAGAGCAGAGGAACGCGCGTCTTACCGGTTTCAGAGTTTTGAACAGCGTGGTCAGCGAATCGATCATCTGCGCAGGCGGCTCGGCCACCTCAGACAGTAGCAGCGTTTCGCCCCCTTCCAGCACTTCCTGCGTGCTGAGCGGATTGCCCTCTTCACCAATCAGGTGGCTGATCTCGCGCGGGGTGAACTCTTTCCCGGTTGGCAGCTTAGCGTTAAGGAATAGCGTCTGGCCCAGCGTCATTTCGAACAGCGTGCGCACCGGCATCACCACGAACGCCTGTTCATCTTCTACCGCTTCCTGCAACGCTTCCAATGAAGTAAAGAACGGGATAACCGACGTGCCGTCATCTTTCTCCCAGTGCAGCAGATCCAGCGCGCTGTCTTCGACAACCTGCTCACCTTCCGCCGCGGTACCCGGTACCCAGACGGTGGATTCCAGCAGCGTGCGGAAAAATGCCGGACGGTGGGCGGGCTCGGTCGCCGCCTGTTCCAGCAGGATTTCTAATTCGTTTTTGGTATCTGACATAGTTTGGCTACTTCAATAAACGCCGGGTGGCGCTTTGCTTACCCGGCCTACAAAACCACAGGCCCGTGCAAGCGCAGCGCCGCCGGGCAAAAAAGATCACTCAGCCGTCAGCAGGTTCGCCACGGTACGCACGCCCAGACCGGTCGCACCCGCGGACCACTGCTCAACTGCCGCCTTACGGTAGGTTGCGGAGCAGTCGATGTGCAGCCAGCCTTCGTGATAGTTCTCAACGAAGTGCGACAGGAAGCCTGCTGCGGTACTTGCCCCCGCCGGGTACGCCGCGCTCGCGGTGTTATTCAGCTCGGCAAAGTTAGACGGCAGCTGGCTGCGGTGGAACTCGGCCAGCGGCAGACGCCAGAACGGTTCGTTTTCCGCAGCCGCGCTTGCCAGCAGGCGAGCGGCCAGCTTGTCGTCAAAGCTGAACAGCGCGTGGTAGTCGTTGCCCAGGGCGGTTTTCGCCGCGCCGGTCAGGGTCGCCATGTCGATAATCAGCTCTGGCTTCTGGGCAGAGGCGTCGATCAGGCCATCGGCCAGCACCAGACGGCCTTCGGCATCGGTGTTCATCACTTCGACATTTTTACCGTTGCGGTAGCGAATGATGTCGCCCAGCTTGAAGGCGTTGCCGCTCACCATGTTGTCCGCGCAGCATAGGTAGAGCTTCACGCGCTTGTTCAGACCGCGGGTGATGGCGAACGCCAGCGCGCCGGTGATGGTTGCCGCGCCGCCCATGTCGGACTTCATGGAATCCATGAACGCGCTCTGCTTCAGGCTGTAGCCGCCGGTGTCGAAGGTGATACCTTTACCGACCAGGCAGGCAAAGACCGGCGCTTCTTTATCGCCGGTTGGGTTGTAATCCAGCGCCAGCAGGACCGGAGGACGCTCAGAACCACGGCCCACGGTGTGGATGCCCATGTAGTTCTGCTCGCGCAGATCTTCACCTTTGGTGATGCGGTAGGACATGTTATCCCCCGCCACGCCGCACAGCAGGTCAACGGCGCGCTGCGCAAGCTGTTCAGGACCAAGCTCTTCCGCCGGGGCGTTGATGGTGTCGCGCACCCAGTCGATAATGTGCAGGCGGCTTTCCAGCTCTTTTTGACCGGCTTCGTCGAGGTTCGCCCATTCAATTTTGCGGGTGCCTTTCGGGCCTTTGTAGCCCGCCCAGAACGCCCAGCTGCGGTCAGTATCCCAACCTTCGCCTTCCAGCGAGACATGCTTAATGCCCAGGCCGTCAATTTTACGCGCGGCGCGCTGGATCAGACCTAAATCATCTTTGCCCGTCAGGTGCAGGGTGATACCGTCGTTGTTGATGCTGTAGCTGGCTTTCTCGCCCCAGCGCGCGTCGGCGGGCTGCGTAGAGAGCGTAATCTTCATCGCTTCGGTCATTTTATTTATCCTTATTAGCAAACGGGCCGCCTGAAGGCAGCCCGTTAAGTGATTTACTCTGCTTCATCTAACCAGACTAACAGAATCGCCTCCAGAATTTTTTCATTGGATGCGTTTGGATCGTCGTCGAAATCCTCTAAATCGCAGATCCACTGGTGCATGTCGGTGAATCGTACGGTTTTGGGATCGAGATCCGGGTTCGCGTCGTAGAGCGCTTCGCCGATTTCACGGCTGTCTGTCCACTTCAGTCCCATATTAATGCTCGCGTGCGTGGTTGATGGTGTAGCGTGGGAATTCCACGACCAGATCTTCATCGGTCACCGCGGCCTGGCAGCTCAGGCGGCTGTCTGGCTCCAGACCCCATGCTTTATCCAGCATGTCGTCTTCGTCTTCGGTGCTCTCGGCGAGAGAGTCAAAACCTTCACGCACGATGCAGTGGCAGGTGGTGCAGGCACAGGATTTTTCACAGGCGTGTTCCACTTCGATACCTGCACGCAGGGCAACATCGAGAATGGTTTCACCGGTCTTCGCTTCCAGAACAGCGCCATCCGGACAGAGGTCCGCATGAGGCAAAATAACAATCTTTGGCATATTAAACCTCGTCCACGGACTGGCCTTTCAGCGCGACGCGGACAGATTTGTCCATGCGGCGAGCAGCGAAGTCCTGGGTTTGTTTATCAACGTTTTTAATGGCTTCTTCTATTGCGTCAGCGTCATTGCCTTCGGCGACTGCGCGTAAGCGCGCGGCAGCCTCGTCAATCACCTGACGCTCGGCGGCGCTTAACAGCGCGGCATCGGCAGCGAGCGCCCCGTTCAGACTTTCCAGCACACGTGCGGCTTCAACTTTCTGTTCAGCCAGCATACGCGCCTTCACATCCTGCTCGGCGTAGCTCATTGAATCCTGGATCATGGAGGCGATTTCGCCATCGGTCAGGCCGTAGGACGGCTTCACCTGGATGGACGACTCCACGCCGGTCGATTTTTCCATCGCCGTGACGCTCAGCAGGCCGTCCGCATCTACCTGGAAGGTCACGCGGATATGCGCCCCGCCAGCTGGCAGCGCCGGGATGCCCCGCAGCGCAAAGCGCGCCAGAGAGCGGCAGTCCTGCACCAGTTCGCGCTCGCCCTGCATCACATGGATGGACATCGCGGTCTGGCCGTCTTTGAAGGTGGTGAACTCCTGCGCACGCGCCACCGGAATGGTGGTGTTACGCGGGATCACTTTCTCCACCAGGCCGCCCATGGTTTCTAAACCGAGAGACAGCGGGATGACATCCAGCAGCAGCATTTCGCTGTCCGGCTTGTTGCCAACCAGAATATCGGCCTGGATAGCGGCGCCGACGGCAACCACTTTGTCCGGGTCGATGGAGGTCAGCGGCGTGCGGCCAAAGAATTCGCCCACGCGCTCGCGCACCAGCGGCACGCGTGTTGAGCCGCCCACCATGACCACTTCCAGCACCTCGTCAGCCTCCACGCCCGCATCCTTCAATGCGCGACGGCAGGCCAGCAGGGTGCGTTTAACCAGAGGCGCAATCAGCTCGCTGAACTGGTCGCGGGTGATTTCACCCTGCCAGCCTGCGACATTAACGCTGACCGACTGCGCATCGCTCAGCGCAATTTTGGCGTCGATGGCGGCATCCAGCAGTTCGCGCTGAACGCGCGCATCGCTGCGATCGCTGATGCCCGCCTGATCGCGGATGTAGTCCGCCAGCAGATGGTCGAAATCATCGCCGCCGAGCGCGGAATCCCCGCCGGTCGCCAGCACTTCAAACACCCCGCGGCTCAGGCGCAGGATAGAAATATCAAAGGTGCCGCCGCCCAGATCGTAGACCGCAATTACCCCTTCCTGACCGGAGTCGAGGCCGTAGGCAATCGCCGCCGCCGTCGGTTCGTTCAGCAGGCGCAGCACGTGCAGGCCCGCCAGACGCGCGGCGTCTTTGGTGCCCTGACGCTGTGCGTCGTCAAAATAGGCCGGAACGGTGATCACTACGCCGTCCAGATCGCCGCCGAGCGTCGCCGTCGCGCGCGCCGCCAGCGCTTTGAGGATGTCAGCAGACACGCGAATTGGGTTCAGCAAACCGGCCGCCGTGGCAATCATCGGCAGACCGTTTTCACTGGCCTGCAGCTGATACGGCAGGTGCGGGTAGCGGGTCTGGATATCAGCCAGCGAGCGGCCCATCATGCGCTTTACGGAGCTGATGGTGTTGGCCGGATCGCGCGCGGCGTTGGCGCGGGCGTCATAGCCGACCGCGTGCCCCTGCTGCTGGTAGTGGACCACGGAAGGCAGCAGATGGCGGCCCTGCTCGTCGGCCAGCGTTTCCGCCTGGCCGCTGCGCACGGTCGCCACGAGGGAATTGGTGGTGCCCAGGTCAATACCGACCGCCAGACGACGCTGGTGCGGTGCGGCGCTTAAGCCAGGCTCACTAATTTGTAATAAGGCCATAATTGCTTCCGAAATTAAAAATCGAGCAGCTTTTCTTCGAGTTGTTCAGCGCTGCTTCGCAGTTTATCGAGAAAACGGAGTTTGCGCACAGTGTCTGCCGCCACGTCCCAGGTCTCGTTGTTCAGTTGCTCCACCATCTGCTGATGGCGGGTATCGAACATGCCCTTCACGCGCGTGATAAAACGTTCCAGACGCGCTTCGTCTTTGGCCTGTTCAATCTCATCCAGCTCTTCGCGCAGCTCCAGCTGTTCCATCAGAAACGCGGTGTCGCGCACGGTGTGCTGTTCGCTCGCCAGATCAAAGCCGTGGAGCGAGAGCAGATATTCTGCACGCGCCAGCGGATGGCGCAGCGTCTGCCAGGCCTGGTTGATGGTCGCGGAGTGCGATACCGCAGCCAGCTGCTCTGCCTGCGTCCCGCTGGCGAATTTATCCGGATGATACTGACGCTGCAGATCCTGAAAACGGACCGTCAGCGCCTGAAGATCGATCGGGTATTGAGCGGGTAGTCCGAAGAGAGTGAAGTAATCCATAACAATCTCAGGGGTAGCCTGTTAGAACAAACCCCACGCGCAGCAAAGCCACGGTGGGGTTTCGGATGACGCGCGGTTAAACGTGGAAGCTTTCGCCGCAACCACACTCGTCTTTGACGTTCGGGTTCGTGAATTTGAACCCTTCGTTCAGGCCTTCTTTTACGAAGTCCAGCTGAGTGCCGTTGAGAAATTGCAGGCTTTTGCCATCGACCACCACCTTCACGCCCTTGTCTTCAAACACGGTGTCATCAGACGCCGGCTCGTCAACAAACTCCAGTACGTAAGCCATACCAGAACAGCCGGAGGTACGTACGCCCAGTCGCAGGCCAAAGCCTTTACCACGGTTCGCCAGAAAAGAGCTTACTCGCGCGGCAGCGCTGTCGCTAAGGGTAATCGACATACTCAAACCTCAATTATTTTGCTTCACGTTTGCTTTTGTAATCCGCAATGGCGGCTTTGATCGCGTCTTCTGCCAGAATAGAACAGTGAATTTTCACCGGTGGCAGTTCGAGTTCTTCAGCAATATCCGTGTTCTTAATTGCCTGTGCTTCGTCCAGAGACTTGCCCTTCACCCACTCGGTGACCAGGGAGCTGGACGCAATTGCAGAACCGCAGCCGTAGGTCTTGAAGCGCGCGTCTTCAATGATACCTTCATTGTTGACTTTAATCTGCAACTTCATTACGTCGCCACACGCCGGCGCGCCAACCATGCCGCTACCGACAGATTCATCGCTGTTGTCAAAAGAGCCAACGTTGCGCGGGTTCTCGTAATGATCGATAACTTTTTCGCTGTATGCCATGATTGAATTCTCCTTATATACCGATTAGTGATGTGACCATTCAATGCTGTTCAGATCCACGCCCTGCTTGAACATTTCCCACAGTGGAGAAAGGTCGCGCAGACGGCCAATGGAGTTACGAACCAGCTTGATGGTGTAGTCAATCTCTTCTTCGGTAGTGAAACGACCTAAAGAGAAACGGATAGAGCTGTGTGCCAGCTCGTCAGTCATACCCAGCGCGCGCAGCACGTAGGATGGCTCCAGGCTTGCAGACGTACAGGCAGAACCGGAAGAAACGGCCAGGTCTTTCAGCGCCATGATCAGCGATTCGCCTTCAACATAGTTGAAGCTGACGTTGAGGATGTTCGGCGCGCCCTGCTCGAGATCGCCGTTCAGATACACTTCTTCCATATCTTTCACGCCGTCCCACAGACGGTTACGCAGCGTGCGCAGGCGTGCCATCTCGGTTTCCATCTCTTCTTTCGCAATGCGGTACGCTTCGCCCATGCCCACGATCTGGTGAACAGGCAGCGTACCGGAACGCATGCCGCGCTCGTGACCGCCGCCGTGCATCTGTGCTTCGATGCGGATACGTGGCTTACGACGAACGTACAGCGCGCCAATCCCTTTCGGGCCATAGATTTTGTGGCCGGAGAAGGACATCAGGTCCACTTTCAGCTGGCTCAGGTCGATAGGCAGTTTGCCCACGCTCTGGGTCGCATCAACGTGATAGATGATACCGCGCGCGCGGCACATTTCGCCGATGGTGGCGATGTCCTGAACGACGCCGATTTCGTTATTAACGTGCATGATGGAGACCAGGATGGTGTCGTCACGCATCGCCGCTTCGAGCTCTTTCAGGTCAATAATACCGTTGCTCTGCGGCGCCAGATAGGTCACTTCGAACCCTTCACGCTCCAGCTGGCGGCAGGTGTCCAGCACGGCTTTGTGTTCGGTTTTGCTGGTGATGATGTGCTTGCCTTTTTTCTGATAAAAGTTGGCTGCACCTTTGATCGCCAGGTTGTCGGATTCGGTCGCACCGGAGGTGAAAACAATCTCACGCGGGTCGGCACCCACCAGGTCAGCAATCTGATTACGGGCGATATCCACCGCCTCTTCAGCATGCCAGCCAAAACGGTGTGAACGGGAAGCTGGGTTACCAAAGTTTCCGTCCAGGGTCAGACACTGCATCATTTTCTCGGCAACACGCGGGTCCACCGGCGTGGTTGCGGAGTAGTCGAGATAAATCGGTAATTTCATTGCTCTATAAACTCCGTACATCGCTTCAATGCAAGGAATCAGGCAACCGGCTGGATGTACGACCGAGTACGCGGGGTGTGACCACCCCGGCCTGATTCTGAAATACTTATCGTTTTATTACGCGCGTAATTTGACGTCGATAGCGTCCTGCGCGCGGGTGCTGCGTTGTGAATCATGGCTGTGCTGACGGCCTGATACGTCCAGAACTTCCTGGTTATTGACCAGTTCACCGAGGGTGATGTTGTTCAGGAAGCCGGTCAGACGGTCGCTTAGATCGCGCCACAGCGCGTGGGTCAGGCACTTATCGCCGCCCTGGCAGCCGCCTTTACCCTGGCAACGGGTTGCGTCAACGGATTCATCCACCGCGCTAATCACTTCACCAACCGCAATACTGCCCGCGTCTTTACCCAGCAGATAACCGCCGCCCGGGCCACGAACGCTGGACACCAGTCCATTTTTACGCAGTCTGGAGAACAGCTGTTCCAGGTAAGAGAGGGAGATCCCTTGTCGTTCAGAAATATCAGCCAACGGAACCGGGCCCGCTTCGGAGTTGAGCGCAACGTCCAGCATCGCGGTCACGGCATAACGCCCTTTAGATGTCAGTCTCATGTCTTACTTAACCTCAAACTCGCCCCTGCCCGGGGTTTTTTATTGTAAAATGGGGGTATTGCATAGCAGGGCCAAGTCTGACATTCCTGACTAAAATGGTCAACTATTTACTTGACTGTTTTAGTCAGGTATTTAACCTTCTGTGCCTTCATAATATAGGTGCGGCCTGATGCCCTCACCCTAACCCTCTCCCACGGGGAGAGGGGGAAATCGGCACTACTCTTTATTCTTCTGCTCGATCGACGCCAGAATTCCGCGCAGGATGTTCAGCTCCTGGCTTTCCGGACGCGCGCGGGTAAACATGCGGCGCAGTTTGTTCATTACCTGGCCAGGGTGGCCTTCACGGATGAAGCCGGTAGCGAGCAGCGTCTGCTCCAGGTGACCGTAGAAACGCTCAAGGTCGTCCACCAGCGGGTAGGCCGTCTCTTCTTTCGGTTCTGCCTGCTTCTCCTGCGTCGCCAGCCACGCCATACGCACCTCGTAGGCGATTACCTGCACCGCCATCGCCAGATTCAGCGAGCTGTATTCCGGGTTGGCGGCAATCGCCACGTGGTAGTGGCACTTCTGCAGTTCGTCGTTGGTCAGGCCAACGCGCTCGCGGCCAAACACCAGCGCAACCGGTGCCTGCTCTGCTTCCGAGACGCTTTTCAGGCCGCATTCGCGCGGATCCAGCATCGGCCACGGCAGCGTGCGGGAGCGCGCACTGGTGCCCACCACCAGGCTGCAACCGGCCAGCGCTTCATCCAGCGTGTCCACGATCTGCGCGTTGCCGATCACGTCGCTGGCCCCGGCCGCCAGAGCGATGGCCTGGGAGTCTGGTTTCACCAGCGGATTAACCAGCCACAGGTTCGTTAAGCCCATGGTTTTCATAGCGCGGGCCACAGAGCCCATGTTGCCGGTATGCGATGTTTCGACCAGCACGATTCGAATGTTTTGCAGCATAATTTTTAGATGTCTGGGTTCAGTGTCTGAAGAATATTCGGGCATATTATCATAAACGGGAGACATAATCCGATCCCGCTGCTATACTCTGCGCCGATTTTCCTGTTCTTTAACATCCAGTGAGAGAGACCGATGCATCCGATGCTGACCATCGCCGTGCGCGCAGCGCGCAAGGCGGGTAATGTAATTGCCAAACACTACGAAACGCCAGACTCCGTAGAAACCAGCCAGAAAGGCAGCAATGATTTCGTGACTAACGTCGATAAAGCCGCAGAAGCGATTATTATCGAAACGATCCGCAAATCTTACCCGCAGCACACCATCATCACCGAAGAAAGCGGTGAACATGAAGGTACCGATCAGGATGTTCAATGGGTTATCGATCCACTGGATGGCACCACCAACTTCGTTAAACGCCTGCCACACTTCTCTGTGTCAATCGCAGTACGCATTAAAGGCCGTACTGAAGTCGCCGTTGTTTACGATCCAATGCGTAACGAACTGTTCACCGCGACCCGCGGCCAGGGCGCACAGCTGAACGGCTACCGTCTGCGCTGCAGCAACGCACGCGACCTGGACGGCACCATCCTGGCGACCGGCTTCCCGTTCAAGGCGAAGCAGCACGCAACCACCTATATGAATATCCTGGGCAAGCTGTTCACCGAATGCGCGGACTTCCGTCGCACCGGCTCTGCTGCGCTGGATCTGGCCTACGTGGCAACCGGCCGCGTTGACGGTTACTTCGAACTGTCACTGAAGCCGTGGGACTTCGCTGCGGGCGAGCTGATCGCACGTGAAGCAGGCGCGATTGTTTGCGATTTCACCGGCGGCCACAACTACATGACCACCGGCAACATCGTTGCGGGTAACCCACGCGTTGTTAAAGCCATGCTGGCCAACATGCGTGACGAGCTGAGCGATGCGCTGAAGCGTTAATCTCCTCATCTCAGCCCTCTCCCCAAAGGGGAGAGGGTGCTAAACGGCGCCGCGCTCATCCACATCGTTACCGCCGCCACCAGCAGAATCACTCCCCCCGCCAGCGCGAGCGTTGTCCATCCTACCTGTCGCCACAGTACCGGCGTTTTATTGCCACTGAGTTTTACCGCAAGCTGACGGAAGCTGTGAACCAGCAACGCCAAAGACGAAATGGTGAGAGAGGTTCCTGCCGCCATTGCCAGCGCCGAGAGCATGCCCCAGCCGAACACGCCAATCACTTTACTGAACAGCAGCACCATGATTGCCCCCGAGCACGGGCGCATCCCCATAGAGAGAACTATCATCAGCCGCGCGCGCCAGTCGTCACCGCTCTGTAATTGTTCCTGCGTCGGCAGATGCTGATGCCCGCAGCCGCAGTGCTCATCATGAACGTGGTGCGGCGTAAAGGTTTTGAATTTGGGCTTTTGCAGCAGCGCGCGCAGCTTTTTCAGCGCCCGCCAGCAGAGGATCAGCCCCAGCACGCCGACCAGCGCATAGCTGCCCTTCTCCAGCCAGAAGCTGCTCAGGTGCAGCTGGCGCGCGGGAAGCTGTAATAGCGAAAGCACAACCACCACCAGCGCAATCGCCACGCCCCCCTGAAGCAGCGAAGAGGCCAGCGTCAGGCCAATGCTTGATTTCAGCTTCGACGGATGGGTGGCAAGCCAGGTGGTGATGACGATTTTGCCGTGCCCCGGCCCCAGCGCGTGCAGCACGCCATAGATAAAGCTGAACGCCAGCAGGGAACCGCCCGCTTTGGTCGGGTTCTCCGCCACCGCTTTCAGCAGCCCGCTCATCTGCTGGTTGACCTCACGCTGCCAGATGATGCTTTTCATCATCACCTGCGGCCAGGCTTGCCACAGCCAGAGCGAACCGCAAACGGCGAGCAGTAGAAAAAGCGCCAGCGGCCAGAGGTGCAGCCAGCGGCGCGGCTTTCGTACCGGAGAGGAGATCACTGACATTGTAACGTTACCTTCTGCGCAAACTGTTTACCCAGTTCCATGTCCTCCGGTGGGGCATCCTCTTTATCAAGAGAGACAGCAAAATTCAGCGTCTCTTCGCTGGGCTTCGGGGTGTGAACCGTAATGTTGCAGGTTTTTTGCAACGACGCAGGAAGCTGCACGTCGCTGTCCTCGGCGTAGCTCATATCGACGTAGTACGTTGGGTCAAAGGTGGAAAACGTATAGGTTTGTCCTGCCAGCGGCTGCGGATGCGCCAGTGGGAGCACGAACGTCAGCACTGCCTGATGTCCGTCGCGGGACATGCCGTATTCTGTCGGGCGATTGAGGAACTTCACCTTTTGTCCGTTATGCCAAAACTCGGTGAAGTAGTGCTGCCCGAGCACGTTAGCCATCACTTCTGCCGCCAGCTTTTTCCAGATTTCGTCGCCGGGCTTCGCGTTACCCGCATCATAAAGCAGATCCGCCGAGGTGATTTCATCCATCGTCCAGCGCATTTTCAGGCCGCTCAGCTGCGTGCCGTCGGTGACCAGCTCGGTTTTCAGGCTGATAAAACTGTGAGGATGTGCGCTGGCGGTAAAGGTGATAACCGCCAAAAATAACGCCATCGCATTTTGTTTAACTGTCTGCATCAATTCCTCACGTCAAAAATTCTGTGATGTTCCCCAGCAATCCTGAGTGAAAGGCCTGCCGGCGCGCTTTTCAGCGCCCATCCTTTAGCTATTCTTATCAAACATTCACACTGGATACCCGACAGATGATGACGACGCTTGAAATTCCATCTGTGCTTTCCAGTTCGCAGCGCCGCTGCCAGGTGCTTTTGATGCTTTACCTGCCCGATGCTGCCGTCACCGCACAGAGCATAATCGCTGCCAACGGCGTGGACGAGGTCATGGCACGGCAAGATATAGCCGAGACGCGCGATGAAATCCAGCGCTATCACCGGCTGGATATCGTCACGCACCATGACGGCAGCTACCGAATTGAAGGCACTGCCCTGAATCAGCGTTTATGTCTGCTGCACTGGCTGCGCAGGGCGCTCCGCCTTTGTCCGCAGTTTGTCTCGCACCAGTTTACCCCAGCCTTAAAAACCGCGCTTAAACAGCACGGCATCGCGCGGCCGCTTTACGACGATGCTAACCTGCGGGCGCTGATCGGCTTCTGCTCACGCAAGCTGCAGCGTCAGTTTGAATGCCGGGACGTCCAGTTCTTACAGCTCTACTTGCAATACTGCCTCATCCAGCACCACTTAGGGAATACGCCGCAGTTTTCCCACGCGCAGCGCAGCTGGACCCAGTCGCGGGGAGAGTATTTTACGGCGCAGGAAATTGTTCGTCACTGGAAGCGGCGCGTGCCGCAGGGCGCGCACGTGGATGAGCAGCTGTTTCTGGCGCTGCTGTTTATGATGCTCCGCACGCCCGATCCAGTGCTCGATAAACACCAGCAGGATCAGCGCCTGCGCCGCGCCATTGTGCGCATGGTGGCCCGTTTCCGCTCGCAGACCGGGATGAACTTCAGCGATGAGCAGGGGCTGACCGATCAGCTGTATATCCATCTGGCTCAGGCGCTGGACCGCTCGCTGTTTGAGATCGGTATCGACAATAGCCTGCCCGAGGAAATTCACCGTCTCTATCCCCGGCTGTTACGCACCACGAAAGAGGCACTCTTTGAGCTGGAAGCCGAATTTGGGCTGCGGTTCTCCGATGAAGAGATGGCACTGGTAGCGGTTATTTTCGGCGCCTGGCTGATGCAGGAGACCGATCTGCATGAAAAACAGGTAGTGCTGCTGACCGGGGAGGACAAATCCTGTGAGGAGGTGATTGAACAGCAGCTGCGCGAATTAACCCTGCTGCCGCTCAACATTCGCTATCTGACGCTGCAGGCGTTCCAGAAAGAGGGGGCACCGCGCGAAGCCGCGCTGGTTATCACCCCCTATCCTACCGTGCTGCCGCTGTTCTCGCCGCCGCTGATCCACGCGGTTGAATCACTTAACACGCAGCAGCAGGAACATATTCGCGCCATGCTGGAATCGTAGCTACGCCCGTGCGGCCACTTTCGGTCGAACAAACATCGCCGGAAGCGCCACCAGCGCCATGACCCAGAACACGCCGTGTCCCAGATGCTGATACAGAAAGCCCGCAAAGACCGTCATCACCGCAATGCTGCCGCCCATCGCCACCGCAGAGTAGACCGCCTGCAGACGGATCACGTCTCCGCCCTCGCGCGCCGCGATATAGCGCATCGCCGCCAGGTGGCACACGGTGAAGGTGCCGCAGTGAAGGATCTGCGCCACAATCAGCCACGGCAGTTCGGTCGTCCAGCCCATAATCCCCCAGCGCGCCACGCCGCAGACCGCGGAAAGCAGCAGCAGATCGCGCGCGCCGAAGCGGCGGAACAGCTTTTTGCTCAGGGCGAAAATAATGACTTCTGCCACCACCCCCAGCGACCACAGGTAACCGACAGCAGAGGCCGAGTAACCCGCCCCCTGCCAGTAGATGGCGCTGAAGCCATAGTACGCCGCATGCGCCCCCTGAAGCAGACAGACGCACGCCAGAAAACGCCAGCTCTGGGCCACCAGGCTCCGCCAGGCGGGCCAGCCGGCGCTCTCCTGATGGCGACTCTCCCCTTGCGGCATCACCGACGGGCGCAGCAGCATGCCCAGCAGCATCGAGGCAATACCGATACTCAGCAGCGCCAGAATCGCGCGGTAGTCGTAAAGGCTGACCAGTTTCCCCACCAACGCCGAGCCGATCACGAAGGCAATCGATCCCCAGAGGCGCACGCGACCATAGTCCATGGTGATCTGCTTTTGCCAGGTGTTCGCCAGCGCATCCGTCAGGGGTACCAGCGGGGAGAAGAACAGATTAAAGCCAACCATCACTACCATCAGCCAGGCAAACTGGTGGCTGACCCAGAAGCAAGCCGCAAAGACCAGCGTCAGCAGGGCCAGAATGCGCACCGCTTTAATCAGTAAGGAGGGATCGCTGACGCGGGGGGCAATCAGCAGGCTTCCGAGGAAACGCGCCACCAGCCCCGCGCCCAGCAGGATGCCAATGGTTTCTGGCGTCAAACCAATTCCCTTGAGCCAGACGCTCCAGAAAGGCAGAAAAATACCGTAGCTAAAGAAGTAGGTGAAGTAGCTGAGCGCCAGCCAGCGCGTGGAATGCAAGACCATGAATCCCTCCCGAAATGGAGGCGATAGTCTGGCGTTTATCCTGCACTTTAGCAAGTCGTTAGCGCGCTATAAATTAACGATAAATTAACGTCCTGGACAGCCGGTCGGCGTATGGCGTGAGCGGCAAAATTGTATTACGTTTAAAAGACATCGCCTGAAGAGGTCGTTTGCCATGAACAGCTTACGTTATTTCGATTTCGGCTCCTCACGCTCCTTCCTGCTATTGATTGCCCGTATTGCCATCGTTGTCCTGTTTATTATTTTTGGCTATCCCAAGCTGACGGGGTTTAGCGGCACCGTTCAGTATATGACGTCGCTCGGTGCCCCCATGCCGATGCTTGCGGCCATTATCGCCGTAGTAATGGAGGTTCCCGCCGCGATCCTGATCGTGCTCGGCTTTTTCACCCGCCCCCTCGCGGTGCTCTTTGTCTTCTATACGCTGGGCACGGCGATTATCGGTCACCACTACTGGGATATGACCGGAGATGCAGTTGTGCCGAATATGATTAATTTCTACAAGAACGTCAGTATTGCTGGCGCGTTTATTTTGCTGGCGATTGTGGGACCGGGGGCCATTTCCCTGGACCGGCGTTAAGCCATAAAAAAAGGCCGCAAGCGCGGCCTTTTTTATTTCTGCAAAGCAGAGGAATTATGCGTATACCGGGAAGCGTGCGCAGATATCCAGAACTTTACCTTTGACGCGCTCGATAACCGCTTCGTCATTGATGTTGTCCAGAACGTCACACATCCAGCCAGCCAGCTCTTTCACTTCCGCTTCTTTAAAGCCACGACGCGTCACGGCCGGAGAACCGATACGGATACCGGAGGTCACGAACGGGCTCTTCGGATCGTTTGGCACGCTGTTTTTGTTCACGGTGATGTTGGCGCGGCCCAGGGCAGCGTCAGCTTCTTTACCGGTCAGGTTCTTATCAACCAGGTCCAGCAGGAACAGGTGGTTTTCAGTCCCGCCGGATACCACTTTGTAGCCACGGTTCAGGAACACTTCCACCATCGCTTTGGCGTTCTTAGCAACTTGCTGCTGATACACCTTGAACTCTGGTTCCATCGCTTCTTTCAGCGCGACCGCTTTTGCGGCGATAACGTGCATCAGCGGGCCGCCCTGCGCGCTTGGGAACACGGCAGAGTTCAGTTTTTTGTACAGCTCTTCGTCACCGCCTTTCGCCAGGATCAGGCCACCGCGTGGACCCGCCAGGGTTTTGTGAGTAGTGGTGGTCACAACGTGAGCGTGAGGAACCGGGTTCGGGTAAACGCCTGCGGCGATAAGGCCCGCAACGTGCGCCATGTCAACGAACAGGTACGCGCCGATGCTGTCTGCGATTTCACGCATTTTTGCCCAGTCAACGATACCGGAGTAAGCAGAGAAGCCACCGATGATCATCTTCGGCTTGTGCTCTTTAGCCTGCTTCGCCATGTCTTCGTAGTCAATTTTACCGGACTCATCAATACCGTAAGGAATGATGTTGTACAGTTTGCCGGAGAAGTTAACCGGGGAGCCGTGAGTCAGGTGGCCGCCTTGCGCCAGGTTCATACCCAGAACGGTATCGCCCGGCTGCAGCAGCGCGGTGTAAACAGCGAAGTTAGCCTGAGAACCGGAGTGCGGCTGAACGTTCGCGTAGTCAGCGCCGAAGAGTGCTTTCGCACGGTCGATAGCCAGCTGCTCAACGATATCAACGTACTCGCAACCGCCGTAGTAGCGCTTGCCCGGGTAACCTTCAGCGTATTTGTTGGTCAGCTGAGAGCCCTGCGCCTGCATCACGCGCGGGCTGGTGTAGTTTTCGGAGGCGATCAGTTCGATGTGCTCTTCCTGACGTACTTTTTCCTGCTCCATAGCCTGCCACAGTTCGGCATCATAATCGGCAATGTTCATTTCACGCTTTAACATCCGCATCTCCTGACTCAGCTAACAAGTAAATTTTGGCCTGAAAAGGCAGTCCTGTTGGACGACGGGCAACAGTATAACTGAATAGTTCTGTGATAACAGGTCTTGACAAACGATTTTACGCAAACGTTTTCCTTCACGCCACGCAAGGGTTTGAGGAATAAAGATCTCACTATTTCCAGCGGATTTCTTTTCAGGTTTGTGATGCGTATTTTTCATCTTGCAAAGAACCATTTACAAAGCATGGGTATTTTTTATAAGATGCATTTAAAATACATCATTAGGTAATATCAGAAGGAAGCTGCCATGCTCGACGCTCAAACCATCGCTACCGTTAAAGCCACCATTCCCCTGCTGGTGGAAACCGGCCCTAAACTTACCGCCCATTTCTACGATCGCATGTTCACGCACAATCCGGAGCTCAAAGAGATTTTCAATATGAGCAACCAGCGTAACGGCGATCAGCGTGAAGCGCTTTTCAACGCCATCGCGGCCTACGCCAGCAATATCGAAAACCTGGCGGCGTTGCTGCCTGCGGTGGAAAAAATCGCGCAGAAGCACACCAGCTTCCAGATCCAACCCGAGCAGTACAACATCGTCGGCACTCACCTGCTGGCAACGCTGGACGAAATGTTCAGCCCGGGCCAGGAGGTGCTGGACGCCTGGGGTAAAGCCTACGGCGTGCTGGCAAACGTGTTTATCAACCGTGAAGCGCAGATCTACAGCGAAAACGCCAGCAAGAACGGCGGCTGGGAAGGAACGCGCGCCTTCCGTATCGTCGAGAAAACGCCGCGCAGCGCGCTTATCACCAGTTTTGAATTTGAGCCGGTTGACGGCCAGCCGGTGGCCGATTACCAGCCGGGCCAATATCTGGGCGTATGGCTGAAGCCTGAAGGCTTCCCGCACCAGGAGATCCGCCAGTACTCTCTGACCCGCAAACCAAACGGCAAAGGCTACCGCATTGCGGTGAAGCGCGAGGACGACGGTCAGGTATCCAACTGGCTGCATAACGAAGCGAGCGTGGGCGACGTGGTCCATCTGGCCGCGCCGGCGGGCGACTTCTTTATGGCCATTGAAACCAATACCCCGGTCACGCTGATCTCCGCGGGCGTGGGCCAAACGCCAATGCTGGCAATGCTAGATACGCTGGCGAAAGCAAACCACAGCGCGCAGGTTAACTGGTTCCACGCTGCGGAGAACGGCGACGTGCACGCCTTTGCGGATGAAGTGAAAGCGCTGGGAGCGACCCTGCCGCGTTTCACCGCGCATACCTGGTATCGCCTGCCGACGGAGGCAGACCGCACTGCCGCACGCTTTGACAGCGAAGGACTGATGAATTTAAGCCAGATGGAAGGGGCGTTTAGCGCGCCGGAAATGCAGTTCTACGTCTGTGGACCCGTGGCGTTTATGCAGTATGCCGCGAAGCAGCTGGTTGAACTGGGCGTGAATAAAGACAACATTCATTACGAATGTTTCGGGCCGCATAAGGTGCTGTAACGCAAAAAGCCCCTCGTTCGAGGGGCTTTTTTTTCGCTGGGTGGCGAATGGTTAAATCGCGGCGTCGTCTTCTTCGCCGGTACGGATACGGATCACGCGCGCCACGTCAAAGACGAAGATTTTGCCGTCGCCAATTTTGCCCGTCTGCGCCGTGCGGATAATGGTATCCACGCAGGTATCGACGATATCGTCGCTGACCACGATTTCAATTTTCACTTTCGGCAGAAAGTCGACCATGTACTCTGCGCCACGATAAAGCTCGGTGTGGCCCTTCTGACGACCAAAACCTTTCACTTCCGTCACGGTCATTCCGGTGATGCCTACTTCCGCCAGCGCTTCACGTACATCATCCAGTTTGAAAGGTTTAATAATCGCATCAATCTTTTTCATGGTGGGTCCTTAAACTCTTGCCTGTAAGCTGCCTCGTAATCGATTGCTCACAGTACCATACGGTATTACTCTTTAAAATCGTTTGCTTCCAGCTCGTGGCGTGAGAGCAGCTTATAGAACTCGGTGCGGTTGCGTCCGGCCATCCGCGCCGCGTGGGTCACGTTGCCTTTGGTTATCTGCAGCAGCTTGCGCAGATAGTTCAGCTCGAACTGGTTACGCGCTTCCGCAAACGTCGGCAAGGCCGTGTTCTCCCCTTCCAGCGCCTGTTCCACCAGCGCATCGCTGATAACGGGCGAGGACGTCAGCGCCACACACTGCTCAATCACGTTCACCAGCTGGCGCACGTTACCCGGCCAGCTGGCGGCCATCAGCCGTTTCATCGCATCAGTCGAAAAGGCGCGCACGAACGGTTTATGCCGATCTGCCGCCTGGCGCAGGAGGTGATTCGCCAGCAGCGGAATATCTTCCGCACGCTCCGCCAGCGCCGGGATCTTCAGGTTCACCACGTTCAGACGGTAGTAGAGATCTTCACGGAACTCGTTGCGGGCCATCACTTTGGGCAAGTCGCGGTGGGTAGCGGAAATGATTCGCACGTTAATATCAATATCGCGGTTGCTACCCAACGGGCGCACTTTGCGCTCCTGAAGTACGCGCAACAGTTTGACCTGCAGCGGCGCAGGCATGTCGCCAATTTCGTCGAGGAACAGCGTGCCGCCTTCCGCGGCCTGGAAGAGCCCTTCCCGGCTGCTTACCGCGCCGGTAAATGCGCCGCGGGCATGGCCAAAAAGTTCAGACTCAAGAAGCTGCTCTGGGAGGGCACCGCAGTTAATGGCGATAAAAGCATTTTTACTGCGCGGGCTGGCGTTGTGGATCGCCTGCGCCAGGATCTCTTTCCCGGTTCCGCTCTGGCCGTTAATCAACACGCTGACGTCTGACTGTGCGACCATTCGCGCCTGCTCAAGCAGACGCAGCATTATCGGGCTGCGGGTGACGATAGATTCACGCCATGCGTCGTCTCCGGAGGGCGCGGCGTGCTCCAGCGCGCTGTCGATAGCTTTGTAGAGCGCGTCTTTATCTACCGGCTTGGTGAGGAAGCTGAACACGCCCTGCTGGGTTGCGGCGACGGCATCCGGGATTGACCCGTGCGCCGTCAGGATAATGACCGGCATGCCAGGCTGCTGCTTCTGGATTTCGGCGAACAGCTGCATGCCATCCATTTCGTCCATCCGCAGGTCGCTGATCACCAGGTCAATCTTTTCGCGGCTGAGGACTTTAAGCCCCTCCTGCCCGCTTTCCGCGGTCACCACGGTGTAGCCTTCACTCACCAGACGCATCCCCAGCAGCTTTAACAGGCCGGGATCGTCATCCACCAGTAAGAGATGGGCTGGTTTACGGCTCGTCATGCTTCACATCCTCTTGTTTCGGCATATCGCTGTCCGGTGTAGCAGATGAACTACCCGGCTGATATTTACGCGACGAGAGCTGTCTTTCGATATCGGTCAGGTTTTCCAGCTTTCGCGTCGTGGTATCCAGCTGAGTACGTAAATGCTGTTGCTGTTGGCGCAGCGTATCCAGCTCGCTGTCGGTTGACTGCTGTAGCTTGCTGTAGCGGGAGCGCTCTTCAGACAGCTGCAGCTGTAACGTCTGCCCATCCCGCCAGAGCTGGTATACCGGGCGCACCTGTGCGGGAAGATTGATCACAAACGTATCCAAGCGGGTCACGTTGGCCCGACGTTCAACGGGGGTAATTTTCGCATCGGCCAGTAAAATCCCACGCTTGAAAGCGTCCTGCCAGGTGTCTTCATCCAGCATCGCCGCCTTCATGCGGGCGTCTACCGGCGCAAGCCGCTGGGCGCAATCTATTCCGCGCAGCCAGAACAGCGGATTATTTTCGACATCATGCCCTGACAGATTCCAGATATCCTCACAGCGGGTAGAGAGGAAATCCGCCAGCTGGTTATCGGGCCATTTGTCTTCCTGTTTACCGCTTATCGCACTTTGCGGCGCATGGGAAACGCACCCCGCCAGAACTAAACAGGGCAGACTCAGGCGACCCGCTTTGCTGGAAAACACCGCGCGTATGGCGCGGAAAAAGACGTGTGACATACTCACCAGATATAGATTCATTTTATTAATTTTTCCGGCTCAGGGGCAGTTCAATACGGAAGCAAACATCTGAACGTTCGTCCGTGGCAATGTTTAGCTCACCCTGCATGCGTCGTATGCAGTCCCGGGCAATGCTTAATCCCAGACCGCTTCCTTTTACCGCGCCTTTCCGCTGATGACTCCCCTGGAAAAAGGGTTCGAAGATCATGGTTTTTTCGTCATCGGGGATCGGGGTGCCGGTGTTTGCGACGTCAATAAACACCCGGGAGCCCTTCGTATAACTTCGGATATAAATGTTACCGGATTCAGTACCATAGTGCACCGCATTGGAGTAAAGATTATCCAGAACGCTCATTAATAGCATGGGTTCAGCCAGGCAGGTCAGCGCATTCAGCTCCACCCCGGTATGCATCATTTTAGCTCTTGCCGGCAAGCTATGGGCGGAGATCACCATATCCACCAGTGGCTCAATCTCCACCTCTTCCAGTACCACCGTCCCGTCAGCCAGCTTGCGGTTATAATCCAGAAGCTGCTCGATCAGCTTTTGCAGGTTGCGGCTGCTGGCGTCCAGAATTTCGACAATCTCTTTCTGCTCCGGCGTAAGCGGCCCTGCCACCTCGTCCGCCAGCAGCTCCGTTCCTTCACGCATGCTGGCCAGCGGGGTTTTCAGCTCATGGGAAATATGGCGCAGGAACTGATGACGCTGGGATTCCAGCCACGCCAGGCGCTCGGATAGCCAGATAATGCGCTGACCGACGGATCGCAGCTCGCGCGGGCCTTTAAAGGCAACCGTATCCCCGAGCGATTTCCCCTCCCCCA
Organism: Enterobacter bugandensis; assembly: GCF_900324475.1. Lineage (NCBI taxonomy): Bacteria > Pseudomonadati > Pseudomonadota > Gammaproteobacteria > Enterobacterales > Enterobacteriaceae > Enterobacter > Enterobacter bugandensis. The sequence continues at coordinate 3,546,713 of NZ_LT992502.1, forward strand.
GGCGGTTGATCATACGCTGAATACCCTTCACCGGGCCGATGATCATGCGGGTAAAGAGCAGCACCAGCCCGAGGCTCACGAGGAACAGCACCAGCGCCTGCCAGCCGAAGAACTGGCCGCGCTCGGCAATCTCCTGCTGCAGCTGCTGGCCGCGAGAGAAAATGACCGTGCGCGTTGACTGCACCATTTCGGTATTGGCGGTGGCGAATGCCTCAAGGCGTGCGGCGGCAGCCGCATCCGGGCCGCTGTTCTGGCACTGCAGCTGCGCGAGATCGTTCAGATCCTGACGTAACGCCTGATACAGCCTGTCGTCCGGCAGCACGCCCGCGTGGGCATCCAGCATTTCGCTGTAGCGCTTGCGCTGGCTCTGGTACACCTTCTCCAGCGTCCGATCGTCGAGCACGCAGTACTGACGATAGCTACGCTCCATCTCCAGCGCGGCGTTGGTCATCGCTTCACTGCGTCTGGCATCGATAAGCGTAGTGCGGTTCGTCAGCGCCGCCTGGGCACTCAGCGCGTTGAGGCTCTGCCATGCCTGCCAGGCGAGGATCAGCAGCGGCAGCAAGATCAGCAGAAAGGCCATCATCACGAGCTGTCGCAAGGAGCGGGGAAAAACGGGCCATCGTTTCAACGCATTACTCTCTTCATGGGGGTTTACGGAGAGCGTAACTGAGTCTGCCCTTCAGATACAACAAAGCCGGGTAAAAACCCGGCTTTGTTATGGAATAAGGCGGTGCCTAACTCGACGTTTCGCCCTGGCCTGATAAAGCATCGCTATGATCAGTAGTTGGACGGCAGGCACCTTTTTGTGCGTCATTCGAAGTTTATGTAGCACGTCCCGAAGGGGCTGACATAAGAAGGTGAATGAGCCACTGGTTAATATTATGCAACACCCATGCCAGAATGCAAAACAAAATATTAACACATTGAAATATCTATCTTTTATCCGTTTAATCTATTTGTTGTGCGCTGAATGATTTTCAGGCTAAGTGTCGCTATTAAGCAACACCTTAACGGGAACCTGTCCTGCCATATATAAATCAATGAGTTAAGTGTCTCCATTTGGAGACACCCCTATACCATCTTTGTCGCAATTTTGCGACACGCATAAAAAAACCCGGTGGCGCTACGCTCACCGGGTCTACAAAGTACCTGCTTTACATCTTAACCCAGCTGTTTACGCGCGTTGCGGAAGATACGCATCCACGGGCTGTCCTCGCCCCAGTTTTCCGGGTGCCAGGAGTTGCTCACGGTACGGAACACGCGTTCAGGGTGCGGCATCATGATGGTCGCGCGACCGCTTTCGCTGGTCACCGCCGTAATACCGTTGACGGAGCCGTTCGGGTTCGCCGGATAGGTTTCCGTGACCTTGCCGAAGTTATCGACAAAGCGCAGCGCCACCAGGCCTTTGCTCTCGAGCTGCGCCAGATGGGCCGCATCGCGCACTTCTACCTGACCTTCGCCGTGGGAAACGGCGATTGGCATCTGAGAGCCAACCATCCCCTGCAGCAGCAGAGACGGGCTCTGAGTCACTTCTACCAGACTGAAGCGCGCTTCGAAGCGGTCGGACTGGTTGCGCACAAAGCGTGGCCAGGCTTCGCTGCCCGGGATCAGCTCGCGCAGGTTAGACATCATCTGGCAGCCGTTGCACACGCCCAGCGCCAGGGTTTGCGGACGATGGAAGAAGGTCTCGAACTCGTCGCGCACGCGGCTGTTAAACAGAATGGACTTCGCCCAGCCTTCGCCTGCGCCCAGCACGTCGCCGTAGGAGAAACCGCCGCACGCCACCAGCGCATGGAAATCTTCCAGACCGGTACGCCCGGCCAGCAGGTCGCTCATGTGGACGTCGATAGCGTCAAAGCCCGCGCGGTGGAAGGCCGCAGCCATCTCAACGTGGGAGTTAACGCCCTGCTCGCGCAGCACGGCCACTTTCGGACGCGCGCCGGTCGCAATGTACGGCGCAGCGATATCTTCGTTGATGTCGAAGGAGAGCTTCACGTTCAGGCCGGGATCCTGGTCATTCGCTTTCGCGTTATGCTCCTGATCGGCGCATTCCGGGTTATCGCGCAGGCGCTGCATCTGCCAGGTGGTTTCTGCCCACCACATGCGCAGCGTGGTGCGGCTTTCGCTGAACACGGCGTGACCGTCGGCCTCAATGACGAAGCGGTCGCCCTGAACGGCTTTCCCCAGATAGTGGACGCAGTCTGCCAGACCGTGCTTCGCCAGAATCGCTTCCACCGCCTCGCGGTCTGCGGCGCGAACCTGAATCACCGCACCCAGCTCTTCGTTAAACAGCGCCGCCAGGCGGTCTTCGCCAAGCGTTGCAATGTTCGCTTCCACGCCGCAGTGGCCGGTGAAGGCCATCTCTGCCAGGGTCACCAGCAGACCGCCGTCGGAACGGTCGTGGTAGGCCAGCAGCTTGCGCTGTGCCACCAGCGCCTGAATTGCGTCGTAGAAGCCTTTTAGCTGCGCCACGTCGCGCACGTCGGCTGGCTTGTCGCCAAGTTGACGGTAAACCTGCGCCAGTGCGGTGGCGCCCAGCGCGTTGTGGCCCTTACCCAGGTCAATCAACAGCAGGGCGTTATCTTCGGTCGCCAGCTGCGGCGTAACGGTATGGCGTACGTCTTCTACACGGGCAAACGCGGTGATCACCAGCGACAGCGGAGACGTCATCTCGCGCTGCTCGTTACCCTCCTGCCAGCGGGTTTTCATCGACATGGAGTCTTTACCCACCGGAATGGTCAGGCCGAGGGCTGGGCACAGCTCCTCACCCACCGCTTTCACGGCTTCATACAGGCCAGCGTCTTCACCAGGGTGACCGGCTGCCGCCATCCAGTTCGCGGAAAGTTTGATACGTTTGATGCCGCCAATCTGCGTCGCCGCGATGTTGGTCAGCGCTTCACCAACCGCCAGTCGTGCAGAGGCGGCGAAGTCCAGCAGCGCCACCGGGGTGCGTTCGCCCAGCGCCATCGCTTCGCCGTAGTAGCTGTCGAGGCTCGCGGTGGTCACGGCGCAGTTCGCCACCGGGATCTGCCACGGGCCAACCATCTGATCGCGCGACACCATACCGGTCACGGTACGATCGCCGATGGTCACCAGGAAGGTTTTCTCAGCAACAGCAGGCAGGTGCAGCACGCGATTAACGGCTTCTGCCACGGTGATGCCCTGGCGATCCAGCGCTTTGCCCGCTGCTTTACGGGTTGTTACGTCGCGGGTCATCTTCGGCGTTTTACCGAGCAGCACGTCCAGCGGCAGATCGATAGGCTGGTTGTCGAAATGGGTGTCGCTCAGAGTCAGGTGCTGCTCTTCGGTCGCTTCACCGATGACGGCATACGGCGCGCGTTCGCGGCGGCACAGCTCGTCAAACAGCGGCAGCTGGTCGGCCGCAACCGCCAGCACGTAGCGCTCCTGGGATTCGTTACACCAGATTTCGAGCGGGCTCATGCCCGGCTCATCGCTCAGGATATCGCGCAGGTTGAAACGGCCACCGCGACCACCGTCGCTCACCAGCTCCGGCATGGCGTTGGACAGGCCGCCCGCGCCCACGTCGTGGATGAACAGAATCGGGTTAGCATCGCCCAGCTGCCAGCAGCGGTCGATCACTTCCTGGCAGCGACGCTCCATCTCAGGGTTGTCACGCTGCACGGACGCGAAGTCGAGATCCGCATCAGACTGGCCGGAGGCCATAGAGGAGGCCGCGCCGCCGCCCAGACCGATGTTCATCGCCGGGCCGCCCAGCACGATCAGCTTCGCGCCGACGACGATCTCGCCTTTCTGCACGTGATCGGCACGGATGTTGCCGATCCCGCCTGCCAGCATGATCGGTTTGTGGTAGCCGCGCAGCTCTTCGCCGTTGTGGCTGTCCACCTTCTCTTCGTAGGTACGGAAGTAACCGTTCAGCGCCGGACGTCCAAATTCGTTGTTAAACGCCGCGCCGCCCAGCGGACCTTCGGTCATGATATCCAGCGCGGTCACGATGCGCTCTGGCTTGCCGAAATCTTCTTCCCACGGCTGTTCAAAGCCAGGGATGCGCAGGTTGGAGACGGAGAAACCGACCAGACCCGCTTTTGGTTTCGCCCCACGACCGGTCGCCCCTTCGTCACGGATTTCGCCGCCGGAGCCGGTCGCCGCACCCGGCCACGGAGAAATGGCCGTCGGGTGGTTGTGGGTTTCCACTTTCATCAGAATATGCGCAGGCTCCTGATGGAAGTCATAGCGCCCTGCTTCGCGATCGGCGAAGAAGCGGCCCACCTCGGAACCTTCCATCACCGCGGCGTTGTCTTTATAGGCAGACAGCACGTGGTCAGGGGTTTGTTCCATGGTGTTTTTGATCATTTTGAACAGCGACTTCGGCTGCTGTTCGCCGTCGATGATCCAGTCGGCGTTGAAAATCTTATGGCGGCAGTGCTCAGAGTTGGCCTGCGCGAACATGTAGAGTTCGATGTCGTTCGGGTTGCGGTTGAGCTGAACGAACGCGTCCTGCAGGTAGTCAATTTCGTCTTCTGCCAGCGCCAGGCCGAGACGCAGGTTGGCGTCAATCAGCGCCTGGCGGCCCTGCCCCAGCAGGTCCACGCTCTGTACCGGCGCAGGCTGATGATGGGAGAAAAGCTTCTGTGCGTCATCAAGAGAGGCAAACACGCTCTCCATCATGCGGTCGTGCAATTCAGCCGCAACCGCCTGCCACTGCGCGTCGCTCAGGGTAGAGGCTTCGACGTAGTACGCTACGCCGCGCTCCAGACGGTTAATCTGGCTCAGGCCGCAGTTGTGGGCAATGTCGGTGGCTTTGGAAGACCAGGGGGAGATGGTGCCCGGACGCGGTGTCGCAAGGATCAGTTTGCCGGTTGGCGTATGGCTGCTCAGATTTGGGCCATACTTGAGCAGGCGTTCCAGCTGTACGCGCTCCTCTGCATTCAGGGGGGCATTCAGGTCAGCAAAATGGACATACTCAGCGTAAATATTGCTTACCGGAAGGTCGGCCGCCTGAAAACGTGCCAGCAGTTTGGTAATACGGAAGGCAGACAGTGCAGGCGAACCACGCAGAATTTCCATCATAAGTCTCTCGTCTTCGAAGCGCCGGGGCGCTTACAGTGTGCGCAAGGGGGGAAAACGGGCGTCATTATAGAGAATCCTGAGCGCCGACGAAACCGTTTGCGTCGAAATAAAATCGACTTCAGCGTTTAACAATAGATGTGACCTGTCTCTCTAATTGGTTGCCAAGTGGCGCAAGTTTACGCAAAATGCCGCTCATTCAATGACAAACCTTATGATTAACATGGCTACAGCAGACTGAGGCAACCGGCGTCGCAGAGAATTAACTAATTGAAAAAATTAAAGATTAATTATCTGCTCATCGGCATTGTAACGTTGCTGCTGGCAGTGGCCCTCTGGCCTTCCATCCCCTGGTTCGGCAAAGCCGAAAATCGTATCGCCGCCATTCAGGAGCGGGGGGAACTGCGCGTCAGTACCCTTAACTCTCCGCTGATTTACAGCGACATCAACGGCAAAATTATTGGTCTGGATTATGAGCTGGCGCAGCAGTTTGCCGATTATCTGGGCGTGAAGCTTAAAATTACCGTCCGCCAGAACATCAACCAGCTGTTTGACGACCTGGACAACAACAACGCCGATATCCTCGCTGCCGGGCTGGTCTATAACAGCGAGCGCAGCAAGAACTACCAGCCGGGCCCGACCTACTACTCCGTTTCCCAGCAGCTGGTTTATCGCGTCGGGAGCCTGCGCCCGCGTACGCTTGCCTCGATCAACGCGCAACAGCTGACGATTGCTCCCGGCCACGTAGTGATTGACGACCTGCGTGAGTTAAAGGAGAAAAAATACCCGGATCTGAGCTGGACGGTTGACCCTAAACTCGGCACGACGGAGCTGCTGGAGCAGGTCAAAGATCAGAAACTGCCCTACACCATCGCCGATTCGGTGGCGATCAGCCTGTTCCAGCGGGTGCATCCTGAAATCGCCGTGGCGCTGGACGTGACGGACGAACAGCCGGTGACCTGGTTTACCCATCTGGACGATGACCAGACCCTCTCGGCGGCCATGCTGGATTTTTATAACACCATCAATGAAGACGGCACGCTGGCGCGACTTGAGGAGAAGTACCTCGGCCACGGGGATGACTTTGACTACGTTGACACCCGCAGCTTCCTGCGCGCGGTTGACAGCGTCCTGCCTGACCTGCAGCCGCTTTTCGAAAAATATGCCCAGGAGATTGACTGGAAACTGCTGGCGGCTATCTCGTACCAGGAGTCCCACTGGGACACCCAGGCCACGTCGCCAACGGGCGTACGCGGACTGATGATGTTAACCAAAAATACCGCGCTGAGCCTGGGCGTTAACGACCGTACCGATGCGGAACAGAGCATCAGCGGCGGGGCGCGCTACCTGCAGGATATGATGGCTAAAGTCCCGGAAACCGTGCCGGAAGAGGAACGGATCTGGTTTGCGCTGGCGGCCTACAACATGGGCTACGCGCACATGCTTGACGCGCGGGCTCTGACGGCGAAAACGAAGGGAAACCCGGACAGCTGGTCAGACGTAAAACAGCGCCTGCCGCTGCTGAGCCAGAAGCCATGGTACAACAAGCTGACGTATGGCTACGCGCGCGGACATGAAGCCTACGCCTACGTGGAAAATATACGTAAGTATCAGATTAGCCTGGTCGGCTATCTGCTGGAGAAAGAGAAAGAGGCAACAGAGGCAAAACAGCTGGCGGAAAGTTATCCGGTTGTAGCGCCGGACGAGCTTAATCATCCGACAACTTCAATTCTGCCTTTTGTTGCTTTTTCTGCTGACGGCGCATTCGAAAGAAATCGCTTAATAGCCCCGAACACTCTGGTGCAAGTACCCCACCGATAGTCTGCACCTGATGATTCATTCCTGGATGACCCAGCACGTCCATCAGTGAACCGGCCGCACCGGTTTTTTCATCTCGCGCTCCAAACACCAGGGTACCGATTCGGCTGTGCACCATCGCCCCGGAGCACATCACGCAGGGTTCAAGGGTGACGTACAGAGTGGTATCGAGCAGACGATAGTTTTGCAGCACCAGCCCGCCCTGACGAAGCGCCATAATTTCGGCGTGCGCTGTAGGATCGTGGCGGCCAATAGGACGGTTCCACCCTTCCCCAATCACCCGGTTGTTATGAACCAGCACCGCGCCCACGGGCACTTCACCCTCGTCCCAGGCCCGTTGAGCCAGCGCCAGCGCGTGGCGCATCCAGTATTCATGATTGTGTTCTGAGGTGGACAAGGGCTGATACTCCAGTCTAAAAGCGGGCGGCATTATACACAGCCCTTATAGATAAGACTATTCGAGTTGCTGAAGTTCACCGAGGGGAGTAACGCGCCAGCGGTGCTGGCAAAAATAGAGCAGCGGGTTGTCCTGCTTGCTGTCGCTGTAGCCGCTGTAAAGGCGCAGCGGCGTGCCGATGCGTTTTTCCAGCTGGACCACTTTTTCATGCCCCAGACAGCGCATCGTCAGGACCCAGCCGCCGTAGCCGCGGGAAATTTGCGTGGCGATAAGGTTTACGCGCGGCAGCCAGGGGGTATCAAAGTAGACCTGCTCCACCAGCGTCTGCGGGGAGCCGGTAATCAGCCAGATATCGGCATCGTTGGCGTCAAGATAGCTGGTCAGACGCGCCTGCACCACGGGAAACGCGGCAACGTGGCCGCGGAACCAGAGAGCGAACTCCTTTTCGAGCTGTTTGAGCCGCGCTTCGCTGTGGCCAAACGTACATCCCCACAGCAGCAGGCTCATCGGCCAGCGCGCCGCCCGGCCTTTTACCAGCAGCGCGATGCCAATGAGGGGTAAGAGCGGTAAGACGAGCAGCGCGTTCAGAGGCTGACGCCGCAGCAGGTAGCGCATAAACGTACCAAACATATCCTGCTGATGCAGCGTTCCATCCAGATCGAAAAAGACAACGCGACGCTCGTGATTGGCCAAACCTTACTCCTCTGGGTCGTTGAATCCTAACAGCCAGGTAAACAGGAACCCGGCGATCACCGCTACTAAATAGCCTAACAGATAGAGCATGACTTTTCCGGTCACGATGGTTAATGCCAGCGGTAAACCGGAGAGACCAAAGGTGATAACGGTGGCGACTTTCCAGTAGCTGATGAGAGCCCCGCCTACCGCGCCCCCCAGACAGGCCGCAAGGAACGGTTTACCCAGCGGCAGCGTGACGCCGAATATCAGCGGCTCGCCAATGCCGAGCAGCCCGACCGGCAGCGCCCCTTTAATCACTTTTTTCAGGCGCGCGTTGCGGGTTTTCATCAGGACGGCAATCGCTGCCCCCACCTGCCCGACGCCCGCCATCGAGAGAATAGGCAGCAGCGCGTTATAACCGTGCGCCTGCACCAGCTCGACGTGGATCGGCACCAGCCCCTGATGCAGGCCGGTCAGCACCAGCGGCAGGAAGGTACCTGACAGCACCGCCCCCACCAGCAGGCCGCCGCGGTCGATAGCCAGAGACGCGCCGTGGGCGATGGCATCAGAGATCCACCCGCCTAGTGGCTGAAGAACCACAATCGCGACGCTACCGGTAATTAACGTGGTCAGCAGCGGGTTGAGGATCAGCTCAATCGAGCCAGGCAGAACCGCGCGTAGCTTTTTCTCGATCCAGCACATAAGAATAACCACCAGCAGCACGGCAATCACCCCGCCGCGACCAGGCTGGAGCGCCTCGCCAAACAGCGTGATTTGCGCCAGCTGCGGGCTGGACAAGATCCCTGCCATTACGCCGCCCATGGCCAGCGAGCCGCCAAACACCTTCGCGGTATTGACCCCGACCAGGATGTTCATAATGGCAAACACCGCGCTGCCGAAGATCCCGAGAATGCCCAGCAGGTTCGGATACTGCGTGGCAAAATCCCCGACGATATCTGGCCGCTTAAGGATGTTGATGATCCCGGTGATCAAGCCGGAAGCTATAAACGCCGGGATCAACGGGATAAAGACGTTTGCCAGCTGTCGCAGCGCATCGCTCATGGGAGCTTTGTATTTGGCCTTCGCCTGCGCTTTGGTGCGTTCAGCGTCGTCAACCGTCACGCTTGCACCGCCGACCATCAGCGCGCGCATGGCATCGACAACCTGCGCCGCCTTGCCCGGCCCGACGATCAGCTGGTGTTGCTGCCCCTGTTTCACGTAGCCACTGACGCCGGACAGCTTCTTCAGGCCCGGCACGTCAAGCTGATCGTCGTTATGCACCTCGACGCGCACGCGCGTCATGCAGTTTTCCAGACGCTGAATATTTTTCTCCCCGCCTATCCCCTGCAGGATATCGCTGGCGAGCGCTGCTGTTTTGTCCATAAACGCCTCTGCTAGTTTTCTAAAGCCGCCCGTAAGAAGCCGTTGTGCGCGTCGAGTTTGGCTCGCGCAGCCGCCGCGTCCAGCCCGCTTAAGATCATTAAAATGGCCGGTTTAACGTCGTGATCGGTCTGCCTGAGCACCGCTTCTGCCTCTTCACGGCCCGCGCCTGTCGCCTCCATCACCATGCGGCAGGCTCTGTCCACCAGCTTGACGTTGGTGGCCTGCATATCGACCATCAGGTTCTGGTAGACCTTGCCGAACTTCACCATCGCACCGGTGGAGATCATATTGAGCACCAGCTTTTGCGCGGTCCCGGATTTCAGGCGCGTGGAGCCGGTGAGCGCTTCCGGCCCAACGACCGGAGAGATGGCGATAGCGGCCACCTGCGCAATCGGCGAGCCGGGGTTGCAGGAGATGGCGACCGTCGTGCAGCCGGTCCGGTTGGCGTATTCCAGGCCGCCAATGACGTACGGCGTGCGCCCGGATGCCGCCAGGCCGACCACCAGATCGTTCGCCGTCAGGTTCAGATCCTTCAGGTCATCCTCACCCAGCTGTTTGTTGTCCTCCGCCCCTTCAACGGCCTTCAGCAGCGCGCCGGGACCACCAGCAATCAGGCCAACCACCAGGCCGTGCGGAACGCCAAAGGTGGGCGGACATTCCGAGGCATCAAGCACCCCGAGACGCCCGCTGGTACCGGCCCCCATATAGATAATGCGACCACCGGCCTTAAGAGCTTCCGCCGCCGCATCGACCGCTTTCGCCACCTCTGGCAATGTCTCTTTCACTGCCTGCGCGACCAGCGTATCCTGTTGATTAAAGCGGTTAACCAGCTCCAGGGTGGAGAGCGCATCCAGATCCATGGTTTGCGGGTTACGCGTTTCAGAAACAAGTGAGCCAAGATTCATTTTTTGTACCTCAAGAATTTTTAATTCATAATAATCACACTATAATGGAATATAAAATTCATTCAGGCGAGCAGAATTCGTTTTTGCGCAGACAATCACATTTCCGCCGGGAGTACTCATGAACTGTTTAATTCGCATTCGCCAGCGCTACGCCGGCTTTGCTCAAAGCGACAAAAAGCTGGCGGATTTTCTGCTTTCTCAGCCCGATCGCGCCCGCCACCTCAGCTCACAGCAGCTGGCAAGCGAAGCTGGAGTGAGTCAGTCAAGCGTGGTGAAATTTGCCCAGAAGATCGGGTTTAAGGGTTTTCCCGCTCTTAAGCTGGCAATCAGCGAAGCGTTGGTGAGTAACCCGAATCCGCAGTCCATGCCGGTGCATAACCAGATCCGCGGCGATGACCCGATGCGTCTGGTTGGGGAAAAGCTGATCAAGGAGAACGTGACGGCCATGCACGCCACGCTGGACGTGAATACCGAAGAGAAATTACTGGAAAGCGTGGCGATGCTGCGGGCGGCGCGGCGAATTATTTTGACCGGTATTGGCGCGTCCGGTCTGGTGGCGCGTAATTTTGGCTGGAAGCTGACTAAAATCGGTTTTAACGCCATCGTCGAGCAGGATATGCACGCCCTGCTGGCGACCGTGCAGGCGATGGATCCTGACGATCTGCTGCTGGCCATCTCCTACTCCGGCGAGCGCCGCGAGATCAACATGGCGACCGACGAAGCCCTGCGCGTCGGCGGCAAAATTCTGGCGATCACCGGCTTTACGCCAAATGCGCTGCAGCAGCGGGCAACGCGCTGTTTGTATACCATTGCCGAAGAGCAGGCCACGCGCAGCGCGGCAATTTCGTCCACCAGCGCACAAATGATGCTGACGGACCTGCTGTTTATGGCGCTGGTACAGCAGGATCTGGAGCGCGCGCCTGAGCGCATTCGTCACAGCGAAGAACTGGTAAAGAAACTGGTTTGACGCGTATAATGCCCGCCCAGTTTGTGTTGTTTCTGAGAATTTCCTGATGGCGCTGTTAATTACCAAAAAATGCATCAATTGCGATATGTGCGAACCCGAATGCCCGAATCAGGCGATTTCGATGGGCGACAGCATTTACGAGATTAACAGCGACCGCTGCACGGAATGCGTCGGCCACTATGAGACGCCGACCTGTCAGAAGGTGTGCCCGATCCCCAACACTATTCTGAAGGATCCGACACACGTCGAGAGCGAAGAGCAGCTGTGGGATAAATTTGTCCTGATGCACCACGCGGACAAAATTTAGCTTTCGATAATCACCGTCGCGCTGGCATAGTGACGTTCATCTGCGATCGTCACGTGCATATGATTCACCCCCAGCTTCTCCGCCAGCTTTTGCGCTTCACCCCACAGACGCAGGCGCGGTTTGCCCAGCTCATCATTAAAAACTTCGAACTGGTTAAATGCGAGGCCGTTACGAATGCCGGTCCCGAAGGCTTTGGCTGCCGCCTCTTTTACCGCAAAGCGCTTTGCCAGAAAACGCACCGGCTGCTGGTGCGCTTCCCAGATGGCCCATTCGTTATCGCTCAGCACGCGCCTTGCGAGGCGATCGCCGCTGCGGGCGATCACCGCTTCAATGCGGGCTATTTCGACGATATCGGTGCCTAAGCCCAGAATGGCCATTACTGACGCGCTTCCAGCATCAGGCGTTTCATCTCTGAAACCGCTTCTTTCAGGCCGCTCATCACCGCGCGGCCAATAATGGCGTGGCCGATGTTCAGCTCATGCATTTCCGGCAGAGCAGCAATGGCCTTCACGTTGTGGTAGGTCAGGCCGTGACCGGCATTAACTTTCAGTCCCAGGCTCGCGGCGTAGGTGGCCGCTTTGGCGATACGCTCCAGCTCTTTGGCCTGCTCGGCATCGTTTTTAGCATCGGCATAGCAGCCGGTGTGAATTTCGATATACGGCGCGCCCACGTCGGCTGCCGCTTTAATCTGCGCGAAATCGGCGTCGATAAACAGAGAAACCAGAATACCGGCATCCGCCAGGCGCTTGCAGGCATCGCGCATTTTGTCCTGCTGCCCCGCCACGTCCAGCCCGCCTTCGGTGGTCACTTCCTGGCGTTTTTCCGGCACCAGACAGCAGAAGTGCGGTTTGGTCTCGCAGGCAATGGTCAGCATCTCTTCGGTGACCGCCATCTCCAGATTCATACGGGTGTCCAGCGTCTGACGAAGAATGCGCACGTCGCGGTCGGTAATGTGGCGGCGGTCTTCACGCAGGTGAACGGTAATGCCGTCGGCACCAGCCTGTTCAGCGATAAACGCCGCCTGAACCGGATCGGGATACGCCGTGCCGCGCGCGTTACGCAGGGTGGCGATGTGGTCGATGTTGACGCCTAACAGTAATTCAGCCATGACAATCCTCGGTTTTCTTTCTGATGCTGTGGTCTAACGTTTGGGCATAAACTGCCTGAATAATTCGCGGCTCTTTAAGGGCTTGCCGCCAAGATACGGCTTGAGGGCAATCCGGGTAAAGCGTTTTGCTGCGCGCAGGGTATCGACGTCCGGAAACTCGCGTTCATAAAGCGCTCTGAGCTGGCGTCCGGTAAAAGTACTGTTATCAACGACGACGCTGGCAATAAAGCCTTTTTCTTCGCGGTAGCGGTAGGTCATGGTGTCTTCCACCTCATCACCGCTGCCTGCGCAGTGCAGAAAATCCACGCCGTACCCGAGGTGGCCCAGCAGCGCCAGTTCGAAACGACGCAGGGCGGGTTCGGGCGTGCCGGTCGCACCCGCCAGTGCCTGGATACAGTGCAGATAATCGAAGAAAAGTTCCGAGAAGCGAGTCTCATGTTCAAGGACGCGGGAGATGAGCTCGTTGACATACAGACCGCTGTAGAGCGTGATGCCAGAAAGGGGAAGCGCCAGAGAGACGGCTTCAGCGCTGCGCAAGGTTTTGACTTCCCCTCGCCCGCCAAAGCGAACCAGCAGCGGCGTAAAAGGCTGTAGGGCACCCTTCAGATTAGAACGTTTGGAACGTGCGCCTTTCGCAACAAGGCGCACGCGGCCCGACTCTTCCGTGAAGACGTCCAGCATCAGGCTGGTTTCGCTCCAGGGACGACTATGGAGAACGAAGGCGCGCTGCCAACCTTCCATTATACTCGTCGTCTTGAGTTACTGATCTTCGCCGTAACCGAGGCTGCGCAGAGCACGCTCATCATCGGCCCAGCCAGATTTCACCTTCACCCACAGTTCCAGATGAACCGGCGCTTCGAACATCTCCTGCATGTCTTTACGGGCTTCGATACCGATGGTTTTGATCTTGGCGCCTTTGTTGCCGATCACCATCTTCTTCTGCCCTTCACGCTCGACGAGGATCAGGCCGTTAATGTCGTAGCCACCGCGCTCGTTGCTCTGGAAACGCTCGATCTCCACCGTCACAGAGTACGGCAGCTCGGCACCCAGGAAACGCATCAGCTTTTCACGGATGATTTCAGACGCCATAAAGCGCTGAGAGCGATCGGTGATGTAATCTTCCGGGAAGTGGTGAATCGCTTCCGGCAAGTGCTTGCGTACGATGCCCGCGATGGTATCGACGTTCAGGCCGGTCTCAGCAGACAGCGGAACGATATCGAGGAAGTTCATCTGGCTGCCCAGCCACTGCAGGTGCGGCAGCAGGTCAGCTTTTTCCTGCACGTTGTCAACTTTGTTGACCGCGAGGATCACCGGCGTTTTGCCGTCACGCAGCTTGTTCAGTACCATTTCGTCGTCCGGCGTCCAGCGGGTGCCTTCCACTACGAAAATCACCAGCTCTACGTCGCCGATGGAGCTGCTCGCCGCCTTGTTCATCAGACGGTTAATGGCACGCTTCTCTTCCATGTGCAGGCCAGGGGTATCGACGTAGATCGCCTGATACGCGCCTTCAGTATGGATGCCGACGATGCGGTGACGCGTGGTCTGCGCCTTACGCGAGGTGATGGAAATCTTCTGCCCAAGCAGATTATTCAGCAGGGTGGATTTGCCAACGTTCGGACGTCCGACGATGGCAATAAATCCGCAATAGGTTTTTTCTTCGCTCATTCCAGCTCCAGCATTTTTAACGCCTGTTCGGCGGCAGCCTGTTCAGCCTTACGGCGGCTTGAACCTGTGCCCACCACCGGTTCACTCAGGCCACTGACCTGGCAATGGATGGTAAATTCCTGATCGTGCGCTTCGCCACGAACCTGCACCACCAGATAGGATGGCAGCGGCAGATGACGGCCCTGCAAATATTCCTGCAGGCGCGTTTTCGGATCTTTTTGTTTATCGCCCGGGCTAATTTCGTCCAGACGGGTCTGATACCAGTTAAGGATCAGCTTTTCTACGGTCTGGATATCGCTGTCCAGGAACACGCCACCAATTAATGCTTCGACCGTATCGGCAAGAATAGATTCACGACGGAAGCCGCCGCTTTTCAGTTCACCCGGCCCAAGACGCAGACATTCGCCCAGTTCAAATTCGCGCGCGATTTCAGCGAGGGTGTTGCCACGCACCAGCGTGGCGCGCATGCGGCTCATATCACCTTCGTCCACGCGCGGGAAACGATGATAAAGCGCATTCGCAATCACGAAACTTAAAATAGAGTCACCCAGAAACTCGAGACGCTCATTATGTTTGCTGCTGGCACTGCGATGGGTTAATGCCTGTTGCAACAACTCCTGATGATGAAAAGTGTAGCCCAGCTTCCGTTGAAGCCGATTAATTACGATGGGGTTCATGCGATACCAATAAATGAATGCGTCAAAAATGCAGCACACGAAACCGACCTGAGAAAACCAACGCGGTTTCGTGTGCCGTGGCACCCTTGCAGGGCCAACCTTAAACTTCGGGGGAATATTCTATACACAACGACAGGGGATGTCGTTAGTTCAAAGAGATTTATCGAGGAAATAATTCACGTAGCCGCGAAATAACGCGGCTACGTGTTCTTTTCCTGAGAATTAATGGATTCCGCCAATACGATTCAGGCGCACGCCGGTCGGCCACTCGCCTTCCTGCTTCTCAAAACTCATCCAGATCGCGGTTGCTTTACCCACCAGATTCGCTTCCGGCACAAAGCCCCAGTAACGGCTGTCCGCGGAGTTATCGCGGTTATCGCCCATCATGAAGTAGTGTCCCGGCGGTACGATCCAGCTGGCCAGCTGCTGACCCGGCTGTTTGTAATACATCCCCACCTGGTCCTGCGCGATTGGCACGGTCAGAATGCGGTGAGTGACATCGCCCAGCGTCTCTTTGCGCTCAACCAGACGAATGCCGTTCTCTTTGGTTTCACCTTTTGGCACTTGGAAGAACCCGCTGGTCGCTTCACCGCCGTTACGACGGGCGAAAGTCTGCACGAAATCACTTGGCTCAACGTTTGAGTAGGTGATTGGCAGCGCGTTTTCACACGCGGTACCGGAGCTGCAGCCCGGCTGAACGGTGACTTCCTTCGCAACCGGATCGTAGGTCACTTTATCACCCGGCAGACCCACCGCGCGCTTAATGTAATCCAGACGCGGATCGTCCGGATATTTAAACACCACGATGTCGCCACGTTTCGGATGCCCCGTTTCGATCAGCGTTTTCTGGTAAATCGGATCTTTAATGCCGTAGGCAAACTTCTCAACCAGAATAAAATCACCGATCAGCAGCGTTGGCATCATTGATCCCGATGGGATCTGGAACGGCTCATAAATAAACGAACGTACCACCAGCACAATCGCCAGCACCGGGAACACCGACGCGCCCGTTTCCAGCCAGCCCGGTTTCGGGCCAACTTTCTTCAGGGTTTTCGCGTCAAGCGCATCGCCAGTCGCTGCCTGCGCGGCAGCCTGACGTTCACGGCGTTTTGGGGCGAAGATAAACTTATCCAGACACCACAGCAGGCCTGTCACCAGCGTAGCGATGACCAGGATCAGGGCAAACATGTTCGCCATGCCAACTCCTTAAAGGTTATTTGCCGTCTTTACCGACATGAAGAATGGCAAGGAATGCTTCCTGCGGCAGCTCAACGTTACCGACCTGCTTCATACGCTTCTTACCTTCTTTCTGCTTCTGCAGCAGCTTTTTCTTACGGCTGACGTCACCGCCATAGCACTTCGCCAGAACGTTTTTACGCAGCTGCTTCACGGTTGAGCGGGCAATGATGTGGTTACCGATGGCCGCCTGAATCGCAATGTCAAACTGCTGACGCGGGATCAGATCTTTCATCTTCTCAACCAGCTCGCGGCCACGGTACGGCGCATTGTCGTTGTGGGTGATCAGCGCCAGCGCATCCACACGCTCGCCGTTGATCAGCACGTCCACGCGCACCATGTTGGAAGCCTGGAAACGCTTGAAGTTGTAATCCAGTGACGCATAGCCACGGGAGGTAGACTTCAGACGGTCGAAGAAGTCGAGTACCACTTCCGCCATAGGGATTTCATAGGTCAGCGCCACCTGGTTACCGTGGTAAACCATGTTGGTCTGCACGCCACGCTTCTCAATACAGAGCGTAATAACGTTCCCCAGGAACTCCTGCGGCAGCAGCATGTGACATTCTGCAATAGGCTCGCGCAGCTCGTGAATGTTGTTCAGCGGCGGCAGCTTGGACGGGCTGTCGACGTAGATCACTTCTTTCGAGGTGGTTTCCACTTCGTAGACTACCGTTGGTGCGGTGGTGATCAGATCCAGATCGTATTCACGCTCCAGACGCTCCTGAATAATCTCCATGTGCAGCAGGCCGAGGAAGCCGCAGCGGAAGCCGAAGCCCAGCGCCGTTGAACTTTCTGGCTCGTAGAACAGGGAGGCATCGTTCAGGCTCAGCTTGCCGAGCGCATCACGGAAGTTTTCGTAGTCGTCAGAGCTGACCGGGAACAGACCCGCGTAAACCTGCGGTTTCACCTTTTTGAAGCCTGGCAGCGCTTTGTCTGCCGGGTTACGCGCGCCGGTCAGGGTATCGCCCACTGGCGCGCCGAGGATGTCTTTAATCGCGCAGACCAGCCAGCCTACCTCGCCGCATTTCAGCTCGGTACGGTCAACCTGTTTTGGCGTGAAGATACCCAGACGGTCTGCGTTGTAGACCTGTCCGGTACTCATGACCTTGATTTTGTCGCCTTTACGCATGGTGCCGTTTTTGATACGCACCAGTGAGACCACGCCCAGGTAGTTATCGAACCATGAGTCGATGATCAGCGCCTGCAATGGACCATCCGGGTCGCCTTCCGGGGCCGGAATATCACGTACCAGGCGTTCCAGCACGTCGGTCACACCCACACCGGTTTTCGCGGAGCAGCGTACGGCGTCGGTCGCGTCAATGCCGACAATGTCTTCAATCTCTTCCGCCACGCGCTCAGGATCGGCGGCTGGCAGGTCGATTTTGTTCAGAACCGGCACAACCTCGAGATCCATTTCCATCGCGGTGTAGCAGTTCGCCAGGGTCTGGGCTTCAACGCCCTGCCCGGCATCGACCACCAGCAGCGCACCTTCACAGGCCGCCAGCGAGCGTGATACTTCATAGGAGAAGTCAACGTGGCCTGGGGTGTCGATAAAGTTCAGTTGATAGGTTTCGCCATCAGAAGCTTTATAGTCGAGCGTCACGCTCTGCGCTTTGATGGTGATACCGCGTTCGCGTTCCAGGTCCATGGAGTCCAGTACCTGGGCTGCCATTTCACGATCAGACAGGCCACCGCAAATCTGGATAATACGGTCAGACAGCGTCGACTTACCGTGGTCAATGTGAGCAATGATCGAAAAGTTACGTATGTTCTTCATATAGTTAAATAATTATGCCTTACGAATTCCTGGAGGCCGCTGTTCTTAGCCTGACGTTTTTCAGTGCGAAAACGCAGCATTCTACACTACATACCCGCAACCTGGAA
Organism: Enterobacter bugandensis; assembly: GCF_900324475.1. NCBI lineage: Bacteria > Pseudomonadati > Pseudomonadota > Gammaproteobacteria > Enterobacterales > Enterobacteriaceae > Enterobacter > Enterobacter bugandensis. Next base: position 3,564,784 of record NZ_LT992502.1, read on the forward strand.
ATGCACTTAGAGCCAAGCATAGCGCGAAGAAATGGCGTTTTCTTTTTTGAGATGTAAATAATGATAAAGCCCGGTGGATCACCGGGCCTCAGAAGAGAGCGTCTCGACGCGAAGTTGGTCAGGCGCCAGCGCAACGCTCAGAATAACGGGCTGCCACTCATCGCGCGCGGCGAGCTTCGGTGAGATGCCTTTGGCAAGCCAGAATCCCCCTACGCCACCCAAAGCTGCGCCGCACATGGCGGCCACGTCGGTACCAAACAGCATCTGAAAAAGGCCGCCCATGACAAACAGCCCCACCAGCGGGGAGAGATAGACCAGCATCGCGGAACTCAGCAGACTGCCTTCCGTAATGCCCAGTTCCACCTTCTGACCCGCCACCAGCGGCTGTTCGCTCGCCACGGAGATTGTATGCGATGTCTGTGGCCCTAACTTATTCAGCACGCGACTGCCACAACCGGCTCGGGATGCGCAGCTATTGCATGAGGCTTTAACATCACAGCTGACCAGCGCAATACCATTCTGCCACGAGACGACGGTCGCCCACTCTTTAATCATTGTGCGGCCCTGAATTTAATGCTGTCTGAAATGCGCTTCGCCGTCTGCGGAGGTAATTCCCCCACAATCGTGATTTCTGCGTTATCGCGAACCGTGGTGCTGACCGTACGACGCCCGGTACGAAGCATTTGTTCAGCGCTGTTTGCCGTTGCGCGGTTGATATTCACCGAGAAGCTGAACAAGCCATCGGAATAGAGGCGTGATTCAACCGGCGTATCAATGGTGGGCAACTGACGACGGCTGCTGGACACTTCGCTAAAGCCTTGCGGTATCCAGGAAGGAACCCAGTTGAAATTAGCGGAGTCCCCTGCAGGAACAGAAAGCAGCGGCGGCAGGCTGGCCTTCGCCAGATTCTGCATGCTGTTACCAACCTGATTGTTCACGCTAAAGGAGATGACGCGGAACTGTTCAAGCGTCTCGCCGTCGCGGTCGAGCAGGTCCACGCGCATCGGCAGCTTGGTTTCCGCATCAATCCAGACGATATAGCTGTAGCGCGTACCATCGCGCGCAACCACGCGGATCACTTCACACAGCCTGTCTGCAATACGGGTACGCCCTACCGAAATAAAATCATAGTAAGGGGCAAGTCGTTTGAAGTCGGTATAGATAAGCGACGGTAGAGAATCAACGATATAGTCGCCATTCAGCGTGAAAGGCTCCAGACCGGGCTCGAAATAGCTGATTTCGTTGCCACGCTGGACAACTTCCCGACGCGGGCCATCCATCTGTAAAAGCTGGGCGAGCGGCTGGTTATCAAGACGGGCATGGCGATAGCGTAACGACTCGACGCCCTGCTTGTTAATGCTGATAAATGCCAACTCGTAATTGAGTGACTGGCTGGCCAGATTCATTTGCTGCAACAACGCCCCGGATGAAACATCAGCCGAGGCGTTAGCAGAGAAGAACAGGCTACCCGCCATCAGAGACATGGCGAACCAAAGTTGCTTCATTACTGCGATTGTGTTCCTAAAGTTTGGTTTCCTGGCACCTGCACAGCAGCTTGCTGAGTTTGGGCCTGCTCAAACTGAAGCTGTTCAGAGTGCAGACGACGCTGCAACTCATAATCCTGCAACATCGCATTAATGCGACGGCGCTGCTCCTGAACCTGCTGTTGCTGACCGCCGCTGGCGGAGGCATCAGCCGGTACGCCCAGACTTACCGGGCTTGCTTTGCCCATCATCGGCAGTGTGTTAAACACTGGCGCTTCTGGCTGCTGATTAGTTTCAGACTGAGTATTATAGTGCTGGACGCCAACGATAACTGCAAGCGATACGCATGCAGCCACCCCCATTTGGGTGAGCTGGCTGGCCCACGGACGCACTTTTTTCCAGAACGGCATTTTCTGCCACTGGTGCGGTGCGGGTTGAGCTTCAGGAATCAGCGGAGTGGTCTGATGAACAGGCTCATTCTCGATGGCCGCCATCACGCGGGCTGAGATATCGAAATGGAGAACCTCTCCGGTATCACCGCGCAGCGTGTCACGGATGAGATGGTAACTCTCCCAGGTCTCTTGCATTTCGGGAGAATGAGACAGCTCGTTGAGCAGCTCACTATCCAGCGTCTCACCATCCATTAAAGCGGAAAGTTTTTCTTTCTGCATGCCTAATACCTTTTCCAGTATCCCGCTATCGTCAACGCCTGATAAGCGGTTGAACTTTATTATCAATAGCTTCTCGCGCACGGAAAATTCGTGAACGAACCGTGCCGACCGGACAATCCATGATAGCGGCTATCTCTTCATAGCTCAGACCATCAAGCTCCCGTAACGTAATAGCCATGCGTAAATCTTCCGGGAGTGACTCGATCGTGCGAAAAACAATTTGTCTCAGTTCTTCTGACAACATTAAGTTCTCAGGGTTCGAAATTTCTTTCAGCGCACCGCCACTTTCGAAGTTTTCGGCGTCGATAGCGTCTACATCACTGGACGGCGGACGACGACCCTGAGCAACCAGGTAATTCTTTGCCGTATTGACAGCAATACGGTACAGCCAGGTATAAAAAGCACTATCTCCCCGGAAAGATTCCAGCGCGCGATAGGCCTTAATAAAAGACTCTTGCACCACATCAGGTACATCACCTGACGGTACATAGCGGGAAACCAGACTCGCCACCTTATGCTGGTAGCGTACCACCAGTAGGTTAAAGGCTTTCTGATCTCCCTTCTGGACCCGTTCAACCAGGACCTGGTCCGTTAACTGCTCGCTCATCCGAGGTAATGTCTCCCCAAACCTAAATTCCACGCGTTATCGAAACGCCACTCTATAACTACCGCACTTTGAGCAAGCACCAGCTTAGAGTGTCTGATCTTCAATAAGTTCCGTAACGCCTTTGTTTTTGTTCATCGCGCCGCAGACCGTTCATTTTCTCTCATTATAAGTCTGTTCACGATACGCACCACTTTCTGACAAGAAACATCTTTTTCCCGCCAGAAGAGTAACGCAACACAGGCTTTATTTCACCACAAAATCTGACGCTAACGATCTGCTTCGCAAAATAATTTCATTTATTTACCCTTCGTTTACCCCTGCCTGTGCGTTTAGTCATTGCAACTTCCATTAAAAAAAACGTGCGATATCTCGCATTCAGGTGCTATTCTGCCCCAACACTGTTTAGTAAATTAAACAACAATCATGAACACAACACCTGAACTTCATTGTGATGTACTGATCATCGGCAGCGGCGCTGCCGGTCTCTCTCTGGCGCTGCGTCTGGCTGAACATCAGAACGTTATCGTTCTGAGCAAAGGCCCGATAAGTGAAGGCTCCACATTTTATGCTCAGGGCGGCATTGCCGCGGTATTTGACGAGACCGACAGCATTGCTTCACATGTGGAAGATACGCTGATTGCCGGGGCCGGGATCGTGGATGCGCACGCGGCAGAGTTTGTCGCCAGCAATGCCCGCCATTGCGTTCAGTGGCTTATCGATCAGGGTGTTTTATTCGATACTCAGGTTCAGCCCAACGGTGAAGAGAGCTACCACTTAACGCGTGAAGGCGGCCATAGCCACCGCCGCATCCTGCACGCCGCGGATGCTACCGGAAAAGAAGTGGAAACCACGCTGGTCAGCAAAGCGCTGAACCATCCTAACATCCGGGTCCTTGAGCGGAGCAACGCGGTTGATCTGATCATTTCCGACAAGATAGGCCTGCCCGGTACGCGTCGCGTGGTGGGAGCGTGGGTCTGGAACCGTAATAAAGAGAAGGTGGAAACCTGTCAGGCGAAGGCTGTGGTGTTGGCTACAGGTGGCGCCTCTAAGGTGTATCAGTACACCACGAATCCGGATATCGCTTCCGGGGACGGTATCGCTATGGCCTGGCGCGCCGGCTGCCGCGTGGCGAATCTCGAATTTAATCAGTTTCACCCCACCGCCCTGTTCCACCCTCAGGCGCGAAATTTCCTGCTGACGGAAGCCCTGCGCGGCGAAGGGGCTTATCTGAAACGCCCTGACGGTACCCGCTTTATGCCGGACTTTGACGCCCGCGGTGAACTGGCGCCGCGTGATATTGTTGCCCGCGCCATCGACCACGAAATGAAGCGCCTTGGTGTGGACTGTATGTATCTCGATATCAGCCATAAGCCGGCAGAATTCATTCGCCAGCACTTCCCGATGATTTACGAAAAGCTGCTCAATCTTGGCATTGATTTAACACGCGATCCGGTGCCCATTGTGCCAGCCGCCCACTATACCTGCGGCGGCGTGATGGTTGACGATCACGGACGCACTGATGTAGACGGTCTGTATGCTATTGGTGAGGTCAGCTATACCGGGCTACACGGCGCGAACCGTATGGCGTCCAACTCGCTGCTTGAATGTCTGGTGTACGGCTGGTCAGCGGCGGAGGACATCACGAAGCGCATGCCTTACGCCCGTGAAACAGAGCGTTTACCGGCCTGGGATGAAAGCCGCGTGGAGAACCCGGACGAGCTGGTAGTGATCCAGCACAACTGGCACGAGCTACGGTTGTTTATGTGGGACTACGTTGGGATTGTGCGCACCACGAAACGTCTGGAACGCGCGTTGCGCCGCATTACGATGCTGCAGCAGGAAATTGATGAATATTATGCCCATTTCCGCGTCTCCAATAATCTGCTGGAGCTGCGCAATCTGGTGCAGGTTGCCGAGCTGATTGTTCGCTGCGCGATGATGCGTAAAGAGAGCCGCGGTTTGCACTACACACTCGACTACCCGGATCGGCTTGCTGAGTCCGGCCCGTCGATACTCGCCCCGCAGGTTTACATAAACAAATAAAACGCCTGGGTCAGAGCCGTGTAATCTTCGGAATAACGCTGGTCTGGCCCGCGGATCACCATACGGTCATTAAAACACTCACCCTCTTTTGGCGAAAGCGCCAGCAGCACGCGGTGCGGCAATCGGCCTTCCGTATCAGAGATGTCAGTTCGCAAACGTAACGTCCAGCCGATCTCCTGCGCGGTAGCGATAAACGTGTTGCCCGTACTTTCTGGCAGCACCACGCAGAAAAAGCCCTCTTCTGAGATAAGTTCAGCCGCGTTGACGAGCAGCGCTTTGTGATCGAGTGAACCGGTATAGCGCGCCTGTTCACGCTCCGGTGTACCGCACTCCACGCCGGGCTCGTAGTAAGGGGGGTTGCTGACGATCAGATCGTAACGCGCCGTCTGCTCTGGCGCCCAGGCCAGCACGTCCGCGCACTTAACGGTTATCCGGTCAGCCCAGGGTGACTCGGCCACGTTTTCCCCCGCCTGCCCTGCGGCCTGCGCATCCAGTTCAACGGCATCAATAGTGACATGCTCTTCAGTACGCTGCGCCAGCATCAAGGCCACCAGCCCGCTGCCGGTACCGATATCAAGAATACGCTTAACACCTGCGACAGGTGCCCATGCTCCCAGTAAAATGCCGTCTGTACCGACTTTCATGGCACAGCGATCGTGAGCGACAAAAAATTGTTTAAACGTAAAACCATCGCGGCGCAGCTGCGCTTTGAGTTGAGACATGTCAGGGCAACCTTCTAAGTGAAACTGGAGTAGCATAGGGGAAAGCGAAGTGGCCGCAAAGCGATATCCATACAAACAGATGAAGATTACAGCCGTAACGTCTATAATCAGCGCCCCACACAGAGGTAGAACATGACTGTAACGACTTTTTCCGAACTTGAACTCGATGAAAGCCTGCTCAATGCTCTTGAGAGCAAAGGCTTTACACGCCCGACCGCCATTCAGGCAGCGGCCATTCCGCCTGCGCTTGAGGGCCGCGATGTGCTCGGTTCTGCGCCAACCGGCACGGGGAAGACAGCAGCCTATTTGCTGCCTGTGTTGCAGCACCTGCTCGACTTTCCACGTAAAAAATCTGGCCCGCCGCGTATTTTGATCCTGACGCCTACGCGCGAGCTGGCCATGCAGGTTGCCGATCACGCGCGTGAACTCGCGGCGAATACGCATCTGGATATCGCCACCATCACCGGCGGCGTTGCGTATATGAACCACGCCGAAGTGTTCAGCGAAAACCAGGACATCGTCGTCGCGACGACGGGCCGCCTGCTGCAATATATTAAAGAAGAGAACTTCGACTGCCGCGCGGTAGAAACGCTGATCCTCGACGAAGCGGACCGCATGCTGGACATGGGCTTTGCGCAGGATATCGAGCATATTGCAGGTGAAACGCGCTGGCGTAACCAGACGATGCTGTTCTCTGCCACCCTTGAAGGGGATGCGATTAAAGACTTCGCAGAGCGTCTGCTGGAAGATCCGGTGGAAGTCTCTGCCACGCCATCCACGCGAGAGCGTAAAAAGATCCACCAGTGGTATTACCGTGCGGACAACCTTGAGCATAAGGTTGAGCTACTCAAGCACCTGCTGACGCAGGAAGACGCCACCCGCACTATCGTGTTTGTGCGTAAGCGCGAGCGCGTGCACGAGCTGGCTGAAATGCTGCGCAACGCCGGGATCAACAACTGCTATCTTGAAGGTGAGATGGCGCAGATCAAGCGTACCGAAGGCATTAAGCGCCTGACCGATGGCCGCGTTAACGTGCTGGTCGCAACAGACGTTGCCGCCCGCGGGATCGACATCCCTGACGTGAGCCACGTCATTAACTTCGATATGCCGCGCAGCGGAGATACCTACCTGCACCGCATTGGCCGTACCGGTCGCGCGGGCCGCAAAGGGATTGCAATTTCACTGGTTGAAGCGCATGACTACCTGCTGCTGCAGAAAATTGGCCGCTATGTTGACGAGCCGCTGAAAGCGCGCGTTATTGATGGCTTGCGCCCAACCACACGTGCGCCGAGTGAAAAAATGACGGGTAAACCGTCCAAGAAAGCGCTCGCGAAACGTGCTGAGAGAAAAGAGAAAGAAAAAGAGAAGCCGCGCGTGAAGCAGCGCCACCGCGATACCAAAAACATTGGTAAGCGTCGTAAGCCAAGCGCTGCCGCGCAGGAAACGAAGACTGAAGAGTAAGAAAAAGCCGGGGTAATCCCCGGCTTTTTTGTTCCCCCCCGTGGCTGAAGCCTTACAGGCTTTCAGTAAACGTACGGGCGATAACGTCGCGCTGCTGTTCTGGAGTCAGTGAGTTAAAGCGAACCGCATAACCAGACACGCGGATAGTCAGCTGTGGGTATTTTTCCGGGTGCTCAACGGCATCCATCAGCGTTTCGCGGCGCAGCACGTTAACGTTCAGGTGCTGACCCCCTTCAACGCGCACTTCCGGCTGCACTTCCATTGGGATTTCACGGTATTCGATTTCGCCCAGTTTATTCACCGGTACGATTTCATCTTCAGCAAAACCCGCTTTCGCGACCACACAGCGCGCTTCATTTTTCTCGCTGTCCAGCAGCCAGAAAGAGTTGAGCAGATCGTCATTTGCCGCTTTGGTAATCTGGATACCTGTAATCATGTGTTGCCTCCCTTAGGCTACATTAACTGATGCTGGCCTTACGCGGCCAATTGGTAAAACCATTGTTTCTTGTGTGTATATATATCATTCACACCACGGCGATTTATTGATTCAAATCAACAAAAATACCAACCACATAAAGAGTGTGGTTTGAATTTATTGCTTTAGATCAATTTCATACCCCCATCGACTCAACTTAACCTGCATCATTTCAAAATAAATTTAACGACTTAGCACGCATTTCAGCGCGTAATTTTGCTCACAAGCGTTAAACAGGTAAGCTAGTGAAAGATTGAGATTCGCAGGAGAGCGACATGACGACACCTTTAACCTGGCATGACGTGCTGGCAGAAGAAAAGCAGCAGCCTTATTTTATCAATACGCTCAGTACCGTTGCCGCTGAGCGTCAGTCCGGGCAAACGATTTATCCGCCGCAAAAAGATGTATTCAACGCGTTTCGCTATACCGAGTTGAGCGATGTGAAAGTCGTCATTCTGGGCCAGGATCCCTATCACGGCCCTGGGCAGGCGCACGGGCTGGCATTTTCCGTACGCCCAGGCGTGGCGATCCCCCCTTCTCTGCTCAACATGTATAAAGAGCTTGAGGGAACCGTGCCCGGGTTTACCCGCCCCAACCACGGTTATCTGGAAAGCTGGGCGCGCCAGGGCGTGCTGTTATTGAACACGGTGCTCACCGTACGGGCGGGCCAGGCGCACTCGCACGCCAGCCTTGGGTGGGAAACCTTTACCGATAAAGTTATCAGCCTTATCAACGAGCATCGTGAAGGGGTCGTGTTTTTACTCTGGGGTTCTCACGCGCAGAAGAAAGGGGCAATTATCGATCGTCAGCGTCATCACGTGTTGAAGGCACCGCACCCGTCACCGCTTTCTGCCCATCGCGGTTTCTTTGGCAGTAATCATTTTGTTCTGGCAAATGAATGGCTGGAAAAGCGTGGCGAAACGCCAATTGACTGGATGCCTGTGTTACCGGCAGAGAGCGAGTAGGGTTTGAATGTGCCGGGTCAGGCCCGGCACATAAGAGGCTTATGCCTTATTCTGACGCCACCACTCGGCCAGCAGCACGCCGGTCGCAACGGATACGTTCAGACTTTCCACATTGCCCGTCCCGTCGATGGAGACGCTCAGATCCGAGCTGGAGAGCGCCGCATCAGACAGACCATCGCGTTCCTGACCCAACACCAGCACCATCTTGCGCGGCAGTGTCGCTTTAAACAGCGGCGTACCGGCATGGCTGGATGTGGTCACGATGGAATAGCCCGCTTTACGGAACTGCTTGAGGGCATCCAGAACGCTGTCGCCGGTGATCGGCTGTACGTGCTCGGCTCCGCCTTCCGCAGTACGGATCGCGGCGCCGGATTCCAGCAGCGCGGCATCCTGCAGCAGCACGCCCTTCACGCCAAAATGCGCGCAGCTGCGCATCATTGCGCCCAGGTTGTGCGGGTTGCCCACGTCTTCCAGCGCCAGCACGCAGTCATCGGCATCCGCCTGGCTGACCCACTGCTGAACTGTCGTGCCGTTACGTTTTTTAATCAGGAAGCAGACGCCGCCGTGGTGCTCGGTACCGGACGCTTTTGTCAGTTCAGCATCATCAACCACGTGGTAGGCTTTGCGGTTCGCCGCCATCCAGCGCAGCGCTTCTTTAAAGCGCGGGGTCACGCTCTGGATAAACCAGGCGCGGACAATACACTCAGGACGGCTCTGGAACAGCGCCTGGCAGGCGTTCTCGCCATATACACGGGTCTCTTCCGCGCGCTGACGACGCAGCACTTCCGGGTCGATAAAGCTTTTACCGCTGATACCGCCGTGATCGGCTTTTTCCGGCGTCTCATCGCCTGGGGCGCGAGAAACGGTGCGCCACGGAGAGGCGTTATCACGTGAGAAGTCATCACGCGGACGGTCATCGCGCTTGCGATCGTCACGCTTGCGGTCATCACGTTTGCGGTCATCACCGCGGTTATTTCTGTCATCGCGGGCGGGGCGACGGCCACCGTCTGCACGAGAGGACGCTGGACGCCCGCCACCTTTTCCGGTACGCGGATTTTGGGTGCGTTTATCAGAGTCATCATCACTGCGGACATACATCACTTTGACCTTGCCGCTTTTGTTTTTCATTTCGTCGTTCATGCTTTTCTCCACCAGCGCTGCGCGAAGCGCGCAGATTACCCGATGTGCCAGCGCATAGCCATAATTTCGTACAAAAGCCTGTGACTATTGTTCCCATTGAATAAAACGCATTGTCGTTTCATACAGGCTCACTGATAATATGTAACATATCAGAAACATTATCGGCGTTCTGCCGCTGTCCCACGGCTCTATCAGAGGTTAGTTATGAATACCGTATGTGCCAACTGTCAGGCTTTAAACCGCATTCCGGACGATCGGATGGATGACGGTGCGAAATGCGGACGTTGTGGCCATGAATTGTTTGATGGCGATGTCATTAACGCGACGGGTGCTACGCTGGACAAACTCCTCAAGGACGATCTCCCGGTGGTGGTCGATTTCTGGGCGCCATGGTGCGGTCCGTGCCGCAGCTTCGCGCCAATCTTCGAAGATGTGGCCGAAGAGCGCAGCGGAAAAATGCGGTTCGTTAAGGTTAATACCGAGGCCGAACGCGAGTTAAGCGCACGTTTTCGTATTCGCAGTATCCCGACCATCATGATTTTCAAAAATGGTGAAGTGATCGATATGCTCAACGGTGCGGTTCCAAAAGCACCTTTTGATAGCTGGTTAAACGAATCGCTGTAACATTCCCGGGGCACACCTTGTGCCCCGTTCCCGCCTCTGCGAAAATAGGGTTTTTCCTCCATTTCGCCCATGACTGATAACGCTGTCCTTAAATTACGCGCCGAACGCCTTGCGCGCGCGACTCGCCCCTTTCTTGCTCGTGGCAATCGCATACGTCGCTGTCAGCGCTGCCTGCTGCCGCTGAAAGTGTGTCTGTGCGAGACGCTGGCCCCAAGTACTGCGGAGAGCCGCTTTTGTCTGGTCATGTTCGATACCGAGCCGATGAAGCCCAGTAATACGGGGCGTCTTATTGCCGATATTCTGCCGGATACCGCCGCGTTTCAGTGGTCGCGCACTGAGCCACCTCAGGCTCTGCTCGACCTGGTGGCAAGCCCGGACTACCAGCCGATGGTGGTTTTCCCGGCATCTTATGCGGGAGAACAGCGTCAGGTCCTTACCGCGCCGCCATCAGGCAAACCACCGCTGTTTATTATGCTGGACGGTACCTGGACCGAAGCGCGGAAAATGTTTCGCAAAAGCCCTTACCTCGACGCTCTGCCGGTTATTTCTGTCGATCTTTCCCGCGTCTCGGCCTACCGCCTGCGCGAAGCGCATGCTGACGGGCAATACTGCACTGCCGAAGTAGCCATTGCGCTACTGGATTTAGCAGGAGATACCGCTGCAGCTGGTGCCCTGGGCAACCATTTCTCATGCTTCCGGGAGCGCTATCTGGCGGGAAAAACCGTTCATAAGGGCAGCATCACAGCAACGGAGACAGAAAGCGTTTAAAATCATCAGGTCGCTTGCATTCACAGGAGGCCTGCATGAGCCAGAGAGGGTTAGAAGCGCTACTCCGTCCTAAATCCATTGCCGTCATCGGCGCATCAATGAAACCGGATCGTGCAGGCTATCTGATGATGCGCAACCTGCTGGCCGGAGGATTTAACGGTCCCGTTATGCCCGTCACACCGTCTTATAAGGCCGTTCAGGGCGTGCTTGCCTGGCCGGACGTGGAGAGCCTGCCTTTCGTACCGGATCTCGCCGTTCTGTGTACAAACGCCAAACGCAATCCGGAACTGCTGGAGTCACTCGGCAAGAAAGGGTGTAAAACCTGCATTATTCTCTCGTCTCCGCCTGAACAGCAGCCCGAACTGCTGGCCTGCGCCAGCCGCTATCAGATGCGTATTCTCGGGCCGAACAGCCTGGGTCTGCTCGCGCCCTGGCAGGGGCTGAACGCCAGCTTCTCCCCGGTGCCGATCCGTAAAGGCAAGCTGGCGTTTATCTCGCAGTCGGCTGCGGTCTCAAACACCATCCTTGACTGGGCGCAGCAGCGTGAAATGGGATTCTCCTACTTCATTGCTCTGGGCGACAGCCTGGATATTGACGTTGACGAACTGCTGGATTTCCTGGCGCGAGACAGCAAAACTAGCGCAATCCTCCTTTATCTTGAGCACCTGAGCGACGCCCGTCGTTTTGTTTCCGCTTCGCGTAGCGCATCGCGCAATAAACCGATCCTCGTTATCAAAAGCGGTCGTAGCCCTGCGGCGCAGCGTCTGCTGCAGTCTCATTCCGGTATGGATCCGGCCTGGGATGCTGCCATTCAGCGCGCGGGGTTGCTGCGGGTGCAGGATACACACGAGCTTTTTTCCGCCGTTGAGACGTTGAGCCACATGCGTCCGCTGCGCGGCGAGAAGTTAATGATTGTCAGCAATGGCGCGGCCCCTGCCGCGCTGGCGCTGGATGAGCTTTGGCTGCGTAACGGCAAGCTGGCCACGCTGGGTGAAGAGACGCTGCAACGCCTCAGAGAGGTGCTTCCGGCAAGCGTGACGCCCGGCAATCCGCTTGATTTGCGCGATGACGCCAGCAGCGATCGCTATATCAGAGCAATCTCCATTTTGCTGGACAGCCAGGATTTCGATGCGCTGATGATTATCCACTCCCCCAGCGCGGCCGCGCCGGGCAGTGAAAGCGCGCGGGCGCTGATTGAGGCGGTACGAAATCATCCGCGCGGCAAATATGTCACCCTGCTGACCAACTGGTGCGGTGAGTTTTCCTCTCAGGAGGCGCGACGCTTGTTCAGTGAAGCCGGACTGCCAACCTACCGCACGCCGGAAGGCACCATCACGGCATTTATGCATATGGTGGAATATCGCCGCAACCAGAAACAGCTGCGTGAGACACCGGCTTTGCCCGGAAACCTGACGGCGAACACCGTCGACGTTCATCGGCTGTTACAGCAGGCCATTGAAGAAGGCGCGACCTCGCTTGATACGCATGAAGTGCAGCCCATACTGGGCAGCTACGGGATGCAAACTCTGCCAACCTGGATCGCCAGCGACAGCGCTGAGGCCGTACATATAGCCGAACAGATTGGCTACCCGGTCGCCCTTAAGCTTCGTTCCCCCGATATCCCGCATAAGTCTGACGTTCAGGGAGTCATGTTGTACCTGCGTACGGCAACGGAGGTGCAGCAGGCAGCTGATGCCATTTTCGATCGCGTCAAAATGGCCTGGCCGCAGGCTCGGATCCACGGACTGCTGGTGCAAAGCATGGCTCATCGCGCGGGCGCCCAGGAACTGCGGGTGGTGGTTGAACACGATCCTGTCTTCGGCCCGCTCATTATGTTGGGGGAAGGCGGCGTTGAGTGGCGTCCAGAGGAACAGGCCGCGGTGGCGCTACCGCCGCTGAACATGAATCTGGCGCGCTATCTGATCATTCAGGCGATTAAAAGCAAAAAGATCCGGGGCCGCAGCGCCCTGCGTCCGCTCGATATTGCCGGGTTAAGTCAGTTCCTGGTGCAGGTGTCTAACCTGGTCGTAGATTGTGCGGAGATCCAGCGGCTGGATATCCATCCGCTGCTCGCCTCCGGCACTGAATTTACGGCGCTGGACGTAACGCTGGATATCGCGCCATTTGAAGGGGACAGAGAGAGCCGCCTGGCGATCCGTCCATATCCTCTGCAGCTGGAGGAGTGGGTCGAGATGAAGAATGGGGAACGCGCCCTGTTCCGCCCTATTCTGCCGGAAGATGAACCGCAGCTGCGTGCCTTTATTTCTCAGGTTACGAAAGAAGATCTCTATTATCGCTACTTTAGCGAAATCAACGAATTTACCCACGATGATTTAGCCAATATGACCCAGATCGACTACGATCGAGAGATGGCGTTTGTCGCCGTTCGACGTTCCGATCGGGGCGATGAGATCCTCGGCGTGACGCGCGCAATTTCCGATCCGGATAACATTGACGCGGAATTTGCTGTGCTGGTGCGCTCCGATCTTAAAGGCCTGGGTCTGGGCAGACGACTGCTGGAAAAACTCATCAGTTATACGCGAGATCACGGATTGTTACGCCTGAATGGCATTACTATGCCGAACAATCGCGGTATGGTGACCCTGGCGCGAAAACTCGGATTTGAGGTTGATATTCAGCTGGACGAAGGTATTGTCGCCTTATCCCTCGGCCTGACACCGGCAGACAAACCCGAGTAAGCTACTGGAAATGTTACCCACTTTGGACGGGACTGGTGGTATCATTGTCCGCTTATGTTGTTTGCATGGTACAGACAACCCTTCAATGAACAGAGAAGAAACGCACTGTGATGTTGTCAAAATTTAAGCGTAATAAACATCAACAACACCTTGCTCAACTACCGAAGATTTCTCAGTCAGTTGATGATGTAGAGTTCTTTTACGCTCCCGCTCATTTTCGGGAGACGCTTCTGGAAAAGATTGCCAGTGCCACGCGACGCATTTGCATTGTGGCCCTGTATCTTGAACAAGATGAAGGCGGGCGCGCGATCCTGAACGCGCTCTATGAAGCCAAACGTCAGCGTCCGGAGCTGGATGTTCGCGTGCTGGTTGACTGGCATCGCGCCCAGCGTGGCCGTATTGGCGCGGCCGCTTCAAACACCAATGCAGACTGGTATTGCCGCACGGCGCAGGAAAATCCTGGCGTCGATGTACCTGTTTATGGCGTCCCGGTGAATACCCGCGAAGCGCTCGGCGTCCTTCATTTTAAAGGATTCATCATCGATGACAGCGTGCTTTACAGCGGCGCAAGCCTCAATGATGTCTACCTTCATCAGCTCGATAAATATCGCTACGACCGCTACCATCTGATCCGTAATCCTCAGATGGCCGATATCATGTTTAACTGGGTTGATAAAAACCTGGTACATGGCCGTGGCGTTAATCGCCTTGACGATCCCGAGCGCCCTAAGAGCCCGGAAATCAAAAACGATGTTCGCGCCTTCCGCCAGGAGCTGCGCGATGCTGTTTACCATTTTCAGGGCGACGCTAACAACGAAGAGTTATCCGTTACCCCGCTGGTTGGGCTTGGCAAATCAAGCCTGCTGAATAAAACGATCTTCCATCTGATGCCGTGCGCGGAGCAAAAGCTCACCATCTGTACGCCGTACTTTAACCTTCCTGCCGTGCTGGTGCGTAATATCATTCAGCTGCTGCGCGATGGTAAAAAAGTGGAAATTATCGTCGGGGATAAAACGGCGAACGACTTCTTCATTCCTGAAGATCAGCCGTTCAAAATCATCGGTGCGCTGCCTTATCTTTATGAAATTAACCTGCGCCGCTTCCTGAGCCGTTTACAGTATTACGTAAATACTGACCAGCTGGTTGTGCGTCTGTGGAAAGATGAAGACAATAGTTACCATCTGAAAGGTATGTGGGTCGACGATGAGTGGATGCTGCTGACCGGTAACAACCTGAACCCGCGCGCGTGGAGACTGGATCTGGAAAACGCGATCCTGATCCATGACCCGCAGCATGAGTTAGCCGCGCAGCGTGAGCGTGAACTGGAGTTGATTCGCACGCACACCACGGTGGTTAATCATTACCGCGAGCTGCAGAGCATTGCCGATTATCCTGTGAAAGTTCGCAAGCTGATTCGCCGCTTGCGTCGTATCCGTATTGACCGACTTATCAGCCGAATTCTGTAATGTCCAGGCCCTGTTACCCGCAGGGCTTTTTTATGGAGCCCGTTGATGCGTATTCCTCTGTTACTGAGCGCTTTCTTTCTGACTGGCTGCAGTCATATGGCCAATGATAGCTGGTCCGGTCAGGACAAAGCACAACACTTCCTCGCTTCCGCTATGCTGTCTGCAGCCGGTAATGAGTACGCGCAGCATCAGGGATACAGCCGGGACCGTAGCGCGGCGATAGGGTTGATGTTCTCAGTGGGCCTTGGGGCATCAAAAGAACTATGGGATAGCCGCCCCGCAGGGAGCGGCTGGAGCTGGAAAGATTTCGCCTGGGACGTAGCCGGCGCAACAACCGGCTACGCCGTCTGGCAGATGGCACATTATTAAAGGCGGATACCTTTTCCTTTGCGATGCAGCATCAGCGAGACAATAAACGCCAGCGCTCCCATTACGGTGACATACCAGAAGAAGGTCGTTTCACTGCCCCACGACTTGAGCGATAGCGCGACATACTCTGCCGAACCGCCAAACAGGGCATTCGCTACCGCATAAGAGAGGCCAACACCCAGCGCCCTCACCTGTGCGGGAAACATTTCCGCTTTCAAAATGCCACTTATTGCCGTGTAAAAACTGATAATAATGAGTGCCACCATGATCAGCGCGAAAGCGGCATACGGCGACGTTGTCTGCTGTAGCGCAGTCAAAAGCGGAACGGTACCCAGGGTGAGCATGCCGCCAAAGATCAGCATGGAGGTGCGGCGACCTATTTTGTCCGACAGCGCGCCGACAATCGGCTGGATAAGCATAAAGACGAGTAACGCCACCGTCATGACGACGCTCGCAACGTTTGCATGCATGCCCGTGGTGTTAACCAGATATTTTTGCATGTAGGTGGTAAAGGTATAGAAACTTAGCGAGCCCGCGGCGGTAAAACCTAACACCATCAAAAATGCTTTGCGGTTTCGCCAGAGCCCCTTCATCGAGCCCGCCTCTTTCAGCGCCCTGACCTCCTGTTGAGAGGTTTCATCAAGCTGACGGCGTAGCCACAGGGCGACAACCGCCAGGGCAGCGCCCATAGCAAACGGGATGCGCCAGCCCCAGGCGTGCAAATCTTCATCGCTAAGGATTTGTTGCAGGATCACCACAACCAGTAACGCCAGCAGCTGTCCGCCAATGAGGGTCACATACTGGAATGATGCATAGAAGCCTTTTCGGCCTTCAACCGCCACTTCGCTCATGTATGTCGCACTGGTGCCGTATTCCCCACCGACCGACAGCCCCTGGAACAGACGTGCCAGCAGCAGCAACGCGGGTGCCCATGTTCCGATAGTGTCATATCCGGGCAGGCAGGCAATCACCAGCGAGCCGACGCACATCATGCATACGGAGATGAGCATGGAGGTCTTGCGCCCTTTTCTGTCTGCGATCCTGCCGAACAGCCATCCACCGATAGGGCGCATCAGGAACCCGGCGGCAAAAACGCCTGCGGTTTGCAGAAGCTGAGTGGTGGTATTCCCGGACGGGAAAAAGATATGCGCAAAGTAGAGTGAACAGAATGAATAGACGTAAAAGTCAAACCACTCTACGAGGTTCCCCGAGGAGGCCCCAACGATTGCCCAAACCCGACGACGGCTATCCTTACCTGCCAAATTGGTGTTATCCGTATCTGCACTGGCTACGGTTTCTGTCATTTTAAAATCCCCTGTCTCACATTGCGGGCCATTGCCCACAAACAGTAAAACCGGATTTAAAACGAATCGTTAGGTAAATAAAATGTTTCTAATATGTTTCATTACGTTTTGTGAACTCGATCAGGTCTCGAATTATTAGCGGACGTAGTAATTATCCCCACTTCTGCTGATGCGCCTTTTTTCGCTGCAAATAATCTTCATCTGCACGAATTTTATCCCACCACTTTTTGAAGACCGCGGCGGCTTCGGCTTTTACGGGATCGCAATCCAGCGGTTTTACCTGGCGCTTCTCATCGTACTTTTTACCGCCTTTATGATTGGCGTATCGCCTGGCGCGCGTATAGCCCATCTGAATGAATTTACGCGCCATATCCATACCCACAAAGTCGTTTTGCTGACGATATTCTTCAAACAGGGCGTAAATTTCTTTTGCCGATCGCGCTGCAACTTCAGCATCTTTGTATCGCCAGTGCGGAAGGATCTCGCTTTTGTAAGGTTCCACCATGAGCACACCCTGCTCTCCCCGCCCCACCTGATACAGCTCTGCATGGTCACGGAAATTAATGTTGGCAAAATCTTGTTGGTAATTAAAGGGACGTGTCAAAGCGGCACCATTGTTAAAATCGTTTTAACAATTGTAGGCACGGTCAGGCGGTGCCGCCACCCGGTATTTTCCGGCGCACAAAGCAAAAAACCCCGTACCTTACGGTACGGGGTTCTTCTTAATTGATGCCTGGCAGTTCCCTACTCTCACATGGGGAGACCCCACACTACCATCGGCGCTACGGCGTTTCACTTCTGAGTTCGGCATGGGGTCAGGTGGGACCACCGCGCTAAAGCCGCCAGGCAAATTCTGTTAATCTGTATCAGGCTGAAAATCGTCTCTCTCACCGCCAAAACAGCTTCGGCGTTGTAAGGTTAAGCCTCACGGTTCATTAGTACCGGTTAGCTCAACGCATCGCTGCGCTTACACACCCGGCCTATCAACGTCGTCGTCTTCAACGTTCCTTCAGGAGACTTAAAGTCTCAGGGAGAACTCATCTCGGGGCAAGTTTCGTGCTTAGATGCTTTCAGCACTTATCTCTTCCGCATTTAGCTACCGGGCAGTGCCATTGGCATGACAACCCGAACACCAGTGATGCGTCCACTCCGGTCCTCTCGTACTAGGAGCAGCCCCCCTCAATTCTCCAGCGCCCACGGCAGATAGGGACCGAACTGTCTCACGACGTTCTAAACCCAGCTCGCGTACCACTTTAAATGGCGAACAGCCATACCCTTGGGACCTACTTCAGCCCCAGGATGTGATGAGCCGACATCGAGGTGCCAAACACCGCCGTCGATATGAACTCTTGGGCGGTATCAGCCTGTTATCCCCGGAGTACCTTTTATCCGTTGAGCGATGGCCCTTCCATTCAGAACCACCGGATCACTATGACCTGCTTTCGCACCTGCTCGAGCCGTCACTCTCGCAGTCAAGCTAGCTTATGCCATTGCACTAACCTCCTGATGTCCGACCAGGATTAGCTAACCTTCGTGCTCCTCCGTTACTCTTTGGGAGGAGACCGCCCCAGTCAAACTACCCACCAGACACTGTCCGCAACCCGGATCACGGGTCTACGTTAGAACACCAGCCATTAAAGGGTGGTATTTCAAGGACGGCTCCACGCAGACTGGCGTCCACGCTTCAAAGCCTCCCACCTATCCTACACATCAAGGACCAGTGTTCAGTGTCAAGCTATAGTAAAGGTTCACGGGGTCTTTCCGTCTTGCCGCGGGTACACTGCATCTTCACAGCGAGTTCAATTTCACTGAGTCTCGGGTGGAGACAGCCTGGCCATCATTACGCCATTCGTGCAGGTCGGAACTTACCCGACAAGGAATTTCGCTACCTTAGGACCGTTATAGTTACGGCCGCCGTTTACCGGGGCTTCGATCAAGAGCTTCGCGTTGCCGCTAACCCCATCAATTAACCTTCCGGCACCGGGCAGGCGTCACACCGTATACGTCCACTTTCGTGTTTGCACAGTGCTGTGTTTTTAATAAACAGTTGCAGCCAGCTGGTATCTTCGACTGATTTCAGCTCCGCCCGCAGGGGCTTCACCTACATATCAGCGTGCCTTCTCCCGAAGTTACGGCACCATTTTGCCTAGTTCCTTCACCCGAGTTCTCTCAAGCGCCTTGGTATTCTCTACCTGACCACCTGTGTCGGTTTGGGGTACGATTTGATGTTACCTGATGCTTAGAGGCTTTTCCTGGAAGCAGGGCATTTATCACTTCAGCACCGTAGTGCCTCGTCATCACGCCTCAGTGTTAAAGTGAACCGGATTTGCCTGGAACACACACCTACACGCTTAAACCGGGACAACCGTCGCCCGGCTGACATAGCCTTCTCCGTCCCCCCTTCGCAGTAACACCAAGTACAGGAATATTAACCTGTTTCCCATCGACTACGCCTTTCGGCCTCGCCTTAGGGGTCGACTCACCCTGCCCCGATTAACGTTGGACAGGAACCCTTGGTCTTCCGGCGAGCGGGCTTTTCACCCGCTTTATCGTTACTTATGTCAGCATTCGCACTTCTGATACCTCCAGCATGCCTCACAGCACACCTTCGACGGCTTACAGAACGCTCCCCTACCCAACAACGCATAAGCGTCGCTGCCGCAGCTTCGGTGCATGGTTTAGCCCCGTTACATCTTCCGCGCAGGCCGACTCGACCAGTGAGCTATTACGCTTTCTTTAAATGATGGCTGCTTCTAAGCCAACATCCTGGCTGTCTGTGCCTTCCCACATCGTTTCCCACTTAACCATGACTTTGGGACCTTAGCTGGCGGTCTGGGTTGTTTCCCTCTTCACGACGGACGTTAGCACCCGCCGTGTGTCTCCCGTGATAACATTCTTCGGTATTCGTAGTTTGCATCGGGTTGGTAAGCCGGGATGGCCCCCTAGCCGAAACAGTGCTCTACCCCCGAAGATGAGTTCACGAGGCGCTACCTAAATAGCTTTCGGGGAGAACCAGCTATCTCCCGGTTTGATTGGCCTTTCACCCCCAGCCACAGGTCATCCGCTAATTTTTCAACATTAGTCGGTTCGGTCCTCCAGTTAGTGTTACCCAACCTTCAACCTGCCCATGGCTAGATCACCGGGTTTCGGGTCTATACCCTGCAACTTAACGCCCAGTTAAGACTCGGTTTCCCTGCGGCTCCCCTATACGGTTAACCTTGCTACAGAATATAAGTCGCTGACCCATTATACAAAAGGTACGCAGTCACACCCGAAGGTGCTCCCACTGCTTGTACGTACACGGTTTCAGGTTCTTTTTCACTCCCCTCGCCGGGGTTCTTTTCGCCTTTCCCTCACGGTACTGGTTCACTATCGGTCAGTCAGGAGTATTTAGCCTTGGAGGATGGTCCCCCCATATTCAGACAGGATACCACGTGTCCCGCCCTACTCTTCGAGTTCACAACCTGTGCATTTTCGTGTACGGGACTGTCACCCTGTACCGTGCGACTTTCCAGACGCTTCCACTAACACACAAGCTGATTCAGACTCCGGGCTGCTCCCCGTTCGCTCGCCGCTACTGGGGGAATCTCGGTTGATTTCTTTTCCTCGGGGTACTTAGATGTTTCAGTTCCCCCGGTTCGCCTCGTTAACCTATGTATTCAGTTAACGATAGTGTGACGGATCACACTGGGTTTCCCCATTCGGACATCGACGGGTCAAAGGTTCATATCACCTCGCCGTCGCTTTTCGCAGATTAGCACGTCCTTCATCGCCTCTGACTGCCAGGGCATCCACCGTGTACGCTTAGTCGCTTAACCTCACAACCCGAAGATGTTTCACTTCATGATTGCGAAAATTTGAGAGACTCGAACACACCATTAAAGATGTGTCGTTTCAATTTTCAGCTTGATCCAGATTTTTAAAGAGCAAATATCTCAAACGTGACTCGCAAGTCAGTTTTGAGATATGACGGCAGGTGACTTTCACTCACGAACCAGCAAGTGGCGTCCCCTAGGGGATTCGAACCCCTGTTACCGCCGTGAAAGGGCGGTGTCCTGGGCCTCTAGACGAAGGGGACACTGAAGTCTCAATCGCAAGACGCCTTGCTGTTTACTTTTCATCAGACAATCTGTGTGAGCACTACAAAGGCAGGTTCTTTAAGGTAAGGAGGTGATCCAACCGCAGGTTCCCCTACGGTTACCTTGTTACGACTTCACCCCAGTCATGAATCACAAAGTGGTAAGCGCCCTCCCGAAGGTTAAGCTACCTACTTCTTTTGCAACCCACTCCCATGGTGTGACGGGCGGTGTGTACAAGGCCCGGGAACGTATTCACCGTGGCATTCTGATCCACGATTACTAGCGATTCCGACTTCATGGAGTCGAGTTGCAGACTCCAATCCGGACTACGACGCACTTTATGAGGTCCGCTTGCTCTCGCGAGGTCGCTTCTCTTTGTATGCGCCATTGTAGCACGTGTGTAGCCCTACTCGTAAGGGCCATGATGACTTGACGTCATCCCCACCTTCCTCCAGTTTATCACTGGCAGTCTCCTTTGAGTTCCCGGCCTAACCGCTGGCAACAAAGGATAAGGGTTGCGCTCGTTGCGGGACTTAACCCAACATTTCACAACACGAGCTGACGACAGCCATGCAGCACCTGTCTCAGAGTTCCCGAAGGCACCAAAGCATCTCTGCTAAGTTCTCTGGATGTCAAGAGTAGGTAAGGTTCTTCGCGTTGCATCGAATTAAACCACATGCTCCACCGCTTGTGCGGGCCCCCGTCAATTCATTTGAGTTTTAACCTTGCGGCCGTACTCCCCAGGCGGTCGACTTAACGCGTTAGCTCCGGAAGCCACGCCTCAAGGGCACAACCTCCAAGTCGACATCGTTTACGGCGTGGACTACCAGGGTATCTAATCCTGTTTGCTCCCCACGCTTTCGCACCTGAGCGTCAGTCTTTGTCCAGGGGGCCGCCTTCGCCACCGGTATTCCTCCAGATCTCTACGCATTTCACCGCTACACCTGGAATTCTACCCCCCTCTACAAGACTCTAGCCTGCCAGTTTCGAATGCAGTTCCCAGGTTGAGCCCGGGGATTTCACATCCGACTTGACAGACCGCCTGCGTGCGCTTTACGCCCAGTAATTCCGATTAACGCTTGCACCCTCCGTATTACCGCGGCTGCTGGCACGGAGTTAGCCGGTGCTTCTTCTGCGGGTAACGTCAATCGATGAGGTTATTAACCTCACCGCCTTCCTCCCCGCTGAAAGTACTTTACAACCCGAAGGCCTTCTTCATACACGCGGCATGGCTGCATCAGGCTTGCGCCCATTGTGCAATATTCCCCACTGCTGCCTCCCGTAGGAGTCTGGACCGTGTCTCAGTTCCAGTGTGGCTGGTCATCCTCTCAGACCAGCTAGGGATCGTCGCCTAGGTGAGCCGTTACCCCACCTACTAGCTAATCCCATCTGGGCACATCTGATGGCAAGAGGCCCGAAGGTCCCCCTCTTTGGTCTTGCGACGTTATGCGGTATTAGCTACCGTTTCCAGTAGTTATCCCCCTCCATCAGGCAGTTTCCCAGACATTACTCACCCGTCCGCCACTCGTCACCCGAGAGCAAGCTCTCTGTGCTACCGTTCGACTTGCATGTGTTAGGCCTGCCGCCAGCGTTCAATCTGAGCCATGATCAAACTCTTCAATTTAAGTTTGATGCTCGTGAATTAAACTTCGTAATGAATTACGCATGTTCACTCAGAGACTTGGTATTCATTTTTCGTCTTGCGACGTTAAGAATCCATGTCACTTTGAGTGCCCACACAGATTGTCTGATAAATTGTTAAAGAGCAGTGCCGCTACGTTTTCGCTGCGGCGCGGGGTGTGCATATTACGCTTTCCCGCTTCAGAGTCAAGCGTTTATTTCGCTTTTCTCTGCTGACCCGGCGGCGTGTGTGCCGTTGTTCCGTGTCAGTGGAGGCGCATTATAGGGAGTAATTCCGAAGCTGCAAGGATAAAGTGAAAATTATTTACTGACTGCTCACTTTCCAGGCAAAACGCATCCCAGACCTCAATTTTCGCCTGGTTTTTAAACAAAAACGAGCCGCAAGCGGCTCGTTTTTGCGTTTTGTGACTTACTGCACTGCCACAATACGATCGTCGTTGGCTTCCAGACGGATAACTTTGCCCGGAATCAGTTCTCCGGAGAGGATCTGCTGCGCCAGCGGGTTTTCGATCTGCTGCTGAATAGCACGTTTCAGTGGACGCGCACCATAAACCGGATCGTAACCATTCTCGCTCAGCAGCTTCAGCGCATCGTCGGAGATGTGAATTTCATATCCACGCTCTTCCAGACGTTTGTACAGACGCTGCAGCTGGATCTGCGCAATCGACGCAATGTGTTTTTCACCCAGAGGGTGGAATACCACCACTTCGTCAATACGGTTAATGAACTCCGGACGGAAGTTATGGCTCACCACACCGAGCACCAGATCCTTCATATGGCTGTAGTCAAGTTCACCGAAACGTTCCTGAATCAAATCGGAACCCAGGTTCGAGGTCATGATGACGACCGTATTACGGAAATCGACCGTTCTCCCCTGCCCGTCCGTCAGACGACCATCATCCAGCACCTGAAGCAGGATGTTGAACACATCCGGATGCGCTTTTTCCACCTCATCCAGCAGGATGACGGAATAAGGACGCCGGCGCACCGCTTCGGTCAGGTAGCCGCCCTCTTCATAACCAACATATCCCGGAGGCGCACCGACCAGACGCGAGACGGAGTGTTTTTCCATAAACTCAGACATGTCGATACGCACCATCGCATCGTCGCTGTCGAACATAAAGTTTGCCAGCGCTTTACACAGTTCGGTTTTACCGACACCGGTCGGCCCCAGGAACAGGAACGAACCGATCGGGCGATTTGGATCGGAAAGCCCAGCACGGCTACGGCGAATAGCGTTGGAGACCGCTTCAACCGCCTCGTCCTGACCAATCACCCGCTGATGCAGATCCTGCTCCATACGCAGCAGCTTATCGCGTTCGCTTTCCATCATGCGCGCCACCGGAATACCGGTCCAGCGAGCGAGCACTTCGGCAATTTCGGCATCCGTCACTTTATTACGTAACAGACGCATGGTTTTGCCTTCAGACTGCGTGGCGATCTCAAGCTGTTTCTCCAGCTCAGGGATTTTGCCGTACTGTAGTTCAGACATACGTGCCAGGTCACCCACACGGCGAGCCTGCTCAATGGCAATTTTGGCCTGTTCGAGTTCCGCTTTAATGGTCTGCGTGCCAGAGAGGGAGGCTTTCTCGGCTTTCCACTCTTCTTCCAACTCAGAATACTGGCGCTCTTTATCGTCCAGCTCTTCATTGAGCATATCCAGGCGTTTCTTACTGGCTTCATCAGACTCTTTTTTCAGCGCCTGCTGTTCCAGCTTGAGCTGAATGATGCGGCGGTCGAGTCGGTCCAGTTCTTCCGGCTTCGAGTCAATCTGCATACGAATGCTCGACGCCGCTTCATCGATCAGGTCGATTGCTTTATCAGGCAACTGACGATCGGCGATATACCGATGCGAAAGCGTCGCCGCCGCAACGATGGCTGGGTCAGTAATCTGCACATGGTGGTGCAGTTCATAACGCTCTTTCAGACCACGCAGGATCGCGATGGTATCTTCAACGCTTGGCTCAGCAACAAACACTTTCTGGAAGCGACGTTCCAGAGCGGCATCTTTCTCAATGTACTGACGATACTCATCAAGCGTAGTGGCACCGACACAGTGAAGTTCACCACGCGCCAGCGCAGGTTTCAGCATGTTCCCGGCATCCATCGCGCCGTCGGCCTTACCAGCCCCCACCATGGTGTGCAGTTCGTCGATAAACAGAATGACGTTGCCTTCCTGTTTCGCCAGGTCGTTAAGCACGCCTTTCAAACGCTCTTCAAACTCACCGCGGTATTTCGCACCGGCCACCAGCGCGCCCATATCCAGCGCCAGTACGCGGCGGCCTTTCAACCCTTCCGGCACTTCACCGTTTACGATACGCTGCGCAAGCCCTTCAACGATGGCGGTTTTACCGACCCCCGGCTCACCAATCAGTACCGGGTTGTTTTTGGTACGACGCTGCAGTACTTGAATCGTACGGCGGATCTCTTCGTCACGGCCGATAACCGGGTCAAGTTTGCCCTGCTCGGCACGTTCGGTCAGATCGACCGTAAATTTCTTCAAAGCCTGACGTTGGTCTTCGGCTCCCTGATCGTTCACGCTTTCACCTCCGCGCATTTTCTCAATCGCCTGAGTCACATTGGCGGTGGTTGCACCGGCAGATTTCAGCAGGTCGGTCAAGGTACCGCGTGATTCAAGCGCCGCCAGAACAAAGAGCTCCGACGAAATAAAGTTGTCCCCACGTTTTTGCGCCAGCTTGTCGCAAAGGTTCAGCACGCGCACCAGATCCTGCGACGGTTGAACGTCGCCGCCGGTACCTTCTACCTGCGGTAAACGGCTCAGCGCCTGATCGATAGCGGTGCGTAACTGGCCAGCATTAATGCCAGCAGACGTTAATAAAGGACGTACCGATCCCCCTTCCTGATTCAGCAAGGCGCTCATTAAATGAAGAGGTTCGATGAATTGGTTGTCGTGCCCCAGTGCAAGGGACTGGGCATCGGCGAGAGCAAGCTGGAATTTATTAGTAAGACGATCCAGACGCATAACTCCTCCCATAACAGGTCAAATTTGCTACTGGAGATTAAATGAGGTCATCCCTCAATTATTCAAGGTTAATGACCTGAATTATGTGAAAAGAAAACGGCACGTGCCGGATCGTCTTGATTCTTTAGGTTATATCAGCCAAATGAAACTTGCCATACGACCCGTCGTCTTGTCGCGGCGATAGGAGAAAAAATCACCCTTTTCGGTGAACGTACAGCGATCGCCGCCGAAGATCTGCGATACGCCAATATTATTCAGACGCTGGCGGGCAAGCTGGTAAATATCCGCCAGATATTTTTCCCCGGCAGGCAGGAAGGCCTCAATGGCTTGCGGATCTTTTTCCATGAATGCTTCGCGAACCTCCGGCCCCACTTCAAAAGCACGAGGGCCAATCGCCGGACCTAGCCAGGCCATGATATTGGCGGGATCATCATTGAAGCAGGCGACGGTCTCTTCCAGCACGCCCTCGCATAAGCCACGCCAGCCCGCGTGCGCTGCTGCCACCTCCGTACCGGCACGGTTACAAAACAGAACCGGCAGACAATCGGCGGTCATTACGGCACAAACCGTACCCGGCGTATTACTGTAAGAAGCATCGGCGCGTTTGGAAGCGTAAGGTTCTCCCGTCAGCTTCAGTACCGCTTTGCCGTGAACCTGCTCCAGCCAAACCGGCTTCGACGGCAGATTTCCCGCAGCAAACAGACGCGTGCGGTTCTCTTCAACGTGTTCCAGGCTGTCGCCGCAGTGCGCGCCGAGGTTTAAAGACTCCCACGCGCCCTGGCTCACGCCGCCAATACGGGTCGAACTACAGGCGGCCACGCCTGCAGGCAGCGGCCACTCCGGGACAATCAGTTTGGTCATAACCAGTCCACTTGATCCTTATGTTCTTCGAAATCGGCACGCATGGCATCAATGAGTTCCACCATATCCTGCGGGATAGGCGCATGCCATTCCATCTGAATACCACTGATCGGGTGATAAAGACGCAGCATGGTCGCATGCAGCGCCTGACGATCGAATTTACGCAGTACGCTGATGAACTCATCCGACGCGCCTTTTGGCGGACGCGGACGACCGCCGTACACCTGATCCCCCACCAGCGGATGGGTAATGTGCGCCATGTGAACGCGGATCTGGTGAGTACGACCGGTTTCCAGGCGCAGGCGCAGGCGGGTATGAATACGGAAATGCTCCATAATGCGATAGTGCGTCACCGCCGGTTTACCCATCGGATGCACCGACATATGGGTACGTTTCGTCGGGTGACGGCTGATCGGCTCTTCTACCGTGCCGCCAGCGGTCATGTGTCCAATCGCCACCGCTTCATATTCGCGAGTAATCTCACGCAGCTGCAGCGACTCCACCAGACGGGTCTGAGCGGGAACGGTCTTCGCCACCACCATCAGACCGGTGGTGTCTTTATCCAGACGGTGAACGATGCCTGCACGTGGGACATCCGCAATCGGCGGATAATAATGAAGAAGTGCGTTAAGTACCGTACCGTCTGGATTCCCTGCGCCCGGATGAACAACCAGGTCGCGCGGCTTGTTGATCACCAGAATGTCATCATCTTCATAGACGATGTCCAATGGGATATCCTGCGGCTCGAAGCGGATTTCCTCTTCGATTTCAGCATTGATGGCAACAGCTTCCCCACCAAACACTTTCTCTTTTGGTTTGTCCCAGATCTTGCCGTTTACCAGCACGCGCTGGTCAAGGATCCATTCTTTTATACGTGAACGCGAATAATCAGGGAACAATTCGGCCAAAGCCTGATCTAAGCGTTGACCGAGCTGATTTTCGGAGACTGTTGCGGTGAGTTCTACTCGTTGTGCCATAAACTGCTTCTTTGTTTAACGTTGGGTTTTACGGCTTTGCCGTTTAATATAGTGTGCTATTGTAGCTGGTCTTAATCGGGAGCAGGAACAGAGTTTCTCCCGGACAAACATTTGAGGAAAGTCAAAACGTCATGACGCGCATGAAATATCTGGTGGCAGCGGCCACGTTGAGCCTGGCTTTGGTGGGCTGCTCCGGTTCGAATGAACAGGTCCCTGACAATCCGCCGAATGAAATCTATGCGACTGCACAACAAAAGTTGCAGGACGGTAACTGGAAACAGGCGATAACGCAACTGGAAGCGTTGGATAATCGCTATCCATTTGGTCCGTATTCGCAGCAGGTACAGTTAGATCTTATCTACGCCTACTACAAAAATGCCGATCTGCCGCTGGCTCAGGCAACTATCGATCGTTTCATGCGTCTGAACCCGACTCATCCTAACATCGACTACGTCATGTACATGCGCGGCCTGACCAACATGGCGCTGGACGACAGCGCCCTGCAGGGCTTCTTCGGCGTAGATCGCTCCGACCGTGACCCGCAGCATGCGCGCGACGCCTTCAATGACTTCTCCAAGCTGGTGCGCGGCTATCCAAACAGCCAGTACGTGACCGACGCGACCAAACGTCTGGTGTTCCTGAAAGATCGTCTGGCGAAATATGAGTACTCCGTTGCGGAATACTATACCCGCCGTGGCGCATGGGTTGCTGTGGTTAACCGCGTAGAAGGTATGCTGCGTGATTATCCGGATACTCAGGCTACGCGTGACGGCCTGAAGCTGATGGAAAATGCTTACCGTCAGATGCAGATGACAGCTCAGGCTGAAAAAGTGGCGAAAATCATCGCCGCGAACAGCAGCAACACGTGATATCGCTTCAATGCAAAACGGCAGCCCGAAGGCTGCCGTTTTTTTATTCAATTCAGACATCCGCTGAAGCGCTTTAGCCTCAACACATCCCGTCAACTATGACCGTAATTCGTACCTTCCACAAGGTAAATCTCATCTCTTCCTGCCCTGCCTCACAAAAAAGATTCCCTGACAAAAACCGACAAAATAACGTGATCTAAATCACACATTTTGACATTAGGTCGGGTATGCTGGAATCACCAAGACGGAAAGACAAGAGGTAAAATTTATGACAATGAACATTACCAGTAAACAAATGGAAATTACTCCGGCAATTCGCCAGCACGTCGCAGACCGTCTCGCCAAACTTGATAAATGGCAAACACATTTGATTAATCCACATATCATCCTGTCCAAGGAGCCCCAGGGTTTCATCGCTGACGCAACTATCAATACTCCAAACGGCCATCTGGTCGCCAGCGCAAAACATGAGGATATGTACACCGCTATTAACGATTTGATCAACAAGCTGGAACGGCAGCTCAATAAAGTGCAACACAAAGGTGAAGCCCGTCGCGCCGCAACGTCGGTGAAAGACGCCAGCTTCGCGGAAGAAGTTGAAGAAGAGTAATCCTTTAAATTGAGTGTACCGCCAACGCGCCTTCGGGCGCGTTTTTTATTGACAGGGTGAAAACAGTACGGGTACTTTAACGGTATCAATCACAGGATGACTTTATGAAACTTACGCCGTTCTTCTTCGCATTCTTTTTTACCTTCCCCTGAACGGGAGGCGTTTCGTCGTGTGATAAAGAATGCGAAGACGAACAACAAGGCCTCCCACACCGGGGGGCCTTTTTTATTGATAACGATAAAATGAGACAGGCAACACTATGACACCGGAAAACCCGTTACTGGATCTGCGAGTAAAAATCAGCGCGCTGGATGAAAAATTACTGGCGCTGCTGGCCGAACGTCGCGCCCTCGCCGTTGAAGTGGGCAAAGCCAAGCTGGACTCCCATCGCCCGGTGCGTGATATCGACCGCGAGCGCGATCTGCTGGAGCGTCTCATCCAGCTCGGTAAAGCGCATCACCTCGATGCCCATTACATCACCCGGCTGTTCCAGCTCATCATCGAAGATTCCGTTCTAACCCAGCAAGCGCTACTCCAGCAGCATCTCAATAAAACCAACCCACACTCGGCGCGCATCGCCTTCCTCGGGCCTAAAGGCTCCTACTCTCATCTGGCCGCACGCCAGTATGCCGCACGTCATTTTGAAGAGTTTATTGAGAGCGGCTGCGCAAAATTCGCCGATATTTTTAACCAGGTTGAGACCGGCCAGGCGGATTACGCCGTGGTGCCGATTGAAAACACCAGTTCCGGCGCCATTAACGACGTCTACGATTTACTGCAGCACACCAGCCTGTCGCTGGTCGGCGAGCTGACGATCCCTATCGATCACTGCGTGCTGGTCTCCGGTTCAACGGACCTGAACACGATCGAAACCGTGTACAGCCATCCGCAGCCTTTCCAGCAGTGTAGCCAGTTCCTGAACCGCTATCCGAACTGGAAAATTGAGTACACCGAAAGCACCTCGGCGGCAATGGAAAAAGTAGCGCAAGCTAACTCCCCAACCGTTGCTGCGCTCGGCAGCGAAGCGGGCGGCGCGCTGTATGGCTTACAGGTTCTGGAACGCAATCTTGCTAACCAGACGCAAAACATCACCCGCTTCGTGGTGCTGGCCCGCAAGGCAATCAACGTGTCAGACCAGGTGCCGGCGAAAACCACGCTGCTGATGGCGACCGGCCAGCAGGCGGGCGCGCTGGTAGAAGCCCTGCTGGTGCTGCGCAACCACAATTTGATCATGACCAGGCTGGAATCACGCCCAATCCACGGTAATCCATGGGAAGAGATGTTTTACCTCGATATCCAGGCCAACCTGGAATCTGCATCCATGCAGAAAGCCCTGCGCGAACTGGGTGAAATTACCCGTTCAATGAAAGTGCTGGGCTGCTATCCGAGCGAAAACGTCGTCCCGGTCGATCCAAGCTAGCATTCGATAAAACGGCTTTTCTTCATCCCTGCCACATTAACCGGCAGGGTGAAGACGGCTCCGGAAAGCGGATACTTCGCCACCTCCTCCGCATCCATATTTTCCCGCGTGGTGGTAATGAACAGCGTTTTCATATCATCGCCGCCAAAGCAGACCATCGTCGGGCAACGCACCGGCATGCGGTATTCTTCCAGTTGCTCCCCTTGTGGAGAAAAACGCGCGATACGCCAGCCGTCAAACTGCGCGCTCCAGTAGCAGCCTTCCACATCCATCGCCGCACCGTCCGGTATCCCCTCGCCCTCTTTAAACTGACGAAACACCTCACGCCTGCCGGGTTCACCCTGTTCATCAAGCGGGGTACGGAAGATCACACCGTTGGGCGTGTCTGAGGTAAACATCCACTGCTTATCCGGGCTAAACGCCAGGCCGTTGTGCCCGTGGATATCGCACTGGATCACCTTCGGCGTCAGGTCGTTGTCGATGCGCATCAGCAGCGCGCCGTTGTAATCTCCCGGCCCCCAGAACGTGCCCGCATAGAACCGGCCCTGATGGTCGGTGCCCCCATCATTAAAACGTGCGAGCTGCGGGTTTGAGGGGTTATCACACACCTTGCGGCGCAGCAGTCCGTGTTTATCGGTTAGCCAGATGCCCGTGCGCATCGCAACGATAAAACCACCCTGCTCGCGCAGCGCGAAACAGCCGACCTCCTCGTGGAAAGAGAGCACGGTATGTTCCGCCGTCGGCAGGTGGTAGCGGTGGATCTCCCCTTCCAGAATATCCGCCCAGTAAAGCGCATTTTCTTCTGCGCTCCACGTCGGGCATTCGGGCAGATGCCCGGTGTAGTTCAACAGCAGCTGCGGTTCAGCCATGACAGTTCCCCAAAATGAAAAAAGCCAGCATTGCTGGCTTTCAGTATATACATCATTGGATTACTGGCGACTGTCATTTGCCTGGCGCAACAGCGTGCGGCTTTCACTCTGGAAACGCGTGGCGTAATCGCCGAACCAGTGCTCCACTTTGCGGAAGCTATCGATAAACGCCTGCTTGTCTCCGTGCTCCAGCAGCGTAATGGCTTCGCCAAAGCGTTGATAGTAGCGCTTGATCAGCGCCAGGTTATTTTCAGACGACATGATGATGTCGGCGTAAAGCTGGGGATCCTGCGCAAACAGACGCCCGACCATCGCCAGCTCAAGACGATAGATCGGTGAAGAGAGCGCCAGCAACTGTTCAAGCTGCACGTTCTCTTCAGCCAGATGCAGGCCGTAGGCAAAGGTCGCAAAGTGGCGCAGCGCCTGAATGAACGCCATGTTCTGATCGTGCTCGACCGCGCTGATGCGGTGCAGCCTCGCGCCCCAGACCTGAATCTGTTCCAGGAACCATTGATAGGCTTCCGGCTGACGGCCGTCGCAGTAAACCACCACCTGCTTCGCCAGGCTGCCGCTGTCCGGGCCAAACATCGGGTGCAGCCCGAGCACCGGGCCCGTATGCGCAGCCAGCATCGCCTGCAGAGGACCGTTTTTAACGGAAGCCAGATCCACCAGAATGCAGTCTTTTGGTAAAGGAGGAAGCTTCCCGATGATCTGCTCCGTCACGTGGATCGGCACGCTGACGATAACCATTCCGGCATCTTTCATCAGTTCCGGTGCTTGTGCCCAATCCTCTTTTTCCAGAATGCGCACCTGATAGCCAGAAAGCGTCAGCATTTTCTCGAACAGACGCCCCATCTGCCCTGCTCCGCCAACAATCACCACCGGACGCAGGGACGGACAGAGGGTTTTAAAGCCCTTGTCGTTTTCGCTGGAATAGGATTCCCGCATCACGCGACGCAGAACATCTTCAATCAAATCCGGCGAAACGCCCAGCGCCTGCGCCTCTTTACGACGGGAGGCCAGCATTGAGGCTTCGCGCTCCGGGACGTAAATCGGCAGGCCGTATTTGCTTTTCACCTCACCGACTTCGGCAACAAGCGCCATACGGCGCGCCAGCAGGTCCAGCAGCGCCTTATCCACTTCATCAATTTGATCGCGCAGTGCGGTCAATTCAGCAACCATAACTACCCTCTTAAGCCAGACGCGTCGCCAGCTGGCCGCTTAAATCTTTATGGATCTCACGCAGCAGCGCATCGGTGGTTTCCCAGCTGATGCAGGCATCCGTCACGGAGACGCCGTGCTTCATCGCGCTGCGCGGCTGTTCTGATGACTGATTACCTTCATGAATGTTGCTCTCAATCATCAGGCCGATAATCGAACGGTTTCCGTCTTTGATCTGTGCGACCACGGATTCCGCAACCGCTGGCTGGCGACGGTAATCTTTATTCGAATTACCATGACTGCAATCTACCATCAGTGCCGGACGCAGTCCCGCCTGTTCCATCTCTTTTTCACACTGCGCCACGTCCGCCGGGCTGTAGTTTGGCGCTTTACCGCCGCGCAGGATCACATGACCGTCCGGGTTGCCCTGCGTTTGCAGCAGGCACACCTGGCCCGCCTGGTTGATCCCAACAAAGCGGTGCGGCATGGCGGCGGCGCGCATGGCGTTGATCGCCGTCGCCAGGCTGCCATCGGTACCATTTTTGAAGCCAACCGGCATCGACAGGCCAGACGCCATCTCACGGTGGGTTTGCGATTCAGTCGTACGCGCACCAATTGCGGACCAGCTAAACAGATCGCCCAGGTATTGCGGGCTGTTTGGATCCAGCGCTTCGGTTGCCAGCGGCAGCCCCATGCTGACCAGCTCCACCAGCAGGCGACGCGCAATCTTCAGGCCTGCTTCCACATCAAACGAGCCATCCATGTGCGGATCGTTGATCAATCCTTTCCAGCCAACCGTCGTGCGTGGCTTTTCAAAATAGACGCGCATCACCAGGTAGAGGCTATCGCTGACCTCCTCCGCTAATGCTTTAAATCGACGCGCATACTCAATGGCGGTTTCAGGATCGTGAATAGAGCAAGGACCACAAACCACCAGCAGGCGCGGATCGCGGCCAGCGATAATGTCAGAAATGGTCTGGCGAGAGTGCTCGATCTGAGCCTCCTGCGCGGCGCTCAGCGGAAACTCCGCTTTCAGTTGATCCGGGGTAATCAAAACCTGTTCGTCAGTGATATGTACGTTGTTCAGCGCGTCTTTTTGCATGATAGCGATCCTGTAAAGCTCGTTTGCGATAGTTGTTTTCCTCAGTGAGGTGAAACCACGATACCATAAAAAGTAAACATTTCAATCCAAAATACGTACACATTAGTTTACAGTCGCACAATAAAGGCAAAAATCAGCCGCTAAAATCGTAAACTTTAAATTACACTCTAAATTTCTTCCGCCAGGCTATGCTGAAGAAAAAGGAGAAGGGTTATGCGATCGATTGCTTTCGTCCTGCTGTCGCTGTTTTTATCGGGCTGTCAGATTAATCCTTACACTTTCCAGCCCAACTGGACGAGCCCGGACTGGTTCAGCGCGGGTAAAGAAGACGCCATAAATGGCCTGCCGGTTAAAGATAACCAGACCCTGGCCGATAGTTTTAACGACCCCCACGTCGATCGTAATGAATATCTTCGCGGCTATGCTGATGGTCAGAAGAAAGTGTGTGAAGAAGGCTTTATTCATGCATGGGGATTAGCGGGCAAATCTTATCCAGCCAGTTGTGATACTGTTGAAAATGCAGCGAAACTGCATGCGTCATGGCAAAAAGGAATGGATGAAAGTATGCGTTCCAGCAGGCTTAATTAAGTCTGCTTTTATTCTTTGGAAAATAAACAACTGTAGGATTTAGCTTAGGTCAGCCATGGGCTATTTCTGACATAATGACGGTTCTGATAAACAATGGTATTCTGCCCGCAACTCTTAAGGACATCTATTTCCGGAGCGGTACGGCGGATTCTGGTGAGAAATTTATACTTGAACTCTTTGTTCCGACTCACTCTGGTGCTAATGCTGTTCCTTATGGTGGGCCCGGCGATGGCAGGCGCGCTCTCGGAGACAGATAAATCGGTACGTTCTATTATCTCAGGCATAGTGAGTTATACGCGATGGCCGTCGCTTTCCGGTCAGCCTAAACTCTGCATCTATGCCACTTCTCACTATACGCACGCGCTCAGCGAAGACCAGGGGCATAACGAGTTACCTTATACCCCCGTTATTGTACGTAACGATCGGGAAGCCCTGGCCGCGACATGCGATGCTGTTTATTTCGGGACTGAACCACCTGCGAAACAACTTGAATTAATAAGTCAATATCAGGGCAGAGCATTGCTATTAATCTCAGAGCAAAATCCGGAATGTGTTATTGGCAGCGCCTTTTGCCTGATAATCGATCGTGGCCAGGTGCGATTTTCCGTCAATCTGGATGCGTTGACACGCAGTGGCGTCAGGGTTAACCCGGATGTATTGATGCTTGCACGGAATAAGCAGCATGGATAAAGATTTCATCTCGACGCAGCGTCCGACGTTTAAAAGAACGCTGAGGCGAAACAGCATGATAAGCGTCATCATCACAATGACGTTAATATGGCTGTTGCTCTGTTTTGCCTCGGTCGTAACATTAAAACAATACGCGCAAAAAAATCTCGAATTAACCGGCGCCACAATGAGCCACAGCCTTGAAGCCTCTCTGGTTTTCAACGATTCACTGGCGGCCAACGAAACGCTCGCTGCGCTGGGTAAGCAGGGGCAGTTTGCCGTAGCAGAAGTCATCAACGGGCATAAAAAGCGCTTTGCCTACTGGTCCTGGAACCCGAAGGATAATAACGACACGCTGGGGGCGCTGGTCAGCCGCTGGCTTTTCCCCGTTCCGGTTGCGCAGCCCATCCTGCACAACGGCGCGAAGATAGGTGAAATACGTCTTACCGCGCGTGACAGCCTTATCAGCCATTTCATCTGGATGTCGTTTGCCGTCCTCACCGGCTGTATTCTTTTTGCAACCGTCGTCGCGCTCACCATTACCCAGTCTCTGCACCGCGGCATGGTCACTGCGCTGCAAAATATCACCG